>CAWKMM010000005.1:0-635779 GCA_963850715.1 uncultured Nitriliruptoraceae bacterium | reverse complement strand
TATTGTCCGAAGTCCTTCCGCACGATGCGCGCGCCTTCGACCATGGCACACCAGCTTGTTGAACGCGATGTCGCGAGGCAGATGCAGGCAGCCGCAGTCCGGGTTGACCACGAGCTTTTCGGGCGGCACGACCTCGAGCGCCCGCCGGATGCGATCCGCGACGAAAGCCGGGCGACTCGACATCCTGAATCTTGACGTCCACGACACCCAGACCCCAGCGCGAAGCTCGGCGTTGAATTCCTTGAAGAGCTGCAGGTCCTCGTCGCCGCGCCGGGCAAATTCGAGCGAGACCAGATCCACGTGGGCGTCGAGGATGGCCGGGAACAGGTACCGATAGCTCCCCTCCCACGATGGCTTGCCGTACCGGTTGCCGTAGCAGATGTGCAGGTGATGGTCGCGTCCACCGTCGACCATCGCGTTGACCGCCGAATCGCCCACGGCAGGTCTTCGGGGAAGCCCGGAATAGTAGGGCTCGTCGATCTGGATGTGGGTGGCGCCCGCGCGCACGAGCTCGCGCAGCTCGGCGTTCAGCGACCCGCGCCAAATCCAGCGCGAACGCCTCCTCCGACGGGTAGTGGCGGTTCTGCACCCGCTTCACCAGGGTATGCGGCCCCGACACCGCCACTTCCCCGGGTGCTCCGTGAACCGCCTGCAGGAACCGCACTTCGTCGGCGAGGCCGAGCGACCCGGTGGCCAGCTTCGATCGCACCACGCTCTCGTAAAAGTCGTAGTAGAAGCGCTTCGATCCGAGATCGACCTGCACGCCGGGCAGGCGCTCGACGAAATAGTCGATCATGTTGTCGCGCTGCAGCTCGCCGTCGGTGATCAGGTCGACGCCCGCCACTTCCTGATCCTTGATGGCGCGCCTTGCGCGCCGCGTCGTGCATTTCGTCGAGATCGTGGCGGCTCAGCGCGGCGCGACAGGTAGTCGTTCTTCGCGCGCTCCAGCCACGCGGGCATCGAGTAGCTGCCGATGACGGCAGTCGGGAGAAGCGGTAGATCCATGGCAAGGGCCTTCACAGGTGCTGGACATCAGCCGTACACCGGAGTCAAGAGTCTCACGGGCGCTGCGTCGTGTACAGAATGTTGGTCTTCGAGCCCGGCCGATACGGGAAGGGGGCGAAATGGACGTCGTACCCCGCGCGCGCCCCGACCGCGCGCAGCAGCGCGCCGTTCACCCACACCACGAGCGAGCCGTCGAGCTTGCCGGGCCCCTTGAAGGCCTGGCGATACTCGTCCATGTCGTGACGAAAATATCCTGCACCTGAAGATACCCGCGCGGGTGCAGCAGCGGCAAGGTGTTGGCGAAGCTCTCGGCCGCGCCGCGCGAGATGTGAAACCGGACGTCGTCGGGCGCCTCGCCGAGCAGATCGTCGAGGTGCGACCAGCTCAGGCCCGGCGGCACGTGATCCTCTTCGAGAGCTGTCGAACGCCCGCAGGCGCTCCTCGAGCCGGAAGGCCCCCCACAGGCCGCGCCAGAACGCCACGCCGCGCGCGCCCGGTCGCCGGCGTCGGGGCCCCTCCTCGAGCAGGCGCTCCACGATGCGGGAAGTCGGCGCGCGCGAGGCCGAATTCCGCCGCCAGGCGCTCGATCGGCCGCCGCCGGTGAGATAGGCCCGCGTTTCGACGATGTAGTGCCGCCCGTCCCGGCGCACGAGCTCGTCGAACGGCAGGTTGTCGTAGACGTTGGTCAGGTGCACGTACATGACCTTGAACCGCTGCGCCGAGCAGGCTCTTGAACGGGTTGAGCGCATCCATGGCGCCGCGCTGACCTGGTCCGCGTGGTGCGCCAACCGCGTCCAACGCGCGCTCGAGCGTGGTCGCCGAGTAGTCCCCGAGCCAGAAGCGCAGCTTCGAGTAGTAACCCGTGCCCTCGCTGCTCGTCGAGCGCCTTGAAGCCGTCGAGCCAGGCCGCGGCCCGGGCGCCGGAGCCGACGCCGATTTCGAGCGCGACAATCTCGGCCGGCAGCTGGTCGCGGGAGTCGAACTCCTTCAGCAGCCGCCAGAATTCGGTCACCGAATCGGCAATCGCCTGGGGGTGGTTCGCGTCGGACTCCCGCTGGGCAGCGCGGCCTCGAACCCGCGGCCGACGCCGCTTCCCATTCGCCGAGCCGCTGCCAGAACAGCTTGTTGAAGCGCCAGATGATGCTGTCGCGCCACGGCACGAAAGTGTCCAGGTAGACGCGGCCGTCGTCGGCGGCCGCGGTCGGGCCGACGCTTTTCAGCGCGTGCCCGAGCTGGAGCGGCAGCCGCGCGGGATCGGCCTGCCGCAGATCGATCGCGATCTCGGCCAGCGACCCCGGCTTTCCCTGAGCGTCGTCGTCCGCCGGACGATCACCGGCTCGCGGAAATTCGTCCTGTACTGGATCCAGTCGAGGTGGATCCGGAGCGACGGCGCGAGGCTCGCGTCGAGCACGCCGTCTTCAACGAAGTTGACCAACGACCCGGTGACGAGGCTGACCAGCTCCCCGAGTTGCGACGGCTTGCCGCTCTTGCTCTTGGTCTGCGAGATGTGGTTTATGTGAACGATCACCGTGTCCCTACAACCTTTCAATCATACTACGGCGTCACGATCATCTGGCCTTCGCCCAGGGTGGTCCTTGCAGATGTAGGTGTATTCGCCCGGCTTGTCGAACGTGATTGCGGCGGCTTCGAGCGGGCTCAGTTTCGGCGTCGTCCACGAGCCGTCTTCCGCCGCGATGGTGTGGTTCGCCTTCCGTTATTCACCCAGCGGACGGTGGTGCCCGCTTTGACGCGCGCCCGGTAGACGTTGAACGCGTACTCGTCCGTGTACATCCGCGTGCCGCCTTGCGAGCTGTCGCGGACGTAGCTGACCACTTCGATTCGGTTCGCGTCCTGAATCTGCCCGTTGAACAGCGACGGCGCCGGCCGCGGCGCCGGTTCGGGCTGCGGCTTCGCCTCGATCGTTCCGCCGAGCTTGAACGCCATCACACTGTTTCTCATGCCGACGGCGATGTATTGCTCGCCGTCCATCTCGTAGCTCGCGGCCGGTCCGCCGCCGCCATTCGCCCCGGTCTGAAACTGCCAGATCTGTCGAACGCGACGAGCTCTCCCGGGTGCTGCAGCTGCTCGAGGAGCGTGCCACGCTCGCTCGGCTCCTGCCCGACACCACCGACGACGCGCCGCTCGTCCGCATCGGCGGCGAGAACACCGTCGAGGACCTGCGCTCCACCTCGCTCGTGGCGCAGCGCTACCGCGTCGTCACCGCCGGCTCGCTCGGCGTGCTCGGTCCGACCCGGATGGACTACGCGTCGCGTGCTGTCCACCGTCCGCGCCGTCGCCGACGAGCTGCAGCGCTCGCTCGTCCGACCTGTCCGGCTGAGGCCGGCCCCGCACGCCGTCGCCCGCCGTCCGAACCCTCCGCGCGAAGCGCTCCGACCTGATCCCGTGTCCGACCTCTACGAACTGCTCGGCGTCCCGCGTGACGCCTCGCCCGACGACGTCAAGAACGCCTACCGCCGCGCCGCGCGCGAGCACCACCCCGACGCGGGTGGTGACGAGGAGGCCTTCAAGCAGATCACCCACGCCTACCAGGTGCTCGCCGACCCCGAGAAGCGGGCCCGCTACGACCGGTTCGGCGACGACGGCACGCCCGAGCACCCGTGGCGCCGGCGACCCGTTCGGGTTCGGTGGCGGCCGGCTTCGGCGGCATCGGCGACGTCATCGACGCCTTCTTCGGCTCGGCGTTCGGCGGCGGGGCGTCGGGCGGCGGCCGCGGGCCCGCAGCGGCCAACCGGGCCGCGACGTGCTCGTCCCGACCGAGCTGTCCCTCGAGGAGGTCGCCACCGGCGTCCGGCGCGAGGTCGCGGTCGAGGTGGCCTCGCTGTGCGAGACGTGCGGCGGCGTCGGCAGCGCGTCCGGTGCGGCCGCCGGCCGCCTGCCGCCGTGCGGCGGCGCCGGCCAGGTGCAGCGGGTGGTGCGCACCGCCTTCGGGCAGCTCGCCACCGCGGCGCCCTGCGCCGCCTGCCGCGGGACCGGCCGCACGGTCGACCGACCCGTGCACCGGCTGCGGCGGCGACGGACGCACCGTCGCAGCGGCACACCTACACCGTGGACATCCCGGCCGGCGTCGACGAGGGCGACCGCCTGCGCGTCGCCGGCGCCGGCGAGGCGGGCCGCCAGGGCGCGCCCGCCGGGCGACCTGTACGTCGAGGTCCGCCTCGCCGAGCACGAGTTGTTCGAGCGCGACGGCCGCGACCTGCTCGCCGAGGTCAACGGTCCCGGTCACCCAGGCCGCCCTCGGCGGCAGCGTCACCGTGCCGACCGTCGACGGCAACGTGGTCGAGGTCGAGGTGCCGGCCGGCACCCAGTCGGGCCAGGTGCTGCGTGTGCGGCAGGCCGGGCTGCCCGGGCACGGCGGCGGCCGGCGCGGCGACCTGCGGCTGCGTCGTCCGCGTCGCAGGTCCCGACCGACCTCGACGCCGAACAGCGCGAGCTGCTGGAAGCAGCTCGCCGAGCTGCGCGGCGAGCCCCTGGCCGCCCGCGGCCGGGGCCTGTTCACCCGCCTGCGCGACGCGTTCCGCTGACCGGTCCGTGAGCCTCGACGCCCTACCTCCACGTCGACGCACCGCTGGCCGGCGCCGCGTGCGGGCGCCGAGGTCGCCCTCGACGCCGACGTCGCGCCACCACCTCGCGCACGGTGCTCCGGCTGGCGCCCGGTGCCGCGCTGTCGTCGTCGCCGACGGTCGTCGGGTGGCGAGGCCCGGCGGCGGCTGACCGAGGCGGGCGCGCGGCTCGACGGCGGACGCCGACGCACCGTCCGCCGACGCCGCGCCCCGCGCTGATCGTCGCGCAGGCCCTGCCGAAGGGGCGCAAGTTCGACGACGTCGTGCGGCAGGTCACCGAGCTCGGCGCCGACCGCTTCGTGCCGGTCGCCGCGGCGCGCAGCGTCAGTCACGCTCGACGGCCGAGGCCGGCAAGGTCGTCGAGCGGTGGCGAGGCCGTCGCCCGGGCCGCGGCCGAGCAGGCCGCCGCCCTGCCGACCCGTCGTCCGCGACGTCACCGCGCGCGGCGTCCTGCCCGCGGTCGTGGCAGACGGCCGAGCGGCTGCTGGTGGCCCACCTCGGGCGGGTCGCCCCCTGCGCCGACGGTCGCGCGGACGCTGGGCGACGCCGGCCGAGATCGTCCTCGCCGTCGGTCCCGAAGGTGGCTGGAGCGACGCCGAGGTGGCCGCGCTCGTCGCGCGGGGCGCGCACCGTGGTCGGGCTCGGGCCGAGCGTGCTGCGGACCGAGCACGCGGCGGCCGCAGCCGGTCGCGCGGTGCTCGCGTGCCGTCACGCGGCCGTTGGGACTGATCCCCGAGCTAGTCCGTGGCTCGCCCCCGGCATGGCCGCCTCGCGGCGCGGTGCGCGCGACCGATCGGTCGCGACGTTCGCACGGAGTCGGACGCGGTGGGACGACGAGCGTGACGGCGGCAGCGATCACGGCGCCGACGGATGCCGTACGCGCGCGAGCGCTCGGCGAGCGGCTCCGACGCGTCCGTCAGCAGCAGGATCTGTCGCTGCACGACGTCGAGCGCGCAGTCGGACGGCGAGCTCAAGGCCGCGTGCTCGGCGCCTACGAGCGGGGCGAACGGGCCGTGTCGATCACGCGGCTGCACACGCTCGCGGCGCATTCTTCCGCGTGCCCGGTCGCCGAACTGCTGCCCGACCGACCGACGGCCCTGACGCGGCGCGACGGGCCGACGACGAGTCCGGGTGTCATCGACCTCGTCGCGCTCGACCAGCACCGCGACGCACGAACCCCTGCTCGCGCGCTACGCCGACGCGATCCGCGTCGCGTCGCGGCGACTACAACGGCCAGGTGCTCACCGTCCGCGCCGCCGACATCGAGACCCTGGCCGCGGTGATGGACACCACCGCCGAGCCGCTGCGGGCGCGGTTGGCCGCGGCGGGATCGTGCGCTGACGCGGGCGGCCCCGACCGCCGCGCACTCGGGCAGTACCCTGCGCGGAGCCCTCGATCCCGTCCGGAGCCTGAACCCATCCGTGACAACCGCCACCGCCGCCGACGCCGCAGCCCGCGTCCGGCCACCCGCCGCCGCCGGCGTCAAGGTCCTCGTCCCCGGTGAGCACTCGATGGTGTCGCTGCTCGGGACCAACGACGAACTGCTCGCTGGTCGAGAACGCCTTCGCCGCCGACGTCCACGTGCGCGGCAACGAGATCGCGATCGCGGCCGCCGACGCCGACGAGACCGCCCGCGTCGCCCGCCTGTTCGAGGAACTGGTGCTGCTGCTCGGGCGCGGGCAGATGCTCGACAGGGCACTGGTCCGCCAGACCATCCGCATGATCCGGCCGACGAGGGCGAACGTCCTTCCGAGGTGCTCTCCGAGGCGCTGATCACCCACCGCGGGCGCACCATCCGGCCCAAGACCCTGGGCCAGAAGCGCTACCTCGACGCGCATCAAGGCCAACACCGTCACCTTCGGGATCGGTCCGGCCGGGACCGGCAAGACCTACCTCGCGATGGGCGCGGCCGTGCAGGCGCTGCGGGCCAAGCAGGTCAACCGCCTGATCCTGACCCGCCCGGCCGTCGAGGCGGGGGAGCGGCTCGGGTTCCTGCCCGGCACCCTGCACGAGAAGATCGACCCGTACCTCAAGCCGCTGTGGGACGCCCTCCACGACATGATGGAGGCCGAGGAGCTCGACCGCCCACGTCGACCGCGGCACCATCGAGGTCGCCCCCCTGGCGTACATGCGTGGCCGGGCGCAACCGGTCACCGAACCCGTGCTGACGCCCTCGGGCTGGCGACCCATCGGCGACCTCGTCCCCGGCGACGAGGTCATCGGCTCCGACGGTCGTCCCACCGAGGTGCTCGGCACGTTCCCGCAGGGCGAGAAGGACATCTTCCGGTCTCCGCGCAGGACGGCGCGTCGACGCGGTGCACCGCTGATCACCTGTGGGCGGTCACCACCGCGTCGACGACCGCCGACGCGGGAAGCCGCGCGGTGCTCGAGACCCGCGAGATGGTCGGGCGACTCCGGGCCGCGCACCACCACCGCTACGAGCTGCCGCTGCCTTGAGCGGACCGGTCGAGTTCGCCGCGCGCGAGGTCCCGATGGACCCATACGCGCTCGGCTCCTGCTCGGCGACGGCTGCCTCACCGGCTCGACGACCCCGTCCTTTGCGACCAAGTCCGAGCTGGTCGTCGCCTCGGCAGCGACTCGACGGCGTGATCCGTGCGATGGGCGGCCTCGACTACGACCTCAACCGGCGAGGGCGGGCGGCGGCGTCATCGTCGAGAACCCCGTCACCGGGTGCTGCGACGGCTCGGCCTGTGGGGACGTCCGGCGACGCAGTTCGTGCCAGAGCATACCTCGACACGCGGCGGCGCGGCTCGGCGTCCAGGGCCTGCTCGACAGCGACGGCGGCCCCGTCAAACAGCGTGGGCGCACCTGCGGATCCAGTACCGACGACTCGCCGCAGCTGCGCGACGACGTGCGCTTCCTCGTCCGTTCGCTCGGCGGCATCGCGTATGCGACGGTTGCCGGACCGATCGGACGCGTACGTGCATCGGACATGCCGTCTTGCCGGCCGGCGGGTCGAGCCGTTCCGGCTCGGCCGCAAGCGCCAGGCCTACCACGCAGCACGGTGGTGGCCGACCCGCGCGGTTCATCACCACGCATCGAACCCGACGGCGTCGAGGAGGCGGTCTGCATCCGCGTCGCCGCGGCGGACTCGCTGTACGTCACCGAGGACCTGCTGGTCACGCACAACACCCTCAACGATGCGTTCATCGTGCTCGACGAGGCGCAGAACACCACCGCCGAGCAGATGAAGATGTTCCTGACGCGGATCGGGTTCAACTCGAAGGCGGTCGTGACCGGCGACGTCAGCCAGGTCGACCTGCCGTCGGGCAAGCGGTCCGGGCTGCGGGTCGTGCGGCGACATCCTCGAGGGCATCGAGGGCGTCGCGTTCGCCGAGCTCCAGCTCCGGCGACGTCGTCCGCCACCACATCGTCCAGCGCATCGTCGAGGCCTACGAGCCGCACCAGGTCGCCGAGGACGAGGCCGAGGCGGCCCGTGAGCCGCCGCCCGGCGACGCCGGCCCGCGACGGGGACCGCTGAGGTGGCCGTCTTCCTCGCCGACGAGCAGGACGTCGCCGTCGACGCCGAGGACCTGCGTCGCCCTCGCCCGCCACGTCCTGCGCCGAGCAGCGCGTCCCCGACGACATGGAGCTCGCGCTGCTGCTGGTCGACCGCGACACCATCGCCGGCGCTGAACGCCGAGCACATGGGCAAGGACGGGCCGACCGACGTGCTCGCCTTCCCGATCGACGAGCCGGGGGAGGCGCCGCCGGACGCACCCGCGATCCTCGGCGACGTCGTGCTGTGCCCCGCGCGTCGCCCACGAGCAGGCGGCCGGCTTCGGTCGCACCCCCGACGACGAGGTCCGGCTGCTGACCGTCCACGGGATCCTGCACCTGCTCGGCATGGACCACGCCGACCCCGAGGAGGAGCGAGCGCGAGATGTTCGGTCTGACCGACGAGCTGCCTGCGTCGCTTCGCGGTACGCGGGCGGGTCGCGTGACCCCCACCACCCTCGCGCTGCTCGCCGCTCGTCCTGCTGCTGGCCTGACCGCCTACCTCGCCGCGGTCGAGACGGTCGTGCAGACAGGTCGACGTGGTCCGGGCCATGCGGCTGCACGAGGAGGAGGCGCAGCGGCGCGGAGGCGCTGCTGTGGCTCACCGAGCACCGCGCGACCGCGCTGAACGTGCTGCTCTCGCGAGCACTCGGTGCGTCCGGGCCGCGCTGGTCGCCGTCGCTGGCGTCCTCGGCTGGGAGCGGCTCGGTGAGGACGCCCGGCGTCATCGGCGTCGTCGTCGCTCGTCGCGCTTCCTCGCGATCGTCGTCGGCGAGGTCGCCCCGCGGACGCTCGCGCTGCGGTCGCTCGAGACCGCCGGCGGTCGGCTCGCGCCCTCGCGGTCGGCTCGCTGGTCCGCGCGCTCGACCCGTTCAGCCGGGTGTCGGTCGGGCTCGGCCGTGCGCTGGTGCCGCGGCGCGAGGGGGTCGTCGGGGCCGTACGCGACCGACGGCGAGCTCGAGGACGACGTCGACCTCCGACGAGGACGAGCAGGACGAGGAGCTCGAGCCCGAGGAGCGGGCGATGATCCGCTCCATCCTCGAGCTCGCCGACACGCGCGTGCGCGAGGTCATGGTCCCGCGGCCCGACATGGTCACCGTGCGCGAGGACGCGACGCTTCGACGAGGTGGTGGCGCGTCGTCGTCGAGCACGGCGTCTCCCGCATCCCCGTCCAGGACGCCGACGACCCCGACACCGATCGTCGGGGTCGTCTACGCCAAGGACCTGCTGCGCCGGGTCGCGGCCGACCGGCGCCAGCGGTGGGCCGACCTCGTCCGCGAGCCCCGCGTTCGTGCCCGAGACCAAGCGCTGCGACGAGCTGCTGCGCGAGCTGCAGGAGGCCACCGTCCACCTCGCCATGGTGGTCGACGAGTACGGCGACATGGTCGGGCTCGTCACCATCGAGGACATCCTCGAGGAGATCGTCGGCGAGATCGTCGACGAGCACGACCACGAGGATCCGCTGGTCGAGCCTCCTCGACGACGACGGGTGGCGCGTGGACGCCCGCCTCGGGGTCGACGACCTCAACGAGCTGCTGGCGCAGCGACCTGCCCGAGGAGGGGTGGGACACCGTCGGCGGCCTCGTCTTCGGCACGCTCGGACGCGTCCCGCTCCGAGGGCGAGCGCATCGAGCTCGATGGTGTCCAGCTGACCGTCGAACGCCTCCAGGGTCGGCGGGTCTCGAAGGTGCTGGTCCGGACGACGATGGCGGCCGAGGCCGAGGCCGACGCGAGCTGACTCCGTCATCACGGGCGGCTCGTAGCCACCGGCACGAGGGGTCGCGCCAGGTCGTCGATGTCGCGCCAGGTCGTCACCGGTGAGCGGTGGGCGCGACATCGAGCTGCTCCCGCGACACGATCCTGCGGTAGCGAGCACCGTCGTGGTGTCGCGGTGCCGGTCGCTTCGTCCGCGCCACCGCGACCCGGTTGCCGAGGCCGGCGCGAGCTGACTCCGTTCGGTCCCGTCGCGGTGGGGCCCATCGGCCCGGCGCATGGGTGACCGTCGGCGGGCTCCCCCGCGAGGTGTGCCCTCGTAGCGTCCGGAGCAGCGCTGCAGGTGTCCCGCACGGCCGACCGTGCGGCACGCGACACCGCGCGACCGGAGGCCCGAGCCGATGTCCACCCGTGTCTGCATCGACGGCAACGAGGCGGCCGCCCGCGTCGCCTACGCCCTGTCCGAGACCATCTCGCTCTACCCGATCACGCCGTCGTCACCGATGGGCGAGCACTGCGACGCGTGGGCGACCGAGGGGCGCGCCAACCTCTGGGGCACCACGCCGCGGGTGGTGCAGATGCAGTCCGAGGGCGGCGCCGCCGGTGCGCTCCACGGAGCGCTCCAGGCGGGGTCGCTCGCCACGACCTTCACCGCGTCGCAGGGCCTGCTGCTGATGCTGCCCGACATGTTCAAGATCGCCGGTGAGCTCACCCCGGCGGTGATCCACGTCGCCGCTCGGACGCTGGCCACGCACGCGCTGTCGATCTTCGGCGACCACTCCGACGTGATGGCCGCCCGGACCACCGGGTGGACGATGTTCGCCTCCGCCTCCCCCCAGGAGGCGCACGACCTGGCCGCCGTCGCCCACGGGGCCACCCTCGCGACCCGGCTGCCGGTCCTGCACTTCTTCGACGGCTTCCGCACGTCGCACGAGCTGAACGAGGTGGAGCTGCTCGCGGACGAGGACCTGCGCGCGTTGGTCGACGAGGCCGACGTGCTCGCCCACCGGCTCCGAGCGCTCGACCCCGACCGGCCGGTGCTCCGCGGCACGGCCCAGAACCCGGACGTGTTCTTCCAGGCCCGGGAGGCCTGCAACGTCCACCACGCCGCCGTCCCCGCCGCCGTGCAGGCGGCGATGGACCGGCTCGAGGAACGCACCGGCCGCCGGTACGGCCTGGTCGACTACCACGGGGCCGAGGACGCCGACACGGGTGCTCGTGCTCGATGGGCTCGGGGGCGGTGACGGCACGACGCGTCGTGGAACGGGCAGCCGCCGCGGGGGAGCGCGTGGGGGTCGTGACCGTCCGCCTGTTCCGGCCGTTCCCCGTCGAGGCCTTCCTGGCGGCGCTGCCGACGACCGTCGAACGCGTGGCCGTGCTCGACCGCACCAAGGAACCCGGCGCCGTCGGCGAGCCGCTGTACGAGGAGATCGTGAGCGCGCTCGCCGAGGCGGCGCTGACCGGCGTACGGCCGAGCCTGCCGGACGTGGTCGGTGGTCGCTACGGGCTGTCCAGCAAGGAGTTCACCCCGGCGATGGTCGCGGCGGTGCTCGCCGAGCTGCGCCGGGACCGACCCCGTCGGCGGTTCACCGTCGGCATCACCGACGACGTCACCCACCTCTCCCTGGACGTCGACCCGAGCTACGCGGCTCCCGCGGCGTGACCGGACGACCTCGACGCGGTCTTCATCGGTCTCGGTTCGGATGGCACGGTCGGCGCGAACAAGAACACCGCCAAGATCGTGCCAGACCCGGACCGACCGCCACGTCCAGGCCTACTTCGTCTACGACTCGAAGAAGTCCGGTGCGCAGACCGTGTCGCACCTGCGGATCTCCGGAGCGCCGGTCGAGGCGCCGTACCTCATCGACGCGGCGGACGTGGTGGCCTGCCACCAGTTCGGGCTGCTCGAACGGGTCGAGGTGCTCGCGACCCTGCGCGAGGGCGGGACGGTCCTGCTGAACGCGCCGTTCGGCGCCGACCAGGTCTTCGACCTGCTGCCCGCCGACGTGCAGCGCACCCTCATCGATCGCCGGGCGCGGCTGTTCACCGTCGACGCCTACCGCCTGGCGCGCGAGGCTGGTCTCGCTGGCCGGATCAACATCGTCATGCAGGTCGCGTTCTTCGCCGTCACCGACCTGCTCGCCGCCGACGAGGCGCGGGAGGCGATCGCCGACGCCGTCCGGACGACCTACGCCGAACTCGGCGCCCGTGTCGTCGACCGCAACCTCGCCGTGATCGACCTGGCGCTCGCCGAGCTGCGGGAGGTCGTGGTCCCCGACGCCGTCACCGCGACGGTCGCCCGGCCGGACGTGCTGGAACGGGCCGTCGGGCTGCGCGGCGCGGTGGAGCCGCCGTCCGACTTCGTCAGCCGCATCACCGCCCGGATCGTGGCCGGCGAGGGCGATCTGCTGCCGGTGTCGGCCCTCCCCGTCGACGGCACCTTCCCGACCGGCACCGCCCGGTGGGAGAAGCGCACGCTCGCCGAGGAGTTGCCGACCTGGGACCCGTCGCTGTGCATCGACTGCGGCAAGTGCGCGATCGTCTGCCCGCACGCCGCCATCCAGATCAAGGTGTTCGAACCGGCCGCGGTCGCCGACGCCCCCGACAGCTTCCTGTCCAAGACGTTCAAGGACCGCGACCTGACCGGTCACCTGCTCACCGTGCAGGTCGCACCGGACGACTGCACCGGCTGCGGGGTCTGCGTCGAGAGCTGCCCCGTGATCAGCCGGACCGAGCCCGGCCACAAGGCGATCGACATGACGCCGGCGCTCGACCTCCTCGACACCGGCGCGTCCGTGCGCGACACGCGAACGGGAGCGCTTCCGCACCTTCGAGACCATCCCGTACCCGGACCGCACCTCCGTCCGGCACGACACCGTCAAACACAGCCAGACCCTCCAGCCGCTGTTCGAGTTCTCCGGCGCCTGCGCCGGCTGCGGCGAGACGCCGTACCTGAAGCTGCTCAGCCAGCTGTTCGGCGACCGGTCGGTGATCGCCAACGCCACGGGGTGCTCGTCGATCTACGGCGGCAACCTGCCCACGACGCCGTGGGGGACGAACGCCGACGGACGGGGCCCCGCGTGGTCCAACTCCCTCTTCGAGGACAACGCCGAGTTCGGGCTCGGCATCCGGCTCGGGCTCGACCAGCAGCGCCACCTCGCCACCTCGCTGCTGACCCGGCTCGCTCCGCGCATCGGAGACCAGCTGGTCACCGAGCTGCTGGCGGGCGCCGACGCGTCGGACGAGGTCGGCATCGCTGCGCAGCGGTCCGCCGTCGAGGCGCTCCGGCGGCGACTGCGCGACGTCGACGGGGACGACGCGGCCCTCGCCCGCCACCTCGGCACCGTCGCGGGGTCGCTGGTGCGCCGGGACGTGTGGATCGTCGGCGGCGACGGGTGGGCCTACGACATCGGCTTCGGCGGGCTCGACCACGTCCTGGCATCGGGTGAGGACGTCAACGTCCTCGTGCTCGACACCGAGGTGTACTCGAACACCGGCGGGCAGGCCTCGAAGGCGACCCCGCGCGGCGCGGTCGCGAAGTTCGCCACCTCCGGGAAGTCCACGCCCAAGAAGGACCTCGCCATGCTGGCGGTCCAGTACGGGCACGTGTACGTGGCCAAGATCGCGCTCGGCGCCGACGAGATGCAGACGCTGCGGGCGTTCCGCGAGGCCGAGGCGTGGCCCGGTCCGTCCCTGCTGCTGGCCTACTCGACCTGCATCGCCCACGGCGTCGACATGCGGCACTCGATGCGGCGCATGGACCTTGCGGTCAAGACCGGGTACTGGCCCCTGTTCCGCTACCACCCCGATGAGCAGGGTGACCGTCCCTTCCGCCTGGACTCCAAGGCGCCGAGCCTGCCGCTGAGCGATCTGCTCAGCACCGAGGCCCGGTACGCGGTGCTCGCCGCGACCGACCCGGAACGCGCCGGGTCCCTGGCGACCCTCGCACAGGCCGACGTCGACCGAGCGGTGGCGCTACTACGAACAGCTGGCCGGCGTCGAACGTCATCTCGGCCTGCCCGTCCCCGATCCCGAGGTGGCACCGACCGACGAGGAGCTCGCACCGTGACGACGCCCGACGACCCGATGACACCCCCGGCCGCGCCGGGCGACGCCCCGTGGGACCTCGATGCGGAGGCGTGGAGCGAGCTGCTGTCCGGTCCCGGCCGAGCGGTGCCGGTCGGCGACGCGGCCGCGGCCGCGCCGTCGCTGGCGACCTCCTACCTCGGCCTCGAGCTCCGCAGCCCGCTGGTCGCCTCCTCGAGCCCGATGACCGCGGACCTGTCGGCCCTGCGGGCGCTCGACGCAGCCGGTGTGGGCGCGGTCGTCCTGCCGAGCCTGTTCGAGGAGCAGGTCGAGCACGAGCTCGGGCAGATCGAGCACCTCGGGCGGGAGGGCCACGGCGTCCACGCCGAGGCGCCGACCGGCTACCGGCCGCGGCTCGATGGGTACAACACCGGAGCGGTCCGCTACCTCGAGCTCGTCCGTGCGGCGAAGCGCACCGTGGCGGTCCCGGTCATCGCGAGCCTCAACGGGACGACGCCGGGTGGGTGGCTCCGGTTCTCGCAGGCCGTCGCCGACGCGGGGGCCGACGCGGTCGAGGTGAACATCCTGCGCGTGGTGGCGGAGGCGGCGACCTCCGGCCGCGAAGTCGAGGGCGACGCCCTGGAGGTCGTCGAGTCGGTCGCGCGGGCTGTCGGGGCTGCCGGTGGCGGTCAAGCTCGCGCCGGCATGGTCCGCGCTACCGAGCTTCGCGCGCCGTCTGGTCGACGCCGGAGCCGCCGGGCTCGTGCTCTTCGGCCGAGCGCCGCACCTCGAGGTCGACCCGACCACGCTCGCGGTCCGGTCGGCCTTCGGCCTGTCCCACCCGATGGAGCGCGCGGAACCGCTGCGCTGGACCGCGATCCTGCGGGGCCAGGTCGACGCGTCCCTGGGCGCCAGCGGGGGTGTCCGGGGCGGACGGGACGCCGCGGAGCTCGTGCTCGTGGGCGCCGACGTGGTCATGCTCACCTCCGCGTTGCTCGAACACGGACCGGGCCGGATCGGTGTGGTCGCCGCCGACCTGTCGACCTGGCTGCAGGACCGCGGGTACACCAGCGTCGGCGATGCCAGGGGGAAACTCAGCCAGGAACGCGTCGCGGATCGACCGGCCTTCCAACGCTCGCAGTACCTGACGGGTCTGACCGCCTACGCGAGCACGTTCCGCAGCTGACGGGCGTAGGCTGGCCGACCCGCCCGACCGGGAGCGCGCCGTGAAGCCCGACCTGCCGCCGACCGAGGTCAAGCCCGCTCGACGAGGCCGCAGCTGCTGCGCGCCGCGCGTGCCGTCCGCGAGCGCGCCTACGCGCCGTACTCGCACTTCCGGGTCGGCGCGGTGATCGTGACCGCCGACGGGCACCGGTTCGAGGGCGTCAACGTCGAGAACGCGTCCTACCGGATGACCACCTGCGCCGAACAGAGCGCCATCGCGACGATGGCGACCGCCGGGGTCCGCAGCCCGATCGTGGCCGTCGCCGTCGTCGGCGACGGCGAGGATCCCGTGCACCCCCTGCGGCGCCTGCCGGCAGACGATCTTCGAGTTCGGGCAGGACGCGACCGTCTACGCGTCGGGGGACGGCGGACGCCCGCTGATCGCCCACATCACCGATCTGTTGCCGCACGGGTTCGGACCGAAGCGCCTCGCACAGGGGCAGCGCTGATGCGCGAGCGCGAGCTCGACGTCGAGGCGATGCTGGCGGGGCTCCGCGACCCGACGCCGGACGGGCACCGGTCGGGCCTCGTCGCCATCTGCGGTCGCCCGAACGTCGGCAAGTCCACGCTGCTCAACCGGCTCGTCGGCGAGAAGGTCGCCATCGTCACCGACACCCCCGGGACGACACGCAACGCCATCCGTGGCGTCCTCACGCGCGATGACGCCCAGCTGGTGTTCCTCGACACCCCGGGCCTCGCCAAGCCACGCACGCTGCTGACCAAGCGGCTCAACGACCTGGTCCGCGACACGTGGGCCGGGGTCGACCTGATCGTGCTGCTGGTCGACGTGGCGGACGGCATCGGCAGCGGCGACCGGTTCCTCGCCCGCGAGCTCGCCGGTGTCGGCACCCCGATCGTGGCCGTCGCCAACAAGATCGACCGGCTCGGCGACAAGGCGCGGGCTCCTGCCCGCGCTCGAGCAGCTGTCGACCCTGCTCGGGGACGGCCACACGTTCGCCGAGATCGTGCCCGTGTCCGCGGTCACCGGCGACAACGTCGACCACCTCGCCGACGTCCTGGTCTCCCACCTCCCCGAGGGTCCGCGGCTGCTCGCCAGCCGACCGGGCCAGCGACCAGCCGGAGCGCCAGCTCGCCGCCGAGATCGTCCGCGAGCAGCTGATCGTCCGGACCCGCGAGGAGCTGCCGCACTCCATCGCCGTCACCGTCGACGAGGTCCGCCCCGCCGAGGGCCGCGACGACCTGCTCGAGATCGACGCCGTCATCCACGTCGAACGCGACTCCCAGAAGGGCATCGTGATCGGCAAGGGCGGAGCGACGCTGAAGGCGGCGGCCACGGCGGCACGGCAGGAGCTCGAGGTCCTGTTCGGGACGAAGGTGTTCCTCACCACCCATGTCCGTGTCGCCAAGGAGTGGCAGCGCGACCCCAAGCAGCTCGGGCGGCTCGGTTACTGATGCGGGGGACGCCGGTGCGCGAGGACCTCGACCTGCTCGACTGGCGTCGTCGCGTGGCCGACATCTACGCCGAGGTGCGCCGCCGCGGCCCGTCGGAGACCACCTGGCGCTGGTGGCGCGACGAGCGCGACGAGCTGTTCGCCAGCCACCCGTCCTCGCCGCTGCCCGTCGCCACGCGGGCAGCGTTCACGGGCCTCCCGGTCTTCCCCTACGACCCCGACCTCCGGCTCGGTCCGCTCGAGGTGCACGACGCCGAACCGCGTCACCCTCGCGATCGCCCACAGCTCGGAGGGGGTCACGCCGGCGCGCCGCGTCGGCACCATCGCCCTGCCGCTCGGTGACGTCGCCCACCCCGTGTCGGTGTTCTGGATCGACGCCTACGGCGACGGGCTGTTCGTGCCGCTCCGAGACGCGACCAACGGCGACACCACCTACGGCGGCGGCCGCTACCTGCTCGACACGGTCAAGTCCGCCGACCTCGGCGGCAGCGACGGCCAGCTCGAGATCGACCTGAACTTCGCCTACCACCCGAGCTGCGTCCACGACGCCAGCTGGTCGTGCCCCCTCGCCCCGGCCGACGACCGTGTCGGTGTCCGGATCGAGGGCGGCGAGCGGCTCGCTGCCGTGCCGGCCGTCGACGTCCGTCGTCGAGCTCGCCACGTGACCGCGCCGACCCACGTCGAGGTGCTCGCGACCGCCGACCCGGAGCGGTTCACGGTGCTGCTCGGCGACGGCCGCGTCCACAGCGCGACGCTGGCCCACCGCACCCGCCGCGGCCTCGGGCTCCACGGCGTGCCCGCCGGTGCAGGTGGCGCGCGAGCTGGTCGCGCTCATCGTCGAGCACGACCGCTGGCCCGAGAGCGACGACGAGGTGGTGCTGGCGGCGGTGGCGGGCGCGCTGCCCGGTGGGTACGCCGAGGAGCTTCGGGCCCGGCTCGGCTGAGGATCGTCTCCGTGCGCTGACGGGGGAGCGCACTCCACCGGCGACGGCGCACGCGGGTGCGCCGTACCTTCGGCGGAACGGACGGACGTGGGGGCGGTGGTACGGGCATCGTGGAACGGCACGGTGGCGTGGACCTACCTCGACCCGAAGGAGAAGGCCGCGCACATCCTGGTCACCTGGCGGCCTGGGGTGGTGTCGAGATCGCCGCGTGAGGGCTGCGACGCGGGCCCCAGGGGCCGCCAGCTCGGCCTAGAGTCCCGCCCGTCGAGGAGCTGATGGTGCGCGGTGTCGTGGCTCGAGGGGTGGCGACGGGGCTGGTGCTGGTCGCCGCCGTCGGCTGCGCGCCGAGCGCCCCGGAGACCGCCGAGCAGACCCCGCTGGTGCTCGTGCTCCGGTCCGTGGCGGACCCGGACGGCGACCCGTTCGTCAACGAGCTCCGCGCCCAGCGGCTGGTCCCGGGTCGCGATCTGGTGCTGCAGCCGTCGAGCTCGGACGTGGTGTACGCCGACGAGGCCGCGGTGATCGCCGCGTTCGACGAGCTCGACCGGGAACCGGCGGTGATCGTGGCCTACTCGACGCCGTACACCCTGCTGGCGGCCGAGCGGTTCCCCGACGTCCCCACCGTGAGCGTGGTGAACGACCCTGTCGCCTCCGGGCTCGTGGACGACCGTGACGCGCCGGAGGGCAGCATCACGGGCATCACCTTCGCGACCCCCGCCGACCGCACCCTCGACCTCGCCGCCCGGGTCACCGGTGGCGAGCTCGACCGGGTCGGGTACCTCGTTCCCGACCGACGACCCGGCCGCCATCGGACCGCGCCGCCGGGTCCGAGGCCGCGGCCGACGAGCTGGAGATCGAGGTGGTCGAGGCCGAGCTTCGCGGACCGGAGCGAGATCCCCGACGCCGTCGCCGACGCTCGTGGCAGCCGACGTCGACGCGGTCCTGCTCGGTGCGTCGAACGCCGTCATCGCGGCGCTCGACGACCTCGAGTCGCGCGCTCGACGCGACGGGTCTGCCGGTCATCGCCAACAACGCGCGGGCGACGTTCGCAGTTGCGGTCCTCGAACCGGACGGGGGCAGGTCCGCCGCCAGGTGGCCGCGCCAGGTCGCTCGCCTGCTCGCGGGTGACGAGGTCGTCGCTCGTCCCGGTCGAGGACCCCCGCCGCTTCCGCATCATCCTCGACACGCGGCCGCATCGCCGACCTCGGCCTCCCGGACGCTCGACGACGCATCGCTGCGTCAGGCGGACGAGGTCCGGTGAGGAGCCGTCCGACGATCGTCCGGAGCCTCGTGCTCGTCACCACCGTGGTGGGACTGCTGACCGGCGCCGTCGGCCTGTCCATCGTGCGCGAGCTCAGGAGCGACGCGCGATCCTCGAGAACGCCGGCACGGTCGACCTGGCCGCCGCCGACCGCACGGCAGGGGTCGTCGACGGGCGGGTCGGTGCCCTGCTCGACCAGCTGCCCTGCTCTCGACCCGCGAGCAGCTGGCCGAGCCTGGACGTGGACGAGGCCGGGGTCGAGCTGCAGGTCGCGCTCCGCGTCACCGAGGAGCTCGAGGAGCTGATGGCTCGTCGACCTCGAGGGGTCGCCGGTGGCCGCCGCGTCGGCCGTCGAACTGCTCACGGTCGACGAGATCGAGCCGCGGTCGGAGGTGCGATCTCCTGCTGCTCGCCTCGGGCCCACGCGCACGCGTCGACCGCGAGGGTCCGCACCACGTGCTCGAGCTCAGCGTCCCCGTCGAGTCGCCGCCCGGGACCGCCGCCGGGGTGCTGATCGCCCGAGCGAACCTCGCCCGCGTGGCCGACGAGGTGTCCCGACCGCGTGCCAACGGGGTGCGGGCGTCGCTGGTCGCGTCGGACGGGGCGACGCCTCGCCGACCCCGACCAGGCCAGGGTCCGTTCCGGGTACCGCCACCCGCTGGCCGAGCTGCCCACCGACCGTCCCGTCGGCCGGGTGGACGGGCCGGAAGGGTCGACCCTGATCGCCGCAGCGCCGCTCGCGCACCCTGGACGGGCTCGTCGTCGTCGAGCAGCGCGAGTCCGCCTTGCTGGAGCAGGCCTCGGGGCTGCGCGGGCCGGCCGGGGTCCTGCTCGCCGTCGTCATCGCGATCGTCGCGGCCGTCCTCGCCACCGCACAGCGCCTGCTGCGACCGCTCGGCCCGCTCGCGTCCGCGGTCCAGCGCCTGCGCGAGGGCGAGCTCGGCGCGCGGGTCGAGGAAGCCGGGACCGGGCGAGGTCGCCGACCTCGCTCGCGGGTTCAACGAGATGGCCGTGTCCCTCGAGGCGCGGCGACACGAGCTCGAGGAGGCCGAACGCAGCGCCCGGATGAGCGAGGAGCGGCTGCGGCTCGTGGTCGAGGGCGTCCAGGACTACGCCATCGTGCTGCTCGACGTCCTCGGCGCCGTGCGGACCTGGAACGCCGGCGCGCGACGCGTCACCGGGTGCGCCGCGAGCGACATCGTCGGCCGGCGGATCACGTCGCTCGCGGACCCCAGCGACCCGATCGAGGACCCGCTCGTCGAGGCGACCCGGTACGGGACGTGGCGAGTCCGAGGGCTGGTACCTGCGGCCCGACGGCAGCCGCGCTACCGCGGCCAGCTCACGGTCACCATGCTGCGGCGGGACGATCAGCACCCCCTACGGCTACGCGGCCATCCTCCAGGACGTCACCCACCGGCAGCGCAGCCCAGGAGGCGCTCGAGGAGGCGTTGCGCCGCGAGCAGGAGGCTGCCTCGGAGCTCCGCAGCGCCAACGAGGTCAAGGACGAGTTCCTCGCCGTGGCGGCCCACGAGATCCGCACGCCCGCTCTCGGCGATCCTCGGGGCGAGCCAGCTGCTCGACCGGTGGCCCCGGGGTGCTCGACGAGGCCGAGACCGAGGAGGTCGCAGCAGCTGATCTGGCGCCACGCCAGCGACATGCGCGACATCGTCGAGCGGTCTGCTCGACTTCACCCAGCTCCAGGCAGGTCGGGTCCACCTCACGCCCGCGGCCGCTGCGACGCTGCGTACCGAGTTCGAACGCGTCGTGACCAACCCGGACGCCTGCTGACCGACCACCGGGTCGTCACGCAGGCCCCCGACGTCGACCGTCGAGGTCGACCAGGGCCTGCTGCGGCACGTGCTGAGCAACCTGCTCTCGAACGCGGCCAAGTTCAGCCCCGCCGGGACCACGGTCCGGCTGACGGGGCGCGTCGGCGACGGCTGGCTGTCGGTCGGGTCGAGGACGAGGGCAGCGGCATCGACCCGGACGACCACGAGCGCGTCTTCGAGCTGTTCCGTCAGGCCGACCACGACTCCGCCACCGCCCGTGGGACCGGTGTCGGCCTCGCGATCGTGCGGCGGTACGTCGAACTCGCGGGCGGCAGCGTGCGGGTCGACAGCCGCCGCGGGGAAGGCGCCCGGTTCACGGTCACCCTCCCCGCACGAGTCTCGCCGGGCACCGGTCCGGAGGAGTTCGGTCAGGGGAGCCGCAGATGACCGTCACCCTGGCAGCGAGGTTGCAGGGGCTGCGCACGTCCATCTTCAGCGAGGTCTCCGCGGCGGCCATCGCGCACGGCGCGGCGAACCTCGGGCAGGGCTTCCCCGACGACTCCCCGCCGCCGCACGTCGTCGAGGCGGCGCACGCGGCGCTCGACGCGGGTCACCACCAGTACGCGCCCGGCCCCGGGATCCCTGCGCTCCGTCGCGCCGTGGCCGACCACCAGCGCCGGTTCCACGCGCAACGGGTCGATCCTGACGCCGAGGTCACCATCACCTTCGGCGCGACCGAGGCGGTGACGGCAGCGATCCTCGCGTTGTGCGACCCCGGTGACGAGGTGATCGTGCTCGACCCGGTCTACGACAGCTACCCGGCCATCATCGCGGTGGCCGGCGCCGTCGCCGTGCGGGTCCCGATCGACCCTCCCGGTCAGGACCGTGGCTGGCATTTGGACCTCGACCGCCTCGCGGCCGCGTTCTCGCCACGGACGCGTCTCCTGGTGCTGAACACCCCTCACAACCCCACGGGACTGGTGCTGTCGGTCGACGACCTCGACGCCATCGCGGCCATGTGCGTGCGCCACGACGTGGTCGCCGTGACCGACGAGGTCTACGAACACCTCCTGGTCCCGCCGCGCTCCGGGGACGGGGGCGCGCCGCATGTCCCGCTCGCGACGCGACCCGGGATGGCCGAGCGGACCGTCACGGTCTCCTCGGCGGGCAAGACCTTCTCGGTCACCGGGTGGAAGATCGGGTGGGCGGTCGCTCCGCCACCGCTCACGGCGGCGATCCGGGCCGTGAAGCAGTACCTCTCCTTCGCGGGCGGGACGCCGTTGCAGCACGCGGTGGTCACGGCGCTCGGCTCGGACGACGCGACCTACGCCGAGGTCGCCGACCGCAACGCCCGGCGCCACCACCTGTTGCTCGACCACCTCCGCGAGGCGAACGTGACGGTGACGCCGTCGGCAGGCACCTACTTCCTCACCGTCGACCTCGCATCGCTCGGTCACGACGACGGGGAGGTGTACGCCCGGTCCGCGCCTGCTGCGCACGGGGTGGCCGTGGTCCCGATGGCGGCGTTCACCGCGGCGCCCGGCCCGGTGCGCTCCCTGGTCCGCCTCGCGTCCTGCAAGCGCGACGAGGTGCTCGTCGAGGGCGTGCGGCGGCTGGTGGCGTCGCGGCGCTGAGGGGACCGGCGGTCAGCTCTCCTCGCCGGGGGCGGGCGCGACGGCCCGGTGGTCGCCGAGCCGGGCCAGCGTCGTCGCCGTTCCTCCGACGAGCACGAGGACGGTGACGCCGACCACGATCGGCGGCGAGAAGACCGCACCGGCGAACCCCCCGACCATGACGATCGCACAGGCGCTGAGGAACGCGGTCCCGGCCGTGGCGTCGATGGCCCGGATCGCCGGCCCCACGGTCAGGACGACCCCGAGCGGTCCGAGGACCGCCAGGACCACGAGGAACAGCCCGAACCCCGCGGCCGGTGCGACGACGCCCGCGACGGCCGTCAGGAGACCTGCCGTCCGGAGCCAGGCGAGGTCCATCGCCTGCGCGGCCAACGCGATGGCCAGGGGAGCGGCGATGGCCAGCGCGTAGACGGGCAGCTCGCCCGGGTAGGCCAGGAACAGCGGCAGGCTCGCCACCCCGATGGCCCCGAGCACCGTGGCGGCCGAGACCGTGCGGGGACGGTGCGGCGTCACACCTGCCGGCTGTGTCACGTCGGCTCCGTTCGAGGGGGCGCCGACGCTAGCGGTCGGTAGCGCTCCCACCGGCGGGGGCGCGAGGTCCCGGCAGCTAGCCTCGCGTGCCCGTCACCCGCCCCAGCCGCGCGAGGCCCCCCGATGGCGAAGAAGCCGGATCTCGGTGTCACCCCTCTCAGCGAGGACGTGTCCGCTTGGTACAACGAGCTCGTCCTCAAGGCCGAACTCGCCGACCGCGGTCCCGCCAAGGGCACCATGGTGATCCGGCCCTACGGGTTCGGTGTCTGGGAGCTGCTCCAGAGCCAGCTCGACCAGCGGTTCAAGGACACCGGGCACGTGAACGCCTCCTTCCCGCTGTTCATCCCGATGTCCTACCTCGAGCGTGAGGCCGAACACGTCGAAGGGTTCTCTCCCGAGCTCGCCGTGGTCACCCACGCGGGGGGCAAGGAGCTCGAGGAACCGCTGGTCGTCCGGCCGACCTCCGAGACCATCATCGGCGAGATGTACGCCAAGTGGATCTCGAGCTACCGCGACCTGCCGATCCTCATCAACCAGTGGGCGAACGTCGTCCGCTGGGAGCTCCGGCCACGCATCTTCCTGCGCACGACCGAGTTCCTGTGGCAGGAGGGCCACACCGCCCACGCCGACGAGACCGAGGCGATGGAGGAGACCCTCCGGATGTTCGACGTGTACGCGGAGTTCGCGCGCAACGTGGCCGCCATCCCGATGGTCGAGGGCGAGAAGACGCCGGGGGAGCGGTTCGCCGGCGCGGTCCGCACCTACTCCATCGAGGGGATGATGCGCGACGGCAAGGCGCTGCAGTCGGGCACCTCGCACTACCTCGGCACGAACTTCGCGCGCGCGTTCGACATGACCTACCAGGACGTCAACAACGAGCTGCAGCTGTGCCACACCACCTCGTGGGGTATGTCGACGCGCATGATCGGGGCGGTCATCCTCGCGCACGGAGACGACCAGGGCCTCGTGCTGCCGCCGCGGCTCGCGCCGATCCAGGTCGTCATCGTCCCGATCGGTCGTGGCGACCAGGGCGATGCGCCCCGAGCGAAGGCCCACGAGCTGGCCGCCCAGCTGAAGGCGGCCGGGGTCCGGGCACACGTCGACGACCGGGACGCCTCGCCGGGGTTCAAGTTCAACGACTGGGAGCTGAAGGGCGTCCCGCTGCGCGTCGAGCTCGGTCCCCGCGACCTCGAGGCCGGTCACGTGCTGGTCGCCCAGCGGGTCGGGGAGGTCGACGAGAGGGGCCGGGCCGTCAAGGACACGCTGTCGTTCGACGAGTTCGTGTCGTCGGTGCCGGCGCGGCTGGATGCCTACCACGACCAGCTGCTCGCTCGGGCCGAGCGGTTCCTCGCCGACAACCGGTCGTCGGTCGACGACTGGGACGCGTTCGTGGCGCAGGTGTCCACCGGGTTCGCGGACGCGCTGCACTGCGGCGCCGAGAGCTGCGAGGACGACATCAAGGCCGAGTCGGCCGCGACGCCGCGCTGCATCCCCGTCGACGGTGCGCCGGAGGAGGGCTCGTGCATCCGGTGCGGTCAGCCGTCCGCCTACGGCACCCGCGTGGTGTTCGCCCGGGCGTACTGACCGCGATGGACGTCCGCGTCGAGGCCGCAGGATCGAGCGACTGGGCGCTGGTCCGCGACCTGCGCCTCGCGGCGCTTCGCGACGCCCCCGATGCGTTCTGCGCCACCCTCGACGGTGAGGCGGCGCTGGACGAGGCGGCCTGGCAGCGTCGGCTCCAGGATCGCCGATCGGACGACGCTGATCGCCCGGCTCGGTGGTGAACCCGTCGCGATGGCCGCCGTGGGTGTCTGGCGCGAGGACGGGGTCGAGGCGACCGCGGACGTCGCGGCGTCTGGGTCGCGCCGGCGGGCCGCGGGCACGGCGTCGGCGACGCCCTGCTGGTGGCCGCCGTCGACCTGGCCCGGGAACGGGGGTTCCGCCGGGTGCTGCTCGAGGTCGGCGACCACAACCTCTGGGCGCAACACCTGTACGCGCGCCACGGGTTCACGCCCACCGGGCGCACCTCGACGATGCCACCGCCGAAGCAGCACGTCACCGAGCACGAGCTCGCCCGCGACCTCTGACCGGTGCAGCGGCCCCGGCTGGGTGCAGCTGCCCCGGTCAGCCGGGCGAACCGCACTCGTTCGGGCTCGATGCACCCACGCGTGCGAACTGCACCCGGCGCCGCGGGAGGGTCGGCCGCGAGGGCCGGTGATCGCCGCCTCGGCCCGCCTCCGGACCGTCAGCCGTTCGGTTCGATGACGACCTTGATGCAGCCGTCCTCCTTGTTCATGAAGGTGTCGTACATCGCGGGCGCGTCCTCGAGCGGGACGCGGTGGGTGGCGAGGTCCTCGGTGCCGAGCGGATCGGCGTCGTCGGTGACGTAGGGCATGAGCTCGTCGATCCACTTCTTGACGTTGCACTGCCCCATGCGGAACTGCAGCTGCTTGTCGAACATCGTCAGCAGGGGCATCGGGTCCGCAGCACCGCCGTACACGCCCGACAGCGACACGGTCCCACCGCGACGGCAGGCGTCGATGGCGGTGTAGAGCGCGTCGAGCCGATCGACGCCCGCGTTCTCCATCATCGGCTTCGCGATGAAGTCCGGCATGCGGGTGGCCATCTTCTGGGTGAACTCGGCGACGGCGTTTCCGTGCGCCTCCATCCCGACGGCGTCGACGACCGAGTCGGCGCCACGACCGTCGGTGAGGTCGCGGATCGCGTCACCGACGCTGTCCACGTCACGCAGGTCGATCGTGGTCGCGCCGTGCTTGGCCGCGAGGGCGAGGCGCTCGTCGACCAGGTCGACGGCGATGATGTTCTCGACCCCGAGCGCGCGTGCGGAGCGGACGCAGAACTGTCCGACCGGGCCGACCCCGAGCACGGCCAGCGTGCCGCCGGGTTCGGTATCGGCGTACTTCACCGCCTGCCACGCCGTCGGCAGGATGTCGGAGAGGTAGAGGAAGCGGTCGTCGGCCGGGCCCTCGGGGACCTCGATGGGGCCGAAGTCGGCGTGCGGGACCCGCAGGTACTCGGCCTGCCCGCCCGGCACCTGGCCGTACAGCGCGGTGTAGCCGAGCAGCGACGCCCCCGTGCCGGTGTCGGTGTTCTGGGTCGTCTCACACTGGGAGTACAGCTGGCGGTCGCACATGAAGCAGTGACCGCAGGACACGTTGAAGGGGACGACGACGCGGTCGCCCGGGGCGATGTGGGTCACCGCGCTCCCGACGGCCTCGACGATGCCCATGGGTTCGTGGCCGAGGACGTCTCCCGCCGCGAGGAACGGCTTCAGGACGTTGTACAGGTGCAGATCGGAGCCGCAGATCGCGGTCGACGTGATGCGCACGATCGCGTCGGTGGGTTCCTGGATCGTCGGGTCGGGCACCTCCTCGACGGTGACGTCCTTGGTCCCCTGCCAGGTCAGTGCTCGCACGTCTCGCTCCTCGAGGTCGGTGGCACGCCTGACCGGTCCGGGCGTGCGTCGTCCACCGTGGAGGGTCGGGCGCGTCACCGCCACCGCCGACCCACCGCCGCTCGACCGGGTGGTCCAGTCCGGCTCGACAGCGTGTAGGGACGGACGGCCAACCTCGGCCCGTACGCTCCGCGGCCGACGAGGAGAGGTCCGCCGTGGCGCTACGTATCGGGACGTTCGGCGGCTTCCCGCCGGGGGCGTTCGCTTCTACGCCGAGCTCCAGCGCGAGGGCAACAACGACCGAGCGTGGTTCGACGAGCACCGCGCCACCTACGAACGTGCGTCCGGCTACCGATGGAGGAGCTGCCGACCGCGCAGCCCGGACGGGTTCGGGGACGCGGCAAGGTGTTCCGCCCGAACCGAGGTCTCGCCAGTGAGCGCCGACGGCCTGCACGCATCGACGGCTGTCACGGAGCTGGCCGATCGAGCCGTGGATCCACTCGCCGGAGGCCTACGACCGGGTCGTGAGCACCTGGCAGGCTGGCGCGCCGATCTGCGGCTGGTTGGAGCACCACGTCGGCGCCGCCACTCGCTAGCGTCCGACCCCGGATGAGGAGCTGCTCGTGACGACCATCGTGCTCGTCCGGCACGCGACGACCCCCGCGACCGGCCACCGACTCGGTGGTTGGACGCCCGGCGTGCACCTCGACGACGCGGGGATCGCTCAGGCCCGGGCGACCGCCGAGCGTCTCGCGACGCTGCCGATCGCCGCGGTCTACGCCTCGCCGCTCGAACGCACCCAGGAGACCGCGAAGCACGTCGCCAAGGTCCACGGCCTGCGGGTCCGGACGCGCCGCGCCGTCGGCGAGGTCGACTACGGGGACTGGACCGACCGCCCGCTGAAGGAGCTGCGCCGCGAGAAGCTCTGGAAGGTGATCCAGACCACGCCCTCGCGGGTCACCTTCCCCGGTGGCGAGTCGATCCGCGGCGCCCAGCAGCGCGCCGTCGACGCGCTCGAGGGGTTGGCCACCGACCACGCCGACGACACCATCGTGGTCGTCAGCCACGCCGACGTCATCAAGGCGGTGCTCGCCCACCTGCTCGGCATGCCGCTCGACACCTTCCAGCGCCTGCACGTCGCTCCCGCCAGCGTGAGCGTGGTGCACCTCGCCGATGGTGCTGCACCGGTGGTGTCGCGGATCAACGACACGGGGCCGCTGACGGGGAGCGGGTCGCCGACCCGGAAGCGCCCGCACCGCACCGGGCGGCGGACCACCACCGGGGGCAGCGTCTCGTGATCGACCTCGAGCTGACCGAACCGCACCTCGTGACCGCCGGCTACACCGGTGTCCCGGGCGATCGCACCTTCTTCGTGCAGGCGCAGGACGCAGCCGAGCTGGTGACGCTGGCGTGCGAGAAGACCCAGGTGGCCGGGCTCGGGGAGCTGCTCGCGCAGCTGCTGGCCCGCGTGGACGACGTCCCGGCGACCGACTGGGACCGCTCGGCGATGGAGCTGCGGCCACCGATCGACGCGCGGTGGCGGATCGGTGCGATCCAGGTCGGTCTGGACCCCGAGCGTGGACGTTTCGTCCTGGAGTTCGCCGAGCTCCAGATCGGGGACGAGCTGGGCACGAGCGCGGACGACGACGATCCGCTCGAGGTGAGGATCTGGGCCGACCAGGACCAGGTCCGTCGGCTGGCCGCCCACTGCGCCGAGGTGGTCGGTGAGGGACGTCCGCGGTGCCAGCTCTGTGGCCGCCCGACCGAGCCCGACGGCGGGCACGTGTGCCCGTCCACCAACGGGCACGGGAAGCTGTCGCGCTGAGGTGGACCTCGATGCCGACGCCCCCGGTCAGCCACCCTCCGACGAGGAGCTCGCGGCGCGGCTGCGGTCGGCGAGTTTCGAGGTCGTCGGCCGGTTCGCGGACGCCTCGAACGCCACGCTGCTGGTCCGCCTGACCGACCGCGACCCGCGGACGCTCGCGGAGCTCGGCCGGGAGCACGGACGCGACCCGGAGCTCGACGACCTCGACCCGACCGACCTCGCGGTCCACAAGCCGCGGCGTGGCGAGTCGCCGCTCTGGGACTTCCCGGACGGCACCCTCCACCACCGGGAGGTCGCCGCCTACGAGGTGTCCGCTGCTCTCGGGTGGGACCTGGTCCCGGTGACGGTGATGGTCGAGGGGGGTCCGTTCGGGCCCGGCAGCCTGCAGCGGTACGTCCCGCACGACCCGGCCACCACTACTTCCACCTGCTCGAGCACGGGGACGAGGCGGTGCTCGACCAGCTCCGTGCCATGGTCGTCCTCGACGCGGTCATCGACAACGCGGACCGCAAGGGTGGTCACGTGCTGCTCGAACGGGTCCACGGAACGCGCGGGCCGCATCGGCGGGCAGGTCCGGCTGGTGGACCACGGCGTGAGCTTCAACGAGGACCACAAGCTCCGGACCGTCGGCTGGCACTTCGCGGGCGAGCCGGTGCCGCAGCGCCTGCGGTCGGACGTCGCCCGGCTCGCGGACCAGCTCGCCGGGGGTGCATCGTCGGGCCGGCTGGAGCGGCTGCTGTCCGCGCGCGAGCTCGAGGTCCTGGTCCAGCGGGCCGCGGTCGTGGCCGCCACGGAGGTGTTCGCCGAGCCCTCCGGACGGCGCCCCTTCCCGTGGCCGCTGATCTAGCTCGATCCCACCGACGAGCGCGCAGGAGGCTCGCTGGTCCCGGTCCTCGGCCCGACCAGCCAGAGCGACGATCGCCGCGGTCCGACCACCTCGGCGAGCACGCTCGCGAGTTCGGCGGCGATGCGGTCCGGTTCGAGCTGGTCGCGCAGCTGCCGAGCGAACCGTTCGACGGTGACCTGGGCGTCGTAGCGGCTGCGGTGGAAGCGGCGGTCGACGAACCTCTGGATCCGGTCGCGGACGGGCCGGAAGATCGATGCGAGCAGGAGCGTGGTGATCGCGACCGCGACCCGGCTCTCGATGATCGGCGTGGCCGTGACTCGACCGAGCGCCTGCTGCAGGACGACGACGAACAGCAGGTAGATGCCGCCGAGCGTCCCGGTCGCGGTGGCGTAGACGATGGTCCGGCTCAGCAACCGCTCGATGTCCCACAGCCGGTAGCGGAGCAGGCCCGCGAAGAGGGCCAGCGGGATCAGCGCGAACGCCGGTTGGAAGTAGCGGTACAGCGTGACGGGCGGCTCGGGGAGATGGCGGCCGGCGAAGACCGTCGAGGTGCTGGTGACCCCGTGTGTCGCGAGGAACAGGACGCCGAACACCACCGACGGAAGGAGCGCCCAGAACAGCAGGCGGGCCTGCGCCTGCCGAGTGGCGTCGCCCGGTCGGCGGATCCGGTAGCCCTGGGCTGCGGTCCCCGCGGCCGGGACGACCACCCCGAAGAACAACAACAGCGCCGCGGGTCGCGCCGTTCCCTCGACCCGGATCGACAGGTAGACGGCGGCGAGCGTGGCCACGAGGTACAGCCCCACGAGCGCGCTCGGCCGCCACCGCGGGACGGGACGGCCGTCGGGGAACAGCAGCAGGGCGTAGACGTAGGCGAGCCCGGCGATCGTGTGCGCTCCCGCCTGGGCGACGGTCTCGGCGCTGGTCAGCGGCAACTGTTCGAACGCCGCCTGTGCGGTGAGGTTGAACACCCCGGCGGCGCCGACGAAGGCGGTCGCCAGCAGCCGCGCTCCCCAGTCGCGGGGGCGGAGCCACAGGAGCACGGCCGCCAGGGCGAGGTGAGCGGTGCTGAAGACGCTGTCGAGCGTGACCTGGAGGCCGGACGGGACCCGGTGGGCGGCATCCGCCGCCCGGAGTGCGATCCGTGCGAGCCCGCCACCGCCGAGCCCGCGGACGTGCAGCACCTCGTGCAGGCCGGGTGACGCGGACGCCGCGACCGCCAGCAGCCCCTGGCCGATGACGAACAGGCAGCCGAGCAGGTAGACGGCGAACACGACCCAGAAGGCGACGTCGAGCCAGGGTGTCGCCGTCCGCTGTCCGGTGGGTGCCGACACCATCACTCCGTCACGCGCAACGTCCCGACCATCGGTGGGTGGATCAGGCAGGCGTACCGGTAGGTCCCGGGGCGTGAGACCCGGACGGTGTAGTCGAGGTACGGCTCGCCGTAGACCACCCCCGAGGACCAGAACCCCTCGCCGTCCCAGTTGCCGCCGTCGATGACCAGCGGCTCCGGTGGGCCCTCTCCGTCACCGTCCGGTTCGTCCGGCACGGGCGGCGCGCCACCGGTCGGCGCGTACGCCGCCTCGTTGGTCTGCACCGCGCCGTCCTCGCCGAACTCGACGATGGGCAGGTACTCGGGGACGTCGAAGCTGATCGTGTGGCCGCCGAACATGCGCCACGTGACCGGTTCGTCCACCCCGGCCTCGATCACGGCGGGCAGGAACTCGTTGATGATGCCGTCGTCGTCGCTCTCGTCGAGCAGCCCCGCGTAGTTCCAGCCGTGGGCCTCACCCGCGTAGGTGTAGCGCCCGTGGAGCGCCCCGGCGAAGGTGCGTGCGTACGGCTCGATGGCGGCCGTCACCACCTCACGGAGCTGGCGCGCGTTCTCTTCGGGTGGCGGGATCGGCTGGTCCGGCGGCACCACCTCCACGACCCCGCTCTGGAACGAGCCGTGCACCGCGCAGTAGAAGCCGTAGGTCCCCGGCGCGATGTCCTCGGCCAGGGTGAAGGTGAAGGTGTTCCCGCTCGGCCCCTCGTAGGGGATGATCCCGCTGTTGTAGTAGGTCTCGGTGCCCTCGAACGGAGGCAGCTCCTGGTGCTCGCAGGGTGCCATGGTGTCCTCCGGCAGGTCGCCATCGGTGATCAGGCACGGTTGCGCGAGCGCCTGGGGCATCGGTGGGGTGATGGGCGCCTCGTCGGCGACGCTGGTCGCGGCAGCGTCGCGGTCGCCGTCCTCGCCGTCCTCGCCGTCCTCGCCGTCCTCGCCGCCGCCGTACCAGGACGGCAGCGAGAACTCGGCGGTGAAGTACGCCTCGAGCACCTCCGGCGGGACCTCGTGCTCGGGGCGATCGCCGTACTCCGCGAGCAGCGGTCGGGTGATCTCGAGCACCTCGGTGACGGCGGTGCCGAACGTGACGGTGTGCGGCTCCCCGGTCCAATGCTGCTCGAAGCTGATGGTGTCACCGGGGTGCGCCTGGACCTCGTCGGGGAAGAAGCGGATGAACTGCGTCGCGAACTCGTCGTGTTCGTAGTCCACGAGCACCGTGGCGACCGGTTCGGTCCCGCCCGAACAAGCGGCGGCGAGCAGACCGCCGCCGCACAGCACCAGCACCGGCCGTACCACGCGTGACGCTCCCACGTCGGTCCCTTCCTCTCGTGGGCCGACCGTGCTGTCCCCGTGCACGCACCAGCCCGCTGGCTCCCTCCGGGGAGCGTGAGGGAACGGCGTTACGGTGTCGTTACCGTGTGCGTCCTGTCACCTCGCGCGGCCCCGCACCGACGGGGAGCGCCCGTCCGCCGCCAGCGCAGGACGCGGTCCGTCCCCGACGAGCACAGGTCCCATGGCCACCTACCGCGAGCAGGGCATCGTCCTGCGCACCTACAAGCTCGGCGAGACCGACCGCATCGTGCACCTGCTCACCCAGGGGCGCGGGCAAGGTCCGCGCCGTCGCCAAGGGCGTGCGCCGGCCCGGTAGCCGCTTCGGGGGTCGGCTCGAGCCGTACAGCCACGTCGACCTGCAGCTGTACGAGGGCCGCAACCTCGACACGGTCAACCAGGTCGAGCTGCATCGCGCCGCACGCCGAGCGTCCGGGCCGACCACGGGCTGTCGGCCGCAGCTGCCGCGATGTGCGAGCTGACCGACCAGATCGCCCAGGAGGGCGAGCGCGACAACGGCCTGTTCCTGCTGCTGCGCGCCGGTCTGCAGACCCTGGAGGCCGGCACCGCCGCGAACCGGCGGTCTTCGTCGACGCCTTCCTGCTCCGTGCCTCGTCGCTGGCCGGGTTCCGCGTGCCTCGCCGGCGCGTGCGCCATCTGCCGGCGCCCGGGCCCGCACGCGTTCCTGTCGGTCAAGGTCGGCGGGCACGCTCTGCCCCGACCACGCCCCGACCGGCACCCGCGCCGTCGGCCCGGAGGTGGTGGAACTGCTCGCGCTGCTCGCCGTCGCCGGGGGAGTGGGCGGCGCTGCCGCGGGCGGTCGCCGACGACCCGGCGCGCACCGGATCGGCCGGGTCCTACGTGCGCGCGTTCGTCGAGCACCACCTGGACCGCCAGCTGCGCAGCTACGACCTCGTCCCGCGGTGACGCTCGGGACCGCGGGTGGCGGGGGGCGGATGGCTAGGCTCCGGGCCCCGCCCGAAGGTGCACCGGCCTCCCGTGCCGACGTCGATCCCGGACCGCGTGCCCGCGCACGTCGCGATCATCATGGACGGCAACGGCCGGTGGGCGAACCAGCGGGGTCTGCCGCGCAACGCCGGGCACGAGGCCGGTGAAGCGGCCGCTGTTCGACACCGTCGAGGGGGCGCTCGAGCTCGGCATCGGCCACCTGACGGTCTACGCGTTCTCGACCGAGAACTGGAAGCGACCCGCCGGCCGAGGTCCGCTTCCTGCTGAACTTCAACGAATCGCTGCTCGTGCGCCGTGCCGACGAGCTGCACGAGCGCGGTGTCCGGGTGCGCTTCATCGGCCGGCGGGGCCGGCCGGTGCCGAAGCGCCTGGTCCGGCTCATCGAGTCGCACCGAGGCGCTGACCGCGCGACGACGACCGGATGACGCTGCGGATCGCGTTCAACTACGGCGGGCAGACCGAGCTGGCCGACGCGGCCAAGGCCGCGGCCGCGCGACCTCGCGGCCGGCACGCTCAAGCGCATCGACGCGCGCGCCATCGAGGCCCGCCTGTACGACCCGCGAGATGCCGCCGGTCGACCTGCTCGTGCGCACCTCGGGCGAGCAGCGCGCTGTCGAACTTCCTGCCGTGGCAGGCGGCCTACGCCGAGCTGGTCTTCACCGAGACGCTGTGGCCGGACTTCGACCGCCACGAGCTCGCCCGGTGCGTCGCGCGACTACCAGGCCCGCGAGCGCCGGTTCGGCCGGGCCGGTCGACCGCGTCATCTCGATCCGCGGCTGAGCCGATCCGCGCGTCGAGCCGCAGCTCACGGTCGGGGGAGGGCGCAGCCCGAGCCGCTCGCCGAGGTCGTCGAGGATGCGGTGGGTCAGCCCCCAGATGACCCGGTCCCGGTGCGCGATGCCGGGGAACGGGACGCCGACCCAGCGGCGTCGGACGGCGTTGGCCGGGTCGAACAGCCACGCCAGCGCGATCCAGTCGGCGGCGGCCACCTCGGACGGCTGCGGGACCAGCTCGCGGCCGGTGCTCCAGCGCCGAAGACGAACGCCGCGACCAGACCGCGTGCTGGTCCGCCCACGCTGGTCGGCGAGCCGGCCGATCGGCGGCCGGCAGCTCGAGCCCGACCTCCTCGGTCGGTCTCCCGGGCGGCGGTGTCGGCGAGGTCCGCGTCGCCGGGCTCGCGCTTGCCGCCGGGCAGCGCCATCTGCCCCGACCAGCGGTCGCCGGGCGCGCTGAGCGCGCTCGATGAACGCCACGTCGAGCCCGCGATCGCCGGGCGCGAGCACGACGGCGACGCGCGGCCTGCCACGGGTGGGCCGGGGTCGTCCGGCGCTCGAGCCCGACGGGCCGCGCGCGAGCGCCGGCCGCGACGTCGGTCGAGCGTCGAGCGTCGCGCCGCGTGCCGGTCACACCGTCAGGCAGCGCAGGTCGTGCGGTGTCCACGCGCCGTGGTGGACTCGTCGACGAGCCGCGCGAGCCGTCGGACGGCGTCGTCGCGGGCTGACCGGGTGCGGCCCCGAGCGCCACCTGCCGGGCGACGATCGCGGGTTCGTCGCGGCGCAGCGCCAGCCCGCGGCGCAGCAGGGTCAGCGGCGGCTTGCGGCCCTCGCGCAGGTCGCGCACCAGTCGGCGCCAGAAGGTCACGATCGGGCGGAGCGTCAGGCAGAGCGCGTCGGCCAGGATGCCCGCGTCGCGGCAGGCGCCGACCAGCTCGGCCGCGAAGATGCCCTCGGCCACCACGAGCGGTGCGTCACCGACGTCGACCCGGTGCGATCCCCGATGGCCCGGCTGGTCGGGATGTCGTAGACGGGCAGCTCGACGCGGCCGGTCGTGGCGCGAGCTCCACGAGCGCCGCGAGCGGCGCGGTCGGCGTGCCACGACCGCGGGTCGTCCCAGTCGACCAGCGGTCCGCCGTCCGGTCCCGGCAGGTCGAGGCGGGGCAGGGTCGGGTCGTCGCGCGTCCTTGTAGAAGTCGTCGAGGCACACCGTCGGGAGCCCGACGCGCGCGGCGAGCGACGACTTGCCCGACCCGGACGGCCCGGCGAGGAGGACGATGCGCGTCCGCACCGTGCAGGTGCGGCCGGGTCGTCGGCGCGGGGGAGGGAGCTCACGGGCGGTGAGCGTAGTCGGGTGCGGGCCCGTCGCGCCGTCCACCGTGCGCCAGCAGGTCGCACCCGCGGCCGGCCGCCGCGCCGGCGCCGTCGCGGTCAGCCGCGGCGGGTGCCGAGCACGTGCGTCGAGCACGTCGGCCAGGTCCGCCGACGGTCGGTCGCGCCGGTCGATCGCCAGGCGGCTGACCGTGATGCGGACGGCGGGCGGCGCGTCGATCCGGAACGGTTCGCCGGCGCCGGACCGCCCACCCGCGGGCCGGCGAGCCCCTGGACGACGGGGACCTCCTCGGCGACCGGGACCCACACGTTGAGGCCGCTGCGCGCCGTGGGCGGCACGTCACGCGTCGGCGAGGGCGTCGACGAGCGCGCGCCGGCGTGCCGGCGTAGGCCGTCGGCGGCGCGCGTCGAGGGTGCCGTCCGCGACGGCGGCTGCCCAGGTCGCCGGCGGCGAGCTGTTGGAGGAGGTGGCTGACCCACCCGGTACCGAGCCGCTGGCGGCCGAGCACCCGGGCGACGGTGTCCTCGTCGCCCGCTGAGCACGGCGACGCGCAGGTCCGGACCGAGTCCCTTGGCGAGCGATCGCACGGCCGCCCACCGCTCGCGGGAGCGGGTCGGTGAGCGGGTGGAGCGCCGCGCCGGCGACGGCCGCCGCGTGGTCGTCCTCGATGCACCAGCACGTCGGGGTGCTCGGCCAGCAGCGGCGCGGAGGTCGGCGGCCCGCGTCGGCGCGACATCGGCGGCACCGGTCGGGTTCTGCGCCCGCGGGACCAGCAGCACCGCCTGCACGCCCCGGTCGAGCGCCGCGGCGAGCCCCGCGGCCGTGCGGCCCCTCGTCGTCGACGGCGACCGGCACCGGGGTCAAGCCCATCGCGCGGACCAGGTCGATCGACGCCGACGTACCCCGGATCCTCGACGGCGATCGCGGTCGCCGACGCGCAGGTGCACCTCGAGGACGCGCTCGATCCCGTCGAGGCCGCCGCTGACGACGGCGAGGTGGTCGGCGGGCGAGCCCGTCGCCGACGCATCGCCGCGGCGCGCGCGTCGAGCAGCGCGCGGGTGCGCCGGGTCGCGCGCCGTACAGGCCGGGCGGTGGCGTCGAGTGCGGCGATGGCCGGCCGCAGGTCCGGCAGCAGCGCCGGGTCGGGGTTGCCCGCTGGCGAGGTCGACCGCGCCGTCGGGGACGACCGGGGCGAGCCGACCGCGTCAGCGGTGGCCGGTGGCCGACGACGGTCCGCGAGCGGTCGTGGCTGACGAGGACGCCGCGCTGGCGCAGGTCGCGGTAGGCGGCGGCGACGGTGGTGGGGGACACGCCGAGGTGCGCGCGGCGAGCGCCCGGACCGACGGCACGCGCGGCGCCCGGGCGCGAGCGCACCGGTCGTGCACGCCGCGCTCGACCGAGCGGACGATGGCGGCCGCGTTGCCGCCACGGATGGCATACTGCCGCAGCTGTGCTGGGTCAGTTGTCATATCTGTACCGTAACAGTTGCCGTCGTGAGTCGGGCGAGCGCGTCGACGAGGTCGACGTCGAGGCGCTCGGTGTGGAGGTGGCCCCGTGGCAGCCCCGTGACCGCCGGAGCTCGACGCGCGTCCGCCGGCGTCCCCGGACGGGGCAGCGCAGGACCGGGACTCGTCGACGCCATCCTCGACGCCGGCTTCGTGCGCCCACCTCGGCTACCTCGTCGGGTGACCGACCCGTGGTCGTCCCGACCCTCTACGGCCGCGACGGCGACCACCTCGTCCTGCACGGCTCGGCGGCCTCGCGCGCGATGCGGACCGGCGCTGCGGGCCTCGCCGGTGTGCGTCACGGTGACGCTGGTCGACGGGCTCGTGCTCGCCCGGTCGGCGTTCCACCACTCGGCCAACTACCGCAGCGTCGTCGTGCACGGCGAGGCGACCGCGATCGAGGACCCGGACGACAAGGTCGCCGCGCTGCGCGTGCTGACCGAGCACGTCGCGCCGGGCCGGTGGGCCGAGGTGCGGTGGCCGACCGCCGTCGGAGCTGCGCGCCACCACGGTGCTGCGCCTCCCGCTCGACGCCGCGGTCGCCAAGGTGCGCGACGGCGGCGTCGCCGACGACGCGGCCGACCTCGACCTGCCGGTGTGGGCCGGCGTCGTCCCGCTGTGACACCGTCCTCGGCGCCCCGAACCGGACGGCCGACTCGATCCGGCGCTGACCGTCCGCCGTAGCGGCGACCGACTGGTCGTCGACGGGGCGCCCACGCCGGGCGCTCCGCGGCGTCCCGCCTGAGCCACCCGCCCGCGCCCGTCCCGCCCGCCTCCCGACGTCGCGTCACCGCGACGCGCACCGGCCGCTGCCCCCTCCCGAGATCCGGTGCCGCACGCTCGCTGCCCGCAACGGGACCTCGCCCCCGCGATCGACCTCGCGCCGCGGCCTGTTCGAGCCGCGCCGCGACGACCCGCCCCCGTCACGCCGCGACCGCGCCGGTCGCGCCGGCGCCCGGTCGGTCCGCGACCGCTCGGACGCCTCCTCGGTGGTCCGTCGCCGGCTGCCACCCGGGTCAAGGCCGCCGCTGGCGCTGGCGACCGTCTACGTCGTCTGGGGGTCGACCTTCCTCGCCAACGGCGTCGCGGTCACGCACCATCCCGCCGTTCCTGATGCTCGCCGCGACGGTTCGCCGCTCGCGGGCGGCGTCCTCGTTCGCCGTCGCCATCCGGCGCAGCCGACGCGGCGCCCCACGTGGCGGCAGTGGCGCGCGGCCACCGTGACCGGCTGGATGCTGCTCGTCGGCGGGACGGGGCTGGTCACCGCCGCGCAGGTGCACCTCGGGTCCGGCATGGCCGCCCTGCTGTGCGCCACCGTGCCGCTGTGGCTGGCCCTGCTGGCTCGGGTCCGGTTGGGTGAACGCTTGCGCCCGCGCGCCTGGCTGGGGTTGGCCATCGGGCTCGCCGGCGTCGCGACGCTCGTCGACCCATCGGGCGGGCAGATCGTCCCGACCCTGCTGGTCCTCGCCGGGTCGCTGTCGTGGGCCGCCGGCACGCTGCACAGCCGCGCGGCCGACCCTCGGCGAGCCGCTGCTCGCGTCCGCGATGGAGATGCTCGGTGCGGCGCTCGGCTTCCTCCTCGTCGGCCTCGCGCTCACCGAGTTCACCAGGTTCGCCTCGCTGGCGACGTCGACCGCGGGTCGGTCGTCGCCTTCCTCTACCTCGTGACCGCGGGCTCCATCGTGGCGTTCACCGCCTACAGCTGGCTGGTACGCGAACGCATCCACGGTGCTGGTCGGCAGCTACGCCTACGTCAACCCGGTCGTCGCCGTCGGGCTCGGCTGGGCGTTCGCCGGCGAGCTGGTGACGGGCCGCACCCTGCTCGGTGGTGGCATCGTGCTGGCGTCGGTCGTGCTGCTGGTCACCGGTCGGCCGCGACCAGCCCGTCCCCGCCCAGCCGACCTCGGGTGGTGACGTGTTCGCCGGACTCGACGAGGACGAGGTCGGCGGGAGCTGAGCTACAGCCCCTTCGGGTGCCACACGGTCTTGGTCTCGCAGAACGCCACGATCCGGCGCGGGCCCTGCGGGAGGGCCGTGAAGTCCGGCTCCTCGGCCTCGGCGGGCAGGACGCGCTTGACGTTCTCGGCGGCGGCGACCTCGACCTCGGTCGCGTCGCGACCGGCCCAGCCCGTCAGGTCGATCGCGTTGACGTCGAGGTGCGACGCGAGGACCGGTGCGAGCTCCTCGGTCCGGCCGGTGAGGATGTTGATCACCCCGCCGGGGACGTCCGACGTCGCGAGCACCTCGCCGAGCGTGACGGCGGGCAGCGGGCGCTGCTCGCTGGCGACGACCACGACGGTGTTGCCGGACACCACGATGGGTGCGACGACCGCGACGAGCCCGAGCAACGACGACGACTGTGGCGCGAGCGCCGCGACCACACCGGTGGGTTCGGGCACCGACAGGTCGAAGTACGGGCCGGCGACGGGGTTCGCCGACGAGTGGACGGCCTGGAACTTGTCCGACCAGCCCGCGTACCAGACCCACCGATCGATGGCGGTGTCCACCTGCGTGGTGGCCGTCCGCGTCGTCACCCCCTCGACGTCGACGATCTCGGCGATGAACTGGTCGCGGCGACCCTCGAGGATCTCGGCCACGCGGTACAGGACCTGGCCGCGGTTGTAGGCCGTGGCTGCCGCCCAGCCGGGCTGCGCGGCCCGTGCGGCGACCACCGCGTCCCGCACGTCCTTGCGTGACGCCCGTGACGCGTTGGCGAGCAGCGCACCCGTCGCGTCGACGACCTCGTAGGACCGACCGGACTCCGATCGCGGGAACTTCCCCCCGACGTAGAGCTTGTAGGTCTTCCTGACCTCGAGCCTCGGACTCATGATCCTCCCTCCGAGACCGCTTCCGGTCCCTCGAACCCCAACACGGGACCTCCAGCGCCGCTCATCGGTGGGGTTCCTCCTGCAGGTAGGACACGAGCCCGTGGCGGCCGCCCTCGCGACCGAACCCGGACTCCTTGTAGCCACCGAACGGGCTGGTGGGGTCGAAGCGGTTGAAGGTGTTGGCCCACACCACGCCGGCCCGCAGCTGGTCGGCCATCCACAGGATGCGCGACCCCTTCTCGGTCCAGACGCCCGCCGACAACCCGTAGGGGGTGTTGTTGGCCTTGGCGACGGCCTCGTCGGGCGTGCGGAAGGTCAGCACGCTCAGGACCGGCCCGAAGATCTCCTCCTGGGCGATCCGCGAGCTCTGCCCGACCCCGGTGAAGATCGTCGGCCGGAACCAGAAGCCACTGGAGGGCAGCTCGCACTCCGGGGACCACCGCTGCGCACCTTCGTCCTCGCCCGCTTCGACGAGGGCCTCGATGCGCGCCAGCTGGGCGGCCGAGTTGATCGCACCGATGTCGGTGTTCTTGTCGAGCGGGTCGCCGAGCCGGAGCGTGCCGAGGCGCTGCTGCAGCTTCTCGACCACCAGGTCGTGGACCGACTCCTGGACGAGCAGGCGCGACCCGGCGCAGCACACGTGGCCCTGGTTGAAGAAGATCCCGTCGACGATGCCCTCGATGGCCTGATCGAGGGGGGCGTCGTCGAAGACGATGTTCGCGGCCTTGCCGCCGAGCTCGAGGGTGAGGCGCGTGCCCGTCCCGGCCAGCTGGCGGGCGATGGCCTTGCCCACGGCGGTCGATCCGGTGAACGCGACCTTGTCGACGTCGTCGTGGGCGACGATGGCGGCGCCGGTGTCGCCGGCACCCGTGACGATGTTCACCACGCCCGGCGGCAGGTCGGCCTGCTGGCAGACCTCGGCGAACAACAGCGCGCGACAGCGGGGTGGTCTCGGCGGGTTTGAGCACCACCGTGTTCCCGCACGCGAGCGCCGGTGCGATCTTCCACGCGAGCATCAGCAGCGGGAAGTTCCAGGGGATGACCTGGCCACACACGCCGAGGGGTCGGGGGTCGGGACCGAGCCCCGCCCAGTCGAGCTTGTCGGCCCACCCCGCGTGGTAGAAGAAGTGCGCCGCCGCGGTCGGCACGTCCACGTCCCGGGTCTCGCGGATCGGCTTGCCGTTGTCGATCGATTCGAGGACGGCGAACTCGCGGGCGCGTTCCTGCAGCAGCCGGGCGATCCGGAACAGGTACTTGCTGCGCTCGGTGCCGGTCAGCTTCGACCACGGACCGAACGCCTTCCGCGCCGCCTTCACGGCGCGGTCGACGTCACGTTCGCCCGCCACCGCCACGTCGGCGAGGTGCTCCTCGGTCGCCGGGGAGATGGTCGCCATGCTGCCGCCATCGGCGGGATCGACGAACTCGCCCCCGATGAACAGCCCGTACGACGGCGCGATGGTGGCCAGATCGCGGGCCTCGGGCGCCGGCGCGTAGTCCCACGTGGGCGTGATCAGGTCGGGGACGGTCTCGGTGGAGGTCATCGGATGCCTAATCGATCGTGACGCGGTCGGCGGACCAGTACTGGCCGGTGCGCTGCTTGGCGCGTTGCATGAGCAGGTCGTTGAGCAGCGAGGAGGCGCCGAACCGGAAGCGGTCGGGGTGGAGCCACGCCGGGCCCGGCGATCTCGTGGACCAACACGAGGTACTTCAGCGCGTCCTTGGCGGTGCGGATCCCCCCGGCGGACTTCACCCCGCGGTGCTCGCCGGTCAGCGAGTGCCAGTCACGGACGGCCTGCAGCATCACGGCCGTGACGTGGCAGCGTCGAGGCGGGCGAGACCTTGCCGGTGGAGGTCTTGATCACGTCGCCGCCGGCGGCGAGCGCGAGCCACGACGCCCGGCGCACGTTGTCGTAGGTCCGCAGCTCGCCGGTCTCGAGGATCACCTTCAGGTGCACGTCCCGGTCCGACGGCCGCCCCGGCCTCGTCGCAGACCGCCTTGATGGCCACGATCTCGTCGAAGACCCGCCCGTAGTCACCCGACAGGAACGCGCCGCGGTCGATGACCATGTCGATCTCGTCGGCGCCCGCCTCGATGGCGTCGGCGGTGTCCCGGCGCTTGATGTCGAGGCTCGCGCGTCCGGACGGGAACGCGGTGGCGACGGCGGCGACGTGGATGCCGGTGCCGTCGAGGGCTTCGGCGGCCACGGCGACCCGGTCGGGGTAGACGCAGACGGCCGCGACCGTCGGGCAGTCCGGGTCGGAGGGGTCGGGCTGGCGCGCCTTGGCCGCGAGCGATCGGACCCGGCCGGGGGTGTCGGCACCCTCCAGGGTGGTGAGGTCGACCGCCGAGATGGCCAGGTCGATCGCCCAGGTCTTGGCGTCCTTCTTCAGCGAGCGCGTGCCGAGCTTGGCGACGCGGTGCTCGAGACCGACCTGGTCGACACCCGGCAGACCCTGCAGGAACCGGCGCAGGGCGGACGACGAGGAGGCGAGCTCCGTCGAGGTCGGTGGGGTCCCCGGGCAGGACGAGGGAGCGGGACATCGCTGGGCCGATCGGCGGTGGAACGTGGCCTCGGGTGAACGCTCGAGCCTACCGGCGGGCCGGGCACCGCGGCTGTGGCGTCGCGACGGTTCAGGTGCTGCGCTGGGCGGCCCGCCCGACGAGATCGTGCACGAGCTCGAGCTTGACCAGGACGGCCGGTGGCAGCACGAACGGGTACAGGTCGCCGTCCCCGAGGCTGCGACTCACCGCGTTGAGCGCGTAGGACAGCGGCAGCCAGGTGGCGACGAGCTCGTCGAAGCTGGTCGGGTCGACCGCGGCCGGGTCCGCGGAGAGCGGGCCGTCGCCCGCGACCTCGGGGCCATCGACACGGAGCCGGTAGGCGGCTGCCGTCTGCGAGCGTGGCGCGGATGTGGAGGTAGTGGGCGAAGGTCTCGGCCCAGTCCTCGGCCGGGTGCATCGTGGCGTACTCGCTGACGTGATCGGACGCCCAGCCCTCCGGCGCACCGTCGGCGTAGTGCCGGTCGAGCGCAGCCTGGTAATCGGTGGTCTCGTCGCCGAACCGCTCGCGGACCTCCGCCAGGTCCCCCTCGTGCACGAGCACCGGGAACAGGTGGTGTCCGATCTCGTGCCGGAAGTGGCCGAGGACGGTCCGGTACGGCTCGCGCATCAGCGCGCGGACCTGTTCGCGGTGGACGGCATCGGACTCGGCCAGGTCGAGGGTGATGACCCCACCTGCGTGCCCGGTCGTCACGGGTGCGTGGTCGCTGGCGAGCAGGTCGAAGGCCACCCCGGTCCCGGTGGCCTCGTCACGGGGCTCGAGGTCCAGCCCGAGCGATCGCAGGTTGAACAGGAGCCGTCGCTTGTCCGCCTCGGCGGCCGCGAACGCGGCGAGGGCGGCGGTGTCCCCGTCGGCGGGGCGGGTCCTGGTCAACCGGCAGCTCGCGCAGAGCTCGCCGGGGCCCGCCGCGAGCCAGTTGCAGGCTGCGACGTCGGATGCGGCGCAGGGGGGCGGCTGCCGTCGGGGACCACCATCCGCAGCGCGGCGGGGTCGAACGCGAGCGGCGCACCGCAGCGCAGGCACGCGCTGTTGTGGAAGAAGACGAGCTGGCCGCACCGCTCGCAGGAGAAGGCGTGCACGCGTGGGTCCCTCCCGATCGGACCGCGGAGGGTGCCGCGGTGGACGCGACGGTAGGCCACCTGGGTGGTTGACCGGACTAGCCCGTCCGGTCGGCCGCTACCACCCGGACGAGCCATTGCTGGGTGACGCTCGGCGGCAGAAGATGTCGCGGACCGGCTCGGGGGTCGCCCCGGGGCGTGACCGACTGGACGAGGACGGCCGTGGAGCTCGTGCTCGAGGTCCTGGACCGTTCGTTGACGGTGACCTTCGTCGTCATCGGTCTGTGGGCGTTCCGCACGTGGCGACGTCGCGGCGACGAGCAGAGCAAGTGGTTGGCCGTCACCTTCGGATCGCTCGCGGTCCTGCTGCTGGTCGGTCTCGCCGTCGAGTTCGAGGACCGACTCCCGTCGATCGTCATCGAGCTGATCGGCCACGGGCAGTTGGTCGTGCTCGTGCTGTTCCCCTACCCGCTCCTGCGCTTCGTCGACGCGTTCGAGCCCGTCGCCGAGCGGTGGAAGCGGGTCGTCGGTGCCGTCGTCGCGGTGACGGCGGTGCTCGGGGTCGTGGTCGCCCAGCCCGAACCCGATGATCCCTGGACGGTGGCGTTCACCGTGTTCCTCCTCGCCGTGGTCGGGACGTGGGTGACCGTCCTGCCGGTGGTGGGGTGGCGGTTCTGGCGGGCCGGGCGCCACCAGCCGACGCTCGCTCGACGTCGGCTGCGGTTGCTCGGCGCCGCGGTCTGGACCCTCAGCCTGGTGCTCGTGCTCATGGCCGGGAGCTCAGGGGTCGAGGACCAGCCCATCCTCGCGATCCTGCTCCTCGGACTCGTCGCGGCCCTGCTGCTGCTGTTCGGGTTCCTGCCGCCCCGCTGGCTGCGGCAGCTGTGGCGTCGGCCCGAGGAGCAGGCGTTGCACGCCGCCGCGCTCGAGCTGCTCGCGACCCGTGACGCCGTGGACGTCGCGCAGGTCCTGGTCCCGCACCTGCGGCTGGTCGTCGCCGCACGAGGTATCGCGCTCGAGCACCGCGGCGACCTGGTCGGCGCCGACGGGGTGACCGCGACGTCCGACGGGACGCCCGAGCGCCGGGGCTCCGACGCGCTCGAGCAACCGCTGGCCAACGGCCGGATCCTGGTCTGGACCGACCGGTACACCCCGTTCTTCGGGGCCGAGGAGCTGCAGCTGCTCGAACGGACCGGTCTGCTCGCCGACCTCGCGCTCGCCCGGGCGGACCTGCTCGCCAGCGAGCGGGCAGCCCGCCAGGACCTCGCTGCTACCAACGCCGAGCTCGAGTCGTTCGTCTACAGCGCGTCCCACGACCTCAAGAGCCCGCTCATCGCGATGCTCAGCTACGTCGAGCTGCTCGCGGCGGACCACCGGGACGGCCTCGACGAGGAGGCGCGCTGGTTCCTCGATCGGCTCGCGACCAACGGCCGCTACATGGAGTCGATCATCGGTGACCTGCTCGAGCTGTCGCGGATCGGCCGCGTCCAGGTCACGCCGGAGACCGTCGACCTCGCTGCCGTGGTCGCCGACATCGCCGACGAGACGTCCGCCACCCACCCGAACGCGACGGTGGTCGCGGGCGAGCTCCCCGTCCTGTGGGCCAACGGCACGCGGATCCGCCAGCTGCTGCAGAACCTCGTGGACAACGCGGTCACCCACGGACCACCGGGTGAGGTGAACGTCGAGGTGAGCGCCGAGCCAGCGCCGGATGCCGGGGTCGTCCTGGTGGTCCGCGACGACGGGCCCGGCATCCCCGCCGAGTACCGCGAGCGGGTGTTCGGCGTGTTCGAGCGCCTCGACACCCAGGACGCCACCTCGGGGACGGGCATCGGGCTCGCCATCTGCCGCAAGGTCACCGAATCGCTCGGTGGCCGCATCTGGATCGGTGACCACGACGGTGGCGCCGAGTTCCGCATCCACCTGCCGCCATCGGCGCTGGGGGTCGACGTTGCGGTGCCACAGGAGGTCGGCGTGTGAGGAAGACCGTGAGGGTGCTCGTCGCGGAGGACAACGAGGACCACGTCTTCTTCATCACCCGGGCGCTGCGCGGCGTCGACGAGGTCGCCTTCGAGATCGAGTCCGTCAGCGACGGGGCGGAGGCGCTCGACTTCCTCTACCGCCGCGGTGAGTACCACGACCGACCGCGTCCGCACCTGGTACTGCTCGACCTCAAGATGCCTCGTGTGGCCGGGCTCGAGGTGCTCGAGGTGGTGAAGAACGACCCCGAGCTGCGCTCGATCCCGATCGCCGTCCTCACCTCCTCCGAGCGGCAGCAGGACGTCGACGACAGCTACCGAGCGGGCGGGAACGCCTACCTCGTGAAACGACCGGCCTTCGCCGAGCTGCGCGACAAGCTGGCCGCCATGAGCGACTTCTGGACCCACACCGCGGTCCTGCCCGAACCCCCGCTCTGATGACCACTGTGGATGCGCCCTCGGAACCACCCCTCGTCGTGACCTCCTCGGGGCGTGGACGCATCAAGGTCCTGGTGGTCGACGACAGCCTCGACCACCGCACGCTGATGGCTCGCCGGCTCAGCGCGGCGGGCATGCGGGTCACCTCGGTCGGCACGGCCGAGGACGCCCTGGAACGGTGCGACGACGTCGACCTCGTGGTGCTCGACTACCAGCTGCCCGGTCGGGACGGTCTGGAGGTCCTCGCGGGCATCCGAGCCCGTCCGAGCCCGCCCTCGGTCATCATGGTCACGGCGGCAGGCTCGACCGAGGTCGCCGTCGCCGCCATGCGCGCCGGCGCTGCCAACTACCTGCCCAAGGACCGCGGCTACGTCGAGGCCCTGCCCGACGTCGTCGAGCGCGCCTGGCACCACCACGACCTGGTGAAGCGCGCCGCCGAGCTCCAGCGCGCCGCGCTGCTGCTGACCTCGACCACCGACCGGGAGCAGCTGGCCATCGAGGTCGCCGGTGCGGCGCGCCGGCTGCTGCACGCCACCAGTTGCGCGTTGCTCCTCGAGGAGGAGGGCACGCCGCCGACCGTGGCGGCGGTCGCCGGTGTCCCGCCCGCGGACCTCGACGAGGCGGAACGGCTCGCGGTCACGGCGGAGGTCGGCACCGAGGCGCCCTGGGTCGAGGACGGGCGGCTCGTGGTGCCGCTCCCGGTCCACGGCGGCGGGCGCGCCGGGGTGTTGGTGGTCTGGCTCGACGATCCCCACCTCGACGCCGAGGAGGAGGACCTCGCCCGTGCGATCGCCGCCTTCGCCGGTGCCGCGCTCCGCAACGCCCGCCGGCTCGAGCTCGAACGTCAGCTCGTGACCGAACTGCAGCAGACGCTGGATGCCCGGAGGGACTTCGTGGCCTCGGTGTCGCACGAGCTACGGACACCGTTGACGTCGATCGCGGGGTTCACCGAGACGCTGCGCCATCACGGCGACCGGCTCGATCCCGACCGTCGCGCCGATCTGCTCGGCCGGGTCGGTCGGCACGCCGCCGAGCTCGGTGACCTGGTCGACGAGCTCCTCGAACTGGCGTCCCTCGAACGCGGGGTCGGTTCCGACCCGGCGCTGCAGGTGGTCGACCTGCCCGCGACCGTCGACGAGATCGTCTCGGAGCTCGAGCACGTCACGCGCGGGTGGCAGGTCCACGTGGACGTCGCCCGGGTGGCCGTGTACGCCGACCCGAGTCTGCTGCGCCGCACGCTCGTCAACCTGCTGTCGAACGCCGTCAAGTTCTCCGAGCCGGGGACGCGCATCGTCATCGACGCCGCGGTCGAAGGCCCCTGGGCGCGCATCGAGGTGGCGGACCAGGGGATCGGTCTGCCGCCCTGGGAGGCGAGTCACGTCTTCGATCCCTTCTTCCGCGCGCGCTCGTCGGTCAGCAACGCCGTGCGCGGGTCGGGGATCGGGCTCGCCCTCGTGGCCCGCTACGTGCGGGCCATGGGCGGCGAGGTGGCGGTGCGCTCGCAGCCGGGCGAGGGGTCGACCTTCGCCTTCACGTTGCCGACCACGCTGCCGCCCTCCGGGACGGGGTCAGCGCCGGGGCCGGGCAGCGAGGGCGAGCTGGCGTGACAGGACCACGAGGTTCCCGGCCGCGTCCCACACCTCGCCGTCCTCCTCGAGGTAGCCGTCGGTGACGGCCTCGGTGGTGAACCACCCCGCCAGGTAGCCCGGTGACGGACGGGCACGCACCTGGACGGTGAGCTCGATCGTCGGCACCCACCCGATGTCCCCGAGCGCGGCGTCGAAGATGGCCGGCGGGTAGCAGTCCGCCACGACGAGCAACCCGAGCGTGTCCATCTCGGCGCCGTCGCGCCACCGCAGGTAGCCACCGATGTGGCCCCGCCCCGACGGCGACCCCTCGGTCCAGCCGAGGACCGCCGACGGCATGCGGTGATCGAACCGCTGCGCGATCGGTGGCGGTGGGAACCCGCCGGCATCGGCCCGCCGTTCGTGCTCGGTGGTGAAGTCCACGCAGGTCTCGAGCGGGGGTAGCTCGGGCGGGCGCCGATCGACCCGGGACGGGCCCTCGGCGGCGGCGAGGTCACCGAACGCACCGAGCAGGCGCACCTTGGCCTCGCCGTCCTGCCGGAGCGTCGCCTCGACGGTGGAGTGGCGTCGTCCGCTGCGCAGGACCTCGACCTCGATCTCGACCTCGCCGACGGTCGGCGGCGCGAGGAAGTGGGCGGTGAGGGTGACGGGGTCCGGGTGCGCCGGGACGGGGTCGCGCATCGCCCGGGCGGCGAGCGCCATCAGGTACCCGCCGTTGGGCGCGGCTCCGTCGATCACGGCCCACCCCGGATCGATCACGCCGGCGTACCACCCGTCGGAGGTGCGCTCCACGGCTGTGTCGCGGTCGAAACGGCTCGCGTCCAACGGGAGCTCCTGCCTGCCGGGCGTCCCGGCGGTCCGCGCGGGGGCGGCGGACGGTAGTCCCGGTCCGGGTGCTCGCGCGTCAGGCTCCGACCCGCGAGGCTGCACCTCGTGGATGCTCGGTGGATCGTCGCGATCGTCGTCGCGAGCCTCGTGGTCGCCGCCCTGGCGGGGTGGCTGGTCTGGCGCGCCGCGCGGAGGGGCGCGTCCGCGGCCAAGCGTGCGGTGGAGACGCGCACCGAGAACGGGCTGTCGCTCGGCGGGACCCTGCCACCGCTGGTCCTCGACCCGCTGCAGGCCGTCACCTCGTGGGTCGACACGCTCCGGCCGCAGCTGCTGCCCGCCCTCGCCTCGGACGGGACCATCACCCTGGTGTTCTCCGACGTCGAGGGGTCGACCGCGCTCAACGTCGAGCTCGGCGACGCCTCGTTCGACCGGCTCATCCAGGCGCACGAGCGGCTCGCCCGACGCACGGCTCGCGACCACGACGGGCGGTTGGTCAAGTCCCAGGGAGACGGGCTGATGCTGGCGTTCAAGCGCCCGCCCGACGCGGTCCGGTTCGCGGCGACGTTCCAGCGAGCGCTCGCGGATGGGGACCACGAGGTACCGCTCCGGGTCCGGATCGGGGTGCACACCGGTGAGGCGCGGACGCGTCAGGGGGACTTCTTCGGCGCGAACGTCGCGTTCGCGGCCCGCGTCTGCAACGAGGCCGACGGCGGCGAGATCCTCGTGTCCACCGCCGTCCGCGAACGCGTCGAGGACGAGCTCGGCCTGCGCTTCCGCAGGGGACCGCGGGCCAGCCTCCGCGGGATCCCCGGCATGCACCGCCTCCACCGCGTGGTGTGGGAGGACTGAGCAGCGTCCGGGGTGAGCCCACCCCGTGCCGGAAGGGGCCTGACCGGCGACGCACTACGCTGCCGGGTCGCGCTGCAGCCAGCAGCGCGCCCGCCCGTCGCCGCCAGCGGCGTGCCACCCGAGGAGTTCCTGCCCCGTGTCCGACCAGCCGAGCGTCACCGTCGAACTCGCCACGATCGTCGAGCTGTGCAAGCAGCGCGGCATCATCTTCCCGACCGCCGAGATCTACGGCGGCGTGCGGTCGACGTGGGACTACGGCCCGCTCGGGGTCGAGCTCAAGGAGAACGTCAAGCGTCAGTGGTGGCGCACGATGGTCCAGCTGCGCGACGACGTCGTCGGCATGGAGCAGGCCATCCTCGGCCCGACCGACGTGTGGCAGGCCTCGGGCCACCTCGCCAACTTCTCCGACCCGCTGGTCGAGTGCAGCAGCTGCCACCAGCGCTTCCGCGAGGACCACCTGCGCGAGGCGCAGCTCGGCTCCGAGACCGCCGAGGGCGAGATCGCGTGCCCGACGCTGCAAGAAGCCGGACGCTCGGCGACCCGCGCAACTTCAACCTGATGTTCAAGACGCACGTCGGGCCCGATCGAGTCCGACACCAACATCGCGTGGCTGCGGCCCGAGACCGCGCAGGGCATGTTCGTGAACTTCGCGACCGTCCAGCGCGCGACCCGCAAGAAGCCGCCGTTCGGCATCGCGCAGATGGGCAAGTCGTTCCGCAACGAGATCACGCCGGGCAACTTCATCTTCCGCACGCGCGAGTTCGAGCAGATGGAGATGGAGTACTTCGTCGAGCCGGGCACGCGACGAGGAGTGGCACCAGTACTGGATCGACGACGCGGATGGACTGGTACGTCGACCTCGGCATCCGGCGCGAGAACCTGCGCATCCGCGAGCACGAGGAGGACGAGCTCTCCCACTACGCCAAGCGCACCGTCGACGTCGAGTACTACTTCCCGGACCGCTCGATGGGCTGGTCCGAGCTCGAGGGCCTGGCCAACCGCACCGACTTCGACCTCAAGGCCCACAGCGAGGCGTCGGGCAAGGACCTGACCTACTTCGACCAGGCCGAACGACCGCCGCTACACCCCGTACGTGATCGAGCCGGCGGCCGGTGCGACCCGCGCGACGCTGGCGTTCCTGTTCGACGCCTACCGCGTCGAGCAGGCGCCCGGACGCGAAGGGTGACATGCAGGAGCGCACCGTCCTCAAGCTCGACAAGCGGCTCGCGCCCTACAAGGTCGCGGTGCTGCCGCTGTCGAAGAAGGACGAGCTCACGCCGGTCGCCCGCGAGGTCTTCGACGCGGTCAAGGTCGAGTGGATGGCCGACTACGACGAGACCCAGGCCATCGGGCGCCGCTACCGCCGCCAGGACGAGATCGGCACGCCGTACTGCGTGACGGTCGACTTCGACACCATCGAGGACCGGGCCGTGACCGTCCGCGACCGCGACACGATGGCGCAGGACCGGGTGTCGATCGACCGGCTCGTGGCCTACCTCCAGGAACGCCTCGGCCGCGTCTGACCGGTCCCGGGCCCGCCCGGGCGTCGGCGCGCTCACTCGCGGTCCTCGGCACGGTCCTCGGTCGCGGTCTCGGTCAGTACGGGCGAGCGGTGGCGCCAGTCGTCACCGCGGTCCTCGCGCCGCGCGCCAGGTCGCGTCGGAGCGCCGCGACGTCGGCGTCGAGCTTGGCGATGCGGCCGGTGAGCCCGGCCGACGCGCGGACGAGCGTGGCGACGCCGATCAGGCACGGTGCCGACGCCGAAGGTCACCACCCAGATCAGGACGGCGAGCACCAGCTCGTCCTGCCGGAGCAGCCACGTGCCGACGCCGACGCCCGGCGAGCCCGGTGCCGTAGGCGACGATGGTCGCGGCGCGCCCAGCAGCGCGCAGCTCGGTCGGGGTGGGGACGTCGTCCACGCGGTCGGCCTCGTGCTCGGGGTCGCAGCGTGCCCGACGGCGTCGGCCGCACGCCCGGGGCGGTGTGCAGCGGTACGCATCGCGGCCTCCCGGGAGGGGCACGAGGTGACGGAGCAGGACCGGCGGCTCGACCTCGACGCGGCGCTGAGCCGGCTCGAGGACGTCCTGCTCGCGCTCCCGCTCGACCGGGCGCTCCCCGACCTCGACGCAGCTGCTCGCGCCGGCCGCGCGTCCCGCGCGAGCTGCTGCGCCGCGACGAACGCGTCCTGAAGGTCCTGCACGAGGCCGTGCTCGCCCGTCCCTTCCGCGACCTCGACGAGGTCGGTCGGGTGCGGACCGAGGTCGAGCTGCTCACCCTCGAGGTCGAGGTGCTCGGCGACCGCTTCGCCGACGCGGCGACCGGCGCGACGAGGTCGCAGCGTGCGGTCGCGCGCCTCGCGCGAGGTCCGCGCGCCGCCTCGAGGAGCTCCGCGACCAGCTCTGACCGGGCTCCGCGCGCACCGGACGCCGGCCCGGGCCCGACCGGCGCCTCGGGCCCGAGGTGGTGGGGCCGTCCCGAGGTCGCGCGGCCGCCCCGGGTCAGGCCGGGCTGACGCACCCGCCCGGGGCCGCCGCGACCTTTCCGGCCTCCGCCCGCGCGGCTCCCCAGGACCGGTCGCGGACCTGTCGCGTGCGTCGTCATCCAGCAGGCCTGGCGCGATCCGATGCGGCCCCGTCGCCGACTCACCGTGACGCTGTCGCATGGATGATGAAGATGCAGAGGACCGCGAGCGTCGGAAGCCGCCGACGCACCCACACGTGCGCCTACAGCGAGGTGCGGCCCGCGACTGTACGGCGTGTCGTCACGTAGCGAGGCAGCGCGGCTCGGCGTGGCCAGCTCAACCTACGAGGACTGGTCGCCGGGTCGAGGATGCGGAGCGGGTCCACCGTGGCGTGGTCGCCCTACCCGATGCGCCCGACGTGCCGGCATCGACGGATCGCTGCCGCGATCCTGGCGGCCGGACATGGCTGTCGCCGCGGGTCCCACGGCGATGTACCTCCACGAGCTCGACCGGCGGGCACCGGCGCCCATCACCCTGCTCGTCCCGCACGCTCGACGCGCTGCTCGGCTCGACGGTGTCGAGGTGCGGCGGACCGCGCACCTCGATCCGGTGGACCTGACCGAGGTGCGGCGACTGGGCTGCACGACGGTGGAACGGACGGTGCTCGACCGCGTGCGTGAGGTGGGTTGGGGCGCCGACGGCCTGGCCGTGGTCCTGACCGCGCTCCAGCGGGATGCGACCGACCTCGACGCGCTGCGGGGTATCGCGGAGCGCGTCGGTCCCCGCCGCGGTCGAGCGCTCGCGCGGCTGGTCGTGGAGTTCGACGACGGACACACCCCCGATTCCATCTTCGAGAAGCTCGTCCTGGATGCCCTTCGTGCCGTGGGCCTCGCTCCCGAGCTGGGTGGGTGGCTGACGGCCGCGGGCCGTCGGCTCCGCATCGACCTGGCCTTCCCGGACGCGAAGGTCGCGGTGGAGTGCGATGGCTTCGCCGTTCCACCGTTCCCCCGGCGACCTGATGCGGGATCACGAGCGACAGAACGCCCTCGTCCGGGCGGGCTGGCGCGTGCTGCGCATCTCCTGGCAGCGCTGGCAGCGGGAACCCGCGGCCGTCATCGCCGAGATCCGCGAGCTGCTAGCGGCCTGAGCCACGTCGGCGCGTCGGCACGAGCGGGCACCGGTGCGTGGGGCACGAGGTGGTGCCGTTGTCCCGCCGGGCCGGGGGAACTGCACCGGGCCGGGGGAACTGCACCGGACTGGGGAGTACGCCGTCGCGCGGCAACGGCCGTTGCCCGGCCGCCGCGGCGCGAGCGACGTGCCAAGCGCCTGGTCACCCACGACCAGCTGCTGGCCGACGCGGTCGCAACGGCGAGGTGGCACGTCGCCGACCGCCGCGTCCGCGTGCTCCGCTGACTGCCGGCGGACCTCGGCATCGTGCCGGTGCAGAACGCCCGGACGTGCACAGCGCCCGCCCGAGCCGGTGAACTGCACCCGCTCGGGCGGGACGCACCGCCCATCGGGGTGCGTCAGAGGTCGGTGAGGTCGCGACCGGTCCAGCGGCGGAACGCGCGCGCGCTGGTCGTCGGTCGGCTCGCTCGTCGCGCGACCAGCCGGCGACCCGGCCGCGGCGCACCGAGCGTGACCGGCGAGCGTCAGCAGCCGCGGGCCGCGCAGCACGCGTCACCTCGACGGTGTCGCCGGCGTCGTGCGCCGCGCAGCGGCCCGGCAGCTCGCCCGCGCGCGACCCGGCTGCCCGTCGATCGCGACCAGCTCGTCCCGCCCGGTCAGCCCGGCCTGCCACGCCGGCCGGTCGCGCAGCACGGTGGCGAACCGTGACCCCGCCGTCGTCCTCGGTCGGCTGCGACGCCGAGGTCGGGGATCGTCGGGCCCGTCGTCGACCTTCCACCGCAGGCCGACCGCCGCGACGCACGTCGTCCTCGAGGTCGGGGAGGCCCGGGTCGCCGACCGCGTGCGTCGGCGCAGCGCGGCCAGGTCGTCCCCGCCGACCTCGGCGATCGCGCCGAGCGACGTCGGCCTCGGTGTAGCCGTCGGCGGAGCCGGCGTGCCGCTTCCACAGCAGCCGGAGCACCTCGTCGAGGCCGTCGCCGTCCGGGTCGCCGGCCGCGCAGCCGCAGGTCGAGCTCGAGCGGCGACCAGCGCGCCGTGGCCGTAGTAGTCGGTGGCGACGTTGGCGGTGTTCTCGTCGCGGACGTAGTGCTTGGTCCACGCCTCGAACGACGCCTGCCGCAGCGCCTGGCGGTGCGACGCCCGGGCGTGTCGAGGACCTGCTGCTAGGTGTCGCGCAGGGTGTCGAGGAAGCGGCGCGGCGTCCACACCCCGGCGCGGGTCGGCAGCAGTTCGTCGTAGTAGGCGGTCCAGCCCTCGGCGACCCACAGCGAGTCGGAGTGGGTCGGGCCGCTCGTAGTCGGGGCGGACGAGCGCGGCGGGGACCAGCCGCTTGACGTTCCACAGGTGCAGGTACTCGTGGGCGACGCAGCGACTGGAACCGGGCGTAGAGGTCGTCGTCGGTGGAACGCGCGGATCGGCATCTGCGAGCACCGCCCCGTCGCGGTGCTCGAGCCCGCCGCCGCCGTCGTCCCAGCCGGTGCACAGGAACGTGTAGCGGTCGATCGGGCAGGTCGCCGTCGAACAGCGCGACCGCGGCCTCGCCGATGGCGCGCGGCGTCCGCGGCGATCGCGGTCGAGGTCCGGCGGTGGCCGCCGTGGCCGGCCCACACGAACGTGTGCGGCACGCCGGCCACCTCGAAGTCGACCGACGGGTAGGTCGCCGACCTCGAAGGCGCTGTCGATGAGGTGGTCGCGGTGCTCGGCGACGGTGGTGTCGCGGCTGCGTCGCCGGCGCGGCAGCAGCGAGCACACCCGGTGGCCGTCCGGGGTCGGCGGGCAGGTGCACGTCGTGGGGTCGGTCGGCGCCGCCCTCGACGGTAGGGAAGGTCGCCGCGGGGATCAGCAGCGCGTGGTGGTCGTCGACGTGGTTGGTGCGGACCGTGAGCTCGTTGGCGTACAGCTCGTAGCGTCACCTCGACGCGGGCCGGCGGCGTCGTCGGGCAGCCGCCACGACGTGCGGCTGTCCATCGTGAGGCGGCAGCTCGCGCACCGTCGGCGTCGGTCGCGCGCGATCGACTGCACGTGGCGGACGTAGTCGCGGACCACGTAGCTGCCCGGGGTCCACACCGGCAGCACCAGCCGTGCGCCGGCGGCCAGGTCGGCGGGGACGTCGAGCCGGCACCCGCACGAGGTGGTGGACGCGGTCGGCGAGGTCGACGGGGTAGCGGATCGGTCGCGGGCGGTCTCCGGTGCGGCGGTCGGTCGGGTGGCACGCGAGGCTACTCGGGTCGGGCCGCGGAGGCTAGCCAGCCGCACCGGAGCGCTACCGTCCGGGCTCGGACCGCGGCGACCTGCCGGCGACCGCACGCCCGACGACGACGAGGCCACGCACGTGGCCGACCTGCCCATGGCCGACCGTCACGAGACGGTCCTGCCGCCGCCGCCCGACGACGCCCGCGAGGCGCTCGCCGGCGCGCTGGCGGCCGACGCCGACACCCAGCTGACCGCGCTGTCGGCCGTCGTCGCCGACCACCCGACGCTCGTGGCGGGTGGGCCGAGCTCGCCGCCCGCGGACGCGAACCGATCGAGCGCTACGCCTACGCCCGGGTCGGCTACCACCGCGGCCTCGACGCGCTGCGCGCCGCACGGGTGGGGCGGCCGCGGCTTCGTGCGCTGGTCGCAACCCGCTCGAACCGGCCGTTCCTGACCTGCCTGGTCCGGCTGCAGCGGGCCGCGCAGGAGATCGGCGAGACCGCCGAGGTCGAGCGCATCGCCGGGTTCCTCGTGCGAGCTCGACCCCGACTGGGACGACGCGAACCTGAGCTGACGCGGACGCCGGCGCGCGGTGGCCGGGCGGATCCGTCGACGCGACGACGTCGAGGCGCTGCGGCGCCAGGCCGACATCGTGCAGGTCGTCGGCGACTACACGACCCTGAAGCGTGCCGGCCGGTCGTTCAAGGGCCTGTGCCCGTTCCACACCGAGCGGACCCCGTCGTTCCACGTCACCCCGGGCGAGAACTTCTTCCACTGCTTCGGCTGCGGCGCGTCGGGCGACCTCTACGACTTCCTGCAGCGCATCGAGGGGCTCGACTTCCCCGAGGCGGTCGAGTCGCTCGCGCGCCGCATCGGCTTCACGCTGCGCTACGAGGAGCTGACCGCCCGGGACCGGCGGGCGCTCGGCCAGCGCACCAAGCTGGTCGACGTCACCCAGGCGGCGCTCGAGTTCTTCCGCGGCGCAGCTCTACGCCGACGAGGGCGAGGTCGCGCGCGACTACCTCAAGGAGCGCGGCTTCGGCCGCGACGACGCCGACGCGGTTCGAGCTCGGCTTCGCCCCGAACGCGTGGGACGCGCTGTCGCTCGGCGCTGCCGCGACCAGGGGATCCGACGCCGAGGACCTGATCGAGACCGGCCTGTCGGTCCGCAACGACCGCGGCGGCCTGCGCGACCGGTTCCGGGGCCGGCTCATCTTCCCCGATCCACGACCCGGGCGGTGACGTGATCGGGTTCGGCGGGCGGGTCCTGCCGGGCCTCGACTACGGCGACTTCGACCCGCCGAAGTACCTCAACTCGGCCGAGACGCCGCTCTACAAGAAGACCCGGGTGCTCTACGGGGTCCCGCAGGCCCGCGCCGACATCGTCCGCGCCGAGTCGGTGCTGATCTGCGAGGGCTACACCGACGTGATGGCGCCTGCACCAGGCCGGGTTCGGCAACGCCGTGGCCACCTGCGGGACCGCCGTCGGCGTCGAGCACCTGCGCAGCCGTCGTCGCGCTACGCCGAGCGGGTCGTGTTCGCCTTCGACGGTGACGCGGCCGGCGTGAAGGCCGCCGAGCGGGCGTGGGAGGCGGCCGTCGCAGCTCGCCGGCGTCGGCGGCGCGGGCGACGGCGCTCGAGCTGCGGGTGCTCGCGCTGCCCGACGGGCATGGACCCGGCCGACGCCGCGCGAGCATCGGCGCCGACGGGATGCGCGAGCTGGTCGACGACGCGTTGCCGGTCGTGCCGTTCGTGCTGCGCCACCGCCTCGCCGACGCCGACCTGACCACCGAGGCGCGGCCGCACCGCGGCGCTGCGCGAGGCGCTCGAGATCCTCGGCCGCGAACCCGACCCGGACCTGCGCCGCGAGTGGGCCCGCACCGAGGTCGCCGCCGGCATCGGCGTCGCCTACGACTTCGTCGCCCGCTCCGCCGCCCGGCAGGGCGATCGACCTCGACCGCCACGAGGGCGTCGCGACCGGCTGGCGCGCGGGCGCGCCGGCGGCCAGCGGTGGCCAGCACGGCGGGCGCGACGCTCGACCGCGCGCAGGTCCAGCGCGAACGCGACGTGCTCCGCGTCGCGCTCCAGGCGCCCCGAGCTGCTGCCCGACGAGTGGTACGAGCTGACCGAGGACGACCTCACCCACCCGGTCGCCAGCGCCGTCTTCGCCGACCATGCAGGACGGCCGGCGGCCGAGCGTCGGGTCGACACGGGTGTCGTCGAGGCGGCCGCCGACGACGAGCTGCGGCGCACCATCCGCGGGCTCGCGCGTCGAGGAGGAGCCCGTCCCGGTCGACGCCGAGGCGGCCGCGTGGCGGGTCCGCACGCTGGTCGCCGACCGGGTCGAGGCCGAGGCCAAGCCGCGCTGCGGGAGCGGCTGCAGACGCTGCACCACGCGCCGCGACCGCGACGAGCTGATGGCGGTGCAGCGCGCAGCTGGCCACGCTCGAGCAGCGCCGCCGCGCGCTCACGACGTAGTGGTCGGACGCCGTGCCTGGGACGTGCGCCCGACGCCGGGCGCGCTCACCCGCGGCCGGTCGACCGCCCGACCCGGGCGCGACCGGCCGGAGCGCGGTCGACGTGCGGGCCGTGCGCGGCGTGTCGCGCGCGACCGTCCGGCGACGCCCACGCTGCCCGGCGCGGTCGGGACCGCGGCGCGACCGTGACGCCGCGGTCCGCACCGCGGAGGGCGACGGCCGCGGGAACCGAGCGGGGCCGAGCGCGCCGCCGCGGCGTGGGCGGCCACGGCGGACGCACGGCCGCGGCCGCCGACGCGGCGCGCCGCGCCGGCGTGATCGACCTGGCCGAGCCGCGACGCCGTCCTGCGCACCCGGCGGTCGCCGATCTGCTCGAGCTCGGGGCGAGCCGCGGGTTCGTCACCACCCGCGAGGTCGCCGACCGCGCTCCGCGACGCGCGGCTGGCGACGGCGCGGCCGCCGTCGTCATCGGCGGGCGTCCTGCGGCGCGCAGGGCATCGCGCTCGTCGACGACGGCGACCTGCGCGCCGAGCGACGGGCCGCCGCGCGCGGACACGCCCGCCGGCGTCGACGCCGTCCGGCTCTACCTCAACGAGATCGGCCGGGTCGACCTGCTGTCGCCGGCGACGAGGTCGACCTCGCCAAGCGCATCGAGGCCGGCGTGCAGGCCGTCGGCCGATCCTCGACTCGCTCGAGCACCTCGACCCCGAGCAGCGGGCCCGGCTGCGTCGGATCGAGCGGCTCGGCCGTCGAGCCAAGAGCGAGCTGATCGAGGCGAACCTGCGCCTGGTCGTGTCGATCGCCAAGCGCTACGTCGGCCGCGGCCTGCTGTTCCCCGACCTGATCCAGGAGGGCAACCTCGGCCTGATGCGCGCGGTCGACAAGTTCGACCCGACCCGCGGCTACAAGTTCTCGACCTACGCGACGTGGTGGATCCGGCAGATGATCAGCCGCTCCATCGCCGACCAGTCACGGACCATCCGGATCCCGGTCCACCTGGTCGAGACGATGAACAAGATCAAGAAGGTCGAACGCCAGCTGGTGCAGACGCTCGGTCGCGAACCCACCGTCGAGGAGGTCGCGCGGGCCTGCGAGCTCGCGGTCGAGCGGGTCGAGGAGTTCCGCCGGCTCGGCAGTCGACCCGACCTCGCTCGACGCGCCCGTCGGGGAGGACGGCGACGCCTCGATGGGCGAGCTGATCGAGGACGCGAACGCCGAGGTGCCCGTCGAGGCGGCGACCTACCTGCTGCTCCAGCAGCACCTGGCGACCGTCCTCGAGGAGCTCTCCGACCGCGAGCGCACCGTCATCGAGCGCCGCTTCGGGCTGCGCGACGCCCAGCCGCACACCCTCGAGCAGGTCGGCGCCGAGCTCGGGCTGACCCGGGAGCGCATCCGCCAGATCGAGGCCAAGGCGCTGGCCAAGCTCCGCCACCCCGCGTACGCGGACGCGCTCGAGGGCTACCTGCGGGGCTGAGCTCCTCCGCGGCTCCACCGGGACCGTCGGCGTTCCCCGCGGGTTCGGGACTCGTCACCGTCGGCTGGTAGACCGACGGTCCGACGCCATCGATGAGGGGACCCGTCCGTGACGGATGCGACCGTGACCGAGCTCCGTGGACGACTCGGGCCGGTCGGGATCTGGACCGGTGGGCTCGACGGGCTCCCGGTCGCCGAGGTCGGCACCTTCGCGGCCGCCGTCGAACGGCTGGGCGGGGGAGCGCTGTGGTTCGGCGAGGCCTACGGCCGCGAGTCCTTCTCCCAGGCCGCCCTGTGCCTCGACGCGACCTCGAACCTGGTCGTCGGGTCGTCCATCGCCAGCATCTACGCCCGGGATGCGCTCGCGACACGCGGTGCCCAGACCACCACCTCGGCGCGGCACCCCGGCCGCTTCGTGCTCGGACTCGGGGTCAGCCACGCACCGTTGGTCGAGCGGCTCCGCGGCCACGAGTACGGCCAGCCGCTGGCCGCCATGCGCACCTACCTGGAGGCGCTCGACCAGGTGGCGCCGGTCGTCGTCGATGCGGGGCCGTCGCGGCCGCGGATGCTCGCCGCACTCGGCCCGAGGATGCTCGAGCTGTCCGCCGAGCTCGCCGACGGGGCCCTGCCGTACCTGACCCTGCCCGAGCACACCGCCCGTGCGCGGGAGATCATCGGCCCGGACCGGGTGCTGGTGGTCGAGCACGGCGCGGTGCTGGTCGACGATCCCGACGAGGCGCGTCGGCGGACCCACACCCACCTCGAGGTGTACACCGGCCTGCCGAACTACCGGGCGAGCTGGAGCCGGCAGGGGTTCTCCGAGGACGACTACGTCCGCGGCGGCAGCGACCGGCTGAAGGACGCGATGGTCACCGTCGGTCCGGCGGCCACCCGCGACCGGGTCGCCGAACACCTCGAGGCGGGCGCGGACCAGGTCTGCGTACAGGTGCTCGGCTCCCACCCGCTGGACGTGGACCTGGAGCAGGTCACGACCCTGCTCGAGACGGCTCGGACGGAGCGCTGGGGCCGGCGGTGACCGACCGACGGTCCACCCGGCGGGTCCCGCGATCCGTGTCACACCCCAGCTCTACGTTCGGGGCATGGAAGAACGAACCCTGCACCCGCCCGGCACCACGGACGAGCAACCGGTCGTCACGGGCCCGCCTGCTGCCGGAACCGGCTCGCAGGTGCCGCTGCCGTTCGACGACGAGGCTGAGCACCCGATCCCGTTCGCGCTGACGGCTCGGGCGCGACGGACGGTCGCGCCCCACGCGGTGCCCCCGCTGCGGGTGGTGCCGGAGCCGGGCGGATCTCCCGTCGACGTCTCGGGCGCCTCGGACGCGCCGGTCGTGGTCGACGACGACCCTTCCGACACCCGGCCCGCCCGCGCCCGCGCGCTACGACGCGCCGGCGTCGAGCGGACGGAGATCGCCGCCCAGCTCGGGGTGGACGAGCTGCTCGTGCGCGCGTGGACGGGTGACGTCGTCGCACCCCGTCGCACCTCCAGGGCCGCGGTCGCCACGGGCCTCCGCCCGGTCCCCGACCGTGGCCGGGCCGAGGAACGGGCCGAGGAACGAGCCGCCGCGGACCGGCAGCGGCGGCTCGCGGCCGGTGACGCCCGCGACCGCCTGCGTCACGATCCGGGGTTGGCTGCGGGGCTCGGTGTCCTCGCCGGCGTGGCCGAGCTCACCGATGGGGCGGTGACCGTCACGACCCGCGACCCGCGCCTGGCGCGGACCGTCGTGCGGTGGCTCGTCGACGTGCTGGGTGCTGACCCGGGGTCGGTGCGACTGGTGCTGCGGGTCGGGCCCCGGGCGGCCGGCGACCTCGCTCGCCACCGTTGGGGCCAGGCGCTCGAGCTCGCTCCCGAGCGGATCCGCACCACGCGTGCCGGCGCGCCCCCGGAGGACGACGGGGTCGAGGGCGTGCTCCGTATCGTGGATGCGGACCTGGCGGCCAGGGCAGCGGGGTGGTGCGACGCGCTCCTCGACGACACGCTCGTGGCCGACCCCGCCTTCTGACCTCCGCCCGCCGCCTACCCTCCGCCCGGGTGGAGGGGACGCGATCGTGCGAGCAGGTGCAGCAGCGACGTCGGAGCGGTGCTGACGTGCGCCGTCGTCGTCGCGGTTCCCCCGCTGCCGTCCCACCTGGCACGGTGGACGTCGCCGCCAGCTCCGAGGTACCCGCCGCGCCGCCGCTGCTCGAGGTGAAGGTCGCGGGGGAACGGGTCCTGCTGGTGCGCACCCCCGCGGGGCTCGCCGCGTTCGAGGCAGCCTGCCCCCACCTCGGGCAGCCGCTGCGTCGAGGTGAGCTCGACGGCACGACGTTGACGTGCCGGCACCACCGGCACCGCTACGACGTCACGGACGGCACGTGCGTGTGGCCGGGACCCGGTGACGCCGGGCTCGAACTGCGCGAGGTCGGCGAGGTGGATGGTCGCGTCTGGGTCCGACCGGCCACGGGAGGGCGCTGAGTGGCCGCCATCGCGCTCGTCGTCGGACCCGATCCCGGGCACGCGCTGCCGGTCCTCGGGATCGGTATCCAGCTGCGACAGCGTGGGCACCGGGTCGCGGTGTGGACCGGCACCCGGCACGCGGCGCTGGCTGCGCGACACGACCTCGCGTGGCACGAGCTCCCGCAGCTCGCTCCGCAACCAGGCGATCACGACCTCGGAGTGCGGCTGCACGTCCGCCCGATCGCGATGTCCCGGGCGCTCACCCCCCAGGTGGCGGCGTTCGGGCCGGACCTCCTCGTGATCGACACGCTCACGCGCGCCGGCGCGTTGTCCGCGGCCACGCTCGGTGTCCCCGCCGTCGAGGTCGTCCCGCACCACCTGCCGGACCCGGACCCCGACCTGCCGCCGATCGGGCTCGGTCGACCGCTGCCCCGTACGCCGTGGCGTCGGTTCGACGATCGGCAGCTGGTGCGGCGCCAGCTCCGCTCACACGCCGAAGGGCAACGCGCCGCCACGGCCGCGGCCGCCGAGCTCGGCCTGTCGCGCTGGCCGCAGCCGGCGCTCCGGCTGCTCCAGACGTTGCCGTCCCTCGAGCGCCCCCGTCGCCGCTGGCCGCCGCGCACGCTGATCGCCGGTCCGCTCGCGCTCGACCCGGACCTCGCACCGCTCGAGCCGCCGGACGGTGACGCGCCGCTCGTGGTCGTCACCGATTCCACCGCGACCGGGCTCGACCGATCCCTGGCCGAGGTGGCGCTCCGGGGTCTCAGCGGTCTCGACCTCCGCGTGGTGGTGACGACGTCCTCCGAACCGCCGCGACGCGACCACCGGACGGTCGTGGGTGTCGGCCCACACGGTCCGCTCCTCGCCGAGGCCGCGGTCGCGGTCTCACCCGCGGGTGGGGGGTTCCTGGTCAAGGCGGCCGCAGCGGGGGTCCCGCAGGTGGTCGTCCCGCTCGCGGGTGACCAGCGCGAGGCAGCAGCGCGCCTGCGTGACGTCGGAGCGGGCCGCGTGCTCCGGCCCGCTCGGTGCACCCCGCGGACGCTGCGTTGGGCCGTCGTCCGCGCGTTGGCGGACCGTCGCCTACGGGACGCGGCGGCGCGTTTGGCGCGGGAGGCAGCGCCGCTCGGGGCGTCCTGGGCCGCCGATCGGTGCCTCGAGGTGCTCGATCAGGGAGGTCCGGCCACCGGCGCTGCACCCGCCGGGCGGCGGGTCGTGCCGTGAGCACCTTGCCGCCGCACCGGCACGGAGGGGGACCGCCGCCGCCACGGGACCGGGCACGGACCCTGCGGCTGTTCGGCGCCGCGGCGGTGGCGCTGCTGGTCGCCGGGTTCGCCGCCGGCGCGCTGTTCGGGCGCGTCGACCCCGAGCGGGCCGCCCGGCTGGTGGTCGCCGAGTTCACGACCACCGAGGACGGACCTGCGGACGCCCCGGGGCCTGACCCGGAGGTGCCGGTGACCGGACCACAACGCGGCGTGCCGGTGTGCGGCGGCGTCGCCGAGCCGTTGTCCCCGGAGCAGCAGGTCACCACGCTCGCGTCCGGTGTCGTCCTCCTCCAGTTCGCTCCCGACCTGGCCCCAGCACAGCTCGAGGTGCTCGGTGCGCTGGCCGAGCGCGATCGCGTCGCCGTGGCACCACACCCCGGGTTGCCGAACGAGGTCGACGTCGTGGCCACGTCGTGGCGTCAGCGGATGCCGCTCGAGCGCGTCGACCGCGACCTCCTCGACGCCTTCGTCACGGGTCACGCCGACCGCGCTCCGGCGCTCGCCGACTGCCCGTGACCGGCATCCCCTCGGGCGGGTCGTCGGTACCGTGGGTGCACGCCGAGGACGGAGGGGACGGTGCGGGTGCGTGGCGTCGTCGCGGTGCTGGTCGCCGTGGCCTCGGCGATCGCGCTGACCGGCCTGACCTACGTCGGGTACGTCCGGGCTCCGGCGGCCTCCGCTGCAGCCGACGTGCTCGTACAGCCGGACGGCGACGTCGGGGGTCTGGCGGCGTTCCTCGAGGTCCGTGCGTGGCCGCCGTCGACGACGGACCCCCCGGAGGACGACGACCCGGAGCGCCGCGCCGCCTTCGCCCGCAGCTTCCCCGTCCAGGAAGCGGCGATCCGTGGGACGGGGCCCGGCGAGGACGGCTGGGCGGTGCTGATCGGCATCAACGAGCACCTCGGTGCCGTCCCCGACAACTTCGTCTCTCGCGAGGACGCCGAGCGGCTGCGAGCGCTGCTCCTCCGCGCCGGATGGAGCGACGACCGCATCGTGCTCCTGACCGACCGGGACGCCACCGGGGACATGATCCGCGAGTCCGTCGCGTGGCTCGCACGGAAGACCGGCCCGGAGTCCACGGTCGTCTTCCACTACTCCGGGCACTCCAAGAAGTGGTACGGCCCGGGTGGCCGCATCGACGACCAAGCGCTGTGGCCGACCGATGACGACTTCGTCCGTCGCGGTGAGCTCGCCGAGGCGCTCGGTGCGGTGACCCACGACGCGCTGTGGGGCAACGTCGCAGCCTGCGAGGCGGCCGGCTTCGCGCTCCCCGGGCTCACCGCACCGGGACGCGTGTGGACCTTCTCGTCCGAGGCGGACGAGAAGTCCTACGAGGATCCGGAGGCCGGACACTCGGTCTGGGGCGCGTTCCTCCTCGACCAGGGACTCTGGCAGCACGGCGAGGACCCACCGTCGGTGCAGGCCGCGTTCGCCGACGCCGCGCCGCTCGCGCGCCACTACACCTCGCTGCAGGTGCCCTACGGCCCGCAGACGCCGGTCCTGGTCGACGAGCTCGGTACGCCCTTCGACCTGACGGCCGTGCCGACGCGCGTCACCCCCCGGGTGGGTCACTAGGGTCGGCGGCATGTTCTCCATCACCGCCTCGCACCCGTCCCCGGACGACCCGCTCGCCGCGCTCGTACTCGGCGACCACCCCGACCCGTCGCCACCTCCCGGCTGGGAGGTCGTCGAGGTGCGCGCTGCCGGGCTCAACCACCATGACGTGTGGACCCTCCGAGGGATCGGCATCGACCCGGACCGGATGCCGATCGTCCTCGGGTGCGACGCAGCCGGCGTCACCGCGGACGGCCGTGAGGTGGTCGTCCACGCCGTCGTCGCCGACCCGGACGGGTCGGACGAGACCCTCGCCGACGACTTCTCGATCCTGTCCGAGCGCTACGACGGCACCTTCGCCGAGCGCGTCGCGGTCCCGTCGAGCAACCTGTCGACAAGCCTGCGTCGCTGTCGTTCGCGGAGGCGGCGTGCCTCCCGGTGGCCTACCTGACGGCGTACCGCATGCTGTTCACGCGTGGCGCCCTGCAGCCCGGAGAGCGCATCCTGATCCAGGGTGCCGGCGGCGGCGTGTCCACCGCACTGCTGCTCCTCGCCCGAGCTGCCGGCCTGCACGTGACCGTCACCTCACGGGACGAGGCCAAGCTCGCGCGTGCCGAGGAGCTCGGTGCGCACCTGGCCATCGCAAGTGGTGAGCGACTGCCTCACAAGGTCGACGCCGTCATGGAGTCGGTCGGCGAGGCGACCTGGAAGCACTCGCTGCGGGCGCTCCGAGCCGGTGGGCGCATCGTGGTCGTCGGCGCCACCTCGGGCATGAACCCGCCGGCGGACCTCGCGCGGGTCTTCTACCGCCAGCTCGAGGTGGTGGGGTCCACGATGGGGACCAAGCAGGAGCTCGAGCGGCTCATCTCGATGCTCGACGCGACCGGGGTCCGCCCGCTGATCGACGACGAGTACGCCCTCGACCGACGCCCGCGATGCGTTCGCGCGGATGGTCGACGGCGACGTCTTCGGCAAGCTCGTGCTCACCGCCGGCTGATGCGGCTGACCCACCAGGTCGGGGTGTGCGGTCCGTGTCAGAACAGCAGCCACGCGGCGCTGGTCCCGAACAGCAGGCTGTAGATCAGCGCTTCGGACTGCAGCCGCCAGAACGCGTCGGCGGTGATGAACCGCTCGCGCAGGTAGACCAGTCCCTCGATGGTGTTGGGGAAGGGTGTGGCCGAGGCGACGTCGGCGTAGACCAGCATCAGCCCCCCGAGGACCAGCGCACGGACCGGGAACGCGAGCGCGCCCAGGGCATCGAGCAGCGGGTAGAGCACCACCGACATCAGCAGGGCGCGTACCAGCTGGGCGGGCACCATGAGCTTGCCCTGCCGCCGGCGCTCCGCCTCCCCGGACACGTCCCGCACCACCGGGTGGAGCAGGGCGTCGGGACCGTGGTAGATGTCTTTGCTCCACAGCTGCGTCACCACACCGGCGATCACGTACGCAGCGAGGTGGACCGCGAAGAACCCGGCACTGAACCAGACGTAGCGCACCAGCCAGCCTCCACGCCGTCACCAGGATCGAGGGTCCACGGTGCGGGGTGGGGTGTGCAGAGCCGGATGGCCCTTCCGTCCGGTGGTGTCACGGGCTGTGGCTACGGTCGTGGGGCTGCGCTCGACCGGGCGTGGCACCCCGTGGGGCGGGGAGAGGACGACCCGTGGGCTACCGCGGGAAGCTGGAGGAACGCGCCCGGGCCCGCGAGCTGCGCGCGCAGGCCTGGACCATGCCCGAGATCGCCGAGCACCTCGGGGTGTCTCGCAGCTCGGTGTCGCTGTGGACGCGCGACGTCCCGTTCGACCCTGCGGCGCGGCGCAGCCCGACGACCGATCGCCGGCCGCGAGGCAGCGACCACCCGCTGCGCCGGCGCAAGCTCGCAGAGATCGACACCTGACAACCGGTCAGCATCGCTGCGGATCGGCACGTTGCAGCGAGCGAGAGTTCCTGCTCGGTCGGGCTCGGACTCTACGCGGGCGAAGGCGGGAAGAGCGACGGGCAGGTCCGGTTCGCCAACAGTGACCCACGGATCATCGCGTTCTTCTGTCGGTGGCTGCGAACGTTCTTCACGATCGATGAATCGCGTCTGCGCATCCGGTTGTACCTCCACGAGGGGCTCGACCTCGAAGCGGCGATCGACTACTGGTCGGCGGTGACCGGGGTGCCGCCGCACCAGTTCGGCAAGCCCTACCGCGCGGTGCCCGACGCGACCATCCGGCACAACAAGCACGTCCACGGGTGTCGCGCACATCGGGTACGGCTGCACCCGGACCCAGCGGAGCATCATGGCGCTGATGTCCGCGTTCCTCGATGCTCCCGTAGCGGGATCCGACGCGGGTCGAGCGCTGGACCGCGTTGCCGAGCACCGCGCAGCCAAGAAGCTCCGGGGGCCGGGCTCGAACCGGCGACATCCGCGATTAACAGTCGAGCGCTCTGCCAACTGAGCTACCCCGGAAGGTCGGCCCGCGAGCGGGCCGGCGGCGGAGTGTAGCTACGCCGTCGCGGCGCGTGCCGAACCGGGGCACACGGACCGCGCGCGGCGCCACGGGCCGCCGCGGCACCTAGGCTCAGGGTCGTCCACGACGAGGGAGCGAGCGCTGGTGCGCAAGGACCTGGTGATCATCCCCGAGGACCGTCCCGGCGTCGTCGCCGAGCTCGGCGAACGCCTCGGCGAGGCGGGCATCAACATCGAGGCGATCAGCGCCTTCACCGGCCAGGGCAAGGGCATCGTGCACCTGCTCGTCGACCGCGCCGACGACGCGGTCCAGGTGCTGCGGGACGCCGGGTTCGACGTCCGCGCGGCACGGCGCGTCGTGGTCGTCCCGCTACCCGACGAGCCCGGCCACCTCGGCCGGCGACGCGGACGCTCGCCGACGCCGGCATCAACATCGAACAGGCCTACATCGCGGCGGGCAGCAAGCTCGTCGATCGTGTGCGACGACGTGGACCGCGCCAAGGAGCTGCTCGGCGCGTGACGTGATCGGCCGGCCGCGGGGTCCGCGCGCCGGCCGGTCGACGATCAGCGCGGCAGGTCGGTCTGCTTGAACTCGTGCAGCGTCGGGAACGCCCTCGACGAGGTCGAGGACCCGCTCGATGCTGCGCGTCGCGTGCGCGGCGTCGCCGTCGGGGCGGTCCATCAGCCGCACGAAGACGGCCCGGTCGCCGGCGATGAAGGTCGGGACGCCCCAGACCTCGTGGTCGTGGACGCCGGCGTCGTGCTCCTGCTCGAGCTGCTTGAGCACCGCGGGCTCGCGGGCCTCGTCGAGCACGCGTCCGCCCGTCGAGCCCGGCATCGGTGAGCACGCGGGAGAGCACCGCGGCGTCCTTGATGTCGCACCCGGCGTCGTGGCGGGCGGCGAACAGCCCGCGGTGGACGGCGAGGAAGTGGTCGGGGTGCTGGTCGCGGACGACCAGCCCGACGGCGAGCGCCAGGATGCCCGACTCGGCGTACGGCTCGTCGCGGACCCAGACGTCCGGCTCGCCCTCGGGGACGTGGCCCTGCGCCAGGCTGTAGGGCGTGAAGGTGACGTCCCAGTCGGCGCCGGCCTCGAGCGCCGCGACGACGTGCTCGTTGGCGTTGCGGGCGAACGGGCACAGGTAGTCGAAGGTCATGGCGAAGCGGCGGGTCACGGGGGCTCCAGGCGTCGGGTGCGGGAGGCGGTCGGGAGAGGGTCGTCCACGGGAACGCACGCGGATGCGTGCGAGCTTCCCGGTCGCGTGCGCCGTCGGACAGAGCGTCGGGTCAGCAGCCCGATGCAGGCCAGCAGGGGCACCGCCTCGCCGCAGCCGGTCTGGACGGCGCGGAGGGTCAGCCCGAACGCGACGAACGCGCCCCGAACGCCAGCCCGACGTACTCCCGCTCGCCGCGCCGCAGGCCGGCGAGCCGGCCGGCGACGACCGCGATGAGCGGGAACAGCGAGCCGTAGAGGTAGTGGAACCACGGCAGCGCTGCTCACCGACGACACGGCGTCCCATCAGCAGCAGCACGATGCCCGACCAGGGTCTGGACGACCAGCAGGTTCTCGGTCCAGTGCTGGACGCGCCCAGAGCGCCGCCGGGGTCTCGCGGCGGCCCGATCAGCCGCAGCACCGAGCCCGCGACGCACGAGCACGACGAACAGCACGACGATGACGTGCCGAGCACGCGGTGGAAGGTGGTCACGGTCGGCGAGCGCTCGCACGTCGGGGGACCGTGCCGGACAGGCGGCCGCGAGGGTCAGGCTCCGGACGCCGCGGTCAGCGAGTCGCGTCGGCCGGGCCGGTCGGCGGCGCCGGTGCGGCGTCGCCGCGCGCCACGCGGTCGCCGGGGTCGACGTCGTCGCCCTCGGCGCGGCCGCCCGCGGCCCGGTCGACGAACCGCAGCAGCTCGATCGGCACCGGGAAGACCAGCGTCGAGCTCTTCTCCTCGGTGACGTCGGCCAGCGTCGACAGCAGCCGCAGCTGCATCGCGCCGGGCTCGGTCGCCATGACCGCCGCGGCCTCGGACAGCCGCTTGGCGGCCTCGAACTCACCCTCGGCGTGGATGACCTTGGCGCGGCGGTCACGTTCGGCCTCGGCCTGACGGGCCATGGCGCGGCGCATCGTCTCGGGCAGCTCGACGTCCTTGACCTCGACGAGGGTGACCTTGACGCCCCACGGGTTGGTGAGGTCGTCGATGATCGCCTGCAGCCGGTCGTTGATCTCGTCGCGGTTGACCAGCAGCTCGTCGAGCTCGACCTGGCCGAGCACCGACCGGAGCGTGGTCTGGGCGACCTGCGAGGTGGCGAACAGGTAGTTCTGGATGTTGACGACGGCGGCGACCGGCTCGACCACGTTGAAGTAGGTCACCGCGTTCACGCGGACGGTCATGTTGTCCTTGGTGATGACGTCCTGCGGCGGGACGTCCATCGTCACCGTCTGGAGGTTGACCTTGACCATCTTGTCGATGATCGGGATGAGGAAGAACAGCCCGGGCCCCTTGGCGCCGATCGACGCGGCCGAGGCGGAAGATCACCCCGCGCTCGTACTCGTCGACGATCCGGATCGACGAGACGACGACGCCGAGCAGGACGACCAGCGCGAGGCAGCAGGCCGACGAGCAGCGGGATCCACGACGGGCTCCTAGGTAGGGGGTCGGGTGGTCGGGTCGGTCGGGCTTCGCCGGGTCCGTGCGGGTCCGGCCGCGGGTCGACCAGAGGTCGAGGTTGTCGCGCGCCGACGACGGTCACCTCGGTCGCCGTCGCGGAGCGGCCACGCCGTCGTCGGCGGGTCGGAGACGCCACCAGATCCCGTCGAGCTGCGCCCGCGGGTCGGCCCGTCGGTCGGCGCCGGTGACGATCACGGTGCGGCCGGCGAGCTGGTCGGCGTAGTTGACCGTCGGGACGTGCCGTGCGTCCGCGCGACCATCCGGCCGAGCCACGACGGTCAGCGCCGCGACGATCACGACCGTCGGCAGCAGCACCGCCAGGTCGACGCCGAGCCCGGTGTCGCGACGGGAACAGGAACAGTCCACCGAGCAGCAGCGCGGCCGTGCCCGCCGCCCGCGCCGGCGCCGATCCCGGGCGCGAACAGCTCGACGACGAACATCGCGGCGGCGAGCAGCAGCAGCGCGATGCCGGCGACGTTCACCGGCAGCACCGCGAAGGCGAACATGGCCAGGACGATGGACGTCGCCCCGACGACGCCGCCGAGACCGACGCCCGGGGTTGGCGATCTCGTAGAGGATCGCCAGCGTGCCGAGCGAGAGGAAGATGAAGGCGAGGTTCGGGTCGGCGAGGAACCCGAGGATGCGCCTGGCGGTGCCGACCGGGCAGGTCCACGAGTTCGGCGCCGGCGGTCGCGAGGGTCGACGGTCCCGTCGCGGACGCTCGACCTCGGTGCCGTCGATGTCGCTCGAGGAGCTCGTCGGTCGAGCCGGCGATCAGGTCGATCGCCGCCCTCCTCGAGCGCGACCTCGGCGGTCACCGAGCGGCCCTCGCGGACCGCGTCGACGGCGAGGTCGACGTCCCGGTCGCGCGCCTCCGCGATCGCCTCGGCGAAGGCGGCGGTGTTCTCGGTGATCTTCGCGTCGAGGTCCTCGCCCTGTCCGCCGACCGGGCGTCGCGGCGCCGATGGTCGTGGCGGGGGCCATCGCGGCGACGTGCGCGGCGTAGGTGATGAAGGTGCCGGCCGAACCGGCGTCGGCGCCCGACGGCGCGACGTGGACGACGATCGGCAGCGGTGCGTCGAGGAACGCCTGGACGATGCGCCGGGTCGAGTCGACCAGCCCACCCGGGGTGTCGAGCCGCACGAGCAGCGCCGCGTGGCCGGCGGTCGCGGCCCGGTCGATGGTCTCGGCGAGGTGGTCGGCGGTCACGGGGGTGATGGTCCCGGTCACGTCGGTCACGCCGACGCGCGCCGCCGTCGCCGTCGACTGCGGCGCGGCCGCGCCGGCCCGGCCACGCCAGCCCGAGCGAGGCGGTCAGACCGGCGAGGAGGGCCGCGAGGATCACCGCGACGCCGCACCCGTGCGCGGCGGCGCCGGTCCGGACGGCGTCCGACCGGGTCCGACGGCACGGCCCCGGACACGTCCACAGCCGGTCGCCCTCCTACGAGCGTCGATCGGGACCCCGAGGCTACCGTGCGGGCCTCCTCCGGCCCCGGCGGAGCGACGTGTCCGCTGTCGCCGTCGCGACGACGGCTGGTCCCGTGTCGTCGCGTTCTCGGTCAGCCCGATGGGCGCCGTCGGACTCGGTCGGTGACGCGGTCGCCGAGGTGCGTCCGGCTCGTCCGCGACAGTCGGGTCTGCCGAACGAGACCAACGCGATGTTCACCAACGTCGAGGGCCCGGTACCGACGAGGTGTTCGACGCTCGATGCAGCGGTGCATCGAGCTGCTGTCGACCGCGGTGCGCCGCGGGTCGCGGCGACCATCAAGCTCGACCATCCGTCCCGGGCACGAGGGCGCGCTGCGGGCGAAGGTCGCCCGCGTCGAGGCGGCGCTCGAGCCGCGACGCGACGCTGACGGCGTGACGGCCGGCGACCGTCCGCGTCAGGCGCGACCGGCGGGCGAGGCGGGCAGCGTCGTCGCGGCGTGAGGTGATCCACGCGCCGGCGACGACCAGCACGCAGCCGACGGCGGCGAGCGGGTGCAGCGTCCTCGCCGCGCGACGGCCACGCCGAGGGCGATCGCGACGATCGGCGTGAAGTAGATCGCGATCGAGCCGCGCGGTCCGCCGACGCGTCCGACCAGCGTCGTCATCAGCACGAAGGCCAGCCCGGTCCCGAGCACCCCGAGCGGCACCATCGCCAGCCGCCGACGCCACGACCAGGTCGACCCGCCGGCGGTCGCGAGCCCGAACGGGCACGATGACCACCATCGCCGCGAGCTGCGCCCGCAGCAGCACCGGCAGCGCGCCGTACCGCTGCTGCAGCGGGACGGCGAGGTTCGCCGACAGCCCGTAGAGCACGACGGCGAGCAGGACCAGGCCGACGCCGAGCAGCGGCTCGCGCCGGTGCCGCGTGCGGCGATCGCGTCGGCCGGCAGCTCGGGCAGCGAGATGGCACGATCCCGGCGAAGCCGAGCAGCAGGCCGACCGCCTGCGTGCGGCCCGGCCAGCCGCCGCAGCAGCGCCGCCGCCCACACCGCGGTCGTCAGCGGCACCGCGGCGTTGAGCATCCCGGCGACCGACGAGTCGATCCACTGCTGGGCGACGCGGGAACAGCAGCAGCGGGACGCCCATCCAAGTGACGCCGAGCAGCGCGATCCGCGGCAGGTCGGCGCGGTCGACCGGGCGGCGGGCGCGCGGGGACGAGCGCCAGCGCGAGCGCCCCGAACCCGACCCGGGCCAGCGGCGACCACGCCCGGGCGTGAAGCGCCTCGAGCCCGATGTCGATGAGCAGGAACGACGAGCCCCAGATGATCGCGACGGCGGCGAGCAGCCCCCACTCGGCGGCGCCGAACGCCTCGAGGCTGGTGCCCGGTCGCCAGCGTCGCGAGCGCGGCGGCCGCGGGGCGTGTCGGACGGCGGTCGGCGGTCGGGTGAGGCGGCAGGGCACGGGCGTGCTCCCGGATCGGTGCCGTCCGGCGAACCGGACGGAACGTCCACGTACCGGACTGGGCGCGTGCGACGACCGGTGCGCCGCGCGCGGCGCGACCGCGGCGATCGCGCGTTGTGCGCGCCGCAGCGGGCGCGCACCGCAGCGAGCGACCCAGGCCGCGCGTCCGGCGGACGGCGTCGAACGCCGGTCGCCGGACCGCTCGGCGGCGGTCCTGGGACGGACGCTGACCGGACGGAGGGGTGCCCCTGCTGGCCGATCCCGTGCGGCCACCGCTCACAGTCCGCGTCTCGGCAGGACCCCCCGGGCCGTCCGCCCGCCGTCCCGCCCCGCGCGCCGCAGAGGCGCTCGCGACGCCCGGCTCCCCCTGTCACCCGATCCAGGAGACCGTGTGTCCCGTCGTGCCCGCACGGCCACGCGCCCGACGTCCCGTCGCACCGCCACCGCGACTCGTCCGACCGCCGGCGCGCTCGTCGCGCTCGCGCACCGTCTCGGCCGTCGCCGTCGACCGCCGCCGAGGCGCCGCCGCGGAGCCGACCGGAGCCGAGGTCGTGCGGACCATGTCGGTCACGCCCGCCGACCGCATCGAGCCGGTCGCCCCGACGCGGACGACGCGCTGACGCGGCGCTGCTCGCGCGGCCATCGACGCCCGCGCCGACCTCGAGGCGCAGGCCGCCACCGCAGCCCGAGCCGGAGCCCGAGCCCGAACCGGAGCCCGAGCCGGAGCCCGAGCCGGAGCCCGAGCCGGAGCCCGACCCCGGAGCCCGCGAGCGGCCGCCGGCGCCGACGCCGGCGTCTGGGACCGGCTCGCCCAGTGCGAGTCCGGCGGCAACTGGTCGATCAACACCGGCAACGGCTTCTACGGCGGCCTGCAGTTCACGCTCGACTCGTGGCAGTGCGGTCGGCGGCAGCGGCTACCCGCACGAGGCCTCGCAAGGCGACGCAGATCGCAGCGCGCCGAGCAGCTGCGCGACCGTCCAGGGCTGGGGCGCCTGGCCGTCCTGCTCGAGCCAGCTCGGCCTGCGCTGACCGGCTCGCGCTGCACCACGCCGTAGGAGCCCGCCGACGCGGCGGGCTCCTCGCGTCGCTGCCGTAGCTGCGGCTCCGCTCCCGTCACCGCCGGGGAGCCCCGTGCGCGTCCGCTCGCTGCTCACCCTCGGCACCGGCGCGGCGCTCGGCGCCGGTGCGATGTACCTCCTCGACCCCGACCACGGGCCCGACCGGCGGCGCGAGGCTCGACGGACGCGCTGCGCGAGGCGCGCCGCGGCGCCGTCCGCGCCGCCGTACGTGCCGCCGCGGCGGGCCGAGGAGGTCGCGTCGGCGGCCGTCGCCGGGTACGTGCGAGGCGCCGGCGTCCGGCGCTCGTCGCGACTGACGGCCGATCGCGCGAGCGTCGGCGGGCTCCGTGGTCCACGCCGCCCGGTCCAGCGTGCTGGCTGCCGCCGCCGACCGGCGACCGGGAGCCGCCCGTGACCGACCTGGACCTGTCCCTCAGCGCGCGCGGTGCCGGAGCTGCGCGAGCGAGCTGCTGGACTTCCTCGACACCCACGTCCTACCCGAACGAGGCGGTGTACGCGCGAGCAGATCGCCGCGTCGGGCGACCGCCACCACCACCCCGCCGATCCTCGAGGAGCTCAAGGCCGAGGCGCGCCGGCGCGGGCCTGTGGAACCTGTTCCTGCCCGACGCCGGACGCACGGCGCGGGCCTGACCAACCTCGACTACGCCCACCTCGCCGAGCTGACCGGCCGCTCGCCGCTGATCGCGCCCGAGGCGCTCAACTGCGCGGCGCCGGACACGGGCAACATGGAGGTGCTGCACATGTTCGGCACCCCGCACAGCAGGAGCAGTGGCTGCACCCGCTGCTCGAGGGCGAGATCCGGTCGGCGTTCTTCATGACCGAGCCGGACGTGGCGTCGTCGGATGCGCGCAACATCGGGTCGCGGATCGTGCGCGACGGCGACGACTACGTCATCAACGGACGCAAGTGGTGGTCGTCGGGCGCGGCCAGCGCCGCGGTGCAGGGTCGGCATCTTCATGGGGGTCACCGACCCCGACGAGTCGCCCGTACCGCCAGCAGTCGATGATCCTGGTGCCGATGGACACGCCCGGGGTCCGCGTCGTCCGCGAGCTGCCGGTCTTCGGCCACTACGACGGCGCACGGCGGCCACCCCGAGGTCGAGTTCGTCGACGTCCGCGTCCCGGCGACGCAACCTCATCGGCCAGGAGGGCGACGGGTTCGCGATCGCGCAGGCGCGGCTCGGACCCGGCCGCATCCACCACTGCATGCGGCTGATCGGCATGGCCGAGCGCGCCTTCGACCTGATGTGCGAGCGGGCGCTCAGCCGCGAGCCGTTCGGCAAGCCCATCGCCGACCAGGGGGTGTTCCAGCACTGGCTCGCCCAGGCCCGCGTCCGGATCGAGCAGGCCCGCCTGCTGACGCTGAAGGCCGCCCGCCTGATGGACACGGTCGGCAACAAGGGGGCGCGGATGGAGATCTCGGCCATCAAGATCGTCGCGCCCTCGATGGCCGAGTGGGTGCTCGACAAGGCGATCCAGACCCACGGCGGCGGCGGGTTCTCCAACGACTCCCCGCTGGCGATGATGTGGGCGCACGCCCGCACGCTGCGGATGGCCGACGGGCCGGACGAGGTCCACGAGATGGCCCTCGCCCGGCGCGAGCTCAAGCGCTACCGCGACTGACGCGCCTCCCACCGTCACCGCTCGATCGGATCCGATCTCAGAGCGCGATGAGGGCCGACGCCCCGAGCGCCAGGGCGACCCCGGCACCCTGGAGCACCGTCGAGCCGCTCCTCGGTGAAGCGGCGGGCGAGCACCACCACGGCCACGGGGTAGAGCGAGGTGAGGAGCGCGGTCAGCGACAGGGCGCCGGTCCGGGTCGCGAGCAGGAACAGCACGTTCGCGCCCATGTCCGTGACGCCCGACACGAGGACGAGCGGCGCGGTCGCACGGTCGGGCAGCCGGCGCGGCGCGATCCGCAGCACGACCAGCAGCGCGAGCAGCCCACCGACACGCGCCCCGAGCAACGGCCACAGCCCGGAGTCGGCGGGTGTCGCGTCGAGCGCGACGAAGAACCCACCGAAGGCCACCCCGGCGAGTAGCGCGAACAGGGTCCCGCCGGCGCGGGCGGAACGCAGCTGACCGGGCCGGACGGCGACGAGGACGACGGCGACCAGACCGGCGACGATGCCGACGCAGTCGAACCCGGTGACCTGCTCGGCGTCGACGACCACCCCCCAGCCGACGGGGACGGCAGCGCCGACGAGCGCAGCCAGCGGTGAGACCACCCCCATCGGGCCGACGGCCATCCCGCGGAGGTAGACGACCAGGCCGAGCGTGCCGCCGAGCCCGGCGACGGCCCCGATGGCCAGCGCCCGACCGCTGACCACCCCCGGCAGCAGCAACAGCGCGGGCGCGAGCAACACCAGGCCCGCGAGCTGCGCCCCGAGCGTGACGGTCACGGCGGACGCCCGCTTGGAGGCCAGGCCGCCGGTGACGTCGGACACGCCGAACGACAGCGCGGAAGCCAGCGCGAGCAGCACGGCCACGGCAGACCTCGGGAGCGGGATGGGGAGCGGATCGGGCAGCCTACGGTCCGGCCTCGGTGCGGCCGTGCGGCCGGCCCCGCGGATCGTCGTGCGTCCCCTAGCCTGCGTCGTGACGACCTCGGGAGCTGATGGTGGCGGAAGCGGCACGCAAGCGGCTGGCGGATCAGGTGCTGCGGTCGCGGCCGTGGAAGCGTGCGACCGCCCGCGCCCAGGAGTACCTCGACGGTGGTCGGGACCTCGGTGCGCTTCTCCGGCGCGTCAACGCCCGCATCGAGTCGGCGCCCATCGTCGGGGACGCCCTGGCCGACACGCGGACCCTCGTCCGGCTGGTGCGCGCGTACGCCGCTGGCCGCTACCGCGACGTCGCCATCGAGGATCTGCTCCTGATCCTCGCCGGGTTCGTCTACCTCGTGTCGCCGCTCGACCTCATCCCGGACGTCGTGGCGGGCGTCGGACTCCTCGACGACCTCGTCGTCCTCGGCTTCGTCCTGCGCTCCCTCCCGGACGTCATCGGACGGTTCCGCGCCTGGGAGGAACGGCAGGGACCCGCTGACGGCATCGAGGTCGACGCGACCGCGGCTGACGCCGAGGCTGACCACGCGTCGGGTCACGCGGGGGGAGTGCGTAGGCTCCGCCGCGCGGGCGCGTAGCTCAGCTGGTCAGAGCAGCGGACTCATAATCCGTCGGTCGCGGGTTCGAGCCCCGCCGCGCCCACCGTCGCGTTCCCGACGTGCGCCACCGAGCCCGAGGTCGTGCGCTCCTGGCGTGTCGCCGCATGGCCGCCCGGGGACGAGGTGTGCGCTGGCGCCCCGAACCGGCACCCTCGTTGGCGACCGCGCGACCGCGCCTAGGTTCGCGTCGACAGCGCGGGGGCCGCGGAGCCGCCGCGTCGGGAGCGGGACGTGTGTCGAGCTCGGGGGGAGCGTGGGTGCCGTCGCGCTGACGCTCGGCGTGCTGGTGGCCGCTCGCCGCGGGCTGCTGGTCCCGGCCGGGATCGCCAAGCTCCGTGCGCCCGCCGTGGCCCGTGACGGCGCTCGGGCTGCCCCTCGCGCGCCGACGACGCTGGTCCGGCTGCTCGGTGCCGGCGAGCTCATGCTCGCCGCGGCCGTGCTCCTCACCGGGCGCGCGCCCGGCGGTCGCCGCTCCTGGCTGTCACCTACCTCGCCTTCACCGGCGTCGCGCTCGCGGCAGCGGTCACGCGGCGCGAGCTGCGGCTGCTTCGGTGCCAGCGACACCCCCACCGGGTGGCACCACGTGCCTGTCGACGCCGTCGCAGCCGTCGCGGCCGTCGGCGCCGCGCTCGTCGGGGTCCCCTCGGCGGTGGCCGCTCGTGCGCGACGGCCCGCTGGCCGGCGTCCCGACGCTGCGTCGCCGGGGTCGTCGCCGTCGCCACCGTCCAGCTGATCATCACGGCGCTGCCCGGACCTGGCCGCCGCACGCCGCACCGCCGGAGGTGCCTCGTGACCGCCCTCGTCGTCGTCCTGACCGTCATCGTCGCCGCCCAACTGGTGCTGCTCGTCGGGCTGCTGCGCAGCCACGCCGAGATCCTCAAGCAGCTGCACGCCTTCGGCGCCGGGGTCGACCCGTCCGGCGCAGCCGCCGACGGAGTCCCGGTCACCTCGCCGGCGGGGATGCCGACGCCCCAGCCGATCGCGACCCAGCTCGGCCCGCTCGCGCCCGCCGAGGGACGCCGGGCGAGTCGACATCAGCGGCACCAGCCCGACCGGCGAGGTCCTCGGCCTGCGCACCACCGACGTCGACCACGACACCGTCCTGGTGTTCCTGTCGTCCACCTGCGCCGGGTGCGCCCCGTACTGGCGCGCGCTCGACGACGACCTCGGCGTCCCCGACGGCACGCGGGTGGTGATCGTGACCCGCGAGGAGCCCGACGAGGACGCCGCAGCCATCGCCGGCCTCGCGCCGGCCGGCCTGCCGGTCGTGATGAGCTCGCACGGCCTACGACGACCTCGAGATCCCCGGCAGCCCGTACGTGGTGCACGTCGAGGGCCGCTCGGGTCGCGTCCGCGGCGAGGGCACCGCGGCGTCGTGGCCCGCCGTCCGCAACCTGCTGCTCCGTGGCGCCGCCTCGGACGGGTCGGTGCGGGCGAAGGCCGCCGCTGACGCCCGTCGCGAACGTGACGCCGACCGCCACCTGCTGGCCGCCGGCATCAGCCCGGGCGACCCGTCGCTCTACCAGCGGGCCGACGGGACCGTCGTGCCGCGTGGACGAGGCGGCCTCGTGATGATCCTCGCCTTCGGACTGACCATCGCCGCCGCGGCCGCGCTCCGCAGCAGCTGGAGCCCCTGAGGGGTGTCGATGCTCGCCAGCATCTCCCCGGTCGGGGAGGCCGCACGAGGACAGCGGTGGTCGGTCACGGCCACGGCCTACCTCGTCGCGTCCGCGGTCGGGGGCGCCGACCGATCGGGGCGCTCGCCGGGAGCGCTCGGCTGGCGGGCTGTTCGCGCTGCTCGGCGCGCCGCCGGCGACGGCATCCTGGTCGCCGTGCTCGTCGCCGCCTCGCGGTCGCTGGCGGTCCTGCATCGACCGCGGCGTGCTCGCGCGTCCGGCTGCCGAGCTGGCAGCGACAGGTCGACGAGCGCTGGCTGACCAGCTACCGCGGGTGGGTGTACGGCGCGGGCTTCGGTTTCCAGCTGGGTGCCGGCGTCCTCACCCGCATCCCGTCGCGCGGCGTTCCACCTCGTGCTGCTCGCCGCGGTCGCCACCGGGTCGCTCACCGCGGGCGTCGCTCATCGGCGCCGCCTTCGGCACCGTCCGGGCGCTGCCGCTCCTGCTCGCCGGCCGACACCGCGACCCCGCGCGCCTCAACGCCTTCCACCAGCGCATGGACGCGGCGGCGCCCGTCGCCGACCGCGTCACCACGACCGTCGTCGCCGCTCGCGGCGGCGGCGCTCGACCACCGCCGCCGTCGCCGGCTGAGCCGACCAGGAGGACCACGATGCAGGTCACGAGGGTTCGGCATCCGCGCCGACCTCCCGCGCGGTTGGGAGGGGGCGCTGCGCACCGCTGCCGCCCGAGCCGCCCGCAGCCCGGTGAGGCCCGGACGCTCTCGGTCGACGCGCCGACCCGGTGCTCCACGCCGGCACCTTCCCCCTCCCGGTCGACCGCGGGGACTTCGGGTCGGGCGCGGTCGAGACCATGCGGGAGGGCGACACCTTCGTCGCGCTGCTCGAGTACGGACCGCGAGGAGGCCGACACGCCGCTGTTCGAGGCCCAGGCCTGCCGCGTCGCCTCGACCCGCGTCGCTTCACGGGCCGCTCGCTCCAGCGCGTGCTGCCCGGCCAGGCCGGCTACCAGACCTTCTTCACCGAAGGTGGCCGCGCGTTCTGCCTCTACGTCGTCCTCGGTGCCGAGGAGGACAAGCTCGTCCAGGTCCGTCGCGTCGAGCAGATGCTCGCCTCCATCGTCATCGAGCCGACCACGTGAGCACCGCCACCACACCCGACGCCCAGCGCCCCGGCCGGACACCGACACGCCGATGACGGTGCGGCTCGTCGACCGTCTCGGCCGCGCCCTCGGCGGGCCGGGACTGAGCCGCCGACGGTTCCTGTCGCGCGTCGCCGTCGTCGGGGCGGCCGTCGCGGTCGACCCGATCCGGTACGCGGTCAAACCCGGGTCCGCGTACGCCCAGGTCTGCGGCGACGGTGCGTCGTGCGGCAGCGGCTGGACCGCCTTCTGCTGCACGGTGAACGCCGGCGCCAACACCTGCCCGCCCGGCTCGTACGTGGCCGGGTGGTGGCGCATCGACGACTCACCGTTCTGCTTCGGTGCGGCTCGCTACGTCATCGACTGCAACCGGTCGCCGAACGCCTCGTGTTCGTGCCGCTGCGCCGACGGGGCGTGCGACAAGCGCCGGGTGTGCTGCAACAACTTCCGCTACGGCCAGTGCAACACCCAGATCCGAGGCGTCACCGAGGTCGTCTGCCGTGTCGTCACCTGCACGGCTCCGTGGGTGTGGGACAGCGCGTGCAGCACGCACCGTGCGGGTCGACAACCGAACCCGGTCGCACAACGCCTCCTGCCTACCGGGACGCAACGCCACCCGGATCGACATCAAGTACCAGGACATGGGGATGCGGGGTTCGATCCTCGGCGCCCCGGTCGCCGCCGAGCGCGCCGTCGCCCGGCGGTCGGTACCGCCGCTACGAGAACGGGACCATCTACTACCGGGCCGCGACGGGCGCGCTCGCCGTCCACGGCTCGATCGACCAGCACTTCCGCGACCAGATGGGTGGCGTCAACGGGGTGCTCGGCTACCCGACGTCGGAGCCGCAGGGCACCGGGGTGAGCGGCGGTCTGCAGGTGCGCTACGACCGCGGGACCATCTACCGCGCGACGAGCTCGGCCACCCCCGTCGCGGTCACCGGCGCGGTCGACACCGAGTACCGCCGACGCGGTGGCCCCTCCGGCTCGCTCGGGTACCCGACCTCCCGCACCGCACGCTCGGACGGGTCCCAGCTGGTCCGCTTCACCGGTGGGGCGCTCGTGCAGATCGGCAGCGGCTCCGTGGTCGCGGTCACGCTCGCCTTCCTCGACGCCGGGCTGCGCTTCCCGACGACCGACCCCGACCACGTGGGGTGGCCGGTCGCGAACCTCACCACCATCGGTGGCCAGCAGGTCCAGCGCTTCGAAGGAGGCGTCGTGACCCGCACGGCCGGTGGGACGGCGTTCGCCATCGGCAGCGACCTCGCCGATCCGTACCTCGCGGACGGTGGGGCCGCCGGTCCCGGTGGCGCTCCGCTCCAGCGCGCGGCGTCGGTCGCGGGCGGCCGGGCCCGAGCCCTCTGGTTGGAGCGAGGGGTCCTCGTGGCCGGTCCGGCCGGCACCCACCTGATCGTCGGTGCCGTGCACGACGCCTACGTCGCGGAGGGCGGCCCCGACGGGCGCCTCGGTCTGCCGACCAGCTCGTCGGCGACGGTCCGCGGCGGGCAGCAGCGGGCCTCGTTCGAGCGCGGGACCATCATCCTCGGGACCGATGGCGGGGCGCAGGTGCTGACGACGCGCTCCGGCTCCCGCCCCGACAGCCTGGCGTCGACCAGCCCGAGCGGCGGCGCCCCGCGTCGCGGTCGCACCCCCGGAGACCTCTCCCGATGAACGACGACACCACCACCAGCACCCGAACCGAGACCGCACACCCGGTCGACACGCCGAGGAGAGTCCCCGTGGTCCTGAACACCCGACGCAAGGTGATCCTCGCCGCCGTGGTGGTGCTGCTCGCCATCGGGGTGCCGGCGGCAGCGAACCACGCCTTCACCGATGTCCCGAGCACGAACCCGCACCACCCCGCGGTCGCGGAGGTGGCCGACGCCGGGATCACCACGGGCTGCGCCGAGGGTCGGTACTGCCCCGGACAGGCCGTGACACGGGACCAGATGGCGACGTTCCTGACCCGGACGGGCAGCAGCGCCTACGCGGCGGACAGCACCACCGTGCTGGTCCCCGCCGGCGGCGCGGCCAGCGGCGTGCCCGTGACCGTCCAGGTGCCGGGACCGGGTTCCGGTGGCCAGCAGAACGTGGTGCTCCAGGGATCGGTGACCGTCCACGGTCCGGGTGCCATCAGCGGCTGCCCCTGCGAGGTCGAGGCGTTCCTGTACCGCGCCAGCGACGACGCCCAGAGCCTGTCGTCCTGGGCCACCCTGCCGGGCGAGGCTGCGTCCTCGGGGACCACGGCGGTCTCCCTGCCGGTCACCTGGGCGGTGCCGCAGAGCTCGGCAAGGTCCGAGCGCTACGACCTCGCGGTGTTCGTCGATGGGACGGCCGTGACCACGCTGCGGGCGGATGCGGCGCTCACCGCCGTGACCGCGCCGTTCGGAGCGGTCCCCGCCGCTCGGACCCCGTGATCCGCCCCGGTCGGGCACGCCACCCGTGACCGACGAGATCCTCCGGCTGCTCCGCCGCGCCGACGACGCGTGGAAGAGCGCACCCAACCTGCCCGAACCCGAGGTCGCGTACGAGCGGATCGCGGGGTGGCTCGAGGACGCCCGCGACCTGCTCGACGACGTCGCCGACCCGGCTGAACGTGCGGCGCTGGCGACGCGCATCGCGCGCCGGCACGCCGATCTCGACCTCGCGGCCATCGGGGACGCGCTCGAACCGTCGCCCGGGGTCCGGCATGCTCCGACCAGGATCGCGGAGACAGAGGGTGACGGCGGCGTCGACCCCGCTCGGGTCCCGCCGGGTCAGCACCTGACCCCGGGGTGGCCCGTCCTCCACGTCGGCGCCGCGCCGGTCGATCCGGACCCGGAGCGGTGGCGACTCACGGTCACGGGGCGGGTCGTACACCGGCAGGTCCTGACGCTCGCCGAGCTCCGCACCGCCCTGCCGACCGTCACATCGACCAGCGACTTCCACTGTGTCACGACCTGGTCCCGGCTCGACAACCGGTGGGAGGGCGTACGCGTGGCCGACGTCCTGGCGCTCGCCAGCCCCCGGCCCGAGGCGTCCCACCTCGTGGTCTCCGGTCACCCTGCCTACAGCGCGAACCTCGACCTCGCCGCAGCCACCGAGGACGACGTGCTGCTCGCGTGGGCGCACGACGGCGCACCGCTCCCCGTGGCGCACGGTGGACCGCTGCGGTTGGTCGTGCCCGCTCGGTACGGCTGGAAGAGCGTCAAGTGGGTCACCGAGCTGCGGCTCACCGAACGCGACGTGCCCGGCTACTGGGAGGAACGCGGGTACCACGACGTCGGTGACCCGTGGCGCGAGCAGCGGTTCGGGGACCTCTAGCTCGAGCCGGCTCTCAGCCGTCGGTCGCGAGGTACCGGTCGAGACCGGCGAGGCCCCGGCCGAGGGCGATCCGCATGACCGGCCTCAACGGCGGCGCGAGCCGAGCGGGCAGTCCGACCGGTTCGAGCGCCATCGTGTACGACACCCGCGTCCGGTCGGCGGTGACGGGCAGGAGCTCCACGAGCTCGACGCCCGCGCGCGTGCCGGGCAGGTTGGTCGACACGAACGTGAAGCCGAACCGCACCCCGGGCTCCCAGGCGATGAACTCCTCGTCCACCCGTAGCGGTCCGACCTTCACCTCACGGGTGGAGCCGATCCCGTGCGGCAGGGGCGAGGTCCACCGGGCCCGGTCGAGACCTGGGAACCACCGCGGCCACGAAGCAGCGTCGGCGAGCGCGTCGAAGATGCGGTCGGGACCCGCGATGATCTCGCGTGTCGCCGTGACCCGTAGCGGCGCGGTGGCCGTGAAGGCGACGGTCTCGAGGCGACAGCTGGGCACGGCAGGCTCCGGTCGGGGATCGGGAGTCTGCCGGGCCCACGTGGGCGCCGACCAACCCGGCGGGAACGTCACCGTTCCCGATCAGGGGAGGTCACCCGGTCGGGCCGGGGTCGGAGGGCCCCGAGTGCCCCGAACCCGAAGAGCACCAGCCCGAGCGCCCCGAGCGGCAGGTCGCTGGTCCGATCGGGGGTGTAGAGCCCACCGGTCAGCACCAGGGCGAGCCCCGCCACGGTCGCCGCGACGCCCGCGGCGGTCCGCAGACGCGCGTCACGGGGCACCGGTTCCCGCGGCTGCTCGAACCGGCGGAACACGGCGACCAGGCCCGCGAGCACGCCGGCGCAGAGCACCAACCACAGGGGTCGCCACGCCCACCACGCCGCGTCGACCTGATCGGTCGCCGGCCACAATCCGGTGGGGTGGGTGAGCGCCGCCGCGAGCACGAGTGCGGTCATGTGCCACAGGAACACGGTGATGATGACGCTGCCGCCGACGGCGACGGGTGCCCAGACCCGGGCTCGCTGCAGCCACCGGTCCAGCGTCGGTCGCGCGGCGATGAGCACCCCGAGCTGCACCACCGTCAGCGCCCACAGCACCAGCGTCGGCGGGTCGGTGTTGTTGCGCGTGGCGGTCTCGGTCGCGACCACGCTCAACGGGTACCCGGCGACGCCGACCAGGACCAGCAACGCGACGATGCCCGCACCGGCGAGGCCGAGGCCCGTGCCGCGGCCGCGAGGCAGGGTGTCGTCGGCCCAGCCGTACCCCAGCTGGTGGATACCGGCCCACACCAGCAGGTAGTTGGCGAACCCGACCACCGGCACCTGCGCCCGGTGCGCGGCATCGACCACACCGGTGAGGACGACCGCCGCCACGACCACGGGGAGCAGGCCGAACCGATGGTGGATCCGTGCGGTCAGGGGGAGCAGGCCGATGGCCAGCAGGTAGACCGCGAGGAACCAGACCGGCAGGAACGCGGTCTGCGTGGCGAGCGCGACCTCGTCCTCGGGGATGCCGGCGCGGCCGAGGAGCAACGCTGACGGGATCCAGAGCACCAGCAGCGGCAGCACGGGGACGAGGAGCCGTCTCGCGCGCCGGCGGATCCAGACGGTGGCCGGGGTGCCCTCCGCGCGGGCTCGCTCCCACGACGGCAGGTTCACGGCGCCGCCGACCAGGAAGAACAGCGGCATGACCTGGAACAGGTAGGTCAGCCACTGGGTGGCCGGCACGACGTCGAGCAACCGGCCGGTGACGAGCTCACCGTCGTGGACGAGGACGACCGCGACGAGCCAGTGCCCGAGCACGACCAGGCTGATGGCACCGATCCGGACCGCATCCACCACGCGGTCCCGGTCCGGCGGCGTCCGGGCCGCGATGTCGTCGGCGTCGAGTGAGAACACGCGGGCACCGTGCCCGGCCGACCGGCACCGCGGGCGGCCGGCGGTGTCCGTCCGACCAGGGGTGCGTCCAGGTCAGCCGGGTGGGGTTCCAGCGGTGGGCGTCAGGCGGGGGCGGCGCCCTGCTTGGCCCGCTTGGCCTGACGGCCGCGCATCGTGGCCTGCAGTTCGACCTTGCGCAGCCGCACCGCGTTCGGGGTGACCTCGACGGCCTCGTCCTCGCGGATGAACTCGAGCGCCTGGTCGAGGCTCATGGCCCGCGGGCGGCGCGAGACGGACCAGTTCGTCGCCGGTGGACGAGCGCACGTTGGAGAGCTTCTTCTCCTTGGCGGGGTTGACGTCCATGTCCTCGGAGCGGGCGTTCTCGCCGACGATCATGCCCTCGTAGACGTCGACGCCCGGGGCGACGAACAGCGCCCGCGCTCCTGCAGGTTGATCAGCGCGAACTGGGTCGTCGCGCCCTGGCGGTCGGCGACGAGCGAGCCGTTGGCGCGGGTGCGGATCTCGCCGACCCACGGCTCGAAGCCGTCGAAGACGTGGTGGAGGATCCCGGTGCCGCGGGTCTCGGTCAGGAACTCGGTGCGGAAGCCGATCAGGCCACGGGCCGGGACGCGGTAGTCGAGCCGGACCCAGCCGGTGCCGTGGTTGACCATCTGCTCCATGCGGCCCTTGCGCAGGCCGAGCAGCTGGGTGACGACGCCGACGAAGTCCTCGGGCACGTCGATCGACATGCGCTCGAACGGTTCGTGGATGACCCCGTCGACCTCGCTGGGTGACCACCCGGGGCTTGCCGACGGTGAGCTCGAAGCCCTCGCGGCGCAGGGTCTCGACCAGGACGGCGAGCTGGAGCTCACCGCGACCCTGGACCTCCCAGGTGTCGGGACGTTCGGTCGGCAGCACCCGCAGCGACACGTTGCCGATCAGCTCGGCTTCGAGCCGGGCCTCGATCTGGCGCGCCGTGAGCTTGTTGCCGTCGCGGCCGGCGAGCGGCGAGGTGTTGACGCCGATGGTCATGCCGAGGGACGGCTCGTCGACGGTGATGACCGGCAGCGGTCGCGGGTCGTCGGCGTCGGCGAGGGTCTCGCCGATGGTGACGTCGGCGATCCCGGCGACGGCGATGAGGTCGCCCGGGCCCGGCCGAGTCCGCTGGGACGCGTTCGAGCGCCTCGGTGAGGTAGAGCTCGCCGAGCTTGACCTTCTCGACGGTGCCGTCGGCCCGGCACCACGCGACGGTCTGGCCGCGCTGGACGGTGCCCTGCTGGATGCGGCACAGCGCGAGCCGGCCGAGGTACGGCGAGGAGTCGAGGTTGGTCACCAGCGCCTGGAACGGGTGCTCGGGGTCGTGGCGCGGCGCCGGGACGTGGTCGAGCAGGGTCTCGAACAGCGGCCGGAGGTCGGTGCCCGGGACGTCGAGGTCGAGGGTGGCCGTGCCGTCCTGGGCGACGGTGTAGAGCACCGGCAGGTCGACCTGGTCGTCGTCGGCGCCGAGGTCGATCAGCAGGTCGTAGACCTCCTCGACGACCTCGGCGATGCGGGCGTCGGGACGGTCGATCTTGTTGACCACCACGAGCACCGGCATCTTCTGCTCCAGGGCCTTGCGCAGCACGAACCGGGTCTGGGGGAGCGGGCCCTCGGAGGCGTCGACGAGCAGCAGGGCCGCGTCGACCATCGTCAGGGCGCGTTCCACCTCGCCGCCGAAGTCGGCGTGGCCGGGGGTGTCGACCACGTTGACGGTGACCGACGTGCGCCCGGTCGCGGTGGTCTCACCGTCCGGCAGCGGCACCTCGATGGCGGTGTTCTTGGCCAGGATGGTGATGCCGCGCTCGCGCTCGAGGTCGTTGGAGTCCATGACGCGTTCGTCGACGTCCTGGTTGGCGCGGAACGCGCCGGACTGCCACAGCATGGCGTCGACCAGCGTGGTCTTGCCGTGGTCGACGTGGGCGATGATGGCGACGTTGCGCAGGTCGTCGCGCAGGGCATCACCACGGTCGAGGCGGGACGGGTTCGAGGCAGGCACGGGTGGTCCGATGTGGGTCGAGAGGTGGCTCACCCGGCGGGGACGTGGGGAGCGGTCGACCCCGGCCACAGGACCGGGGTCGAGGTGACAGGCTACCGGGACGGCAGCGACCACCGACCAGGAGCGTGCGGCGTGCGGGTGAACCTGATGATCGAGGGCCAGGAGTCGGTCACCTGGCAGCAGTGGCTGGACATCGCCGCGGCCGTCGAGGAGGCCGGGCTCGAGGGCCTGTTCCGCTCCGACCACTACCAGTCGGTCCAGAGCCGGACGGAACGTTCCTCCCTCGACGCCTGGGTGACGCTTGCCGCGCTCGGGCAGGTCACCGTCGACCATCCGGCTCGGCACGATGGTGTCGCCGGCCTCGTTCCGCCACCCCTCGGTGCTCGCGCAAGAACGTGGTCACCGCCGACCACGTGTCGGGCGGCCGCGTGGAGCTCGGGCTCGGCGCTGGCTGGCACGAGCTCGAGCACACCACCTACGGCTTCCCGTTCCACGACCTCGGTCACCGCTACGACGTGTTCGAGGAGCAGCTCGAGATCGTCGTGCGGCAGATGACCGAGGACCGGTTCGACTTCCACGGCGAGCACTACCGCCTCGACGGCTGCGAGGCGCGCCCGAAGCCGGTCCAGTCACCGCGCGTGCCGATCATCCTCGGGGGCCGCGCCGGGCCACGCGCCGCGCGCCTCGCCGCCCGGTGGGCCGACGAGTACAACACCACCTTCCCGTCCCCGGAGACGGTCCGTGAACGCAAGGCCAACGTCGACCGCGCCTGCGAGGAGGCCGGCCGCGATCCGCTGGTCTTCTCGATGATGACGGGGTGCATCCTCGGTGCCGACGAGCGGGAGGTCGAGGATCGTGCCCGTCGGCTGATGGCGCTCTCCGGACGCGACGGCGACGCGGGCCACTGGCTGGATGGGCTGCGCGACGAGTGGATCGTCGGCACGCCCGAACAGGCGGCCGAGCGGCTCGGGGAGTACGCCGAGGTCGGCCTGTCCCGGGTGTTCCTCCAGCACCAGCTCCACGACGACCTCGAGATGGTCGCCCTGATCGGCGAGGTCGCACGACTCGTCGCTGGCTGATCCCGGAGCGCCGTGGTCCGCACGGCACACTTGGCGTCGCGCAGAAGGAGCCTGAGGAGATGCACGACCCCCGGGAGGGGATCACGCCGCGTGGGACCATCCGCACCGGGGCGACCCGTGGGGCCGTCGCACCCATCTACGACCAGGTGCTCCAGGCTGCCGTCGCTGCCGTGGCCGGGCGGGCGAGCCTGTACGTCTACGGCTCCGTGGCGACGGGCACGGCGGTGGTCGCCACGTCCGACGTCGACCTGTTGTCGGTCGGTCTGCCGCCAGCTGAGGCCGACCGGATCTCCGCCGACCTCTCGGCGAGGTTCAGCCACCTGTGTCGTGAGGTCAGCGTCGGTCCTGCCGGCTGGGAGGACCTCGATGCTCGCAGCGACGAGGGCTACGGCCTCCGCGTCTTCCTCCGCCACTACTGCGTGCACCTCTCGGGAGCGGACCCCGCGGATGGGCTCCCTGAGTACCGGGCGGATGCACGGGCGGCCCGGGGGTTCAACGGCGACATCGCTCAGCACCTCGAGCGGTGGAGCTCAGCAGGTGAGGGCCACGTCGAGGTGTCGCGGCTCGCGACGAGGATCGCGCGCAAGACGCTGCTCGCCGTCGCGGGGTTGGTGTCGCTGCGGGACGCGACGTGGTCGACGGATCGACGTACGTGCGCCGCGAGGTGGAACGAGGTCGAACCGAGGATCCCCGTCGACACGGTCGTCGCCTGGCTCGACACGCCGCCACGTGACCGGGCTGCGATCCGACCCGTGCTCGAGGCCCGGTCGCTGCCATCGTGCGAACGTTCGGCGCGGAGATCGGACTCTGGGGCGACGAGTAGGTCCGGCCACGCAGGGTGCGCGGCCACCCGGGGAGAGGGTGGTCGCGCACCGTGCGGTGGTACGACGCTGGCGTCAGAAGGGCGGGGGCGAGTCGGCAGCCAGGGGCGGGTCGCCGGGCGGGCCGCGGTCGCCCCGCCGATCGGGTGGCCGCCACGTCGCCGGCAGCGTGCGGGTGGTCAGGCCGGAGCGTGCGTGGCGCCAGGTGCGCGTGCCGTCGGCCGTCTGGGTCGCGGTCCAACCGTCGCGTTCCTTGCGGTGGTTGGCGCTGGCGCAGAGCGGGGCGAGGTTGGCGACGTCGGTGGGCCCGGCGGCGGCCGTCGGTCGGGCGTGGTCGAGATCGCAGACCCGGGCGGCCGTGGGGCAAGCGCCGGGTTCGGTGCACGTGTCGTGTAGGGCGAGCGCCGCGTCGGTGAGCCAGCCGGGGGGCTGGCGGGTCCTGCGACCGACGCCGACGACGGCACCGTCGTCGAGCACCACCAGACGTAGGTCGGCGCCGTGCTCGTCCACCAGCCGGCGTGCGGTCGCGGTGTCGCAGTGCATCACCCCGCCGGCCAGCGTGGTCAGGAGCTGGGCGGGCGGTCCGGAACGGCCGAGGAGCGCGTCGAGTTCGGCGCGGAGCAGCAGCGTGGGTGGTCGCACCGGCCGTGCTCCGCCCGCCTCACCCGCGTCACGCCGAGGGTCGTCAGGGCCACCGCGGCGGCACAGGTCGATCAGCCTCGCTGCCCGTGCCTGCCCGACCGTCCTCCGGTTCTCCGCCGTGCCGTCGGCATCCGGGGCTGCCCCGAAGCTGGTCCGCGTCGCGGTCCCGAGGGGGCCGGGGTCGGTCGCAGCGTCCACGGCCGCGAACCCGACCGGACCCAGATCCCCGTACAACCGGCCCCCGCTACCGTCCAGGCGTGGCTGGAGGACCAGCAGGTCCTCGTTCGGCGCGCCCGCGGCGGCGGTGGCGTCGTCGTCCCCCAGCTCGGCGAGCGTCCAGGTCACGACCCTGGCCAGGGCGTCCGGGTCCGCGCCCGCTGCACCATCGATCGCCGACGCCAGGGCCCCGTCGAGTCGATCGTCGAGGAGCCGGGGTACCCGTTCGAGCTTCAGTGCGACCGCGCGCAGCTGGGACCAGGACACCTCGCCGGCGCCGAAGCCCGCCCGCAGCGACGGGAGGCGTCGGCACACCCCGACGGCGGTCATCAACATGCGACGGTCGGAGCGGGTCGAGCGGGCCACGACGGCGAGCCACTGCTCCAGCGGCACGCCGGTCGCCGCCTCGGTCAGCCCGGTCTCGGACAGCACCAGCAGCTGCTCGATCAGCCGCGCGGTGGTCCGTTCGGCCTCGACCGCGAGCTCCAGCAGCGCCGTGAGCTCGGGCACCTCGGCCAGCACCGGCAGACCGAACGGTGGCGGATCGGTGCGGCCCTCGCGGTCGGCGGGGTCGGGGGTGGCGGCGGTCGTCGTTCCCATCGCTACCCATCATGCCCGACCCCTGTGACACGACGGCCGGCCGTCCACAGGCGGACCGCTCGTACCCGTCGGACGGCCCGCATCAGGGGGAGGAACCGCCCGCGGGCTCCCGGCAGGGCACGTCCGGTGCCGCGGGCAGCTGACGGGCCACCGCGCGGGATCGGTTCCACTCGAGCGGATCGTCGGGGAACGCGAGGCGCTCGGGCGACCCGCCGTACGGCCACCTGCGGTGCCACAGGCAGGCCCGGACCTCCGCGGGGAGCTCCGCGATCGCCGGTGCGGCGTCGGCCGACAGGGTCGACAGGAGCCAGAGGTCGAGCTCACCCGTCGCCTCGAAGCGGTCGAGGTTCCACCGGGCGACGAGCGCGTCGGGCTGCACCAGTCCGAACGCCAGCAGGGCGAGCCCGGTCCACGCCACGGCGGCCCGGGGGAGGTGATCGGTCCGGCGGGTGGCGCCGAGGATCAGCACCAGCACGAACAGCACGCCGAGCCACAGGATGGTCGCGTGCGCGGTCACCCGGTCGCGGGTGAAGCCGAAGGTCGCCTCGTAGAGGGCGAGCCGCTGGAACGCCGATGCGAGGACGACCATCGTCAGGACGCACAGCCCTGCGAGCAGGCCGCGGCGCAGCCGAACGTCGCGCTCGTGGCGAGGGAGGGCGTACCGGGACGCGGCAGCCACGACCCCGAGCGTCAGGATGGCGACCGTCAGCAGCTGCGCGAAGCCCTCGCGGGCGTGGGTTGCGTAGGTGAGACCCGAGGTCTGCTGCACGAACGTGTCACCGCCGAACAGGGTCCCGGCCTGCACGAGGACGAAGGCCGCGAACAGGGACACGAGCCCGCTGAGCGGCACGATCCACTCGGACCCCGTCAGCGACGAGGTCGGCGGTGCCACCTCGTCGTCGTCGGCTCGGGGACGGCTGAGCACGAGGGTCAGCGTGCCGCTCGCGATGATCCCGCCGGCGACGGCGCGGATGACCAGCCCCTCCAGGGACAGGTCGGGGACGACCACGTCGAGCAGCCCGGCGAACGCGGCGTCGGCCGACCGGAACAGGCCGCCGAACACCAGGAGCAGGACCGCGGTCACCAGGCCGGTCCGTAGGCGACGGCCCCACCGCGCGCCGGAGGGGAACGCCCGCTGGAGGGCACGCGCAGCCGCGCCGATCCCGGCGAACGTCAGCCCGATCGTGCGGAACGCGGGCGCGATGGTGCCGAGCCAGGTGTGCCCGCCGCCGACGGCGAGCAGGCCGAGCCCGGCCGAGGCGGGGACCGTCAGCGCCAGCACCCAGGCCGCGTCCGTGAGCACCGGCAGCACCGCCAGCGCGAGGGCGAGCCCGGCGAACGACCAGCGCCACGGATCGCCACCGAGCGCCGCGCCGTCGTCGAGGTGGCGTGCGGTGAGAACGGCAGCGCCGACCGCGAACCCGACCAGGACCAGCGCGATGCCGGGCTCGCGGTACGGCAGCAGGACGGCGGCCACCAGTCCGGCGCCGGCGACGAGCGCGAGCTGGCGTGCCGACACCTCCGGGCGCCGGCGCACCGGAGCGGGGCCCGGGACCGGTGGGCCGACGGGGGGCGGGAGCGTCGAGGTGTCAGCGGGCACGGGATGGCTCCTGGCGGTCGTCGGCGGGAGGCGCCTGTGGGAGGGTCACGACCAGGCGGCACCCGGGACGGTGCGTGGGGTCGACGGTCAGCCGACCACCGTGGCGCTCGACGATCTCGCGCGAGATCGACAGGCCGAGCCCGGTACCTCCGCGGCCGGTGCCCGGTTCGTCGTCGGTGCGGTGGAAGCGGTCGAAGATGCGCTCGAGCTCGCGCGGGGCGATGCCCGGTCCCTCGTCGACCACGGCGAGCTCGAGGTCGCCGAGGCGCCGACGTCCCGTGATCTCGACCTCGCTGCCGGGTGGGGCGTGTCGCCGAGCGTTGGTGAGCAGGTTGACCAGCACCTGGTGGATCCGGCCCTCGTCGACCTCGGCGAGCAGCGACCCGGCCGGGATGTGCACGCGCACCGGTGGGCCGCCGTCGGCGGTCGAGACGGTCCTCGCCGCGCGTTCGGCCGTGGCGCGCAGGTCGACCTCGCGCCGTTCGAGGGTGACGACACCGGCCTCGAGCCGTGACAGGTCGAGCAGTTGCTCGACGAGCGCCTGGAGCCGTTCGGTCTGGGCGAGCACGTCGGCGAGCGTCGCCGCGTCCGCGTCCTCGACGCCGTCGACGAGGTTCTCGGCGACCGCCCGCAACGCCGCGATGGGGGTGCGCAGCTCGTGGGCGGCGTTCGCGACCAGCTCGCGTCGCAACCGCTCGGTCTCGGCGAGCTCCTCGGCCATCGCGTTGAACGCGCGGCCGAGCGCACCGACCTCGTCGCGCGACGTCGCCGTGACGGGCTCGTGGCCCTCACCCGCGGCGAGCTTGGTCGCCGCGCGGGCCATCTCGCGCAGCGGCGAGGTCATGCCGTGCGCCAGCACCTGCACGACCACCAGAGCCACGACCACCGCCGAGGCGGCGACGGGGATCGTCGGCCAGCCGGCGCGGCCGCCGAGCTCGACCACGACGACGGTCACCGTCACGGCGGCGACGATGACGACACCGAGCTTGAGCTTGATCGAGCCGAGCCCGTCGAGCGGCCTCACGGGGCCTGCCCGGGCCGCGGGGCGGTCTCCGCCAGCGCGTACCCGACCCCGTGGGCCGTGCGGATCACCTCGGCACCGAGCTTGCGGCGCAGCGATGCGACGTGCGAGTCGACGGTCCGTGTTGACGCGCCGTCGCGGTACCCCCACACGTCCCGCAGGAGCTGGTCGCGGGTGCAGACCACGCCCGGACGGTCGGCGAGCCGGAGCAGCAGGTCGAACTCGGTGGCCGTCAGGTGGATCGGTGCTCCGGACCGCTCCACGGTCCGGCGGGCGGCGTCGATGACGAGCCCGCCCACGTCGACCCGGCGGTCCGTCACCTCCGAGCCAGGGGCGCGGCCGCTTCGGCGTAGGAGGGCGGCGACCCGGGCGACGAGCTCGCGTGGGCTGAACGGCTTGGTCATGTAGTCGTCGGCGCCGACGCCGAGCCCGACGATCAGGTCGGTCTCGTCGTCGCGGGCGGTGAGCATCAGCACCGGCACGTGGCGGTCCCGTTGGATCCGTCGGCACACCTCGATGCCGTCCATCCCCGGCAGTCCGAGGTCGAGGATCACGAGGTCGGGTCGCACGCGCTCCACGAGGGCGACCCCGGCGGGACCGTCGTGGGCGATCTCGACCCGGTAGCCCTCCGCCTGCAGACGCTTCGCGACCGACGAGGCGATGATGGCCTCGTCCTCGATGACGGCGATGGTGGCGCGGGTGGTGTCCATGGGCGGGACACTACGACGCAGGTGTCCGGCACCCGTGGTGGTGATGTGCGGATCTCGTGCAGGTACGGATCACCGGACCAGACGGGCACCATCCCCGGACCTGCGGCGGCTGCTGATCGCGATCAGGCGTGCTCGGCGCCGGCGCTGACCTCGGGCAGGGACGCGGCCACGACGACACCGAGCACGCCGAGCCCCGCGAGGAACAGCAGCGCCACCTCGGCGCCGAGGGTGGCTGCACCTGCGCTCAGCAGCCCGGTGACGAGCAGGATCAGCCCCATCGCGGTGTTCGAGACCGCGATGTAGTCGGTCCGCTCGTTGCCCTCGGCGAGGTCGATCACGTACGTCTTGCGTCCGATGCGTGACCCGGTGTGTGCGACCGCGAGCAGCAGGTAGGCGGCGGGGTAGAGGAGCGGGAGTTCGGCGATGGCGTCGACCCGCACCGCGGCCACGAAGAGGACGATGATCGCCGAGGACAGGCCAGCCGCCCACTGCATGGTGGTGCGGCTCGAACGGTCGGAGGCGCGCCCCCAGAACCGGCCGGCGACCAGCGCGGCGATCCCGCTGGAGATGACGAACGCACCGAGCTCCTGGAGTCCCGCACCACCTCGCTCGGTCGCGAGCGCGACCACGAACGGGGGGCTCAACGCGGACACGAGCAGCAGCGACCGCGTCGCCACGAACCGGCGGAAGGGTGCGTCGTCACGCAGGAGCTCCACGGCGCGCGCGATGGGGGAGACCGCGGGGCCGACGTCGCGCTCGCCCGGCGCCTCCCGCACACGGGAGTAGACGGCGGCCGCTGCGACCCACACGGCGGCTGCCGCCACGAGCAGCCACGCGTAGGTGGAGACCGCCGTGTCCTCGCCGCCGATGGTGCGCATCAGCAGCCCCACGGTGATGGCGGCGATCCCCGCCCCGACGGTGCTCAGCCCGTTGATCTGACCGCGTTGCCCCTTCGGCAGCGTGCGCCCGAGCACGTCCTTGGAGGCGAACGAGGACGCGGCGCGGGCCAGCGCGAACACGGCCAGCGTGCCGAGGAGGCCGACCCCGGCCGCCGTGCCCGTGAGGGTCGCCGTGACGATCGCCATGGCCACGACGGCGACGGCCTGCACGAGCCCGCCGACGACCCAGACCCACTTGCGGACCGCGAGCCGCCGCACCCGGGGAGCGAGGAGGACCTGCGGCACCATCGACCCGGCGTCACGTATCGGCACGAGCAGCCCCACGACCGCTGCGGGCGCTCCGGTCGCCGCGACCAGCCACGTGAGCACCGTCTTGGCATCGACGACGAGGTCACCGATGTTCTGCAGGGTGTGGGCGGAGACCAGCCGGGCCGCGTTGCTCGGCACGGCAGCGGCCACCTCGGGGGCAAGCTCCGAGGGATCGCTGGCCTCCGACGCGACGAAGGTCGCGTGGAAACGTTGGCTGCACGAGCTCACGAGCGGCGCACCCGTCGGTCGGTGGAAGGCGCCCGAGGCTACGAGCGCACCGAGGAGGTCCGCTGCACCCGCACCGGACGGACGGTCCGCCGCCTACGGTTGCAGCGAACCGAGGGAGCGCCGCGCACCGTCGAGGCCCGCGGCCGGAACCGACCGCCGGAGCGAACCGTGCGCACACCGTTGACCGTCGCCGACCACATCGCCCGGGCCGAGCGCGTCTACCCCGACCGCACCGCCGTCGTCGACGAGCCCGACCAACCCGCGGGTTCACTCGGGCGCTTGAGCTACCGCGAGCTCGCCGAGCTCGGGCGGGCGCAGGCGGCCGGGCTCGACGAGCTCGGGATCGAGGTCGGCGACCGGGTCGCGGTGGTCAGCCACAACGCCGGGCGCCTGCTCACCAGCTTCTTCGGTGTGTGCGCATCGGGCCGTGTGCTCGTCCCGGTGAACTTCCGGTTGAACGCCGAGGAGATCGGCTACATCCTCGAGCACAGCGGCGCGCGCGTCCTGCTCGTCGACCCGGACCTCGAGGAGGTCTGCGCCGACCTCGACGTCGAGCACCGCTTCGTGCTCGGACGTGACGACGACCGCATCTTCCGGCGCGGCGTCGAACCGCGCCCGTGGGCGGCACCCGACGAGGACGCCACCGCGACCATCAACTACACCTCGGGGACCACGGCACGTCCGAAGGGCGTGCAGATGACCCACCGCAACCTGTGGCTCAACGCCGCCACCTTCGGTTGGCACGTCGGGGTGAACGACCGCGACGTCTACCTCCACACGCTGCCGATGTTCCACGCCAACGGGTGGGGGATGCCCTTCGCGGTCACCGCGATGGGGGTCCCGCAGATCGTGCTCCGCAAGGTCGACGGGCACGAGATCCTGCGCCGCGTCGACGAGCACGGCGTGACGCTGCTGTGCGGTGCCCCGGCGGTCGTGGCCATGGTGCTCGACGCAGCAGCCGACCTCGACGACGTGCCGGGCCGTGGGCGTGTCCGCATCGTGGTCGCGGGCGCGCCGCCGCCGACGCGCACCATCGAACGCGTCGAGACCGAGCTCGGGTGGGAGTTCGTCCAGATCTACGGGCTCACCGAGACGGCGCCGCTGCTGACCATCAACCGCACGCGGGCGGAGTGGGACGAGCTGACGCCTCTGCGACCGCGCGGCCAAGCTGGTCCGCGCGGGCGTCCCCGCGGTGGGGATCGACGTCGCCATCGACGACGAAGGCGAGATCCTCGCGCGCGGCAACCACATCCTCGCCGGGTACTGGGAACAGCCCGACGCGTCCGCCGAGGCGCTGCGCGACGGCTGGTTCCACACCGGTGACGGTGGTGCGATCGACGACGAGGGCTACCTGTCGATCGTCGACCGCAAGAAGGACGTGATCATCTCCGGAGGCGAGAACGTGTCCTCGATCGAGGTCGAGGACACGCTGCACGCTCACCCCGGTGTGGCCGAGGTGGCGGTCATCGGTGTCCCGCACGAGCGGTGGGGCGAGACCGTGGTCGCGCTGGTCGTGCGGGCCGAGGGCCAGGAGGTCACCGAGGAGGAGCTCATCGCTCACTGCCGGGAGCGCCTGGCCCACTACAAGTGCCCGACCGCCATCGAGTTCCGTGACGCCCTCGACCGGACCGCGACCGGCAAGCTCCAGAAGTTCAAGCTCCGCGCCCCGTTCTGGGAGGGCGAGGACGGCCAGATCAAGGGCTGAACGGCGGCGGTGCCTCGACGACGTCCGCCGCGTCGAGGTCGGCGTCGCTGATGCGGACGAGCAACAGCAGCGCCACGATGCCGGCGGATGCCCAGAACACGGCCCGCACGCCGGCGAGCTCGCCGAGCACCCCGGCGAGGGCCGCGCCGAGCGGCATCGTCCCCCACGCGAGCAGGCGGAACCCGGCGTTGACCCGCCCGAGGAGCCGGTCGGGGGTCACGCGTTGTCGGAACGAGACCACGATGACGTTCCACAGCACGACACCGATGCCGAAGAGGACCATCGACGCGCCCACGAGCCAGGCGGAGGTGCTGACGGCGGGCACGATGCCGGCGGCGACGCCCGTCAGCGACACAGAGCCGGAGCGACCACGCGCGTCCGATGGCGGCCTCGACCCGCTCGGTGACGAGGCTGGCGAGGAGCGAGCCGACGGCGGAGGCGGTCAGGAGCACCCCGTACTGCCCCTCCGAGAGCCCCATCGGCCCGCGCGCGTGCAGCACGAGCACCGCGAACGTCGCGGTCCCCGCGAGGTTCATCACGCCGACCATCCAGGCGAAGGTGCGCAGCAGCCGGTGGTCCCACAGGACGCGCAGTCCCTCGCGGACGTCGGCGCCGAGGCTGGTCGCCGGCCCGGAGCGCTCGGGTCGGAACGCGCCGGGGATGCGAGCCAACGCGAGCGCCGCGAGCGCGAACAGCGCGCTCGGCACCGCCACCGCAGCGACGGCGGACGCCGCGAGGACGAAGGCGCCGAGCGGCGGACCGACGAACTGGTTCGCGGTGATCTCGATGCCGTAGAGGCGGCCGTTCGCTCGCGCCAACCGGTCGCGGCCGACCAGCTGGGGCAGGAACGACTGCGCCGAGGTGTCGTGCAGGGTCTCGGCGACGCCGAGCGCCGAGCGCCACGGCGTAGAGCAACCAGATCCGGTCGAGCCCGGCGATGACGGTCCCGGCGAAGGCTGCCAGCACGAGCGCCCGGGCGATGTTCGCGAGGAGCATCGTGCGTCGGCGGTCGAGTCGGTCCGCCAGCGCGCCGGCGTGCAGCGTGGCCAGGAGCCACGGCAGGCCAGCAGCGAACGCGACACCCGCGACGAGCGCTGGCGAGGTGGTCAGGCGGACCGCGAGCAGGGGGAGGGCGACCTTGATGATCCCGTCGGCGAGGTTCGCGCAGCCGGCCGCCGTGAGCAGGTTGCGGTAGCCCGACCCGAGCGAGGAGCGTCGCCGGTCGGCCGGCGACGGTGGGACGTGAGGGGGAGGTGTGGACACGGACCCTCCGTCGCGGCGCATCGGGTGGGACTGGTTGGGAAGGTTCCAACCAGTCGAGGTCCGATGCTGGCGACTGGTTGGAAGGTTGTCAACCACTCGCGCGCTAGCCTGGCCAGGTGACCGATCGAGCCCGCCGCCCGGCCACCCCCGCGGAGGCCAAGGCGCTCGCGCACCCCCTGCGCCAGCGCATCATCCGCCTGTGCGGGATCCGCGAGCGGACCAACAAGGAACTCGCCGACCAACTCGAGCGTGATCCGGCCACCGTGCTGCACCACGTCCGGCAGCTCGTCGCCACGGGTTTCCTGGTCCCCTCCGAGGAGCGCATGAGCGCCACGGGAGCGCGGGAGAAGCCTTACCGGTCCACCGGCATGTCGTGGACGCTCGAGCTCGACCAGTACCCGACGTCGACGACCACGATGCTCGACGCCACCCGCGACGAACTCGTGGCCTCCGGTCCGGACGCCGTGCGAACGTCGGCGCGGCTGGTCGTCCGCCTCCCCGACGACGAGCTCGACGCCCTGGTCGAACGGGTCCGCGACCTCGTCGAGGACGCCCACCGACGGTCGGCCCCGCTCGAGGACCCCGAGCTGCCGGCCTACGGCCTGCTCGCGCTCGTGCACCGCTTCCCCGACGACGTCCGCGATCCGCTCGACGTCCGCGATCCGCTCGACGTCACGGCCGCGGCCGACCCCCGGCCCGGTGCCGGCGACCCTGACCGACCCGCCCGGTGAGCGGCGGGGTCAGATGCACGGGCCGGTGAAGCCCGGTCGCTGCTCGGCGGCGAGCACGGCGTCCACCTCGGGGCGGTCGAGGGCGAACGCAGCGGTGGAACGGTCCGGGCTGATCGCGAAGGTCACCCCGACGACGCGTCCCGCCGCGTCGATGACCGGCGACCCGGAGTCCCCCTGTTGGAGGTCGGCCGCGAGGAACAGGACCTCGCGCTCGGTCCGGTCGCGTCCGTAGATGTCCCGTCCGATGGCGGTGCGGCGGTCACGGATCTCGACCGGCGCGACGCGTGGGGTGTCCTGTCCGCCCGGGTAGCCGATCACGATCCCCATCGACCCGACCTCGATGGTCCCGAGCTCGAGCGGTTCCTGCCGGAGGTCGGGCACGGTGAGGACCGCGAGGTCACGGTCGGGGTCGAAGGTGACGACCCGCGCGCCGAGGAGCGGTCCGTCCGGTGTTCGGACCTCGACGACGTCCGCCCCCGCGACCACGTGCGCGTTGGTCACCACGACGCCGGGGGCGACCGAGAACCCGCTGCCCTCGAAGCGTCGGCCGCAGCCGTCCGCCTCGACGTTCACGGTCGAGGCCGTGGCCCGCTCGACGACCGCTGCGTCGAGGGGGATCTCCGACGGGGGCGGACCGGTGATCGGGGCCGGTTGGAGGTCGGCGAAGACCTCGGGGAACCGGGTGGTCGTCACGATGTTGCGTAGCGCCTGGACGGTGTCCGGCGGCGGGGGCGTCAGGTTGGTCACCGCCTCGACGACGGCACTGCTGCGCACCTGCTGCGCGATCGACCCGGGCACGACGGACGCGGCCGGGATGGCGAGCCAGACCACGAGCAGGACGATGCCCACGCCGGCCAACGCGCCCGCGCCGCGGTCGAGGGACGACAGCGGGGAGGCGGCCACCGACCGCCGCACGCGGATGCCGACCGCCTGGAACAGGGTCGCGACCACGGTCACCGTGATCGCGAGCACGAGCAGGCCGACGAACAGCCGCACGGGCGCCTGACGGTCGTTGGTGATCGCCATCGCGTAGGGGACGGTGCAGCGTGGCGAGCCCGAGCCCGCCGCGAGCCCGAGGAACGACGCGGCGCGCGCCACGAAGCCGAGGCGGAGGCCGGTCGCCACCGCGATGGCGATGGCGACCAGGAGCAGCGCGTCGAGGAGGTTCACCCTCGCAACGGTAGGCGACCCGACGCGCCACCGGCCGTGCCGCGCAGCTGCCGCTCAGGAGGCCAGCGCGCGTCGGCGCGCCTCGCGGTCCAGGTAATCGGTCAGCCGGGTGTGCAGCTTGGCGGCGGTCAGTTCGGCCTGTGGGTGGTGGCCCGGCGCTCCGCGCGATCCACAGGCGTCCGCAGCTCGTCGCGGCCCCAGCCGGAGGTGGCCCCGATGGCTGACCTCCCAGCCCGGGAACTCGGCCTCGAGCCAGGCGATGCTCGGGTGGTCGCTGTCGGGGCGGCGCGTCGCGACGGCCGTGTCGGTCTCGGTCACGGTGCCCTCCTGCCGTCGGGTCGTGGGCGGGACGGGGTCGTCGGTGCGGATCGTGCGCCGAGGGTCGGCGCGGTCCTCACCGGTGTTCGGAGCAACGAACGTACGGGGTTCGGGGCAGCGGTCGAGCGGACCGGCCCCGGCCGTCGGGAGCTGTGACGCCGAACACGTACGATGGACGGCTCCCGTGCCGCGACGGGACGCGTCGGGACGCCCACCGGCCCCGCGCACGATCGACCGAGGAGACGAGCTGACCCGCACGCAGCTCACCTTCGTCCCCTCCGACCTCGTCCCGGCGGGTGGCAGTTTCGCCGTGTGGTCCCCCGACGGCGACGACCTCGACCGCCGCGGCCGACGAGCTCGGCCTGCCGGCGGGTGAACCGGGGTCGCTCGCGACGGTGCGACCCGGTCGAGGGTGGGCTGGTTCCGACCGATCGACCGGCGCGGCTGCTCCCCGTCCTCCCCGCCGTCCGGACGCTCGCCACGCTGCCACCGGGCGCCGACTGGCCGGCGTGGCGCCGTCCGTCGCGCCGCGGTCCTCGGGTGGTCCGCGGCGGCGAAGCTGGCTCTCGAGCTCGTCGCCGCGGGCCGCATCCTGCCGACGTTCCGACCCGCGACCACGCCGGGGACGGGCCGGGGGCGCTGGCGGGTCGCCGCCGACGGTGACGGCCGACTCGCCCAGCTCGCCGGCGCCGCTGCCCGTCGCAGCGCACGCCCTGCGACGCCCCGACGGACGGCTCTGGGGCGCCGAGGAGCTGCTGCTCGCCTTCGTCGACGCGGTCGCGGACGCCTGCGCCCGCGAGGGCCGCCGCCCCCTGCTCGATGCGCGCCGGCGCGGGCCGCGACGGCCGTGGCCCGAGATGTGGGCCGACGCCCTCACGGCCGCGGATCCGACCGTCGCCCACCTCCGCGTCGGTGTCGACGACCTCGCCGAGGAGGTCGAGGACTGGTCGGCGCCCCTGCTCGGCCGCGACCGTGGTGCCGCGGCCAGGTTGGCGGTGCGGCTCCGCCCGCCACCGTTCCCGGACGGCGCGGACGCCGCGGACGGGGAGGCCGATCGGCTCGGCGCGACCGACGCACCGTGGCGCCTCACCTACCTGCTGCAGTCGACCGACGACCCCGAGACGACCGTCGCCGCCGAGGACGTCTGGGAGGGCGCCGGGCGTGGCCTCGAGCTCGCGGGCCGTCGCGTGGACGACGCCGAAGCGGTGCTGGTCCGCGGTCTGGCGGTGGCCGCCCGGCTGTACGCACCGATCGATCGCAGCCTGTCCGAGGTCCGACCCGTCGGTCTCGACCTGTCCGGCGCGGACGTCGCGGACCTGCTCGCCGGCGGGACCGACGCGCTCGCGGCCGGCGGTATCGGCGTCCAGGTCCCCGCCGAGCTCCGCCAGGCCGGCGAGCAGCGGCTGCGTCTGCGCGTGCGGATCGGCCGAGCCACCCCGACGGCCCCACGGGTCGAGGGCGCCGCTCCGCTCGGTCTCACCTCGCTGACCGACCTCGCCTACGAGGTGGCGCTCGGCGACGACACCTTGTCCGCCGAGGAGTTCGCCGACATCGTGGCGCTCAAGCAGCCGCTCGTGCGGTGGCGGGGGACCTGGGTCCGCGTCGACCACGACGAGACCGACCGGCTGGCGGAGCTCGCCGGATCGTCGGCCTCGCTCGAACTCACCGAGGCGCTCGCCGCGGCCCTGTCCGGCCAGACCTACGTCGACGACCTCGGCTGGGTCGAGACGGTCGCGGACGGCGACCTCGGCCGGTTGCTCGAACAGCTGCGGACCGCGGACGCCCCCGGGGACGCGCACATCGTCGACTTCCACGGCGAGCTGCGCCCCTACCAGGAGCGCGGGATCGCCTGGATGCAGCGCCTGTCCGAGCTGGGGCTCGGTGGTGTTCTCGCCGACCAGATGGGCCTCGGCAAGACCATCATGGCCATCGCCCTGCTCGCCTCGCGTACCCAGGACCGCCCCCACCTGGTGGTCTGCCCGACCTCGGTGGTCGGCAACTGGGAGCGCGAGTTCGCCCGGTTCGCGCCGGACGTGACGGTCGTGCGTCACCACGGCCCGGACCGCGCGGTGACCCGCCGGGTGTTCCGGCCGGGCACCGTCGTGATCACCTCGTACGCGCTGCTCCGACGCGACATCGGGCTGCTCGAGAGCCTCGACTGGGACGTCGTCGTCCTGGACGAAGCACAGCAGATCAAGAACCCGTCGTCCAAGGGAGCCAAGGCGGCACGGTCGCTCGAGGCCCGCACACGCATCGCGATGACGGGGACGCCCATCGAGAACCGGCTGTCGGAGCTCTGGGCGATCGTCGACGTCACCAACCCGGGCCTGCTCGGCTCGCAGCGCGCGTTCAACGAGCGCTTCGCCGTGCCGGTCGAGCGCTGGCACGACCAGCACGCGGCGTCCCGGCTCCGGCAGCTGGTGGCGCCGTTCGTGCTCCGGCGGCTGAAGTCCGACCCGGAGGTCGCGGTCGACCTGCCACCCAAGCAGGAGCTCACCGTCGCGTGCTCGCTCACCCGCGAGCAGGCGGCGCTCTACCAGGCGGCCATCGACAACGCCTTCGACGGTGCCGGCCTCGGCGCCACGGCGTTCGAGCGCCGCGGACGGATCCTCGCCCTCCTCACCGCCCTCAAGCAGATCTGCAACCACCCGGCGCAGTACCTGCGGGACGGCACCGACCCGCGCACCGGCGCCGATCGGCTCGAGGGTCGATCCGGCAAGCTCGCGCGCGTCACCGAGGTGCTCGGCGAGGTCGTCGACGGTGGCGAACGGGCGCTGGTCTTCACCCAGTTCCGCGAGATGGGCCACCTGCTGTCCCGGCACCTGGCGACCACGCTCGGCCTGCCCGACGTCCCGTTCCTCCACGGGGGCGTCCCGCTCGCCGCCCGTGACGCCATGGTGGCGCGCTTCCAGGAGGACGAGGACGCGCCCCCGATCCTGCTGGTGTCCCTCCGCGCGGGTGGGACCGGTCTGAACCTGACCCGTGCCAGCCACGTCGTGCACTTCGACCGCTGGTGGAACCCCGCCGTCGAGGACCAGGCGACCGACCGAGCCCACCGCATCGGTCAGACCCGCACGGTCACCGTGCACACCCTGGTCACCGGGGGGACCATCGAGGATCGCATCGCCGACCTGCTCGACCGCAAGCGCGCGCTCGCGGACGCCGTCGTCGAGGCGGGCGAGACGTGGCTGACCGAGCTCGACGACGCGCAGCTGCGTGAGCTGGTCGAGCTGTCCTCCACCGACCTCGCGGACGAGGACGACGAGGCGGACGAGCCCGCGCCGATGCCGCCGCTCGGCCGCCCGACCCTCACCGCCATCCCGGGCGGTCGCGTGTGAACGACCCGACGCGCCCCCCGAGCGGCCGCAGACCGTGGCCGCACCACCGCCCTCGACGACCTGGGCCGCCGACCGCTGGCTCGACCTCCTCGCCGGGGTCGGGGCGGCGAACGCGCGGCGGGTCCAGCGCGGCCGGGCGGCGGCTCGGCGCGGTGCCGTGCACGACCTCGAGATCCGACGCGGGACGATCACGGGACGCGTACGCGAGGATCGCGTCAGCCCCTACCGCGTCGAGCTGTCCTGGCCGGTCCCCGACGACCACGCGTGGGCCGCGGCCGTCTCGGCGCTCGCCTCGCAGGTCCGGTCCACCGCGGCCCTGCTCGACGGGCAGCTCCCCGAGGAGGCTGCCGAGGTCCTCGCCGAGGTCGGCGTCCCCCTGGTGCCGACCGCCGACGACCTGCGCCGCTCGTGCACCTGCACGGAGCGCACCACCTGGTGCCGTCACGTCGCGGCCGTGCACACCGCGGCGGGGTCCGCCTTCGCGCGGGACCCGTTCCTGCTGCTCCTGCTGCGCGGTCGCACGCGGGACCAGCTCCTCGGCGCCCTCCGTACCCACCGCGGCGACCCGGCCCCCGACCCCGGTGCGGACCTCGACCTCACCGCCGGTCTGTACGCCGCCCGCGGGGACATCGACGCCGTCGTCCTCGCCCCCCACCCGGTGCAGGACCCGGCTGCCCTGGTGCGGCAGCTCGGCGATCCCCCCGGCGTCGACGACCCACGGCCGTTCGTCCGCCTCATCGAGCGGGCCGCGGCGACGGCGTGGCGCCTCGCGGCCGGTGACGGCGCCGAGGCGGCGGACCAGGAGCTCCTGCTCGCCGAGCTGCGGGCGCAGCGGGTGGGTTCGGTCGGCTCCCTGTCGACGGCGCTCGGTCGGGACGAGGGTGAGGTCCGAGAGGAGCTCGATGCCCTGTTCGAGGCGGGTGCGGTGATGCGCACGGGGACCGGCGAGGGCGCGCGCTACCGGGCCCCCTGACCCCTCGGCGCCGGGGCCCCGCCGCGCGGCACGGAACACGCGTCCGTGCGGGTTCCGTGCGTTGCCCGGGTTGCTCGGACGGCGAGGTGGCACGGAACACGCGTCCGTGCGGGTTCCGTGCGTTGCCCAGGTTGCTCGGACGGCGCGGTGGCACGGAACACGCGTCCGTGCGGGTTCCGTGCGGCGACGACTCGGTATCCCCACGGGAGCCGGGGCGCGTCAGGGGAGCCAGGACGTCGGGATGGGGACGTGGCGGCTGCGCAGGTACTCGCCGAGGCCCTTGGCCTGGGGGTCGGGACGGGTGGCAGACGCGACGCCCTCGTCGAGCAACCCGTGGACGACGATGTTGACCGCGCGGAGGTTCGGGAGGTGGTGCACCTCGATGGCGAGGTCGGCTGCCTCGGGGAGGAGTCGGCGGATCGCGTCCGGGGTGCCGGCGACGTGCAGGAGCCACCCGTACCGCGAGGGGTCGCGGACCCAGAGCCCGACGTTCGCGTCACCGCCCTTGTCCCCGCTGCGCGCGCCGGCCAGCGTTCCGAGCGGCGCCAGCGTCGTGGGCGGCTCCGGGGTCACGGCCGGGGGCGGGAGGGGGTCCGGAGGCCACCCGGGCACCGCGACCGGGACGGGGTCACGGCCCTCGAGCGGGACGCCGTGCCGGGTCCCGGTCGGTGCCACCTCCGTGCGGGTGCCGTCGCCCGTGACCACCAGCTCGGTGACCTCGTCGGCCGAGACCAGGGTCGGCCAGTAGCGACCGAAGGGTTCGGCGTCCGCGGGGGGAGCGGTCAGGGTGAAGCCCGGGTACGACGCCAGCCCGATCTCGACGCAGGCGTCGGCGAAGCCCTTCCGTCCGATCGGGGCCGCGTCGTGGTGCTGGACGGTCAGGGTCAGCGTGGCGGTCGCCTCGGCGTTCGTGGCCGCGTCCGCGTGGTCCGAGCGAACGAGCCGCCAGTCGACGCGGTCGAGTGCATCGAGGTCGATCCGGGCGCCGAGCTGGCGGCGGACGAGGTCGGCCTTGGCCTCGATGTCCAGCCCGGTGAGCACGAACGTCGCCCGGTTGCGGAACCCACCGATGGTGTTGATCGCGACCTTCAGCTCCGGGGTCGGCGGTTCCCCGCGGACGCCGCTGATGCGGACCCTGTCGGGTCCGTCGCTCTCGAGCGCGACCGAGTCGAAGCGCGTCACCACGTCCGGGTTCAGGTACCTCGACCCACCGATCTCGTAGAGCAGCTGGGCGGTGACCGTGCCGGTGTCGACCAGGCCGCCGGTGCCGTCGTGCTTGGTGATGACGCTGCTGCCGTCGGCGTGGAGCTCGGCGATCGGGAAGCCGACGTGGTCGATGCCGGGGACCTCGGTGAAGAAGGCGTAGTTGCCGCCGGTGACGTGGGCGCCGCACTCGATGGCGTGGCCGGCCACGACGGCGCCGGCGAGGGCGTCCCAGTCGTCGCGCGCCCACCCGAACCGCCAGGCTCCTGGCCCGACGACGAGCGACGCGTCCGTGACCCGCCCGGTCACCACGACGTCAGCGCCGGCCCCGAGCGCTACGGCGATACCCCACCCACCGAGGTAGGCGTTGGCGGTGACCGGTGGGATGCGCAGGTCGCCGAGCGGTTCGCCGGTGTCGAGGTGCCGGAGTCCGTGCCCGCCCTGCTGCAGCTCGTCGAGCCGGGACAGCAGGTCGTCACCCTCGACGTGGGCGATCGTCGCGTCGACGCCGAGCTCGGCTGCGAGCTCGCGGAGCGCGTCGGCCAACCCGGTCGGGTTCAGTCCGCCGGCGTTGACGACGACGCGGATGCCGCGGTCGATGCACGGCGCCAGCACCTCGCGGGCCTGCTTCAGGAAGGTGCGCGCGTAGCCGGTGTCGGGCGCCTTCTGACGACCGCGCCACAGGATCAACATCGTCAGCTCGGCGAGGTAGTCCCCGGTCAGGACGTCGATGTCGCCGCCCTGGACCATCTCACGCGCGGCCGCCAGTCGGTCGCCGTAGAACCCGGACGCGTTGGCGATGCGGAGGACATCCTGCGGCACCACGGCTCCTGACTTCAGCTCACGGCGACGGTAGTCCGCGGGCCGAGGCGCACGGAACGCGGACCCGTCATCCGTTCCGAGACGGACGGTAGGGTCCGCCGCCGTCCGATCCCGAGGAGCCTGCCGTGGACCTGTCGTCGCTGTTCAGCCTCGAGGGCAAGGTCGCCCTCGTCACCGGTGGGTCGCGTGGCATCGGGGAGATGCTCGCGCACGGGCTCGTCGCGGCGGGCGCGAAGGTCTACGTGGCGTCGCGCAAGCTCGCCGCGTGTGAGGAGGTCGCCGAGGAGCTCCGCGGTGTCGGTGGTGACGTGACCGCCCTGCAGGCGGATCTGGCGACCCCCGAGGGCTGCGACGCGCTGGCTGCGGCGATCGCCGGACGCGAGCCGGCGTTGCACGTCCTGGTCAACAACGCCGGCGCGACGTGGGGTGCACCGATCGGCGACTACCCCGTGGAGGGGTTCGACAAGGTGATGGACCTCAACGTGCGTGGGGTCTTCCTGCTCACCCAGGCGCTGCTCCCGCAGCTCGAAGCTGCCGCCACCCCGCAGGACCCGGCGCGGGTGGTGAACATCGGGTCGGTCGACGGCATCCAGATCCCCGGGTTCGATTCCTTCGCGTACTCGGCATCCAAGGCCGCCGTGCACCACCTCACCCGCCACCTCGGCAAGGTGCTCGCCCCGCGCCACGTGACCGTCAACGCGATCGCGCCGGGCCTGTACCCCTCGAAGATGACCGCCCACCTGATGGAGCACGCCGACCAGATCGGCGCGGCGATCCCGCGCGGCCGGCTCGGGGAGGCCGAGGACCTCGCCGGGACCCTGATCTACCTCGCATCGAGAGCTGGGGCGTACACCACGGGTGCCATCGTGCCGGTCGACGGCGGGGTCGCCACCCTGCGGTGACCTGACCGGGGGCGAGTTCCCGGGATGCGCTGGCTGGACCGGGTGTTGCAGGAGTGCGCTCGTGTCGACCACCGTGGCTCCAGCACACGATCTGTGGCACCATCGTCGCCGTCCGTCGTTCGCGGGTGCCCGCGCCCTATCGCCGGGTGCGGACCGGCCGATGGGCGTAGGTGCTCGTTCCCGGGCGGACCGGGACCGACCGGTGCCACGCGTGTGCCCCTGCTCCCGACCTGAGGATCTTCGCTGCGCTCCGTCTCGATGGCTCGGATCGCGGGCGCCGGCGTGCTCGCGGTGGCCCTGCTCGCGCCCACGGTCGCCACCGCGCAACCCTCGGACGGTGACCTGCAGCGCGAGCTCGACCGCACCCGCGACGAGGCCGCCGAGCTCGGCTCGGAGCTGGGGGAACGCCGCGGACGACTCGCCGCCGCCGAGGAGGAGCTGGCCGCCGTCGGCGCGCGGGTCATCGACGCCCGCGGACGCCTGCGCGCCGCCGAGGGTCAGCTGGCGTTGGCCGAGGCTGCCGGCACCGAGGCGGAACGCGAACGTCGACGCGCCGTCGCGGCGCACGAGCGGGCCGAGCGCGTGCTGGTGAGCACGCAGGAGGAGCTCGCGGTCCAGGAGGGCAACCTCGCCGGGCAGGCTGCGGCGGCCTACAAGTTCGGGTCCGCGGGAGCCCGCGCCGGGTCCATGGCCTTCGAGGTCGTCCGGCGTGCGCAGGACCCGAACGAGCTGGCCGTCGGCATGCGTCAGATCGCGATGGTCATCGACGCCCAAGGCGCCCTCGTGGCCGAGGTCGCCGAGCTGCGCGACCGGTTGACGCGGCTCACCGACGACGCCGCGCGCACCCGGGCGCAGGCGGCACAGGCCGCCGCGGACGCCGCGGCGCAGGTGCGCCGCACCACGCAGCTGCGTGAGGACGCAGCGGCCCTGGCACGTGAGGTCGCGACGGAGGAAGCTCGCCAGTCACAGCTCGTGACCCAGCTGCGCGCCGAGACGGTCGAGGCGGAGCGGGCGCTCTCCCGCGTGGCGGCTCGCGAGGGCGAGCTCGCCAGCGAGCTGGCCGCCCGCCGCATCGCCGCGGAAGCGGCTGCCGCGGCCGAGCGCGCGTCGAGCCGATCGGGATCGGGCAGCGGCAACGCCGGCAGCGCCGGTGGGCCCGCCGTCTCGGGGGTCTGTCCCGTGGTCGGAGCGGTCGCGGGTCGGGACTTCTCCAACGACTGGGGCGATCCGCGGTCGGGCAGCCGCAGCCACCAGGGCAACGACATCTTCGCCGCTCGTGGCACCCCGATCGTGGCCATCGACGCCGGCGTCGTGACCCGGGTGAACCGGACCGACTCCGGGCTCGGTGGGCTCACCGTGTCGTACCGGACCGCCGACGGGAGCGAGTGGTACAACGCCCACCTCGAGTCCGTGGCGTCGGGCATCGGGCCGGGGACCACCGTCGCTCGCGGCGAGGAGGTCGGCACGGTCGGCACCTCCGGGAACGCCCGCGGAACGCCGCCGCACAACCACATCGGTCGGCGCTACGGCGGGTCGTGGGTCAACCCGTGGCCGACGATCAGCCCGCTCTGCCGCTGAGAGGCAGCGACCTACCGGGCCGAGCGCACGCCCTCGGGCGGGGGGACCGGGACGGTCAGCCAGCGCAGGCTCAGCTGCACGAGCGGGCCGATGCTGACGGCGAACAGGATCGTCCCGAGCCCGACCGTGCCGCCGAGCAGCCAGCCGATCGCGAGCGCCGAGACCTCGATGCCCGTGCGTGCGGCGGCCACGCTGCATCCCTCGCCTCGCGAGCCCGGTCATCAACCCGTCCCGCGGTCCCGAGCCGAAGCGGGACCCGAGGTAGAACCCGGACCCGACCCCGAACAGCACCGGCCCGGCCGCGCAGAGCGCGAGCCGTGCGACCAGCGACGACGGGGTCTCCAGCACCAGCAGGGTCAGGTCGATGACCACGCCGATGACGATCACGTTGGCGATCGTGCCGGGGCCCGGGCGTTCGCGGAGCGGGAGCCACGCGAGCAGCACCAGCGCGCCCACGCCGATGCTGACCGTGCCGATGCCGATCCCGGTCCGGGTGGCGATCCCCTCGTGCAGCACGTCCCACGGGCCGAGGCCGAGGTCGGCGGCGACCATGCTGGCGATGCCCCAACCGCAGAGGGTCAGCCCGCCGAGGAGGCGGGCGATGCGGAGCGTCACCGCTCGTCCGGGTCGCCGAGCCACCCCTCGAGCTCGGCACGCAGCTGCAACAGCTCGTCGGTGTCGTCGTCCTCGAGCGTGCCCGCGCCGGCCGTCTCCTCGCCGAGGTCCGTCGCCGGGCGTGAGCGCCGGCGGCGCGACCAGATGGGGGGCAGGTAGCTGACCAGGCGGTGTTCGTCGCGCGCAGCCTCGTGGAAGGCCTTGGCCGCACCGGAGCGAGGGCGTGACCCGTCCTCCTCCGGGACGGACAGGTCGACCCGCCACAGCCCATCGGTCTCGAGCTCGCGGACCGCGCCGAGGTGGTCGAACACCTCGAGCATCGCGGTGTTCCCGTCCAGCACGTAGCTCCGGAAGGTCTCGATCCCCGCCGCGCGCGCCCGCGCCGCGAGAGCACCGAGCAGCAGGGTGCCGGCACCCTGTCCCTGGTACTCGTCGGCGACCGTGATGGCAGCCTCGGCCACGGTCGGTTCGAACGGCTCGCGGATGTAGCGGGCCACGCCGATGCCGGGGCGGTCCGGCCGGCGCCGGTCGAGGGCAACGATCGCTTCGTGATCGTGGTGGTCGACGTCGGTCAGGTACCGCAGCTGCTCCTCGCCGAGCTCCTCGACGACGCGTTGGAACCGGAGGTAGCGCGATGCCGGCGACAACCGGCGGATGCCTTCGGCGAGGTCGTCCCGGTCCGACGGCCGGATCTGTCGCAGCAGGGCCGGGGACCCGTCGCGGAGGTTGACCTCCCGGCACCACCCGCCGGGCAGGACCGCGAACCGGTCGCCTCGACCCTCGTCCACGTCTGCCTGCCTGATCGGTGCGGTTCGTCAGGCTACCGGTGGTGCTGGGGGCGTCAGCCGACGGTGTCCGGGGGTGCGCCGGGGTGGGAGCTGCCGGCCGGTTCCACTAGCCTGTGCCGACGTCGCAGCCGCTCCCGCTGCACGACCGTGTCGTTCGTAGCCGCCCTCGCCCCACCTGTCGGAGGACCGCCGGTGCCGAAGAAGCTGCTCCCCATCCTCGCCGGGTTGCTCCTCGCCTCCGTGGTCGTCGCCGTCGGGCTGCTGGCCTTCATCCTCCCGCCGGACTTCCTCGAGCCCACCGTGGCCGAGCGTGCCGCCGAGGAGGAAGCCGCACGGGCCGAGGCCGAAGCCGAGGACGGCGCCGAGAACCTCGGCGAGGCCGACGACCCGGCCGAGGGCACCGGCACCGGTGCCGGTGCGGACGCCGAGGCCGCGGACGACGCGCCCGGTGGCGGGGACGGAGCCACGTCGGACGTCGATGCGGGCAGCGGCAGCGAGCCCGGCGGTGAAGACACCGGGGACGTGGCGCAGGAGGACCAGGCGTCCGAGGACGCCTGATCGGGACCGGAGGTGTCGTGCGACGGCTGGTGGCACTGACCTCCGCGCTCGCACTCCTGACCGGCTGCGCGGCGGGCTCCGTCGCGGCACCACCGCCGACGCTCACCGTGGTGCTGGCTGACGACTGGGAGAGCGCCCCGACGGTCCGGCAGGTGGTCCGGGACTTCGAACGCGAGCACGGTGTCCGCGTCCAGGTCCAGGCCGCACCGTTCTCCCAGATCCCGGACCTGGTCCGCAACGCCCACGATCTCGGCGACCCCTTCGACCTGGCCCACTGGCACGCGTTCGCCGCGGCCGCCGACGGCCTGGCGGAACCGCTCGACGACCGCTGGCGCGACGCGGGTCTGCAGCCCTCGGACTACCTCCCCGGCGCCGTCGACGACGTGACCTGGGAGGGGACCCGCTACGGGGTCCCGCTCGACGTCAACGCGCTCGTCCTCCTCGCCAACTCGAACGCGCTCCGCGCGTCGGGGTTGGCGCCCGAGGACCTGGCTGACGCCGACCGGTTCCTCGACGCGGCGCGTACCATCCGGGCGACCGAGGGCGTGGAGCACGCCATCACCGTCTCGTCGTCGACGTGGATCGCGTACGGCTGGATCCGCGCGTTCGGCGGGGACCTGCTCGCCCGCGACGCTGCGGGCACGGTCACGTTCACCTTCGACGACCCCCGCGTGGTCGCGGCCGTCGAGCTGCTCGGCGCGCTCGCCAGCGAGGGCGTCGGGACCCCGCCGTTCGCACCGGACCTGTCGCTCGACGCGATCCAGTCGTTGACCGCCGGCTCCGTGGCGTTGCACGCGACGGGGTCCTGGGACCTGCCGCTCACGCGGAGGGTCCCGGACCCGAGCATCGGTGACGACCTGCTGGTGCTCCCGCTGCCGCGCGGGGAAGGGGACACGGGCACGGTGCTCGGTGGCAGCAGCCTGTTCGTGCCGCGAGGTGCCGAGCTGCCGGACCTGGCCTTCGCCTTCGCGCTCGCGCTGACCGCTGCCGACGTGGGCCGGACCCTGGCCGCAGACGAGGGTCGCCTCCCGGCACGCGTGGCCGTCTACGACGATCCGCTCTTCCGCGAGCAGCCGGACCTCGCGGCCTTCGTCGCGGAGCTCCCGGAGGCCGACGTCATGCCGTTGATCGCCTACCCCGAGCTCTCCGCGGCGTTCTCGGCCACGCTCGAACGCGTGCTCAAGGGGCAGCAGGACGCCTCCGAGCGCGCTCGCCGAGCTGCAGGTCCTGGCGGAGCGGATCGGCCGGTGACGTCCGCCGGTCGCTCGTGGCTCGCCCGCTCCCTGGTCCTGAAGCTGTTCGGCGCCTTCGTCGCGGTCCTCGGCGTTGGCCAGCCTCGCCACGCTCCTGGTCTCGAGTCGACCCTGACCCGCTCCGAGATCGAGGACCGCGACCCGGGAGCTCACCGCCGAGCAGGCGCCGGCCTACCGCAACCAGCTCCGCGGCGAGGAGGCCGGCACCGTCCGGAGCCTGTCGGCGTTCGTGCAGCAGGTCACAGATCGCACCGACAACGCCCGGGCGCTGCTGGACACCACCAGCCTCGCCCGCCTGGCGGGACGCTTCAGCCTCGCCGAGGCGTTCGATCTCGACACCGGGCAGCCGCTGCTGGAGCCGCCGCGGCGCGCGCGGGTGTCTCCGCCGCCGGTCACCGACCGGGACCTGGTGGCGGCCCTGACCTCCCGGCGCGGCCAGCGACGGGTGGTCCCGCTCGAGGGCATCGACGGCGGCCGTCCGGGTGGGGGTGGTCTACACGCTGCCGTTCGCCGACGGAGCGGAGCACGTCGGTCCTCGTCGTCGGGCAGCGCGCTCGACGAGCAGTACGCGCGCGGCGTTCGCGACCTCGTCGGTGTCGACGACGTCGAGCTGGTCGTCGGCGGGCGCGTGGTCGCCTCGACGCATCGAGGGCGAGCGGGCGTCGACGCAGCCGCCGCCGGCGATGTGACGGAGCCGGGCGTGCACCGATCCGGCCGACGGGGACCGACTGGTCCAGTACCTGCCGATCGCGACCGACGACGCGTGGGGGACGACCGGCCACGTCGGACTGCTCATCGACGACCCGCTGGCGCCGCTCGATGCGCGGCTGCGCCGGTACCGGGCGCTGATGGTGGTGCTGTTCCTGGCTGTCGGCGGCGTGCTCGCCCTGGCCTTCGCGCCGTCACTGACGCGCCCGCTGATCCGGCTCACGCGGACGGCGCGGGCCATCGCTGGCGGTCAGCTCGACGAGCCCGTTCGAGGTCCACGGCCAGGACGAGATCGGTCAGCTCAGCGAGGCGCTCGAGCGCATGCGCCGGGCGCTGCGGGCGCAGCTGCTGGTCATCGGTCAGCAGGCCGAGGCGCTGCAGGAGGCGGCCCGTCGGGTGGTCGGGTCGGGCGACCGCGAACGCCAGCGTCTCGCACACGACCTGCACGATGGCATCCAGCAGCGGCTGGTCGTGCTGCGGATGCAGGTGGGTGCCTGCCGCGCGCGCATCGAACGCGACCCGGACGCCGTCGACCGGATCACCCGTGAGCTCGCCGAAGTCGATCGACGAGCTGCTCGACGAGCTCCGAGCCACCGCGCAGGCGCTCTACCCCTCGATCCTGCGCGACCGTGGCCTCGGGGGCGCGATGCGCTCGCCTCGCCGCCCGCACCGAGGTGGAGGTCGTCGTGAAGCTCGACCCGGACCCGCTGCCGCGCCTCGACGAGGTCGTCGAAGCGGGCGCGTACTTCCTCGCCTCGGAGGCGGTGACCAACGCGCTCAAGCACGCCGACACCGACCGCATCGAGGTCGCGTCATCCACGAGGGTGACGCGCTCCGGATCGAGGTGGTCGACGAGGGCGGGGGTTCGACCCGGCGGCGCTGAGCCGGAGCGGTGGTCTGCAGAACCTGCGGGACCGCGTCAACGCGCTCGGCGGCACGCCTGCGCATCGTCGCTGCGCCGGGGGAGGGGATGCGCGTGACTGCCCTGCTACCGGTCGACGCGCCCTGCCGTCGTCGAGGTCCCCGCGCTGGAGGTAGAACAGCACCGCGGCGACGCGGCGGTTGAGGTCGAGTTCCTCGGAGAGCCCGAGCTTGCGGAAGATGGCGTTGGAGTGCTTCTCGACGGACCGGTCGCTGATCGTGAGCTCCCGGGCGATGGCGGCGTTCCCCTTCCCCGACGCCATCAGTCGTAGCACCTCGAGCTCGCGCGGCGTCAGGCCGGCCAGCCGCGAGGCGGTGCGTCGACGCTGCGCCTCGAGCAGCGCGGACACGATCTTGGGGTCGAGCATCGACCCGCCGGCGCGGACCTCGTCGATGGCCTGCAGCAGCCGGTCGACGTCGCCGAGCCGTTCCTTGAGCAGGTAGGCGACGCCGCTCGATCCGTCCTCGAGCAGCTCGAGCGCGTACTCCGGGTCCGCGTGCTGCGAGAGCACCACGATCCCGGTGCCGGGGTGGTCACGCCGGACCAGATCGGGCCAGCTCGATGCCCTCGGTGGTGAAGGTCGGCGGCATGCGGATGTCGAGGATGACCACGTCGACCGTGTCCTCGGCCAACAGCCCGAGCAGCCCGTCGGGACCGTCTGCCGTCCCGCACACCTCGAGCCCGTCGACCGCGTCGAGCACCGCCCGCGCGCCCTCGCGCACGAGGTAGTCGTCCTCGGCGATCAGCAGGTGTCACCCGCGGGCTCCGGGTCGGGTACCGCCGACCCTAGGCGACGACCCTGGCGTCCCGTCCTGGCCGCCCCGGCGCACCGCCCGAGGGGCGGCAGCGGTGGTGGTTACCACCACCACCGCAGGAGCGGTGCGGTCACGGTTCCCTCGCGCGTTCGGCGTCACACTGCGCGAAGCGACGGGCACGGCGGACCGCTCCCGCCGGCCGCGGCGGGACGGCCGGCTCGGGGTGGCCGACGGCGCGCGTGGCGCGGCGCGCGTGGGGCGGCGGCGGGACGGCGGGTGCCGCCGCGCGACGGGGACGGGGGCACGGCCAACCCGGCGGAGCCGTGCGCCCCGAACGTCCGGACCGTCGGGAGCACAGGACGTCGTGCGCATCGCCGTCATCGGGACCGGGATCTCCGGGCTCGCGAGCGCCTACCTGCTCTCGCGCCACCACGAGGTCCACGTCTTCGAGCGCGAACCTCGACTCGGTGGTCACACCCACACCGTCCGGGTCCCGCGTGCCGGCGTCGCCGGCCGACCCGCGTGCCCGGACGGAGGGTGAGCTGCCGGTCGACACCGGCTTCATCGTCTACAACGAGGCCACCTACCCCCTGCTCGTCGCGCTGTTCGACGAGCTCGGCGTCGCGACGCAGCCGTCGGACATGTCGTGGTCGCTGCGGTGCGAACGCTGCGACCTCGAGTACGCCGGCAGCGCCCGCGGGATCGTGGCGCAACCGCGCAACCTCGCGGCGCCCTCCTACCTCCGGATGCTGGCCGACATCACCCGGTTCAACCGCCTCGGGTCGCGACTCGTGGACGACCCCCGTGCCGCGGGTGTCTCCCTCGGGCACTTCCTCGAGACCGCAGGCTTCGGGCACGGGTTCCGTCACCACTACCTGCAGCCGATGGCCGCCGCCATCTGGTCGTCGGGGACGCAGGACATCGAGACCTTGCCCCTCGGGACCCTGCTGCGGTTCTTCGCCAACCACGGGCTGCTCGGCGTGCGGAGCCACCACCCCTGGCGGACCGTCGTCGGCGGGACCTCCTCCTACATCGCGCCCCTGACCGCGCCGTTCGCGGACCGCATCCACTCCGGCGAGGGCGTGGCGACGGTGGCTCGGGACACCGACGGGGTCACGCTCCGCACGGTCTCGGGCGCGACCGCTCGCTTCGACGCGGTCGTGCTCGCGACCCACGCCGACGAGGCACTCGGGATGCTGGCCGACCCGAGCCGCCTGGAGAAGGAGCTGCTCGGGGCCTGGGGGTACAGCGACAACGCCACGTACCTGCACACCGACGAGGCCCTGCTGCCGCGGTCGCGGGCGGCGTGGGCCTCGTGGAACTACCTGCTCGACGACTGCCGGACGCCGTCCCAGCACGTGTCGTTGAGCTACCACATGAACCGCCTGCAGACCCTCGACGAACCGCGCGAGTACGTCGTGACCCTCAACCCCTCGACGGCCCCGCGGGAGGGGACGGTGCTCCGGCGTCTCGACTACACCCACCCCACCTTCAGCCCCGACGCGGTCGCCACCCAGGATCGACTCGACGAGCTCAACGGGCGCGATCGGACCTTCCACGTCGGGGCCTACCAGCGGTACGGGTTCCACGAGGACGGCCTGTGGTCTGCCGTCCGGGCTGTCAGCCACCTCGGCGTCAGGTGGCCGGCGTGAGGCGGCGTTCCGGCGCCGAGGTCGTGCGGCGGTCGGCGCTGTACGTCGGTGACGTGCGTCACCGACGGCACCGCCCGCGCCCGAACGCCTTCCGCTACGGCGTCTACTGGGTGCTGATCGACGTCGACGAGCTCTCCGCCCTCGACCGGGAGGTCCGCGGGTTCGGCTACGGCCGTCGAGCCGTCACGAGCTTCCACGACGTCGATCACCTCGGTCCCGCGGACGTACCGGTCCGCAGCAAGCTCGCGTGGTGGCTGGCGGACCGTGGTGTCACCCTGCCGCCGGGGCGCGTGCAGGTCCTGACCAACCTGCGGGTGCTCGGCCACGTGTTCAACCCGGTGAGCTGGTGGTTCTGTCACGACGAGGACGACCGCGTCGTGCTGGTGGTCGCCGAGGTGCGCAACACCTTCGGTGAGTCCCACCGCTACCTGCTGGAGGACCTCGAGCACCGCCGCGACGGAACGATCCGGGCGAGCGCGCCGAAGGTCTTCCACGTGTCACCGTTCCTGCCCGTGGCCGCCGACACACCTACGACTTCGTCTTCACCCCGCCGGCCGCCCGGGTCCTCGCGCACATCGACGTCTCCGAGCGGACGGCCGCATCCTCGATGCGACCCAGGCGGGGGACCGGGTGGCGCTGACCGGCGGGACCTCGCTCGCACCCTCCTGCGCTACCCGCTGGTGACCCTCCGGACCGTGTTCCTCATCCACCGGCAAGCGCTGCACCTGTGGCGGTCACGGACACCCTTCTTCCGCAAGCCCGCACCCGCCGGTGGACGCCTCCCTCGAGCTCGTGCACGATCGAGTCGGCATCCGGCCGGCGATCCCGACGGCCTCCGTCACCGAACCGGAGCGGCCTCCGTCACCGAACCGGGCGACCCTCGAGGAGTTCGCGCCGTGACCACGGCACCGCACCGCGACCGCCGCCCCCCGCCCGTCGTCGGCGGTCGACCGTCGCGCGCTCGCCACCGTGTCGGGCATGCTCGCCCAGCTGCAGGTCGGCGCGCTCGAGCTGACCCTGCCGGACGGTCGCCGCCGCACGTTCGGCGACACGACCAGCGACCTCCGCTCGACGATCGAGGTGCACGACTGGCGGTTCTTCACCGCGCTGATCCGCGGCGCCTCGGTCGGCGTCGGTGAGTCGTACATGGACGGGTACTGGACCTCGGCGGATCTGGTCTCGCTCATCCGCATCGTGATCGCCAACCGCCGCGCGCTGCGACGGATCACGCCGGCGGCGGTGTCAACATCGCCGGTGACAAGCTGATCCACGGGGTGCGTGCGAACCGCCTCGGGCAGTGCAAGCGGAACATCGAAGCCCACTACGACCTGTCGAACGAGCTGTACTCGCTGTTCCTCGACGACACGATGACCTACTCCGCGGCCTACTTCCCCGACCCGACCGTGACGCTCGAGGAGGCGCAGGAGGCCAAGTACGCCCGGCTCGCCGAGAAGGTGCGGGTCGACACCGACTCGCACGTGCTCGAGATCGGGTGCGGCTGGGGCGGGTTCGCCTCGCACGTCGCCCGGACCTACGGCTGCCGCGTCACCGGGATCACCCTGTCCGAGGAGCAGGCCGCCTACGCCCGCGACCGCATGGTGCGCGAGGGGCTCGACCACCTCGTCGACATCCGGATCGTCGACTACCGCGAGGTCCGCGGACGGTTCGATCGGATCGTGTCGATCGAGATGCTGGAGGCCGTCGGTCATCGCTACCTCGGCACGTACTTCGAGACCATCGACCGTCTGCTCGCACCCGACGGCCTCGCGGCGATCCAGGTCATCACGATCCCCGAGCAGCGGTACGACAACTACCGGCGGCGTCCCGGACTTCATCCAGCGCTACATCTTCCCCGGTGGGCACCTGCCGTCTCTCGAGGCGATGGCCGGCTCGATGGGCGACAGCGGTGAGCTCTACGTCGAGCACGTCGAGAACATCGGTGTCCACTACGCCGAGACGTTGCGTCGCTGGCGTGAACGTTTCCTGGCCAACGTGGACGCGGTCCACGCGCTCGGGTTTCGACGACCGGTTCGTGCGGATGTGGGAGTTCTACCTCGCCTACTGTGAGGGGGCCTTCCTCGCGCGCTACATCAACGACCTGCAGCTCGTGCTCACGCGGCCGATGAACGGGACCCTGGGCGTCGGGCCCTACGGACGTCAGCTCGTGCCGGTCCGTGAGGCCGACCTGCCGCCGCGTCGCCTGCGTGGCGTCGCGGCCGTCGAGGGGGTCGCGTGAGCCGCCTCCCGCTCGGCGCGCGGGCCGTCGATGCCGTCATCGACCGGGGCGTCCTCCCCGACCCCCTGCTGCGCGCCGCCATCCGGCGGATGCTCCGCCGGCGTCGCGCGGACATCACGCGAGGCTCGGTCGAGGAACGGTCCGCCCGCAAGCGGACGTTGCTCGAGGAGCTGTCGCGGTCCCCGGTGGCGATCGCGACCGACGAGGCCAACCAGCAGCACTACGAGGTGCCGACCGAGCTGTTCGAGCTGATGCTCGGTCCGCACCTGAAGTACTCGAGCGGGTGGCGGGGCCCCGGCGTGCGCGACCTGCCCGGCGCCGAGGAAGCCATGCTGAGGCTCACGTGCGAGCGGGCCCAGCTCGTCGATGGGCAGGACGTGCTCGAGCTCGGGTGCGGTTGGGGATCGCTCACGCTGTGGATGGCCGAGCGCTACCCGGCGTCACGCATCACGGCGGTCTCGAACTCCGACACCCAACGCGAACACATCGAGAAGCAGGCGGCCCTCCGCGGCCTCGACAACGTGCAGGTCCTGACCCGCGACGTGACCCTGCTCGAGTCCCCGACCGAGGCGCCCGATTCGACCGGGTCGTGTCGATCGAGATGTTCGAGCACGTGCGCAACCACCGGCGGCTCACCGGGCGGATCGCGACGTGGCTCCGCCCCGGTGGGAAGCTGTTCGTGCACGTCTTCGCGCACCGCTCCGACCCGTACCCCTTCGACGAGGGCGGCAACGGGGACTGGATGGCGCGCCACTTCTTCACCGGCGGCCTGATGCCCTCGGGCGACCTGCTCCTGCACGCCGTCCGCGGCCTCGACGTCGACGATCACTGGGTGGTGTCGGGCACCCACTACGCGCGGACCCTGCGGGCGTGGCTGGACCGGCTCGACGCGGGACGGGATCGAGCCATCCGGCTCCTCGCGGACACCTACGGCGCGGACGCGGCCACCGCCTGGTTCCACCGGTGGCGGGTCTTCGACATCGCCTGCGAGGAGCTGTTCGCCTTCGACGGCGGGGACGAGTGGCACGTCAGCCACCACCGGTTCACACGCGCGTCGTGACGCGCCGGTCCGCCGGCGCCGGGTCGCCACCCTCACGCCGCCGCTTGACCCAGTAGGCGACGTACGCGATCAGCGCGAGCAGTGCGAAGGCTGTGCCACTGCACGGTGTAGGACAGGTGGCTGCCCTCGTCGAACGGCGTCTGGTCGTACACCGCTGGCAGCGCGCCGAGCCCGCGGCTCGCGAGCGACGCCGCTCGGACGGGCGGCGGATCCTGGGCGACCAGGCGCACGATCATCGGGAAGGTGGCGCCGGGCAGCTGCTGTGCGATGCGGTCGACGTCCGGGACCTGGATGATGGCCAGCGCCCCGTCGGGGGGGTTGCGGGGGCCGAACCCGGGCTCCGGGACGCTGCGTTCGAGGTAGCCCTGGACGGTCACCGGACCGGGCGGCGGCGCGGCCTCGGCCAGCGGTGGCGGGCCGAGCTCGCGCGGGACCCAGCCGCGGCGGACGAGCACGAGCGTCCCGTCGCCGAGCTCGAGCGGAACGAACGAATCTCGGCCGCTCTGGCCCTGGTACGAGCGGCCCTCGAGCAGCAGCTCCTCGTCCGGCAGGTAGGTCCCGGTGACGGTGACCCGGCGGTACTCGAGGGCGACGTCGTCGATGGCTCCACCGGACACGAGGTCGGCCAGGTCGAGCGGGGCCGCGGCCAGCCGCTCCTCGAGCAGGGCGTTCTGCGCCCGGCGCTCCTCGAGCCGCTGTAGCTGCCACTGGCCGAGCGTGACGAGCACAGCGACCACGGCCAGGACGAGGACGTGGGACAGGAGGGCCGCGGGACGCAGGAGGGAGCGCATCACGACCGGAGGGTACCGCCGAGGTCCCCCCGCTCCGGGCGGGGTCTCGGGGCCCGCCCTCAGCGGTGGACGCTGACCCGGACGTCCTTCGCACCCATCCGTGCGGCGTCCGCGGTGCGGTCGTCGGGCATGCGCTGCGATTCGAGCTCCGCTTCGACGCGGGCCTCGTAGTGGGCGAGCTCGGCCGCCGTGCGGTGCTCGTCCCACCCGAGCACCTCGCCCATCAGCGGCGCAACGCAGCGGGCTGCTGTCAGCCCACGGTCGAAGGTCTCGATCGACGTCCGCGTGCGGCGGGTGAGCAGGTCGTCGAGGTGCAGCGCGCCCTCGTGCGACGCGGCGTAGACCGCCTCGACCTTGAGGTAGGTGTCGGCGCCCTCGATGCGCTGGCCGAGCTCCGGTCGATCGGCGAGCAGGTCGAGGACCTCGCCGACCATCGACCCGTACCGGTGGAGGAGGTGTTCGATCCGGCTGACGTGCAGGCCGGTCTCCTCCGCCAGCTTGCGGCGGCGGTTCCACAGCGCGTGGTAGCCCTCGGCCCCGAGCAGCGGGGTCCGGGCCGTCACCGACGCCGGGACGCGCTGCGGCAGGTTGTGCGCCGCGGCGTCGACGACGTCCTCCGCCATCACCCGGTAGGTCGTGTACTTCCCGCCGGCGACGGTGATCAGCCCCGCCGCCGTGGTGGCCACGGCGTGCTCGCGCGAGAGCTTGCTCGTGGCCTCGGACTCGCCGGACAGCAGCGGTCGCAGCCCGGCGTACACCCCCTCGACGTCCTCGTGGGTGAGCGGGGTCCGCAGCACCCGGTTGACCTGGTCGAGCAGGTACTGGATGTCGCGCGCGGAGGCCGCGGGGTGGGCGAGATCGAGGTCCCAGTCGGTGTCGGTGGTGCCGATGATCCAGTGTCGACCCCAGGGGATGACGAACAGCACGCTCGAGGTCGGTGCGCAGGATCATGCCGCTGTCGCTGTGGATGCGGTCCTTCGGCACGAGCAGGTGGATCCCCTTGGAAGCGCGGACCCGGATCCGGCCGCGGCCGGCCATCGCCTGGATGTCGTCGGCCCACACGCCGGTCGCGTTGATGACCTGTCGGGCACGCAGCTCGAGCTCGCGCCCGTCCTCCTGGTCGACGACGCGCACGCCGACGACCCGTTCGCCCTCGCGCAGCAGCCCGGTGACGCGGGTTGAGTTGGCGACGTCGGCGCCGTAGGCAGCAGCGGTCCGTGCGAGCTCCATGGTGTGCCGGGCGTCGTCGACCTGCGCGTCCCAGTATCGGATCGCACCGACCATCGAGTCGCGGCGCAGCGAGGGTGCCAGGCGAGCGTCCCGCGGCGGCTCAGGTGCCGGTGGCCCGGGAGGTGGCTCGCCGCCACCGAGGCGTGTCGTAGAGCGCGATGCCGGCGCCGACGTAGGCCCGCTCCCAGCCGTGGTGGGTCAACGGGTAGAGGAACGACACGGGCCGGACGAGGTGCGGCGCGAGGTGCTGGAGGATCCGGCCGCGTTCCCCGAGTGCCTCGCGCACCAGCCCGATGTCGAGCTGCTCGAGGTAACGCAGACCCCCGTGGATCAGCTTCGAGGACCGGCTGAGCTGGTGCCGGCCGCGAAGTCACGCTGCTCGACGAGCCCCACCGCCAGCCCTCGCGTCGCCGCGTCGAGGGCCGTCCCGGCGCCGGTGACGCCGCCGCCGATGACCAGACGATCGGACACCTGCGCCGCCAAGCGGTCGAGGCTCGCGCGGCGGCGCGCGGGCGAGAGCGCGACGGGTTCCACGGCGGGACTCCGGGGGCGGCAGAGGGTGCGGGCGAGCGAACGGGCAGGGTGGCGAGGCGAGGTCGATGCTAACCGTGACCGCCTGGACGCCCGGCCGGCGGCTCTGCTCATGGTCGCGGCGGTTCTGGCAGCCTGCACGCTGCCAGGGCCCACCTCGCGGGCCCCAGTGGAGGGGACAGCGGTGTCGACCGACGGGCAGCCACGCACCATCGCGTACGGCGACGGCCCCGAACAGGTCGCCGATCTCGTGCTGCCTTCCGGGCCGGCACCGGACGCTGGCTGGCCGACGGTCGTGCTGGTCCACGGCGGGTTCTGGCGCGACCAGTACCGCCGCGACCTGATGACGGAACTCGCGGCCGACCTCGCGACCCACGGGTTCGCGACCTGGAACCTCGAGTACCGACGTGTCGGCCCGACGGGGGGAGGGTTCCCCGGGACGCTGCTCGACGTGGCCGCGGGTACCGACCACCTCGTGGTGGTGGCCGAGGCCGTGCCACTCGACCTCGGCCGTATCGCCGTGGTCGGGCACTCGGCCGGCGGCCACCTCGCCCTCTGGCTCGCGTCGCGCGGGCGGCTCCCCGCTGGCGCCGCCGGCGCTGACGATCCGCTCCGGCCGTGTGCTGCCGTGGGGCAGGCGCCCGTCGCGAGCCTGCGTCGACGCGTTGCCGCTCGGCGACGGCGCGGTGGCCGACTTCGTCGGCGGCGGTCCGGACGAGGTCGCCGGAGCGCTACGCCGTCGCCGATCCGATCGTCCTGGTCGGCCACGGTGTGCCCGTGCTGCTCGTGCACGGCCGAGGCGGACGAGACGGTGCCGGTCGACCAGTCGGAGCGTTACGAGGCGGCCGCGAGTGCCGCCGGTGATCCGGTGGAACTCGTCACCGGCGCGGGCGACCACTTCACGGTCATCGACCCCGACGACCCACTCTGGGACGCGCAGGTCGCCTTCCTCGAGCGGCACTGCTGACGACGCTGCGAACCGGCGTCCCGCGCGCTCGACTCAGCAGCTCGGGCCGACGACTGCTCCCTCGATCACCGTGAGGGCGTGCCCGCCGACGTGCACGCGGTGGACCGTCGACCCGGAGCCGGAGCGCGCCGCCGCCTCGCCGAGACCTGTCGGGCCGTCAGGTGGTCGCGTCCGAGCCGCTCCGCCCACAGCGGGCCGAGCGTGCAGTGGGCCGACCCGGTGACCGGGTCCTCGTCCACCCCCACCGCGGGGGCGAAGTACCGCGACACGAGGTCGGTGTCACCGTCACCGGGCGCGGTGACGATCAGGCCCGTGCTCCCGAGGGCCGCGACGGCGGCGAGGTCGGGACGGATCAGCAGCAAGGTGGCCTCGTCGGGCACCTCGGCGACGTCGTTCGGCTGGGCACCGCCCGTCCGTCCGACGTAGGCGTGCTCGATCCCCGGAGCGCGCCGGCAAGCCCCGTCGGCGCCTCGTCGCGGAGCTCGACCGGCCACGCGGGCAGGTCGAGCCAGCTCGTGCCATCGGCGTCGCGGGTGGCCGTCAGGATCCCCGAGCGCGTGGCGAACCGCAGTTCGGTCACAGCCACGTCGCGGCTCCACAGGACGTGGGCCGCGGCCAGCGTCGCGTGCCCACACAGATCGACCTCGACGGTGGGCGTGAACCACCGCAGCTGCCACGCGTCGTCGCTCGGCACCAGGAACGCCGTCTCCGACGCGCCGACCTCGGCGGCGAGGTCGGCCATCCACCGCTCGTCGGCCGGCTCGTCGAGGAGGACCACGCCGGCGGGGTTGCCGGCGAACGGTCGGTCGGTGAACGCGTCGACGAGGGCGAAGGGGGGCACGGTGGTGTCCTGGCCGGAGGGAGCGGGAACCTACGCGGCGCCGACGGTCCGAGCGGCCGCGACGGCGCGCCGAGGTGGCCGGTCGACCGGGGTGAGTGCTGGCCCGGCCGTGGCCGGTCGACCAGGCTCGTCACATCCAGACCGGTACCGAGGAGAACAGACGACGTGTGCGGCTTCAGCGGGGAGCTCCGCCTCGACGGGACGTCGCCGGACGTGGCGGCGGTCGCTCGCATGGCCGGCACCATGGAGGACCGTGGGCCGGACGCCGGTGGGGTCTGGAGCGCGGGTCCCGTCGCGTTCGGGCACCGGCGGCTGTCGATCATCGACCTGACGTCACACGGCAACCAGCCGATGCACGACCCCGAGCTCGGGCTGACGATCATCTTCAACGGCTGCATCTACAACTACCAGCAGCTGCGCGAGGAGCTCCGCGCCGAGCGGGGCTACCGGTTCTTCTCGACCTCCGACACCGAGGTGGTGCTGAAGGCCTACCACGCGTGGGGTGACCGGTTCGTCGACCGGCTCCAGGGCATGTTCGCCTTCGCGATCCACGAGCGGGACTCGGGGCGAACCTTCCTCGGGCGTGACCGGTTCGGCATCAAGCCGCTCTACCTCGCCGAGGACGGCCCGCGCCTGCGGTTCGCCTCGTCCCTCCCGCGCTGGTCGCCGGTGGCGGCATCGACACCTCCATCGACCCGGTCGCGCTGCACCACTACCTCAGCTTCCACGCGGTCGTGCCCGCCCCGCACACCATCATCAACGGCGTGCGGAAGCTCCCGCCCGCGACGACCCTGGCCATCGAGGCCGACGGCTCGCGCGAGCAGGTCGAGTACTGGCGCCCCGACTTCACCCGCGACCCCGATCGTGCCGACTGGACCGAACGCGACTGGGAGGACGCCGTCCTCGCCTCGATGCGGCAGGCGGTCGAGTGGCGGCTCGTCGCCGACGTGCCGGTCGGCGTCCTGCTGTCGGGAGGGCTCGATTCCTCGCTCGCCGTCGGCCTGCTCGCCGAGGCCGGTCAGCAGCACCTCGCCACCTTCTCGATCGGCTTCGAGTCGTTCGGCGGGGAGGAGGGCGACGAGTTCAAGTACTCGGACGTCATCGCCCGGGAGTTCGGGACCGACCACCACCAGCTGCGCATCGACACCGCCCGGATGCTGCCGGCGCTCGGTGACGCGGTCGCGGCGATGTCCGAACCGATGGTCTCCCACGACGCCGTCGCGTTCTTCCTGCTGTCGCAGGAGGTCGCCAAGCACGTCAAGGTCGTGCAGTCGGGGCAGGGCGCCGACGAGGTGTTCGCGGGCTACCACTGGTACCCGCCGATGCAGGCGCTCACGGACGAGCTCGGACCGGAGGCCTCCCGCGAGACGCTCGTCCAGCGCGCCGTCGACCGCTACCACGCCGCGTTCTTCGACCGGCCCCACGACGAGATGGCCGAGCTCCTGCGGCCCGAGCACCGGGTCGAGGAGGACGTCTCGCGGGCGTTCGTGGAGCAGCACTTCCGCCAGCCGGGAGCCGAGACGGCCACGGACATGGCGCTGCGCCTCGACTCGCAGATCATGCTCGTCGACGACCCGGTCAAGCGCGTCGACAACATGACGATGGCGTGGGGCCTCGAGGCCCGCGTGCCGTTCCTCGACCACGAGGTGCTCGACGTCGCGGCCCGCATCCCCCCCGAGCTGAAGCTCGCCCACGACGGGCAAGGGCGTGCTGAAGGAGGCCGCCCGGCGGGTCATCCCGAACGAGGTCATCGACCGGCCGAAGGGCTACTTCCCGGTCCCGGCGCTCAAGCACCTCCAGGGCCCCTACCTCGACCACGTCCGCGACGCCCTCCACGCGCCCGAAGCGCGCGAGCGGGGCCTGTACCAGCCGGCCTACGTCGACGCGTTGCTCGCCGATCCGAACGCGTCGCTCACGCCGCTGCGGGGCAACAAGCTGTGGCAGCTCGCGCTGCTCGAACTGTGGCTGCAGTCGCACGACATCCGGCCGGCCTGAACGTGCGCGAACCCGATCGCCGACGGTCTCGAGCCGCCCAGCGCGGCCGCCGCCCGGCCGCTGAGGAGGGTCTCTCGACCCGGTCGTGGGACGCCCGGCCCACCCATCTCGACGAGGGGGTGCGTCCCGACGTCGTGCTCGAGTGCGGCTGGGGTCGGCTGCTGTTCGGGCAGACCTTCGCCTCGCACGAGGACATCCTCGAGCAGGTCTCGGCCGAAGAACCCGGCCGGCGCGACATCTGTCTCTACGTCCGTGAGCCGCACGTCCTCGTCAGCAAGGCACCGCAGGAGCTGTTCATCGACCCGAGCCACACCTACCGGCTGTGGCTCCACCGTCACCGTCCGAGCCGCGACCCGTCGCGCGCGTTCGTCGTGCGGGACCTGCGGTCCGAACGGGATGCCGACGCCGTGAACCGGCTCTACACGGCCGCGGGGATGGTCACCGCCCCGACCGAGGTGTTGTGGGCGAACCAGCGCACCACGACGTTCACCTACCTGGTCGCCGAGGACGGCGAGACGGGGGAGATCATCGGGACGGTCACGGGGGTCGATCACCGCCACGCCTTCGACGACCCCGAGGACGGCACGTCGCTGTGGTGCCTCGCGGTGGATGCCCAGACCAGCCGGCCGGGGGTCGGTGCGGCCCTGGCCACCACGCTGGCCGAACGGTTCCAGGCCCGCGGACGCGCCTACCTCGATCTGTCCGTCGTGCACGACAACGACGCCGCGATCGGGCTGTACGAGAAGCTCGGGTTCACGCGCGTCCCGGTCTACTGCGTCAAGCGCAAGAACACGATCAACGAGCGCCTGTTCAGCGCCTCGCCCACCGAAGGGCTCGAGGATCTCAACACCTACGCGCGGATCATCGCCGACGAGGCGATGCGGCGCGGCATCACGGTCGAGGTGCTCGACGCCGAGGGCGGGTACCTCAAGCTGAGCCACGGTGGCCGCTCCATGATCACGCGCGAGTCGCTGTCGGAGCTGACCACCGCCGTCGCCATGAGCCGCTGCGACGACAAGCGCGTGACCCGGCGGGTGCTCGAGGCCGCGGGGCTCAGCGTGCCCCGTGGGCGGGTGGCGGACGGGGGTATCGAGGACGACCGCTTCCTCGCCGACCACGGCGAGATCGTGGTCAAGCCGGCCCGCGGCGAGCAGGGCCAGGGCATCACCGTCGGGGTGCGCGACGCCAAGGAGCTGCGGGAAGCGGTGGCGCTCGCCGAGCGGTACTCCCAGCACGTGCTGCTCGAGGAGATCGCCGAGGGTGGTGACCTGCGGGTGCTCGTGATCGGCGGCGAGGTGGTGGCAGCGGCGGTGCGCAACCCCGCGACGGTCCGCGGCACCGGGCGGCACACCATCGAGGAGCTGATCCAGTCGACCGCGAGGCGGCGCGAATCGGCGACGGGCGGCGAATCCACCATCCCGCTCGACGAGATGACCCGCCGGTGCGTGCAGGACCAGGGGTACCGGATGGACCAGGTCCTCGAGGAGGGCGTGTCGCTCGTGGTCCGTCGCACCGCGAACCTGCACACCGGTGGGACCATCCACGACGTCACCGCGCAGCTGCACCCCGACCTCGCCGAGGCGTCCGTCGCCGCAGCGGCCGCGCTCGAGATCCCCGTCGTCGGCCTCGACCTGCTCGTCCCGGACGTGGCTGGCCCCGACCACGTCTTCATCGAGGCGAACGAGCGCCCAGGCCTCGCCAACCACGAACCGCAGCCGACCGCGGAGCGGTTCGTCGACCTGCTCTTCCCGCAGACCCGCCCCCTGCCACGTGGGTGGGAACCGGGCCCGGTGGGCACCGACCACCGTGCGGACGGTGACGGGACGGACGCTGTCGGAGCGACCGGGTCGGGCGACCCAGCCCCGCCCGACGACCACCATGATGGTGCGGACGACCACGACCGAGACGCCACCCCCACCGAGGAGCACCAGCAGTGACCGATGCCACGTTCGTCTACCCGACCGACCAGGTCGTGGGTGCCCTGCCCGCGGACCGGGACCTCGACGAGCTGCGCTCGGCGCTCCGCGACGCGGGCGTGGCCGACGGTGCCGTCAGCGTGCACCGAGCCGACGACGGTGATCTCGCCCCCCGCACCGGGGATGGCGATGGCGTGAAGCAGACCGTCGTCCGCGCCGCACAGAAGGTGCTCGGTGACGAGGCCGAGCGGATGCGGGTCCTCGAGGACCGGCTCGGCGAGGGCGCCACGATCGTGTGCGTCCAGCTCGCCGCCGCCGAGGACGAGGAGGATGCACGCGAGCGCGAGAAGGTCGAGCTCGGCCAGGTGCTGCGCAGCCACGGTGCCGACGACGTCGCGTTCTACGGCAAGTACCAGATCCAGCAGCTCGACTCGTCCGCCACCTGAACGCAGCGCCACCCCCGCAGGTCGCGCGGCCGGTCCCGCCTGCCGGTGCACGCAACCCGCGTCTGCGCGTGTTCCGTGCGGGCCGCGCGGCCGGTCCCGCCTGCCGGTGCACGCAACCCGCGTCCGCGTGCGTCGTCCACAGGCTCCGCTCGGTACCTCGTGCCCGGCGGTGGATCCGCGGGCAAGGTGCCGGGATGGCCCACCTGTCCCGCTCCACCGTCGCGTTGTTCCAGCGCCAGCTCGGCGTCGCCGCCCGGCGGCAGCTGGTGGCGCGCTCGTCGGCGGCCGAGGTCGACGGGCTCGTCCGGCGCCGTCACCTGGTCGTCGTCGAGCGCGGGGTCTACAAGCTCCGAGGTGGCGCACTCGTCGCGGGTCAGCGAGCGGTCGCCGCGGCGCTGCGGGCCGGTCCCGGTTCCTGCCTGACGGGTCCTGCCGTGCTGGGTCTCCATGGCGTCGACGGGTTCCACGGCGACGACGCGTTCACGGTGCTGGTCCCGTCGGGACGGCGTCTCCCGGCTGCCTCGTTCCCCTGGCGTGTCGATCGGGCCGGACCTCGGCAGGTCACGCGCCGCGGCGCCGTCCGGCTCGCCGCCCCGGCGGACGCCGTCGTCGACGCCGTCGGCTGGCGAGCCGAGCTCGGCGACCGCACGCTGCGGTCGGCGGTGCACTGGCTCGGCTGGCGCGGTCTGGTCGACCGGGACCGGCTGCTCGCCGATCTCGTCGATCGCGCGCCCCGCGAACCCGATGCCCGCGGTCTGCTCGAGGTGCTCGGCGGCATCGAACTGGCTCGCTGCGAGAGCGAGCCGGAACGCTCGCTCGGGCGTCTGCTCGCGTGCTTCGACCCGCGTCCGGACGCGCAGGTCTGGGTCTCGCCCCACCGACGCGTCGACTGGTTCTTCCCCTCGCTGCGGTTGGCGGTCGAGTACGACGGCGAGGTGGACCACCCCCGCGGCAGCACCTCGGACGCGCGGCGCGACGAGGAGCTGCGGCGATGCGGGATCGAGGTGGTGCACGTCACCCGCGAGCACCTGCGTGATCGGCAGGCGCTGCTCCTGCACCTCACCGGCGTCCTCGCCCGGCGGGCGCTCGAGCTCCGGGTCCCCGCACCGAGCTTCGACCCACGCGCGGGTTCCTGAGACCACCTCGTGGCCGGCGTCAGAGGAAGCTGGCGACCAGGACGCGGGCCAGGGCGATCGTGACGACGGTGAGTCCGACGACCGCGCCGATGGCGATCCGGAGCGAGGTCGGTCCCCGGTCGCGCAGCAGGATCGCCCCGACGAGCGCGCCCGCCGCCAGGCCCCCGACGTGACCGCCGACGGAGATCGAGCCGGAGAAGACCACCGTGATGACGAGGTTCAGCAGGACCAGCGACCCGATGTCGGTCCGCCACGGGTTGACGCCCTGGCGGCGGTAGGCCACGAGGGCGGCGCCGAACAGCCCGAAGACGGCGCCGGATGCCCCGACGGTGCGACCGAAGGGGTTGGTCGCGAGGATGTCACCGAGGACGGGGACCGTCACGAGCGGGGTGAGGACGGTGAGGTAGCTGAGCAGCACGACACCCAGTCCGCCACCGACGAGGCCGCCGGCGAACAGCGTCACGAACCGCGCCGGGCGCATCCTCGGCTCGAGCTGGTGGCCGAGGATCCACAGCAGGTAGCCGTTGAACAGCACGTGCAGCGGCGTCTGCGCGTGCAGGAACCCGGAGGTCACGATGCGCCAGACCTCGCCGACTCCGACCCGGGTGGGAACGAGCGCGCCGACCTCGTACAGCGCACCGAAGCCGACCACCATGCTCAGCAGGTAGACGCCGCCGATCGCGTAGACGAGGGCCCGCGTGACGGGCGCCGCCTGGAGATCGGCGAGCCGTTTCACGGGCTGGCCGCCCTCCGCGCACTTCGGGCACTGGTAGCCGACCGGCGCCTCGATCAGGTCGTCGCCGCAGATGGGCTGCTCGCACCGCGAGCACCGCGTCAACGCGGGCCGGTCCGGGTGCAGGTAGCACGCGGCCTCGGCGCGGACCTCGGGCTCGCTCACGTGCGTGATCCCTCGTTCGGTCGGCGGGGCGGTTCGAGGCCGCGACGGTACCGGCCGGCCCGTCCATCCCGTCCGTGGCACCGCGCCGGCTCGACCTCCCGTCCGTGGCCCCGGCCGGACCGAGACGCTCCATCGGCGCCGAGGGTCACCTCGTACGCTCGACGCAGGATCGAGGGAGTGCCCACGTGACCAGCGCCGCCCCGCAGGCGACCACGCTCGGTGAGCTGCGCGCCAGCGGCCATCCCGATCGGACCGTCAAGGAGGAGCTGCGCGCCAACCTCGTCGCCCGGCTCCGCGCAGGCGACCCGATGACCACCGGGGTGGTCGGCTACGACGACACGGTGCTGCCCGACCTCGAACGTGCTGTCCTCGCTGGGCAGGACCTGATCCTCCTCGGGGAGCGGGGGCAGGCCAAGACCCGGCTGGTCCGCAAGCTCACCGAACTGCTCGACGCGCACGCGCCGATCGTGGCCGGCTGCGAGATCAACTGTTCGCCGTTCCACCCGACCTGCGTCAGCTGTCGCCGGCGGCACGCCGAGCTCGGCGACGACCTCCCCGTGGCGTGGATCGATCGCGACCGTCGGTTCGCGGAGAAGCTCGCGACGCCGGACACCGCGGTCGCCGACCTCATCGGTGACGTCGACCCGATCAAGGTCGCCGAAGGCCGCACCCTCGGTGACGAGGAGACCATCCACTGGGGCCTGGTCCCGCGCCACCACCGCGGCATCGTCGCGATCAACGAGCTGCCCGACCTGCCCGAGCGCATCCAGGTCGCCCTCCTGAACGTCCTCGAGGAACGCGACGTCCAGATCCGTGGCTACTCGCTCCGCTTGCCGCTCGACGTGCTGCTCGTCGCCACCGCCAACCCGGACGACTACACCAACCGCGGCCGCATCATCTCGCCGCTGAAGGACCGCTTCGGTGCGCAGGTGCGCACGCACTACCCGCGCACCATCGAGGACGAGATCGCCATCGTCCTCGCCGAGGCGGCGGCCCCGCCGACGGACGTGCCCGTCCACGTGCCGAGGTTCCTCGACGAGGTGCTCGCCGAGCTGGTCGCGCTCCTGCGCGAGAGCCCGGACGTCAACCAACGATCCGGGTGTCTCGGTGCGGTTCACCATCGGGGCGCACGAGACGCTGGTCGCCGGCGCGGTCCGACGGGCGGCGCGGACAGGCGCACGCCTGGCGGTGCCGAGGATGATCGATCTTCGGGCGGTCCTGCCGGCGGCCCTCGGGCGCATCGAGTTCGACCTGCTCGACGAGGGCGGTGAGCTCGACGTGGTCGACCTCGCGCTGCGTCGGGCGGTGCTGACGGTGTGGCGCCGATACCTCGGCGGCGAGGACCTCCGCGGGCTGATCGAACGCTTCGAGGTCGACGGTGCTGACGCGTCGAGACCGGCGATCTGATCCCGGGTGCGCAGGTGCTCGCGGGCCTCGGGGACCGGGGTGACGGGGCTCGGAGCGCACACCGATCGGCGGGCTCGCGCGGTGGACCGAACGACTCGGTGAACCGGCCCCGGGGGAGGGCGGTGGCTGGGCTGCCGCCGACGACGTCGAGGTGGCGGCGTCGGTCGTCGAGTTCGTCCTCGAGGGTCTCCACCTCGGCCGGCGTCTCAACCGCGACGACGTGGACGACGGGCGCGTCCGGTACGGGGCCTGAGGTGGTGCGTTCGCGGTACGGCGCCTGGGACGGGTCGCAGGATCCGCTCGGCGACCGGATCGACGTGTCGGAGGTGCTCGACGGCCTGGCCGACGACCTGCTGATGGGCACGGGCGGTCGGGCTGCGCTCCGGGAGCTGCAGCAGCGGGGCGCGCCGGGCAGCCGCGGGCTCGACGAGCTCCGGCGGTCGCTGGCCCGCCAGCGCCGTGATCTGCAACGTCAGCTCGACGACGACGGTCCGCTGGCGCAGCTGCGGGACGAGCTCGAGCGCATCGTGGCCACCGAGCGTGACGCCCTGGCGCAGGCCCAGGACGCCGACGCACGGCTCGCGGAGCTCGACCTCGACACGTTGCCCTCGGACCCTGCCGGCCGTTTCCGCGCGCTCGCGGAGCACGACTTCCGGTCGCCCGACGCGGCGCTCGCCTTCGAGCAGCTCGCCGACCGGTTGCGCAAGGATCTGCTCGACGCGCACCTGCGGTCGCTGACCGGCGCCCTCGAGGCGGTCACCCCCGAGGACCAGGCCCGCATCGCCGCCATGCTCGGTGACCTCAACGCCCTGCTCCAGGCGCGCGCCGCGAACGGGGGGACCCCCCGGCCGACGAACCGGAACGTTTCGCCGCGTTCAAGGCCGCGCACGCGGAGCTCATCCCCGGCGACCCCGCCACGCTCGACGAGCTGCTCGCCGCGATGGCGGAGCGCGCCGCGCAGGCGGCCGCGTTCCTGCGGTCCCTGCCCGCCGACCAGCGCCGCCAGCTCCAGGACCTCGCCCGCCAGGTCTTCGACGACGTCGACCTGCAGTTCCAGCTCGACCAGCTCGGTGCGAGCATCGCGGCGCGCCTTCCCGCAGGGTGTCCCAGCGCCCGGTGTCGGGGAGGGTGAGGGCGCGCCGGACCAGCCCGGCCCCGGAGAGGCTGCGGGGCCACTCAGCGCCGCCGTCGACGCGTACGCACGTGCTGGCGGAGCTCGAGGACCTCGAACGAGCCCTGCTCGGCGACCACCCCGGGGCCACGCTCGACGACGTGGATGAGGAGGCGCTGCGTCGCCACCTCGGGGACGACGCCGTGCGTGACGTCCGCGCGCTGAAGGCGATCGAGCGCGAGCTCGAACGTTCCGGCGCGATGCGCGTCGAGGGTGGCGAGCTGGTGCTCACGCCCGCGGGGGGCGCGCCAGCTCGGGCAGCGGTCGCTCGCGCGGCTGCTCGCACGGGTCCGCCGCGAACCGTCGACCCGGACGGTCGGTGCCGACCCCGAGCCGACCGGCCAGACGCGCGCCGTGGACCTTCGGCGACCGTGAACCCATCGCGGTCGGGCCGACGCTCCGCAACGCGGTGATGCGTCGCGGGCCGAGCGCGCCGGTCCGCACCGAACGGCCGGCTGCGGCTGCACCCCGACGACCTCGAGGTGGCCGAGACCGAGGTGCGTCCGCGCACGGCGACGGCGCTGCTGCTCGACCTGTCGTTCAGCATGCCGCTCCAGGGCCACTTCGTCCCCGCCAAGCGCATGGCCCTCGCCCTGCACGCGCTGATCGAGGGCAGCCACCGCCAGGACTCGCTGCACCTGATCGGGTTCTCCGACTACGCCCGGCGGATGCAGCCGGCCGACCTCGCCGCCGCCGGCTTCGAACGCGTCTACGGCACCAACATGCACCACGCGTTCCTGCTGGCCCGCCGGGTGCTCGCCGACGACCCGCGCCCGGTCAAGCGCGTGATCATGGTCACCGACGGCGAACCGACCGCCCACCTCGTCGACGGCCGGTCGGTCTTCAACTGGCCGCCGATCCCCGAGACCCTCGAGGCGACCCTGCCGCGAGGCCGATGCGGCTCGCCCGCGCGGGCATCGAGCTCGACGTCTTCCTGCTCGAGGACGCGCCGGGGCTGCTGGCGTTCGCCGAACGTTCGCGCCCTCGACCGGCGGCGAGGTGTTCCGGATGACCGCCGACGAGGTCGGTCGGAGGGTCGTCGCCGGCTACGCCTCGGGATGCACCTCGGTAGCCGTCGAGGTGGAGGCGGCGGTACGCGTGCCCGGCCGCACGGAGCCGCGGACCCGCCAGCTGCCCCGCCACCGCCGTCGGAACGAGACGCCTCGTGACCGTGACGAAGCTGACGATCGACGTGACGTGGATGAAGGAGGTCCTGCTCGAGCTCCTGCGCATCCCGAGCCCGTCGGGTCGCACCGACGTGATCATGCAGCACGTCGGGGAGCGGCTCGAGGAGATCGGGCTGCCGTTCGAGGTCACCCGTCGCGGGGTGATGGTCGGCAGCCTCGACGGCGAGGAGGGCACGCTCGACCGCGCCGTCGTGGTCCACACCGACACGATCGGGTGCATGGTCCAGCGCGCTCAAGGACAACGGCCGGCTCGCGATCGTGCCCGTCGGCACCCACAGCGCGCGGTTCTCCGAGGGCGCCCGGGTCACGATCCTCACCGACGACCCCGACCACACCTACACCGGCACCGTCCTGCCGAACAAGGCCTCCGGGCACGCCTTCGGCGACGACATCGACACCCAGCCGATCGGGTGGGAGCACGTCGAGGTGCGGGTCGACGAACGTGTCGGCTCCGCCGCAGGACCTGCGCGACCTCGGCATCCAGGTCGGGCGACTTCGTGGCCCAGGTCGCGTTCCCGGTGATCACCGCGGTCCGGCTTCGTGACCTCGCGCCACCTCGACGACAAGGCCGGCGTCGCGGCCGCTCTGGCGGCGTTCAAGGCGGTGCATCGAGCGGCGGCGAGAAGCTCGCCGTCGGCGCCCACCTGCTGATCACCGTCGCCGAGGAGGTCGGCCACGGCGCGTCGTCGGGGCTCTACAGCGACGTCGCCGAGATGGTGTCGGTCGACTCCGCCGTCGTCGCGCCGGGGCAGCACTCGACCGAGACCGGGGTGACGCTCGCGATGCAGGACCTGCACGGCCCGTTCGACTACCACCTGACCCGGCGCCTGCACGACCTCGCGCCGCGACCACGGCATCGAGGCCAACCGCGACGTGTTCCGCTTCTACCGCTCGGACGTCGCCTCGGCGCTCGAGGCGGGCGCCGAGACCCGGGCCGCGCTCATCGGGTTCGGCGTCGACGCGACCCACGGCCACGAACGCACCCACCTGGACGGCATCGTCGCGACCGTCCGAGCTGCTCGCGCTCTACCTGCAGACCGAGCTGACCTTCGCGCGCTGGGACGCCGAGCCGTCCGGGCCGCTCGAGGAGTTCCCCTCGAGCGGGGTCCAGCCGGTCCGGCGCGAGCCCGAGTGGGACCCGGAGTCCGCCGACCTGGTCGAGAGCCAGCCCTACGCGCACGAGGTCGACGAGGGCTGGGGCCACGGCGCGGCGTCGAGCCGTGACGAGGACGAGCCCGACGACGAGCCGAACGACGCGCCCGCCTGACCGGGCGATCGCGGTCGGGAGGGGTCACCTCCTCGGTCGTGTCACACGCGGCTCCCTACGGTGCGCCCACCACCTCGACCCGCGAGGTGGACGCCGCCGAACGGGGAGCCGACCGTGACCGTCACCGCCGTCGTGTTGGCCCTGCTGGCCACCGCCGTGGCCATCCTCGGGACCGCGCTGTGGGCCGCTCGGGCGCAGCGGTCGCGGTCCGAGGACCTGGCGGCCACCTTGCGCAGCGAGCTCGAGACCCAGCAGCAGCGGATCGCTCGACCTGCAGCACCGGTTCGCGCAGGACCAGGCCGCCCGGTCCGCAGGTCGACCTGCAGCACGCGATCGAGACGCTCGTCGACGGTCGCGGGGGAGCGGCTCGACGCCCGGTCCGCTCGGGGGCGGCCGACCTCGAGGGCAAGAAGGCGCTGATCGACGCCGAGCTGCAGCGGGTCGGGGACGACGCTCGACGCAGGATCACCGAGCGTGGTGCAGCGAGCTCGAGCGCGACCGCGCCGCCCAGCTCGGGCAGGTCACCGCGAGCAGCTCCACGGCGTCGCGCAGGTCCACGGCGAGCTCCAGGCCGACCACCGGGGCGCTGCGCGAGGCGCTGACCTCGTCGCAGGCGCGCGGCCAGTGGGGCGAGCGGATGGCCGAGGACGTCCTGCGGGCCGCGGGGTTCAAGCACGGCGTCAACTACGTGACCCAGCGCACCCTGCCGAACGGTGCACGACCCGACGTGACCTTCCTGCTGCCCGGCGACCTGCACCTGCACATGGACGTCAAGTTCCCGCTGGCCAACTACCTCGCCATGCTCGAGTGCGACGGCGAGGCCGACCGCGAGGCGCTGCCGCAAGGCCGTTCCTCAGCGACGTCCGGGCACGGGTCAGGGAGCTGGCCACCCGCGGCTACGTGGACCGTGAGGCCGGCACGGTCGACTGCGTGCTGCTGTTCCTGCCGAACGAGCACGTCTACGGCTACGTGCACGAGCAGGACGCGACCCTGCTCGACGAGGCGCTGCGCGCAGGACGTGGTGCTGTGCTCGCCCTCGACGCTGTTCGCCGTGCTCGCGGTGATCCGCCAGTCCTGCGACACGCTGGCCCTGCAGCGCACCTCCGACGAGATCCTCGGGCTGCTCGGCGGGTTCAGCGACCAGTGGGGGCGCTACACCGACGAGGTCGACAAGCTCGGCCGTCAGCTCGACACGGTCGCGACGCACCTACGACCAGGCTCAGCGGCACGCGGCGGCGGCAGCTCGAGAAGCAGCTCGACCGGGTCGAGGAGGTCCGCGAGCGAGCGCGGCGTCGAGCCGGTCGTGGTCGACGAGGGACGGCCGCGCCTGCTGCACCTGCGCGGCGACGACGGCAGCGGCGCCACCTGGGACGAGGGACCGCCGGCGCTGCCGACCGCATCCTCCGGGTGAGCCCCCGGACGCCCGGTGACCACGCCCGGGACGCGGGCGGTGACCCGGAGCTGCTCGCCCGCGAAGGCCGCGCTCCGCACGCAGGTCTGGGACCGCGCTCGAGGCCGCCGGGGTGACGCCGGTTCCCCGGCGCCCGCCACCGGATCTCCAACTTCGTCGGGGCCGAGGCGGCGGCCGAGCGGCTGCGCGGCACCGACGTCTGGCGTGCTGCGGGCACGGTGAAGGCCAACCCCGACAGCCCGCAGTGGCCGGTCCGGCAGCGGGCGCTCGAGGACGGCAAGACGGTCTACATGGCGGTGCCCCGGCTGGCCGGGCGAGGACCCGTTCTTCCTGCTCGACCCCGACCACCTCGCCGACACCCCGCGTCGGGCGTCCTCGATCAAGGGGGCGTCCGGCTCGGCACGCACGGTCGCGGTCGACGACCTCGAACCGGTCGACCTCGTCGTCACCGGGTGCGTCGCGGTGACCGAGGACGGGCTGCGCCTCGGCAAGGGCGGCGGGTTCGCCGACCTCGAGTTCGCGCTCGCCTCGCGAGGCGGGGATGATCGACGACCGGACCGTGGTCGTCACCACCGTGCACGAGCGTCCAGGTGCTCCCGGCCGGGGCGCTGCCCGCGCGCCGACCACGACGTCCGGCGTCGACCTCATCGTCACGCCCGACCGGGTCATCGAGGTGGCGCGTTCCGGACCCGCGGCCACCGGGTCGCATCCGGTGGGACGAGCTGACCGCCGACAAGATCGCGGCCATCCCGCTGCTCGCGCGCCTCGAAGCACGGGGGCTACCTTCCGCCCCACCGCGCCGGTCCACCGAGGACCGCCACCCCACGTGAGGACCGCCCGTGAGCGTCGAGATCGGCGATATCGCCCCCGACTTCGAGCTGAAGGACCAGACCGGCCAGCCCGTCCGCCTCTCGGACTACCGCGGCAAGAAGGCCGTCGTGCTCGTGTTCTACCCGCTGACGTTCTCGGGCGTCTGCGAGGGGGAGCTGTGCGGCATCCGGGACTCGATCGACGCCTTCCGCAACGACGACGTCGAGACCCTGGCGGTCTCGATCGACTCGCCGCCGGTCGCACCAGCGGTGGGCAGCGGAGCAGGGCTTCGACTTCCCGCTGCTGAGCGACTTCTGGCCGCACGGCGACGTCGCACGCACCTACGGCGTGTTCGAGGAGACGCTCGGCATCGCGGCCCGCGCGACGTTCGTGATCGACCGCGACGGCGAGGTGGTCTACACCGACCGCAACCCCATCCCCGAGGCGCGCGACCCCGAGAAGTGGCGCGATGGCGCTCGAGGAGATCGGCGCCGCCTGACCGGCACCGACCGTCACCGATGTCCGGACCGACGCGTCAGCCCGTGACGCCCGCGTCGCGACCGCGGCGCGGGCGCGCCCGTCGCAGCAGGAACGCGGCGACCACGCCGGGGGCGCGAGCAGCACGATCAGCAGCGGGACCCCGAACCACGGGGCGAAGGCGAACCCCTCGCACACCAGCTCGAGCTCGGCGGTCGACGCCCGTCGCTTCGTCGGTGACCTCGATGTAGGAGCAGGTCTGCCCACCGAGCAGCAACAGGGCGAACGGGTGTCGCCACCCCGCCGGGGACCACGAGCGTGCCGAGGAGCTTCTCGCGCCTGGTCCACGTGGACGAGGCCCACAGAGCACCACGCCGATGACCCACCCGACGACCGGGAGGATCACGCCGCCGAGCAGCAGCAGCACCACGGCGGTCACGTCCAGCGCGCGGACCTGCGGCCGCGGCGCCGGCGGAGGGACCCACGCCGGCGGTCCGGGTCCACCGGTCCTGCGGTGACGTCGGGATCGGTGAGCTCGCGGTGCGCGGCGGCGGCCAGCTCCTCCGGCGAGCCGAGCCGGTCGAGTGCCTCGCGCGTGGACGCGGTGACGGGCTCGTCGCGCGGAGCTCGGCGAGGTGGGCCTCGACGTCGTCGAGCAGCTCGTCGCGCAGCGGTGCGGGCAGCCCGGCCGGACGCCCGACGCAACCGTGCGCGGTAGTCGTCGAGCAGCGACGCGGTGTCGTTCACGGGGCGTGCTCCGTTCGCGGCGCAGGGTGCCGCAGCAGGTCGTCGACCGCGGCGCGGAACGCGGTCCACTCGGTCCGGAAGGCGGCCAGCTGGGCCACCCCTGCGGCGGTGAGCTGGTGGTAGCGGCGCGGGCGGCCCCGCGCTCGACTCGCGCCAACTGGTCGCGACCAGGCCGTCCCGGCGCAACCGGGCGAGCAGCGGGTAGAGCGTCCCCTCGGACACCGCGAGGCGCGGGTCGGCTGACAGCACGTCGACGAGCTCGACCCCCGTAGCGCTCCCCGTCGGCGAGGACGGCGAGGACGGCGTGGGGGAGCACGCCGCGACGCAGCTGCGTCAACGACCCCTCGTCCCGCGCCACGCTGCCCTCGCCTCACCCCACGATGCTGGTCACAACAGGTTCCTTGTGACACAAGGTAGCGGTGCGGCGCGCTCGGGGGAAGACCCGATGCGTGGGACGAACGCGGACCCGGACGGTCACGGCGGTACCGTGGGCCGCACCCCGTCAGCCGAGCAGCGAGGGCGCGCGTGTCCGGAACCGAGGCCATCCCCGAGGCGCTGAGCTACGACGACGTGCTGCTCGTCCCGCAGGCGTCCGCGGTCCTGCCGCGTGACGTGTCGGTGGCCGCGACCCTCCACCCCTCGCTCGAGCTGCAGCTGCCGATCCTGTCGGCCGCGATGGACAAGGTCACCGAGGCGGAGATGGCGGTCGCCATGGCGCGCCAGGGTGGTCTCGGGGTCGTCCACAAGAACGCCTCGGTCGCCGACCAGGCCGCCATGGTCGAGTCGGTGAAGCGGTCCGAGTCCGGCTTCATCGTCGATCCGGTGACGCTCCGCCGCGACGACGCCGTCGCCCGGGCGTTCGAGCTGATGGCGCGTTACCGCGTCTCGGGCTTCCCCGTCGTCGATGGCGACGGGCGCCTGGTCGGGATCGTGACGAACCGCGACCTGCGGCTCGGCGCGGACCCGGACCGTCCCGTCAGCGACTACATGACCTCCGAGGGGCTCGTCACCGGTGCGCCGGACACCACCCTCGACGACGCGCGCGACCTGATGCAGGCCCACCGCAAGGAGAAGCTGCCGACGGTCGACGCCGACGGCCGGCTCACGGGCATGTTCACCTTCAAGGACATCGAGAAGGTCCGCCGTTACCCGAGCTCGGCCAAGGACGCCCGGGGTCGCCTGCTGTGCGCCGCCGCCGTCGGTGTCGGACCCGAGGGTGAGGAGCGAGCCGAGGCGCTCGTTCGCGCCGGTGTCGACCTGCTGGCGATCGACTCGGCGCACGGGCACTCGGCTGGGATCCTCGAGTTCGCCGCCAAGCTGAAGGACCGCCACCCGGACACGCCCCTGATGCTCGGCAACGTGGTGACCAGCGACGCGGTGCGCGCCTGCGCCGACCACGGTGCCGACGTGGTGAAGGTGGGCGTCGGACCCGGCTCCATCTGCACCACCCGCGTCGTCACCGGCGTCGGCATGCCCCAGTTCAGCGCTGTCGCCGAGTGCGCCCGCGTCGGCGCTGAACTCGGTGTCGCGACCATCGCCGATGGGGGCATCCGGTTCTCCGGCGACGTGGTCAAGGCGCTGGCCGCCGGCGCGACCGCGGTCATGGTCGGCAACATCCTGGCCGGCACCGACGAATCCCCGGGCGAACCCGTGCTCGTCGGCGGCCGTCGCTACAAGGAGTACCGGGGGATGGGCTCGCTGGATGCCATGCGCGCCGGGTCCGCGGACCGCTACTTCCAGGGCGACAAGCTCGCGGGTTCCGCCCAGGAGGCACGCCAGCCGTCGAAGCTGGTCCCCGAGGGCGTCTCCGGGCTGCTGCCGTACCGCGGGGCCGTCAGCGAGGTCATCGCCCAGCTCGAGGGGGGCCTCGGTCGGGGATGGGGTACATCGGCGCGGGGTCGCTCGAGCAACTCGTGGCCCGTGCCCGCTTCGTCCGCCAGACCGGCGCGGGCACGCGCGAGAGTCACGTGCACGACGTCGACGTGGTCCACGAGGCGCCGAACTACTCGGTTCCGACCAGCTGACGCTCACCCCGCTCGCGGTCCCTCCTGGAACGGGCAGTGACGGCACCCGGACTCGCAGCACCGACCCCGGTCCCAGAGCGTCTGCGCGCTGAAGACGTAGTAGCCGGTCGTCGGGTCGAGGTAGCCGTCGTCACCCGCGGCGAGCGCGCGCTCGTGCGCTGCCACGATCGCCGCGTGGTCCGCTCGTCGCGGATCGAGCCGATCGCGGAGCGGGGCTCGTCGGTCGGTCGGGACCGCGTCGCCGTCCACCACTCAGCGCCAACCGATGCAGGCGTCGAGCGCGACGGCGACCCCGTGCGCGTCGACGTCCGGCACGACCAGGTGGGCCGCCGCACGGACCTCGTCGTCGGCCTGCCCCATCGCGATCGCGGTTCCGGCGACCGCGAGCATCGACAGGTCGTTGGCCGCGTCGCCGATGGCCACGACCGTGCCCATCGGGACACCGAGGTGGTCGGCCGCACGGGCGAGTGCCCGGCCCTTGTCCGCGTCCGGGTGCGTGGCGTTGACGTAGGTGAGCTCCGGCGTACGCGGTGAGCCAGCCGCACCGGCGAGCAGGCCAGCCCGCCCGATCGCGTCGATCAGCCCTGGCACCGCCGCCCGGTCGAACACGGCGAAGGTGGCCTTGAGCACGGGCTCACCGTCGAGCGCCGCTGCCCTCTCCAGCACGCCGGTCGGTTCGCGGCCGAGGATGTCCCAGTGGGGACGGGCACGCTCGTCCCAGCTCGACACGTGGAACCCGTCCTCGGGGTAGATCTCGACGTACGCGTCGTCCCGTCCGCGGGCCACCTCGAGCAGGGCGTCCACCTGGTCCGGGCCGAGCGTCCAGGCGTGGACGGTCCGACCGTCGGCGCGGACCTCCGCCCCGTTGTGGAGCACGTGCGGCCCACGGGCGTGGAGCTGATCCTGCAGCGCCTGTACCGCACCGCGCATCCGGCCGGTCGCGAAGCCGACCTGCAGACCCGCGGCCTGCGCACGGTCCACCGCCGCGACGACCTCGTCGGTGGCCGCCGCGCTCGGTCCGACGAGCGTGCCGTCGACGTCGCAGACGACGTAGGCGGGGCGAGCCCCTGGGCGCCAGTCCGCGAAGCGGCCACCCGGCAGCAGACCGGATGGCAGCGACGTGGTGGTCATCCGAGCGCCTTGACCGCGCCGAAGCGTTCCTCGTAGTTGCTCAGGTTGGTGTTCATGGCGTTGAGGACGCGAGCGACCATGGTCGGGGGGATCCGCACGCGGGAGACGACCTCGGCGTTGACCTTGCCCTGCTCCTGGGCGGGCATGAGCTGGCAGAAGTCCAGCGTGAAGTCGTGGGGTGAGTGCGAGACGACCAGGAAGTTGGCGTAATCACCGTGCTTCTGGTCGTCGGGGACCACGACCTGGACCTGCGTCTGCTGGCGGGCGGGCTCGGGCGTCGGCTGATCGCTCACGGGTGTCGGCCTCATCGTCGGGGGTGCGGGAGGGGGTCGTCACGAGGCTACCGACCGGTGTCCGGCCCGCTCCGAGCCACCACCTCGCCGCTAGGTTCGGTGCCTCGCCGCCTCCCCGGACCCGTGAGCTGCCCCTGATGCGTTCGACCCTCGGAAGCCTGGCCGCCGACGTCGATGCGGCCGTCGCCGATGCCCTCGGCCTGGTCGCACGGATCGATGCTCGCGACCACACCGTGTGGCAGGACGACCCCGCGGAGGTCGCCGACCGGCTCGGGTGGCTCGACGCTCCGCAACGCGCGGCCGAGGGGTCGGAGCAGCTCCGGGCGATCGCGGACGGGCTCGTCGCCGACGGCATCACCGACGTGGTGCTGACCGGGATGGGCGGCTCGTCGCTGTACCCGGAGGTGCTCGTCACGACGTTCGGTTCTGCGACCGGCCACCCACGCCTCCACGTGCTCGATTCGACCGACCCCGGCGCCGTGCTGGCCGTCGAACGGAACGTGCCGTGGCCCACCACGGTCGTGGTGGCCGCCTCGAAGTCCGGTGGCACGATCGAGACGCGGTCGCACCTGGCCCGGTTCACCGCGCGGCTCGAGGATGCCCACGGGGACGGCGCCGCCCGGCACCTGATCGCCATCACCGACCCGGGCAGCGACCTCGACGCGTTGGCGACCGAGGCTGGCTACCGCGCCGTGGTGCACGGTCAGCCCGACGTCGGGGGACGGTTCAGCGCGCTCACCCCCTTCGGGCTCCTGCCGGCCGCCATCCTCGGCCTCGACCTGGATGCCCACCTCGCGCCGGCGGCCAGCCTGCTGGCGCTGGCGCGCACCGAGGACCAGGCCAACACGCCGGTGGTGCTCGGCGCCGTGCTCGCCGCCGCAGCGCAGCGCGGGCGCGACAAGCTGACGTTGCTGCTGCCGGACGAGGTCGTGTCGTTCGGTACCTGGGTCGAGCAGCTCGTCGCCGAATCCACCGGCAAGCACGGGGTGGGCATCGTCCCGGTGCTCGACGAGGACGCCGAGAAGCTGGTCGGGCGGCTCGGCGAGGACCGCTTGATCGTCGCCCTCGGCGACCGGCCCGGGACCGACGATCTCGCCGCGGCGGGCGCTCCGGTCGTCCAACTGCCGTGGGACGGTCCGCAACAGCTGGCCGCCGAGGTGGTCCGGTGGGAGGTCGCGACCGCCGTCGCCGGCGCGCTGCTCGGGGTCAACCCCTTCGACCAGCCCGACGTCCAGTCTGCCAAGGCCGCCACCGCGCAGGTCCTCGAGGCCGCGGCCGGCGGCAGGTCGACCTGCCCGTGACGGGGGACGCCACCGACGTCTTGGACACCGCCGCCCCCGGGGGGTACCTGGCGCTGCTCGCGTTCGTGACGCCGGGTGGCGACGACGAGGGGCACGTGCGGGCGGCGGCTCGGCGGCTGCGCGAACGGTTGAAGGTGCCGGTCACGGTCGGGATCGGTCCGCGGTACCTGCACTCCACCGGCCAGCTGCACAAGGGCGGTCCGGCAGGTGGCGGGTTCCTGGTGGTCGTCGGCGAGGACGCGGAGGATGCCGACGTGCCCGGCAGCGCCTACACCTTCGGGCAGCTGAAGCGCGCCCAGGCGGCTGGTGACATCCAGGCGCTCCGGGACGCCGGGCGCCCCGTGGTCCGGCTCGACGTCGGACAGGTCCGCGAGCTCAGCTGAAACGCCGGCCACCGGCGACCGGAGCGTCGTCGTCATCGACGTCGGCGTCACGGTTGACCCGCGCCCACAGGCGGTCCGCATCTCCGGCTGACGTTGGCGAGTCGGCGAACATCGCGCCCGCGTTGTGCACGAGCGCATCGATGCGGCCCTCGCGTGTGGCCAGCCGCTGCCCGAGCGCACGGACGGCGGCCAGGTCGGTGAGATCGGCCCACGCGTGGTCCACCTCGGCGGGTCCGCTGACCTCGTCGACCAGCCGCAGCGCGGCGGCGTGGGCCTTGCGTTCGTCACGGGTGACGACGATCACCCGGGCACCGGCGACGAGCAACGCTCGTGCCGTGGCGTACCCGAGACCGCTGTTGGCGCCGGTCACACGGTGCGACCGGAGCCCGGCAGTTCCCCGGTCGGTCGCCACCGGCCGAGGCGGGAGCGGACCGCGTAGCCGACGCGGCTGAACGGGAGGACGACGGTCGCCTCGAGGGCAGCGTCGACGGTTCGGGTGACGGTGGGCACGCGAGATCCTGGGGGCGGGGCTCACGGGGTTCGTCGCCCGGCGGTGGCCGTCCGGGTCGACCTCGGCGGTGCCGGTCCCCGACAGGTCCGCGTGGGTGGGCGGTGAGGGGCTCGAACCCCCGACCTCCTCGGTGTAAACGAGGCGCTCTCGCCATCTGAGCTAACCGCCCGACGGGCCGCACGCTACCGGTCGAACGTTCCGGGGATGACCAAGACGGTGAGGTGAGCACCCCGCGGTTCACCTGGCGATCAAGCCGCTCCGCCGCGGAACCGGCAACGGGCCAGGGCGACCCAACAGGTAGCCCTGCACCGCGGAAGCCCCGAGCTCCTGCCACGTGGCCAGGTCGGCCGGGTTCTCGATGCCTTCCGCGACGAGGGTGCTCCCCGTTCGGTGAGCGAACTGGATGAGACAGTCCGCCAGGACCTTGCGGATGGGGTCGTCGTGCAGGTGCTGGGTCAGGCTGATGTCGAGTTTGATGACGTCGGGAGCCAACCTCACGATGTGCCGCAGGCTCGAGATCCCAGCTCCGACGTCGTCCACGGCGAGACGGACCCCGGACCTGCGGAGCTGGTCGAGGACCTGGGCGAGGTGGCCGTAGTCGTCCACGACCGCATGTTCGGTCACCTCGACCGTGAGACACCGCCCCGGGTGCGACGCCACGAGCTGGTGGAACCTCGGGTCGGTCAGGGTGCTGGGGGAGCAGTTCACGGCGAGTGTCACACCGGCCGGCAGTGCGGAGCTGTCCGCGATCGCCCGGGCGATGGCAGCGAGTTCCAGGTCGGTCCCGAGTCCGACGCTCGTGGCCTCGGCGAACCAGACGTCGGGTGGCTGTTGCGGCGAGCTGGTGAACCTGCTCAGCGCCTCCACGCCGATCAGGTGTCCGTCCGGCAGGGAGTAGATCGGCTGGAAGACGGGGTGGAACCGTTCCTCGTCGAGGACGGCTCGTACGCGCTTCTCGACCGACGGGTCGCCACGCAGCGGGTCGGTCACGGCGAGGCGCATCTCGCGCTGGAACTCGGCGGTGAGGTCCCGCTCGTAGGATCGACGGTGCGAGCGGAGCATCCCACCCGCGAGCGAACCGATGGTGAGGAAGAACACCCCGCGCGAGAGCCAGCCGACCAGCAGCTGCGGTTCGCCGGCCGCGACATCGAGCGGCATCGCCGGACCGCACAGCAGCGTCGCCGCGACGCCGGCCGCGAGACCGCCTCGGAACCCGAACCGGATGGCCGCGAGCATGATCGGGACGTAGAAGAGGTGGGGCAGGACCGTCCTGGTGCCACCCGCCGCGTGCGTCGCGGCGGTCACGGCGGCGAGGGCGGCAGCGATCGCCAGGGCGGCGAGCCACTTCCTGGCACGGTGGTCGAGGATGGGGCGATCTCCGGCGGCCGCTGCCAACTCGTTCGTTCCTCACGGTCCGTAGTCGCCCCACCACGGAACGTAGTAGCCCCCGAGCTCGCGCGCACGCTGACCGCATCCGCCCGACCCGGCCCCGTCGCGACCACGCCCTCTACGCTCCGGACCGGTGCGCCGTGGAGCCACCGAGCACCGTTCGTCGTGGGAGGCAGCGTGGCAGCGTCCGAGACCGTGGGGGACTGGATCGCTCTGGTCCACGACCGCTACCCGCCGACGCACGCGGCCTCGTGGGACAACGTCGGGCTGCAGGTCGGGGACCCGCGCTGGCCGGTCGCGCGGGTGCTGGTCTGCCTCGACGTCACCGGTGACGTGATCGACGAGGCGGCCGAGGTGCCGGGCACGCTCGTCCTGGCCCACCACCCGCTGCTGTTCCGCCCGCTCGCGACGCTCACCCCCGCTACGGCCAGCGGACGCACGGCGCTCCACGCCGCGACGGCCCGCGTCGCCGTCGCGGCTGCCCACACCAACCTCGACGTCGCGCGCGACGGTGCCGGCACCTCCGACCCGGTGGCCGACGTCCTCGGCTTGACCGATCGGCGCCCGCTCACCACCGAGTTGCGTGAGAGCGACCGGTGCAAGCTGGTCACGTTCGTGCCCGACGGGCACGTCGACGCGGTGCTCGATGCGGTGGCCGACGCTGGCGCCGGCACCATCGGTGACTACGAACGGTGCGCCTTCCGGGTCGGCGGTCAGGGCACCTTCCGTCCCCGGCCTGGAGCGGACCCGTTCAGCGGTCAGGTCGGCGAGGTCGCGGTCGAGGACGAGGTGCGTCTGGAGGTCGAGGTGCCTCGCCGCCGTGTCGGCACCGTCGTCCGAGCCCTCACCTCGGCCCACCCCTACGAGGAGGTCGCCTACGACCTCGTCCCGCTCGTGGCGGGCGCGGACGTCGGGCTTCGGGGTCGTCGGCGAACTCCCCGAACCCACGCGGCTCGGAGACGTGGCGACCACCCTCCGCGAGCGGCTACCCGCCCCCCACCTGCGCACCGCCGGAGACCTCGACCGTCGCATCCGCACCGTCGCGACCGTGGGTGGTGCGGGGGATGGCCTGATCGGCGCCGCTCTCGCTGCGGGCGCGGACCTGTACGTCACCGGCGACCTGCGTCACCACGTGACCCTCGACGCGCTCGAGCAGGGACTGACGCTGATCGACGCGGGTCACCACGCGACCGAGGCGGCGGCGCTCCCGGCGTGGATCGAGCGCCTGACCGCAGCGGCGAGCGACGCGGTCGCTCACCGCGCCGGTGGTAGCGTCGAAGGTCCGAACCGTCCCCTGGAGCTGACCGTGCCGAGCGATACCGAGCTCGACCTCCTGCTCGCGCTCCAGCACACCGACCATCGGCTCCGGAAGATCGAGCACCAGCTCGACGCGCTCCCCGAGCAGCAGGTCCTCGACCAGGCGACCGGCCGGGTCGACACCCTCGAGGCGCAGCGCTCCGAGCTGGCGGCACAGCTCGATCAGGCTGCCGGCGAGCAGCGGACGCTCGAGCGCGACATCGACACGCTCGGCCAGCGACGCGACGCCGAACGGGTCCGCCTCTACGACGGCACGGTCACCAACCAGCGGGAGATGTCCTCGGTCGAGGCCGAGATCGAGACCACGATCCGTCGCCTCGAGGAACACGAGGAGGACCTGCTCGTGGTCATGGAGCGCGTGGAGGGCATCGAACGCGCGATCGCGGCGCTCGACGGTGAGCTCGTCGCCGCCCGCGCGCGGGTTCGGGAGGCCGAGGAGGCCCGCGACGCCACCGCCGGCACCCTCCTCGCGGAGCGTGCCGAGCTGCAGGTCGAGCGCGACGGGCAGGCAGGTCGGCTGCCGGCCGACCTCCTCGGCCGCTACGAGGAGGCGGCGGCTCGGGGCGGCGGCACGGGGGTCGGCAAGCTCGAGGGTCTGGCCTGCTCGGCCTGCGCGATCGAGATGTCGCGCGCCGACGTCGACGAGCTCTACCACGGCGACACCCTCGCGACGTGCCCGGTCTGTCGCAGGTTGCTGATCGTCCGCTGACGGTCAGGCCTGGCCGCCGACCTCGTCGAGCCCGGCCGCCTTGGCGCGCTCCTTGGCGTGGTCGGCGGCGCGCAGGAGCGTGACCGCGTCGTCGCCGTCCTCGGGCCACCGGGCGATGCCGTAGGCGGCGTGCACCTCGAACGCCTCGCCACCGGGGAGGGTCACGGTCTCACGACCGAGCCGCTCGATGACGTCGGCCACGAGCGAGCGGCACCGGTGGCGATCGTCGCCGACGAGCAGCACCCCGACCTCGTCGCTCCCGAGGCGGGACGCGGTCGCCTCGGTCCCCGTGGCGCGGCGCAGCACGTGGGCGAGGACGCGGACCGCCTCGGTGCCGGTCGGGTGCCCGTAGGTCTCGTTCAGTGCGCGCATCCCGCGGATGTCGGCGAGCAGGACCGCGAACGGCGTGCCCTCCGCCCGCAGCCGATCGACCTCGTCGTAGAAGACCCGCACGTTCAGCAGCCCGGTGACGGCGTCCTCGTTGATGGCCTGCCGGAGCGCGCGATCGCGTTGGCGTTCGAGCTGGGCGCCCGCGGTGCCGGCGAGCGCGAGGAACGGCAGGACGGCGCTGCGGACCAGCAGCCCGGGCACCTCGCGCTGCGCGACGCCCTCGGCCAGATCGAGACCGAGGTGACCGACGACGGCGACGGCCGCGACCCAGAGCGCGACGCGCGTCCCGGCGGCGGTCCCGGCCACGAGCGCGACCGGTGCGGCCAGCCAGGCGGCGTTCTCGTGGAGGACGCCGTGGGCCAGGAACGACAGCAGGAGCCCACCACCGAGCACGACCACCTGCGCGCTCGTCGAGTCGAGCCGGTCGACGAGACGCTCGAGGATCGTGCGGGTGCGCGTGGCCGCGTTCGGCCGTCCCACGCTGGTCCCTTCCTGTCCACACCGGTGTGCGGAAGCTGCGTCCTAGCCGTTCCAGGCGTCGTGGACGGCGCCGGCGACCGGCCCGTCACCCGAGGGGTTCCCGGACGGCACGCAGCAGCGTGACGACCCGAGCCGGGTCGTGCAAACGGAAGCGCGCGTTGGTGCTCACCGCCTCCTCCGCGACCAGCACCGCCTCGCCACCGAGCGCCAGCGCGACCGCGAAGGCGTCCTCGTCGGTGGTGTCGTCCCCGAGGACCAGCGGCGCGGTGGGTGGGCGGTCCGGGAGCGCGGTCGCCCGGCCCGCGGCCCGCTCGTGGATCCAGCGGAGCGCGCGGCCCTTGTCGATGCCGCGGACCTTCAGTTCGAGCACCGCCTTCCCACCGAGCAGGACGAACCCCGGCGGATGGTCGATGGTCGCCAGGAGCGTGTCGCGGACGCGGGGCAGCACCCGCTCGACCTCGACGGCAGCCACGCGGCGGTGGTGCACGGCGACCGAGGTGGACTTGCGTTCCACGATCCAGCCAGCGCCCGGATCGACGGCGGCTCGCAGGTCGGCCTCGACGCGGTCCAGGGTGGCGGTGGCCGCGCCCAGATCGGTCAGCGCCTCGTGGGTGCCGTCCGGGTGGCGCGCCTCGCTCCCGTGCCCGCCGACGAGCAGCACGCGAGGCGGCACGTCCCGAGCCGCGCTTCGAGGTCGCGGAGCCGCGGCCCGACAGGATCGCGACCTCGCACACCTCCGCGAGAGCCGTCGATGGCCGCCATCGCCCCGGGCGCGGGAGCCGCGTGGTCCGGGTGGTCCACGATCGGCGCCAGCGTCCCGTCGAAGTCGAGCACGATGGTCCACCGGCGCGGATCGCCGATGCGGTCGCGCAGCGGTTCGAGGTCGTCGGGAGCGCTCCCTGGATCGGCGGTCACCTCAGATGCCCTCGTGCCCACGTTCGATGTCGGCGAGCTCGTCGGCGACCCAGCGGTAGACGTCACGCTCCCGCACCGCATCGGCCATCGCGTGGATCCGGTGGCGTCGGTCGTCCTCGTCGAGCTCGAGGGCCGACGCCATCAGGTAGCTCATCCCCTCGACGTCGAAGGGGTTGCACCGCACGGCGTGCTCGCCGAACTCGAGCATCGCACCGGCGAACTCGCTGAGCAGGAGCACACCCGCCTCGTCGCCGGCGGCCTGACAGGTCACGAACTCCTTGGCGACGAGGTTCATCCCGTCCTTGAGCGGCGTGACGCACATCACGTCGGCGAGCCGGTAGTAGGCCGCGAGCTTCTCGCGCGGGACGCCGCGGTAGAGGTAGTGGACGGGGACGTCGTGGCCGGGCTCGGTGAACCGGCCGTTGATGCGCCCGACCTCGGTCTCGACCTCGGTCCGCAGCTCGCGGTACTCCTTGACGTCGTCGCGCGACGGCACGGCGACCTGCACGAAGGCGACCTCGCGGCGCAGCTCGGGGTGGCGCTCGAGCAGCAGCTCGATCGACTGGAGCCGGTGGCGGATGCCCTTGGTGTAGTCGAGCCGGTCGACCCCGAGCATGACGCGTCGTCCCGCGAACTGGTGGCGGAGCTCGGCGAGCTCGCGCTCGGTCGAGTCGGAACGTGCGAGCTCCGCGAACTCGGCCGCGTCGATGGAGATGGGGTGGGCGACGCACCGCACGTGGCGGCCGTCGGGGAGGGCGATGGTGTCACCGAGGTTGGTCACGCCGGGGAACAGCTGCTGCACGGCCCGGACGAAGTTGTCGCGGTAGCGGACGGTGTGGAACCCGACGGCGTCGGCGGCGAGCATCCCCTGCAGGAGCTGGTCCCGCCACGGCAGCCGGGCGACCAGCTCGGGTGGCGGGAAGGGGATGTGCAGGAAGAACCCGAGCGGGGACGCGGGCGAGGTCCCCCGCAGCAGCTCGGGCAGGAGCATCAGGTGGTAGTCCTGGACCCAGACGAGCGGTGCCTGGCCACCCTCCGCCGCGGTCCCGATGGCGTCCAGCCGCGACCTCGGCGAAGGCGCGGTTGACGTCCTGGTAGGCGCGCCACCAGCGGCGGTCGACCACGGGCTGGGCGACGAGGTCGTGGAACAGCGGCCAGATGGTCCGGTTCGAGAACCCGTGGTAGTAGCCGCGGACCTGGGCGCGGGTCAGCTCGACCGCGTGCAGCGAGACGTTCAGGGCGTCCACCCGTCCGGGCACGCTGCCGGCATCGTCGTCGTAGCCCACCCACGCGCCACCGACCTCGTCGACGACGGGGCTGAGTGCCGTGACGAGACCGCCGGCGGACGCGCTGCCAGGTCGGTTCGCCGCCGGGGCCGGGTTCGCCCCGTGACACCGGCAGGCGGTTGGCGACGACGACGAGCGGGCGGCTCATCGGAGCACCTCGGGCGGGCGGTTCTGCGGGGTCACGCGTCCTCCAGGTCCCGGCCGAGGGTAGGCCGCGCTCGGCAGGCCACCCGGTCGCGGACGTGGCCGGTCGGGACCCGCTGCGGCGGGACGCGCGCGCGGCGCTACCGTCCGCGGACCTCCCGTCCGGGGGCCGACCGAGGGAGCGTCGTGTCCGACACCACGATCACCGACCCGGATCCGCAGGCCGTCCTCGACGGCCTGCGCCAGCTCGGGACCGAGCTCGCGTTCAACCGCCACCTCGGCGTGGAGGTGCGCGAGGCCACCGTCGGCAGGTGCGTCGTCGCGTTGCCGGTCAACCCCGCCCTCGAGAACCACATCGGTGGCGTGCACGCGATCGCCGAGCTCGCGCCCGTCGAGCTCGCGGGGGCGCTGGCCGCGTCGTCCCAGCTGACGCCGCTCCTCGCGCGCGGCTACGTCCCGGTCGTCGGCCGGCTCGCCACCCGGTTCCGCGCACCCGCTTCGGGGGAGCTCCTCGCGACCGCGGAGGTCGGCGCCGACGTCCTCGGACCTGCGCTCGCGGCCGCCGACGCGGGGGAGCGGCCGAAGATCGACGTCGAGGTGACGGTCACCGACTCCGGCGGCACCGTCGTCAACGTGACCGAGCTGGGGTTCGTCTACCTGCCGATGGGTGCCGACGGGTAGCGCGTTCCCGTACCCTCCGTGGTGTGGGAGGAGCCGGCCAGGCGGCCGCGCGACGCACCATCCGTGGTGCGCGTGAGGAAAGTCCGGACTCCACAGGGCAGGGTGCTGGGTAACCCCCAGGCGTGGTGACACGTGGAAAGCGCAACAGAGAGCAGACCGCCCACGGACGGGCGGCGGACCTCGGTCCGTCACCGTCCAGGTGAGGGTGAAACGGTGAGGTAAGAGCTCACCAGCACGGCGGGTGACCGTCGTGGCTAGGCAAGCCCCACCCGGAGCAAGGCCGAGCAGGGACAGGGTGGCCCGCCCGCAACACGAGCTGCGAGGTCTCGTACCGAGCTGCTCGACACGTCCCAGGTAGGCCGCAACGAGGCGTCGGGAGACCGGCGTCCCAGACAGATGGTCGCCACCCGCCGCACGGGTAACCAGCGGCGGGGACAGGATCCGGCTTACCGGCCGACTCCTCCCACAACCACCCAGCTCCGATCGAACGGTCCACCGTGGACACCGCCTCCTACACCGACGTCGTCGCCGAGCAGTCCGCCCGGTTCCTCGGCGTCCTGCGACGTGCCGACCCGGACGCCGTCGTCCCGTCCACCCCGGCCTGGACCGCGGCCGACCTCGCCTGGCACCTCGCCGAGGTGCAGTGGTTCTGGGGCGCGATCGTCACCGACCTGCTCGAGGACGTCGACGCCTTGACCGAACCCGGCCGGCCCGACGACGCGGCTCTGTTCGCGCTCGTCCGCCGCAGCAGCGAGGAACTCGTCGCGGCGTTGCGCGAGCGCGATCCGGCCGCGGCGTGCTGGTCCTGGCACGACGAGGGAGGGACCGTCGGGTGGGTGGCCCGCCGCCAGGCACACGAGGCGTTGATCCACCGGGTCGACGCGGAGTTGGCCGCAGGTGTCCCCGTCTCGACCGCACCTGCCGAGCTCGCGGCCGATGGCGTCGACGAGCTGCTGCGGGTGATGTTCGAGCCTCCCGAGCTGGGGCACGTTCACGCCGGACGGCTGCGCCGCCCGCGTGGAGGCGGAGGACACCGGCGACCGCTGGACCCTCCGGTTCGGCCGGTTCACCGGCACCTCGCCGAACACCGGCACGACCTACGACGACGACACCGTCGAGGTGGTCGAGGCGGTCGCCGACGATGAGATCGGGACCACCGTGAGCGGTGCCGCGTGGGACCTCGACCGGTGGCTGTGGGGGCGGGGGCCGGCCGATCCGCTGCGGCTCGGCGGGGACGTCAGCGTCGCGCACCGGCTGCGGGCCATCGCCGAGGTCGAGTGAGGGGTGCCGGCCGCCCGGCCCGATCCGATCACGCGTCCTGCGGCCGGGTCCGGGCGATCCAGCTCGCGAACCCCGGCACCGTGAACGCCAGCCGACCGCGCGACGGGGCCCAGCAGAGGCCGAGGTCGAGCAGCTCGCGCCGGGCCGGCGAGATCGCCTGGTGGGTCAGGTCGAGGGTGTCGAGCAGCGTGCCCACCTCGACGTCGCCCCCCGCCTCGGCCAGGGCGGTGACCAGCGAGGTCGCGCGACCCGACGGCACCCGTGACCAGCGGTCGGCGAAGAACGCGGTCACCCGGTCGTGCACCTCGACGCCGGCCTGCCGGGCGTCCGGCAGCTCGATGCGGTCGGGGGACGCCGCCGCGTCCCAGAGGGCCGCCCCCCAGAGCTGGACGAACCACGGGTAGCCGCCGGAGGAGTCGAGGACCGCGTCGAGGACCAGCTCGTCCACCTCGGCGCCGGCGTGGTCGGTGAACGGACCGCAGAGCGCCACGGCCGTCGCGGCCCGGTCGAGCAGACCGAGGTCGACCCGCTCGAGCCGTTCGGTGTAGGTCTGGCCCTCCTTGAAGACGTGCTCGGCGGCGGATGGCAGACCTGACAGCAGCACGCCGAGCGGGTGGGCCTCCTGCGCGGCGCGGTGGGCGGCTCGCAGCAGCGGTCGCAGCAGCACGTCCTCGGCCTCGTGCACCTCGTCGACGGTCAGGAGCACCGGGCGTCCGGTCGCCCCCGCCAGCGTGGCGATGTCCCCGATGAGCGCCTCCATCCCGGCGACGGCGCTGACGGCCGGCCGCAGCTTCGGCACCCCGCCGGAGGCGTCGATGGCGGCGAGGCGGCTGGCGACGTCGCGGTCGAGATCGAGCAGCAGGGGAGCGGCCTCGTGCAGCAGCGATCGCCGCACGTTGACCACCTCGGTGTCGTCCCGGTCGGCCTCGACGTGGGCGGTCAGGATCCCGCGCTTGGCGGCCTGCTGCCGCACGTAGGCCAGCAGCGCGGTCTTCCCGACGCCGCGGACGCCGCGGTAGAGCACGAACGGGGCCGGCCCGCAGCGGCTCAGGCGGTCGACGACCACCTTGGCTCGGCGCAGCGGTTCGTCGCGGCCGCCGAGCGCGGGGGGTACCAACCCCATGCCGGGGCGGAAGGGGTTGGCGGCTGGGTCGAGCGCACCGCTCGGGCCGTCGTCGTCCTCGAAGGGGTTGGCCACGCGTCCGTCGTCCTGTCGGCTGCGCGAACCGTAGCGAGCCGTGGCGAGGAAGTATAGGAACGATAGGCGTAGAGAGGTTCCACCGACGGGCCGCCGGGGAGCAGCGTCGGAGCCGGGCTGTGGGCACGCCGCAGGACCCGCCGCAGGGCGGGCACACGGGCGTTACCGCTCGGGTCGGGTGCGGAGGTCCTCCCAGCCCCACGCGGCGTCCTCGATGAGCAGCTCCGGGTCCCCGGTGAGCAGCTTGGCCCGATGCGCGACGGCAGTCGCAGCCGCGAAGGCGTCCGCGTAGGCCATCCGATGATCGGCCTTGATCGCCGCCGCAGCCAGGACCCGCTGCTCGGATGGCAGGTCCAAGCTCAGCTGCGGCCGCACGTCCCTGACGACCTCGCGTGCTTCGGTGTCGTCCTGGTCGCGACGGACGACGTAGAAGACCTCACCCAGGTTGATCCAGCTCATCACCGGCCGGCCCGCTTCGAGCACCTGTTCCACCCGACTGGCCGCAGGCTCGGCTCCCTCGAGCAAGCGCAGCACGGCCCAGCTGTCGAGTGCGAACGTCACCGTGACGCTTCGCGTCGGCGATCCGCAGCCCGGTCGCGTTCGAGCTCATCGACCAGCGACCGGCCGGCGAGACGGCCCTTGAGCCGACCTCGGGCCCGAACGGCTCGGACGGCAACGTGGTCCCCGTCACGCCAGAACACGACCTCGTCGCCAGGTTCGATCCCGAACTCGTCGCGGAGGTTCTTGGGGATGACGACCTGCCCCTTCGGGCCAACCTTGTGAGTCATACAAGCGAGTATAACCGACGCGCCCCTCTCGCTGCAGTCGCCGAGAGGGACTGTTGCCAGCCCGGTCGCGTGTCCCGCGCTACGACGCCGTGCCCGCCGTTCGCTTGGCTCGTCTCGCCATCCACGAGGACCATCAAGGCCAGGGGCTCGGCGAACGTCTTCTGGCCACCGCCGTGCGCGACGTCCTGGCCGCCGCTGAACACGTCGGGGATCGTGCTGATGACCGTCGACGCGATCGACGGATCCGCGGCGGCGTTCTACGAACGCTACGGGTTCGTGCGCCTCGAGGCGCACGAACGCGACCGGCCCCGGCCGCCCGGATCAAGGATCTGCAAGCCACGCTGGGTGGCTCGTAGCCGCGTACCGCCCCTGGCACACCTAGCGCTCCGATCAGCGCCTCCGTGCAGGTACGGGTGCGAGTTCAACGGGTGGTCGCAACGCCTCGCTGATCGGCGGATGATCCGTCGGGAGCAGGAGGGGGGCGAGGACGTCTACGGGCGTGATCGCCGGGTCGCGACAGGTCGTCGATGTCGCCGCAGGTCGTCACGCGTGAGCGGCTGGCGCGACATCGAGGTGCTGGCGCGACAGGGTCCGGGTAGCGAGAACCGCAGCCGTGATGTCACGGTTCGCGGGCGACCCCTCATCCCGACGCGCCGCCCCAGGACAGCCCGCTCGGTACCAACGACTCCGCACCCACCAGCTGCCTCCTCGGGCGCGTCGACGGTCAGCGCGAACCCGACCTCAGCCGCGGTCCGCGGCCCGGCCCTCGACCCAGACGGTCTTGGCGTTGACGAAGCTCTTGATCCCGTAGGGGCCGAGCTCGCGGCCGTAGCCCGCGTCCTTGACCCCGCCGAACGGCACCCGCGGGTCGGACTTGACCAGCTCGTTGACGAACACGCAGCCCGCCTCGATCCGAGCGGCCACCCGCTCGCCCCGCTCGAGGTCCTCGGTCCAGATGCTCGCGCCGAGACCGAAGTCGGTGTCGTTGGCGACCGCGATCGCGTGGTCCTCGTCGCGGACGCGCAGGACCGCGGCCGCTGGACCGAAGGTCTCCTCCTTGGCGGCCGTCATCTCCGGATCGACGTGGTCGAGCACGGTGGGGGCGTAGTAGTAGCCGGGGCGGTCGACCACCTCACCGCCCGTCAGCAACGTGGCGCCGGCGTCGATCGTCGCGCGGACCTGCTCGTGGAGGTCGTCGCGCAGGTCCTCGCGGGCGAGCGGCCCGAGGGTGGTGCTCCGGTCCATCGGGTCGCCGATGACCGACTCCTCGGTCGCCGCGACGAAGGCCTCGACGAAGGCGTCGGCGACCGCGTCGACCACCACGAAACGCTTGGCCGAGATGCAGGACTGGCCGTTGTTGAGCAGCCGCGAGTCGCGGGCGACCCGCGCGGCCGTCGCCACGTCCGCGTCGTCGAGCACGAGGAACGGGTCCGACCCGCCGAGCTCGAGCACCGACGGCTTGAGGTGCTCTCCGGCTGCCGCCGCGACCTTGCGACCCGCGGGGACCGATCCCGTGATCGTGACCGCGCGGACCCGATCGTCGGCGATGACGTCGGCGACCATCCCGGACCCGATCATCAGGGTGGTGAAGACCCCCTCCGGAGCGCCGGCAGCGCGCATGATGTCCTCGATCGCGAGCGCCGTGCCCGGCACGTTCGAGGCGTGCTTGAGCAGCACGGTGTTGCCCGCCATCGTCGCCGGGGCGAGCGCCCGGAACACCTGCCACAGGGGGAAGTTCCACGGCATGACCGCCAGCAACGGGCCGAGGGGGTCGAACCGGACGTAGGACCGGTGCGCGTCGGTCTCGATCACGTGGTGGGCGAGGTTGGCCTCGCCGTGGTCCGCCTCGTAGTGGCAGACCTTGACGCACTTGTCGACCTCGGCCTCGGCCCCGGCGATGGTCTTGCCCATCTCGCCGACCATCAGCTCCGCGAGCTCCGCCCGACGCTTCTCGAGCTCGTCGGCCGCGGCACGCAGGAGGTCACCGCGGTCGTCGTAGCCCGTCGTGCGCCACCGGACGTAGCCGTCCCAGGCGCGGCCGAGGCGCAGATCCACCGCCGCTTCGTCGTGCGTGTCGTAGGTGGCGATGGTCTCGCCCGTGGACGGGTCGACGGCTTCCATGGTCACGGTGGTCCTCCACGCGTCGCGGTCCGCCGCTGGCGGCTCGGCGACGGGGACCCGAGCAGACCACACCGCGGGCCGGGCGTGCACCCCTGCGCCGGTACGGTGCGACCCACCCCGCCGCGTCCCGCTCCCGAGGTCCCGCGTGTCCGCTCCTGCTCCCCACGCCGACAGCGCGTTCGTGCGTGCCTGCCGCGGCGAGGACCACGACCACGTCCCGGTCTGGTTCATGCGGCAGGCCGGTCGTGCGCTCGCCGAGTACCGCGCCATCCGCGAGCAGCACACCTTCGAGGAGGTCGTGCACACCCCGGATCTGGCCACCGAGGTGACCCTCCAGCCGGTGCGTCGCTACGGCGTCGACGCGGCCATCCTGTTCTCCGACATCGTCACCCCCGTCCAGGCGCTCGGGATCGGCCTGACGATCCAGCCCGGGATCGGTCCCGTCGTCGAGCAGCCGTTCCGCACGCCGGCGGACCTCGATCGGCTGCGGGACCTCGAACCCGACGACCGACGTCCCGTACGTGCTCGAGACCGTGTCGCAGCTGGTGGCCGAGCTCGACGTGCCGCTGATCGGCTTCGGGGGCGCGCCGTTCACCCTCGCCAGCTACCTCGTCGAGGGTGGCCCGTGCGAAGAACTACACCCGCACCAAGGCGCTGATGTTCTCCGACGAGCCGACGTGGCGTCGCCTGATGGACCAGCTCGCCGACATCACCCTGACCTCGCTCCGGGCGCAGGTCAGCCGCGGTGCTGCGGCCGTGCAGCTGTTCGACTCGTGGGCCGGCGCCCTGCACCCCGACGACTACCGGCGCTTCGTGCTGCCGCACAGCAGGCGGGTGCTCGAGGGGCTCGCCGACCTCGGCGTCCCTCGCATCCACTTCGGGGTGGGGACCGGTGAGCTGCTCGGGGTCATGGCCGAGGCGGGCGCCGACGTGGTCGGCGTCGACTGGCGCGTCCCGCTCGAGCAGGCGTGGGATCGGGTGCCGGTCGACGTGTCGCTCCAGGGCAACCTCGAACCCGCGCTCGCGCTCGGCCCGACCGAGGTCCTGCTCGAGCGGACCCGGGCGGTGCTGCGCGCGTCCGGGGGACGGACCCGGTACGTGTTCAACCTCGGCCACGGGGTCCTGCCGCCGACCGATCCGGACCAGCTGCGGCGGGTCGTCGAGCTGGTGCACGCCGAGGGCGAGGTCCTCGGCGAACCGGTCGCTGACGCCGCCGAGCCCGTCGGTGGCTGAGGCGGCGTCCCGTGTCGCGGTGACGGTCCTCGCGGGGGACCGGGTGGCTGGCCCTCTCGCGAACCGGACCGGGCACGCGGTGGAGGCCACCACACCGGACACACACGCCGCTGCCGTGGCACGGCTCGCCGCGGACGTCGACCTCGTCGTCGGCCTGGCGGTCACCCCGTGGCCCCAGCACGCGGACCTGCACGACGCGACCTCGCAGGAGGTGGCGAGCTACCGCGGGGTCGTGGCGTGGCACGGTCTGCCGCTGCTGCTCGACGCGTTGGCGCAGGCCGCGGTCAACGGCGTCGCCGGTGGAGCGCACCTGCTGGTCACGGCACCGGACCCCGGCCCGGACGCCACGCCCGAGGAGCTGACGTTCCTGCGCGAGGTGACCGAGCAGGTCGCCGCGCGCACCGGGGCGACAGCGCGGTCGCTGGCGTGGCGAGGCACGACCCGCACGCCGACGGCCGTCGATGCGCTCACCTCGGTCCTGACCGTGCACGGCCGCCGCGACGTGCTCGAACTCCCGGTCGCGCCGGGGACGCCCGCCGACCCGCGGCTGCTGGACATCGCCGCCGAGCACGGCGGTCGGCTCACCACCGTCGACCTGCGTGCCGGGTTCGTGGTCGACGCCCTGGTGGCGGTCGTCGCGACGGTCGTCGCGCAGGAGCTCGCGCCGGCGGACACCTCCGAGGCGACGCCATGATCGTGGTCGTCGGGGCGGGGTTGACCGGGCTCGCGACCGCCTGGCGGCTACGGGACGTCGACGACGTCGTGGTGCTCGAGGCCGCCGACCGGGTCGGGGGCCAGATCCGCACGATCGACCTCGCCGACGCGCCGGTTCGACGTGGGGGCCGACGCGTTCCTCGTGCGCCAGCCCGAGGCGGAACGTCTGGCTCGCGAGCTCGGGTTCGGTGAGGACGAGCTGGTGGCACCGGCCACCGGACAGGTGCACCTGTGGGTCCGCGGGCGACCTGCGTCCGTTGCCGACCGGGACCGTGCTCGGCGTCCCGACCGACCTCGCCGCTCTCGCCCGTTCTGGCGTGCTGTCACCGGCGGGGCTCGCACGCGCGGGCCTCGAGCCCGGCATCCCGCGCCGGCAGGTGATCGGCGATCGCAGCGTGGCCGACCTGGTGGGGGAGCGGTTCGGACGCGAGGTCGTCGACACCCTCGTCGAGCCGCTGCTCGGCGGCGTGTACGCCGGTCGGACCGATCGGCTGTCGCGCCGCCGCCACGCTGCCCCCGGTGTGGACGGCGGCGCAGCACCACCGATCGCTGCTCGCCGGCCTCCGCGCCCACCGCCGGGCCGCCGCCCCGCGACGGTCCGGTGTTCCGCACCGTCCGCGGCGGGCTGTCGCGGCTGACCGAACGGCTGACCGAACAGCTCGGCGACCGGGTCCGGACCGGCAGCGCGGTCACGGGTCTGCGACGCGACGGTGACGGGTGGGTCGTCGACGTGGGCGACCGCTCGGTGGTCGCCGACGACGTGGTGCTCGCCGTCCCGGCACGCCGGGCCGCGGCCCTCCTCGGACGCGCCGTTCCCGAGGTCGCCGTCGAGCTCGCGCCGATCCGTACCGCGTCGGTGGCCACGGTTGCCCTCGCCTACGCCCGCGAACCGGACGCGCGGCTCCCGAGCGGCAGCGGCCTGCTCGTGCCGCCGAGCGAGGGACGGCTGGTCAAGGCCGTGACGTTCGCCTCGGGCAAGTGGCCCCACCACGCCGCCCGGGAGGTGTGGCTCCTGCGGGCCTCGGTCGGGCGCGTGAGCCCGGACGGCGCCGGTGCGGATCCGGCGCTGGCCGTCGACGACGCGACGTTGGCGGACCGCGTCGACGCCGAGGTGCGGTGGGCCACCGGCCTGCCCCGGCCCGCGGTCGCCCGCGTGGTCCAGCGGTGGCCGGACGCGCTGCCGCAGTACGACGTCGGGCACCTCGCCCGGGTCGACCGGATCCGGCACGCGCTGGCCGTCGAGGCGCCCGGCCTGCACCTCGCCGGCGCCGCACTGGACGGGGTCGGGCTGGCCGCCCGCGCCCGCGACGCCGAGCGGCTCGGGCACCAGCTGGCGGAGCGCGCTGCTGCCCGCGCGACGCGTGCTGCTCGTCCGCGGCGTCGGTGAGCTGCCGGTGACCACCGCCTACCTCGCCGCCGAAGGCTTCGAGCGCGAGCTCGACGAGGAGCTCGCCCGCGCTGGCGTGCCCGTCCGTCTCGAGCACGGTCGCCTGCGCATCAGCGAGGGCCGACCCGTCCACGCGGCCTGGGCAGCCAACACCTGGTGGGACGCGGAGACGATCGCCGTGCGTTCCATCGGGGACGCGGCGACCAAGCTCCGCGATCGGCAGCGCAACTGGGCGGCCTACCTGCCGGAGCACCGCGGACGGGCCCAGCTGATCGCCGACAAGCTCCCGCACGTCAGCGCTCGGCCGCTCGAGCTGGGGGACGTGGCGCGCGACGCGCCGCTCGGCTCATGGACGCTGCTCGAACGTGACCTGGTGCTGGCCGCCCCGAGCTGTTCGAGCCCCTTCCCGAACGGCGTCGCGAGCTTCGTCGAGGACCGCGTCGGACCCCCGAGCCGTGCCTACCTCAAGCTCTGGGAGACGTTCGCCCGGCTCCGTCGCCAGCCGGCCCCGGGCGAGCACTGCCTCGACCTCGGCGCGGCCCCAGGTGGGTGGAGCTGGCTGCTGGCCCGCACGGGCGCCGACGTCACCGCTGTCGATCGGGCGCCGCTGGAGGCCGAGGTCGACCGGCTCCCGAACGTGACCTTCCAGCGCGCCTCCGCGTTCGGCCTCGACCCGGCCGACGTGCGCCCGGTGGACTGGTGGTGCAGCGACATCATCGCCTACCCCGAGCGGCTGCTCGACCTGGTGTCGCGGTGGCTCGGATCCGGTCGGGTGCGCAACCTCGTCTGCACGGTCAAGTTCCAGGGTGCGACCGACCACGGGGTCGCCGAGCGTTTCGCCGCCATCCCCGGCGCACAGCTGTTCCACCTGTCGCAGAACAAGCACGAGCTGACCTGCGTGGTGCTCGACGTCGGGTGACGATCAGGCGGGATCCGCCGGCTCGAGGAGCTCGGGGCCGTCGTTGCGCACGTCGTTGACGCGCGTCGTGATCGGTTCCGCGACCAGGTCCGGAGGACCGAGCGCGCGGACCGCTGCCTCGAGATGGGGAGCCTCGTCGGGTGCCGCCGTCAACCAGTCCTGCCAGAGCTGGTGCGGGAGGATCAGGGGGACACGCTCGTGGATGCGCGTCAGGTCGCCGCGGGCGGCCGTCGTGACGATGGCGGCGGAGAACAGCGGGTCCACCTCACCGGTGTCGGGGTCCGGGGGCGCGGTGGGATCGCGCCAGACCGTCCACACGCCGGCGAGGGCGAGCGGGTGGCCGTGCGGGTCGTGGAGGTGGTAGGGCTGCTTGGTCCCGTCCTCGTGCACCTGCCACTCGTAGAAGCCATCGGCCGGGAGCAGGCAGCGCCGTTTCTCGAACGCGCTCGCGAACATCTTCGAGGTCGCGACCGTCTCCAGCCGGGCGTTGATCGGCGTCCGAGCGCCTCTCAGTTGCTCCGTCCAGTGAGGGACGAACCCCCAGCGCATCGTCCCGAGCCGGCGGGTGTCGTCGCGTTCGATGACGGCGTAGACGTCGAGGGACGGGGCGACGTTCCACCGCTCCGGGAGCGGTTCGGTGCGCACCTGATCGACCTCGAACCGCTCCGCGAGCTGTTCGGGGTCGCTGAGGGACAGGTAACGGCCGCACACGTCCGCCACGCTAGCGCCGGGCGGCGCACCCGGATGCCGGGCGACTCGGCCGCCGGGTGGACGCTCCCCGTCGCATCGGCGACCATGTCCGCGCGGACGGGTGGCCGCCCGCCCGGTGGGGTCCGCCGGGTGACGTCCGCGACCGTGCGACCCTCTACGTTGCGCTGGTGCCGCTCGGACGGCACCCCCCGCCGAGGAGGACCCCGTGGCCACCGACGAGGACGCGCGCGCTGCGGCGCGCCGCATCGTCGAGCAGGTGCTCGCGAGCCAGACCCCGGCCCCCGGGCACGAGCCCGACGGGGGACCGTCCGGGCCAGCCGACGCCGCCGTCGCCGAGGGCGTCGTCGACGATGCACTCGAGGAACTCACGGGTGAGCACGGGGTCGTGCACAGCGAACGTCGGGCCGAGGAGCTGGTCGAGGACGCGACCGAGGCCATCGCCGTCGACGAGGGCCTGTCGGTCGACGACGTACCGGACTCGGGCCGCGCTCGGGCGCGCGCGCTCGTCGCCGAGGTGCTCGCCGCCCACGAGCGTGCCGCGGCCGGTCCACCGGATCCGCCGGCCGAGCAGCGGGAGCCACCGCCGGACCGGGACGTGTCGGGGGAGCGCGAAGCGTCGGGGGACCGTGTCAGCGCCGCGGAGCAGGTGGAGGACGTGCCGCCCGCGTCCACGTCCCGACTGCGCGCCCGCGAGCTCGTCGCAGCGGTCCTCGAGGAGGAGGAGCGGAAGGCTGCCGAGGAGGAGGCCCGGCGCGAGGACGAGGCTCGCACCGAAGCCGCTGCTGCTGCCGAGCGTGCGCGCCGAGAGGAGGCGGAGCGTCGCATCGCCGAAGCTCGGCGCGCCGAGCAGGAACGTGCCGCCGCCGAGCGCGCCGAGCGTGAGCGGCGGGAGCGGGAACGGGAAGCCGAGGCCGAACGTGCCGCCGTCGCGGCGGCACACGAGCGGGCCGAGCAGGCTGAGCGCGAGCGGTGGGCCGATGCCGATCGAGACGCCGCTGGGCGGACCGTGCAGATGTCACGGCACGATGCCGTGGACGACGTCGACACCGGCCCGCCCTCCGCGGACGCCCTCGACGACGCCCCTGGTCCCGATCGCACCCGACCCGTCCCGATCGCCGACCTGGACGACGCCACCGCACCGCTGTCGGTGGCCGAGCTCGCGGCCAGCGAGCGCGCAGCGGCAGGCGACCGTGCGGGCGACGAGCCGGCCACGGAGGGTGAGCCGCCCACGGGAGGAACGGGTCTCGGCCCCGACGCCGCGGGCCCTTCGGACGTGGCGATCGCCACGGTCGAGCCGCCGACCGCCATGCGACGCCGCGCCACCGACGACACGCAGCTGGGACCGACCGTGGCGCCCGACGTCGACACCACCGGTGTGCTCGAAGCGACCATCGACGTCGACGACCTGCCGAGCAAGCCACGGACCGGCCGCTGGCTGCTCGCGTCCATCCTCGGTGCGATCACCCTGGCGATCGTGTTCCCGCTGGCGATCCGCGCCCTGCTCCAGCTCGTCGCCCTCTCCTGACGGCGACGGGCGGGAACCTTCTCGCCTCGGGCGACGTCCGACCGTGGCGAGCGCCGATCGGGAGCGAGCATGCGACGTGATGCGTCCGGACCGAGGCGATGGCGGTCAGCCTCTCTGCCGGTGTGCCTCGTGGTCGCGTCGGTGCTGGCCGCCTGCGGGACGCCGCCGCCGTCGATCGACGAGGATCCGGCCGCCTCGGCCTCCGCGGACGGGGCAGGTGGCGACGAACCGGGCACCGTCGCGATCGCTCCGGCCTGCTCGCAGATCGCCGAACGGAGCTACCAGCCGCCACCGGAGGAGCAGCCCCCGGCGGACCCGGCCCTGACCACGGCGGAAGCGATCCTCGATCTGCCGGTCGAGCAGCCGGCCGAACCGGAGATCATCGAGCTCGAGGACGGCGAACGCGTCCGCATCGCCCCCGCAGCGCCGCAGACGCCGATCGGGGCGCTGCAGACCGAGGGGCCCGTGCAGTGGCCGGACCACTTCGGTGGGGTCTGGGGCGACGCTCGGTACGGGTCGATGGTGGTCGGTTTCACCGACGAGGTGGACCGCTACGCCGAGCTCGTCCGTGAACGCTACGGGGCGGCCTGGTGGGTGGTCGAGGTCGAGCACAGCGAGCACGAGCTCCGCGAGCTGCAGGACGAGATCGGGATGACCGAGCTCGGACCGAGCGACGGCCCGGGCTCGATCTCCTCGACCGCGTCCGGGACCGGACCGCTCAACCGGGTGACGATCGGCATCCTCGAACCGACCGACGACCGGCTGGCCGAGCTGTCCGAGCGGTACGGCGCGGACCGCATCTGCTTCGAGATCGAACGCACCCCGACGGACGACGACGCCGAGGTGGCACCCTGGGAGCCGGCCCCGGGAGCCGACCTCTCGCCGGCCACGACCCGCATCGAGGTGCTCGTCAACGAACGCGCCTGCTCTGGTGGCACCTCGGCGGAGGGCAGGATCGCCCCACCCACGATCGAGTACGAGGCCGAGACGGTGACCATCACGCTCGCGGTCATCCCGGTCACCGGCCCTGCGCCGTGCCCTGGGAACCCCGACACGCCGTACACCGTCGAGCTCGACGAGCCCCTCGGCGACCGCACCATCCTCGATGGTGGTACGAGTCCGCCGGCTCCACCCTCTCTCCACGAGGAACGTTGAGTCCTCTCGACGGCGTCGTGCGATCAGCTGCGGACGCCCTCGAACCAGTCACGGATCCGGACCGTTGCCACGCGGGTCACGGTCCGTCGGCTCGGGCACGGTCCCGAGGGGGAACATCGGCAGCTCGGCCACTCGACCTCCGGACGCATCGCCACACCGGCGGGAGGGGTTGGACCCTACGGTGGTCGTCGATGGGTCCGCCAACCGGACCGGTGAGGAGCGAGCGGTGAGCAGACTGGACGGACACGCGGTCGACGAGGCGTTGGCCGAGCTCGGCGACTGGGAGCGCGACGGCGACGCGATCGTGCGCGAGCTGCACTTCGAGACGTTCCGTGACGCGATCGCGTTCATCGTTCGCGTCGCCGACGTCGCCGAGGCGGCCGATCACCACCCCGAGCTGACCAACGTGTACGCGAACGTCGAGGTCCGCCTCACCAGCCACGACGTCGGCGGGGTCACCGACCGGGACGTGTCGCTTGCCCGTGCCATCGACGAGGTGGTCGTCGTCTGAACCACGGCTAGGGTCCCGCGCCGCCGACGAAGCAGGGAGCGCGTGGAGGTCCGGGTCGACGGCAAGGTGGCGCTGGTCACCGGCGCCAGCCGCGGGATCGGCGAGGCCATCGTCCGTGAGCTGCTCGACGCCGGCGCCGAGGGCGTGGTCATCACCGGCCGGCGCGCCGAGTCGCTCGAGCCGCTCGCCGCCGACCTCGGCGACCGGGTGCTGCCCGTGGTCGGCAACGTCACCGACGAAGCGCACGCCGACCGCGGCAGTCGCTGCCGCGGTCGACACGTTCGGGTCGTGCGACCTGCTGGTCAACAACGCCGGCACCAACCCCGCCGGCTGGCGCCATCACGGACGTCGAGATGGGCGCGATCGACAAGACCTGGGACGTCAACCTGCGCGCGCCGCTCGTCTGGGCCCGTGAAGCCTGGCGCGCGTCGATGCGGGACAACGGCGGTGCCATCGTGTCGATCGGGTCCGTCGGCGGGCTGCAGCCGAGTCTGGCCATCGGCGCCTACAACGTGTCCAAGGCTGCGGTGCACCACCTGACCCGTCAGTTGGCGCACGAGTTGGCCCCGGGCGTGCGGGTCAACGCCGTCGCGGCGGCCATCGTGCGCACGAAGCTGTCGGAGATGCTCTGGAGCTGGGACGAGGAGGCCGTCGCCGCAGCGCACCCCCTCCAGCGGCTCGGCACCCCCGAGGACGTCGCTCGATCGGTGGTCTTCCTGCTCTCCGACGCGTCCTCCTGGATCACCGGCGTGGTCCTGCCGGTCGACGGCGGGGTGACGGGCGCGACCTCGAACGTCCGCATCGGTTGACCCGGACCGGCGCCGTCCCGTCGGCTCAGCGCGGGGGGACGGTCACGTCGAGCTCGACCGGTTCCGGGACGTCGATGCAGTCGCGCTCCGCTCCCACCGCTCGCAGGCCCGCGCGGTCACCGGAGCCGAGGACCACCGGCCCCTCACCGGGGTAGGTGTGCAACAGCTGGGCGGGGTCGTCGACGTGGGCCAGCCCGAGCACGTGGGCGAGCTCGTGGAGCACGGTCGCGCCCCACGAGGTGGCGCGGTCCTCGAAGCCCGCGACGAGGTCGGTCCGATCGGGGTTCAGCGCGACCTGGCCGGTCACGTAGACCCGTTCTCCAGGTGATCCGACGGCGACCGGTACGGCCACGCCCCGGTCGACGTCCCGGAGGGGGAGGCTGCCGTCCCCGGGTCGGTGCCAGCCGACCAGGATGGGCGCCCACCGGCCATGGTCACCGGCGGCGACCGTCGAACGGCCCGTGTCGGGAACCTCGGTGGTCCCGGCGCGGACGTCGAACTCGAGGCCGGAGGTTCCGGCGAGCACCGCCGTGGCCCGCTCGAGGTCGGCGGTGAGGGCGTCGAGCGGGTACCCGTCCGGGGCGCCGACCTCCGAGGCGACGATCTCGATCGGCGAGCAGGGATCCCACCGGACCGGCGTGCCGTCGGCGTTGCGGGCCCAGACGGCGAACCCGTCGCTCGAGGCGCCGACGGGGACCACGCTTCTCGGGGTCCCGTCACCGCCGATGCTGAGCAGCATCGCCACGACCGCGCCGCCGCCGACCAGCAGCGCGAGGAGGACGACGGCGAGCAGGGCGCCGGTCCCGAGACCCGACGTCGCGGGCGTGGAGCCGCCCTGCGGGGCGCTCAGCTGCCCGCATCCCCGTCACCGGAGGGCACGCCGGCGTACCGGCGCTGCAGCGCCGAGGGTGCGAGCACGTCGTCACCGTCGAGGGCGCGGCGGAACAGCGCGTGGTCCCGGTCGAGGTACTCGACGAGGTTCACGACCATGGTCTTCTCGTAGTACACGAACGCGCCGGCGCTGAGGGCGGCGTCCTCCTCACGCTCGGCCGACAACGCGGTGAGGATCGCGACCATCGTGCCGGGGGAACGGGCGAGCACGGGGGCGATCAGGTCGACGCCCCACTCCGGCCCGAGCATCAGGTCGAGCAGCACCACGTCCGGCGTGTGCTCGGCGATGGCTTCGAGCGCACCCTCGCCATCGCCGGCCTCCGCCACGACCTCGTACCGGCCGGAGCGCCGGAGGGTCAGCTCGAGGATGCGCCGGATACCAGGCTCGTCGTCGACGACGACGACGCGGACCGGGTCCGGGGTTGCTTCTGGCACGTTGGTTCCCTCTGCAGCCAGCTCCACCGGACGCGTCGGGCCGGCGAGGTGGGTGGTCGGACGGCCACCAGCGTACGCGGCGAACGGTCACCGCACCGGCCCGGCTCAGCTGGACGAGGTTCGGACCGTCCCCGAGGTCGGCTCGGTGATCGCCTCGTCGCGATCGGCGACGGGCAGGCTCAGGGTGAAGCGGCTGCCCTCGCCGGGCCGGCTGGTACCGAGCAGCGACCCACCCATGGCCTCCGCGAGCGCGCGGCTGATGAACAACCCGAGGCCGGTCCCGGCGGCGCGGTCCGACACCGCACCCCGATCGAACTGGCCGAAGACGTGCTCGAGATCCTCCGCGGACAGGCCCTCACCCCGGTCGGCGATCGTGACGTCGACGCACCCGGTGTCGGTGTGCGAGACCACGGCGATGGCCGGGTCGCGGGCGTACTTGAAGGCGTTCGCCAGCAGGTTGGTGACGATCTGCTCCACGCGACCGGCGTCGCCGTGCACCAGGGGGAGGTGGGTCGGGTAGGTGATCTCGATCCGCCCCCGGTCGGCGAACAGCGCCGCCGCGCGCTCGAGGGGGAGACGCAGGTCCATCGGCGCGTTCGTCAGCTCGAGCGGTCGGTCGGCGTCGAGCCGCGCGAGGTCGAGGAACTGCTGCACCAGCCGCTGCAGGGTGCCGACGGCCTGCCCCATCAGGGGGATGGTGGCGGCGACCTCCTCGGGCGGTGCCTCAGGGCCGAGCAGATCGAGGGCGCCCATCAGCATGGCGAGCGGCGTCTGCATGTCGTGGCTGAGGTAGGCGAGGAACTCCCGCTTCGCCTCGGCGATGGCGACCCGGTGGAGGGCGTCCTCCCGCTCACGCTGCCGGAAGGTCAGATCCTCGAGCAGGATGTTGATCGCGGCCCCGACGACGGCGAACGGTTCGGTGCGGGTCGGATCGACGGCGACGCGCACGTCCCGGCCGACCGACGCTCGCGAGAGCGCGTCGATGAGGTCGTCGAGCGTCGGCACGCGGTCGACGTCCCCGATGACCTCGCGTTCGCCGTCCTGCGGGGGGGTCACGGTGCGCGGGCGGCGAGGTAGTCACGCGCTTCCCGCTCGGTGGCGAAGGCCTCCCCACGCACACCCGTGCCCTTCCGGAACATGGTGACGATGAGGGCCACCTCGGGGCTGGCGTTGAACCAGGCCAGTCGCGCGTCCTCCCGGTGGGCGAGGAAGAAGTCGGCCCACCCCTGGCGCCAACCGGCGTCGAGCGAGGCGATCTCGGTGCAGTCGACGAGGAGGGTGAACGGACCGGCGGGGGAGTCCGTGAGCCAACGTTCGAAGTCGCGAGTGAGGTGCTCGGCCTCGGCGCCCCCGGCAGCGGCGGCCTCGTCGACGAAGCGCAGCGTGCCCTGGCGGGCCCCCTCGTCCCAGACGAGTTCGGCCGCGCCGAGCCGCGACGTCCGTACCCCCATCGACCCGACCTCCACCGTCCGGGACCGCCCCCGCGCGTGCTGTGGGCGTCGGACACCGACGCCCGGAGGCGCACGGTAACCGTGCAGCGCCGGACCCGCGCCTAAGGTCCGGCCCCCGTCCAGGTGAACGCGGCGCCACGGCGTGATCCGAGGACCGACGACGAGGCGACCGTGTGGACCTGACCTGGCACACCCTCGGCGACGTCCGGGTCCCGCGGCTCAGCTTCGGTGCGCTCGACGGCCGCCCGGTGCTGCTGCTGCCGGGGCTGACCGACGGGTTGGCGCCCATCACCGATCCACGGGCACGAGCGCAGCTCTCCGACCCGCCCGAGGACCTGCTGGCCGGGCACCGGGTCCACGTGGTCTCCCACCGGTTCCCGACCACCCCGACGTTGACGACCCGCACCCTCGCGCTCGACGCGGCGACCCTGCTCGAGCAGCTCGTGGACCGACCCGCCGTGATCATCGGACACTCGATGGGCGCGATGGTGGCGCAGCACCTCGCCGCCGACCGGCCGGAGCTGGTGGACGCCCTGGTGCTGTCGTGCACGGTCGGTCGCGCCGACGACGGGTTCCTCGAGGCGCTCTCGCGGTGGGAGGTGATGGTGCGTGCCGGACGCTGGCGGGAGTTCTTCGGTGATGCCATCGACCGGTCCTACACCGGCAGCGGTCGCCTGCGGCGGCGCGTGGCCCAGCGCGTCCTCCCGGTCGAACCGCCCCCCGACGAGCTCCGCGATCGGCACCTGGCCCTGACCGACGCCTGCCGGTCGCACGATGCGCTCGACCGGCTCGGCGTCGTGACCGCGCCCGCGCTGATCCTCGCCGGTGCCCGCGACGAGATCACCGGACCGCACCATGCGGACGAGCTGGCGCGGGCGTTGCCCTCGGCGACCGCCGAGGTCTGGGACGGGCTCGGGCACGGCCTGCCCGAGCAGGCGCGTGCCCGGTTCGCGCGGCGCGTCCGCACCTTCCTCGAGGAGCACTAGGTGGCTGGCACCGACGAGCGGGCCCGGAGCTGGTGGGGCTGGGGCAACGCGGATGAGCAGCTCGACGACGCGACCGTCGCGGGCCTCGGACAGGTCATCGAGGCCCGGTTCGGCGTCCGCGCTGCCGCGCCCGACCGACCCGTCGACCCCTCGTCGGTCCCGTTGCCGGCTCCGCGGCTCGCCCTCCCGGCCGCGCTCGCGGAGCTCGGGAGCCTCGCGGCCGAGGACCGACTGCGGCACGGGCACGGCAACGCCTACCGGGACGTGGTCCGGGCGCTGCACGGCGACGTCCCGGCCGTCCCCGACGTGGTGGTCCGACCGCGCGACGAGCACGACGTGGCCCGCATCCTCGACTGGTGCGCGGACACCGAGGTGGTCTGTGTGCCGTTCGGTGGCGGCACCTCCGTCGTCGGAGGCGTCACCCCGCCCCCTGGACCCACCGTCAGCCTCGACCTGACCCGTCTGGACCGCGTGCTCGAGCTCGACGAGGAGTCCGGTGCCGCACGCATCCAGGGGGGCGCTCTCGGTCCGGTGATCGCCGACCAGCTCCGACCGCGAGGGTGGACCCTCCGCCACTTCCCGCAGAGCTGGGAGTTCTCGACCCTCGGCGGGTGGATCGTCACCCGGGCGGGCGGTCACTTCGCCACCGGGCCGACCCACATCGACGACCTCGTCGAGTCGGTCACCGCCATCACCCCTGCGGGCCGGTGGAGCTCGCGCCGTCTGCCCGCGTCCGGCGCCGGGCCGTCGCCCGATCGCCTGCTGCTCGGCAGCGAGGGCACCCTCGGCATCGTCACCGAGGCCTGGGTGCGGCTCCAGCGGCGACCGCGGTCGCGCGCCCAGGCCACGGTGGCGTTCGCCACCGAGGCGGCGGCGCTCGCCGGGGTCCGGGCGCTGCTCCAGGACGGGCTCCAGCCCGCGAACTGCCGGTTGCTCGACCCGGTGGAGGCCGCGCTGTCGGGGGCGGGGGACCCCGCGTCGACCCGCACGGTCCTCGTGCTCGGCTTCGAGGCGCCCGAGGCGCCCCTCGACGCGGCGATCGAGCGCGCACTGACGCTGCTGCGCGACCACGGGGCCGAGGTCGTCGACGGCCCGGTCACGCGCTTCGGCGACGAGACCGGCACCGCGGACGGGGGCGCGGGGGCGTGGCGCGCGGCGTTCCTGCGGGCGCCCTACCTGCGCGACGGGATGGCTCGGCTCGGCGCCGTGGCCGAGACCTTCGAGACCGCGATCACCTGGGACCGGGCTGCCGAGACCATCGCCACCCTGCGCGAGACCGCGCAGCGTGCGGCCGAGGAGGTCTGCGGGCACGCCCTGGTCGCCGTCCGCACCACCCACGCGTACGTCGACGGGATCGCGCCCTACCTGACGGTCATCGCGCCGGGACCGACGGGCCGGTGGGCAGCGACCGATCCAGCCGACCGCATCGCGAGGGGTCGGGCGGCCGCGGCGGCGTGGGACGAGGTCAAGCTCGCCGTCGGCGAGTCGCTCGACCGCCTCGGTGCCACCGCGACCCACCACCACGCGGTGGGACGTGACCACCGGCCCGTCTACGACGGCCAGAGGCCGGCACCGTTCGCTGCGGCGCTGACCGCCGCGCGGGACGCCGTCGACCCACAGGGGATCCTCAACCCCGGGGTGCTGTTCGACCCCCGTCCCGGCAGCGTGGGCGCTGCTGCGCTCGCCCACCCCGGTCGCTGAGGTGCCGGTTCGGCCCCCTCGCTGCAGCCACGTAGGGTCGCGCCCGTGACCGCGCTCGTGATCGTGACCGGGGGGTCCGCCGGCATCGGGCGGGCTCTGCTCGCGCACGCCCCGGACGGGTCGACCCGGATCGACGTCAGCCGTCGCGGCAGCGACCTCGACGGCGTCGACCACGTGCCCGCCGATCTCGCCGATCCCGCCGGCTGGTCCGCCGTCGCCGACGTGCTCACCGCCCACATCACGTCGGCTGACGTCGACCGCGTCACGGTCGTGCTCAACGCCGGGGTGATCGATCCCATCGGCCGGGCCGGCACGGTCGACGGGGACGGGTACGCCCGGAGCGTCCTGCTGAACGGCGCGGCGCCGCAGGTGCTCGGCCACCACGTCCTCGCGGCGCTGGCCGACCACCCGGCGACCCGTCGCGAGCTGGTGCTCATCTCGTCGGGAGCGGCACGGACGGCCTACCCGGGGTGGTCGGCCTACGGGGCAGCCAAGGCCGCGACCGACCACTGGGTGCGCACCGTCGCAGCCGAGCAGGACGGGATGGCACGGCCCGTCCGCGTCCTCGCCGTGGCGCCGGGCGTGGTCGCCACCGACATGCAGGTCGCGATCCGGGCCACCGACGAGGCGGCCTTCCCACCGGTCGAGCGCTTCCGTGACCTGCACACCTCCGGCGCGTTGGCCGACCCCGGTGACGTCGCCGTCCGCCTCTGGCAGCGGCTCGACGAGCCGGACGCCGGGCCCGTCACCGACCTCCGCGGCGCCTGACGTCGCTCACCCGACCCGCGGCACTCGCCGCGTCAGCGAGGAGCTGCCCGTGTCCGGTCCGTTGTCCGGCATCCGTGTCGTCGAGATGTCCGCGCTCGGCCCCGCGCCCTACGGCGTCATGTTGCTGGCCGATCTCGGCGCCGACGTGATCCGCGTCGACCGCGCCGCGGGCGGTCAGGTCAAGGTCGGTTTCGAGGCCACGATGGCCGGGCTGTCCCGCGGTCGGCGGTCGATCGCCGTCGACCTCAAGGCCGACGAGGGCCGTGACCTCGTCCACCAGCTCGCCCGGCGGGCGGACGTCTTCGTGGAGGGCTGGCGTCCAGGTGTGGCGGAACGGCTCGGCCTCGGCCCCGACGAGCTGAGGGCTCAGAACCCGCGCCTCGTCTACGCGCGCACGACGGGCTGGGGCCAGGACGGTCCGCTCGCGTCGACCGCCGGGCACGACATCGGGTACGCCGCGATCGCCGGGACGCTGCACACCGTGGGCCGCGCGGACGAGCCGCCCCCACCGCCGGTGAACTACCTCGCCGACTTCGGTGGCGGCGGGACGTTCCTGGCCATCGGGGTGCTCGCGGCCCTCGTGGAGCGCGACCGGTCGGGGGAGGGGCAGGTGATCGACACCGCCATGGTGGACGGTGCGGCCTCGCAGACGGCGTTCCTCCACGGCTTGCTCGCGATGGGTGCCTGGGTCGACGAGCGCGGATCGAACCTGCTCGACGGTGCCGCGCCGTTCTACGACACCTACACCTGCGCCGACGGACGGTTCCTGGCGGTCGGCGCGATCGAGCCCCAGTTCTTCCTGGCCATGTGCGAGGGACTCGGGATCGACCCGGCCGACTACCCGCAGCAGGACCGGGCGTCCTGGCCCGAGCAGAAGGAACGCATCGCCGCGATCATCGCGACACGCACGCGCGACGAGTGGGCCGCGGTGTTCGACGGCACCGACGCGTGCGTGGCCCCGGTGCTGTCCCTCACCGAAGCGCCCGAGCACCCGCACAACGTCGCCCGTGGCGCGTTCGTCGACGTCGCGGGCCGCCCGCAGCCCGCACCGGCCCCACGGTTCTCGCGGACACCGGGATCGGTCCGGCGGCCCGCCCCGACGCACGGCGCCGACACCGACGACGTGCTCGCCGAGCTCGGGCTCGGCGCGGAGGCCATCGCCGAGCTGCGGGTCGCCGGGGTCGTGGCCGGCTGACACCGAACACACCCGCGACGACGCCGTCGCGGGTGCGGGCGAACGGGTCAGGCCGCCGCCTGCTCCTCGTCGGTGCCCACGTCGCCACCGTCGTCGGTCGTGCCGTCGCCGGTCGCGCCGTCGTCCGTCGCGCCGTCGTCGGTCGCGCCGTCGTCGTCCTCGCCGTCGTCGACGAGCCCGTCGATCAGCCCATCGTCGTCGGGTTCCTCCGTCGGCTCCGGCTCCGGCTCGGGTGACTGCTCGACGCACGGCCGGCCGTCGTCGTCGGTGATGTCAGCGAGCACGTCGGGTTGCGGATCTGCGTCCGGGCTCGGCGGATCGGCGAAGGCGTAGCCCTCCGGGCACTCGGGCTGCTCCTCCTCGGGTGCCTCCTCGACGCAGGGGCGACCGTCGGCGTCCCGGATGTCGGTCAGGACGTCGGGGAAGAACCCGTCCGCGTCGGCCTCGGTCGGGGGCTCGCCGAAGGCGTACCCGTCGGGGCACTCCTCGTCGGGCTCGGGTTCGCCGCCCTCGAGCGACGACAGGTCGGGCGCGACGAAGTCCTCGACCTCGAGGTTCTCCACCGCGCGCGCCATGTACGCACCCCACAGCGGAGCGGCGAGCCCGCCGCCGGTCGCCTCGCCCTCGATCTGCGAGTTGTCGAGGTTGCCGAGCCACACCGAGGTGGCCAGCTGTGGCACGTACCCGACGAACCACGCGTCGCGTGACTCCTGGGTGGTACCGGTCTTGCCGGCGGCGGGGCGACCGATGTCGGCCGCGGTGCCGCTGCCCGAGGTGATCACCCCGCGCAGCCCCTGGGTCACGACGCGGGCGACGTTGATCTCGACGCTCTGGTCATCGACGAGATCGGGCTCCCACACCACGCGGCCGTCCGGGTCCTCGACCCGGACGATCAGGTGCGGGGTCACGTGGACGCCCTCGGCGGCGTAGGTGCCGAACGCCGATGCCATCTCGAGGGGGGTGAACTCGGTCGGGCCGAGGGTGAGCGACGGGTTCGGCGCCATGGTCTGCCCGTCGGGGCGGAGCGCCGCATCGGTCGGGTAGATCTCCTCGTCCTTGGCTCTCGGCAGCCCGGCACGGCCGGCGGCCTCGATGACCCGCTCGCGACCCGCTTCCTCCTGCATCTGGTAGTAGACGGTGTTCGTGGAGGATGCGGTGGCCTGGTAGACGGTCTGCTCACCGAAGGTGGTCCCACCGAAGTTCGAGATGGTGACGTCGTCGGCGCCCTCGACATCGATCTGCCCCGGGGCCGAGAAGCGGGTCTCGGGGGAGTTGCCGGCCTCGGTGAACGCCTGCAGGGTGAACGCCTTGAACGTCGACCCCGGCTGGCGTGGGCTGACGAGGGCGGTGTTGAGGCTCTGTGCACGGGCGTCGGGGCCGCCGACCAGGGCGCGCACGCCGCCGGTACGAGGATCGACCGTCACGATGGCGCCGGTGTCGGTCGGTCCCTCGGACACCGCGCGGGTGAGCTCCTCCTGCGCGGCCGCCTGCATGCCCTGGTCGAGCTCGGTGTGGACGCGCAGACCCCGGTAGAGCTCGTTGCCCTGGAACTCGGGCTGCGCGGTCAGCACGCGTCGGACGGCGTCGAGGTAGTACGCGTTCGGGCCGAGGTCGACGTTGGCGCGCTCGCTCACGTCGGGCAGGCCCGCATCCACCAGCTCGTCGTGGGTGGCCTGGTCGAGCCAGCCCTCCTCGAGCATGCCCCGGAGGGCGAAGCGGCGCCGCTGATCGGCGCGGTCGGGGTTCTCGAGGGGGTCCCACGCCTCGGGGGCGGGGAGGATGCCCGCGAGGGTCGCCGACTGGTTCACGTCGAGCTCGCTGGCCGGGATGCCGAAGTAGACCTGCGCGGCCGACTCGATCCCGATGGCGCCGCGGCCCCAGTACACCGAGTTGAGGTAGAAGCCGAGGATCTCGTCCTTCTCGTAGGCGCGCTCGAGCTTGATGGCGAGCGCGGCCTCCTGGACCTTGCGCGTGTAGGTCTGTTCGGGGCTGAGCGCCGCGTTCTTGATGTACTGCTGGGTGATGGTCGAGCCGCCCTGCTGGACGCCGCCGCCACGGACGTTGGTGAACAGGGCGCGGGCGATGCCGGTGGCCGAGATCCCGCGGTGGTCGTAGAAGCCGCGGTCCTCGGCGGCCATGACGGCTTGCCGGGTGTGCTCGGGGATCGTGCCGAACTCGACCAGCTCCTGGTTGGCCGCCTCCGACAGGTTGCCCACCTCCTCGCCGCTGACGTCGAGGACGGTCGAGGCCGTGACGGCGATGTCCCCCGGGAGCGGGACCGACGAGAAGACCATGAAGAACAGCAGCAGCCCGACGGCGCCGAGCGCGATCGCCGGGAGCACCAGCAACACGACGTACCACCGCTTCCACCACGGACGCGACGTCGTCCGGGCGGCCTTCGTCGTGGAACGTGCGGCCATGCTCTCTACCTCGCGCGGTGGGGGATCCGCGCAGCGGCGGACCGAGCAACGGTACCGAAGCCGGACTCCCGCTCGACCGAGCGGGCGTCGCGCTTCGCTGGGTGGTGCTTCGCATCAGGCTCGATACCCGACGCGAGCAAGACAACGCGTCTTGCGACATCCGCGGAACGGTGCCCAGACAACCTCGACGACCTGCCCGCAACGTTGATGAGCAGTCAGAGCACGTCTGGACGTGGGTGCTGTTCGTGGTCGATGGCGGCAAGGCCCGCGTCCAGCGCAAGCTCTGTGCCGGCTGGGCCCACCCCGACGCTGACGTCGCCCGACGCGAACTCGAGGCACTCGCCCGGGCGCTGGACAAGAAGCGGCCAGGCGCCGCCGCCCCGCTCCGGGAACTCGCCGACACCCTCACCGTCGACCGGCTCGGCGTCACTGCCTCGCTGCTCAAGGCCGCGGAATCGGCCAACCCGGTCGAGTCGATGATCGAGAACGTCCGCCACCACGCCCGCAGCGTGAGGCACTGGCAGCGCGGCGAGATGGCCCTGCGCTGGACCGCCGCGGGGATGCTCGCCGCCGAGGAACAGTTCCGCCGCGTCAAGGGCTACCGGGAGCTCCCGGCGCTGCTCGCCGCACTCGAGTCGGCGACCGCCGACTAGCCCCCGACTAGCCCCCGACTAGCCCGGCGACGACAGCCTCGACCATCGCATCGCAGGCTGACCCTGCGATGCGCCAACCGCGGAGGTCACTCTCCGAAGTTCCACGACGACCAGGACATCCTCGCCAGCCGACCATCTCCACTGTCGGTCCACCCCGGAAGAACCGGACGGAGACGTAGGAGCAGAAGGCGAACGGTGAAGTTCGTGCCCATCGCGTAGAGCCCGGCCGCTCCTAGTCCAAGGCAGTGCGCTAGACGGTCATTCCAGCCAACGCTGACTTTGCGAACAGGACCTGTCCCCGGCAGCACAGAACGTTGCAGCAGGGGCGCCGGCTGGCTGCCTTCGTGGGGTTCGACAACGAGGGGACTCGTGTTCCGACACGCCGCACGGGTACGCACGAACGTTATCGTGGCTCTGGTGGCCGCCCTGGCCACCACGTTTCTTCCGCTCGGGGCGCATGCAGACGATGCTCACGCGCCGGATAGCACATGGCCTCGGCTCGTCGAGATCGCGCGCGACGCCGTGCTGCCGTTGGACACGTACGGACTCCACGCTCACGGAGTTGACGAGGCAGGGCATGCGGTTCTCACATCACCCAGCGGCGACGAGCACCGGCTCACGATCAGCCAGGACGGCGCACTCGACGAGTTCAGCCTCACTGACACCGGATCACACACGCTGGACCTCATCGCCGACAGCGGCGATCGCCGCCGCTACGAACTGCACGCCGTCGATGTACAGGTTCCTGACAGCCGGGCGTCTGGGACGGTCGAGGTGCAGCTCGACCTGTCCGCCGGGAAGCTCGAAATCCTCGGCGGCAGCCTCGAGATTGACGACTTCATCGTCCAACAGCACGGCCTGGACTCGTACCGCGGCTTCGGCTACGTCGGTCAGCTGGTGGACCTGACCGACGCCGTACGGGTGCCCCTGCCTGGAGGCAAATCACGCACCATTGAGGAGTTGACCGGCCAACGGTTCGAGGTGCCGGTCTTCGCCAGTACGCCCCGATGCCCTTGCTCGGGAAGCGCTCGAACGTGGAGCCACCTCCGGCCGAGCTAACCCCGCGTTCGCTGGATCTGCTACAGCCGGTCATAGGGCTGCCAACAGCTGGCCACGTTCTCAACGTGCCCGTCGAGGTAGACACCCACGGATTCGTGCCGACCTGCCGCGGGCTCCTGGCGTGCGGACCGTTCGATTTGTCAACCGTGGATCTCCTTGCTGGCCAGCTGGACGCCGACCGAGTGCGTGACAACGAACAGATCGCCGCCGAGCGATCGTTGGCGCCGGCGTTCGAGAGAGCTCTCGAGCTCCTCGAAGCGCGCCGAACGCAGGCCGATCCGATCGACGGTATCGAAGAGGTTGTCGCTGCAGTGACTCGATGCCTTGAGCTGCCGGCGCTGGACTACCGCTGCGAAGCCGGCGTACGTGACGCAGCTGTGCAGGTGTTCATCGAGGTCGATGACGCCATCGACGGGGGCGGTCTGATCGCGGACATTGGCCAGTATGTCACTTGCGACAACCCGACCGTCCCCCGCTGTGAGAGGTTCTTGACGCCCATACGGGCGCACGTCGCAGACGTGTCAAAGGAGATCGTCGGCGCGGTCGTCATGGGCACGCAACGAACGCCGTTCGTGAACCAAGACGACGCGCTCAACGCCCCCGACTGGGTCTGGATGCCGCTGGCGCCCATCACTCGTGCCGCGGATCTGCTCGGTGTCGCGTATCCCGACTACTATCCGTTGTACTTCCAGGCGTCGCTGCTACTGCCAGACACCACCGACCTCCCGCTTGGGGCGACCTGCGAAATCGTGGAGTGCAACACCTTCGGCGAAGACATGGCCAGGGTCTCGTCGGTCGACCGGAAGGACAAGTGCGTCGGTGGTGCGGGCCAGGAACAGTCGGGCAACCCGGCGTACGCTCTCCAGAACCCCGGGACGTACTCAGACTGCTGGCAGGTCGTCTCGCTGATTGCCAGTGCTCGTCCCCGCCTAGTGCCCTACGGCGCCGGCCAGTGGCAGGAGTGGATGTTCCACTCGGTTGTCTTCGCATCGAAGGACTTGGACGACAACGGTTCGTACGACTCGCTCGGCATGACCCACACCGGGTACAATACGGCCCTCGTCCTCCCCCAGAACCGTACGCCGTCCACGGCCTTTTCGTCCTACTGGGCCTCGACGTACTCATACATGATCGACCCTGAGGGACGGACCTACAATGAGTGCCAGTGGGGCGCGCCGGGGGTCTCTGGGATGCAGAGTCCTCGGGTGGTCTCCGGCGAGAATGGCGGGTTCACTGCCACATTCGTGACGGAGATGAAGCAGTTCTTCGGCCGTCAGTCATTGATTGGTACGCCTTACACCGACTGCCACGGCGCCAAGCAGTCTGACATGCAACTGACGTACTTCGACACGATGACAATCCTGTGGGCATTCCCAGACACCGCACCGGCCATCAGCATGAACGCGAACTTCGTGCACGCCGTGGGCAACTGGAAATACAGGGTCTACTGACGTGTTCGTGGGTCGTCATGCGGTCGCCGGCAGTCGTTGAGGACGTCCGGGAAGGTCGGGGCAGAGCCCGCCGAGGGCGAGCATGCCGAGCGCGATCATGGCTTGGGGCGTGCGGAACCCATAGGCCCGCCGGTGGATCACGCGAAGCTTGGTGTTGGTCGACTCGACCAGTGCGTTGCCAGTTCCGGTCATCAGTGTCTCGTTGATCGCGGTGCGGTGGCGACGGATGGAACGGCCGAGCGCGACGAACGCGTCGATGCGGCAGCGCTGGGCCCATTCGAGCCACCGGTCGAGCAGCGCGATGCCGGCCGGCCCGCCGAGGGCGAACACCTGCCGAAGTTGTTCCTTCAGCAGGTACGCCCGGTACAGGCGGCGGTTGGTGCGGGCGATGTCGGCCAGTTTGGCGGCCTGACGTTCCGAGAGGTCCTCGGGGTTCTTCCATAGGGCGTAGCGGGCACCCTTGAGGTCCTTGGCCACGGCGGTCTGACCCGCCCGGCGGGCGTCGTTCCACACTTGGCGGCGGACCACGTCGAGGGCATCGGTCGCCCACGCCACCACGTGAAAGGCGTCCATGGTGAGCTTGGCGTTGAGGCAGCGGGAGCGGACCACGTCACCGATCCAGTTGGCCGCATCTGCCGACACGAGCCGGATCTTCAACGTTCTGGAGGGTCCGAGGTCGTTGAAGAACCTGTTGACGGTGGCCTTGTCACGGCCCGGCGCGGCCCACACCAGCCGTCCGGTGTCGTGATCGACCACGACCGTGAGGTAGCGGTGGCCCTTGCGGTAGGAGATCTCATCGATCCCGATCCGGACCAGCCCGTCCAGCGGGTCGGCCCGGGCACGAGCGTCGTCGCAGACCCGCTCGACGATCGATCCCACGGTCCGCCACGCGATCCGCATCAGCTTCTCGATCGCCGACTTCGAACAGTGCACCGCCAGCCACGCGACCTGGTCCTCGAAGTCGCGGGTGAACCCGACCCCGTGACGTGCCCACGGCACCTCCGCGACCGTGACGCCATGAACCTTGCAGGCCACCCGCGGCGCGTCGGCCTCGACGTAGGTACGCGCCGCACCCTGGTCCAGACACCGCCACCGACGCCGCCCCCCGCCCGCGTCGTGTCCCGGTGACAGCCGCCCACACCGGCCGCAGAACCCCCGCTTGGACCGGCGCGTGCGCAGCCGCACCGACACGACCACGACCGGCTCACCGTCGCCACGCGGCTCGAGCACGACCCGCTCGACCACGACCCGGTGGCCGACGCGCAGCAGCGCCCGCCATAGACTCTTGAACAGCACGCCGTCTCCTGTGCCTCGTCTCTGACCTTCGAACAGCCAGAAACGTAGGCGGAGACGGCGTGCTACCTACATCCGTGTGGTTCGGCCACCCACGGATATGTCATAAGAGCCGAAATACAGCTATGGATGCGATGCCGGGACGGGCGCCTCGTGTGGTGTGAGCGGTACACGTGAGAACGAGTACTGGGAAATGAACGCTGCTCTGAGTGTCTATTGACTGTTCAGCGCACGCCGGCTCCAGGCGGTACTTCCCTGCCGCTTCGACAGGAAGAAGAACCCCGATGACGCGCACACCTCCGAGACTCGCCGTCGGCGTCGTCGCAGCACTGGCGATGCTCGCGGGATGCACCAGGGCGAACGAGGCCGCTGACGTGCTTCGCGACGGCGCCTGCGAACGCCTGCGCATCCTCCTCTCGGTGGGCGCGGACATGCAGAACGACGGAACCATGTCCAGCGACCTGCGCGACCAGGTGATCGACATCGATTACGAACTGATCCACGATATGGGTCTGGCGAGCCGCGAACTCGAGCGCAGCAGCTACGGCGACGACTACGTCGCCTACTGGGAGCAGGTGAAGATGGGACTGGTATCGGAGAACGCCCGCGACCACGACGACGAGTCCGGACCTGACTGGCACGCCATCGCGGAGGAGGGCCGGGAACTCGCCCGGGACTGGGGCTGCGAACGATCGGCGTAGCAGCCGTCCGCGGTTCCCATCACGCCACCGCACGTCGTGACCGCCGACCGTCACACAACGGAAGGGCTCTTCAGATCGAAGTCGCTAGAAGGCCGCCTCCGGCAGGTCCATGATCCAGCCGTCCTCGTCCTCGGCACGGCGGCGACGGAAGCTGGCCTTCGGTAGCGAGTTGCGGGCGAACCAGCGCACCGCCGCGACCTTGCCGGTGTAGAAGTCCGCCTCGGACCCGGACGCGCCACCGTCGAGCGCCGCCTGCGCGACCTCGCCCTGCCGTAGCAGCAGCCACCCGATCACGGTCTCGGCGAGCGAGTGCAGGAACTCGGTGGACTGCAGGCCGGTCTTGTAGACCTCGGTCCGCTTGGCCTCGTCCATCGAGGCGACGGCGTGACCGATGAGCACGCCGAGGTGGGCCTGGGTGTCGTCGAGCGCGGCCCCGAGCAGCTCGCGCTCGGTGACGAACGGGTCGCCGTCGCCACCCGCCTTGACCAGCTCGCGGATCTGGTCGGCGAGCCAGGTCAGGGTCGCGCCCTGGTCGCGGATGACCTTGCGGAACAGCAGGTCGAGCGCCTGGATCGCGGTCGTCCCCTCGTAGAGGGTGTCGATCTTCGCGTCGCGGATGTACTGCTCGATCGGGTAGTCCTGGGTGAAGCCGGACCCACCGAAGGTCTGCAGCGACAGGGCGAGCAGCTCGTAGGCCTTCTCCGAGCAGTACCCCTTGACCAGCGGCAGGAGCAGGTCCTCGCGGGCGATCCAGGCGGCGTGCTCGTCGTCCTCCCCGGCGTCGGTCTCGACGTCCGGCCCGACGAGGCCGGCCTGGTCCTGGACCCAACCGGCGAACATGACGAGGGCCCGCATGCCCTCCGCGTGGGACTTCTGCTCCATCAGCATCCGGCGCACGTCCGGGTGCTTGATGATCTCGACCTTGGGAGCGGTCTTGTCCGCCATCTGGGTCATGTCGGGACCCTGCTGGCGGATCTTGGCGTACTCCAACGCGTTCAGGTAGCCGGTCGAGAGCGTGGCCATGGCCTTGGTGCCGACCATCATCCGGGCGTACTCGATGACCAGGAACATCTGGCGGATGCCGTCGTGCACGTCACCGACGAGGTAGCCGACGCACGGCGTGCCGTCCTGCCCGAGGGAGAGCTCGCAGGTCGCCGAGCCCTTGATCCCCATCTTCTTCTCGATGTTGCTGACCCGCACGCCGTTGCGCTCGCCGAGGGAGCCGTCCGCGTCCACGTGCAGCTTGGGGACGATGAAGAGGCTCAGCCCCTTGGTCCCCGGACCCGCGCCCTCGGGGCGGGCGAGCACGAGGTGGACGGTGTTGGGGTGGGTCTGGGCGTCGGCGGAGGTGATGAACCGCTTGATGCCCTCGAGGTGGTAGACGGCGCCGAGGTCGTCCTCGCCGGCCTCCTCGACGAGCGTGGCGCGCGTCGTCCCGGCCCCGACGTCCGAGCCGGCGTCGGGCTCGGTGAGCACCATGGTGCCGCCCCAGCACTCGTCGATCATCGGACGGGCGAAGCGCTGCTTCTGGCCGTCGGTCCCGACCCGATCGAGGATGGACGCCATCAGCGCGCCGATGGGCCACAGCATGGCGGTGGCGTGCCCGCCGGAGAGCAGCTCGGACGCGGCCCACCGGACGGTCGGGGGAGCTCCGAAGCCGCCGAGGTGGGTCGGCAACGGCAGCAGGTGCCAGCCGCCCTCGTAGAAGGCGCGCAGGGCCTGGTCGAGCTCGTCGGGGATGGTGATGTCGCCCTCGGGGGAGAGCTCGAGCGGGGTCCGGTCGGCCGGCTCGAACGAGTCGGCCCAGATCGACTCGCGGGTGAAGCGGTCGAGCTCGCCGAGCAGCATGCGGGCCTGGTCCGCGTCGACGGCCCCGTAGGCGCCGGTCCCGAAGTAGTCGCCGGCACCGAGGACCTCGTAGAGGTTGAACTCGATGTCGCGCAGGTTCGACTTGTAGTGGCTCACGGCTGTTCTCCCGGGTGCGCGCTCGCGCGAAGATGTGGAGCGTCTGCTACATCTTGGAGCGTTCGCTCCAGTTCTGCAAGCTCGTCGGCTGGTCGGCACGGTCGGCAACGTTCGAGACGCGGCAGGGCCGCGGGGAGGTGGGACGTGGCGCGCTACCGCGTGGGGCTCGAGACGCGCGAGCGGATCCTGGCGGCCACCCGTCGGGTCGTGAACGAGGTCGGCATCGAGGGGGTGACCCTCAAGGCCATCACCGACCAGGCGTCGGTCGGGAGCCGGCAGCTTCTACAACCTGTTCGCCATCCAAGGAGGACGCGGTCCTCGAGGTGGTGCGGCAGGCCATCGAGGCGGTCGACCCCGACCCGGACGGCGAGGGGACCGACACGCTCGAGGACCTCGTCGACGCGTTCGTGACCTTCTTCACCGATTCGCGGCCGATCGCCCGCATCTACCTGCAGCTGGCCCTCGCGCGTGGGCTCACCGACCGGCGCGTCGCGGATCGGGTCAACCGGTCGCACCGGCGCCGCGTGGAGCGGTTCGCCGACGCCTGGCAGCGGCACGAGCCCGACATCGACGCTGCCGAGGCCGAGGTCCGTGCCGAACTGCTGGTCGGTGGCCTGATGGGGCTCGGTCTCAACGCCCTCGTCGACCCGGGTTTCGACATGCGCTCGCACGCCCTGCGGCTGCTGCCGCGCCTGCCCGCGACCGAGCCGAGCTAGCCTGCTGCCCGCCGTGGACGACCCCAGCCATCCGCAGACGCCCCGCCGGTGCCGCCGATGAGCGGCCCGCTCGGCCTCGCGCTCGTCGTGGCCCTGATCGTCGGCAACGGGCTGTTCGTCGCGGCGGAGTTCGCGCTGGTGTCGCTGCGGCGACCGCCAGGCCGAGGAGCTCGCGGCTGCGGGCAACCGCCGCGCGCGGACGGTCCTGCGCGAGCTGAGCAACCTGTCGTACACGCTCTCGGCCGCGCAGTTCGGCATCACCGCGACCTCGCTGCTGCTCGGGTTCGTCGCCGAGGAGGCGCTCGGCGAGGCGGTCATCCAGCCGTTGCTCGACCTCGTCGGGATCCCCGGGTCGGCCAGGCTCGGCCTCGCGTTCGGGCTCGCGTTCCTGCTGTCGACGGTGACCCAGATGATCGTCGGCGAGCTGTTCCCGAAGAACCTCGCCATCTCGCGGCCGCTGCAGGTCGCGCTGGCGGTGACACCCTTCACCCGAGCGTTCGGGATCGTGCTCAGCCCGATCATCACGATCTTCGACCGCGCTGCCGAGGTGGCTGACCCGGCGGGTGTTCCGCGTCGAGGTCCCGTCCGAGCTCGAGAGCGGCCACTCGCTCGACGAGCTCGCCCGCATCATCGCCGTGTCGGGCCAGGAGGGCTCCTTCAGCGGGATGCAGACCCAGCTGCTGCGGCGGGCGGTCGAGCTCGGCAACTCCCGCGCCGGTGAGGTGATGGTCCCGCGGCCGGACGTGGTCTGGATGGACGTCGACGACAGCCTCGCCGACCTGCGCGCCCGTCGCCGCGAGCACCGGCCACAGCCGGTTCCCGGTCCGGGGCGGGTCGGACGAGGAGGTCCGCGGCACCGTCCACGTCAAGGACCTGCTGCTCGTCCCGGCTGACCAGCACGCCGACACGACGATCGCCACCGTCCTACAGGACCCGCTGGTCGTGCCGGAGTCCCAGCTGCTGCACGACCTGCTGAGCGCCCTCCGCCGCGAACGTCGGACCTTCGCGGTCGTGATCGACGAGTTCGGCGGGACGGCGGGCATCGTGACCACCGAGGACGTGCTCGAGCTGCTCGTGGGCGACATCGAGGACGAGTTCGACGACTCGGACCGCCACGCGGTCCGCCGGCTCGGAGCGGACCGCTACCTCCTCGACGGGACCTTGCGCACCGAGCGGCTCGCCGAGCTGACGGGTCTCGAGGTGCCGGACGGCGCCTACGAGACCGTCGCCGGGCTCGTGCTCGATCGGCTCGGCCACATCCCCGAACCGGGGGAGACGGTCACCGAGGACCGCTTCGAGCTGCAGGTCACCCGCGTCGACGGCGTCCGGGTCACCGAGCTCACGGTCACCGTGCTGCCGCCGCTCGACGGCGAGGCGCGCTCGTGACGACCCTGCTCGCGGTCTCGGCCGACGCGACCGGCGCCGGGTTCAGCTGGACCGCCATCGCGATCGCCGTCGTGCTGCTGGTCCTGAACGGGGGGTTCGTCGCCGCCGAGATCGCCCTGCTCGCCGCCCGGCGCACCCGCGTGGAGGAAGCTGCCGACGCGGGTGACCCGCGTGCCGTGCGGGCCCTGGCGAGCCTGCGCGAGCTGTCGATCACCTTCTCGGGGGCGCAGCTCGGCATCACCATGTGCTCGCTCGGGCTCGGGGCCGTCGCCGAACCGGCGGTGGCGTCGCTGTTCGCCGGCTGGCTGAGCGACACCGCGCTGCCGACCGGTGCGGTGCCGGTCGTCGCGGTCGTGCTCGCGCTCTCGGTCGTGGTGTTCCTGCACATGGTCATCGGCGAGATGGCGCCGAAGAACCTCGCGCTGGCGGAGGCCGAGGCCGTCGCCTTCCGGCTCGTCGCGCCCCTTCGGGTGGTTCGTCACCGTCCTCCGGCCGCTGATCGTGCTGCTCAACGGGCTCGCGAACCTGCTCGTCCGCGCGGTGCGGGTCGAACCGGTCGACGAGCACAAGCTGGTGCACACCGCCGAGGAGCTCGCGCTGGTGGTCGCCGAGTCCGGGCGACCTCGGCACCATCGAGGCGCAGGACGCGCGCGTCATCGGCGCTGCGCTGAAGCTGGCCGAGATCGACGCCGAGGACGCCATGACCGCCCGCGTCGACCTCGTCGGGGTGCCCGGACGGCGTCGACGTTCGTCGGAGGTGCTCGCCGTGGCGGCGGCATGCGGCCACACGCGCCTGCCGGTCTACCGCGAGGACCTCGACCACGTCGTCGGCCTGGTGAACGTCAAGGACGTCCTCGTCGGTGACGTCGGGGACCCGGCCACACCACGGTCGTCGCGCAGGTCCTGCGTCCCGATCCCCGCCGTCCCCGAGTCCCGCGACCTCGAGTCCCTGCTCCGCGAGATGCTCGAGCGACGCGACCACGCCGTCCTCGTCGTCGACGAGTACGGCGGGACCGCGGGCCTCGTGACCCTGGAGGACGTCCTCGAGGAGCTGGTCGGCGAGATCGACGACGAGTTCGACGAGGCTGCGGATCGACCGCGCGACACCGAGAGCGTGTGGGTCGTGCCCGGCACCTACCGACGGGACGAGCTCGAGCGGCTGAGCGGGCTCGAGCTCGAGGGCGGCGACGCGGAGACGGTCTCCGGGTGGATCACCGAACAGGTCGGGCGGCTGGTGGAGGCCGGCGACCGGTGGACGACCGAGGACGGCTGGACCTTGACGGTGCTCGGCCTCGAGGGGCGGCGCGCCGACGAGGTCGAGGTCCGCAGTCCCGATGCGCCGGTGAGCGACCCCCTCGGGCGTGGTCCGGGGTCCACGGCGACCTAGCCGTCGGCCCCGGTCCCGGGGTCGAACGCGCGACACACCCACGCCGCGTCGACCAGTGATCGCTGCTCGGGATGCCAGCAGAAGGCGAGGTCGTGCCCGGGGTTCAGGAAGTGGCGGCATCGTCCGCACCGTCGCTCGTCGCCGCTGCTGCGCGCGAGGAGGGTCTCGCCGAGGCGCTGCTGCGCGGCGACGGCGAGGTCGACGTCGGCCTCGACCGGGTCGTGCGGGGTCGGTTCGTCCACGTCGGTCTCCGAGCGTCGGCGGAGCGTAGACCGAGGGGGAGGGGCGGGCCCCACCGCCGGTAGCGTGGCCCGCCGCGACGACCTCGAGGACCACCGTGACCGACCCGCACGACCACCCCCGCGCGCGTGCTGCTGGCGCCCTGCGTCGACTCGGCCACGCGTTGTCCGGCCACGAGGCCGACGCCGACCTGCTCGAACGGATGGCCGTCGCCGCGGATCGGGTCGCGGACGAGCTCGAGGCCGCACCCGGCCGGTCCCGGGACCTGCTCGAGCTCAAGCGCCGCATGTTCGAGGTGCAGGTCGCCGACGGCGAACGGATCGTGCACTTCGACGAGTGCTTCGTGTCCGGACCGTGGAACCCGCTCGGGATCGCCATCGACGTGCACCGGGACGGGGACGAGGCCGTCGCACGGGTCGAGCTGGGGCCCGCCTTCGAGGGCGCACCCGGTCGTTCCCACGGCGGCATCGTCGCGGCCATCTTCGACGACGTGCACGGCTACCTCCTGACCTTCACCAACACCCCGGCGTTCACCGGCGAGCTCACCGTGCGCTACCTCGCAGCGACGCCGATCGGTCAGCCGCTCGAGTTCCGCTCCCGGTTGGTGCGCCGGGACGGACGCAAGCTCTACTGCGAGGCCGAGGCCCGCGTCGCCGACGGTGACGGTGAACTCGTGGCGACGTCCCACGCCGTCTTCATCGCGATCGCCGCGTCACGGATGCGCCGCTGAACCCATCCGCGCCCACCGACCGGCTTGGACCCCGGAGCCATCGGGATCGGCGGCGCGTGTCGTTGTTCCGAAGCGAAGCACGCCAAACGCGACCTTGACGAACACGAAATACCTGCCACCGTGAACTCACGCAGTCGATCGCGCATTCTTAAGAGTCGTGAGCGCGTCTCATAGGCAGAAGGAATGATGATGAAGCCACGGGGAAGGCGAAGCGTCGCAGTTCTTGCTACTGGTGGGTACAAGACCCACGCCCATGCGGCCCTCTCCTACTCCAACGCGGCGCGAACGTTCTGGGAACAACCCGTCTACAGCGCTTTCACCCACGCATGTGCGTCGTCGATGCGCACGAACGCGACCGCTCAAACATGCCAATCGAGCCGATGGACGACGGCGAACCGACTCTGGTGGAACACTTCGTCCCACCACTACGCGACCCACACCGGGGCAGGCTGGACGAGCCGAGACAACATCCTCAGCTATTGGTACGACTGCGCAATCTACGACGGAAACGTCTGTCGGCGCGTTAACCGACCCATCTGATCGGAGGTGCGACGACAAGCACGAAGCCCCACTTCACTGTCGTGCACGCGTGCGCTGATCCTGCTTGTTGTGCTCGCCGGATGTACCACAGCGGGTGACGACCGCTCTGACAGCAGCGATGCGCTTCCCGCTGTCCCGCTCGGCGTGGAGAGTTCTCGAGAGTGGAACTTGAGCGGACTTCGGATCCAGGATGACGACCACGCTGCCGAGCTGCGATCCATGCTCGAGCGCAACCGTGCCGACGTGCCAGACCTTCCGGAGGGTCTCAGCTCGGTTCTGAAGCGACCGGCGCTTCTGCACGAGTTGCTGCCCACCTCTGATGGGCTCGGAGGTCGATTGACGGTCGCGAACGTCGGAAGCGAACCGTTCAGCGGGAACGCCATCTGTGTCCAGGACTGGGCTCAAGTCCCCTGCTCTGACGAGCGGTCGATCTTCGCGATCGATTTGCCCCCGTGGTCGGCAGCCCAGCACGACCTCGTCTTCGCAGACGCGGATGATTCGGTCATTTTCGTCCTGCTTCTCGTCGAAGACGACCGCCTCGGGGTCGAGTCCGTCAGCATCGCGCATCTCATCCACCAACCGGAAGGGTGGGAACCGACCGACCACGTTCCCGTCGAAGCCGGCACCTACGCGATCGCCTCGCCGTTCCCGGGTTGCGGGGTGGCGGCGTTCCACGACGGTCGTTCCCTGGATGACGGGTACGAACTACCGCGAACGGTCGATCGGAACCGGCTGCGGTCGGTCCTCATCGACGCATGCGAGGAGCACGGTGAGGTGTGGATGACGCCGCTGCTCGTCGTGAACCGCCAAGCGCTGTCTCAGGTGTCCTGGGTCGGCACGGTCTTCGTTTTCGACCGCTCGATGGAGCTACCTATCCCGGCATCGCTGCTCGAGGATCAGGACGTGACCTCACTCCAGTTCGTCGTCGTCATCCACGAGGACGGGTCCTTCCTCACCTTCCACACGCCCGAGGTGACGTTGGAGTGAGAGACGTCGGATCGCAATCGGCACCTGCGGATGCGGGCCTGACCGCACCCGTGCCCCCGCCGACCGGCGGGGGCGCGGGGCTGGTCCGAGCGCGTCAGCTGCGCGGTAGCACCTCGACCTGGCGATGCGCGACGTGGGGCGGCCGTGGTCCGGGCGCGGCGAACGGGTCCTCGAGCGCGTTGCTGACGGCGTTGTAGACGAAGAAGGCGTTGCTGCGGGCGAACGGGGTGATGTTGCCGTTCGACCCGTGCATGATGTTGGAGTCGAAGAACACCACCGACCCGGCCAGGCCCTTCGGGGCGACGATCCCGAACTCGTCCGCGAGCTCCGTGAGGATGTCCTCGTCGGGCGTGCCGATCTCCTGCTTCTGCAGCGACGAGCGGTAGTTGTCGTCGGGGGTCGCTCCGACGCAGGACACGAAGCGCGTGTGCGAGCCCGGCATGACCATCAGGGGCCCGTTGTGCTCGGTGTTGTCGGTCAGCGCGATCGACGCGGAGATGGCCCGCGGCGTCGGCATCCCGTCCTCGCTGTGCCAGGTCTCGAAGTCCGAGTGCCAGGAGAACTCCTTGCCACGGAAACCCGGCTTGACGTTCACCCGCGTCTGGTGGAGGTAGACGTCCTCGCCGTGGAGCTGCCGGGTGACGTCGGTGAGCCGGGTGTCCCGGGACAGGGCGTGGAACGCGTCGTTGACGCGGTGGATCTCGAAGATCGAGCGGACCTCGTCGGTCCCGCGTTCGGTGATGACCCGCTCCTCGGCACGGAGCTCGTCGTCGTCGGCCAGGCGTTGCAGCTCGGTGAGGAGTCGGTCGGTCTCGTCCCGGCTGAACACGTCCTCGAGGAACAGGAACCCGTCCCGCTCGAAGGCATCGACCTGCTCGGGGGTGAGCGGGCCGGCGCCCGGTGCTCGCGCCGAGGTGGCGACGACGGGGTCGACGCGCTCGATGATGCTCGGACGGTCGGCGACGCGGGTGGGGTACCGGTCGTGGGTCTTCGTGATCGCTGCGGCCATGGTGCGGTTCACGCTCCTCGCGGGATCGGAGATCGGGGATCGGAGTCGGGGACGGAGGGCGACGCCGGTCAGGCGTCCGTGAGCAGGGGGTAGGCGCCATCGGCGTCGTGCGTCTCCTGCCCCGTGACCGGGGGGTCGAAGACGCAGATCATCCGGAGGTCGGTGTGCGCGCGGACGACGTGACGTTCGTGGCCGTCGAGGCAGTACATCGTCCCGTCCTCGAGGGGGTAGGTGACCTCGTTGTCGAGGTCCTCGAGCTCGCCGGTGCCGCCGACGCAGTACACGGCTTCGACGTGGTTGCGGTACCACATCCGCGTCTCGGTCCCCGCGTGCAGGGTGGTGTCGTGGAACGAGAACGACTGCCGGTCGCGGGCGAGCAGCAGCCGGTGGCTCGACCACGTGTCAGCGACGGTGACGCGGTCGGTGCCGTCGAGGTCGGCGCGGGTTCGGACGATCACGCTGGTGCCTTCCGGTGCGGTGGTGGGGGAGCGGAGGGTCAGGCCGTCTGCAGCTCGGGGAGCGCCGCCAGCGCGAGGTCCTCGCGCTCGGCGATGGCCGCGTCGAGCGATGCGGTGAGCCGCTCGAAGGCGGTCTCGAGCTCGTCGTCGGTGATGGTCAGCGGTGGGAGGAGCTTGACGACCTGATCGGCGGCGCCCGCCGTCTCCACCAGGACCTGGCGCTCGAACGCCTGGGCGGCGACCTGCGCGGCGAGCCCCTCCGGTTCGAGCTCCACCCCCTGCATCATGCCGCGACCGACGACGTGCGCCTGGCCCTCGGGGACACGCTCCGTGAGCCGCTGGAGACCGGTGGTGACCAGGTGGGCCTTGCGCCGGACCTCCGACGCGAAGCTGCCGTCGCGCCAGCGCTCGAGCGCTGCCGTGGCGGTCACGAACGCCGGGTTGAACCCGCGGAAGGTGCCGTTGTGCTCTCCCGGCTCCCACACGTCGAGATCGGGACGGATGAGGGTGACGGCCAGGGGGAGCCCCAGACCGGACAGCGACTTCGACAGGGTCACGATGTCGGGGACGATCCCGGACGGCTCGAAGCTGAAGAAGGTCCCGGTGCGTCCACACCCGGCCTGGATGTCGTCCACGATGAGGATGATCCCGTGCTCACGGCAGAGTGCGGAGAGCCGCTGGAGCCAGGCGTCGGATGCGACCCGCAGGCCACCTTCGCCCTGCACGGTCTCGACGATGACGGCAGCGGGCAGCGCCATCCCCGATCCGGCGTCGTCGAGGTAGGCCTCGAGGTAGCCGATGGTGTCCACGCCGGTGCGGAAGTAGTCGTCGAACGGCATCCGGTGGGTGTGCGACAGCGGGACGTTCGCGCCGCCGCGCTTCATCGAGTCCCCGGTGACGGCGAGCGCGCCGAGGGTCATGCCGTGGAAGGCGTTGGTGAAGCAGACCACGTTGGTGCGGCCGGTGACCTTCCGAGCCAGCTTGAGCGCGGCCTCGACGGCGTTGGTCCCGGTCGGGCCGGGGAACATCACACGGTGGTCGAGGCCGCGCGGGCGCAGCACCACCTGTTCGAAGGTGGCCAGGAAGTCGCGTTTGGCCACGGTGTTCATGTCCAGGCTGTGGATCACGTTGTCGGCGGCGAGGTAGTCGACGAGCGCCGCCTTGATGGACGGGTCGTTGTGGCCGTAGTTCAGCGCGCCCGCGCCCGCGAACAGGTCGAGGTACTCGGTCCCGCCCTCGTCGACGAGCCAGCTCCCTCGCGCCTGCGAGAAGACGGTCGGCCACGACCGGCAGTAGCTGCGGACCTCGGATTCGAGGCGGGTGAAGGTGTCCACGGTGGAACTCCGGTGGTGGGGGCGGGCAGGTGGGGGTGAGACGGGCCGGTCAGGCTGGCGATGTCGCGATCGGGCCGATGCGGTGCAGGTCCTCGGGGCCGTGGTCGCCGTCCCCGAGCTCGTCCGGCTCCGCCCACCGCGACACCGTCAGCCCGGTGTCGAGGTGGCGGGCGAGCGCGGCGAACAGGTGGTGCGAGGCGGTGTTGTCCGGGGTGACCGTCGCCTCGAGGTAGCGCGGTCGGACCGACGCCACGAGCCAGCGCAGCATCGCGCTGCCGAGCCCGCGGCCACGCGCGTGGGGCGCGACGCCGACCTGCCAGACGAACAGCGTGTCTGGGTCGGGTGGCGGGATCAGGCCGAGCACGAACCCCTCCGGTCCGGACGGCCCGACCGCCGCGACGCTGGTCTCCGCCAGGAACCGCTCGCCGAGCACGTAGGCGTAGGGGGAGTTGTGGTCGAGCCCGCCGCCGTCGCGCACCAGCGCGTGCATCGACGCGCCGTCACCCCGTTCGAGGTGGCGCAGCTCGTGCCGCAGGGGCTCGGCGAGCGCGTGCGGGAGCGGGGCGGTCACACGTTCTCCGGTGGTGGGGGTCGCTGGTCGGTGGGCGAGCTGACGCCACCCGGGCGTCCCGCGTGGTGGCACCGTGTGCCTCGACGCCCGCGAGGACGCGACAGCGGTGTGCTCGGCGGCGCCCCCCGGCGTCGCCCGACCGCTCGTGAGGACCGTAACGAGCGACCCCCGGGGGCCCGCAAGTCCGGCCACCGTCCGAACGGACATCGCCGGCTCCCTACGCTCCCGCGCCACCGAGGGAGGAGCGGCCGTGGGCTACAGCCGGGCGGAGCTCGACGCCCACCGGGACGCGACCGTGCCGGACCTGATCGGGGACGTACCTCCTCGTCTGGTGTTCGTCGGGATCAACCCCGGGCTGTGGACCGCCGCGACGGGGACCCACTTCGCGCACCCCGGGAACCGCTTCTACCCGGCGCTGTACCGGGCGGGGATCACCACACGTGAGCTCGACCGGGTGGCGGGGCTGAGCGACGAGGACCGCCGGCACCTGCTCGACCTCGGCATCGCCATCACCAACGTCGCGCCGCGTGCGACGGCGAAGGCCTCCGAGCTCGGCGCCGACGAGCTGCAGGCCGGGGGAGCCGCGCTCCGGGAGCGGATCGCGGCGTGGCAGCCGCGGGTCGTGGCCGTGGCCGGGATCACCGCGTACCGCACGGCCTTCGGCCGGCCGCGGGCCGTGCTCGGTCCGCAGGGGGAGACGTTCGCCGGCGCGGAGCTCTGGGTCGTCCCGAACCCGTCCGGGCTGAACGCCCACGAGACGGTCGACTCGCTGGCGGCGTGGTACCGGCGCGTCGCCGAAGCGGCGGACCTGCCCCGCGAACCGCCGGCCGGCCGGTGAAGTTGCCGGCCCGGGGCGGAACGAGGCGGCATCCTGGTGCACCCGACCGACCAGGATGTCGCTCCGTGTCGATGACCCAGGTGGACGAACGTCCGCGCCAGCTCGAGGCCACCCGGGTCCGTCGAGCACGTCCGGTGGACCTCGCCGTGACCGCCGAGATCCACCGACGGTGCCTGCCCGAGGGCTTCTTCGCGCAGCTCGGGCCGCGGTTCCTCGCCCGCTACCACGCCAGCTTCGCCGCGAGCCGGTGCGCGACGATGCTCGTGGCCGAGGGCGACGACGGCCAGGTGCTCGGCTTCCTGGTCGGGACCGTGGACAACGCACGGCACTACCGCGTCCTCGCGCGGCGTCCGCCCGTCGGGCTGGTCCTCGCGGCCGTCGCCGCCCTGCTCCGTGATCCGCGGCTCGCCTGGAAGTTCGTCGGGACCCGGTCCGTGCGCTACGTGCGGGCACTGCGGCGCCAACTGACGGTGCGGGACCACACGCCGGCGGAGCCTGCGACCGATCCCGACGGGGACGACGCCGCCCCCGTGGTCGGCGTCCTGACCCACGTGGCGGTGTCCGAGACAGCCCGGGGCAGCGGAGCCGGTCGGGCGCTGGTCGATCGCTTCGTCGAGCTGGCCCGGGCCGCCGACGTCCGCGACCTGCGGCTGATCACGGCCAACCCGGCGGCTGCCGGCTTCTACCACCGGTCGGGGTGGAGAAGCGTCGGGGAGCGGGCCGCAGCCGACGGTACGCTCGTCGAGGAGTTCCGGCGTCGCCCGTAGCCGGGGCCGCTCCGTCCCCACCCCGCTGTCGTCCGCGAGGATCACCGTGCGCCTGCGACCCCTCAGCGTGGTGCTCGCGTCGGTGCTCGCGCTCGCCGCGTGCGGCCCGTCGGGCGACGCCGCGACGGCTCCCTCGGAGCCGCGCCCGCAGGGGACCGTGTCGCCCGAGGAGGCCGACGGCGCCGACGCCACACCGAGCACGGACCTGGCGCCCGATCCGGTGCCGCCAGAACCGGAGACGGTCCAACCACCACCGTCGCCGGCCGGCTACGAGCTCCTCGAGGACGAGACCGGCGCGCCGGCGAAGCGGGCTGCCGTCGACCTGGTCGAGGCGCTCACGACCTACGAGGCTGGCGACACGATCGAGGAGGTCGTCGCGGGTGCGACCGACGACGCCGCCCTCAGGGAGCGGCTCGTCGACGGCGCGCGACCCCTCCACCACGAGGAGGCCTGGTCCCGGGGTCAGGTCGTCTACCCGCAGCTCGGAGGGCTGGAGAAGGATGCGATCGCGGTCATCGTGGTGGTCCGGCAGGAGGTGACGGAGCGGGACGGGTCCTCGAGCGTGGTGACGCGGACGCTCGACGTCCGGGTGGACCGCGTGGACGAGCGCTGGGTGGTGTCGGACCTGGCCTCCGCCGGTGGAGAACCGGTGCCGCGCCCCGACCCGATCGACCCCCTGGCGGCGGCGGTGCTCGACGACGAGCGCATCGAGCTGCCCGACACCGCGGTCTGGGACATCCACCGCGGCGACATCGACGACCGGCTCCTCGCGCTGATGGCGAGGATGGCGGAACGGACCCCCTACGGGGTGGTCGTGCTCCGGACCGGTCACTCCCGGGAGGTGTTCGGCACGGACCGGATCAGCCGGCACGCGGAGGGCCGCGCCGTGGACCTCTACCGCCTCGACGGACCCGCGGTCCTCGAGGACCGCAGCACCGGATCGGCGACGTACGAGCTGGTCCGGTGGCTCTACGAGCAACCGGAGCTGTCGGAGGTCGGCAGCCCCTGGGCGCTCGACGAGTTCGGGGGACGCTCCTTCAGCGACGAACTCCACCAGGACCACGTCCACGTCGGGGTCCTGCGACCGGGGGAGCGACAGCGGAGTTCACCCCGGGTGTGACGCGCTTCGGGGCCGCCGGATCAGGGGACGATGGGGAGCCCGCCGCCGCGCTTCGGGTCCATGGCGTCGAAGCCCTCGCCGACGGCCGGCAACGAATCGACGGCGTGCTGGAGCGGGTGCAGGAACGGCAGCGCCGTCGGGTCCAGCTCCTCGTCGGGCGCGAACTCCTCGAGGTCGCCGTCCGGCCCGAACCACGAGGCGGTGAGGTGGGGGGCGTGTCGTCGGGCGCCGAACACGACCACCACCGCGTCGCGGTCGGCGATCTCGGCCTCGGCGACGAACCCCCAGGCGGGCGTCTGGTTCGGGGTGATCTCGTCCGCGGCGAGCTCGGCGAGGACGGTGTGGCGGGCCTCGTCGTCGTCGGGGAAGCGGGGCAGGGTCAGCAGCCGCGTCCGTTCCGGGGCGGGCAGCACGACGGTCGGCGGGAGAGGCCGGTCGCGCTCACGGACGAGATCGAGCGCGGCCTCCTGGCACACGTAGCGGAGCTCGTCGAACTGCACGTCGGACCTCGTGGGTGAGCGGCACCACCCACGCTACCGGCACGACGGGAGGAGCCCCGCCGGCGGCGGGGCTCCTCGGTGGTGCGACGGCGCCCGCGGGAAGCACGCCGGGTGGGTCAGCCGACGTCGGGCAGGAGCACGGCGTCGACGAGGTGCACGGTCGCGTTCGCGGTCTCGACGTTGCCGCAGATCACGTCGGCGGTGTTGCCGCCGGCGGCCTCGACCTGGATGCCCGCGACGCCACCTTCGACGACGGTGACGTCCTGCTCGGCGACGGTGGTCGCGGAGCCGGCCTCGAGCAGGTCCTGTGCGTTCAGCTCCTCACCAGCGACCACGTGGTAGGTGAGCACGGTGGCGAGCAGGTCCGGGTCGTTGGCGACGGTGTCGAACAGCTCCGGGTCCGAGGCCTGCAGCGCGTCGAACGCGTCGTTGGTCGGCGCGAAGACGGTGGCGGCGTCGAGCCCGTTGAGGGTGTCGACGAGGCCAGCCTGGTCGACGAGCGAGACGAGGGTGGACAGCAGCGGGTTGTTCGACGCGGCGGTCGCGACCGGGTCCTGCGCCATGCCCTCGGCCGAACCGGCGCCGTCGCCCGGGATCTCGGCGCAGGCATCGCCGAGGTTGGTGGCGGTGAGGTCGGCGGCCATCTCGTCGGCCAGCCCGTCGTCGCCCATCTCGTCGTCACCCAGCTCCTCGGTGGCGGCGGGGTCGGTGTCGGTGGTCGTCGTGTCGGCGTCGTCGCTGCCGCAGGCGGCGAGCAGGAGGGCGGCCGAGGCCGCGACGGCGGTGATGCGGAGGGAACGTCGGGTGGAACGCACGGTGGTGCTCCTGGGATCGGAAGTGGTGGGGAGGGTCGGGCCGGTGTCCGGTTCCGCGGGTGGTGCTCGGTGGATCTACTACCGCGGTCGTAGCCGGCCTCGCGCTCCTGGTTCGCCGCCCTCCGTCGGGCGGCTTGGCGCTGCACGACCGTCCGGCCGGTGGCCGTTCCCGTCGGTCCTGCGGTCAGACGTCGCGGACGGTGAACACCGACGTGTGCCAGCCCGACGCGCCGTCGGGGGCGACGGGCGTGCGGGTCTCCGGTTGCACCTCACCGGTCGCGTCGGTCGCGCGGACCGTGACGGTGTGACGCCCGGGTGTGGCGTCGTACCGCAGCAGCCACGGCACCCAGGTCGCGTCGGAGACGGCGGTGGCCAGCTCGGCCTCCTGCCAGTCGCCGTCATCGACGCGGACCTCGACGCGGGCGATGCCGCGCGTCTGGGCCCAGGCGACACCGGCGATCGGCACCGTCCCGGGATCGACGGTCGCCAGGCTCCGCGGCGTGTCGATGCGTGACTGGGTCTTGACCGGAGCCTGCGCCGCGTAGCCGCGGGGGACCCAGTACTGGTCGAAGGCGTCGAACCGGGTGACCTCGATCTCCGAGAGCCACTTGGTCGACCCCACGTAGCCGTACAGGCCAGGGGTCACGATCCGCAGCGGGAACCCGTGCTCGATCGGGAGCGGCTCGCCGTTCATCCCGACCACGACCAGGGTGTCGCGGTCGTAGGCGGCGCTCACCGGGAACCCGCCGGTGTAGCCGTCGACCGACCGCCCGACGAGCTGGTCGGCTTCGGGCTGGACGCCGGCCTCGTCGAGCAGGTCGCGCAGCGGGAGCCCGAGCCACACCGCCGTGCCGATGTACGAACCGCCGACCTCGTTGCTGACGCACGTCATGGTGATCGGGACCTCGACGAGGTCGCGGCTGAGCAGGTCGGCCAACGGGAAGCGCCGCTCACGGTCCACGAGACCGTGGATGCGCAGGACGTGGGTCTCGGGATCGATGCGCGGCAGGGCGAGGTTGATGTCGATCCGGTAGAAGTCCGCGTTCGAGGTCACGAGCGGGGTCAGACCGTCGACCTCGAAGGTCGCGGAGGCCGCGATCGGCAGGTCCTGCGATCGGGTGGGGGAGGGCAGCCGCAGGGCGGTGCGAGCGGCGTCGACGTCGAACCCGCCGACGAGCAGCCGTCCCGCACCGAGGGTCGCTGCGGCACCGGCGCCGACGACGGATGCCAGCGTCAGGAACCGTCGGCGGCTGAGCGGTGCCAACGTCCGCTCGGCGACGGCTGGCCTGGACACGGCTGGCTGCTGCGCGAGCCCGGACAGCAGCACGAGGAGCGCGAGCGCTGCCGTCCCTGCGGTGGCCACCGATGGTGCGAGCGCCGCCAGGCCCACCCCGGGACCGGCGAGCGTGGCGGCCGCGCTGATGGCGCCGAACGCCACCACACCGAGCAGGGCGAGGCCGGGCCGACGACGTCCGAGCACCCCGAGGCCGGCCGCGGCGAGCGCGAGCAGCACCAGGGTCCCGGCGATGAGCACGGGCTTGTCGGCGGTGCCGAAGGTGTCGATCGCGAACCGGGTGATCGGTGGCGGGGTGGCCTCGATCACCCGGTCGCCGACCGCCACGATCGGCGATGGCCACCCGTTCACGGCAGCCGCGACCAGTTCACCGACGCCGAGACCGAGGGCGGCGGCGAGCACCCCGGCGGCGGCCGCCGCCGGTCCCGGCACGGGGTCCGGCGTCGCGGTGTCGTCGGGTGCGGGCGTTCGGACGGCGGGTGGCGGGCTCATGGGGGAGGTTCGGCGGCGGGGCGGGTCCGGGTTGCTGTCACGGCCACCCTCCGCCCGGCCGCGCGGTGCGTCGCGGGGGTGGCGTCTGGTCGCTTCAGACCGACGTGGTCGCACCTTCCGACGCGCTCGAGACGGTCCGGGCGTACTTGGCGAGCACGCCGCGTGTGTAGCGCGGCGGCAGCGGCTGCCACCCCTCGCGGCGCCGCGCCAGCTCGTCCTCGTCGACGAGCAGGTCCATCGATCGGGCCGGCACGTCGATGCGGACCGTGTCGCCCTCGGCGACGAGGGCGATGGGCCCGCCGTCGGTCGCCTCCGGGGCGACGTGGCCGATGCAGAACCCGTGGGTAGCTCCCGAGAACCGGCCGTCGGTGAGCAGTGCGACCGTGCCGCCGAGGCCCGCTCCCTTCACCGCCGCCGTGACGGCGAGCATCTCGCGCATCCCGGGCCCGCCCTTCGGCCCCTCGTAGCGGATGATGATCACGTCGCCGTCGACGATGCGGCCGGTGAGGACCGCCTCCATGGCTGCGGCTTCACCGTCGAAGACGCGCGCCGGGCCCTCGAACTCGTGGCTGTCGGGAGGGATGCCCGCGATCTTCACGACCGCACCCTCGGGGGCCAGCGACCCGCGCAGGATCGCGAGACCTCCGTCGACGTGGATGGGGCGGTCCATCGGGTGGACCACCTCGCCGTCGGGGGCGGGGACGTCCATGGCTTCGAGCTCTTCGCCGAGGCTGCGACCCGTGACCGTGAGCGCGTCGCCGTGGAGCAGTCCGGCGTCGAGCAGCTCCTTGAGGACCACGGGCACGCCCCCCACGCGGTCGAGATCGCTCATGAAGTAGCGCCCGCCGGGCTTGGTGTCGGCGATGTGCGGGACCCGCCGTCCGATGCGGTCGAAGTCGTCGAGTCCGAACTCGACCTCGGCCTCCCGGGCGATGGCGATGAGGTGCAGTGCGGCGTTGGTCGACCCGCCGACGGCCATGACGACGGCCGTGGCGTTCTCGAGCGCCTCGCGGGTGATGATCCGTCGAGCGGTGATGCCCTGCTCGAGCAGGCGCACGACCGCTTCGCCGGATGCCCGTGCGAACTCGTCGCGGCGCGGGTCGGGGGCGGGAGCCGCGGACGACCCGGGGAGCGCGAGGCCGAGCGCCTCGACCGCGGAGGCCATCGTGTTGGCCGTGAACATCCCGGCGCAGGCACCCTCGGAGGGGCAGGCGGCCCGTTCGATGCGGTCGAGTTCGGCGTCGTCGATGGCGCCACGGCCGCGTGCACCGACCGCCTCGAAGACGTCCTGGATGGAGATGTCGTGCCCGTCGTGGCGGCCGGGGAGGATGGTCCCGCCGTAGAGGAAGACCGCCGGCAGGTCGAGGCGTGCGGCGGCCATGACCATGCCGGGCAGCGACTTGTCACACCCCGCGAAGGTGACCATCCCGTCGAAACGTTCGGCGTGCATCACGGTCTCGACCGAGTCCGCGATGACCTCGCGGCTGACGAGGGAGGCGCGCATGCCCTCGTGGCCCATCGAGATGCCGTCCGACACCGCGATGGTGTTGAACTCGATCGGGAACCCGCCCGCGTCCCGCACCCCGAGCTTGGCCTGCTTGGCGAGCCGGTCGAGCGGGGTGTTGCAGGGCGTGACCTCGTTCCACGACGACACCACGCCGACCTGCGGCTTGCCCCAGTCGTCGTCGGTCATCCCGATGGCTCGCAGCATGGCGCGAGCGGGGGCTCGCTCGTAGCCGTCGGTGACGTCGCGGCTGACGGGCTTGATGTCGGCCACGGGGGCCTCCTTCGGTGCGCGGTCGGGACACCGCATCCCACCACACGGGGCGCCCACGAGCGAACCCGTGCCGGCCGCGGGCTAGCGTCGCCCGCCGCAGACGAGGAGGGACTTCCGTGGCCGAGGCGATGCCGCCCGACCTGTTGACGCGGCTGGCGGCCGGTGAGACCGTCGACGCCGAGGAGGTGGAGCTGACATCCGGCGGCTTCGACGCCACCGCGATCGGGCTGGTCTGGGACCGCTTCGCGAGCGACCGGGTCGAGGCGCACGTCGACTGCGGGCCGGCCCACCACCAGCCCTACGGCATCGTCCACGGCGGGGTCTGGTGCTCGATCGTCGAGACGGTCGCGTCGATCGCGGGCGCCCTGCGGGTCGCGTCGCGTGGGCAGCTCACGGTCGGCGTGTCGAACACGACCGACTTCCTGCGCTCGCACCGGGACGGTCGGGTCGACGCGGTCGCCACCCCGTTGCACGTCGGCCGGCTGCAGCAGCTGTGGCAGGTCGAGATCACCCGGGCGAGCGACGGCAAGCCGGTGGCGCACGGGCAGGTGCGCCTGCAGAACATCGACGCGACGCAGATCGGTGGCTGACACCGTGCCGGGAGGCAACGTGAAGCTCGACGCCGTCACCTACGGCGGCCCGCTCGCGGCGGTGCCCGACGCGGTCCGCGCCGCGGAGGCGCGCGGCTACGACGCCTGGCTGGTCTCGGAGGTCGCGCACGACCCGCTGCTCGCCTGCGTGGTCGCCGCCGAGCACGCGCGTGAGCTCTCCGTGGGGACCGCGATCGCGGTGGCGTTCCCGCGTTCGCCCATGCACGTCGCCTACCAGGCCCACGACCTGCAGGCGCTCGCCGACGGTCGGTTCGTGCTCGGCCTCGGCTCGCAGATCCAGGCGCACGTCGAGAAGCGTTTCAGCGCCACCTGGCGGGCTCCGGCGGCTCGGATGCGTGAGTACGTGCTCGCGCTCCGAGCCATCTGGCACGCCTGGGAGACCGGCGACCGGTTGCGGTTCGAGGGGGAGCACTACCGCCACACCCTCATGACACCGTTCTTCACCCCGCCCGCACACGGCTTCGGACCGCCCCCGGTCTGGCTCGCCGCCGTGGGGCCGCGCATGACCCGTGTGACGGGCGAGGTCGCCGACGGGCTCGTGTGCCACGTGTTCACCACCGAGCGCTACCTGCGTGCGACGACGCTGCCCGCCGTCGCCGAGGGGGCCGCGGCCTCCGGGCGGACGCTGGCCGACATCGAGGTGTCGTTGCCCATCACCGTGGTCACCGGCCGGGACGAGCAGGAACGCGATGCGGTGGCGGCCGCGGCGCGCAGCCAGCTCGCCTTCTACGGCTCGACCCCCGCCTACCGGGGGGTGCTCGACGCTCACGGCTGGGGGGAGCTGCACGAGCGGCTCCACGCGGCCTCGTTGCGGGGCGAGTGGGACCGCATGGCCGACATGGTCGACGACGAGGTGCTCGCGGCTTTCGCGATCGTCGCCGAACCCGAGCGCGTCGGGCTCGCGGTCCGTGACCGGTTCAGGGGCCTCGTCGACCGTGTCAGCCTCGCCACCGCGTACACCTTCACCGATGCCGAGTGGGCACGCGTCGTCGCCGACCTGCGAGGTTGACCCGGACCGCACGTTCCGGCCACGGACCGCTCGACATCGCGATGGCCGCGGTGCTCTGGGGCACGGCCGGCACCACCCAGGAGCTCCTGCTCCCGACGGCCGCTCCCGTGGCCGTGGCCGCCTACCGGTGCCTGCTCGCCGGCGGCCTGCTGCTCGCCTGGGTCCTGTTGCCGTCACGACGTGGCGGCCTCGTGGCCACGCTCCGCAGCGGCGGTCGGCCGCTGGTCGCCGCCACCGTCGCGATGACGGTCTTCCAGGCGACCTACCTGCTCGGCATCCGGACGACCGGGGTCGCGGTCGGGACGCTGGTGGCGCTCGGCAGCGCGCCGGCGTGGGCGGGCCTGTTGGCCCTTACGACCGGGCGGCGGCCGGGGCGCAGGTGGCTCCTCGCCACGGTCGTCGCCGTGGCCGGTCTGGCGGCGCTCGTCGGTGCCGATGCCGGTCGAGCCTCGGCCGCAGGTGTCGCGCTCGCCGCCACCGCCGGGGCGGCCTACGCCAGCTACGCCACCGCGTCGGCGCGGCTCACGGTGCCCGACCGGGTGTCGGTCGTGGCCATCGTCTTCACCGCCTGCGGGGTGTTGCTCCTGCCCGGGGCGTTCGGCTCCTCCGGTGTCCCGTTCGGCGCCGCGGAGGTGGCCGGCCTGCTGTGGTTGGCCGTCGGGACCACCGTCGCCGCCTACGTCGTGTTCCTGCGCGGACTGCTCCGCGTCGATGCCCCGACGGCGACGACGCTGTCGCTGCTCGAGCCGCTCACCGCCGCCGTGCTGGCGTTCACCCTGGTCGGCGAGCGCACCACGTGGGTGGGTGCCGCTGGTGTCGCCGCGCTCTCGGTCGGGGTCGTGGTGGCGGGACGGCCCGGACGGGGCCACGTTCCGGGCCGGTAGCCGCGGTGCGACCGTGGGCGCACCTCGCCGGGTTGGTGGCCACCGCAGTGGGGTGGCACGCTCCCGCCCCCTGCCGTCGCGTCGTGCGAGCGGCCACCCGACCAGGAGACGCACCGTGTCCCACCTCGAGCACGCGTCCGCACTCGTCGAGGCGATGCGGTCGGTCGTCGATCGGTCCGCGGCCCACCTCGCCGGACGCTGCGAGAAGGACGGCCGCATCAGCGCGGGTCTGATCGACGAGCGCCAGACCGTCGCCTACGACCTCGCGTCCGTCGCATCCGCGGTGGTCGCCGCCGAGGAGCTCACCGCGTGGGGCGGCAAGGGCGACACCGAGGCCGCCCTCGCCCTTGCGTTCGCGGCGGACACCGCCGCAGACCTGCGTGGTCGCGTGCTCGGTCGTGAGGGCGAATGGGGGCTCGAGGTCGGCGTGCTCGCCGACGTCGCCGACGCCATCGCGGCGGGTCGTGAGACGGGCTTCCTCTCCGAGCTGGCCGACGAGGTCCTGCGCACCGGTGAAGCGGGTCCTCGCCACCTCCCCGAGGACCTCGAGATGGTCCGCCAGACCTTCCGCCGGTTCGCCGAGGAGCAGGTCAAGCCGCGGGCCGAGGAGATCCACCGGCACGACCAGGACATCCCCGACGAGATCATCTCCGGCCTGGCCGAGCTCGGCTGCTTCGCGCTGTCGATCCCGTCGGAGCACGGCGGGTTCGCCGAGGGCGGTGACGACGAGCTGCTGAACATGGTGCTCGTGACCGAGGAGCTCTCGCGGGGTTCGCTCGGTGCGGCTGGGTCGCTGATCACGCGCCCGGAGATCATCGGCACCGCCATCCTGAAGGGCGGTACCGACGAGCAGAAGGGCCGCTGGCTGCCTGCTATCGCGTCCGGCGAGAAGATGTGCGGCGTCGCCGTCACCGAGCCGGACTTCGGCTCGGACGTGGCCGGCGTCAAGACCACGGCCACCCGTGACGGTGACGACTGGGTCATCAGCGGCGTCAAGACCTGGTGCACGTTCGCGGGCAAGGCCGAGTACCTGCTCGTGCTCGCCCGCACCGACCCGGACCGCAGCCTCGGGCACAAGGGCCTGTCGCTGTTCGTGGTCGACAAGCCGTCCTTCCGCGGTCACGAGTTCGCCGACGAACAGGAGGGTGGAGGCCGTATCGAGGGCAAGGCCATCCCCACCATCGGGTACCGGGGGATGCACTCGTTCGAGGTGAGCTTCGACCGGTGGCGGGTCCCGCACGCCAACCTCATCGGGGAGAACGACGGCCTCGGACGCGGCTTCTACCTGCAGATGCAGGCGTTCTCGAACGCTCGACTGCAGACCGCGGCCCGCGCCCAGGGCGTGATGCAGGCCGCGCTCGAGGAGGCGTGCGGTTACGCCAAGCAGCGCAGCGTGTTCGGGTCGCCGCTGGCCAGCTACGAGCTGAACCGCACCAAGATCGCCCGTATGGCCGCGCTGCTGGCCGCGTGCCGTGTCACCTCCTTCGCCGTCGCTCGCTCGCTGGCTCGGGGCGAGGAGACGGCCGGGCTCGAGGCGTCGCAGCTCAAGCAGCTGTCCTGTCGCGTCGCCGAGTGGGTGACGCGTGAGGCGCTGCAGATCCACGGCGGGTACGGGTACGCCGAGGAGTACACGGTCTCGCGGTTGTTCGTCGATGCCCGGGTGCTGTCGATCTTCGAGGGCGCCGACGAGGTGCTCGCGCTCCGGGTCATCGCGAAGCAGATCCTCACGGACGCGCTGCGCGGATCCGGGGCCGACGCCGCGTAGGCTCCCCGCCCGCCACCCGGAGCCTGTCGTTGCTCGAGCTCGATCGGCTGCACCGACGCTTCGGTGACGTGCGTGCGCTCGATGGGCTGAGCTTCACGGTGGCTCGGGGGAGCTGTGCGGCTTCCTCGGACCCAACGGCGCCGGCAAGACCACGGCCATGCGTGCCGTCCTCGGCGTCACCCGGCTCGACGGCGGTGAGGTGCGGTGGGACGGCCAGCCGGTGGACCGTGGCGTCCGTCGCCGTACCGGGTACCTCCCCGAGGAGCGGGGTCTGTACCCGAAGATGCGCGTCACCGAGCACCTCGTCTACCTCGGTCGGCTGCACGGCCTGCCCGCTGCTGACGCAGCGCGGCGCAGCGGCCGGCTCCTCGACGAGCTCGGCCTCGGTGACCGCGCGGACACCGAGGTCGAGTCGCTCAGCCTCGGCAACCAGCAACGGGTGCAGCTGGCCGCCGCGCTCGTCCACGACCCCGAGCTGCTGGTCCTCGATGAACCGTTCTCGGGGCTCGACCCCATCGCCGTCGACACCATGTCGGCGATGTTGCGCGAGCGAGCTGCGGCGGGTGCCGCCGTGGTGTTCAGCTCCCACCAGCTCGACCTGGTCGAGGACCTGTGCCGCACCGTGGCCGTCGCCGCTGCCGGCCGCGTGGTGCTGTCCGGTGAGGTGGATGCGCTGCGCGCTGCGGGGGAGCGACGTCTCCACGTCGGAGCGGCAGCGGCCGTCGACTGGCGATCGCTCGCGGCCGACGGCGTGGTGCTCGCCCGGGCGTCGGACCTCGAGGCGACCTTCGTGCTCACCCCGGAGGCCGATCCGGTGCGGATCCTGGACGGGGTACGCCGGACCACCACCCTCACGGCGGTCTCCTTGACCCGCCCCCGGCTGTCGGAGCTGTTCCGCGACGCCGTCCGCTCGACCCGCCCCGGGGGTGCGTCGTGACGCCGGCACGCACGGTGCTGCTGGTCGCGGGACGCGAGGTCCGCCAGCGCGTGCGCACCCGCGCCTTCCAGGTGACCACCGTCCTGTTCGCCGCGGTGCTCGCGGTCATCGCCGCCGCACCCGCGGTGTTCGCCGACCGTGCACCGGCCGAACAGGAGGTGCTCGAGCCCACGGCGGTCGGCGTGGTCGGTGACGTCGACGAGTCGACCGTGGCGGGGCTCACGGCCGCGCTCGGGGTGACGCCGGATCTCGTCGACCTCGACGACCGGCGCGCGGCCGAGGATGCGCTCGAGCAGGGCAGCGTCGCCCTGGTCGTCGTCGACGGCGGCGCCCGGCTGCTCGCCGCGGGGGCGACCGGCCCGTTCGCGTCGCCCCTGCCACCCGGCGTGGCGGAGACCATCGCGCTCGCCCGGTCGCTCGACGAGGTCGGCGCCGGGCCAGGCGCCCTGTCGACCGTCCTCGAGGCACCCCCCGTCCCGGTCGAGGTGGTCGTCACCGGCACCGGCGTCGACCCGGTCACCGCCGAGGGCCGGTTCGCGGTCGCCTACGCCGGATCGCTGGTCCTGTACTTCGTCCTCGTCTTCTTCGCCAACCTGATCGTGACCGGGGTCATCGAGGAGAAGGGATCGCGCGTCGTCGAGCTGCTGCTGCCCGCGGTCGCCCCACGGCAGCTGATGGGAGGCAAGGTCCTCGGCCTCGGGACCGTCGGGACGTTGCAGGCGGCGGCGATGCTCACCCCGGCACTGATCGTCCTGCAGGTGACCGGCGGTGATCGGCTGCCACCACGGCTCGGGACCTCCTTCGTGGCCGTGCTCGTGGCCTTCGTGCTCGGGTACGGCCTGTACGCCGGCGTGACCGCCGGTCTGGCCGCCCTGGTCTCACGGGTGGAGGACTCCCAGGTCGCGCTGTTCCCGCTCTACGCGATCCTCATCGCCGCGTTCGCGACCTCGTTCCCCGTCCTGCACGCACCGGATGGGACCCTCGCCAGGGTCACGACGTTCGTGCCGTTCACGGCCCCGTTCGTGGTCCCGGCACGGATCGCCCTGGTCGATCTCGCGCTGTGGCAGGCGGCGGTCGCTGCGCTCGGGGTCGTCGTGACCGGGGTGCTCCTGACCCTGCTCGCGGCCCGGCTGTACGAGGGGTCGATCCTCCGCGCAGGGGCCCGCGTGCGGCTGCGTGACGCCTGGCGCGGTGCGCGCGACTAGCTCCCGCCAGCGCCCGGTCGAGCGCGGCGCGTGTCGGCCGGTGGTTGGTGTCGTTGGGAGGAGCGCCGGTGGCGGGCGAGGGGCGCCCGCGTGGCGCGGAGCGTGTCGTGGAACACCCGGGGATCTCCCGTCGCGACCTGTTGCGCGGCGGGGTCGCGGCCGCTGGTGCGGCGCTCCTCGTGCGGCCGACCGGGGCGCTCGCGCAGCCGCTCGGGCCACGCGATGCGTACGGCACCTCGCGCGGGTCGCGGCTGTTCCCGGGCACGTGGGTGGCCCACGCGGACCTGCACAACCACACCCTGATGTCCGACGGTGACGGTGATCCCGCCAGGGCGTTCGCGTCGATGCGCGATGCGGGGCTCGACGTGGCCGCGTTGACCGACCACGCCTCGGTCGGTCAGGCGTTCCCCGGTCCCTTCGACGTCGGCGACAACCACGCGGTCTGCGTCGGCATCGACGAGTGCCGCACGGTGCTCGGCATCGACGAGCGCAGCTGGCGACGCACGCGTGACCTGGCCGACGACGCCGACGTCCCCGGCGACTTCACCGCCATCCGTGGGTTCGAGTGGTCCTCGCCCACGCTCGGCCACATGAACGTCTGGTTCAGCGAGACCTGGACGGATCCGCTCACCACCGGGGGTCTCGGTTCCCCCGAGGACCTGCTGGCCTTCGCCGAGCAGGAGGGCATCCCGGTCATCGGTGATGCGCTCGGCGCCATGGCCGACCTGATCGAACAGACGCCCGCCGCCGGGCTCGGGATGGCGGGGTGGTACGCCTGGCTGAAGCGCGACCCGGCCACGCCGGTGCTCGGCGGTGGCGCGGACGCGCTGATCGGGTTCAACCACCCGGGTCGCGAACCGTTCCGGTTCTCGGACTTCGCCTTCGACCCCGACCTGCGCGAGCGGGTCGTCAGCCTCGAGATGTTCAACCGGCGCGAGGACTACCTGTTCGAGGTGACCCGGGGGACCTCGCCGCTGGTCGGCTGCCTCGACGCCGGGTGGAAGCCCGGGCTGCTCGGGGTCACCGACCAGCACGGCACCGACTGGGGCTTCCCGGAGGGCCTCGGCCGGGGTGGCTACTACGTGGACGAGCTCAGCCGCGACGGCGTGCGGACCGCGATGCTCGAACGTCGGTTCTTCGCCACCAACCAGGTGGGTCTGCGTCTGGACGCGGCGGCGAACGGCGTGCGGATGGGCCGGACGCTCGGACACCGGTCCGGGACGGTGGTGATCGACATCGACGTCGACCGGGGGAGGGGGACGATCGGGACCGAGCTCGTCGCCCAGGTCCTGACCACCGGAGCCCCCCTGCCGACGGTCCTCGCTGCGGAGACCATCCGCATCCCTGGCCCGGGCGGTCCGCTGCCCCGGATCACGGTGGACGTCGACGCCGCGGACGTGCCCTGGTTGGTGCTGCGCCTGTCGGACCCGACGCTGGAACCCGACGGGCGTGCGGACGACACCTACCGCGGCTTCGGTGCCGCGATCGCCTACGCGTCGCCGTGGTTCGTCGATCCGGACCTCGCCCCACCGATGGCCACGCCCGTCGCCGGGGGACCGGGCACACCCTCGGACCGGGTCCCGCCGGAGCCGGGCCGACCCCGGATCGACACCCCCGCGGGTCGCGTCGCGGCGGCGAGCGTGCCGGACCGGGGGCCGCTGCCGGCCACCGGTGGCGGGCCGGGTGGTGCGGGCGCGCTGCTGCTCGGCGCGGCGGCCAGCCTGCTCGCGCTCCGCCGCCGCCAGGCGCACGCCCACGCCCACGAGGACGAGCTGGAGACCGGCGGCTGAGCGGCGCTGCCGGCCCGGTTCGCGATCAGCGACCCGGGAAGCGGGGTGCGCGCCGCTCGCGGCCCGCGGCGAGACCCTCGACGAGATCGTCGCTGGCGTAGTTGACCGCCTGCGCCGCCGCCTCGCGGTCGAGCGCGTCGCCGAGATCGGCGGGGAGGTCCGCGAGCGTGGTCTTCAGCTGCCGAACCACCACCGGCGAGGCGGCCGCGATCTCGGTCGCGAGCTCCACCGCGGCGGCCAGGACCTCGTCGGCCGGGAGTGCCTCGAGCGCGAGGCCCGCTGCTGCCGCTTCCGCCCCGTCGACGAGGCGGCCGGTGTAGAGCCACAGCTTGGCCCGCTGGTCCCCGAGGGCTCGCGGCAGGAGCCACGAGCCGCCCATGCCCGGGTGCAGGCCGAGACGTGCGAAGTTCAACCCGACCTTCGCCTCGTGCGCGACCAGGCGCAGGTCGCAGGCCAGTGCGACGCACAGGCCGGCCCCGACGGCGTGACCGTTGATGGCGGCGATCACGGGCTGTGGGAGCTCGCGGACCGCCAGGAAGCGCCGGTAGAAGGCACGCATGTGGTCGGTCGCGTCGAACCCCTCCTCGCGGGTGCGACGACCGAGCTCCTCGAGCATCCCGAGGTCCCCACCGGCGGAGAAGGCGGGCGGCGTACCGGTCAGCACCACGGCGCGGATGGCCCGGTCGTCGGCGAGTTCCGCGCACGCCGCGGTGAGGGCGTCGCCCATCTCCTCGGTCATGGCGTTGCGACGCTCCGGGTCGTCGAGGGTCACGACGGCGACCCCGTCGACGGTGCGGGCGAGCTGGACGGCCACGGCGGCTCCTCGGCGACGGACGGCGGCGCGGTCGGACGGGTCAGCAGATCTCGACGAGGCCCGCGTCGATGGCGCCCTGGATCTCGGCCTCGGCGTCGGGGTCATCCCCGGTGAGCTCGTCGATCTGCTCCTGCGGGATGCACGACCCACCGAGCTCGTCGCCGCCCTCGCCGGGCTCGCCCTCCTCGACCTCGACCCCGCCGTCGTCCAGGCCGCCGAGGCCGCCACCCATCAGGGTCCCGAAGATCGCGAACAGGTCCACCTCCGTCGACTCGTCCGGCGCGGTGACCGACCCGCTGAACTCGTCGATGGACACCAGCAGGAAGGTCCCCTCCGGAGCGCCCTCGCCGTCCTCCTCGGCGAGCGCGGAGAGGTCGAACCCGATCTGGCTGAGCTCACCACCGTCGATCCAGAAGTCGATATCGACCGGCTCGTCGCTGCCCTCGCCCGGCGTGCCGTCGAGCCCGAACTGGTCCGCGTCGACCCCGCTGAGGTCGCCGGCGATGGTGGTGATCTCGTCGAAGAGCTGGGCGAGCGCGCCCTGCGTGGTGGTCGCGGTGACCCGCTCGCCGGCCTCCTCCTCACCCTGGTAGGCGACCGTGACGTCCCGGTCGAGGAACCGCTGCATGGCCGTGACGATCCGCTGTTGGACGTCCTCGACCTCCTCCTCGGTCGGCTCCTCGGTGCGCGGGTTCCGTGCGAACTCGGCGAACTGGTCGATCCCGGTGAGCTTCACCCACTCGCCGTCGCGGACGGCCGTGGCGACATCGCCGAGCCCGAACTGTGCGGCCGCGTCGACCGCTTGACCGATGCTCTCGCCGAACGAGGGGTCGTCGACCGCCTCGCCGACGGCGTCGAGGTCGAGCCGCAGGAACAGCTGGTTCTCCGGCAGGTAGCGCAGCTCGAAGGCCTGCTGTCCCGCGAGGTCGACGATGACCTCGGCCTGGGCGTCGTCCTCGTCCTCACCCGCGGCGCGGATCTGGATCGAGCTGTCGAGCAGCAGCGACACCTCGGAGTCGTCGAGGTCGCCCTCAGCCGCTGCGGCGATCGCGTCGCGATCACCGTCGATCGCCACCACCAGCTCGATGCCGTCGTAGTCCGCGAGGGCCTCGATGGCGTCGGACAGGGCCTGCGCCGGGTCGCTCTCGACGTCCGGACCACCACCGCTGCAGGCGGTGAGGGTCGCGAGGAGGAACGAGCCTGCCACGAGCGATGCCGACCGGCGGGTCCTGCGCATGGTGATCTCCGTTGCCGCGTGGGGCTCACACGGCGGCACCCGCACGCCGTGTCCATCGGGCGCGGACACTAGCGCGGAGCGTCCGCTCGGCCGCGGCCCGCGCGTGCGGCAACACGGGCGGGGTGGTGCCGTGTGCGCTGCTGTCCGCTGCGTGCCCCGTCGGCTCGGCGCTACCCTCCGCCCGGCGCGACGGCGGTCGTCGATGCGCCACGCAAGCCCCACCCCGGCCCCCGGACGAAGCTCGCTCGTGCGATCGCACCGGCACGTCCCGCTCCTCGCCGTGCTGTTGACGGCGTTGGTGGTCGGCCCTGCCCTGTCGTCGTCGGCGCAGTCGCTCCAGGAGGTCCGGGCCGAACGGGACCGGATCCAGACCCGGCTCGATCGTGCCACAGCCGAGCTCGGTGCGGTCGAGGAGCAGGTGGCGACGCTCGGAGCCGAGGCGGAGCAGCTCGAGGCGGAGGCGACCGAGCTCGCGAGCGCGGTCGACGAGCTGCAGGAGGGCATGCAGGCGCAGGTCGTCGCCCTGTTCAAGCGCGGTTCGGTGCGCGATCCGCTCACGGTGTTCCTGACCTCCGACGACCCGAACGAGGCCCTGCTGCGGGCGCAGACCCTCGAGCGGCTGGTCGTCGCCGATCTCGGCGAGGTCGAGGCACTCGGTGCCGACCGACGGCGGCTGGTCGCGGTCGAGGCTCGGCTGGCGGAGCAGCGGACGCAGGTCGAGGCGGCGCGTGCGGAGCAGGCGCAGCTGCAGGCGACCCTGCAGCGTGACCTGGAACGTGCCGCCGAGCTCCAACAGCGACTCGAGGCCGAGGAGCGCGAACGCCAGCGGCGGCGTGAAGCCGCGGCACGGGCCGCGGCGGTGCGCGAGGCAGCCGCCCGGGCGTCGCGCACGCCGGCACCGTCCGCCGCCTCCTCAGGTGGGTCGGCGGCGCCGACGCCGAGGTCGGGCGGGGGCAGCACCGCCGTCAGCTCGTCGGGGAAGGCGTGCCCGGTCGGGCGACCGCACTCCTTCAGCGACACGTGGGGCGCGCCGCGTTCGGGTGGACGAGCGCACCGCGGCACCGACATCCTGGCGCCGTACGGCACCCCCGTCTACGCGATCGTCGGCGGCACCTGGTCGATCCAGCGGCCGGGCCCCTCGGCCGGCCTCTGGGCCATCCTGCGCGGCAACGACGGGAACCAGTACTGGTACATGCACCTGCAGAGCCACACCGTCGGCAACGGTGCCCGGGTCTCGGCCGGGCAGCAGACGGCGACCAACGGGGACACGGGCAACGCCCGCGGCACGCCACACGTCCACTTCGAGCTCCACCCCGGCGGCGGTAGTGCCATCAACCCCTATCCCACGCTCCGTGCCGTCTGCTAACGACCCCGCTCCGCCCACGCGGACGTGGGCGGCAGGGGCACGACCGGGGTGCTGGACGGACGGATCACCCCCCTTGCCGCGCCGCCTGCGGTGACTCTGCCTACCCTGGGTCACGACCGCAGGCTCCCGCGCTGCCCGCACCGGGCACGGTCGTCGGGCGGCGGCGACCAGGAGTGCACGGTGAGTGACGCGTCGGTCGGGACCAACGGGGGCGGGGTAGCCGGGGGCCGGGCGGGACCGAGGGAGCGCATCGGGCTCGCGTCGGCGGTGGTCCGCTTCGCCGGCGACTCCGGCGACGGGATGCAGCTGACGGGGGACCGGTTCACGACCCAGTCGGCCCTCGCCGGCAACGACATCGCGACGCTGCCGGACTTCCCGGCCGAGATCCGCGCGCCCGCCGGCACGCTCGCCGGCGTGAGCTCGTTCCAGCTGCACTTCTCCGACTCGGACGTGCACACGCCGGGCGACGCGCCCGACGTGCTGGTCGCGATGAACCCCGCCGCGCTGATGAAGCACCTCGAGGCGCTCAAGAACCAGGGCACGTTGATCGTCAACGTCGACGCGTTCTCGACCCGCAACCTCCCGAAGGCGGGCTACGCAGACCGACCCGCGCGAGGACGGCACCCTCACCGACTACCAGGTGCACGAGGTGCGGATCAGCGAGCTGACCCTGCGCGCCCTCGAACCCTTCATCGAGCGGGGTGAGCTGAACAAGAAGGAGGCCGAGCGCTGCAAGAACATGCTGGCGCTCGGGCTCGTGTCGTGGATGTTCCACCGGCCGATCGCCGGGACCGAGGAGTGGCTGCGCACCAAGTTCCGCACCCGGCCCGAGATCGCCGAGGCCAACCTCACCGCGCTGCACGCCGGCTGGAACTACGGCGAGACCACCGAGGCGTTCCGCTTCACCTACGAGGTCAAGCCGGCGCCGCTCGCGCCCGGCCGTTACCGCAACATCACCGGCAACCAGGCGCTCGCGTACGGGCTGGTCGCCGCCGCGGACCGCAGCGGCCTGCCGCTGTTCTACGGCAGCTACCCGATCACCCCCGCCTCGGACATCCTCCACGAGCTGGCGCGGCTCAAGCACTTCGGGGTGACCACCTTCCAGGCCGAGGACGAGATCGCCGCCATGGGCTCGGTCGTCGGGGCCGCCTTCGGAGGGTCGCTGGCGGTGACCGCGTCATCCGGCCCGGGCATCGCGCTCAAGGCCGAGGCGATGGGGCTCGGCCTCGTGACCGAGCTGCCGATGGTCGTGGTCGACGTGATGCGCGGCGGCCCCTCCACCGGGCTGCCGACCAAGACCGAGCAGTCCGACCTGCTGCAGGTGCTGTTCGGCCGCAACGGCGAGTCGCCGCTGCCGGTCGTCGCCGCAGCGTCGCCGGCCGACTGCTTCGACGCCGCGATCGAGGCCTGCCGGATCGCGGTCACCTACCGCACCCCGGTCGTGCTGCTCTCCGACGGCTACCTCGCCAACTCGGCCGAGCCCTGGCGTCTGCCGGACGTCGACGACCTGCCCGTCTTCGGGCCGGACTTCACGACCGAACCGAACGGCCCGGACGGCGACCTACCTGCCCGTACCTGCGCGACCCCGACACGCTCGCGCGGCCGTGGGTGGTCCCCGGGACGCCGGGGCTCGAGCACCGGCTCGGTGGCATCGAGAAGGCCGACGTCACCGGCCACATCAGCTACGAGGCCGGCAACCACCACCACATGGTCGAGCTGCGGCGCGACAAGGTCGAGGCCGTCGCCGCCGGCATCCCCCCGCTCGAGGTCGACGACCCCGACGGCGACGCCGAGGTGCTGGTCGTCGGCTGGGGGTCGACCGCAGGGACCGATCCACGCGGCCTGCGACCAGATCCGGCGCGGGGACGCAAGGTCGCCCGGGTCCACCTGCGCCACGTCAACCCGCTGCCCCGCGACCTGCCCGACCTGCTGCGCTCCTACCGGGCGGTCGTGCTGCCGGAGAACAACCTCGGGCAGCTCGCGATGCTGCTGCGGTCGCGCACGCTCGTCGACGTCCAGGGCTACCACCAAGCGTCAGCGGGCAGCCGTTCGGCTCGGCCGAGCTCGTCGAGGCCATCGATCGGCTCGGGTTCGCCCGGCTCGAGGGAGCACGCGAACCGGTCGCACGCAGGTGGACCAGCGGAGGGACGCTCGTGACCGGCAACGACAGCGAAGCTGACCCGCAAGGACTTCACCTCCGACCAGGAGGTCCGCTGGTGTCCCGGCTGCGGTGACTACGCCATCCTCGCCGCCATCCAGGGGCTCCTGCCCGAGCTCGGTGCGCGCCCGGAGACCACCGTCTTCATCTCGGGGATCGGCTGCTCGTCACGGTTCCCGTACTACCTCGACACCTACGGGTTCCACACGATCCACGGGCGTGCTCCCGCGGTGGCGACCGGGCTGGCGGTCACCCGACCGGACCTCGACGTCTGGGTCGTGACCGGCGACGGCGACGGGCTCTCGATCGGCGGCAACCACCTGATCCACGCGCTGCGCCGCAACGTGAACCTCAAGATCCTGCTGTTCAACAACGAGATCTACGGGCTGACCAAGGGCCAGTACTCGCCGACCTCCCCGCTCGGGTCGCGGCACAAGTCGACGCCGATGGGGTCGATCGACCGGCCGGTGAACCCGGTCAGCCTCGCGCTCGGCGCCGAGGCCACCTTCGTGGCGCGGACGCATCGACACCGACCGGCAGCACCTGACCGACGTGCTGCCGGGCCGCCAACGCGCACCGGGGGGCCTCGTTCGTCGAGATCTACCAGAACTGCAACGTCTTCAACGACGGCGCGTTCGCGGCCGTGCGCGACAAGGAGACCAAGCACCTCAACCAGATCCTGCTCACCCAGGGCGAGCCGATCGTGTTCGGTCCGGACGGCGGCTCCGCCGTCATCGCCCTCGAGGATGGCTCGATGCGGATCGTCCCGACGCAGGAGGCGGGGGACCGGGTCGTCATCCACGACGCGCACCGCACGGAACCGACCACCGCGTTCGCGTTGTCGCGGCTCGCGCACAACCCGACCGGCCCGACGCCGATCGGGGTGTTCCGCGACGTCGAGGCACCCGTGTACGACGACCTCGTGCGCGAGCAGGTCGCCCAGGCGGCGGAGGAGAAGGGGCCGGGCAAGCTCGAGGAGCTGCTCGCGAGCGGCAACGTGTGGGACGTCGTCGGCTGAGCGTCCTGAATCGCTGCCGGTTCACCCGCGGGGCCGCGCCTCGGGTGGGGTCAGCAGGACGCTCACGTAGACGATCTGTGCCGCGAGCGCGGCGAACCCCGCCAGCGGTAGCCCGAGGCCGACCGGGAGCGGGATGGCGGTCGGCACGACCGCCCCGAGGACCCAGGCCAGCGAGAACACCGTCTCGGAACGGGTGAAGGCGGCGCCGCGTCGGCTGGCCGGGACGTTGGCCTGCAGCAGCCCGTCGAAGGACAGCTTGGCCACCCCCCAGGCGAACCCGGCCGCGAACGCGAGCCCGGCCGCGGCCGGGAGCCCGAACCACTGACCGGCCGAGAAGGCGGCGCCGGCCTCGACCGCGAGCGCGGCCACCACCATCGGCTCCTCGCGCAGCCGCCGCTCGAGCCGGGGGGTCGTGACGGCAGCGATCGCGAAGCCGCCGCCGGCAGCGGCGAGGACCGCTCCGAAGTCGAAGGCACCGGCCCCGCTCTCCCGGAACGCGAAGGCGAGCAACAGCAGCAGGAAGCCGTTGAGCAGCCGGACGACGGCGGTCGCGATCTGCGCGGTCCGCACCCGCCGTGGCAGGTGCAGGCGGACGGCGGTCGGCGCCCCGGCGCGGCGACCCGGGGCGTCCGGTTCGGGGAGCCGGCGTCCGATGGTGGCGGCCGCGAGCGCGGCGATGGCGGACAGCCCGAGCGCACCCCCCGGGCCGCCGACCCAGGTCGCCAGCAGGCCGAGCGGTGCCGCGAGGGCCCCGCCGGCGACGCCGATGGTCGCGAGCCGGGCGTTGGCGGCCACGAGGTCGGTCGGACGATCGAGCGCGAGCGGGAGCAGCGCGTTGCGGGTGATGCCGTGCACACGGGAGAGGACGAGCAGTCCGAAGGCGACCGGGAACAACCAGAGCGAGTCGATCCGGCCGAGCAGCAGCACGGCGAGGACCGCCCGCCCGATCGCGGCGACGACCAGGGCGCCCCGGGTCGCGACCGGGTTGCGGTCCAGGATCCGCCCGAGGAGCGGTCCGATGATGGCGAACGGGGCGACCGTGAGCAGCAGGTACAGCGCCACGTTGCCGCGAGCCTCGGCGGTCGGGACCCCGAAGAAGAGCGTGCCGGCGAGTCCGATGGCCACGAGCGTGTCGGCCGCGGTCGACGCCACCTGGGTGAACGCGAGGTCCCGGAAGCCCGGACCGCCCGTCTCGAACAGCGACCGCACCCGGCCTCGCAAGCGGGTCGTCCGGCTGCGGAGCGGATCGTCGTCGGTCACGGTCCGGCTCGTCGGGCACGGACGAGGATGGTCGAGGGGACGAGGTCGGCCTTGGCGTAGCCGGTCTCGTCGAGCCAGCCTCGCTCGATCCACCGCCGGTCGTCGGCGGGCGAGGGTTCGAGCAGGCGCTCGACCGTCAGCCCAGCTTCGGTGCAGGCGGTGAACCAGGTGCTCGGGGTGCGGATCCAACTGTGGAGCGGGACGTCCTCGTCGGCCAGGCCGTCCCACACCCACCGGCGGTCGGTGACGAAGTAGGACCGGTGCCAGCCGTGGGGCGGTGCGTCGTCGGTCGCCGTGTCGGCGGGGTGGAGCACGGACAGGGCGAGGACGCCGCCCGGTCGCAGCACCCGGTGGACCTCCGCGAGGCAGCGGTCGAGGCGCTCGACGTGGTCGAGTGCCTGCACCGACACGACCAGGTCCTGCGAGGCATCGTCGATGGCGGCCAGGTCCTCGGCACCGGTGCGTTCGAGCCGGACGTCGAGGCCCGCCGCCTCGCAGCGTCGCCGTGCATGGTGGAGCTGACGGCCCGAGGGGTCCACGCCGATCATCGGTCCCGCACCGAGCGTGGCCAACGCGAGCAGATCCTCGCCCCCTCCGCAGCCGAGCACGACGGTGCGGGCCCCCTCGACGACGTCGGTCACCAGCCCGACATCGGACTCCGGCGGACACCGCAGCCCCCACGTCAGCTCCTCGCTCACCCACCCGACGTGGTCGCGGTAGGCGTCGGCGAGCCGGTCCCACCCGGCGGCGTTCACCGCCGAGCCGTCTGGGGACGGGTCGGACGTCACAGGGCCTCCTCGGCTGCCGACGGGGCGAGGCTAGGGTCCCGCCCTCCACGGCGGACGAGGACCTGCGTGACGACCCCGGACGGCATCGACGCGACCCGTGTCACCGCGTGGCTGCGCGACCGCACCGAGCTCGAGGCGCCGCTCACCTTCGACCTGATCGAGGGCGGCCGGTCCAACCTGACCTACACCGTCACGGACGCCACCGGCCGACGGGTGATCCTCCGTCGCCCACCGTTGCACGGCGTGCTCCAGTCCGCGCACGACGTGGCCCGCGAACACCGGATCGTGGCGGCGCTCGCGGGCTCGGACGTCCCCGTGCCGCCGCTGGTCGGCGTGGAGTCCGACGAGTCGGTCACGGGGGCGCCCTTCTACGTCATGCGGTTCGTCGAGGGGGTGGTCGTCCGTGACGCTGCCGCCGCGCGGACGCTGTCGTCGGACGTGCGTCGCGCTGCCGGCGAGGACCTCGTGGACGTGCTCGGACGGCTCCACGCGATCGACCCGGACGACGTCGGACTCGGTGAGCTCGGGCGCAAGGAGGACTACCTGGCCCGGCAGCTGTCGCGCTGGCATCGCCAGCTCACCGCGGCCCGCACCCGCGATCTGCCGGTGCTCGACGAGGTCCACGATCGCCTGGTCGCCTCCATCCCGGACCAGGGCCCGGCGACGATCGTGCACGGCGACTACCGGCTCGACAACGTCATCGTCGACCCGGCCACGGGTGCGGTGGCAGCCGTCCTCGACTGGGAGCTGACGACCCTCGGCGATCCGCTGGCCGACGCCGGGCTGCTGCAGGTCTACTGGGCCCAGCCCGGTGACGAGACCCTCCCGCTCCCGGACGCACCGACGCTGGCCGACGGCTTCCTCTCGCGGGCGGAGGTCGCCGAGCGCTACGCGTCGGCCACGGGACGCGATCTGTCGGAGCTGCCGTACTACGTGGCGTTCGGGTACTGGAAGCTCGCCTGCATCCTCGAGGGCGTGTTCACGCGCTACTCCTCGGGCGCGTACGGGGACGCGGCTGGCTTCGAGGCCTTCGGTCGGATGGTGGTGGAGCTCGGTGAGCGCGCCGCCGACGCCGCCACGGAGGCTGGCCGCTGAGGTCCTGGCGGTCCGGTGGCCGTGAGAGGCGGTCCTCCCCGGCCGCTAGGGTGGGCCCATGGCGAACACTGACCCCACCGAGGAACGTCTCGCGCTGTTCATCGACCACGAGAACGTGGCGATCGGCGCGCGCGACATCGGCTACCGCTTCGACATCGCACCGCTGACCGAGGCCTTGGCCGAACGGGGCCGCCTCGTGGTCCGGCGGGCCTACGCGGACTGGAACCTGTTCCGTGAGGACCGGCGTGGGATGGTCGACGGCAACGTCGAGCTGATCGAGATCCCGCAGCGGTCCGACTCGGTGCGCAAGAACGCTGCCGACATCCAGATGGCGGTCGACGCCATGGAACTCGCGTTCACCCGCGACTTCGTGTCGACCTACGTCATCGTGTCGGGCGACAGCGACTTCACGCCGCTGGTCGGCAAGCTGCGGGAGCTGAACAAGCGGGTCATCGGGGTCGGCCTCAAGGGTTCGACCTCCGCCATGCTCCCGCCGGCGTGCGACGAGTTCATCTTCTACGACCGACTCGACGGGGTCCCGCTCCGTTCCGGGTCGTCGTCGCCCGGTCCTTCACGGAGCAAGAAGAAGGGTTCGTCGAAGGGCGGCCGCGGTGGCGGACGGGGTCCGTCGTCGACGGAGACCCCCACCACCCCCACCACCACCTCCTCCTCGCGGACCAACGACGACGCTCCAGAGTCGTCCGACGCGCCCGCATCGAAATCGCAGAAGCAGGACCTGCGCGCGCTCGAGCGCCAGATCACCCGCACCTTGACCGGCCTGCAGTCGTCGTCCGCGGGTGGGTCGATCCAGGCCTCGAACCTGAAGCGTGCCCTGCTCCGTAAGGACCCCACCTTCTCCGAACAGGACGTCGGCTTCCGCGGGTTCCGCGAGCTGCTGCGCCACCTCGAGGGTGCCGGTGTCATCACCCTGACCGAGGGCTCGGCCCCGGGCGACCCCGAGGTGGACCTGCCGTCCGAGGGGCTCGGCGAGGACGCCGCGTTCGCCCTGCTGCGTCGCACGGTCAAGGAGCTGATGGTCGAACTCGGCGGCGACCCGCCGCTGTCCGGCCTCAAGGATCAGCTCCGCAAGCGCGAGGAGGGCTTCTCAGAGAAGGACCTCGGCTACTCCGGGTTCCTGCAGTTCTGCAAGGCCGCGGTCGCCAAGAACGCGGTCGAGATGGACTGGGAGGAAGCCGACGGGGAGTACTACCTCTACGTCGAGGACGAAGCCCCCGCCGGCTGAACCACGGCCTCAGACGCCGCGCTTGTTCTCCACGACCTCGTCGATGAGCCCGTACTCGACCGCCTCGGCGGCGGTCATCCAGTAGTCGCGGTCGGTGTCCAGCGCGACCTGCTCGACGCTCTTGCCGGTCCGGGCGGCCATGATCTCGTTGATGCGCTCACGCATCCACACGATGTTCTTGGCCTGGATCTCGATGTCCTTGGCGGTTCCCCGCGCGCCACCGAGCGGCTGGTGGATCATGATCCGGGCGTTCTCGGTGGCCGAGCGCGTGCCCGTGCCGGTGCACAGCAGGAAGGCGGCCGCGGAGGCGGCCAACCCGATGCAGCGCACGTTCACGTCGCTCTTGAGCAGCTGGATGGTGTCGAAGATCGCGAACATCCCGGTGATGATCCCGCCGGGGGAGTTGATGTACATCGTGATGTCGTCGTTCTTGTCCGCGTCGAGCGCCAGCAGCTGCGCGATCAGGCGGTCCGAGGAGTCGTCGTCGACCGGACCGTTCATGAACAGGATCCGCTGCTCGAAGAGGCGGTCGGTCGCGCGACGCGACTGGCCGATGAGCTGCTCGAGATCGTCGGCCACGGTGGGGCCTTCCTCGCCTCGCGGTGGGCGACTCGGGGGCGGTGCCCGTCGGCGGTCGACGGGGCGGCCGATGGTAGCGATGGCCTCCGGACGCGAAGCGCCCGTGCGTCAGGGCGGCTCAGCCCATCGCGTCGACCGATCGGCGACGCTCGTCAGAGCATCTCGGGACGGTCGCGCTCCTCGGACATGCCGATCGGCCCCTCGGTGATGCCGTGCAGGAACTGCTGGCACGGCGCGTACCAGGAGTTGAACATGTCGTCGACCTTGCCGAACGCGACCAGGTTGCGACGGAACAACATCCCCACGTAGTCGGCGACCTGCTGGGCCGACGGGATGTGGTGGGTCACGATGATGATCGTCGACCCGATCTCGGAGACGATGTCCTTGGCGAGGTCGTTGAGGTAGGCGGTACGGACCGGGTCGAGTCCGGAGTCCGGCTCGTCGAAGAGCAGGATCTCGGGCTCCATGACGAGGGCTCTGGCGAGGCCGGCACGCTTGCGCATACCGCCCGAGATCTCGTCGGGCATGAGGTCGGTCGCGCCCTCGAGCCCGACCAGCTCGAGCTTCTCCATGACGATGGAGCGGATCTCCTTCTCACCCTTGCTCGTGTGTTCACGCAGAGGGAAGGCGGTGTTGTCGTAGATCGTCATCGACCCGAACAGGGCGCCGTCCTGGAACAGCACGCCGAACTTCTTGCGTACCTCGAGCAGGCGCTTGCGTCCGAGGGCGGGGATGTTCTCGTCGCCGACCCAGATCTCGCCGCTGTCGGGCGTGAGCAGGCCGATGAGGTTGCGCAGGAACACCGACTTGCCCGTCCCCGACGGGCCGATGACCGTGGTGATCTTCCCGCGCGGGAAGTCGATGGAGATGTCCTCGAGGACGGTCTTCTTGCCGAACGACTTGGTCAGACCCCGCACCGAGATGACGGGGTCGTCGATGACGGTGTTGCCCGGGTAGACGGGGTCGTCGAGCTTGTCGTAGCCCTCCGGCGGTCCATGCAGGTGGTTGCCACCGAAACCGATGCCGGCACCGACGGGTTCGAAGTTGGAGACGTAGTTGACGACCTCGCTCACGTGGAGCCTCCGCTCAGCGGGTGGTGTTGACGAGCAGGAGGTCCGTCGGGACCTCGTGGGTGATCCGGTTCGACACGGACCCGAGCAGCCGGGACGGTCCGCTCATGCCCTTGTTGCCGATCACGAGCAGGTCGAAGTCCGCACCGCCACGGGTCAACCCAGCGACCGCGTCACCGTCGACGATCACGTGACGGGGACGGTCGGCGAGCCCGTCGGACCGGGACGCCGCCTCGTCGAGGATGGCGTCGCCGCGTTCCTGCGTGCGCGCGACGGTCACGAGCGTGGCGTCGGCGCCGATGGCGTCCGCGAGGGCGAGACCCCGCTCGACGGCGCGCGCTGCGGTCCGTGAGCCGTCCGTGGCGAGCGCGATCCGCTCCCACCCCGTGTCGCGACGGGTGCACAGCAGCAGGTCGACGGGCGAGTGGTGGGTGAGCTGGTGGGGGACGTTGCCGACGAGCCGCTCGGAGCGCTGGGTCAGTCCCGCGGTGCCGACCACCAGGAGCCCGTCGGGGTAGGTGCCAGCGGATTCGAGCAGCGCCTCGACGGGCGAGCCGACGGCCTGGATCTGGCGGACGTCGTCGACGTGCAGGCGACGGGCGGATCCGGCCGCGTCCGAGGTGGTCTCGATGGCCCACTGGGCGTCCATCGCGGCGGCGCTGCCGCCGGGGAACCTGGCCTCCTCGGACCTCGCGGGTGGGTCGCTCTGGTGGCGCTGCCAGGCGGTGATGACCACGAGGGGAGCGGCCACACCCGCCGCGACGCGAGCGGCGACCTCGACGGCGCGCCCCGCCGTGTCGGACCCGTCGGTCCCGACCAGCACGTGGCTGTAGCTCACCCCTCGTCCTCTCCGTCGGCGGTGGCGTCGGCCCCCGGTGGCACCAGGTCGGTGCGTTCGGCGGTCTCCTGCAGGGCGTCGACCACGAGCTCGACCGAATCGATGCGCCACGCGTCACCGTCGCGGACGAGCCCCAGCCGCGCGTAACGCAGCGACACCTCGGCCCCCTCGGTGACGTCGGTCGTGACCTCCTGGACGACCACGGCGAGCGCGACGGCGCGGTCCCCGTCGAGCGACTGGACGAGGACGTCCTCGACCTCGCCGCGCGAACGTGCCCCGATCTCCTCGAGCGTGGCGAGGTCGTCGGTCCCGCCGAACAGCTGGTCGACGTCCGTGGCGAAGGTCGGGGTGCCGGCAGCTCGGAGCGTCTCGCGGGTGTCGGCCATGCCGTCGGAGGCGTCCCAGGTGGTCAGTTCGAGGGCGAAGCTGCCCGCGGCGGTCTCGACCTGCTCGAGCTCGGCGTCCCGGGCACCCGCGCCCTGGACGGCGAGGACCGCCCACACCACCGCGGCGGCGGCGGCGAGGGTCGAGACCGCCGCCACGACCCAGGGCAGGGTCGTCGAGCGCCGACGGGGAGCAGGCGCGACGGGTGTGCCGTCGTCGTCGGCGGGGACGTTCGGGTCACCCGGAGCATCGAGCGCCTCGGTCGTGCTGCCGTCCTGCACCATCAGGTGTCGCTCCCACGTCGGCGGAGCCTCCAGCCGAACCAGCCAAGCAGAGGCAGGCCGATCAGGGCGACCCCCGTCGCCACGAGGATGCCGATGTCGGTGCCCGTCCGGGCGAGGTCGTCGCCGTCAGCTCCGGCGACGAGCTCGGTGCGGTCGTCGTCGGTCGCCGAGGAGGATCCGACCGGGCGATCGGAGGATGCGGGGACCGGCGAGACCTGGTCACCCTCGCGGCGTGGGCTGCTGCTGCTGCCGCCGGGCTCGACGCGCGAGTTGGTGGCCGCGACGCGTGGCGCGTAGTCGATCCCCGGGGAGGTCTCGTGGGCGTCCTGGACACCCGGCTGGCGGACGGCGTCGGTCCCGCGCCCGAACTCCTCGCTGACGCACGCCGCGCCGGGTGTTGTGGCGTAGGTCGGGCGGAAGGAGGGGTAGAACTCGGCCGTCTGCGGCTCGTCGGCGACGAGCTGGACGCGGAGCCAGAGCAGGCCGGTGTTGATGTCGGGCTGCGCGAAGAGCGCGAACCCCTGCTGGAAGAAGAAGCGGTGCAGCGCGATCGCGCGCTCGAACTCGTCCAGCTTGGAGGAGTAGAAGGCCGGGCCGTTGGCCCCGTCGTAGGTGGAGGGACCGAGCAGCAGGTCGTTGAGCGCCGTGAGGTCACCCATCAGGCACCCGAGGTTCGGCCGGGTGTTCAGCACGAACGCGTCGATCTGGTCGAGCGCGGGAGTCGCGTTGTCGAGCAGTGCGTCGATGTTCGGTCGCTGCTCGGCGAACACCTCGGTCAGGTCCGCGCCGTGGGCGATCGCGGAGCGCAGCGTGTCGCGCTGCTCCTGCAGGACCGCGAGCGTGGCCTCCGAGGCGTCGAGCAGCCGTTCGAACTCCGGGATCCCGGAGACCAGCGTGCGCTGCAGGTCGAGGCTGTCACGTCCGAGCCGGCGCAGACGGTCGCCGCGCCCGTCGAGGGCGATGGCGAGCTCCTCGACCAGGGTGGTGACGTCGTCGACCTCGAGTGCGGAGAACAGCTCGACGGTCTCCTCGAGCAGCCCGGCGACCTCGGGGGCGATGGTGACGTCCTCGGTGGCGATCTGCGCGTCGCGCTCCGCCGGGGTCCAGTCGGCCCGCGTCGGAGCCAGATCGATGGCCTGCTCACCGATGGGGGAGCGACGCAGCACCGTGGTCCGCGCGGGGTCGGGGACGCTCTGGTCGCCCTGGATGCTCAGGGTGAGCAGCACACCGTCCTCGGTCACCTCGACATCGGACACCCGCCCGACGGCGCGGCCCATCACGGTGACCTGCTGGTCCGGCAGGATGCCCCCGGCCTGGGGTAGCGCGACCGACACCGGGTAGCTGTCGTTGAACACCACGCCGCTGGCGTAGGTCGCGAAGGCCCCCGCGATGAGCAGGACGCTCAGGCCGATGACGACCAGGACGTTGGTCGAGACGCGCGCCGACAACCCTCTCACGATCCACCCTCCCGCACGTCGGCCGGTCATCGGGCGTTCGCTTCGTCGGTCTCCTGGCGGCACACCTCGAGGTCGTCGTAGCACTCCTCGCTGCGCGGGGACTTGCCGATCGGCTCACCCGGCTCGGGGTTCTGCAGGTCGCAGGACTCGGCCGGGTTGTCCGGGTCGTCGTTGACGCCGCAGACCACGAAGTCGAGCCAGACCTGACCGAAGTGGCTGCCCGAGCCCTGCTCGAGGACCACCCCGTTCGGGACGTGCAGGTTGTGGCGTGGCAGCCACGTCAGGACGCTGCTGAGCGCACCGTCGACGCGGGTGAGCTGGGCGAGCACGATGCGCAGGGTCCGGATGGAGTCGTCGATCTCCTCGCGGTGGTCGCGCAGGATCCGGCTGCCGATGGTGGACAGCTCGTCGAGGTCGGCGAGCGCGTCGAGGAGGCGGTCGTCCTCCTCCTCGAGCACCTGCGACGCGCGTTCGAGGACCGCCAGCGACTCCGCGTTGACCTCCGCGTCGGGAGCCATGGCGGCGGCGAGGCCGTCGAGCGAGTCGATCAGCGCGAGCAGGTCGTCGGAGCTGTCGTTGTAGGTACCGACGAAGCCGTTGACGTCGTCGATGAACCGGCCGAGCAACCCGCCGCGCCCCCCGAAGGCGATCGCGCCGGTCTCGATCGCCGCCGCGAGTTGGTCGCTGGCGATGACCGACAGCGCGTTGTCGCCGGAGGCCACCAGCTCCTCGAACTCGGTCACGATGCGCGTGTCCGCGATGACGGCACCGTCCTCGAGCGAGCCGCCGTCCTCGAGGGGGCGTAGGTCGATGAACATCTCGCCGAGCAGCGCGGTGCGGCCGAGGACCGCTTCGGTGCGGGCCGGGAGGCCGAGGTCGTTCTTGACCTCCATGGTGACCTCGGCACGCATGTCGTCGGTCAGCTCGATGCCCCGGATCACGCCGACGGGTACGTCACCGGCCCGGACGTGCGCGTCGGTCACGAGGCCGGCGACGTCGTCGAACGTCGCGGTCAGCGTGATCGGATCCGAGCCGGCGGGTGAGCAGGCGGCCAGGACGGTCACGAGCGCGACGAACGGCGCGAGGAGCGACCACCGGCGACGGGAGGCGAGGCGCGTGCGGGTGCTCATCGGCCACCTCCACCGAGCACGCCACCGAGACCGTCGAGCAGGCCGCCGCCACCTCCGGCTGGGGCATCCGACTCGCGTGTCTCGCCACCATCGCCGGGACCGGCTGGGGCGGCGGTGTCCCGCTCCTGGCGGTTGGCCAGCATCTGCCCGACCACGACCTCGCCGAGCTCCGGTGACTCGACGGCGAGGTTCAGCAGTGCTTCCTCGATCGGGACGGCGTCACCCCGGCAGGGGATGATCGGCGCGGCGCAGACGACCCCGCCGAGCAGGTCGGCGATGATCTCGTTCTCGCACAGGTCACCGGGGAGACCGGCCTGGAGGCACAGGCCCCCGATCCGGAACACGATGGCCTCGGTCAGCGGCTCGCCGAGCGCGAACAGCTGGTCCTGCAGCGGCAGGAAGCCGCGTTCGCGATCGACCACGCGTTCGGCATGCCGGAACAGCTCGGCCGAGGACAGGATGGCGGTGGAGACGTTGTCGAGGTTGCGCTGCACGGTCCGGCCGACGCGGGTCAGGACCTCGATGTCGTCCTCGAGCCGGGTGCGGTTGACGGCGAGCATCCCGTCGAGCTCGGCCGTGACCCGCACGAGGCCCGTCAGCGCCGCGTCGATGTCGCCACGGTCGTCGACGAGCGACGCCGCGACCGTGTCGAAGTCCTGGAGGATCGCCGCGAGCTCCCGGTCCCGGGAGGACAGCGTCTGGTTGAGGTCGGCGAGACGCGAGGCGAGGTCGATCAGCTCCTGGTCGTTGTCGCGGAGCACGCCGATCGCGTCGCTGGCCGAATCGATGGTCCGACCGAGCTGGGCGCCCTGGCCGTCGAGCGTCTCCGCCATGTTGGTCACGAACCGCGCGACCTCGGGCCCCTCGAGGCCGCCGACGAAGTTCTCGAGCCCAGTCAGCACCTCGTCGAACTCGAACGGCACCATGGTCCGCTCGACCGGGATGACGGTGTCGGTCGCCATGCGGGGTCCGTCGGTGTAGGCCTCGAGCTGGACGTAGCGCTCACCGAGCAGCGAGGCGGGGACCACGGTCGCTGTGGAGTCCTCCGGCAGGTCGATGTCACCGTCGATACGCATGATGACCTCGACCACCTCGGCGCCCTCGGGGACGACGATGTCGGTGATCGTGCCGACGTTGACGCCGAGGACCTTGACGGGAGATCCGGGGAAGAGGTTGAACGAGCGCGTCAGCTCGGCGCGCACGGTGTACGCGCCGTTGCCACCGAACAGACCGCACGCGGACGTCGCGAGCGCGAGGACGAGCAGCACCGTGATGGTGCGTAGCCGGGTCGCGGTGGTCATCATCGGCCACCCCCGAGCGCTGCGGACGGGACCCCGAGGAAGCGACCGACGGCGTCGGGACCGCTGAGCCCCCGGGCGAGGTCGTCGAGCAGCGGTGAGGGGTCGACCTGCGGCACGAGCGACGGGGTCTGGCCGCCGTCGCCAGCCGGGGGACCCTGGGTCGGGCCCTGGGTCGGGACACCGTCCTCGCCGCACCTCGGGTCGGGCGCGAGCAGCTCGGTGAAGAGCCGGTCGAGGGCGCCGCCGCACTCGAGCAGCGAGCCGATGCCGATGCTGCCGAGGTTGGTGGCGAACACGTTGCCCCAGCTCGGGTTGTCGACCTTCGCCGCCCCGCCGGAGTACCCGATCGACGAGAAGCCGTCGAGCCCGGACGCGAGGTAGGTCAAGGTGTGGGCGAGGTCCACCTGGTGACGGTCGATCAACGCGAGGTCCTCGCTGAAGGACTCGACGACACGGTCGATCTGCGCCCGACGTTCGGCGATCAGGTCGGCGGTCAGGGTCGAGGTCTGCGAGGTCTCGCGCAGCAGCCGGGTGATGTCGGCGCGGCGGTCGACGAGACGGTCGAGCACGGACCCGAAGTCGTCGATGATCGCGACGAGCTCGGTGTCCTTGGAGGCGACCGCGTCGACGACGATCGTCGCCCGGTCGAGGACGTCCTCGATCTCGTCGCGGCGGTCGGACACGATGGTGGTCACCGCCTCGACCCCTTCGAGCAGGGCCTGGACGTCCTCCCGGCTGTCGTCGGTGATGTCGCCGAGCGCCGTGGTCAACTCGCGTAGCGCGGGCACGTCGAGCTCACCGAGCAGCTCGGCCGAACGGTCCCCGAGCTCCGGGAGGTCGACGGGGGTCGTGGTCCGGTCGAGCGGGATGAGATCGCCGGGCTCGAGCATCTGCGACGAGGTTCCCGGCGTGACGGTCAGGCCACGGCGGCCGAGCGCGGTGTTCAAGGTCACGGCGGCCATCGAGTCCGCGGGCATCTGCTCCACGGTGAGGGTGAAGTCGACGAGCACGTGGTCGCCATCGATGTCGACCCCGGTGACGGTGCCGGCACGGTGGCCACCGACGTAGACGAAGTCGCCGTCCTCGAGCCCCGCGGCGTCGGTGAAGGCGGCCTGCATCGGCTCGCCGTCGACGAAGAGCCCCGCCGTGGCGAGGACGGCGAAGGCGGTGCCGGCGGCGACGAGCACCGCGACGACGACCCCGATGACGGCTTGGTTGCGTTCGAGCAGCATCAGCGCACCCCTCCGCCGAAGAGCTCCGCGAGGGCGTCGGTGCTGACGCCGCCGCCGTCCGAGCCGCCGCTGGCGTTGGGTTTGGCCGCCCCACGCTCGGTGGTGACGACCTGACCGCCGACCGACGTGCCGATCGCCCGGATGTTGAACCACTGCCCGGTGCGCGAGATCAGGTGGTAGCCGACGAGCCCACGGGGCGAGGTCTCGAGGACGCGCTGGAGGTCGTCGGCCTGGCCGCTGAGGATGGCGGTGACGTCCTCGAGTGCGTCGAGGGTCAGGCGGATCTCGTCGTCGTTGGCGTCCACGAGCCGCCGCAGCTCCTCCTGGCCGTCGGCGATAGAGATGATCGCCGAGTCGAGCTCGTCGTTGCGCTCGCGCAGCGTGGAGGCGACCTCGGCGAACGAGTCGATCAGCCCCCGCAGCTGCTGCTCCCGTGCGGCGTAGGCGTCGAGGACGGTCACCGAGTTCGTCAGCAGGCGCTCGATCTCGGTGTCGCGCGACGCGATGGCCTGGGTCAGCTCACCGCCCTGGCGGATGAGGTCACGGACCTCGCCCTCGCGACCGACGAGCGCGGTGGAGAGCGCCTCGAGGATCTCGTTCTGCTGGGTCGGGTCGAGCGCGTCGATGAACGGCGTCAGGCGCTGCAGCAGCGAGCCGAGGTCGGCGGGGGAGCGGGTCTGGTCCCGAGGGAAGGTGTGCTCGGGGTCGACGGTGGCGCCGTCGCCGGGCTCGACGTACAGGTACCGGAGCCCCGTCACGTTCCGCCAGCGGATGGCGATGGTCGAGTCCTCGGGGACCTCGAGCTCCTCGGCCAGGGAGAAGTCGACGCGGACCGCACCACCGGGTTCGTGGCCGATGCTCTCGACGCGCCCGAGGGTGACACCGGCGATCTTGACGTCGTCGTTGACGAGCAGGCCCTCGACGTCCTCGAAGGTGGCGGCGTACCGGACCCGATCGGTGAAGGAGATGTTCCCGATCACGACCACGAGCAGCCCGGTGAACCCCAGGCACACGAGGGCGAAGAGGCCGAACTTCAGCAGCGGGTAGCGCTCGTTCACCGGCCACCCTCCGCACACAGCTCGGGGATCTCGGGCAGCCCGATGACCTCGGCCTCGTGGCACAGGAAGTAGACCGGGTCGAAGGAGTCCTCGGTGACGAAGATGCGGAACGGCGCCCACTCGGAGCCGTCGTCGAGCAGGAGGCCGCCGGAGCCCATCGCACGGCTGTACATGAAGATGCCGTGGATCATGCTGCCGAGGTTGTCCTCCTGGCGCTGCAGCATGGCGCCGACCGGCTGGGAGGACCGCAGGAAGCGGGAGATGACCGGCTCCTCGACGGACAGGAAGGCGGTGAAGTTCCGCGAGAAGCGCGACACGGTGTCGAGGTTGCGGCGCAGGTCCGCCTGGCGTTCGACGAGCACCGCGGTCGCTTCGGGGAGGGCCGTGTTCATGCGGGTCAGGTCCGGGACCGCGAGGGTCAGCGCGTCGCTGACGTCGGTGAAGGCGCGGAACCGCTCCAGGGTCTCGTCCGCCGTGCGGGCCCCGAACTCGGCGAGCTCCTGGCCGAGCTCGATGTTCTCGGCGATGACCTCGCCCTCGCCGCGCTGGTCGCCGAGGGTGTCGACGATGGTGGCGAGGTCCTCGGGGTCGATCGACGCGAGGAAGGGCTGGAGGGCGTCGATGGCCTCGGTGATCTCGGTCGGTGCGCGCGACGCGACCAGCCGGTCGCCCGCCTCGAGGTACGGGCCGTCCCCGAGCGCGCCCTCCGGGAAGGACAGGTCGATCTGCTTCTCGCCGAGCAGGGTCTTCGGGGTGACCACGAGGTCGATCTGGTCGGCGATCGGCAGCCGCGGTTCGGGATCCAGGGTCAGGCGTGCGAGCGCGATGCCGTCCTCGTACATCGTCTCGGCCACCTTGCCGATGGCGACGCCGCGGACCTTGACGTCGCTTCCCTGGCGGATGCCGGACCCGGCCCGGCCGAGCTCGGCCACGACCTCGTAGCTGCCGGCAGCCGGCGCGTACCGCGCGTCGAGGATGACCGACGACACCGCGATCACCAGCACGGCGGCGGCCGTGCCGACGATGCGGCGGACGAGCGTCGGATCCATGGTCTTCACGCTCACCCCGCGATCTTGATGGTCTCGCCGCCGGCTGCCCAGAACGCCAACGACAGGACCATGTTCAGGATGACGACCGCGGTGATGGACGCGCGGATGGCGCGCCCGACGGCCACGCCCACCCCCGCGGGCCCACCCTTGGCGTAGAAGCCGTAGTAGGTGTGGATCAGCACGACCACGACCACGAAGATGACCGCCTTCAGCACCGAGTAGAAGATGTCGATCGGCGGCAGGAACAGGTCGAGCCGGGTGTCGTAGGCACCCGGCGAGACGGTGTAGAAGCCCGTCACGATCAGCCGGGTGGCGAAGAAGGCGCTGAACAGCGCGAGCAGGTAGAGCGGGATGGTCGGGATCAGCGCCGCCCACAGGCGGGTCGACACCAGGTAGGGGATCGGGCGGACACCGATGACCTCGGCCGCGTCGATCTCCTCGGAGATGCGCATGGCGCCGAGCTCGGCGGTGTAGCCGGCCCCGATCTTGGCGGCGATCGCGATACCGGCGATCAGCGGGGTGATCTCGCGGACGTTGGCGAACGAGCTGATGAGCCCGACGTACGCCTGGGCGCCGATCTGGTCGAGCGCGGCGACGCCCTGGAGGCCCACCTGGGTTCCGGTGAAGAAGGCCAGCGCCGCGATGACGAAGAGCATGCCGCCGCCGACGATGAGGCTGCCGGCGCCGACCACCACGTCCGAGATCTGGGGGAGGATGACCGACCGCCACCACTTGAGGCTGTAGGGCATCGCCCCGACGGCCTCGCTCCAGAACTTCATCTGGTCGGCGAGCTCCTCGAACGGCTTCAGGGGCCGCGAGATGGTGCGGAGCGCGCGGGTCTCGACGCTCGGCCGGGTGAGGTCCTGGGTGGTCATCGTCAGAACTTCGGGGGCACGAGGTTGAAGTACAGCGCGGTCCCGATGAAGTTGGTGAAGAACAGGATGATGAAGGTCAGGACGACGGCGCGGTTCACGGCGTCACCCACCGACTTCGGGCCGCCGACGACCGAGTAGCCGTACCAGCACGAGATGGACGCCGCGAGGAACCCGAACAACGTGGCCTTGATCATGGCCGACCAGAGGTCGGGGAGGTGGGCCAGCTCGGTGAACGAGGCGAAGTAGGCGCCCGAGGTGCCGTCCTGCACCGGGACGGCCATGACCCAGCCGCCGGCGATGCCGGCGACCGAGACCAGCCCGTTCAGCAGCACCGCGACCAGGGAGGCCGCGGCCAGCCGGGGGAGCACGAGGCGGTGGATCGGGTCGACCCCCATGACCTCCATCGCGTCGAGCTCGTTGCGGATCCGGCGCGAGCCGAGGTCGGCGGTCATGGCCGAGCCGCCGGCGCCGGCGATCAGCAGCGCCGTGGCGACCGGCGCCGATTCGCGGACGATCGCCAGGACCATGGCGGCGCCGATCGAGGACTCCGCACCGAGCTGTTGGGCGAACGAACCGACGTGCAGCGCGATGATGACCCCGAACGGGATCGAGATGAGGACGACCGGGATGGCGGTCACCTTGGCGATGAACCAGCACTGCTGGATGAACTCGCCGAAGGGGAAGCCCTTGCGGATGGAGAGGGTCCCGTCGATGCCCATCGAAGCCACGCCACCGAGCTGGGCGACGCTCGCTCGAACGGACGGCACGAAGGCTCTCCTCTCCCAGGTCAGCCGGCGGGAGGGTAGACCGGGGCCCCGTCGTTCGATCACATCCGGCGGACCCGAAGGGGGGGCGGCGTGGGGTCGTTCCGTGGGGTACCGGCCGCGGGATGGTGGTCCCCCGCCCCGAGCGGGGGCGGCACGCGGCTGATCCAGCGACCACAACGAGTCGGGTGCCGTGGGGTGACGGACGCCCGCCGTCCGCGGTCACGGCCGCCCGGTCCGGAGGTACCGCTTGACCGTGCGCGGGTCGCGCAGCACACTCCGCCCGCCGGTCGAACGAGGAGCTCGGGACGTGGCGGACGCAGACGAGGACAAGCGCGGTCGACGCTCCAGTGGCTCGCGGACGCTGTCGCGGGGGCTCGCCCTCCTGACGGCGCTCGGCGAGCACGGGGACGGGGCGACGGTGTCGGGCCTGGCCGAGGCGACGGGTCTGGACCGAGCCGTGCTCTACCGGCTGCTCGACACGCTCACGGCGGAGGGCTTCGTCACCCGCGACCCGGAGACGCGCAAGTACCGCCTCGGGTTGTCGATGCTCGAGCTCGGCGTACGTGCCGCCCAGGGTCTCGAGGTCCGACGGCTCGCCGGTCCGCCGCTGCGGGCGCTGTCCGAGGACACCAACGAGACCGCCTGCCTCGCCGTGCGCGACCGCGACGACCTCGTGGTCGTCGAGGTCATCGAACCCGGCGATCGCTTCGTGCAGGTCAACTACCGCATCGGGTTCCGGCACCCCCTCGGGGTCGCCGCCCACGGCAAGGCGCTGCTCGCCTTCCTGCCGGACGGCGCACGGGACCCGTCGCTGCAGGCGGTCCGCCAGCGCGGCGTGGCCTACACCCGCGACGAGCTCGAGCCCGGTGCCTCCGGTGTGGCCGCGCCCGTCTTCGACCACACCGGCAAGGCGGTCGCCGCCGTCGGCATCGTCGCTCCGACCGCTCGTCTGCCCGAGCCCGAGACCATCGCCCTCCGCGTCCTGCGCTCCGCCCGCGAGATCTCCGAGCGGCTCGGCTGGCGGCCCCGCCGGGCCACCTGACCCGGCCACGGGCGGACGGGCGGCTCCGGTCGGTCGGCCAGTTGACGTGCGCTGAGCGCCGGAAGCCGCGCGGACCGCGTGACGCGCTGCCAGAGTGCCTCCCGGGACACGATCCGGGAGGTCAGAGGTGGCGCAGCACGTCCGGGGCCGAGCGACCACGCAGGCGCACGTCGGGTTGCCCGAGGGCACCGTCGAGGAGGAGTTCGGCCGGCGCGGGTTCTACGGCCAGGCCACCCACCTCTACCGGCTGCATCCCCCCACCGGGTGGACCAGCATCGACGGGCCACTGCGGCCCCACGCGATGGATCTGCGATCGCTGCCCGACCCACGGGGCGACGTGGAGGATGCGCCCCGGGCACGGGCTGACGCCCTCTGGACCGATGTGCTCGTCAACGACGACGTCGCGCTCGGTGTCTGGACCCTCACCACCGAGCTGCCGTTCTTCCTCCGCGACGGCGACGGTGACCTCACCCTCTTCGTCCACCGCGGCGAGGGGGTGGTGGAGACCGACTTCGGGCCGCTCACCTACGGGCCGGCCGACTACGTGGTGCTACCACGCGGCACCACCTTCCGCCTGGTCCCCTCGGCGCCGACGTTCCTGCTCACCATCGCCACGGTGGCGCAGGTCGAGCCGCCCGACAAGGGCCTGCTCGGCCGGCACGCGCTCTGGGACGAATCGGTGGTCCGGGTGCCGGACGTCGACCCGCACGACGAGGCGGGCGACTTCGAGGTGGTCATCCGCCAGCAGGGTGAGCTCACCAGCGTCCGTTACCCGTTCCACCCGCTCGACGTCGTGGGCTGGAAGGGCGACCTGACGGCCTTCGCGCTCAACGCGCTCGACCTCAAGCCGGTCAGCTCGTTCAGCTACCACCTGCCGCCGAGCGCGCACACCACGTTCGTGGCGGGCAACGCCGTCATCTGCACCTTCGTGCCCCGGCCGCTCGAGACCGCTCCCGACGCCCTCAAGGTGCCGTTCTACCACCGCAACATCGACTACGACGAGGTGATCTTCTACCACCACGGCGACTTCTTCAGCCGCGCCGGCATCGAGCCGGGGATGCTCACCTGGCACCCCCAGGGCATCCACCACGGTCCGCACCCGAAGGCGGTGGCCAACGCCGGCTCCAAGGACTTCACCGACGAGATCGCCGTCATGATCGACACCCGCCACCCCCTCGTCGCCACCCCCGCGGGTCGCACCGTCGAGCGCGACGACTACTGGGCCAGCTGGCAGGAGTGAGCGTCCCGGCCACCTGCCGCGGACCACTACGCTGCGGCCCAGGCGACCGGGTCGGAGGTGCGGTGGCGAGCGAGCTCGAGCTGGCGACGGTCGAGGTGCTCGGCGCTCTCGCGTACGGGCAGCTGCGCTCGTTCGAGTCCGCAGCCCGGGCCGTCCAGCACGCGCCGGACGCGGGGACGGCCGACGTCCTCGCCGAGCTCGCGGTGCGCGAGCACGCGGCCTACGCCGCGCTGCGCGACCACCTCGCCGGCCGCACCGACCTCGCGACGGCGGTCATGGACCGGCAGAAGCCCCACTTCGACGCCTACTTCGACCGCGTCCCCCTCGACGACTGGTTCGGCGCCTGCGTCTTCTTCGCGGTCGGGTTGCCGATGGCGGCCGATTTCGGTCGCGCGCTCGCGCCGGTGCTCGCGCCCGAGACGGCGCTGGTCGTGGTCGGGGCGCTCGCCGACCGGGCTCCCTTCGAGCGCTTCGCCATCGAGCGGCTCGGCGCGCTCCTCGTCGACGACGCCGCCACGCAGCGGGCGGGTCGCCTCGGCGCGGACGTGCTCGGTCGCGCGCTGACGATCTTCCAGGGGATCATCGCCGACACGGACGCGCTGAAGGTGCTGCTCGAGCACGACGCCGAGGAGGAGGGCGTCTCCGGCGAGGCGAGGGTCAAGGACCTCGCCATCACCGTCCTGTCCGGCCACCGACGCCGGATGGTGGAGCTCGGCCTCGAGGATCTCGACGAGCTGTGACCTACGGCGTGACCGGCGTCCGCTCGAGGTGGACGCCGTCCCATGCCGGGTCCCGCTGGGGGTGGTCCTCGCGCCAGTGGCCGCCGCGTGACTCGGTCCGCAGGCGCGCCGACGCGACGATCAGCGCCGCGGTGCTGATGGCGTGGTGGAGCTCGACCTCCTCGGCGCGGTCGCCCGGGTCGACGAGTGCCGACCGCCAGGCGGCGAGCTGCGAGGCCACCGCAGCCAGCGTGGCACCGTCGCGCACCGGCCCGGCCCCGGTCAGCATCAGCTCCCGGAGCCGACGACGGACGTCGGGGACGTCCACCCACGGGGTGGTCCCGGCCGGTGGTGGGGGCCCGAGCTCACCGGCGGCGTCGGGCAGCTCCTCGGCGACCGCGTGGGCGGTCCGAGCACCGAAGACCACCGCCTCGCTGAGCGAGTTCGACGCCATGCGGTTGGCGCCGTGCAGACCGGTGGACGCGACCTCGCCACAGGCGTAGAGCCCGGGGACCGAGGTCCGGCCGTCGAGGTCCGTACGCACGCCACCGACGTGGTAGTGCGCGGCGGGGGTGACCGGCACGCGTTCGGTGGCGAGGTCGAAACCGTGCTGGCGTGCGCCGCCGAGGACGGTGGGGAACTCGTGGACGAGCACGTCGTGGCCGAGGCCGGTGGCGTCGAGCCAGGCGGTCCCCCCCGGCTGCTCGAGGATCGCCTTGGCGACCACGTGACGGGGGGCGAGCTCGGCGTCCGGGTGGCGACCGACCAGGAAGCGTCCGCCGTCCTCGGTGTGGAGGGTGGCGCCGGCACCCCGCAGCGCCTCGGTCAGCAGGAACCGCCACGTGCCGCTGACCGCCAACCCGGTGGGGTGGAACTGGACGAACTCGACGTCGCGGATCGCCGCACCAGCGGCCGCTGCGAGCGCGAGCCCGTCACCGGTGGCGTTGTCGGGGTTGGTCGTCGCGGCGAACAGCCCACCGCACCCGCCGGTCGCCAGCACCGTCGCGCGGGCTCGGACCGCGACGGGACCGTCCGGCGTCAGCACGTGGGCCCCGGTCACGGCGCCACCGGTGTCGCGCGCCAGGGATCGGACGATGCCGGCCAGGCGGCTGACGCGTGGGGCGGCGGCGAGCCGGAGCACGCGCATGAGCTCGGCGCCGGTGGCATCGGCCCGGCGGACCGACCGGGCGACCCGCTGTCCGCCCTCGCGGGCCAGCGAGAGGCTCGGCAGCAGCTCCGCCGCCTCGGTCCCGATCGGGACACCTCCGACGTCGCCCCCCTGGTGGCGATCGAGGACCGCGCCCAGCTCGAGCAGCCGCAGCACGTGCTGCGGCGCTTCCCGGGTCAACACGTCGACGGCCAGCGGATCGCACAGCCCGTCGCCCGCGATGATGGTGTCCTCGGCGTGGATGGCGGGGGAGTCGTCCGGACCGAGCGCGGCGGCCAGCCCCCCCTGGGCCCACGGCGAGGACCCGGAGTCACCGCCGGGGACGCCCTTGTCCACGACGATCACGTCGAGGTGGTCGGGCAACGACACCGCGGCGTACAGCCCCGCCAGGCCCGCACCGACGACGAGGACGTCGCACGTGGCACGCCCAGCGTCGATCGGTGGTCCCGGCGGCGGTCCGCCGGACGACGGGCCGCTCACGCCGGCCGGTCGAGCGTCGAGGTCCGGGTATCGACCGGCCGGGGGGTACGGGCGTCGACGGTGTCGCGGACCGCGATCGAGTTGGTCACCACCTCGCCGAAGCCGACGGGGTCGAGCAGCAACCAGGAGTGACCGGCATCCTCGATGATGTCGCCCTGCGCGCCCGCGGCGTCGCACATCGCCAGGAACGTCGCCTCGGGCACCACCGTGTCCTCGGCGCCCCAGACGATCGCGACCGGGAGCCCGCGTTCGGCGAGCTCGGTCAGCTCGTCGCGCAGGTCGGCCCGGCGGGCGAGGTCGGCGGCGCGCCACACGGCGCGCGGGTTGGTCAACGCGTTGGTCAGCACGTCGCGGACGACCACCGGCAGGGCGCGGCTCTTGCGCCAGGGCAGGCGGCCGCCGAGACCGGCCGGTCGGAACTCCGCGGGCAGGTGCAGGCCCCAGTCCCACAGCGGCCGGTCCGCCAGCGAGCGTGGGCCCTTGGTGCTGTCCTTCCACACCGACCCGCCGATCGAGTTCACCAACGTGAGCGATCGGGCGCGACCCGGGTGGTACCAGGCCGTCGCGGTCGAGACGCCGCCGCCGAAGGAGTGGCCGACCAGCGCCGCGGGTTCGTCGACCCCGAGGTGGTCGAGCAGGGTGTCGAGCCAGTTGGCGAGCTTCTCGAAGGTGTACTCACCCGGTAGCGGATCGCTGCGGCCGAAGCCGGGCAGGGCCGGAGCGATGACGCGGTGACCGGAGGCCGCGATCAGCGGCAGCGCGTCGGCGTACGACCGCGCCGACAGGCCCCAACCGTGCACGAAGACCACGGGCGGGCCGTCGCCGGCCTCGCCGTAGACCGCGGTCCGGCCGTCCAGCGTGGTCCGGTGCCACCGCAACCGCGCATCGGCGGGTCTCGGCACGAGGGAGCTCCGGTCGGCGGTAGTCGGACGCGCCCGCAGCGTACCCGCGGGTACCGTCGATCCCCGTCGCCCCGATGGAGGAGCCGCCCGTGCCCGACAGGACCAGCGTCCCGAACGCCGACGTCGGGCTGCTCGGGGGGACCGGCAAGCTCGGGTCGGCGCTCGCCGTGCGGTGGGCGGTCGGGGGCCTGGCGGTGACGATCGGCTCCCGCGACCCGCAGCGAGCCAGCGATCGGGCTGCCGAGCTGGCAGCCGGCCTCCCGGCGGGGTCGGGAAACATCGCCGGGGGCAGCAACGCCGACGCGGCGCGGGCGCCGGTCGTCGTGGCGACCATCCCGACCGCGGGAGCGGGCGAGCTGGTCGGTCCGCTCGGCGAGCAGCTCGCCGGCTCGGTGCTGGTGAGCACCCTGGCCCCGCTCGAGTTCGACGCCGAGGGTCCGGTGCCTGGCCGGATCGAGGCCGGTTCGGCGGCCGAGCTGCTCGCGGCGGCCGCGCCGTCCGCCCGGGTCGTGGCTGGCTTCCACACCGTCTCCGCGGTGGGCCTCGGGCACGTCGACGAGGACCTGGACGAGGACGTGCTGTTCTGCGGCGACGACGACGAGGCCGTCGCGATCGCCGCGCGGCTCGTGGACGACCACCTCCCGGGTGCCCGGGCGGTGGTCGTGGGGCCGCTCCGCCTCGCCGCCGCCCTCGAAGGTCTGACCGCCGTGCTCATCTCGACCAACGCACGTCACCGTGTGCACGCCGGGGTGCGGGTCACCGGCCTCTGAACGTGGTGATCACCTCGGGTCCGTCGACCAGGGTGCGCAGCACGACGCAGTAGCGCTCGGTCAGCTCCACGACCTTCGCGAGCACGGACGGTTCAGCGTCGCTGTCGAGCTCGAAGGTGAGCCGAACCGCCGAGAACCCGACGGGCGCGTCCCGGTCCACGCCGAGGGTCCCGCGGAAGTCGAGGTCTCCCTCGGCGTGGATGCGCGCGTCGTCGAGGTGCACCTCGAGCGCGGTCGCCACGGCGCGCAGCGTCACGCCGGCGCAGGCGACCAGCGCCTGGAGGAGCAGGTCGCCCGAGCACGCCGCCAGGCCGTCCCCACCGGTCGCCGGGTGCAGCCCGGCCTCGACGAGGGCGGCACCGGTCCGCACCGAGCAGGTGAGCCCCTCCCCACGGAGGTCGCCGTCGGCCTCGAGGGTGACCAGCGCCCGATCCGGGTCGCTGCGGTAGCGCTCCTTCAACGGCGTCTGCAGCGTGCGGAGCTCGTCGACGTCCACCATGGCTCCTCCTCCTCGGTCGCTCGGCACGTTCCACGCCGACGCCGGCGTTGTCAACGGCGGGGTCGACGTGCTCCGGTGAGCCCAGCGGTGCCGGGTAGGCCGCCGACGGCGGTCAGGAATGCCGCGGCCTTGGCGAAGCTCTCGTCGTGCTCGAGCACCGGGTCGGACGCGGCGACGATCCCGCCACCGGCAGCGTGGTCGACCGTCCCGTCCGCGTGCCGGGTCGCGGTCCGGATCGCCACCGACAGCGACGCGGCACCGGGGGACAGGAACCCGATCGCTCCGCAGTACCACCCCCGACGGACCGGTTCCAGCGCCTCGATGATCTCCATGGCGCGCACCTTCGGGGCGCCCGTGATCGAGCCGCACGGGAACGTGGCCCGGAGCAGCTCGCCGTAGCCCGTGCCGGGGCGCAACCGTCCGGTGACCTCCGAGACGAGGTGCCACACCGTGGGGTGCGGCACGACGGCGCACAGCTGCAGCACGCTGACCGAGCCGGGCACGCAGACCCGACCGAGATCGTTGCGCTCGAGGTCGACGATCATCACGTTCTCGGCGCGGTCCTTGGCGCTGGTCGCCAGATCGTCGGCGTTGGCGGCGTCGATGGTGGGGTCGGGGTGGCGAGGACGCGTGCCCTTGATGGGGCGCACGGTGACCTCCCGGCCGTCCATCTCGAGGAAGGTCTCCGGTGACACGGATGCGAGCCCCACGTCGGGCAGCATCGCCGCGTGCGGTGCGGGCGAGGCGGTCCGCAACCGCCGGTACAGCTCGCTCAGCGGGCCCGGCCACGTCGTGGTCAGCCGCTGAGCGAGGTTCACCTGGAAGCAGTCGCCGGCGGCGATGTGCGCGAGGACCGACCGCACGGCGTCCAGGTACCGCTCGCGCGGCAGGGACGTCGTCACGGACCGCCGTGCCGGCACCGCCGGGGGTCGGGTGGTCGCGGCCGCCGCGCACCGGGCACGCACCTCGGCGGTCCGTCGGTGCACCACGGCCGCGTCGCTCACCAGCGGTCGCCCGACCACCACCGCGTCGGACCGCTCCGGCGACACCGCGACCACCACCTCGGCGACGCGCAGGGACAGGTGGTCCTGGCGTCGGTCCTCGGCGGCCAGCGTCGGGATCCGCTCGATCCGTCGCGCCAGGTCGTAGGCGAACGCGCCGATCAGCCCGCCCGAGAACGGGGGGAGCTGCGGATCGCGCGGTGCATCGGGGGTGACCCCAGCGGCGGCGCACCACGCCTCGATGGCGGTGAAGGGGTCGTCGCCGAGTCGGGTGCGCCGCCCGTCCCCGTGGTCGAGCACGGTGCGGTGCCCGTCGTCGACGATCCGGGCACCCACCGTCGGGACGAGGTAGCTCCACCCGTTCTGGCCGGTAGCGGTCTCGAGCAGGTCGGCTGGCGCGAGCGCCGCCGCGAGGCCATCGAGATCGATGCGGTCGTCGGGCCCCCGGGGCAGGTCGGTCAGCGGCACGACCTCGACCGGAGCCGCGGGGCGGTCCCGGGCGGCGGTCGGCGCTGCGCTCGCGCCGTCCACCGGCTCAGACGCTCGCTGGCACGCCGTACTTGCGGCGGAAGTCCCCGTCCCCGAGCTCGTCGAGGTCGGTGTCGAGCTGGGTCTCGAACGCGTCCGCCTGCTGCTCGTCGGAGAACGTCTGCGCCCAGACGAGCGCTCCGGTCGCCGCGACCTGGAGCTGGACGTCGTACATGACCGCGCCGTCGTACCCGCCGCGGCGGCGGGTGAGGACCCGGAAGTCCTGGCGGGGGGTGCGGTCGGACACGCGGGACCTCGAGAGGTGGTCGGATGGTGGCCCGCGCGCGGGCGGGGGCCGGACGGTACCGGCGCGCCGGGGAGGGCAGCAACGCATCGGTAGGCTCGTGCGGCCCCGTCCGCGGGTCCCGCTCCGCCCACCGATCCCGGGCCTCGCCCGAGGAGGCACCCCTCCCGTGAAGGTCTACACCAAGCGCGGTGACGACGGCACGACCGGGCTGCTGTACGGCGGGCGGGTCCCGAAGGACGACCTTCGGACCCACGCGTACGGCACCGTGGACGAGACGTGCAGCGCCCTCGGCCTGGCGCGTGCCGAGCTCCCGGCCGAGGGCGACGGTGCCCACCTCCACCAGCAGGTGCTCACCATCCAGCGTGAGCTGTTCGTGGTCGGCGCCCAGCTGGCCACGCTCGAGGAGCACTGGACCAAGCTCGAGGTCGGGATCTCGAAGGTCGACGACGCGATGGTCGACGCGATCGATGTCCGCATCGACGCCTGCGTCGCACGGCACCCGTTGCCACAGCACTTCGTGGTACCCGGCGGCAACCGGGCGGCCGCGGCGCTCGACCTGGCCCGCACCGTGTGCCGCCGTGCCGAACGCGAGGTCGTCGCGATGCAACGTGCGGGCCTGCTGCCCGACGAGGCGCCGCTGCGCTACCTCAACCGCGTGGCGGACGAGCTCTACGTGCTCGCCCGTGAGGTCGAGGGCACCCACCTCGCGTCGCGCGAGGACGCCTGATCGCGGCGCCCGTCGTGCACGTCGATGACCTCGGCACCGAGGTCCCGCTGGCGGGTGGGGCGCCGTCGCGGATCGTCTCGCTCGTCCCGAACCTCACCGAGACGCTGTGGTGGTGGCACCTCGCCGACCGGGTGGTGGGGCGCACCGAGTGGTGCACCGCGCCGCCGGAGGGTTTCCCCGACGCCATCACCGTCCGCGGGACCAAGAACCCCGACGTGGCCGCGATCGTGGAACTCGCCCCGGACCTCGTCATCGTCAACGAGGAGGAGAACCGCGAGCTCGACGTCGCACGGCTCCGTGATGCCGGTACCACGGTCTGGGTGACCCGGGTCCGCACCCTCGCTGACGCGGCCGACAGCCTCGAGCGTCTCGCCGCAGCCCTCGGCGTGGCGGGTGCCGAACGTGACACCACGGACGCCCTGGCACGCCTGCGGGCGAGCGCCCCGCCGGGCCCACCGCTCCGCGTGTTCGTCCCCATCTGGCGCGGCCTACCGCCCGCCGACGGGCGCGACGACGAGACCTGGATGGCGGTGGGACCGGCGACGATCGCCGCGGACGTGTTGGCCGCGGCGGGGTTCGAGGTGTGGCCCAGCGAACCGGGGGAGCGCTACCCCACGGTCGGGTTCGACGACGTCCTCGCGGCCGCCCTCGACGCGGTCCTGCTCACCGATGAGCCGTACGCCTTCGGCGAGGACGACCGCGCCGACCTGCCGGGGTTCCGCGTCCGTGCGGTGGACGGCACGGGCCTGTTCTGGTGGGGGCCGCGGACACCCGCGACCGTCGCCGACCTCCGGCGGCTCGCCCGCCACCTGCACCGGCGGATGCGGAGGCGCTGACCACGCGCGGGCGGGCGCGGGCAGCGCTTCACTCCTCCGCGGCGTCCTGACGTGCGATGGTCTCGGCGCGTTCGCGTGCGAGCCGGGCGCGGTGGAGCGCCGCACGCGCGCGCTCCTCGGCGGCCGCAGCTCGGATCTCGGCCGTCCGGAAGCGGCGTTCGGCCGTCGCCAGAGGCCCCGTCGAGGCCCGGGCGTCGAGGGCGTCCTGTTGCCCGTCGAACGTGTCCTGTTCGCGGTCCCGCGCGTTCTGCGCGTCGTCGAGCAGCTCCTGGTGCGCGTCCCGGCGCGCCTGGGCCGCCTGGACGCCTGGTCGGTCCAGGGCTCGGACGCCACGCGCCTCGCCCTGATCGCCGAGCTGGTCGCGGCTGCGGTCGGTGCGGTCCTGTTCGAGGTCGCTCGACTGCTGGTCCCGGTCGGCGACCGCCTGCCCGAGGTCGGAGATCGCTCGGTCGCGATCGAGCTCCTCCTGTTCGATGGTCGTCGGGTCGACCGGGCCGGGGCTCGGGTTCACGGGTGGGCCTCCTCGGATGCGGGGAAGACGGTGTCGATCGGAGCCGGGCGACCGAGCAGGTAGCCCTGCGCGAGGTCGACGCCGAGCTCGCCGAGCAGCGCGAGGGTCGCCTCGTCCTCGACACCCTCGGCGACGGTCTGCAGGTCGAAGGCCCGAGCGAGGGTCACCACCGCCTCGATGACGGCGCGGCTCGAGGCGTCGTGGACCGCGTCGCGCACGAACTCGATGTCGATCTTCAGCAGGTCGAGCGGGAAGCGCTTGAGGTAGGTGAACCCGCCGTACCCGGTGCCGAAGTCGTCGAGGGCGAGCTGGCAGCCGAGCTCACGGATGCGGTCGGCGAAGTAGCGAGCGGTGACGTCGTTCTCGAGGAGCGCGGTCTCGGTGATCTCGAACACCACGTCGCTCGGGTCGGCACCGGACGACTCGAGCAGCTGCTCGATGACGTGGGGGAGGGTCGCGTCCTCGATCGAGACCGCGGACAGGTTGATCTCCACCGCGTGGCCGCGCCCGGCGAGTTCGATGCCACGCGCGAGCACCCAGCGGTCGAGCGCGGACGCCACCCCGAGCTTCTCGGCGGTCGGCAGGAAGTGGTCGGGCGTGATGACTCCGCCGGGCACGGCGGGATCGCGCATCCGCAGCAGCAGCTCGTGCTGCACGGTCCGCCCGGACGACAGCTCGACGATGGGCTGGGCGTACAGGACCAGACCGTCGCGAGCGAGCGCACCGCGGATCGCCTGGAGGCACTCGACCTCCGCGACCCCGTCGGCGAGCCGTTCCTCGGCCGCTCGGCGGAAGCTGACGTCACGGAAGACGACCACGTACCCGGCCGCGGGGGCGGTCGCGTCGGCGCACAGCGGTGTCGCCACGTACTCGATCGACAGCTCGGAACCGTCCCGCCGGACGAGCTGGCCGGCGACCGGACCGGTGTTGCCGTTGCCCGCGTCCGTCAGCGAGTCGGCGAACGGCCCGGCGCCACCGACGCCGTGGACCCACCGGAGGAAGGACCCCCCGATGGGCTCGGTGAGCGATGCGCGGAGCATCCGCCGGCCGGGCGGGTTGACGTAGGTGATGTGACCGGTGGGGTCCAAGGTGCACAGGCCGTCACCGATGCTGTCGGTGATCGTCCGCAGCCGCATCTCGGACGCGACCCCGTCCAGCAGCCGGGCGCGTGTGTGAGCCTCGTCGGACGCTGCTCGTCGGTGGGTGATGTCGGTGTGGTTGACGAGCAGCCCGGTCGAGCCGTCGAGGGCGAGGGGCTGGGCGGTCACCTCGTACCACCGCTCGGTACCGGGGCCGCGGCAGGGGTACTCGTGTCGGTAGACGCTCAGGGTGCCGGCGAGCACGGCACGGAGGCCGGCGCCGATCGTTGCGATGTCCGGGTCGTCCCCGGCGGCGTCGCAGGCCGCCAGGTAGTCGGCGCCAGCCCCGATGGGCCCGCCGTCGTTGTCCCGGGCGAACCGCTCCCAGGATCCGTTGACGACGACGATGTGGCCCGCGGCGTCCAGGACGGCCACGCCGTCGGCCCACACATCGAAGGCCCCGAGCACCGCTGCCTGTTGGCTCAGCGACCGCTCGGATGCGCCGACGTTCGGTCCTGCTGGTGGTCGCACGCGGGATCTCGACCGTCGCCCGGCGACGCGGGGGTCGGGGCGAAGGAGGACGCCCCGGCCGATGGTCCGCGCTCGGCGGCGTCCGCGGTAACCCGGCACCACGCCAGGCGCGCGCGGGGGGACCAGCGCCGTGCTGCTCACCACGAGCCCTCCGGCGTCTCGTTCGCCACCCGCTGCCGCAGGACGTGCGACGCTGTGGATCGACGAGAGGCTCGGCTGTGGCGACGTTCGTGATCGTGCACGGTGGGTGGGGAGGCGGTTGGGAGTGGCGCGAGGTCGCCGAGCGGTTGCGGACACGTGGGCACGTCGTGTTCACCCCGACGCTGACGGGGCTCGGTGACCGTGCCCACCTGGCGACCGCCGAGGTGGTGGACGCCTCTGCTCACGCTGCCGACGTGCTCGCCGTGCTCGACGTCGAGGAGCTCCACGACGTCGTGCTCTGCGGCCACAGCTACGGCGGCGTCCCCGTGACGCTGGCAGCCGATCACCGTCCCGAGCGGCTCCGCTCGGTCATCTACGTCGACGCGATCGTCCCGGACGAGGGCGACAGCGTCCTCGACGTCGCCGGCTCCGAGTTCGCTGGGCGGGTGCGGGCTGGGCTCGCGGAGCACGGACCCGCGTGGCGGGTACCGATCCCCGACGAGCTCCTGCCCGTGGGAGGCGACGACGTCGCCCGGGAGCGGTACATCGCCCGCCTCCGTGACCACCCGGCAGCCAGCTTCGCCGAACCGATGCGGCTGCGCGGCGGCCTCGGTTCCGTCCGACGGTCGTTCGTGCGGTGCGCCGAGGACGGAGACGACGGCCCTGCGGTAAGCGATCCTGCTGGCGTCGCCGCCGCGCGCGCCCGCGCGCAGGGGTGGGACTACCGCGAACTCGTCGGCGCCCACGACGTCCAGCTCACCGACCCGGGTGCGATCGCCACGTTGCTCGACGAGCTGGCCTGATGGGTGGTCTCAACCGTAGGTGTGTTCGGGGCCGGGGTACTCGCCGTCGGCGACCTCGCTGACGTAGGACTTGATCGCCCCGGCGATCTCGCTGCGCAGGTCGACGTACTGCTTGACGAACCGCGGGAGCCGGCCGGTCGTCAGACCCAACAGGTCGTGCCACACGAGGACCTGCGCGTCGCAGTGCGGTCCCGCACCGATCCCGATCGTGGGCACCGCGATGGCGTCGGTCACCCGGCGGGCCAGCGCCTCGGGGATGCACTCGAGGACGATCGCGAACGCGCCGGCGTCGGCGAGCGCGATGGCGTCCGCGACGAGCGCGTCGGCGGCAGCCTCGTCGCGGCCCTGGACCTTGAAGCCGCCGAACTGGTTGACCGACTGGGGGGTGAGACCGAGGTGGCCCATCACGGGGATGCCGGCACGCACCAGGTGCGCGGTCACCTCGACCATCGGGCCGCCACCTTCGAGCTTCACGGCGTTGGCGCCACCCTCCTTGAGCATGCGGACGGCCGACGCGAACGCCTGTGAGGGGCCGTCCTGGTAGGTGCCGAACGGCAGGTCGCCGACGACCAGGCTGTTCGGTGCCCCACGCGAGACCGCAGCGGTGTGGTGGAGCATCTCCTCGAGGGTGACCGGGACGGTCGACTCGTAGCCGAGGGCGACCATCCCGAGGGAGTCGCCGACGAGCAGCACCGGGACGCCGAGCTCGTCGAGCAGGGCGGCGGACGACGCGTCGTAGGCGGTGAGCATCGCGAAACGCTCACCGCGCTCCTTGGACGCGCGCAGGTCGTGGATCGTGACGGGACGCGGGGACGCAGCGTGAACGGACACCGTGGGGCTCCTCCTGCCGGCCCACGGCGTCCCGACGCTCTCCACGGCGGGTACGAACTGGGGTCCAGCGGTCGACCGGATCGGTGTGACGAGGGGAGGGTACGGCAGCGTTCCCGGCGCGCGCACATCCGTGGACGGTGGCCGGTTCAGGTCGCGTCGTCGTCCCGGTCGGCGTCGCCGGGGGGCGGGACCGGGTGTTCGAGGTCGGTCACCAACCCGTCGGGGAGGCCGTCGAGATCGGCGACCTCGTGGACGCTGCGGGCACCGATGTCGTGGAGTGCCCGGTGCGCGCGTCGCAGCGTGCGCGGGTCCGTTCCGCGGACCCCGACGGCGACCCCGCCCGGGACGAGCGGCGCGAAGGTGCGTTCCCACGAGCTCGCCATCGTCGGCAGGGTCAGGAGCGCCGTCAGCACCCCGACGCCCGCCCCGAAGCCGGCCCCTCCGGCGAGCCCCGCCGCGAGCACCGCGACGCCCTGTCCCGAGGTCGCCACGATCAGCGCAGCGCCGAAGGCGGCACCCGGTGGCACACCCCAGAGCGCGCCACGCAGGGCTCGCCCCCCGACGGCGAGCGAGCTACCACGGTCGGTCTGGCGGTCGGCGGCCCGGCCGGCGGTGCTGACCTCGACCCGTCCGAGCAGCTCGATGGCACCGCCGTCGATGCCGGCGCGGGACAGGCGCTCGATGCACCGCCGCGCTCCGCGGGCGTCGGCGTGCACGACCACGAGGTCGGGCAGGCCGGAGCGCAGACCCACGGGCGCCTCCTCGGACCGGACGGGGTGCCGGCGGACGTGGCGAGGGAACCCGACCGGGCGCTGCCGTGCGAGGCTCCGCCTCGAGCCGACGGGAGGGGCGTGACGTGAGGAGCAGGCAGGTCGAGTCGTCCGGCGTGTCCCTGCACGTCGTCGAGCGTGGCCGGGTCGGGGCACCCACCGTCGTGCTCGTGCACGGGTACCCCGACAGCTCGCAGCTGTGGGAGGACGTGACAGCCGCGCTGGCGCCCGACCACCGCGTGGTCGCCTACGACGTCCGAGGTGCTGGGCGATCGACCGCCCCGGTCGAGCCGTCCGGGTACGCCATGGTGCACCTGCTCGCCGACCTCGGCGCCGTCCTCGATGCGGTCGCGCCGACCGGGCGTGTGCACCTCGTCGGACACGACTGGGGTGCGATCCAGGGCTTCGGGGCCGCAGCTGACGACCAGCTGCGCTCCAGACTGGCCTCGTTCACCGCCGTCGCGGCTCCCGGGCTCGGGACGGCCCGCGCCTGGGTGGCTCGTCGGCTCGTCGACCCGTCCGCACGTCATCTCGCGGAGCTGGCGGGACAGCTGGCCCGGTCGTGGTACCTCGCGGCCTTCCAGGTCCCGGTGCTGCCGGAGACCGCCCTCCGGACGGTGGGACGGCTGCCGTTCGCGACGGGTGACGTGGGGGACGCCGTGCGCGGACTCGGCCTGTACCGGGCGAACCGCACCGGCGACGCCACCCGGGCGCCGATCCCGGCGGGCGTGCCCATCCGTGTCCTCGCCGGCCGCCGTGACCCGTTCGTGTCCCCCCGCATCTTCGACGACCTCCGTCACCTGCCCAACGTCGAGGTCACCGACGTCGACGGCGGGCACTGGCTCCCGCGGACCCACCCGGACCTCGTCGCCCGGTGCGTGCGGGACCTGGTCGAGGAGGTGGAAGCCGGCGTCGGGTGACGGTCGTCAGTCGCGCCAGCCGTTGGTCATCGGCACGCGACGCTCACGGCCGAAGGCGCGTGAGGTGACCTTCGGACCGGGGGCGGCCTGGCGCCGCTTGTACTCGGCCCGGTCGATCAGCTGAACGACCCGTCGGACCTCGTCGTCGTCGGCGATGCCGGCCTCGACGATGTCGGCGATGGAGCGCAGCTGCTCGACGTACCCCTCGACGATGGCGTCGAGCACCTCGTAGGGGGGCAGCGAGTCGTCGTCACGCTGGTCGGGCCGCAGCTCGGCAGACGGTGCCTTGTCGATCGTCGAGACCGGGATGACGTCGCCATCGTCGGCGCCGTCGAAGGGTGCGGGGTTGACGTTGCGCCACCGTGCGAGCTCGTAGACCAGCAGCTTCGGGACGTCCTTGAGCGGCGCGTACCCACCGGCCATGTCGCCGTACAGCGTCGCGTAGCCGACGGCGTACTCGGACTTGTTCCCGGTGGTGAGGACGATGGCGCCCGTCTCGTTCGACAGCGCCATGAGCAGCAACCCGCGCAGCCGCGCCTGCAGGTTCTCGTAGGCGACCCCTGGCTGCTGGCCGTCCTCGCGGTCGAACCCGGTGATGACGAGGTCACCGAGCGCGTGCCCGGCGGCCGCGAGCGGCGCTCCGATGTGCAGGGTCTCGGTCGGCATCCCGAACGCGGCGGCGAGCGCCACCGCGTCGGTGACCGAGTGGTCGGACGAGTAGGGCGACGGCATCAGGACACCGGTCACGTGCGCTGCCCCGAGCGCGTCCGCTGCCACGGCAGCGACCACGGCGGAGTCGATGCCCCCGGACAGCCCGACGAGGGCATCCCGGAAGCCGTTCTCGTGGCAGTAGTCGCGTGTGGCGCGGACGAGGGCGTGCCAGACCTCGCCGACCGGGTCGAGCCGGGGCAGGTCCTCGTGGGTGACCTCGCCACGCGAGTCCGCGTCCGCTCCGGCGAGCACCACCTCGGCGTCGACCTCGATCGCGTCGACGGGGACGTCCACGATGACGAGATCCTCACGGAACTGTGCCGCTCGCGTGTGGACGCGCCCGTCGGGGCCGATCAGGAACGAGTCGCCGTCGAAGACGACGTCGTCCTGGCCCCCGACGACGTTGACGTACGCCACCCAGGTGCCGTCACGTTCGGCGTGGGTCGCCGCCCAACGTTCCCGGTCGGCACGTTTGCCGCGGTGGTAGGGCGAGGCGTTGAGGTTGGCGATGATGCGTGCGCCGGCGTCGGCGGCGCGTCCGAGCGGGCCCGGTTCGACCCAGAGGTCCTCGCAGATGGTGACCCCGACGGGGACCCCCGCGATGGACACCACCAGCGGCCGGTCCACGGACGTGAAGTACCGCGCCTCGTCGAAGACCCCGTAGTTGGGCAGGCGCAGCTTGTCGTAGGTCGCCACCACCTCGCCGTCGCACAGGATGGCGGCGCTGTTGGTCAGCTCCTGGTCCGCGGCCGACGCGACCGCGCCCGTGGACGCGGCCGGGTCCTCGTGCACCAGGTCGCCCTCCGGGGTGCCGACGTAGCCGACGATCGCGGCGGTCCCGCGAGGCCCCTCGGCGGCCATCCGGCGGACGGCGTCGAGGTTGGCCGCGACGAACTCCGGCTTCAGCAGCAGGTCCTCGGGTGGGTAGCCGGTGGTGGTCAGCTCGGTGAAGACCACGAGGTCGGCCCCCTGCTCCGCCGCGCGGCTCCAGGCGTCGAGCACGCGATCGACGTTGCCGTCGATGTCGCCCACGCGGGCGGCGATCTGCGCGAGCGCGATGCGGAGCGTCACGGTCGGGTCCTCCGGTGGGGAGAGGGGAGAACTCGACGCTAGCGGTGCGTGCGGGCGCGTCCCCCGCCCACGCGGGCAGGAGCAGCGGCCGCCTGCGCGGTCCGCCGGACCGACGAAACGGAGTGTTCACACACCCCGCCGTGTCCGACACGCGCCCGAAACGATCGGGCGACGAGCGGGACACAGGTGGCTGCGACGTTGCTCGCTCCCGACCGGACGGCCACGGCCGCCCCCGGAGCGCGACGTACCGACGCGTCGCGCCTGTCCGACCGGATCCTTGGAGGAACCCGTGAAGCGAGCTCTCAAGCTGGGGGTGTTGACGGCGACCGTGATGGTCGCCTCCGCCGTCCCTGCCGTGGCACAGATCGAGGGCACCGTCGACCTCGAGACCCTGAACGTCTTCGCGATGACGCTGTACCTGGTCTTCGCGACCGGACTGGTCTTCTTGATGCACGCCGGCTTCTCCATGCTCGAGGCCGGCCTGACGCGCCAGAAGAACACCGCCAACATCATCGGCAAGAACCTGATGACGATCGCCGTCGGCATCGTCGTCTACTACGTGATCGGGTACGCGATCATGTACGGCGACCTGGTCGGCGGGTTCATCGGGACCAGCGGGTTCCTGCTGTCGGGGGCCACCGGCGGGGGCGGTGAGCTCATCACGACCGAGATCGACTTCGCCTTCCAGGCGATGTTCGCCGCGACGGCAGCGACGATCGTCTCGGGTGCCGTCGCCGAGCGGATGAAGTTCGGGGCCTACATCGTCGTGGCCGTCGCGCTGACGGCGTTCATCTACCCGGTGGTGGGAGCGTGGCAGTGGGGCGGCGGATGGCTGGCCGAACTCGGCTTCCACGACTTCGCCGGATCGACGATCGTGCACTTCACCGGCGGCATGGCCGCTCTGGTCGGCGCGGCGATCCTCGGCCCCCGCCTCGGCAAGTACGGCAAGGACGGCGAGCCCCGCGCCATCCCCGGTCACAACATCGCCTTCGTGGCGCTCGGCACGTTGCTGCTGTTCTTCGGCTGGTTCGGGTTCAACGGCGGCTCGGTCCTCGAGCTCGACGGTGCCCTGCTCTCCCACGTGATCGTCACCACCGCGCTCGCCGGGGCCGGCGGCGGTCTGACCGCTGCCTTCTACACCCGCTTCAAGAACGGCAAGTTCGACATCGCCATGACCGCCAACGGCATCCTGGCCGGCCTCGTCGGGATCACGGCGGGCGCGGACGTGGTCTCCCACCTCATGGCCCTGGTCGTCGGCCTCATCGCCGGTGTCCTCGTCGCGGTCTCGGTGCGACTCATCGACCGCGCCGGCATCGACGACGTCGTCGGTGCGGCGTCCGTCCACGGCACGTGCGGCATCCTCGGCACCCTCTGGGTCGGTCTCGCGCACGTCGAGGTCGGGCTGTTCTACGGCGGCGGTGCCGCCCAGCTCGGGTACCAGGCCACCGCGGTCGTCGCGACGGCGGCGTGGGTCGGTGTCACCACCGGCATCCTGTTCACCGCCCTCAAGGCGGCCGGGTTCCTGCGGGTGCCCGAGCAGGAGGAGATCGAGGGTCTCGACGTCCACGAGCACGGCGTCCCTGGTTACCCCGAGCTGGTCTACGGGTCGGGCTCGTCGCCGAGCGGGGTCGTGTCCGGATCGTCCAGCGCCGCGCCCGTCACCCAGGGACGTGCCGTGACCGCCACCGACTGACCCGTGCGCGACCGGGCCCGAGGGCCGGTCACGTCGGTCACCGTCCTCGGACCCGGGCGGCCCCCGGCCGGAGCGTGAGCTCCGGTCGGGGGCCGCCCGCGTCGCGCTCACTACGCTGCCGAGGCGCGGTGCGTCGGTCGCCGGCCCCACCCCCGAGGAGCACCCCCGTGGACAAGCAGCAGGAGTACGTCCTCCGCACCGTGGAGGAGCGCGACGTCCGGTTCATCCGGCTGTGGTTCACCGACGTGCTCGGGTTCCTCAAGTCGGTGGCGATCACGGCGGCCGAGCTCGAGAACGCCTTCAGCGAGGGCATCGGCTTCGACGGGGCCGCCATCGACGGCTTCGCCCGCGTCCAGGAGGCCGACATGCTGGCCGTCCCGGATGCCTCGACCTTCCAGGTCCTGCCGTGGCGGCCCGAGTCCCAGGGCGTGGCCAGGATGTTCTGCGACATCGTGACCCCGGACGGCCAACCCTTCGCGGCCGACCCACGGCTGGTGCTGAAGCGCACCCTCGAGCGTGCGGCCGACATGGGCTTCACCTTCTACGTGCACCCCGAGATGGAGTTCTTCCTCTTCGAGGACGCGACCAGCGCCAAGCCGCTCGACAACGGCTCGTACTTCGACATGACGCCGCTCGACGTGCAGCAGGACTTCCGCCGCCAGGCCATCAACATGCTCGAGAAGATGGGCATCTCGGTCGAGTTCAGCCACCACGAGGTCGCGCCGTCCCAGCACGAGATCGACCTGCGCTACGCCGACGCGCTGACGATGGCCGACAACATCATGACCTTCCGGTTGGTGGTCAAGGAGACCGCGCTCATGCGCGGGGTCTACGCCTCGTTCATGCCCAAGCCCCTCGAGGGTGAGTTCGGCAGCTCGATGCACCTGCACCTGTCGCTGTTCGAGGGCGACACCAACGCCTTCCACGACCCGTCCGACCCCTACAAGCTGTCGCCGATCGCCAAGCAGTTCCTCGCCGGCTTGATGCGCCACGCCCGCGAGATCACCGCGGTCACCAACCAGTGGGTCAACTCCTACAAGCGGCTGACGGCGCGGCTCCACGGGCCGCTGCCCACGGGTGAGGCGCCCATCTTCGTCTCGTGGGGCCACTCGAACCGCAGCGCGCTCATCCGCGTCCCGATGTACAAGCCGCGCAAGGGCACCTCGACCCGGCTCGAGTACCGGGCCCCGGACCCGGCCTGCAACCCCTACCTCGCCTTCGCCCTGCTGCTGTCGGCCGGGCTCAAGGGCATCGAGGAGGGCTACGAGCTGCCGGACGAGTTCGAGGAGAACACCTTCGAGCTGACACCGGCGGAACGTGCGGCGAACAGCATCGAGCGTCTCCCCGCCTCCCTCGGCGAGGCCCTGCGGGTCATGGAGTCCTCCGAGCTGGTCGCCGAGACCTTGGGAGAGCACCTGTTCTCGCACTTCCTGGCCAACAAGCGTCAGGAGTGGGACGAGTACGCCGCCCACGTCACCCAGTTCGAGCTCGAGCGCTACCTCCCGCTGCTGTAGGGGGTGCCCGTGGTCTCCCGACCCGTCTCCCTCCGGGCGCGGCTCGCCAAGGCGGGTCTGGACCCGGACCAGGCGTTCCCGTGGCTCGAGGAGGCCGGCCTCACCGCGGACGACGACATCGACGAGCGCCTGCTGTCGCTGGTGTCACGCGCGGCCGATCCGCAGGACGCGCTGCGCTGCGTCGCCGACATCGCCACCAACCAGCCCGGCCTGCTCGACCAGGTCCGCGCCGACGACGACTGGCTGCAACGCGTGGTCGCCGTCGGCGGCACCTCTCGACCGCTCGGTGATCTGCTCGGTCGCCACGCGGACACGGTCGAGGCGCTGCGCACCCTCGACGGCGTCGAGGTGGCGGCCACGGCGGCAGCCGTCGAGCGGGCCGTCCTCGGGGGCGAGACCGCGGAGCAGGAGGCGGCGGGGGTCGCCGCCATCCGGCGGGTCGCGACCGCCGACATCGCCGGCCGGGACCTGACGGGGGTGGACGACATCGAGGCCGTGGCGGGGGAGCTCGCCAACCTCGCCGAGGCGGTCCTGAGCGGCACGCTCGCCGCGCTCCACCAGCAGCACGCCGGCGACGACCCCGCGGCGCGGATCGCCGTCATCGGCATGGGCAAGCTCGGGGGCCGCGAGCTCAACTACGTCTCCGACGTGGACGTGGTCTTCGTGCACGAACCGGTGGATCCCGAGGGGGGGTCGGACGCCGACGAGGCTGCCGCACGCGAGGCGAGAGCCGTCCTGTCGCGGCTGCTCGAGCTGCTGAACGCGTCGACCACGATGGGACGCGCCTACGAGGTCGACCCGACGTTACGCCCCGAGGGCCGGTCGGGGCCGCTGTCGCGGCGGGTCGCCTCCTACGTCGCCTACTGGGAACGCTGGGCCAAGACCTGGGAGTTCCAGGCGATGCTCAAGGCCCGCCCCGTGGCCGGCGACCGGCAGCTCGGCGACGAGCTCCTGCGGGCGGCCGAGCCGTTCGTCTGGCCCGATCAGCTCGACCCCGAGGTCGTCGCCGAGGTGCGTGCCATGAAGGCGCGGATCGCGACCAAACCCGAGGTCCAACGCCACGGCGGGCGTCAGCTCAAGCTCGGCCCCGGCGGGATCCGTGACGTCGAGTTCGCCGTCCAACTCCTGCAGATCGTGCACGGCCGCGGTGACCGGAGCCTGCGCGAGACCGGCACGCTGCCGGCGCTCCGAGCGCTCGCCCGAGGTGGCTACGTGGCCGATGAGGACGCCGACGCGTTCGCGGAGGCCTACCGGCTGCTGCGCACCGCCGAGCACCGGCTCCAGCTCGCACACGAGCGTCGGACCCACACCATCCCCGACGACGACGCCCGCCAGGAGTGGCTCGCTCGGGCCATGGGGTACCGGCCCGCCGAGGGAGAGACCGCCCGGGTCGCCTTCCACCGCGACCTCAAGCGCGCCCAGTCCCGGGTCAGCGAGCTGCACGCGAAGCTGTTCTTCCGGCCGCTGCTCGAGACCTACGCCCAGGTGACGGCCGAGGCGACCGGCGTGTCGCTGCCGACCGAGGTCCGCATCATGGGGGAGGACGCGGCGCGCGAACGCCTCGCGGCTCTCGGGTTCGCCGACGGTGCCGCCGCCATGCGTGACGTCCGTCACCTGACCGCCGGGGTGTCACGCCGGGCTCGGACCGTCCGCGCCGTCCTGCCCGCGGTCCTCCACGCGTTGCAGGACACCCCGGACCCCGACGGGGGGTTGCGTTCCTTCCGTGACCTCGTCGATGCCCAGGGCGAGCGGGCGGAGCTGCTCGGCCACCTCCGGGATCACCCGCCGTCGGCCGAGCTCATCGGACGCCTGCTCGGGACCTCGAAGGTCGCCGGCGAGCTGCTGATCGGGCAGCCCGGTGGGGTCGGGTGGCTCCGCGACGACGAGGCGCGGCGCCACCCGCGCACCCGTGACGAGCTGACACGGATGGCGTTCGCCCGGCTCGCCTGGCAGGACACGGAGGCCGCGCTCCGCCGGTTCAAGCGCTTCGAACTGCTCCGGCTGGTCGTCCGGGATCTGGCTGGGCTGGCGAGCGTGTCGAGCGTCGGGGACGAGCTCACGGCGCTCGGCGAGGCGTGTCTCGAGGGAGCCCTGTCGGACGTGCTCCGGCGACGAGCCCGCTCGCTCGAGGTCGAGGGTCCCTCGGATCTGCCGATCCGGATGGCGGTCATCGGCATGGGCAAGTTCGGCGGCGAGGAGCTGCACTACGCCTCCGACCTCGACGTCCTGTTCGTCCACGAGGTCGTCGACGGCGCCGACGAGCAGGCGGCGGGCAAGCTCGCACTGGACGTCGCAGCCGAGGTCATGCGATCGCTGTCCGCCATCACCCCCGACGGGACGGCGTTCGAGGTCGACGCGGACCTACGACCCGAGGGGCGCGGCGGCCCGCTGTCTCGCACCCTCGCCTCCTACCGGGCCTACTGGGACCGGTGGTCCGAACCCTGGGAGCACCAGGCGCTGTTGAAGGCGCGGCACGTGGCCGGCGACCGCGACCTCGGCGACCGGTTCGTCGAGGCGTCCCGCGCCCTCGCCTACCCGGAGGCGTTCGGCGATCGTGAGGCGACCCGCATCCGGCGGATGAAGGCCCGGCTCGAACGGGAACGGATCCCGAAGCGCACCGACCCCGAGCGACACGTGAAGCTCGGACCCGGCGGGCTGTCCGACGTCGAGTGGACCGTGCAGCTCCTGCAGCTGCGCCACGGCGCCACCCAGATGGCGGCACGAGGTACCTCGACGATGCGGGTGCTCGACGCGATGCAGGACGCCGACCTCCTCGAGCATCGGGACGCCGTCTGGCTGCGGGACGGGTACCGGTTCCTGTCCGAGCTCCGCAACCGTCGCTACCTGCTGCGCCACCGCGACGTCGACGTCGTGCCCCAGGCGACGGGCACGCTCGAGACGCTGGCACGCGCCATGGGCTACGGGCGGGGCGGGTGGCAGGAACTCGAGGAGGACCGCAAACGACACGCGCGGCACGTCCGGCGGGTGTGTTCACGGCTGTTCTACGACCAGGTGGAGGAGATCCGGTGGTGAGCGCCGACCGCCGTGCCCGCTGGCTCGTCCTCCTCGTGGTGCTCGCTGCGTGTGCCGGTCCCGTCGACGACCCGATCGCCGCGCGCCCGTACCTCGTCGCGGTCGACGACATCGATGGCATCCCGGCGGGGACGGTCTCGGGCACGCTCGTGGTCGAACGTGACTGCGTGCTCATCGAGGACGACACGGGCCTGCTCCTGCCGCTGTTCGCGGCGCGGACCGCCTTCGGGCCGCTCGACGGTGGCGCTCCGACGATCGACGTCGCCGGGACCCGCTTGCGCGTCGGCGACGAGGTGACCTTCGAGGGCGCGACGGGTGAGGTCACCGACGGGCTGCGTTCGCGCTACCCCGGGGTGGACGTGACCCGATGTGGGGTCCGCCGGTTCGCCCTCCTCGGCGCCCCGCTGTGACCTACCGACCCTCGGCGCCGAGCACCACCTCCCGGAGCAGGTCGAGCCCGACCGGGCCCGAGCCGAGCACGTCGGCGTGGAACGCCTTCAGCTCGAACGCCGACCCGTCCCGCCGTCGCCGCTCCTCGCGCAGCGCGACGATGGCGCGCTGGCCGAGGGCGTAGCTGATCGCCTGGCCGGGCCAGCCGAGGTAGCGCGTGACCTCGCTGTCGGCGTAGTCGGCGGGCAGGAACGCGAGCCGCTGCAGCGCGTCGACGGCTCGGGGGAAGTCCCAGGCCGCACCGGCGTGGAGCGGGGCCGCGTCCGGGACGCGCCAGCCGAGGTGGAGGCCGATGTCCACCACGACGCGGGTCGCGCGCAGCAGCTCGCCGGCGAGGTAGCCGAGCACGTAGGCCGGGTGCTCGAGCATCCCGAGCTCGTCCATCAGCTGCTCGGTGTAGAGCGCCCAGCCCTCGCCGTAGCCCTCGTTCCAGATCAGCGTGCGGTGCGCTCGCGTCAGCCGGTCGGCCAGACCCACCTGGATGCCGATCTGGAGGTGGTGACCGGGGAAGCCCTCGTGGTAGGCGGTCGAGACCTCCTCGTAGAGCGGCACGGGTCCGTCCCCCGGCAGGCTCCACCAGATCGTTCCCGGTCGCGAGAAGTCCTCGGACGGGCCGTTGTAGTAGGCGCCGAGGGCGCCCCCGCCCGCGAGCTTGACCTCGACGCGTCGGATGGGGTCGGGGACGTCGAAGTGGACGCCGTCGAGCGCCTCGAGCGCCGCGGACTGTCGCGCCTGCATCGCCTCGCGGAACGCGTCGTGGTCCGGAGCGGCGAACGCGGGGTCCGCGCGCAGGCGTGCGATCGTCCCCGGCAGGTCGGTGTCCGGGGACAGCTCCCGGGCGACCCCGCGGGCGCGGGCCGTCAACTCCCCGATCCGGTCCCAGGCCCACTCGTAGGCCTCGGTGGGGTCGAGGTCGCTGCCGAGGAAGCCACGCGCCGCGCGGAGGTAGCGCTCCTCGCCGACGCCGTCGGCGTCGGCGGCTGCGGGGAGGTAGGTCTCGGTCAGCCAGTCAGCGGTCCGGGTCGCCGCGGCCTCGGCCGCCGGGAGCGCGGCGTGGATACGGTCGGCCAGGGACCCGTCGGCGGCGACGACCGCCGTCGCGACACGCCGCAGCGGTCCGTCGTCCTCGGCGAGTTCCTGCAACTGGGCGGTGATGGACCGCACCTGCCGTCGCGCCACCACGTAGCCCCGTGTTCGACCGAGGTCGATCGTCGACCGCCAGCCCTCCAGCGCATCGGCGTACCCCTCGAGACGGGACACGACGGCCTCGCGGCCGTCCGGCTCGCTGGTGTCCTGGACCTCGAGTGCCTCACGGCTGCTCGGGATCGTGGAGGCGATGTGCGCGAGGTCGCGCAGCGGGTCGTCGTGGTCGTGGCGCTCGAGCTGGAGGGCGAGGTGGTCGTCGAGGACCCGGACGGCCAACCCCGCCCAGCGGTCCTCGGCCGGCGGGAGCCCGGTGAGCGCAGCTCGGGTGCGGCGGAACAGGTCGGTGGTCGCCTCGACCCCGTCGGGCCCGAGGTCGCCCCAGCGGTGATCGTGACCATCGATCCCGGCGAAGGTGGCGTCGATCGGTCGGAGCGCGGCGTAGGCGTCCACGTACCGGTCGGCGATGTCGTAGACGGGGTGGGGGGAGGTCACGGGCGGTGTCCAGTCGGGTCGACGGTCGACGAACGGGCGGTCGGCCGGGGCGCCGTGCAGCCTACGAGTCGGGTGCACCCCTACGCTCGCACCCTCGCGCTGGGCGTCGGCGCGAGCGACCCGTGGGATCCCGCGGCGAGCGCGGTCGATGGTCCGGGAGGGCTCCGTGTGGCGTGAGGGGTACGTCTCGGGTGGCGAGACCCGGTTCTTCGTGCGCGCGCTCGGGCACGGTGACGACCTCGCGCTGCTCCTCCACGGGTGGCCGGAGGACGGCTCCTCCTGGCGACGGGTCGCGCCGCTGCTCGTGGACGCCGGGTACCGCGTCGTCGCGCCTGATCTGAAGGGCTTCGGCCGCTCCGAGGCCCCCCGCGGGGGATACGACCCGCAGACGCTGGCGGACGAGATCAGCCAACTGATCCGCAACCTCCACGTCCGGAAGGCCGTCCTCGTCGGCCACGACTGGGGCGGGGCCGTGGCCGTCGCCACGGCGTTCCGCCACCCCGGGCTCGTGCGAGCGCTCGTGACGATGTCCTCTCCGTTCCGGCAGCTCGACCTCCGTGCCTCGTGGCACGTGCCGCTGCTCAACATCCCGGTCGCACCCGAGCTGGCCTTCCGGTTCGCGTCCCGTCCGCTCGTGGCAGCGACGATGCGCGCTGCGTCGGTCGTCCGCGAACCGTTCACCGACGAGGTCATCGACACCTACGCGGCGGCCATCTCGGCCAACCCGTCCGCGTGGCTGCGCTACTACCGCGGGTTGTCACGCCGAGCCGTCATCGACCACAGCATCCGCCGGTTCCGGTCCCGGACTGGCCTGCGCCGCGACCACGAGGGGTCGCACCGCATGCGCGTGCCGACCGCCGTGGTCTGGGGCGAACAGGACCCCGCGACGCCGTTCCACCTCGCCGCTCGGGTCGCGCACGACCTCGACGCGACCCTGGTCCCGATCCCGGGAACGGGTCACTTCGTGCACGAGGAGGATCCGTTGGCCGTCGCGCGCGCCATCGTGGCGCTCGCGGGTACGGGCGCCGGAGCCCAGATCCCGGTCTCGTCCGACCCGAGGCGGACCGGCTGATGCGCGTCGCTGTGTACCTCTTCGACGGTGCCGAGGAACTCGACTGGGCGGGCCCCTACGAGATCCTCGGCATCTGGAAGCAGCTCGCCGAGGAGGACGGCTCGGCCGACGTCGAGCTCGTGACCGTTGCCCGTGCAGCGGGCCCGGTGAGGTGCGCCAAGGGTCTGCGGGTCCTGCCGGACCACACGTGGGAGGACCTCGGCCACGTCGACGTGCTCATCTACCCCGGCGGTGTCGGGACTCGGGCCCACCTCGGTGACGGCGAGGTCCGCGGTTGGGTGCGGGCGCAGCACACCGCCGGGACGCTCATGGTGAGCGTCTGCACGGGTGCGCTGGTCTTCGCCGACGCCGGGCTGCTCGATGGCCGACCCGCGACGACGCACTGGCTCTCGGTCGACCGTCTGGCCGAGCTCGGGCGTGGTATCGAGGTCCGGCCGGATGACCGTTTCGTCGACGACGGGGACGTCGTCACGGCCGCCGGCATCTCCGCCGGGCTCGACGTCGCGCTGCACCTCGTGGCTCGGCTCGACTCGGTGGAGCGTGCACGCGCGGTCCGCCGGTACGCCCAGTACGACCCCGCGCCGCCGGTGTGATGGGTCCGGAGCGGCGTCGACCGGCGGGGGTGATCTTCGACTGCGACGGCACGCTCGCCGACACCGAGACCCTCTCCGCGCGTGTCTGGCGTGACGTCCTCGCTCGTCGTGGCATCGAGGTCACCGAGACGGACCACGCGGCCATCATCGGCCGGGCGTGGCCCGCTGGTTTCGAGCACTTCTCCGCCCGTGGGGACCTCGGTGACATCGACACCTTCCGTGCCGAGCTCCGTGCGCAGGCCTGGGCGACCTACGACGCCGAGCTCCGGTTGTTCCCCGACGTCGTGGCCACGCTGCGTTCGCTGGTCGCCGACGGCATCCCCGTCGCGGTCGCCTCCTCGTCCACGCGCGCCCACGTGCTGCGGTGCCTCGATCGCGAGCACCTGCGTGACCTGGTCGGCGCCGTCGTCGGCGCTGACGACGTGACCGACCACAAGCCCGACCCCGCTCCCTACCGGGCTGCGGCCGCGGCGCTCGGCGTCCCCGCCACCCGGTGCACGGCTGTCGAGGACACCCCCATCGGCGTGGCGAGCGCTCTCGCCGCCGGTGCGTTCACGGTCGCCATCGTCCGTGGCGTGGTCGAACCCTCGCAGCTCGACGCTGCCGACCGCACCGTGCACGAGGTCACCCGTGCGGCGCTGATGCCGCCAGCCGCGTGGGTGTCCCCGGCCGCCTGACTGACCGAGCGACCGAGGTGCTCAGCCGAGCACCGGCACCCGACGCCGGCTCGTCCGGTGGTGGAGGACCGAACCGTGGTGGACCCGAACGCAGGCTCCGACACCGACGAGGCCCGTGGCCTCATGAACCGCATCGTCACGAGCTGGGCCGGTGGTATCGCGGCCCTCATCGTGGCGCTGCTGATCGCCGGGTGGTTGATCGGGTTCCTCCGCGGTTGAGGGCCAGACGTCCTGCGCGCGCCGGTCCGCGAGGACTACCGTGTGCGACCGGACGTGAGGGATGACGGTGGAGCACGGACGGTGGGTCACCCCCGTCACGCTCCTGGTGCTCGTCGCGCTCGTGGCCAGCACGATCGTCGCCGTCCTCGTCGCGCGGAGCCAGCTCGACGATCAGCTCGTGGTCGCCGCGACCGATGCCGCCGAGACGTTCCGCTCCGAGGTGGAGCTGAATCTGCAGCGCGACGTCGCCGCCGCCGCTGGACTCGCCCTGTCGCTGGAGGATCCTGGCACGGTGGACGCCGACGCGTGGCTCGACGGGGTCGACGCGTTGGCCCGTGCCGGTGCCTTCACGGACGTCAGCGCCGTCAACCTCCTGCTCGTGGCCTCCGCGGAGGACGTCGGCGCGTCCATCGCCGCGCTCCCGGCGTCCGTGCGTTCGTCGCTGGACGTGCGCCTGAGCGACGGCCCGATGCACGCGGTGGTCACCGCGGTCTGGCCCTCGGACCCGAACGTGCAGGTGCTCGGCTACGACGTGTTCGAGAACGAGGTGAGCAACATCGCGGTGACGGCCGCGCTGCGCGCCGAGGCACCCCGAGCATCGCCGCCCGTGCAGGTCCTGCAGGAACCCGACGACCAGCGTTCGACGGTCGTGTACGTGCCGGTCCTCGGTCCGACCGGTGACGTGGCCGGTCTCGTGAACCTGGTGTTCCGGGCCGGCGCCCTGCTCGACGCCGTGGCACCCAGGGTCCCGGACGGCACCGACGTGCGCTGGCTCGACACCGACCCGGAGCTGCCCGAGGATGCACGCGTCCTCGCCGATGCGGGCGAACACCGCGACGGTGGGGCGACCGCCACCGAGACCATGGATGAACTCGGGCGGACGTGGCAGTTCGAAGCCTCGGTGTCGCGCTCGGCGCTCGGAACGCTCGAGCGTCGCGTGCCCTGGCTGATCGCGTTGCTCGGTCTCGTGCTGTGCCTCGGTCTGGCCGCGACCAGCGTCGCGTGGCGTTCGACCGCACGACGTGCCGACGCGCTCGCGGCCAAGCGGACCGCTGCGTTGGCCACCGCGACCGAGGAGCTCGAGGCCACCAACCGTGAGTTGCTCGAGCTCGATCGGTTCAAGGACCGGTTGATCGGATCCGTCTCGCACGATCTGCGGTCCCCGCTCACCGTCATCCGGGGGATCGCCGAGCTCCTGCTCGAGCGCGACGTCGACGCGGGTCAGCGCCGGGATCTGCTGCGGCGGCTCCTGCGTCAGGCCTCCCGGCAGCGCGGACTCATCGACGAGCTGCTCGTCAGCGCCCAGGTCCGAGCGGGTGCGGTGCAGCCGGATCGGCGGCCGCTCGACCTCCGCGAGGCCGTCGAGTCGACGGTCGACGACCTCGGGATCGGCGAGATCGTCCGCGACCGCACCGCGCTGCCGCCGGTCCTGGCCGATCGGGTGCACGTGGAACGGGTGCTCCACAACCTGCTCACCAACGCCGCGAACCACGGCCGACCGCCCATCCTCGTCGGCCTGACCCGGACCGAGGACGGAGCGGTCGAGGTGAGCGTGCGCGATCACGGCCCCGGGGTCGCGGAGGAGCTCCGCAGCTGGATCTTCGACGAGCACGCCCGGCTCGACCCCTCAGGCCCGGGGTTCGGTCTGGGCCTGGCCATCGCCACCGAGCTCGCACGCGCCAACGGCGGGACGCTGACGTACCGTGAGCAGGACATCGGTGCCTGCTTCGTGCTGACGTTGCCTGCGGGTCCGGACCTCGTGTGACGACCCCCGTAGCCGACCCCACGGCCGTCGACGCCGGGCTCCTGCTGCTGCGGGTGCTGGTCGGGGTCGGGCTCAGCCTGCACGGCTTCCAGAAGCTGTTCGGCTGGTTCGGTGGGGGCGGGCTGACCGGCACGGCCAGCTGGTTCCGGTCGCTCGGGTTCGGTGACGGGAAGGTCGCCGCCGTCCTCGCCGGCACCAGCGAGGTGGCCGGTGGGCTCGGGCTCGCCCTCGGGCTGCTGACGCCGTTCGCGTCGGTGGCCGTGATCGGGACCATGACCGTCGCCGCGTTGGTCAACAACGCCGACAACGGGTTCTGGTCGGTCCGCAAGGGCTGGGAGCTGAACGGCTACCTGATCGCGGTGGCGTGGGCGCTCGCCACGATCGGTCCCGGGAGCTGGTCGCTCGACGCGATGCTCGGCATCCACGTGGCGGGCATCGGGCCCGGCCTGCTCGCCCTCGTGGTGGGGGTGGGCCTCGGTTGGACGCGATGGTCGACACGGAGGCCATCGGGCGCTACCGGGGGGTGACGTCGTCGCCGTGGGCACCGGTGGTGGCGAGGTGGCGGAGCTCGGGGGCGTGCGGCCACAACCGCAGGCTGACGGCGTGGTGGCGCAGCTCGCTCGAGGGTTCCATCCACAGCCACGCGAGGGGAGCTTCCTCGGTGGCAGCCGCACCGGCTGCCTCGACCGCACGGTGGAAGGCCGTGCGCTCGTCCGCGTCGAGGTACTCCTCGACGATCGAGTGGTAGACGACGGTCACACGCCCGGGGGTGGGGGTGACGTGCTCGCGGGTCCACACGGCTGCGGACGCGGTGTCGACGGTCGCGGGCACGCGCGCCGCTGTACGCAACGCCGCTCCGAGTCGCGTGAAGCGCTCGGTCTGATCGGCCCACACGGAGGCGGACACCGTGAGACGTCCCTCGGCGGTCGTCGGGTCGATCGGGTTGCGGTCGCAGCCGCGGCGATCGACCACCTCGAAGCCGCGGTCGGCGTGAGGGACCGGCCCGCGCCACCGCCCCGCGAGCACCACCTCGCCGTCCGGGTCGCCGACGATCACGTCGCCCGGCAGCTCGTAGCGCCAGTGATCCATCCGGAGGTTCAGGCCGGCGGCGGCGCCCACCTCGCGGAGGGCGAGGGGGAGCCCGGTGGCTGCGGTGCACGCCAGCAACCCGAGCACGAGCCCGGCGGCGCGTCCGACCTCGTTGGTCTGGCACGGGCGCTCGACCTCGTGGCGGAGCGTGTCGAGGTGGTCGTGGACGGTCGCGAGGAACGCGGCTCCCGCCGACCCGAGGTCCGGCGTCCCGCCGACGCTCGGGTAGTGCGTCGCGAGGCGCGGCGCTCGCCGCGTCAGCACGAGGCGGTGCACCGCCGCCATCAGGCGGAGCGCGGCGGCGTCCCCCCGCCCCGGTCGCACCCGGGGGACGAGCAGGTCGCCGAGCGGCCCGCCCCCGAGCACGTCCTGGGCCGCCGTCGTCAGCAGGTGGGCGTAGAGCGGCGACCCCATCACCTGGCAGGCGCGTGCCTGCCCGATCAGCTGCCAGGCAGCGAGTCGTTCCGGTCGGTCCAAGGGCGGCGGGACCGCGGCTCCCCGAGTCGGGTCGGCGTCGGGCGGACCGGCGCCGACGACGGCTTCGGAGCTGACGGACCGGCCATCGGTCTCCACGTCCGGAGGATCAGGACGCCTCCGCGATGTCGTGGGCGACGTCGCGGAGGCGGGTGCCGTTCGGGAAGAACCCGGCAGGGAAGGCCACCTTCACCTCGCGCAGGAGCTCGGCGTAGACCTCGTCCGGGGTGCGGTCCCCGCCGCGCTCGCGGACCCGACCGATCACCTCGTCGAGCGCCGCGTCCTCACGGCGGGGGACCGCGTGGAGCGCACCGGGCGTGGTCGTGACCTTGATGGCGTACACCGGGGCTCCTCTGAACGGGTGCGGCATGGTCGCACCGATGAGGCGGCGAACCGAGGAGGCCGCACCGGCCGAACGACCCGCCGGGTCGCTCGGCCGGGAGCGCTAGATGTCGTAGTAGAGCTCGAACTCGTGCGGGTGTGGCCGGAGGGCGATGGCCGCGACCTCGGCGTCCATCTTGTACTGGATCCAGGTCTCGATGAGATCCTCGGTGAAGACGCCGCCCTCGAGCAGGAACTCGTGGTCGTCCTGCAGTCCCTGGAGGGCCTCCTCGAGGGAGCGCGGCACCGACGGGAGGCCGAGCAGCTCCTCGGGCGGCAGGTCGTAGATGTCCTTGTCGACCGGGTCCATCGGTTCGATCTTGTTGCGGACGCCATCGAGCCCGGCCATCAGCATCGCCGCGAAGGCGAGGTAGGGGTTCGATGACGGGTCGGGGACGCGGAACTCGATGCGCTTGGCCTTCGGCGAGTCCCCGGACATCGGGATGCGCACGGCGGCCGAGCGGTTCCGGGCCGAGTAGACGAGGTTGACCGGCGCCTCGTAGCCCGGCACCAGGCGGCGGTAGGAGTTGGTGGTCGGGTTGGTGAACGCGAGCACCGACGGGGCGTGCGCGAGCAGGCCACCGATGTACCAGCGGGCGACGTCGGAGAGCTGGCCGTAGCCGGACTCGTCGAAGAACAGCGGTTCGCCGTCCTTCCACAGCGACTGGTGGCAGTGCATGCCCGAGCCGTTGTCACCGAAGATCGGCTTCGGCATGAAGGTGACCGTCTTGCCCGCCGCGGAACCGGTGTTCTTGACGACGTACTTGAACGTCATCAGCTTGTCGGCGATCGTGGCGAGGGTGTCGAACTCGATGCCGATCTCACCCTGGCCCCCGGAGCCCACCTCGTGGTGGTGCAGCTGGGTGGCGATCCCGAACGCCTCGAGGTTGTGGACCATCTCCGAGCGCAGGTCGGTGTGGTGGTCCATCGGGGGGACCGGGAAGTAGCCGCCCTTGGTGCGCGGCTTGTAGCCCTTGTTGCCGCCCTCTTCGTCGCGACCGGTGTTCCACGAGCCCTCGATCGAGTCGACCTCGTAGAACGAGGTGTGACCCTGCGAGTCGAAGCGGACCGAGTCGAAGATGAAGAACTCCGCCTCGGGACCCATGTACGAGGTGTCCGCGATACCGGTGGAGGCGAGGTACGCCTCGGCCTTGCGGGCGACGTTGCGCGGGTCACGCGAGTAGGACTCGCCGGTCACGGGGTCGTGGATGTGGCAGTACATCATCAAGGTCTTGCGGGCGCGGAAGGTGTCCTCGACCGCGGTCGTCGGGTCGGGGATCAGGAGCATGTCGGACTCCTGGATGCCCTGGAACCCGCGCACCGACGACCCGTCGAAGAAGACCCCGTTCTCGAAGGTGTCGGCGGTGACGTTCGTGACGGGGAACGTCGTGTGCTGCGTGACACCCGGGAGGTCGATGAACCGCAGGTCGACGAACTCGAACCCCTCGGCTTCGATGAGGTCGAGGACGTCCTGAGCGGTCTGCGGGGGGCTGGCCAAGGTCGTGCTCCTTGTGGTCGTCGCTGGCGGGTCGTCCCCCAACGGGACGGCGTCCGGCGGTGGTGCGCGGCAGGGTGGGCGAGGCGCCCGACCGACGCGACCTGCCGCGCCGCGGCGTGCCGCGGTTGGGACTCGGCGTGCGCCTCGCCCGGCCGGTGGGCGCGTGGCTCGGCGTGCGCCCGGGTCGGTGTTCCTGCCGGCGGCACGCTACGGAGGGTGCGTTGAGCGGTCGTGTCCCGATCGTTTCGTCCCTGTTACGCGGCCCGCGTCCGCACCGGCCGATCGGACGGGCCGTGCGCGCCGCGTGCGAGCTTCGACCCTAGCCTCGCGGTCTCTGCGAGGAGGTCACACCGTGGGACCCTTGACCGCTGGCTGGATCCGGCTCGCCGTCGCCGTGCCCGACACCCCCGACGACGACGAGGTGGCACCGACGCCGGAGGGGACCGAGCTCCCCGACATGGTGCCGGGGCGAGACACCGTCCAGAGCTTCAGCGACCTGGTCGCCGACGCGATGCCGCACGACCTGCTGGCAGCCGTCGTGCGGGTCGTCCTCGGACCTGCGCTGCAGATCCTCCTGATCCTCGTCCTGGCCTCCGTCGCGCTCTACCTCGCCCGACGCGTCGTCTCCCGGAGCGTCGCCCGGGCCAAGGAACCGGATGCGGGCACGTCGCGCCTGCGGCGACGGGCCGCGAGCGAGGATCCGGGGGTGGCGCTCCGTCGGACCCAGCGGGCCGATGCGCTCGGTGCGCTCCTGACCAGCGTCGCGACCGTCGTGATCTGGGTACTGGCCACGTTCCTCGTCCTGGCCGAGATCGGCGTGAACCTCGCACCGCTCGTGGCTGGCGCCGGTGTGGTCGGCCTGGCGATCGGGTTCGGTGCCCAGAACCTCGTGGCCGACTTCCTGTCCGGCGTGTTCATGCTGGCCGAGGACCAGTACGGCGTCGGCGACATCATCGACGTCGGTGAGGCGAGCGGCGTCGTCGAGGGCGTGTCGCTGCGCACCACCCGCATCCGGGACGTCGGGGGGACGCTCTGGCACGTCCCGAACGGCGAGATCCGCCGGGTCGGCAACTCGAGCCAGCAGTGGGCCCGGTCGCTGCTCGACATCTCGGTCGCCTACCAGACCGACGTCGACCTCGCGATCGAGGTCATCGAGCGCGTCGCGAACGCCATGGCCGACGAGGACGGCTACCGCGACCAGTTCCTGGACGCGCCCGACGTGTGGGGGGTGGAGGCCCTCACACCCGACTCGGTGGACATCCGGCTCGTGATCAAGACCGAACCGGGCAAGCAGTGGGCGATCTCCCGCGAGCTTCGGCGACGCATCAAGGCGGCCTGCGATGCGACCGGTATCGAGATCCCCTACCCGCAGCGGACCGTCTGGCTGCGCCGTGACGACGACCGCAACTCCGTCGGCGTCGACGTCGACCGTGCCAACATCGACCGGGCCATCGCCACCTCCCGGGCCGGCGACCGCGGGGCCGAGCGGGTGCTCGCCCAGGACGACAACGCTGTGGCCGCCGACGTCGAGGAGGAGTTGACCGACGAGAGCATCACGGCTCCGCTCAGCGACCCCGACCCTCGCTGACGCCGCCTGCTGACCGGTCAGCGCGTGTCGACCCGCAGCGGGTGGTCGGGTGGCACCTCGACGAGGATCAACGGGAGCCCGTCGGGGTCGCACACGGTGGCCTCGACCAGTCCCCACGCCTTGCGTTCGGGCGCCTCGCGCAGGTCCACGCCGGCGGCGGTGATGCTGGTCGCCGCGTGTCGGACGTCGGGGACCTGGAGCCACAGCCGGACCCCCGTCGGCGTGGTGGCATCCGGGTCGGGGCCACCGCCCTCGTGCAGTTCCAGCTCGGCTCCTCCACCGAGGAAGAACACGATCCCTCGGTGGGGCGGCGTGCCGAACTCGCGCGAACGGTGGAGCCCGAGGACATCCTCGTAGAAGCCGAGGGAGGCGTCGAGGTCACGCGGCCGGAGCAGGACGCGGCTACGGAGGACCTGCACCGCTCAGGCGGTCGGCGTCGGCGTACCGCCGGGCTGGCCGGGGGAGGGGGCCCACGCGTTGGCGTCGATCGCCTGCTGGCCGGCGTGGTAGCTGGAGCGGACCATCGGGCCGGACTCGACGTGGGCGAACCCGAGCTCCTGTTCGCCGTAGGCCCGGAAGCTGTCGAACACCGCCGGGGTCACGTACCGGTCGAGGTGCAGGTGCTGGGCCGAGGGCTGCAGGTACTGCCCGATGGTGAGGTTGTCGACCCCGACCGCACGCAGGTCCCGCATGCACTCGCGGATCTCGTCGTCGGTCTCGCCCATCCCGACGATGAGGTTGGACTTCACGGCGGTGGTGGCCGGGAACCGACGCCGCGCCTCGGAGAGGAACTCGAGTCCGCGGTCGTAGTCGAAGCTCGGTCGGACGACGGGGAACAGGCGTCGGGTGGTCTCGAGGTTGAACGCGAACACGTCCGGCTCGGCCGCGACGACCTGGTCGAGCGCGGCGGAGCCCTTCGCAGGGTCGTGTCCGTAGCCGAAGTCGGAGGGCAGGACCTCGATGCCGACGTCGGGGGTACGGGCGCGGACCTGGCGGATGGTCTCGGCCACCAGCCACGCACCGCCGTCCTCGAGGTCGTCGCGGGCGACCATCGTCACGACGGCGAACCGGAGGCCGAGGTGCTCGACGGCCTCGGCGACACGACGAGGCTCGTCGGTGTCGTAGCCGGCCGGCTTGCCGGTCTTGATCTGACAGAACCCGCACCGACGGGTGCAGTCCTCACCGCCGATGAGGAACGTGGCCTCGCGCTGTTCCCAGCACTCGTAGATGTTGGGGCACCGGGCCTGGGCGCAGACGGTGTTGAGCTCGAGGCCCTCCATCAGGGAGGTGACGTCCTTGAAGTTGTCCCCGAACGATGCCTTGACCTTGAGCCAGTCGGGCTTGCGTCCGTCGTGCAGGGAGGTGTCGACGGTCCGACGGACGACCCCGGCCCGCTGGACACGTTCGCGAGGCAGCACCGTCAGCGTGCGTGCCCCGTCGGGGATCACCGGCTGCGAGGTGGGCGGGGGAGGGGCCACGGTCGACTCGAGAGGTCGTGGTCGGCGGTGGGCCGAGCGTAGCCACCGCCCCGGCCGTCGCCGGGCGGTCGCGCTGTCCGCCTGGCGGTTCCCCCGTAGCCTCGCGCCGAGACCGAGGATCGAGGACGGTACCGTGGCTGGCAAGCGTGACGGCAAGGGCAAGGACGCGCGTCGTCGGGCGCAGCTGGGCCGCCTCGCCGCCGCGTCCGGGGCCGGGGACGCCCGCAGGGCGCGCGCCCGCGACGATGCAGCGCGTGCGGCGGCCGCAGCGCCGTCGGCCGCGCGGTGGCTCGTGCCGAGCGCGAGCGGCGGTGTGCTCGCGGTCGACGTCGTCGCCGACCTGCTGCGGCTCGATCCCTCGCACCGACCTGCGTGGTCGAGGCGGAGACGCAGCTCCGGGAGTTGGCCGGCCACGTCGCCGACCTGATCGCGGCTCGATGCCGTCGACGCCGTCGGGGCGCCCGCTGGCCGAGGTCGTCGCTGCCGACGGGCGAGCTGCGTGACCTGCTGCGCCCGACGTTCGACCTCGGGGACGCTGCTCGGCGATGCCCCGGTGCGTGGCGACCGCGCACGACCGGACGGTCCGGCTCGCCGAGGCGCTGCTCGAGCGCGCAGCCGCCCACCGCGACGGCGAGGGTCGACCTGCTACGAGCAGGTCGCACCGGTCGGGCTGGCACGTCACCCGCAGGCCGACGAGTTGGAGGCTGACCGTCGGTGTCGCGCACCGAGGGGCTGGCGGTCCCCGCCGGCCCTGAGCCGGCCGTGGTCACCACGACCGGCGGGTGGGTCGCCGTGGCGCCCGTCGAGCTGTTCCTCGCCGCGGGGCGGGGGCTGCTCGACGGGGCGGCGCGGCAGCGATCGGTGGGAGCCGCCCTCGCCGCGCTGGCTGCAGGAGGTCGTCCGCGACCCGGCGGAGCCCCGCTGGTCGGCGCTGCGGGCCCGGATCGCCCGCGGACGCCGGCGGGGTTGCTCCAGGCGGCCGCGGCGCGCGCCGGCAGCGACCACCCGGACGTGGTCGGTCCGGCGCTCGTCGAGCTGATCGGGCTCCGGCACCCGGTGGCGCCCGCCGAGCTGAACCACGGGTCACGCCGCGGTGGCCACCACGAGGCCGAGGTCGGCGGGGGTGGCGTGCTCGGTGCGGGCGCGCCGAGCACGTCGGCGACGTGGTGCTCGGTGCGGTCGGCCACCTCGTCGACGGTCAGGTCCAGGGTGACCCAGCGAGGCGATGGAGGTGACCTGCTTGTCGGCGATGCCGCAGGGCACGATGCCCGTCGAAGTCACCGAGGTCGGGCGCGACGTTGGTGGCCCACCCGTGGGTGGTCACGGCCGCGGCCGTCACGTGCACGCCGATGGCGGTCACCTTCGCGTCCGCCGACCCAGACGCCGGAGAAGCCGGCGACCCGCTCGCCGACGATCCGGAGGTCCGCGAGCACGCGGAGGTTGATCTCCTCGAGGCCGCGGACGTGGTCGACCACGCGCGGACCGTCGAGCCGCCAGATGGGGTAGCCGACCAGCTGGCCAGGACCGTGGTAGGTCACGTCACCGCCGCGGTCGATCCGGTGCAGCTCGATACCACGGCGCTCCCGTTCGGCCGGCGTCGAACACCAGGTTGGACTCGTCGGCACGACGTCCGAGCGTGTAGACGCGGGGGTGCTCGAGCAGCAGCAGGACGTCGCCGATCTCGCCCGTGGTGCGGCGTGCGGCGAGGTCGCGCTGCCACGCCCCACGCGTCGAGGTACGGGACCGTCCCGGCGCGCACGACCGTGATCGGCGCGTCGGGCTCCGCGCGCAACGTCCGCGGATCGCCGGGGTGCGGGTCACGCGGTCCTGCCGACGGTCAGGCCCCGAGCTCGCCGCTGGAAGTCGTGGGTCTCGAGGGTGTACTTGAGGTCCTGGAGGAAACGGGCGGTGTCGGCCCCGTCCACCATGCGGTGGTCGTAGGACAGGCACAGGTAGCTCATCTGGCGGATCGCGATGGAGTCGCCGAACCCGTCGGAGACCACCACCGGCCGCTTCTCGATCGCGCACGCGGCGAGGATCGCCACCTGCGGCGGTGTGAAGATCGGGGTGTCCCAGAGCGTCCCGCGCGAGCCGGTGTTGGTGATGGTGAAGGTGGCACCCGAGATGTCGTCGGGCTGCAGCTTCTTCGATCGGGCGCGGGAGGCCAGGTCGGCGATGCGCCGTGCCAGGCCGGGGACGGTCAGGTCCTGCGCGTCCTTGATGTTGGGGACCAGCAGCCCCTGCTCGGTGTCGACCGCCATGCCGAGGTTGATGTACCGGTGGAAGGTGGCGGTCCCCGACTCCATGTCGATGGAGCTGTTGAGGGCCGGGTGACGCGGCAGGACCATGCAGACCGCCCGGGTGATGATCGGCAGGGGCGACAGGCTCGCGCCCTCGCGCGCCTTGAAGTCGTCCTTGACCGCCGCCCGCAGGTTCATGATGCCGGTGAGGTCGACCTCGACGGCGGCGGTCAACTGCGCGGTGGTCTGCAGGGCGTTGTGCATGGCCTTGGCGGTGGCCTTGCGCACACGGGTCAGGTCCTGGGTGACCACACGCTCGCCACCGAAGTCGATCTGCAAGCGGCGAGGCCTCCGGCCGTGCCCGGTCGCCCGCCGGCGACGCTGGTGGGGGGCCGCGTAGCCGCCGCCGGGGTGGGAGCCGCAGCACGCGGACCCTTCTCACCCGCGTCGGTGGTGGGAGCGGCGGAGCTGGAGTCGCTGTCGCCCTCGCCACCCGCGGCGATGGCCCGTTCCGCGTCCTCGCGGGTGATGCGGCCACCAGGCCCGCTGCCGCGGACGTCGTCGGCCGACAGGTCGGCTTCGCGCAGGAGCTTGCGGACCAGCGGGGATGTCAGCGCCGGCGCACCGGAGGTGCCACCACCGCTGTCCGCGTCGGTCTCCTCCGAACCCGATCGGTCGGCACCGCTCGACGACGATCCACTCGAACCGTTGGACGCCACGTCTGCGTCGTCGGCGCCGCCGGAGAGCGGCTCGTCGCTCTCCCCGGGGTCGGACTGGTCGGCATCGAGGTCCTCCGGATCGTCGACGTTCATCTCCTCGTCGAGGTCCTCGGCGTCCTCCTCGTCCTCGGCGGCGCCGTCGGCCTGGTCGGGGCTGTCGTCCGTCGTCGGAGCCGTCGTCGGCTGCGCCCTCGCCGATGACGGCGATGACCTGGCCGACGGCGATCTCGTCGTCGACCTCGGCCTTGAGCTCCTGGACGGTGCCGGCGACGGGGGAGGGGATCTCGGTGTCGACCTTGTCGGTGGAGATCTCGACGAGTGCCTGGTCGACCTCGACCTCGTCGCCGACCTCGACGAGCCAGGCGGTGATGACGCCCTCGGTGACGGACTCGCCCAGCTCCGGCAGCTCGACCTCGGTAGCCATCGATGGATCTCCTACTCGTTCGGGTCTGTCCGTCTCGGGCGGGGCGCGGGGTGGGTCAGCCGTGCAGGGCGCGGCCGGCCAGGGCGAGGTGTGCCTCACCGATGGCCTCGCCGAACGACGGGTGGGCGTGGATCAGGTGGGCGACGTCGGTGGGCAGCGCCTCCCAGTTGTAGATCAGCTGCCCCTCGCTGATCAGGTCCGTCGCGCGCGGGCCGACGAGGTGCACGCCGAGCACACGACCGGCGCCGCCCTCGGCGTCGTCGTCCTTCTCGGCGATCAGCTTGACCATGCCGGTGGCCTTCATCATCGCCGCGCGACCGAGCGCCTGGAACGGGTACCGCTCGGTGACGACGTCGAAGCCGGCGTCCTTCGCCTCGGCCTCGGTGTAGCCCACCGAAGCCACCTCGGGGTGGGAGTAGGTCACCCGCGGCACGCCCTTGTAGTCGATCGGCAGCACGTCGAGACCGGCGAGCTGATCGGCCACGAGGAAGCCCTCGGCGAAGGAGGCGTGCGCGAGACCGAGGGTGGGGATGACGTCGCCCGACGGCGTAGACGCCGTCGACGTTCGTGCGGCAGTACTCGTCGATGGTGACGAAGCCACGATCGTCGACCTCGATGCCGGCGGCGTCGAGACCTGCGCCCTCGGTCACCGGTCCGCGACCCACGGCGACCAGCAGCAGATCGGCCTTCAGCTCCTCGTCACCCTTGCCCGTCTCGACGGTCACGGTGACCGACCGCGAGGTCGTCTTGACGCCGGTGACCTTGACGCCGGTGCGCGCGTCGATGCCGCGCTTGCGGAAGGCCCGGCCGATCTCCTTGGAACTGTCGGCGTCCTCGAGCGGCAGGAGACGGTCCTCGAGCTCGACGATCGTCACCTCGACGCCGAAGGCGTCCCAGGCCGTCGCGAACTCCATCCCGACCGCGCCGGACCCCAGCACGATCGCCTTCTTCGGGAGCTTCTCGAGGCTCAGGGCGTGATCCGAGCTGATGACCCGCTTGCCGTCGAACTCGGCGAACGGCAGCTCGCGCGGCTTGGAGCCGGTCGCGATGACGAGCGCCGGCGCCGACAGCTCCTTCGTGTCGCCGCCGTCCTCGAGGGTGACCTCGACCGAGTCCTTCCCGGTGACCATCCCGGTACCGATGAAGGTCTCCACGCCGCGGCCCTTGAGGGCCCCCTGCAGGCCCTTCCACATCTTCTCGACGACGGCGTCCTTGTGCTGGTTCAGGGCCTTCACCTCGATGCCCTGGTAGTCGAGCGTCACGCCGAAGTCCGCCGCGGACTGTGCCTGCTCGGCGACCTCGGCGGTCTGCAGGATCGCCTTGGTCGGGATGCAGCCCCAGTGCAGGCAGGTCCCGCCGACCTTGTCGCGCTCGACGAGCGCGACGTCGAGCCCGAGCTGCGCCGCCCGGAGCGCGACCGAGTACCCGCCCGTGCCGCCGCCGAGGACGATGACGTCGTGGGTGTGGCCGTCGCCCTTCTCGACGCGCCGGCCGGAGCTCGGACGTTCGTCGCTGGCGGCCTGGCTGCGGTGCGGCGTCGGCCGCTGGTCGGAGCTGCCGGTCTCGGCCTCGCCACCATCATCCGTGGCGTCGCCCCTTCGTCCCCGTCGTCGGTCTGGGCTTCGCCGGTCGCCGGGTCGCTGTCGTCCGCGCCGTCGTCGGCGCCGGCGTCGTCGGCTGGAGCTGTCGTCGCCGTCGTCGGCTGCGCCCTCGCCGATGACGGCGATGACCTGGCCGACGGCGATCTCGTCGTCGACCTCGGCCTTGAGCTCCTGGACGGTGCCGGCGACGGGGGAGGGGATCTCGGTGTCGACCTTGTCGGTGGAGATCTCGACGAGTGCCTGGTCGACCTCGACCTCGTCGCCGACCTCGACGAGCCAGGCGGTGATGACGCCCTCGGTGACGGACTCGCCCAGCTGCGGGAGCTCGACCTCGGTAGCCACGTTCAGGTCTCCTGTCGGAGGGGCAGCGGGAGGCCCGCTGGGAGGGGGCGGGAGCGGCGGCGGATCCACCGACGTTGCGAGGTTCGAACCTAGCCGAGCCCCCAGGGGGTCGCAGCGGGCGGGACCCCGCCCAGCGGTCCGCATCGCTAGCCCATTTCCTGATAGCCGTCGGCTGGCTGGCGTTGTTGCAGGTCAGGGGTGGTTTCTGGGTGTGACGGGTGTATTACCCACACGTGCTCATCGGCGGGGGCGTAGCGGTCGAGGTCGAACAGTTCGTAGAGGCGCTGGCCGGTGGCGCTCATGTCGGTGAGCATGCGGCGTGCGCGGGGGCGGCCGCGGTTGGCCTGGTAGAGCAGCACGGTTTCTTCGATGCCGGCGAGTTCGGCGAGCAGTCCACGGACCGAGAGGTGCAGGCCGGCCTGGTGGGCCTGGCGGCGCATGAGGTGGGCGATCTGCAGCGCGAGGACGCAGTAGAAGGCGTGGACGCGGATCTTCTGTTCGGTCCAGTGGTGCATCGGGGAGAACGACACCGTGTGGGGGTCCTTCATCTGCCGGAACGAGCTTTCGACGTCGGGCTGTGCCCGGTAGGCCGCGACGACATCGACCACGGACCAGTCGTGCCGGTTGGTGAACAAGATCCGTTTGCCGAAGATCTCGTCCTCGAGCCGTTGGCGGGCTGAAGCGTTGGTGCGCCAGGTGATCCGGCGGTCGGCGGGGGTGTCGCCGGTCAGCGTGGTGGTGATGACTCGGGACAGCCAGCGGGGCGCGAGGATGCGATCGATCTCGGCCTGGACGGCGGCGGCGGACTTGCGGGTGCGGCCCCGCGCGAGACGGGCCTGGAGCTCGGTCAGTTGACGGCGGGCCTTGGCCAGGGTCTGGTCGAACCCGCGTGCCTGACGTTGGTGGAAGCTGGCCGAGTGGGTGATGACTGCCCGTTGGGTGACCCCCAGCGCGGTGACGGTGGTGTCGTGGGCCGTCACGCCCTCGAACCGGTCGGCGTCGACCTCGTCGAAGTCGTCGTGGCTGATGGCGAGCAGGTCGGGATGGTCCGAGGGCGGCAGCGAGGTCACGTAGCCGAGGCCGAGATCTTCGATGTGGGTCTGGTTGTCGGCCGAGTTCTGTCCGGAATCGTAGGTCACGGTCAGCTCGGCCGGGTCGCCACCCAGGCCGCTCCATCGCTCGACGATCCGGTCGATCAGGCCGGTGAACTGGGTCGAGTCGTGCCGGTTGCCCGGGTAGGGGTGCGAGACCACCGGGACCGCGCCGTCGCAGGTGACCACGAGCGCGAGCCCGACCAGCCGCAGATCGTGGCGCTTCTGCTTGGCCTTGCCGCGCTGCGCGATCGGAGCCCGCTCGTTGTCCGAGTCGATGAACGTGGCGAAGTTGGTCATGTCCAGCACCAGCCCGGACAGATCGAGGTCGAACAGCTCGATCGCGTTGAGGCTGAGCCGCTGTTCGATCTGGTCGAGCTGGTCGACGTCGAGGGTGTTCATCGCGTCCCAGAACCGGCGATGATCGGTCGCGCCTGGGGGTAGCCGTGGCCGCACGAACCTCGGCCCGGCGGTGGTCTGCCACCAGTCGTCGAACGCCCGTTTCGAGCACGGATCGACGATCCGGTTCACGGTCGCCAGCGTCAGGTAGGTCCCCACCGACGCGGCCGCATCCGCCCGGCGGTCGCCGACGACCTCGTCGATGATCTCGGCCACCTGGAGTCGCTGGCAGAACCCCCATACCGCGGCTACGTCCCCGAACCGCTTGTGTTGGGTGCGGTCCGGCATCCCGGCCCCGCCGCCCTGGAGACGTGCCATCACCTCCTCAGCCGTGCCGAGGTACTCCTCGACACGATCCGTGGCTTGCCGTCCACCCGGGCCGATTCGGCCAGGTAGTAGTAGGTCTGGTTCCCGCGGCGCTTGCCGATGATTGAAGTCATATATGGGTAATACACTTCTGGCCGGTCAGAAGCAAGCACCCGCAACCGCGAACCTGCAGGTCAGCGCCAGGAATGCCGACTCAACAGCCCATCATCCTGCCGCCCTCGAACGAGATAGCCAGGAAACTCGGGCTAGCGTCCGTCAGTCCCCGGGTGGGTCCTGCTGGTGCCCGGGCGAGCCACGCCCCGCGGCCGCGGGGCGACCGCTGATCGGAGCTGCCCGTGAGCGACCACACCGTCCCACCGCCGGCCGGTGACGGACCCGTCGGGGACCTCCGGCACACGCCGCTGACCAGGCGGCACCTCGCTGGCGGCGCCAAGCTGGCCCCGTTCGCCGGTTGGGCGATGCCGCTGTCGTTCGAGGGGGTGCTGGCCGAGCACGCCGCGGTGCGCGAGGACGTCGGGGTGTTCGACGTGTCCCACCTCGGGACCGTGTGGATCACGGGTCCGGCCGCGACCGCCGCCGTCGATCGTGCGTTCACCGCGGACGCCGCCGCGATCGTCGACGGTGCGTCGCGGTACGCCCTCTGCACCGACGAGGACGGGGGGATCATCGACGACCTGATCGTCTACCGCCTGTCGGCCAGCCGCTGGTTGACGGTGCCGAACGCGGCCAACACCGCAGCCGTCGTCGAGCGGCTGCGTCGGGTCGCGGCCGATCTGGTGGAGGAGGCGCGCCCCGCGGTGGCCGTCGCCGCATCGTCTGCGGACCCCGACCCGGTCGACCTCGCGGTCGGGACCGTCGCGGTCGACGACGCGTCGACGGCGTGGGCGGTCCTCGCCGTCCAGGGGCCGCGATCGCTCGAGACGATCGCACGCTGCCCTCGGGGTCGACGCCGCTCGTGTCACGTGGGGCGGGGTCGTCGACCTCCACCTCGACGCCGCACGGCCGTGTGACGGCGGCACGTCGTCCTGTGCCGGACGGGGTACACCGGCGAGCTCGGCGCCGAGCTCCTGGTCCCTGCCGAGCTCGCCGGCGCGGTGTGGGAGGCGCTCGCTCTCCGCGGGGGCGACGCCGTGCGGGCTCGGTGCGCGTGACACGCTCCGGCTCGAGATGGGCTACCCGCTGCACGGCGCCGACCTCGGTCCGGACGTCACCCCCGCCGAGGCGCGGCTGTCCTGGGCGGTCCAGCTCACCGACGCCGCCGGCGAGCCGCGACGCTTCCCGGGCGCCGTCGCGCTCGCCGCGCGCCGCGGCGACCGGCCCGCACGCGTCGTCTCTGGGGCCTGGCCACGACGGGCCGACGGCCGCTGCGGGCCGGGCAGCCAGGTCCGCCAGGGCGACCGGGTCGTCGGCACGCTGACCTCGGGCGGGTTCTCGCCGACGCTCGGCGTCGGGATCGGTCTCGGGCTGCTGTCCGCCGACGTCGGCACCCGGCGACCAGGTGGAGGTCGATCTGCGCGGCACGAGCGTCGTCGCCGAGGTGCGTGCGACCGCCGTTCGTGGACCGCGACCCGAAGGGGCTAGGACCCAGCGCCCAGCGGTCAGACGAACCCGTCGATGGCGTCGGCGACCTTCTCCTGCACGCGCTGGACCACGCCCGCGCTCGGTCCCACTCGACGCGTCGACCTGCCGGCTGTGCGCGAGGTCCTCGGCCAGGTCCTCGTCGAGCTGGCGGGTCAGCTCGGGATCGAAGACACCAGGTCGCACTCCTCGTCGTGGCGGAGCGATCGGCTGTTGACGTTCGCCGACCCGACGTTGGCGATGCCGTCCGTCGATCGTCATGATCTTGGCGTGGAGCATCGAGCGTTCGTAGCGGTGGATGCGGACACCGGCGTCGAGCAGGTCCTCGTAGGCCAGCTCGCCGACGACCTGTGGCAGCCGCTTGTCGGTGTGGTCACCGGGCATGAGGACCACCACGTCGACGCCACGCTGGGCCGTCGCACACAGCTTCTCGGTGAGTCGGGGGTCGGGGGAGAAGTAGGCCGTGGTGATGTTGACGTTCCGCTCGGCGAGGTCGAGCAGCGCGTGCTTGAGCATCGCGATGTCGCTCCAGCCGTGCTCGGCCTCGCCGCGGACGACCTGGACGACCTGCGTGCCGTCCTGGGGCTGTTCGGGGAACCGGTCGCGCTCGTCGGTGATGCGGCCAGTCGTCGGCCTCGAGCCAGTCGTCGACGAACGCGGCCCGCATACCGTCCACAGCCGGTCCGCGGATCCGGAAGTGCGAGTCGCGCCACTCGGTCTCGTCCCGGGCGTCCCCCTCCCACTCCTCGGCGATCCCGACCCCGCCGGTGAACGCGATCTCCTCGTCGACGACCAGCACCTTGCGGTGGGTGCGGTGCCCGATGCGCTTGAGATCGTCGAAGCCGCCGTCCTGCGGCCGGAAGTGGTGGACGGCGATGCCCGCGTCGGACATGCGCTCGAGCAGGGCTTCGTCCATGTGCCGGGTGCCGAGCGAATCGAGGATGACGCGGACGCGGACCCCGCCTGGGCGCGCTGGCACATCGTGCGGGCGAAAGCTTCGGCGACCTCGCCCTGCCAGTAGACGAAGGTGGCGAAGTCGACGGTGTGCTCGGCGCCGGCGATGGCCTCCAACATGGCCGGGAAGATCGCGTCGCCGTTGCGGAGGCGCTCGACGGAGTTGCCCTCGGTCGCCGGGATCCCGAGCAGTCCCTCGAGCACACGACGCGCGCGGTTCAGGTCGACGGCCAACGTCCCACCTCCGGGTCAGGGCGACCGGCCCACGCTAGCTCGCGGCGTCGGGCGTGACCCCGGGCCGCGGGCACCATCTCGCCGTCGGTCACCGCAGCTTGCCGAGGGGGCCGAGGTCGAGGTTGAGGTCCTCGTCGGTGAGCCCGAACACCTCCTTGAGCTCGTCCATCCGCTCACGCAGGGCGATGAAGGTGCTCCCGAGCCGTTCGATCTCGTCGTCGTCGAGCGTCCCGGACTCCATGCGCCGCAGGGCTTGGCGTTCCATCAGCTCACGCAGCACCTCCACGAGCGTCAGCACCAGCTGGGCGAGGCCCCGTTGCACGTCCGCGGGATCCGCGTCGCCGCGACGCCCGCCGTCGAGCAGACGGTCGAGCTCGCTGCTGAGGTCGAAGCCCGCCAGGGCGGTGAGGTCGCGCCGTGGGAGGTCACCCGAGACGTCCATCACCCGCCGATCTCCACGTCGGCGAAGGTGTACGGCGGCCAAGGGCCAGCGACCAGGAGATCGTCGCGCTCGGCCAGCGCGGTCGCCGCCGCCGCGGCGAACGGCTCGCTCGCGACACGGGCGACGAGGAAGCAGCGTTCGGGTCCCGTGGCGCCGTCGCGGTCGACCACCTCGCTCGCTCTGGCCGCCAGGGGTGCGGTGACGGTCGCGATACCGGCCGCCAGGCTCGACCTCGCCGTGGTCGCCGCTCGCTCGGCTGCGAGACGCTGCTCCAGGAACCGGCGTCCGCGACCCTCGGGCGGACCCTCGGGGACGGTGACCGCTGCCGGTGCGGCGGCAGGTGCGATCGCCCGTACGACGTACTCGACCGAGGTCCCGATGCGGGCGAGCATCCCGAGCAGGACGTCCTCGGCGCCGCGGATCGTCGCCCGTAGGTCGTCGATCGCTGCGTGGGTCACGCCGAACCGGACGGGCACGCTCGGGGTGAGGTCGGCGACGGCGGCGACCGTGGAGGCGTGCTCGAGGGCCCGTTCGCGGGATGCGGGTGGGGGTGCCGCGTGCTCGCTGATGACGACGTGCAAACGGCCGCAGGCGACGGCGGTCACAGCGGACGCGTCGACGCCGGGGACCGCGACGTCCACCGCGGCAGCGGTGAGCGCGTACAGGTGGATCACAGGCCCCCCTCGTCACCGTCGACGCTCTTGATGATCAGGCGCAGCCCGAGGTAGACGAGATCGACCCCAGCGACCGAGAGCACCACGTCCCCGGTGATGCTGACGCCGCGCTCCAGGACGCGGTCGAGGAGGTCGACGAGGGTGGCGTCGTCCCCCAGCCGGGGGCCGGTCCCGGCCGGCAGGTACTGCACGGGATCGGGCCCGGAGCTCACGACGCCGGCTCGGCACCAGCGGAGAGGTCGACCTCGGTGAAGTGGTAGGGGGGCAACGGCCCGGTGACCTCGATGACCGCGTCGGGATGCTCGCCACGCAGGTAGGCGAGCGTCGACTCGAAGCGGTCGACCGCGTCGGAGGCGACGAGGTAGACCCCGTGCACGAGCGGTGGCGCGGCCTCCTCGAGCGGTCGGCCGTGGACGCGGCGCCCGGCCACGGCGCATGCCTCGAGCGGGCCGTGGACCGCCTCGGCGAACGCCTCCTGATCGGCCCATCGTCGCTCGCGGTGGGAGAGCGCCTCCCGGCGGCGTTCGAGGTACTCGCGACCCGAGGCTGGCGTGTCGGGGGCGTCCGGTTCACCGGCTGGCTCGATGGTGCGGACGGTCACCGACCACTCGGCGAGTCCGCTCAGCCGTTCGAGCTCCCGCGTCAGCTCGATCACGTGACGGTCGAGGAGGTCGATGACGGTGGCATCGTCGGGCAGCGCGGTGCCGAGGGGGAGGGGCAGCACCGGCGCGTCCACGAACCGGGCGAGGACCGCGTCGTGGACCTGCGCGGCGGCCGCGAGGACGTCGAGCCCGTCCGGCCCGGGGCGTCGCAGCACCTCGAAGACGGCGGGATCGACGTCGCAGACGAGCGCTTGACCGGCGCGGACGTCGAGCAGCCGCAGCGGGCCGCCCCCGGGCATCCGCGGGAGCTCGGAGCGGGGCAGGGACGAGTCGGGTCCGACCACCCCGAACAGGTACGTGAGGTGGTCACCCTCGGTGGGCGACTCGGACGCGGACGGTCCGACGGCCCGGGCGGGGCCGTCGGGTTCGGGTGCGGCCGCCGGGGCTGGTGCGCCCTCGCCCTGGAGGGTCGCGAGCGACCGCGCGAGGAGGTCGTGCGCCATCATCCGACGCAGGGTGCTCCGGACCTCCTCCTGCGCCTCGGCCCAGGCACCCTCGACGAGCGCGGTCACGTCGACGTCCGCCGACGACAGCACCGTCTGCAGGTCGCGGAGCAGATCGCGCTCGGCCGTCACCTCGTGCCTCCTGACCGCGGGCTCAGCGTCCCGACCGCAGCCGCTCGATGAGCTCGTCCTTGGTGCCCGAGACGGGGAGGTCGCGATCGCGCAGCTCGTCCTGCAGTTCGGCCTTCGTGCGCGCCGACCAGTCGGGGGTCGCCGAGACCCGGACCGTGCCGTCATCCTCGCGCTCGATCTCGAGCTGCGCGTCCTCTCCGGCGGGTTCGAGCCGGACCTCGTCGGACTCCACAGGACCAGGACGATCGCCACCCTCTCCCTGCCCGGGTGAGTGGAGCAACGCACCGGTGGGGACAGGTTGACCGCGCGTCGCGGCACGGTCGAGCGCCCCTTCACCGATCAGGTCGCCTGGGGATGGTTCGCCCGGCGCCAGCTTCGCGCCCATCGCCGCTTCGAGCTGGTCCACGCGTTCGCGCAGGATCGAGTTCTCCTGGGCGAGCTCGCGGTCCTGGCCGGTCAGGAACGGGTCGTGCTTCCACCAGTCGATGCCCATCTGCTGGGCCGTGTCGGCGGATGCGACGAGCAGGCGCACCTTGATCGTGAGCAGCTCGATGTCGAGCAGGTTGATCTGGATGTCACCCGCGATGACGATGCCCTTGTCGAGCACCCGCTCGAGCAGGTCCGCCAGCCCGTCGTTGCTGCGAGGTGCCGGTGTGGAGGGCCGGCGGATGTAGGGGTTCGCACCGGGTCCGCTCACTGATCGTCCCCGGCCTGGCCCCGGATGTAGCGACGGATCCGCTCGTAGCGCAGGAGGTCGCCGTCGTCGTCGACGACCACCTCGTAGCTGCCGAGCACGTCGGTCGAGGGGGGGATGCGGGCGATCTCGACGACGTCGACGCCGACACGCCATCCCTCGTCGGCACGTTCCAGCCCGGTGACGCCGTTGACGGGCCGGCCGCTGATCTGTTCCAGCTGACGCGCCGCCATGCGGGCGAGCTGGAGCGGCTTCGGTCCCTTCCCGCTCGAGGAGCCCGAGCTGGTGGCCGGACGCTCACGGTCCTCGTCCGGCTCGTCGGTCCCGGCGTCGGTGTCCTCATCGCTGGCGTCGACGTCATCGGCGCCATCCTCGTCTGCGTCGTCGGCCTCGGTGAGGCGGTCCACCAGCTCCTGCTTGGACCCACTGACCGGCAGCTCGCGCTCCCGCAGCTCGTCCTGCAGCTCGGCCTTGGTGCGGTCCTCGTAGCTCACATCGTCTCCTCGTACGCCGGGCACACGCTAGGGCAGCGGGGTCAGGACCCGGCGCCGGTCGCCTTCGACGCGACGTCGCTGACGTCGTCCACGGCCTTCTTGCCCTCGCGCAGCTTCTTCACCGGGCCGTTGCTCGGCTTGACCACGTTCGCCGCGTGCTTGGCCGCTCCGACCGCGCTGCTCGCCGCCGACCCGCCACCACCGAACAGCTTCTTGGCGAGGCGGATCGCGGCCCGGATCGGCGCGGTCAGCTTGCGGAAGATGGAACTGGCCACGCTCGTGTCGCCGCCGCGACCACCGCCGTCGTCGTCGCGGTCGTCGTCGGCCTCGTCCGTGCCGTCCCCCGAGGGCGAGGGCAGCGCCGACAGCGCCTTCTCCACCGCGTCGGTGAGCCGGTCGACGAGCATCCCGAGCCCGACCTTCTCGAGGTTCTTCGCGATCTGCGCGAGGATCCGGCCGATGACCGCGTGGTCGGGGCCGGCGTTCGCCACGATGGCGGCGTGGAGCCGGTCGAGGTGGACCTCGAGCCCGAGGATGTCGATCGCCACGGGGCCGAGCTCGAGGTCGACGACCTCCTCGACCTCGTCACGGGGATCGTCCTCGACCCGGTACTCCCCCCGGTCCCGCGCCTGGAGCCGATCCTCGGTGACGTACTCGTCGTCGTCGGGGTCGAGGCTCGGACCGTCGTCCTCGTCGTCTTCGTCCTCGTCCTCGTCTTCGTCCTCGTCCTCGTCTTCGTCGTCTTCGTCGTCGTCCTCGTCGTCCTCGTCGGTGGCGGCGTCGGCCTGGTCCTGGACGTCCTCGTCGTCCTCCTCGGCGTCGTGCTCGTCGTCGGCCTGGTCCTGGACGTCGTCGCGGCATCGTCGGCCCGGCCCTCCGCGTCGTCGGTGGCTGCGCCGCCAGCCTCGAGCAGCTCCTCCGCCTGCTCGCTGGCCGTGTCGATGATCTCGTGTGCACGGGCCTGCGCGCTCTCGATCACCTTCCGAGCCCGCTCAGCCGCGCTGGTCGCCACCCCCTCGGTGGCCTCGGCTGCGCTCGTCGCTCCGGACTCGGCGGCATCGACCGCGGTCTCGGCCGCACCTGCTGCGGTGTCCACGGCGCCGTCGGCGACCGAGGCGGCGGCGCCCGCCGGGCTCTCCGCGGCGTCTTCAGCCTGGTCGGCGGCCTGGTCGGCGGCTTCGTCCGCGGTGTCCTCGGCCGGTACCGCGTCGGCGACGCCGGCGAGGCCGCGCACGCCGAGCAGCCGATCGCGGAGAGCCGCCTTGCTGCCCGAGATCGGCTCACCCCGTCGCCGGAGCTCGTCCTGTAGCTCGTCACGGGTCAGCGCACGGAGCGCTCGGACCTCGTCGGACTGCAGGCGATCGATCAGCTCGGTCTTGTTGCCCGACGTGGGCAGCTCCCGCGCACGGAGCTCGTCTTGCAGCTCGTCCTTGGTCCGATCGTCGAGCGAAGGCTCGGTCGAGGCCTCCTCGAGACGGTCGAGCAGCTCCTGCTTGGTGCCGCTGATCGGCAACCCTCGATCGCGCAGCTCGTCCTGCAGGTCCTGCTTGGTCCGGTCCTGGTCGTTCACGGGGTCTCCTGTGCAACGTCGGTCCGGCGCGCTCGTGCCTCGACGAGCCGGTCGATGAGCGCCGCTTCCGCGACGGCGTGTTGCTCCTCGGTGATGTCGCCCGCCTCGACCGCGGCCGCGAGCGCGCGGAGCTGGGTGGTGATGTTCCCCTCGTCGTAGAGCTCGGCCTCCGCCGCACCCACGATCTGCTCGATGATCCACCACCCGGCCTTGGCGGGGCCGGTGATCGGCAACGTCAGCAGCCCGCGGATCAGGCCCACACGGCCTCCGTCGCGTCGGTGAAGCTGAAGGGGGGGACGGGACCGACCAGTTCCAGCCGGATCAGTGGAGCGAGCGACTCGCCGAGCTGGCCGACGGCTCGCTCGAAGTCCTCGCGCTCGGTCCGCGCGACCAGGAACGAACAGGCGAAGACGTCGAGCGGCTGCGAGACGGGGCCCGTCGTGACGGCCGCAGCGTGGGGGCGCAGCGCAGCGACGGTTCGGTCCCGGTCCTGGTCGCGTCGCCGCTCGATCCCGTGGACGATCCGTTCCCCGAGCTCGATCTTGGCGTCCGTCCCGCGGCGACCGCGGAGCCGCGCAGCCCGTGGGTCGTCGTCGAGCACCTCGCGGATGACCGTCGGCTCGTCGTAGCTGCCTCGCAAGCGGAGCTCGACGTGTCCGTCGATCCGGTCGAGGGTCGCGAGCAACCGATCCTGCTCCGGCCCGAGGAAGTCGGCCACCAACGCGTCCGCGTCCGGCACGACGACCCCGAACCGCATGGGGAGAACGGTCAGGTGCTCGCCGACGTGCTCGAGGACGCGAAGGTGGTGCAGCAGGTTGGCCCGCGTCGGGAGTGCTTCCTCGACGTCCGTCTCCGACAGGAACGCCACGAGCTGCCCATCGGCGACGGTGCGGAAGGCGGGGTCGTCGCCCTCGCTCCACGCGTCGTCGGACAGCCCACGGCTGACGCCGTGCACGAGGAGCGGCACGTCAGTCCTCCTGCTCCTGCTCGGACTCCTCGTCGTCCTTGCCGAAGACGGCCTTCACCTTCTCCTTGCCGGAGGCCAGGGCCTCGTCGGCCTTGTCCCCAGCCGCGTCGAGGGCTCCCTCGGTCTTGGAGCCGGCCATACCGCCGACCAGGTCCTGCAGATCGGCGTCGTGCTCCTCGGCCTGGCCACGCAGGTCGAGTCGGTTGGTGGCCTCGGCGAAGTGGAGGTAGGTGTCGACGCTGGCGACCACGACACGGATGTCGATGGTCAGCAGCTCGATGCCGACCAGCGAGACGCGGACGTACGCGTCGATCACCAGTCCCTTGTCGAGGATGATGTCGACGACCTCGGCGAGCGTTCCGGAGGCCGGTCGGGGGGCGACGGTGGCGCTGGACATGTTCGGGATCCTTCCCTACGGGTTCGACGGGTCGTGGTCGGTGGTCAGCCAGCTGCCTGGTCGAGCTCGTCCTCGATCTGCTGGGCGACGTCCGCGACCGCCATCTTGGTGACGATGCGGTTGGCGCGGTCGAGCATCTCGAGGCTGGGGTACCGCTGCGTCTCGGCTTCCTCCATCAGGAGATCGACGTAGCGTTCCGCGGTCTCGCGGTCGCTGATGGCGCCCTCGATCCGCTTCAGGATCTGGTGGCTCGGGTACCGGCTCGCGCGGGCCTGGGCGAACAGGTAGTCGAGGTAGCGCTGGTGTGGACGGTTGACGGGCACGATCGGCTCCTTGCTGGACCGGGGCTCCGACCCTGGCAGACGCGCCGGGAACGGGGCCCCTCCGTCGGGACAGTTGGCGGGTCAGTCCTTGTCGAAGGTGTTCTTGATGCCTCGGACGAGACCTCGGGCGGGTGCGGTCGCCTTGTGGAGGAGACCGCCGTCGTCGTCCTGGTCCTCGTCGGCGTCGTCGGTGTCCTCGTGTTCGTCAGCCTCGTCGCCGCCGGAGCTGATCGCCCGCGCGAGTCCCGCGAGGAGCTTGCCGATGACGTTGTGGCTGCCGTTCGGGTTCGCCGTCAGCACCGCGTGGACGCGCTTGAGGTGGACCTCGACGCCGAGCACGTCGAGCGCGAGCGGGCCGAGTTCGAGGTCGAGCACGGGCTCGATGCCCTCGCGCGGGTCGTCCTCGAAGCGGTACTCACCCTCGCTCTTGGCCGGCGTCATCGAGGTGTCGTCCTCATCGCCGGCCTGGTCCTCGGCGTCGTCGGTCGGCTCTTCGGCCTGGTCCTCGGCGTCGTCGGCGGTGTCCTCCGCGTCGGTGTCCTCGGCGTCGTCGGTCGCGTCGTCGGCGGTGTCCTCCGCGTCGGTCTCCTCGGCGTCGTCGCTCGCGTCGTCGACGTCGCCCTCGTCCGGGTCGACCTCCCCGAGCTCCACGCCGATGCGTTCGAGCAGCGCCTGGTCGTCGAGGTCGTCGACGTCCTCGATCCCGAGTTCCTCCGCCGCCTCCTCGAGGTCGGCACGCTCGAGCCCGGTCTCCCGGACGTCGGGCACCTGCGCCCCGTTCGCAGCCATGTTGCCTCCCGTGGCTCCATCGCCGCGACCGGGGGGTCGCGGCATCCGCGTGCACTCTCGCACCACCGGTGGTCGGAGGGCGGGCCACCCGAACGGGGCCGCACCTGGCCTCCACCGGCCGTCCGGACATCGCGGCGGATCGGCCGCCCGCGGGACGACCGGCTCGGCCGCGGACAGAAGTAGGGCGCCGAATCGGCCCACAGCGGGTCATCGCTGACGAACAGAGCCCAGCCGCCTCCCGTGCGACCGACCTCGGTGCAACGTGTGGCCACCGGCCGTCCGGTCCCTGACCGCCAGCCGGGCGGCGCTGGCCGACGGAGTCGGTGTCCCGCGCACACGCTCGGCCGCTCGGCCGCGACGGGGATGGTCTCGCGGTCTGCTCGGCCGCCTGGCAGGCTGCCGGGGACGAGCGGGGACGGACGTGTTCGAGCAAGCCGAGCACCGGGAGCTCACCCCGGTCGCGGCACCCCTCCCGTCGTTCGGCTGATCCGTGGTCCGGTTCCTGGTCGGGCTGCTCGTCGTCTACGTCGTCGTCGCGGGACTGGCCGCCGTGTTCCAGCGTCAGCTCATCCACCTGCCCGACACCTCGGCGCCGGCAGCACCTCCCGACGTCGAGGAGGTCACGATCGTGACCTCGGACGGGCTGGCGTTGGTGAGCTTGGTTCCTCGCCGCACGAGCGTCCCGTCAGCACGGTCCTCGTCGCGCCCGGGAACGCCGGGAACCGCGCGCTGCGCCTCCCGCTGGCGCGCGGTCTGGTCGCGCGCGGGCACGCCGTCCTGCTCCTCGAACACCGGGGGTACGGCGGCAACCCCGGATCGCCGAACGAGGCCGGGCTCGCGGCGGACGCGCTCGCGGCTCGCGACCACCTCGAGAGCCGCTCGGAGGTGGACGCGGACCGGATCGTCCACCTCGGCGAGTCGCTCGGGTCGGCCGTCGCCGCCAGGCTGTCGGCGGAACGGGAACCGCTCGCCGTGGTGCTGCGATCACCGTTCCCGAGCTGGCCGACGTCGGGCGTCGCCAGCTGCCCTTCCTCCCGGTCGGGCTCCTCCTGCGCGACCGCTTCGCCACCGGCGACCACCTCGCATCGGTGTCGGCACCGGTCCTGGTGGTGGCCGGTGACCGGGACCGGACGGTGCCACACGAACTGTCGCGCGAGGTGGCCTCGACCGCAGGGGCCGGGCTCGTCGACGTGCGCGACGCGGATCACAACGACCGCGCGTTGCTCGACGGCGCGGCGTACCTCGATGCGGTCGACCCTTCGTCCGCGACCACCTGGGGCCGGGGCGTAGCTCGGGATCCCGCCGCTCCGTAGCCTCAGCCGTCGACCGGAGACACGACGTGCTCTACCTCGGCTACCTCGACGGCCACGACCTCGGCTCGGACCGGAGGGCCCGTGGCGGGAGCTCCTCCCGCTGCGGCCGGGCCTGGTGCTCGTCGACAGCGACCTGCACCGCTCGGCCGTCTACCACGCGCTCAAGGACCACCTGCCGCCGGACACGCCGCTGCTGGTGGCCGAGTTGCACGAGGTGCCGAAGTTCAAGGGCATGGCCGCCGGGCGCCCTCGCGGTGCGCGCGGTCTGAGCCCGCGTGCGCGGTGACGCGCGCTGCTCGTCAGACGAGCGGCGACGGTGTCGAGGTCACGAGGTCGTCGGTCGCGCCACCCGAGCCTCGTGTGGCGTCGACGCTCGTTCGACGCCCGGGATCGGCGCGCGACCAGCGGGGGAGCTCGGCAGCCACGGTGCGCAGTTCGACCTCGCCGTCGAGGCTGACCTCGCCGGCGTGGACGTCGACCTTGAGGTCGGTGGCGCCGCGGTCGCGCGAGCAGTACCGCGACCGCCGTCGGCGAGATCGTCGTCGGCGCGGACGAGCGCCCGGATGACGTCGTGCGCGGGTGACGATCCCGGTCACCTCGCCGCCGTCGATGACCACCAGCCGGCCACGTCGTGGTCGAGCATCTCGCGGGCCGCGGCCGATCACGGGCCGCGTCGGGCGCGGTGCACCGTGGCGGGCGCGAGCACGCCGCGCCCGCGGTCCGTGCCTCGCGCCGCCGGTCCTCCTCGGCTGGCGCGGCGCCCGGACCCGGGACGCCCTCCGGCGCGATGACGGGGGAGCAGGTCGGCCTCGGACAGGACCCCGACGAGGCCGCCGTCGTTGTCGAGCGACGGGCAGACCCGACACGCCTCCGTCGAGCACGAGCGTCCGGACGCAGTCGCGCAGCGGCGTCGTCCTCGTGCACACCACGATCGGCGCCGGCGTCATCACTCGGCCACGGGACGTCGGGGCTCGGCGGCCTCACCGCCGGTCCTGCGCCGGTCGCGTCGCCGCCTCGAGCACGCGGACGAGGTCGGTGACCAGCCGTTGCGCCGTCGCGTCACCGATCCACCGCAGCGCGGCGGCGTCGAGCACCCCACCGAGCGGGCCGAGGCGCGTCGCGGTGCATGGTCGCCGACGCGTGACCGTCAGCGTCAGGCGGCTGGCGAACGACCGCGAGCTCGATGCTGCCCTCGAAGGCGGGAACAGCGCGAGCGGCAGGCGCGTGCCCGCCACGGCCGCGATCGCGGTGGCGCCGATCCCGGTCGCGGACGCGGACCTGCTTGGCGAGGTCGCGGCCGAGCGCCCGGGTCGGCAGGTCGAGCAGGAAGCTGCCGTCACCCGCTCGGTGGCTCGTAGCGGCGTGGAGCCCGTCGCCGTCTGGAGCAGCTCGCGGAGGTCGGCGAGCCTCGCCTCGACGGCCTCGCAGTCGGGGCGTGACGGTGTCGGCGACGGACGTCCAGCGCTCCACGGTCGGTCCTCCACGTCGAGGTGGCACCGTCGAGCGGTGCACCTCGACGCTACGAGCGGCTCCCGCGAGGCAGGGGCGATGGTCACCTGCCGGCGTCCCGGTGCGATCCGGGCCCTGCCGTCGCCGGGCAGCGCGAGCATGCGCTCGAGCGCCACCCGCGCCGAGTCGCGGATCGGCGTCGTCGACCCGGACCTCGTTGACGACCTCGCCGGCGACGAGCGACTCGAGCACCCAGGTCACGTGGGGCAGGTCGATCCGGTTCATCGTGGCGCAGAAGCACACCGTGTCGTCGAGGAACACCACCCGCTTGTCGGGGTGCTCGTCGGCGAGCCGCTTGACGAGGTTGAGCTCGGTCGCGACCGCGAGCGTCGCACCGGCGGGTGCCTCCTCGACCCAGCGGATCAGCTGGCCGGTCGATCCGACGCGGTCCGCGCGCTGGACGACCTCGTGGCGGCACTCGGGGTGGACGAGCACCTCGACGTCCGGCTCCCGGGCGCGCAGCGCGTCGACCATCTCGGGCTGGAACCGGGCGTGGACCGAGCAGTGGCCCTTCCACAGGATCACGCGGGCGTCGCGCAGCTGCTGGTCGGTCAGGCCGCCGTCCGGCTGCCACGGGTCGTAGACGACGCAGTCGTCGAGCCCGAGCCCGAGCGCGAGCACGGCGGTGTTCCGGCCGAGGTGCTGGTCGGGCAGGAAGAGCACCTTGCCGTCGCCGCCGGGGCCGTCCGCCTGCTCGAAGGCCCAGCGCATCGCCGCCGGCGCGTTCGACGAGGTGCAGATCGCGCCGCGGTGGTCGCCGCAGAACGCCTTGATCGCGGCCGTCGAGTTCATGTAGGTCAGCGGGACGGTCACGTCGGCGACCCCGGCCCGTTCGAGCCGCGCCCAGGCGTCGCGGACCTGGCGTATCTCGGCCATGTCGGCCATCGAGCAGCCGGCGGCGAGGTCGGGGAGGATCACGGTCTGGTCCGGCCGAGCGAGCACCGACGCCGACTCGGCCATGAAGTGCACCCCGCAGAACACGATGTAGGGGGCGTCCGCGGCGGCCGCCTGACGGGACAGCTCGAACGAGTCGCCCCGCGCGTCGGCGAGCGCGATGACCTGGTCGCGTTGGTAGTGGTGGCCGAGGAGCATCACCCGGTCCCCGAGCGCGGCCTTCGCGGCGAGCGCCCGCTCGAGCAGCGCCGGGTCGTCCGCCGCGGGGAGGTCGCCGGGGCACACCACGCCCGCGTTCGCTCCCGCGGTCGGCGCCGCGGCCGAGCAGCAGCAGCGGGGAGCCGACCGGGATGGTCGGTGTGCCCGGTGACGTTCCGCGCCGGCGCAGCCGACGGGCGGGACCCGGACCGGTGTGGAGGTGGCGAGCGCACGGGGGATCCTCCTCGTCGGGGGTTCTGGTCACAGTGACCAGAACTCGCCGGGCGAGCGTACCAGCGGTCGCCGTGACGGGAACCGCCCCGGCGCGGCCGCCGGTGCTCGCTCCCGACGACGCACTAGGCTCGCGGGCCGCCGAAGGGCCGCTCGGTCCCGGGCAGGAGCCGCGGTGAAGGTCGTCGTCGCCCCCGACGGGTTCGGGGGCACGCTCACCGCACGCGAGGCAGCGGCGGCCATCGCTGCGGGCTGGCGGCCGAGCGGCCTGACGACGAGCTCGTGGTCGTGCCGATGTCCGACGGGGGCGAGGGCCTGCTCGACGTCCTGCGCGACCGCGACGACACGTGGATCGTCACGCGAGGTCGCGGGCCCGCTACGGACACCCGGTCGACGCATCGCTGCTGCTGCGGGCCGATGGCACCGCCGTGATCGAATCCGCCGCGCGCCTGCGGCCTGCACCTGCTCGCCCTCGGAGCGGCCCGACCCGGGCTGGCCACCAGCTACGGGGTCGGCGAGCTGCTCGACGCCGCACGCGACGTCGGGGCGACGCGCATCGCGGTCGGGCTCGGGGGGACCGCCAGCGTCGACGGCGGCGCCGGCGCGCTCACCGGGTCTCGGCTCCGCCTGACGGTCACCGACGGCTCCGGGCTCAAGATCGGCGGCGAGGACCTGCACCGCATCGCCGCCGCGTCGTGGGGGCTGGGCGGAGGACTGGGCCGAGCACCGAGGTCGTGCTGCTCGCGGACGTTCCGCACGTGCTGGCCGACGCCGCGCGGGTCTTCGGGCCGCAGAAGGGCGCCACGCCGGAGGACGTCGAGGATCTGACCGCCGCCCTCGGCGCCTGGGCCGACGTCGCCGAGCGGGACCTGGCACGCGATCGCCACCGGGACGAGCCGGGCAGCGGTGCCGCCGGCGGGCTCGGGTTCGGTCTGCGCTGCGCGCTCCCGGTGACGTCCGTGGCTCGTGGTGTCGACGTCGTGGCGGACCTGGTCGGACTCGACGACGTCCTCGCAGGGGCGGACCTGGTCGATCGACCGGTGAGGGGCGGCTCGATGCGACCTCGTGGACCACCAAGGTGGTGGGCGCGGTCACCGCGCGGGCGCGGACCGCCGGCGTGGTGACCTGTGCGGCGGTCGTCGGTTCGGTCTCGGCGGACGGTGCTCCGGACCGCCTCGATGCGGTCGAGGTGGCCGACGGAACGGGACCTGGCCTCGATCCCCGCGGGGAGGTCGCCGCAGCGGCCACCCGGCTGGCCCGCCGGTAGGGCGTCCACCGCGCGGTGCGGTGACGGATGTGCGACCACGGCACGCCCACGGCCGATGGCCCCACCGGCGACGCGCGGTCCTCGCCCGGTGCCTCCGGTGAACGACATCGGTCACCCGCCGGACGGACGGTGGTCCTATGGTCAGGTGGCGTCCACCGCGGAGGTGTGTCGCGGCCCCGGACCAGTCGTCCGGGCCCCGGAGACCAGACAAGGACAGCGCATGAGGCGCAGGTTCATCGTCCCGTCGCTGGCAGCGGCCATGGTGCTCAGCACCGTGTCCCTCCCCGCGACCGGGCAGGAAGCCACACCCGTGGAGGTCACCCTCCTGCACGACACCCACGTCCACGGCAAGTACGTGCAGACCGTCGGTGGCGTCGAACGATCGACATCGCCCGCTACTTCGCGCTCGTCGAGGAGCTCAAGGAAGCGGCCGGGGGCGACGCCGATGTTCCTCGCCAACGGCGACGACATCGGTCCGTCGGTCTACTCCGGGCTGTTCGAGCCCAACGGCATCCACATGATCGAGGCGCTGAACGAGGCGCCGATCGACGTCAACACCATTCGGCAACCACGAGTTCGACTACGGCCCGGACAACCTGCGCGAGATCATCGAGGCGCCGAGTTCCCCTACGTCACCGCCAACGTCCGTGACATCGCCACCGGCGAGGTCTTCGGTGCCGACCTCGGCGTCGAGGAGTTCCTCGTCTTCAACGCCGCACGGCGTCAGCGTCGGCGTGACCGGCCTGGCTCCGGAGGGACATGGCGTCGATCACCAGCCTCGGTGACGACACCGAGCAGATCCCGGCCGAGGAAGCGCTCGACCTCGTCCTGCCGAAGATGCGGCCGCCGGCGTCGACGTCTTCGTCGTCAACTCGCACCTGTGCGGGACGGACGCGAAGCGCGCTCGCTGACGAGTACGACAGCGGCCTCGGACCACCTCTACGCCGGCGACCACTGCGGCGTGACGAGCCCGAGCTGTACGAGGCCGCCACCGGCGCGGTCTGTCTCGCTCGCTCGCCGACGAGTACGAGTTCCTCGGCGAGCTCGACGCTCGACCTGCTCAACCGACTGGCGAACGCATCGACGTGACCTGGACCGTGCACCTGGATGGTCGAGCGTCGTCTCCGACGAGGTCCTCGAGTGCCCTCGGCCGAGGCTGACGGCGGGTTCTCGACGGCTCCCTGGACGGGGCAACACGCACCTCGGCAAGAAGAACATCGAACTGCCTGCTCGCCGATCCTCGACCTGTCCGCCGGGCAAGCCTGGCGGGGTGTCGATCTGTTCGCGTCGCTCGTAGTCGTGGGCAGGCCGGAACGGTCATCGACAACATCGCGGGCTACGCCATCCGACCGGTCCATCACCGGTGACCGGTGGGTCCTTCAGTGACACCGACGGCAAGACCCTCGACCGGGACGCGATCGAGCGGCTCGCGGGTGCCGGCGTCATCAACGGCTACCCCGACCGATCCGTTCGGCCCGAGTCGGCCGGTCACCCGCGGGCAGCTCGGCGAACCCCTCCTGGCTCGACTTCATCGAGGCGAACCGAGGACGTCACAACGCTGCCCCAGGGGGAGCGGTCTCACGTGCCGCAGGCTCGACGCACGACGTGCTCGCTCCGTAAGGCCCGCGCCGGCGGGGATCATCCTCGGCCGCGACGGCGCTGCGTTCCTGGACCAGACGATCACCCGCGACCAGGCGGCGACGCTGTCGTCGAATCCCTGTCCGAGCTGGTCATCGAGGAGGGGATCGGCTTCCCCCGCCGAGATCCAGGCCGTCGTGGAGGACTACGACGAGCAGCTCGACGAGCAGCTCAACGTCGTCATCGGTGAGCGTACCGTCGACTGGGCACCCGCAACTACGTGGTGCCGCGTCCAGGAGACCGCCGGCGGCAACTTCTTCACCGACGTGATGCGGACGCCTTCGGGCTGGGTTGGGGCATCGCGGTCGACCAACTTCGGCGGGGATCCGGCGGGAACCAGGCCAACGAGGCGGGTGACATCACGCGCAGGACATCGCCGAACTTCCCGTTCGGGGTACCGCTCGGTGCAGGCGGAGATCTCCGCGCGACCTTCCTCGAGGCACTCCAGCGACGGTCCAGAGCGTCCGGACCCGGACGGTGGCTTCCTGCAGGTCGCAGCGGCATGTCGTTCATCTTCGCACTCGTCGCTGGCCGCTGGATCGCGCGTGGGTGTCGGCGACCATCGGCGGCGATCCGCTCTGACCCGAGCGCCACCTAACGACGGCCACCGAGTCACTTCACCCTCGGCGGGGACGCGGACACGATGTTCCGGGACATCACGACGACCATCGTCGACTCGAACGGTGGCCGCGTGCTCGAACTCGTTCATCATCGACTACATCGAGTCGTTCGATGGGCCGATCAGCACGTCGGTGGAGGACCGGTATCGTCGATCCGAACTCGACTGAAGCGACGGGTCGGGTGGGCAGCTCGCTGCGAGCTCCACCCGTCCGGCGTCGAAGGTGAGGCCGCGTCCTCGCGCGGCCTCGGCTCTCGTCGCAACCCGCCCACGTCCACGGGCGCGGCTCCTCCCGCGTCCCCGCACCGAGCGCCAGCCGAGGACGCCCACCCCTGCGAGGCCGAGCGCGATTGCTGCCACGATCGGCGCCGTGAACCGCTGTCCTCGGATGCCCTGCAGTGGTGTGGCCGAGCTCCGACGGCTCCACCCGCCTCCCGTCCCAGGTCGGGGGCACCGCGGCGTCTCTTGATCAGCAGCCGGCAGCGCCGGGATCTCGTCGCCGCCGCGCAGGTTGCCCTCGAGGGTCCACGAAGCGCTTCGCCGGCGGTCAGCCCTGCTCGACCGCGGAGCCAGCCACGCTGCCGTCGGGCACGTCGGCGACGGTCACGTCGATGGGCAGCTGCAGCGTGTCGGAGGTCCTCTCCGGGTCATCGCTGACGCCAGGTGGCGTTGGTGACCCCGTCCCGCTGCGGATCGGTGGCCGTCGCGCAGGTCCAGCCGGTCACGCCGGCTGCGGGTCTCATGGCGAGCTCGAGCGGCAACCTCGATGAGATGGAGGTCGTCGCCTCCTCCTCCATCGGCGCGGTCCAGATCCGCTCCTCCTCGCCACCGCACCCGTGGGCGACCAGCAGCGTCAGTCCGGCACGCCAGCGCCCGGCGGCAGCTGGGGGCGCGAGCTCGGCGTGACCGAACGCCGGTGTGCTCGCCGCGAGGACGAACAGGCAGGACGGCGCACGCGGTCCCTGCCAGAGACCGCATCTCGACCTCCACCGCGTCGGGCCGTCGGCGAGGGAGCCTCGACGCGGCGGCTTCGGGCCGGGGTGGGTCCGGATGGGTCGGTGGCCACCGCGCGCGGCGTCGCGGCCCGGGCCTGGCGTCCGGACCTCGACGGACAGACGAGGGCAGCGCGCATGAGGCGCAGGTCGCGGCGGCGTCGCGGGCGGCGCGGCGTGGTGGGCGGCATCAGCGCTCTCCCGCGGCCGGGCAGGAGGCGGACGGTGCGCGGGTCGAGGACCCTGTCGCGGCCCGGCGCCGTCCGGATGCGCGCACCGGACTCTCGCCGTCACCGACATCGTCCGGGCAACCCCCGCATGGCAGCATCGACCTGCGGCAGCGACCGGGGCATCATCAGCGGCATCTCGGCCACCTAGTACTCGCCGATCGGGTGCTATCGAGCCGTGGCTAGGTCGCACGTTCCTGCTCAGGTCCCGAAGCGGCTGGCGTCGAGGTGCCGGGAGTCGACGGATCACCGGACTTCCCCGACCTGTCCACCGCTCGACGGCCGCTCGACGCACGCGGACGTGGTCCGGCGGCTCCGGCGGCCGGATCGTGCCCGGCTGGCCGGACGGGCACGGCGCGTACGAGCCCGTCCGGCGCGACGAGCCGCGACGATGACCGTCGGAGCCCTCGGCGACTCGCGCGGTGTCGACACGATTGGCCCGGCGGTGACAGCCGTCTCCGCCGACGTGACCGGTGGCACCTACGTGGACAACATCCTGGCCGCAGCCGAACTCGAGCCTGTTGCGTGGCAAGCACGCCGATCCGTTTCGACCTGCCAGCTCGCTGTACGCGGCGACTAGACTGTGACGATCGTCATGGAGGCCTTTGGTGCGGATCGCCTTCGAGTCGGATCGCCGCGGACGGTAAATCCGCGCGCCGACACCCGCCGCGTGCACCGGTGGTGGAGCGATCGAGGTGGTCGACCTCGCAGGGTGCGTCGGTACACTCGTCATCGGTTCCCGCCACCCCCTGGCCGGTGCCCCCCAGTGACCAGGATCGGACGCCCGATCCGCAGCGACCGTGAGGAGCGCCCCGTGAGCGCGACCGACACCCCGACCTCCACCGTGACGCTGACCGAGACCGCCGCGGACAAGGTCCGCGGCTTCCTGGTCGATCAGCCGGATGTCGACGACGTCGCCCTACGGGTCGCCGTGCAGGCCGGTGGCTGCGCCGGGTTCCGCTACGCGCTGTTCTTCGACGACCGCCAGCTCGATGGCGACCTGATCGAGAACGCAGCACGGCGTGACGGTCCGGGTCGACAAGATGTCCACGCCCTACATCCAGGGCGCGGTCATCGACTGGAAGGAATCGCTCGAGGCCTCGGGCTTCTCCATCGAGAACCCGAACGCGTCGGGCTCGTGCGCCTGCGGCGACAGCGCCACGTTCTGAGCCACCGGCTCGGTCAGTCGGCCAGCACCTCGTCGAGCATCGCGAGCAGCTCGGGGATGTCGGCCTTGCCCACCGTCGGCAGGCCGAGGTCGGTGGCCCGCCGCTGCACGCTGTCGTCCACGAACGCCGAGTAGAGGATCACCGGGACGTCCCGAGTCAGGCGTTCGGCCACCTCGATACCCGTCAGGCCCGGCATCAGCTGATCGAGCACGATCGCGTCGTAGCGTCCGCTCGTCGCCTGCGACAGGGCGTCGTCACCGTCGACGGCCGTGTCGACCTCCCACCCGCGGCGCTGCAGGTTCAGCGACACGACGAGCCGGATGCCGGCGTCGTCGTCGGCCAACAGGACCCGCACGTCAGTCCCGTCCGGTGCGTGCGGCGGGCACGGTCAGCGTGACCCGGCAGCCGGACGCGACGTCGTCGAGTTCGATCCGAGCTCCCTGAGCCTCGGCCAGCGCGCGTGCGACGAACAGCCCGAGTCCGCTGCCGGTGCTGTCCGGAGAGCGGTAGTACTTGTCGAAGACGTGCTCGCGGGCGGCCTCGTTGATCCCCGGCCCCCGGTCGGTGACCGACACGGCGACCGCGTCGCCGCGGGCTTCGACGACGAGCGTGACCGGGGTACCCGACGGACTGAACCGGAGACCGTTGGCGACGAGCTCGCCGACGATCTGGCGGGTCCGAGCAGGATCGACCGACCCGGGCGGGACGTCGCCACGGACCTCGAGCGCCAGCTCGCCGCGGTCGGCGTGGAGCTCGACGACCTCCTCCAGCAGCGCGACCAGGTCGGTCGGAGCCACCTGCACCGTGGGGGCGCGACCGTGCTCCAGCGCGGCGTAATCCAGGAACTGCTCGACGAGCCGACCGAGGTGGCGGACCTGCCGACGGAACATGTCCTGGACCTGCTCGGCCTCGTCGGCAGGCACGCCGCCGTCCAGCCCGAGATCCGCGATGCCCTGGAGCACGGCGACGGGGTACGCATCTCGTGGGAGATCCCGGCGACGATGGTGTCGCGGAACTCCGCCGCCGCCCGGAGCGACTCGAGTTCGACCGCACGCCTGGCGGCGAGCCGCAGTTCGAGCTCGTCGACCACGATAGCCGCGAGGTCCTGCAGGGTCTCGACCTCGCCGTCGCGGACGGCCCGCGGGGCGCTGTCGATCACGTTCAGCGTCCCGAGGTTGTGGCCGTCGGAGGTGCGGAGCGGGACAGCGAGGTAGAAGCGGAGCCCGAGCTCGCCGCACACGAGCGAGTTGGACAGCGTCCGCGGGTCGAGCGACGCGTCGGTGACGATGTACGGCACCGGGTGCACGATCGCCGAGGCGCAGAGCCCAGGCTCGCGATCGATCTGTGCCACCCCGTCGAGGCCGACGGCGGACTTGAACCAGATGCGGTCCTCGTCGACGATCGTGATGGTGCTGATCGGCACGTCGCTCAGCCGGGCGGCGAGGGCGGTCACCCGGTCGAAGGCGCCGTCGGGCGGGGTGTCGAGGACGTCGTAGCGACGGACGGCAGCCATCCGGGCCGTCTCGTCCTCGGGCGACAGCTCCTGCAGGGCGCTCTCCACGTGGTGCTCCTCGCCCGGTTCGGTCGGAACGGCCACCTACCCTACCGATGCCGTCGAGGACCCCGCGCGGGGTCCGGTGTCCCGGTCGCTGCTGGCGTCGGGCGTCGCACCGGCCGGGAGAGTCGCCGTGGACGACGATGGGTCCGGATGGAACGAGGTACTGGTCGGGGGTGGTCCGACGAGGTCCGCAGCGCCGTCGTCGACCTGGTCGGCGAGCTGACGGTCGGCTGGCGCGGTCCGCTGGTGCGGACCCTGGCGGCCGAGGTCGGAGCCGACCGCGGTTGGACCGAGACGTTGCACCGGCTGGTGCTCGACGCGATCGGGCAGGTGACGGGCGCCGACCTCGACGAACTCGGGAGCCAGGCTGCCTGGGCGTGTTACGAGGACGTCTGGCACGCGCTGCAACGGGCCTGGGGGGACGGTGGCGAGCTCGCGACCGTGCCGCTCGGGCAGGAACCGGCGGTGACGCGGCTGCTCGGTGAGCTCCCGCCTCGAATCGCTGCGGCCGCGGGGGCGGACGTCCGCGGGCCAGCGGCCGACCCGCTGTGGGTCGCCGGCCGCCTGCGCCTCGACGCGGAGGGCCTCCGGCGCGCGCTCGAGCGCGGTGGTCTGTCCGGTGCGGACCACCTGCGGGTGGAGACGGTCCTCGAACGGGTGGCGGGCCGCCGCCGGTGATCGACCGCGACCCACCCGACACGAGGCACCAGCCGCCGGGTCAGCTGTCGGCGGTGATGGTCTCCGTGCCCTCGTCGAGCTCGAGCACGACCTCGACGACCCGGTACGTGCCGGTCCCGTCGTCCTCGGTCGCGATCGTCTTGCGGCCGGGTCGCCAGTCCTCGGTCAGCATCATCTCCTCGTCGCCGTGGCGGCCGACCCGCACGTCGCCCCAGAGCGCGAGCACCTCCTCCTCGGTCTGCCCGAGCAGCGAACGGGCATCCCGCCGTGCGGCCTCGGCGTCGAGCGGACCTTCCTCCGGCGGCGTGGGCTCACCCTCCGAGACGACGGTGTCCTCGCAGTCGACGGTGCCCTCGATGCAGATCGCGGCGACGTCTCCACCGTCCTCGCCGGGCGACCCGGCACCGGGTTCGATCGAGCCGTCGGCGCGGCCGCAGCCGCTCACGAGCAGGGCAGCGGCGAGCAGGGGCGGGAGCAGGTTGCGGACGTGCATCGGTGGTCCTCCGGGTCTCGTCCCGGTCGGCCGTACCGCCGGGTCGAGCGGTACGACGTCGCCGGACGTCGACCGGTTCCCGCGCTACCTGAGCTTCTCGACCAGGAAGGTCCAGGACCCCTCGCGACTCCTCGGCGCTGCGCAGGCCCTGGCGCTGCATCCGGCACCAGACCGGGACATCGACCTTGGCGGCCGGGTCGGTCGCGAGCAGCCGGACGATGGCGCCGACGGCCTGCTCGTCGACCGCGCGTGCGAGTTCGATCACGGGCATCGGACAGGCCAGCCCGCGCGCGTCGACCTCGACGTCGTGGGACCGATCGTCCACCTCGGGAGCTCCTCGTCCGGGGACCGCTGCCGGCCGCCGCGGCGCCGAGGCTACCGAGGTCGGTGTGGTCTCCACCGCCCCTTCGGCGACGTCGAGCACGACGTCCTCCCGGTGGCTCGCCGAGCCCGCCCGTGGGCGCCCCCGGTCGACGTCGTAGGTGATCTCGGCGCCGCGGAAGTCCGGCGCCTCGTGGACGGCCACCATCACGGCGCTGATCGCGGCGTTCACCGACGTCGCCGTGACGGTGACCGTGGCACGCACGTGCGGTCGGGTGTCACCTGCCGGCCACCACGCCATGAGGTGCTCGGTGGCGCCCGCGACGCGCAGGACCGCATCGAGGTCATCGGGTGTCGGGCCGGCAGCACCGTCGTGCGCCTCGGGCAACCGGGCGGTCACCACGATGCGGACCTGGCGGGCCTCGCCGGCCCGACGGACCGGCGCCGGGGTCGCGGCGGCGCCGGCCGCCTCGGCCAGGCCACCCTCGCTCTCGTGGGTCGGGCCGACGTCGACGGCGACGAGCAGCGTGGCGTCCGGCGCGGCCCAGGCGAGGTGGGTGGTCGCAGACCGCAGGCCCGACGACCGTCGGCGCCACCGCGGCGACGACCAGGTCGGACGGGTCGAGCCAGCGCCCCCACGGCGCGGTCGGTCCGCCGCGGATCGTGGTGGACCCGGTCGCCGAGCGCGGCGATGGCGGCCGGCAGCGCGATCGTCGGACGGGCCGGTGCGCAGCACCGTGGTCGGCTCCGGCGCCGCGGCGCCGAGCCGACGGGTCAGCTCCGCCGCCAGCGCGAGCCCACGGTCGCCGCCGGGCAGCAGGTGGTCGGCGTGCACGGGCAGCACCGCCCGTCGGTAGGGGACCGCGCCGAGCCGGACGATCGCGAGCGGCACCGACGACCGTCCGACGAGCGAGTCGATCAGCTCACCGAAGACGTTCGAGGTCGACGAGCGGCCACGCCAGCCCATCAGCACGAGCGAGGCGTCGTGCTCGCGGACGGCCCGGAGGGTGCCCTCGACCGGGATCGCGCGCCTCGACCACGACGCCTGCGGGCGGCGACCCCGAGCTCGCGGGCGGTGGCCTCGGCATCGGCGACGCCGCTCCACGCGTGGGCGCGGACGTCCGCGTCGGCGCCGACCGGGACCACCGTGAGCGGGATCACCGTGCCCGCCGTCCGCCGCGGCGATCCGTGCGGCGCACAGCAGCAGCGGACGCACCGAGGCGGGGTTGACGACCGGCACCAGGATCGTCCGTCCGAGCTGATCCACGCTCGAGCTCCCCGGTCAGCGGTCGGCGGTCACGCACCGCCCCCGCGCTGACGTACATGCATGCCGTACGGCCGGCGCCCACCGCGCCGAGGAGTCCCGGGTCGGACGTGACGAACGCCCGTGACGCTCGGGTCGCGTCGTCAGTCGGTGACGATCTCGAGCTCACCGCGCTCGTGGGCGGCGCGCAGCACCTTCTTGTCGAACTTGCCGACCGACGTCTTCGGGACCTCGTCGACGAAGGCGTACCGCTCGGGCAGCCACCAGCTGGCGACCTTGTCGGCGAGGAAGGCGTTCAGCGTCGTCGGGCGAGCCTCGCTGCCCGTCCCGCCGGACCACGCACGCCAGCGGGCGCTCGTCCCACCGCTCGTCGGCGACCCCGATGACGGCGCACTCGACGACGTCGGGGTGGCCCATGAGCGCGTTCTCGAGGTCGACCGAGCTGATCCACTCGCCACCGGACTTGATGACGTCCTTGGTCCGGTCGACGAGCTGGACGAACCCGTTCGGCTCGATGACGCCGACGTCGCCGGTCCGCAGCCACGGCGTGCGACCCCTCGGGCCGCCCGTCCCGGCGTCGAACTTCTCGGGGGTGTCGACGCCGTGGTAGCCGGCGGTGATCCACGGTCCGCGGACCTGGATCTCGCCCATGGACGGTCGCCGTCCCACGGTTGCTCGCTGCCGTCCGGGTCGACGATGCGCATGTCGACGCCGGGCACGAGCCGGCCGGTCTTCGCGCGGTAGTCGATGGCTCGCCTCGCCGGTCACGCCGGCGGGTGGCGTCGACACCGTGCCGAGCGGGCGACATCTCGGTCATGCCCCAGCCCTGGACGATGGTGACCCCGTAGCGCTCCTCGAACTGGCTGATCATCGACCGGGGGACGGCGCTGCCCGCCGACCACGACCCAGTCGAGCGAGGACAGGTCGATGTCGCGTGCCCTCGCCGAACGCGAGCACGCCGTTCCACACGGTCGGGACGGCCGCGGAGCAGGTCGGGCGTCTCGGCCTCGATGAAGCGCGACGAGCGGCTCGGGCTGCAGGTGCTCGGCGGGCAGCAGCAGGTCCGCGCCGTAGACCCAGCCGATGTGGATCAGGCCCCAGGCGTTGGCGTGGAACTGCGGGACGATGACGAGCAGCTTGTCGCCGTCCTCGACGCCGACCCCGCCGGCGGCGGCGCCGAGGGTGTGGGTCCAGATCGAGCGGTGGGAGTAGACGACGCCCTTCGGGTTCCCGGTCGTGCCCGGAGGTGTAGCAGGACGCCGCCGCCTGGTCCTCGTCGAGTCTCGGGCCAGGCGAAGCCGTCGTCGGCCGCCGCGAGCAGGTCGTCGTAGCGCACGACCCGTGCCGGGTGGCCGTCGAGCGCCGACGGCGTCGCCGTCACCGACGACCACGAACACCTCGACGTCACGGGATGTCGTCCAGCACCCGCGCGAGCAGCGGGATCAGGTTGTCGTCGACGATGATCGACCCGGTCGCCGAGGTCGTTCGACGACGAACGAGAGCTGCTCGGGGAACAGCCGGATGTTGAGCTGGTGCAGCACGGCGCCCATGCACGGGACGGCGAAGTACGCCTCGACGTGCTCCTGGTGGTTCCAGCAGAACGTGCCGACCACGTCGCCCTGGCTCGATCCCGAGCGACGCCAGGCCCGCGGCGAGCCTGCCCGCTCGGTCGTAGGTGTCGGCGAAGGTGACCCGCCGAGCGTGGTCGCCGCGCCAGGTCACGACCTCGCGGTGGCCGTTGACCCGCCGCCCGTGCTCGAACAGCTGGGTGACGGTCAGGGGGTAGTCCTGCATCGTGCTCTGCGACCACGGCGCGCGCTCCCGGTCTCGCGGACGGGTGCGGAGCCGGCGAGCCTACGGGCTACCGGCCGACCCGCCGCCCGCAGGTGCGGTCACCGCCGCCGCGTAGGCGTCGAGGAAGCGGTCGGCGTCGGCGACGGTCGTCGTCCGGGCCGATCGACGACGCGCACGTGGCCGTGGGTGAGGGCCCCCATGGCGACCAGGACGTGCGAGGGCTCGCCGCTGGTCGACGCGCACGACGAGCCGGAGTGGACCGCGAACCCGGCGGCGTCGAGTTCGCGCGACGAGCGCCTCGCCGTCGACGTACAGCGCCGACGCCGCGACGATGCCGGGGTGGGCGTCGGCGAGCGGACCGTGGACCTCGACGTCGGGGACCACGCTCCGGCAGCCGGTCGCGCAGGTGGCGACGGACGACCTCGCGGGCCGAGTGCTCGGCCTGCACTCGAGTCGACCGCGACCTGGAGCGCGACCGCGGCGGCGGCCACCGACGGGACGTCGAGCTGGCCCGGCCGTCGGCGGCGCTGCCGGTCGTCACCCTCCTGGACGGCGACGACGCGGCCACGCGGCCCCTGCGCGAGGAACCCGACCCCGCGGGGACCTCCGAACTTCGCGGCGCTGGCGGTCAGCAGGTCGGCGCCGAGGTCGTCGATCGACAGCCCGAGCTGCCCGACGCGTCTGGCAGGCGTCGACGTGCAGCAGCGCGCCGACCGCGCGGCACCGCCGGCGCCACCTCGACGACCGGTTGGAGCGTGCCGACCTCGTGGTTGGCGTGCTGGAGGTGGACCGCGAGGGTGCCGGTCGGTCAGCGTGGCCGCCACCGCGTCCGGGTCGACCGCGCCGGACCGGTCGACGTCGACGACGTCGACCTCGAACCCGTGGTCGGTCCGCAGCCGCTCGCAGGCGGCCAGCACCGCCGAGTGCTCGACCGCGGAGACGACGACGTGGCGGCGCGTGCCGCCGGCCAGCGCATCCGCGCGGGCCGTGCCGAGGACGGCGAGGTGCACGGCCTCGGTCCCGCCCGAGGTCCACGTCAGCGCGTCGGTGGCCGCGCCGACCGCCGCGGCGGTGGCCGCGGTGGCGCGTTCGAGGAGCTCGGCGCGCGGCGCGTCCCTCGGCGTGCGCGCGGGCGGGGTCCCCGACCGCGACCGCCGCCGCGTCGGTCCACGCCGCCGCCGCCTCCGGGTCGGAGCGGCCAGACGGCGGCGTGATCGAGGTAGATCCGGGTGGGCACGGGCGCACCCTACGACAGGTCAGGGTCCCCACCTCCGCGCCCGGCGGGGTGGACGACCGACCGACCCGGTCTCACCGTGACCTGCCCTAGCGTCGGCGACTCGAACGGTCCGGTCCCCGCGCGGCCCGTGACCGAACTGCGAGAGGGATCACGACCCGTGAGCGCCACCAACCGACGCGTCGCCATCCGCGCCGTGCGTCCGCAGGTCGACGGGGGCCGCTACCCCGCCAAGCGGTCGGTCGGCGAGCTCATCGACGTCGAGGCGGACGTCTTCGCCGACTCGCACGACGCCGTCCTCGCCACCGTGTGCTGGCGGCCGAAGGGCTCGCGGCGCTGGTCCGAGGCCCCCATGGACCACCTCGGCAACGACCGCCACCGCGGTGTGTTCACGCTCGACGACCCGGGTCGCTACGAGTTCCGGGTCACCGGCTGGATCGACCGGTTCGGGACCTGGCAGCGCGACACCCGCACCAAGCTCGAGGCGGGCGTCGCCACCGGCCGTCGACCTCGCCATCGGCGCCGAGTTGCTCGGTGACCTGCAGCGCGAAGGGCGACGACCGCGCCGAGGTCGCGCGCATCCGCGACCAGCTCGTCGACGAGCAGCTCGAGCTGCCCGCCCGGGCCGAACCCGCGCTGCTCCGATGCCGCGACGGACCTGGTCGCGCGCGCATCGACCGCCGTGCCGCACGCCACCGCATCGGACCGCTTCGAGCTGCGCGTCGACCGTGAGCGCGCCCGGTACTCGACCTGGTACGAGCTGTTCCCCCGCTCGGCGTCGCCCGAACCCGGGTCGCCACGGCACGTTCGACGACGTCATCGCCCGGCTGCCGTACGTCGCCGGCCTCGGCTTCGACGTGCTGTACCTGCCGCCGATCCACCCGATCGGCCGGACCCACCGCAAGGGACGCAACAACTCGGTGGTCGCCGAGCCGGGCGACCTCGGCTCGCCGTGGGCCATCGGCGCGGCCGAGGGCGGCCACGACGCCATCCACCCCGACCTCGGCACCATCGACGACCTCCGCCGGCTGGTCGCCGCGTGCGGCGACCACGGGCTCGAACTGGCGCTGGACATCGCCTTCCAGTGCGCGCCCGACCACCCGTGGGTCACCGAGCACCCCGAGTGGTTCCGGGCGCGGCCCGACGGCACGATCCAGTACGCCGAGAACCCGCCGAAGAAGTACCAGGACATCTACCCGCTCGACTTCGAGACCTCCGACCCCGACGGGCTGTGGCACGCGCTCAAGGGCGTGTTCGAGCGCTGGATCGACGAGGGCGTCCGGATCTTCCGGGTCGACAACCCGCACACCAAGGCGTTCCCGTTCTGGGAGTGGTGCATCGACGAGCTGACCCGCGAGCACCCCGACCTGATCTTCCTGTCCGAGTCCTTCACGCGCCCGGCGGTGATGGAGGAGCTGGCCCGCATCGGGTTCACCCAGTCCTACACCTACTTCGCCTGGCGGGACCACGAAGTGGGAGCTCGAGCAGTACTACGCCGAGCTGTTCCTCACCGACGTGCGTCGACTTCTTCCGGCCGAACTCCTGGCCGAACACGCCCGACATCCTGACCGAGTTCCTCCAGCACGGCGGCCGCCCCGCGCTTCGTGCAGAAGCTGATCCTCGCCGCCACGCTGACGGCCAACTACGGCATCTACGGCCCGCCGTTCGAGCTGATGGAGCACGTGGCGCGCCCGGGCGCCGAGGAGTACCTCGACAACGAGAAGTACGAGCATGCGCCACTGGGACCTCGACGCGCCCGCACTCGCTGGCCGAGCTGATCGCCCGGGTCAACCGCATCCGGCGCGACCACCCGGCGCTGCAGCAGGACCGCGTCGTTCGCGCTGCACCACGTCGACAACGAGCGCTGCTCGCGTACTCGAAGCGCGACCCGCTGACGGGCGACACGGTGCTGTGCGTCGTCAACCTCGACCCGCACTGGAAGCAGGGCGGCTTCACCTGGCTCGACCTCGAGGCGCTCGGCATCGACGGGCGACGACGCCCGCGTTCGAGGTGCTACGACGCCCTCGGCGACGCCCGCTACGTGTGGCAGGGGCGCCGCAACTACGTCGAGCTCGACCCGCACGTCACGCCGGGGCACATCTTCGTCGTCCGGGACCTGTCCGAGCCGTCGACCGCCGAGGTGACCGCGTGACGCCGCCCGCCGACGGGACCGATCATCACCGACCCGCACTGGTACCGCGACGCGGTCATCTACTCCTGCCACGTGCGCTCGTTCGCGGACTCCGACGGCGACGGGTTCGGCGACTTCCGCGGGCTGGCCGACCGGCTCGACTACCTCCAGGACCTCGGCGTCACCGCGATCTGGCTGCTGCCGTTCTACCCCTCGCCGCTGCGCGACGACGGCTACGACATCGCCGACTACACCGCGATCCACCCCGACTACGGGACGATGCGGCAGTTCAAGCGGTTCGTGAAGCAGGCGCACGAGCGGGGGCTGAAGGTCATCACCGAGCTGGTGATCAACCACACCTCCGACCAGCACCCGTGGTTCAAGCGCGCCGTCGCAGGCCCCGAAGGGCAGCCGGTACCGCGACTGGTACGTGTGGAGCGACACGCCCGAGCCCTACCCCGAGGTCCGGATCATCTTCCAGGACTTCGAGACGTCGAACTGGACCTGGCACCCCGAGGCCGGGCAGTACTACTGGCACCGCTTCTTCAGCCACCAGCCCGACCTCAACTTCGACAACCCCGAGGTCCAGGACGCGCTCGCCGAGGTCCTCGACTTCTGGGCCGAGATCGGCGTCGACGGGTTCCGGCTCGACGCGATCCCGTACCTGTACGAGCGCGAGGGCACCAACGGCGAGAACCTGCCCGAGACCCACGACTACCTCAAGGAGCTGCGCGCCCACCTCGACGAGCGCTGGCCGGGCCGGATGTTCCTGGCCGAGGCGAACCAGTGGCCCGAGGACGCCGCCGAGTACTTCGGCGACGGCGACGAGTGCCACATGAACTTCCACTTCCCGCTGATGCCGCGGCTGTTCATGGCGCGTGCGCCAGGAGGACCGCTTCCCGGTCATCGACATCCTCGCAGCAGACCCCGGAGATCCCCGACGGCACCCAGTGGGCGCTGTTCCTGCGCAACCACGACGAGCTCACGCTCGAGATGGTGACCGACGAGGAGCGCGACTTCATGTACCGCGCCTACGCGCACGACGCGCGGATGCGCATCAACCTCGGGATCCGCCGCCGGCTCGCCCCGCTGCTCGGCGGCGACCGTCGCCTGATCGAGCTGATGAACTCGCTGCTGTTCTCGATGCCGGGCACGCCGGTCCTGTACTACGGCGACGAGATCGGGATGGGCGACAACATCTGGCTCGGTGACCGCAACGGGGTCCGCACGCCGATGCAGTGGTCCGCCGACCGCAACGCCGGGTTCAGCTCGGCCAACCCGCAGAAGCTCTACCTGCCGGTCGTCATCGACCCCGAGTACCACTACGAGCGCATCAACGTCGAGTCGCAGCAGGAGAACGCCAGCTCGCTGCTGCTGGTGGATGAAGCGGCTGATCGCGCTCCGCCAGCGGCACACCCAGGTGTTCGGCCGCGGCGACATCGAGTTCGTGCACCCGACAACCACAAGGTGCTCGCCTACGTGCGCCGCTGGACGCCGCCGGACCGGGCGGCCCGAGCAGCGGGTGCTCGTCGTGGCGAACCTGTCGCGCCACGCCCAGTCGGCGCAGCTGCCGCTCGAGGAGCACCAGGGGCTGTCGCCGGTCGAGATGTTCGGCCGCACCGCGTTCCCGCCGGTGACCGACCAGCCCTACCCGCTCACCCTCGGGCCCGTACCAGTTCTACTGGTTCGCGCTCGAGCGGGCGCCGTCGCGGCTGTCGCTGTCCCAGATGCGCGAGGACGCCGGCGCCGCACACCGTCGAGTCGGCGAGGAGGTGCCCGAGCTGACCCTCGCGGGGGAGTGGCGTGCGCTGCTGCGCGGCCGCGGCAAGGAACGGCTCGAGGCGGTGCTGCCGGCCATCCTGCATCGGCAACGGTGGTTCGGCGGCAAGGCGCGCGAGCGTCAGCAGCGACCACGCCTGGTGGACGTCGGCACCGCATCGGGCGCGAAGGACGCACCCGGCGCTGCACCTGCCGTCGTGCGGGTCGACTACGTCGACGGCGAACCCGAGGAGTACGTCCTGGCGCTCGCGTTCGCCGAGGGCGAGGAGGCCGGCCGGCATCGCGGCGACCGCGCCCGACCGCCGTGCTCGCCACAGTCAAGGGGCGCGGGCCAGCGGGGGCAGTCGGGCGTCCTCTACGACGCGCTGCAGGACGACGGTGACGGCGTCGCGAGCGCCGCTCGCCGGCTGCGCTGCTGCTCGACACCGTCGCGCGCAACCGCCGGTACCGGACCACGCACCGGCGAGCTGCGTCGGCCGCCGCGACCGTGCCGCTCGGCGCAGGGCGCGCGAGCGGCTGACCTGCCCGCGCGGGTCCTGCGCGGCGAGCAGAGCAACACCTCGATCATGTTCGGCGACCGGTACCTGATGAAGGTGCTGCGCCGGCTCGAGGCCGGCGAGTCGCCCGGACGTCGAGATCGGCCGCTACCTGTCGGGCCGGCGTCGCACACGTGCCCGAGCTGCTCGGCACGATCGACCGCGTCGCGCGCGGCGGCGGCGCGACCTCGACGCGTCGCGATCCTCCAGCGGTTCGTCCCCAACGAGGGCGACGCCTGGGTCCACACGCTCGACGAGCTCGAGCGGTACGCCGAACGGGTGCTGACCGACCCGCCGCACGGCGGGCGTGCCCGACCTCCGGCGCACGGCGCTCGACGCTCGCCGCGCGACCCGCTGCCGGAGTCCGCCCACGAGCTGGTCGGCCCCTACCTCGACGTCGCCCACCTGCTCGGGCGTGCGGACCGCCGAGCTGCACGCGGCGCTGGCCGACGGGCAGCGACGCCGGCGTTCGCGCCCGAGCCGTTCACCACCCTCTACCAGCGTTCGCTGTACCAGTCGATGCGCAACGCCCTGCGGCGCGGGCTGCAGCAGGCCGCGAAGAAGGCCGCCACCTCGCTGTCCGACCCGGCGGCCCAGCGACGGGTCGTCGGCGCTCGCGGCGCGCGAGGACGAGATCCTCGAGCGGCTGCGGACGCTGTCGACGACCCGGATCGAGACCATGCCGCACCCGCACCCACGGCGACTACCACCTCGGGCAGGTGCTGTGGACCGGTCGTGACTTCGTCATCATCGACTTCGAGGGCGAACCGGCCCGGCCGCTCGGCGAGCGACGGCTGAAGCGCTCACCGCTGCGCGACGTCGCCGGGATGCTGCGCTCGTTCCAGTACGCGTCGCACTCGGCGCTGCGCTTCCAGGTCGAACGCGGCGCGGTCACGCCCGGACCGCGACGCCCACGACGAGCTGCGCGGCTGGCTCGCTGCCTGGAACCGGTGGGTCAGCGCCGGGCTTCCTGCGCGGCTACCTCGACGACCGCCGGCGGACCGCGCGTTCGTGCCGGACGACCCGGCGCACACCGCGCATCCTGCTCGACGCCTTCCTGCTCGAGAAGGCGATCTACGAGCTCGGCTACGAGATGAACAACCGGCCCGAGTGGGTCGACATCCCGCTCACCGGCATCGCCGAGGTGCTCGGCGACCCGCCCGCGTGACCGACCCGATCCAGGAGCCACCACGTCCGTCCCCCGACGCCCGACCGACGCGCCGACCGCTCCGGCGAGCGACGGCCGGCCGTCCCGACCGAGCGGCCCGCCGACGGACCGCCGCCCGAGGCCCGGCGGGTGCGACCTCGATGCTCGGCGACGTCGACCTGTACCTGTTCAACGAGGGCTCGCACGTCCGGCTCGCACGAGAAGCTCGGCGCGCACCTGCGCACCGTCGACGGCGTCGACGGGCGCGCACTTCGTCGGTGTGGGCGCCCGAACGCCGAGCAGGTCTCGGTCATCGGCGACTTCAACGGCTGGGACAAGGACACCCACCAGATGGCGCCGCGCGGGGTGTCGGGCATCTGGGAGCTGTTCGTGCCCGGCGTCGGGCACGGCGACACCTACAAGTTCCACATCCGCTCGCGCCACGAGGGCTACCGGGTCGACAAGGCCGACCCGTTCGCGGTGCACTCCGAGACGCCGCCGCAGACCGGCTCGAAGGTGTGGGACCTGGCCTACGAGTGGGGCGACGACGACGTGGATGGCCGAGCGCGAGCGGCGCCAGGCGCTCGACCAGCCGATGTCGGTCTACGAGCTGCACCTCGGGTCGTGGCAGCGCATCCCCGAGGAGGGCGACCGCCCGCTCAACTACACGCGAGATGGCCGACCCGCTCATCGCCCACGTCGCAGGAGCTCGGGTTCACCCACGTCGAGTTCATGCCGCTGACCGAGCACCCGTTCGGCGGCTCGTGGGGCTACCAGACCACCGGCTACTTCGCGCCGACGTCGCGGTTCGGGACCCCGCAGGACCTCAAGTACCTGATCGACCGGCTGCACCAGGCCGGCATCGGCGTGATCCTCGACTGGGTGCCGTCGCACTTCCCCTCCGACGAGCACGGGCTGGCCTACTTCGACGGCACCCACCTGTACGAGCACGCCGACCCGCGCAAGGGCTACCACCCCGACTGGAACAGCTACATCTTCAACTACGGCCGGCCCGAGGTGCTCAGCTTCCTGCTGTCGTCGGCGCTGTTCTGGCTCGACGAGTACCACGTCGACGGGATCCGGGTCGACGCGGTCGCGTCGATGCTCTACCTCGACTACTCGCGCAAGGACGGCGAGTGGATCCCCAACGAGTGGGGCGGCAACGAGAACCTCGAGGCGATCGCGTTCCTGCGCCGGTTCAACGAGGAGGTCTACGCCGCCTTCCCGGGCGTGCAGACCATCGCCGAGGAGTCGACCGCCTGGCCGATGGTGTCGCGCCCGACCTACGTCGGCGGGCTCGGGTTCGGCATGAAGTGGGACATGGGCTGGATGCACGACACCCTGGCGTACTTCCAGCAGGACCCGATCCACCGCAAGTACCACCACGACCAGCTCACGTTCCGGGCCGTCTACGCGTTCACCGAGAACTACTGCCTGCCGCTGTCCCACGACGAGGTCGTGCACGGCAAGGGGTCGATGCTCACCAAGATGCCCGGCGACGAGTGGCAGAAGTTCGCCAACCTGCGGGCCCTGTACGCCTACATGTTCACGCACGCCGGGCAAGAAGCTGCTGTTCATGGGCGACGAGTTCGGCCAGTGGCAGGAGTGGAGCCACGAACGCAGCGCTCGACTGGCACCTGCTGCAGCCACGACGCCACGCCGGGCTGCAGCGCTGCCTCGGCGACCTCGCTCGGCTGTACCGCGACGAGCCGGCGCTCCACGACGGCGACGTCGACCCGGCCGGGTTCGCGTGGCTCGACGCGGGCGACTGGGAGCAGTCGGTGGTCGCCTACCGCCGGCGCACCCGGGACGGCACGCGCGAGGTCGTGGTGGTGCTCAACCTCACGCCGGTGCCGCGCGACAACTACCGCGATCGGGGTGCCCGAGCGCGGCTTCTGGGCCGAGCGCTTCAACTCCGACGCGGACGAGCTACGGCGGTGTCGGGGTCGGCAACCACGGCGGGGTGTCACACCACGCCGCTGCCCTCCACGGGTTCGACCACTCGGTGAACCTGCACCCTGCCGCCGCTGGGCGTGCTGGTCCTCCAGCACGACCCGGCGCACCGAGACGAGCCGCGCGCGACCGAGTGCTCTCCCACAGGGTCGGTGCCGGCGTCCCGGCCGGGTGCGGGCGTCCCGGCCGGGTGCGGGCGTCCCGGCCTGTCGGGCTGACCGCACCGGTCCGGCGGGTGCACCGGTCCACGTACGCTGGCGTGCCCCGACGCGACTGCCCGAGAGCCCACGTGGACCGCTTCGTCTGCGTGCACGGCCACTTCTACCAACCGCCGCGCGAGAACCCGTGGCTGGAACTGGTCGAGCAGCAGGACTCGGCGTGGCCGTTCCACGACTGGAACGAGCGGATCACCGCCGAGTGCTACGCGCCGAACACCTCCGCGCGCATGCTCGACGACGACGGCCGCATCGCCGCGGATGGTCAACAACTACGCGCGCGATGAGCTTCAACGTCGGTCCGACGCTGCTGGCTGGATGGCCGACCACGCACCCGCGACGTCCACGCCGCCATCGTCGCTGCCGACGCGGCGCAGCGCCGAGCGGTTCGGCGGGCACGGCTCGGCGATGGCGCAGGTCTACAACCACGTGATCATGCCGCTGGCCAACGACCGCGACCGGCAGACCCAGGTCGTGTGGGGCATCACCGACTTCGAGCACCGCTTCGGCCGCGAAGCCGGAGGGCATGTGGCTGGCCGAGACCGCGGCCGACACCGCCACCCTCGAGGTGCTCGCCGCCGACGGCGATCGCCTTCACCGTCCTCTCGCCCCTACCAGGCGGCGGCGTCCGTCCGCTGCGCCGCTCGGTCGACGACAGGCGACTGGACCGACGTCAGCGGTGGTGCGCGTCGACCCGACCCGCCCCTACCGCGTGCGCGCTGCCGTCGGGCCGCTCGCATCGCGTGTTCTTCTACGACGGCGCGCGTCTCGCAGGCCGTGGCCTTCGAGGGGCTGCTGCACTCCGGCGACCGGTTCGCGCGACCGGCTGCTCGGCGCGTTCCCCGACCGCGACGGGCCGGCGCTGGTCAACATCGCCACCGACGGCGAGAGCTACGGCCACCACCACCGGCACGGCGAGATGGCGCTCGCCCAGGCGCTGCACCGGATCGACGGCCACCGACGGCGTCCGGCTGACCAACTACGCCGAGCACCTCGCGCTGCACCCGCCGACGCACGAGGCGCGCATCGTCGAGGGCAGCTCGTGGTGCTGCGCCCACGGCGTCGAACGCTGGCGCGTCCGACTGCGGCTGCACCAACGGCGAGACCGGCGGCAGCCAGGCCTGGCGCGGCCCCGCTGCGCGACGCGCTCGACTGGCTCCGCGACGAGCTCGCGGCGCCGTTCGAGACCGCGCGCCAAGCAGCTGCTGCCCGACCCGTGGGCCGCGCGCGACGACTACCATCGAGGTGGTCCTCGACCGCGCCGACCACCTCGGCCGCCGTTCCTCGAGCGGCACGCCGCACGCGAGCTCGGCTCCGACGAGCGACGGTCGAGGTCCTGCGCCTGCTGGAGCTGCAGCGCCACGCTGCATGCTGATGTACACCAGCTGCGGCTGGTTCTTCGACGAGCTGTCCCGCATCGAGACCGTGCAGGTGCTCGCCTACGCCGCCCGCGCCATCCAGCTCGCCGAGCCAGGTCCTCGACGTCCGACCTCGAGGACGCGTTCGTCGACCGGCTGGCGGCGGCGCCGCAGCAACCTGCCCGCAGTGGCGGGACGGCGCGCGCATCTACGACCAGCTGGTCCGCCCCGACCAAGGCCGACTTCGAGAAGGTCGCGGCCCACTTCGCCATCAGCGGCCTGTCCCGCACGCTACGGCCGCACCGAACGGATCGGCTGCTACGAGGTCGAACGCCACGACGAGATGCGCTCCGAGGCCGGCCGCGCCAGCGTCGGCAGCGGCCGGGTGACGGTGCGCTCGGTCGTCACGCCCGACCGAGCAGCGCCTACGAGTACGGCGTCCTGCACTTCGGCGACCACAACTTCCTCTGCGGGGTGCGCGCCGCCGGGCGACGACGCCGCCTACGCAGCGACGTCCGACGCGCTCGCCGGCCGCCTTCGACGAGGCCGACTTCCCCGCCACCATCCGGGTCCTCGACGACCACTTCGGGCCCGACGCGTACTCGCTGCGCGACCTGTTCCGCGACGAGCAGCGTCGCCTGCTCGACGAGGTGCTCGAGGGCGACGATCGCCGACGTCGAGGCCACCTACCGCTCGGTCTACCGCGGCCGTGCGCCGCTGCTGCGCTTCCTCGCCAGCCTCGACGCCAAGCTCCCGGAGCCGCTGCGCAGCGCCGCCGAGGTCGTGCATCAACGCCGAGCTGCGCGAGGCGCTCCGCAGCGGCGGCGATCCCGCGCGCGTCAGCGCGCTGGTCGAGGAGGCCGAGCGGTTCGGGGTCCCGCTCGACGTCGACCGGCTCGCCCACGCCTTCGGCGAGGCGGTCGACCGTCAGACCCGCCGGTTGCGCCGTGCGCCTCGAGGACCCGGAGCTGTTCGACCGCTTCGGCGAGGACCAGCAGCGGTTCGCGGCCGTCGGTCCGGGACCTGGTCGACCTCGCGGCGTGGCTGCCGTTCGACGCCGACCTCGCCGCCGCCCAGAACCTGTGCTGGCAGGTCGTGCGCGACCACCGTCCTTCGCTCGTGATCCGGGCCGACGCCGGCGACGAGGTCGCGGTCAGGTGGCTGCAGACCATCGACGAGGCGACCGAACGGCTCGGGCTCGCCGTCCCGGAGTGACCGTGTCCGACCGACAACCGCCCGCGGCGTCGACCGCCTCCCGTCCGTCCGCACCCGACCAGCTCGGTGCGACGCCGGACCGGGACGGTCGCACCCGTTTCGTGGTCTGGGCGCCCCGCGTCGACCGTGTCGAGGTCGTGCTCGACGACGGCGAGCGGCTGGCCCGCTCGAGCGCGACGCGCGTGGCTACCACGTCGGCACGGTGGGCGACGTCGGGCCGGGGGACCGCTACCGGTACCGGCTGCACCGCGGGGGCGAGGACCCGGTCGACCGCGCCGACCCGGCCTCGCGGTGGCAGCCCGACGGCCTCCACGGCCCGTCCGCGGTGGACGACCCGCGCTTCGCCTGGACCGACGCGGCGTGGCGGGGCCGACCGCTGCGCGACCAGGTCCTCTACGAGCTGCACGTCGGCACGTTCACCCCCGAGGGCACCTTCGACGCGATCGTCCCGCGCCTGGCCGACCTCGCCGAGCTCGGGGTCACCACGATCGAGCTGATGCCGATCTGGCAGTTCCCGGGCGAGCGCAACTGGGGCTACGACGGGGTCCTGCCCTACGCGCCGCAGCACAGCTACGGCGGCCCGGCGGGCCTGCGGCGGCTGGTCGACGCGGCGCACGCGGCCGGCATCGGCGTCGTCCTCGACGTCGTCTACAACCACTACGGCCCCGAGGGCAACCACCTCGCCGACTTCGGCCCGTACCTGACCGACCGCTACGACACCCCGTGGGGCCAGGCGGTCAACGTCGACGGCCCGGGCGCCGACGAGGTCCGCCGGTACGCGGTCGAGAACGCCGTCCGGTGGGTCCGCGACTTCCACGTCGACGGGCTCCGGCTCGACGCGGTCCACGCCATCGTCGACACCTCCGCGGTCCACCTGCTCGAGGAGCTCACGCGCGCCGTCCACGCCGAGGCGGCGCGTGCCGGGCGGCACGGTCCAGGTCATCGCCGAGAGCGATCTCGCCGACCCGCGGCTCGTCCGCGCACCCGAGCGGTCGGCGGCTACGGGCTCGACGGGCAGTGGCTCGACGACGTCCACCACGCCCTGCACGTCGCGCTCACCGGGCGAGCGGACCGGCTACTACGAGGACTTCGACGGGCTCGCCGACCTCGCCGCGCTGCCTGCGTGACCGGTTCGCGTACGCCGGCCGGTACTCCCCGCACCGCGGGCGGACCGTCGGCCGCCCGGCGGCGCGACGTCGCCTACGAACGGTTCGTGGTCTGCACCCAGAACCACGACCAGGTCGGCAACCGGATGCTCGGCGAGCGGCAGACCGCGCTGCTCGACCTCGAGCAGCCGCAAGGCGTCGGCCGCCGCGCTGCTGCTGTCGCCGTTCACGCCGATGCTCTGGATGGGGCAGGAGCACGGCGAGATCGCCCCGTTCCAGTACTTCGTGTCGCACACCGACCCGGACCTCGTCGAGGCGGTGCCGGACCGGTCGGCGGCGCGAGTTCGCCTACTTCGCCGACCAGGGCGAGGCGCCCGACCCGCAGGCCACGGAGACCTTCGAGCGCTCGAAGGTGGACTGGTCCCTGCGCGAGCGAGGGGGAGCACGCCACGCTCGCTCGCGCTGTACCGCGACGCTGCTGCGGCTGCGGCGGGAGCTGCCGGCGATCAGCGACCGCCGAGGCGGGCGACGCCGAACCGACCGTCCACGGGCCGCACACCGTGGCGTTCACCCGTGGGGTCGCGGGACGGCCGGACACCGACATCCTCGTGGTCGTCCACGCCGGCTGACGACCCCGTACGGCTCGACCGCGCGGGAGCGTTCGAGCTCGCTGCTCGACACCGCGGACGCGTCGACACGGCGGTCCCGGTGGGCACCTCGGTCACGGTCGGTCCGGGACGTACCGAGGTGCGCGCTCGGCGGACCCGCCGCCGTGCTGCTCCGTCGGCGGTGACGCCGGACGGACGTTCGGTCCTCCCCGTTGGACCGACCGCCGCTCCCCGACAGGGCACGATGCGCGGGCCGTCGCGACCGACGCGGCACGGAAGGGACCAGCGTGACCACGCCAGACCTGGCCCGGCCAGCCCTACCCGCTCGGTGCCACCTACGACGGGTTCGGGACCAACTTCTCGATCTTCAGCGAGGCGGCCGACCGGGTCGAGCTGTGCCTGTTCGACGACGATGGGACCGAGACCTGCGTCGACCCTGCCGGAGGTCACCGGTTTCGTCTGGCACGGCTACCTGCCGAACGTCGGGCCCGGGCCAGCGCTACGGCTACCGCGTCCACGGGCCCTACGACCCGGCGCAGCGGACTGCGCTGCAACCCCGCGCAAGCTCCTGATCGACCCCTACGCGAAGTCGGTCGTCGGCGAGCTCGAGTGGGGCCAGCCGGTGTTCGGCTACACCTTCGGCGACCCGGACGGGCCCGCCGAACACCGACGACAGCGCACCCCACGTGCCGCGCTGCGTCGTCGCCAGCCCGTTCTTCGACTGGGGCGACGACCGTCACCCGCGCATCCCGATGCACGAGACCGTCATCTACGAGGTCCACGTCAAGGGGATGACGGCGCTGCACCCGGATGTACCCGAGGAGCTGCGTGGGACCTACGCCGGCCTCGCCCACCCGGCCGTCGATCGAGCACCTGACCAGCGCTCGGCGTGACGGCGGTCGAGCTGCTGCCCATCCACCGTCACGTGCCCGAGTCCGATCTGGTCGAACGCGGTCTGACCAACTACTGGGGCTACAACTCGATCGCCTACCTCGCGCCGCACGACGGCTACGGGTCGGGCCCGGCCGAGCAGGTCGTGCCCGAGTTCAAGCAGATGGTCAAGACGCTGCACGAGGCGGGCATCGAGGTCATCCTCGACGTGGTCTACAACCACACCGCCGAGGGCAACCACCTCGGTCCGACCCTGTCGCTCAAGGGCATCGACAACCCGGCCTACTACCGGCTCGTCGACGACGACCCGCGCTACTACATGGACTACACCGGCACCGGCAACTCGATGAACATGCGCCACCCCCACGTGCTGCAGCTGATCATGGACTCGCTGCGGTACTGGGTGACCGAGATGCACGTCGACGGGTTCCGGTTCGACCTCGCCTCCACCCTGGCGCGCGAGCTGCACGACGTCGACCGGCTCTCGACCTTCTTCGAGGTCATCCAGCAGGACCCGGTGATCAGCCAGGTCAAGCTCATCGCCGAGCCGTGGGACGTCGGCGAGGGCGGCTACCAGGTGGGCAACTTCCCGCCGCAGTGGTCGGAGTGGAACGGGATGTACCGCGACACGATGCGCGACTTCTGGCGCGGCGAGCCGGCGACGCTGCCCGAGTTCGCCTCCCGGCTGACCGGCAGCTCCGACCTGTACGAGTCCGACACCCGCCGCCCGGGCGCCAGCATCAACTTCGTCACCGCCCACGACGGGTTCACCCTCGCGCGACCTGGTCTCGTACGACGACAAGCACAACGAGGCCAACGGCGAGGGCGGCGCGCGACGGCACCGACGACAACCGGTCCTGGAACCACGGCGTCGAGGGGCCGACCGACGACCCCGCCGTCGAGGCGCTGCGCGCGCGGCAGCAGCGCAACTTCCTGACGACCGCTGCTGCTGTCGCAGGGCGTGCCCGATGCTGCTCGGCGGCGACGAGTTCGGCCGCACCCAGCACGGCAACAACAACGCCTACTGCCAGGACAACGAGCTGTCGTGGTTCCGGTGGGACGAGGTCGACGCGGACCTCTCGCCTTCACCACGGACCTGATCGCGCTCCGGCGCGACCACCCGGTCTTCCGTCGCCGGCGGTGGTTCCAGGGCCGGCCCATCCGCGGCGCGGACATCGACGACATCGCCTGGCTCCGCCCCGACGGCGACGAGATGGACGACGACGACTGGGACGCCGACTTCGCCCGCTCGCTGCAGGTCTTCCTCAACGGGCGCGGGATCGCGAGCCCCGACCCGCGCGGTCGCACGGTCGTCGACGACTCGTTCCTGGTCCTGTTCAACGCCGAGCGCCGACGCCGATCGACTTCCACGCTGCCGCCCGCGCGGCTGGGCGGCGCGGTGGCGGGTGGTGGTCGACACCGGCGTTGCCGCGGCCTGACCGAGGACGTCGAGCGGCTCGAGGCCGCGGGCCGTCGGCGGGTGCCGGACCGCGGGCGTCGTGGTGCTGCGAGCGGAGGCCGACGCGTGACGCGCCCCGGCCTCGACCTACCGGCTCCAGCTGCACGCCGGCTTCGGGTTCGCGCGACGCCGCGGCGGCCGTGCCGTACCTGGCCGAGCTCGGCGTCAGCCACCTCTACCTGTCACCGTCGCTTGGCGTCCGCACCGGGCAGCACCCACGGCTACGACGTGGTCGATCCCGAGCCGCCTCGACGACGAGCTCGGTGGCGACGACGGGTTCGACCGCCTGGCCGGGACGGCTCGCGCCGCGGGCCTGCGGATCGTGCTCGACCTCGTGCCGAACCACGTCGGTCTGCTCAGCCCGCACAACCCCTGGTGGTGGGACGTGCTGCGGCACGGGCCCGACAGTCGCTACGCGCGGCACCTCGACGTGCGCTGGCGCCGCCGCGGCGACGGCCCGCCGCAGGTGCTCGTGCCGCAGCTCGGCCGTCCGCTCGAGGACGAGCTCGCCGACGGCCGCGACCTGCGGCTCGCGCACGGCGACCCGCCGCACGGCGACGCACCGGGCGCGCCCCCCGGTGCGGGCGACGGCCACGCCGACGCCGGCTGGCGCTTCGTCTACCACGACCACGTCTGGCCGGTGCGGCCGGGGTCGCTGCGCCGCGGCGGGGTTCGACGGCGACCGACGTCGAGGGGACGCTGGCAGCGCTCGACCGCGACCGCGGCCGGCTGCTGACGCCTCCTGCTCGAGCAGCACCACCGGCTGGTCCACTGGCGGCGTGCCAACGCCGAGCTCAACTACCGCCGGTTCTTCGACATCACCACGCTCGGGGGGGTCCGCGTCGAGGACCCCGCAGGTGTTCGCCGACGCCCACCGCCGCGCGCTCGAGCTGGTCGCCGACGGGCATCGTCGATGGGCTGCGGATCGACCATCCCGACGGGCTCCGCGACCCGGCCGGGTACTTCGAGCAGCTCCGCGCCGCGGCGCCGGACGCCTGGATCGTGGCGGAGAAGATCCTCGAACCGGGGGAGCGCGCCGCGGCGCGGACTGGCCCATCGACGGCACGGTCGGGTACGAGTTCGCCAACCTCGTGCTCGGGCCTGTTCGTCGACCCGCGCAGCGCCGGGGTGCTCGACGACCTCTGGACGCGCGGTGACCGGTGACGCGACCGACTACGAGCGCGTCGTCGACGCCGCCAAGCGCGAGGTCGTGACCGACCTGTTCGCCGCCGAGCTCGACGTGCTGCACGAGCAGCTCGCGCGAGCTCGCCGCCGGCGCCGGGCTGTGTCAGCGAGTCCGACGACCCTTCGCGCCGCCCTGACCGAGGTGCTCGTCGACCTTCCCGGTCTACCGCACCTACGTCCGCGCGGACCGCGCCGACCTCGACCGACGACGACCGCCGCTACGTCACCGAAGCGGTCGCGCGGGCCCGCGCTCGACGGCCCGACCTCGACGAGCCGCTCGACCTGCTCGCCGAGCTGCTCGCTGCTCGAGCAGGGCGGGGCCGGCGTCGGCCGACTTCGTCATGCGCTTCCAGCAGCTGACCGGCCCGGTCATGGCCAAGGGCGTCGAGGACACGACCTTCTACCGCTACCTGCGCTTCGTGGCGGTCAACGAGGTCGGCGGCGACCCGAGCGCACCTCGGCACCGGCCTCGCGGCGTTCCACGACGCCAACCGTCCGCCGCCAGCGCGACCTGGCCCGCCACGATGCTGACCACCTCGACCCACGACACCAAGCGCAGCGAGGACGTCCGGGCCCGACTCGCGACGCTGTCGCAGCTGCCCCGACCTCTGGGTGCGGGCCGTCGAGCGAGTGGACCGACCTGGCCGCTCGCCACCGCGGGCGACCATCGGCCCGGCCCCCGAGCACGAGCTGCTGCTCCTGCAGACGCTCGTCGGCGCCTGGCCGATCGACGCCGATCGCGCGGTCGGCCTACCTGCGCAAGGCCGCCCGCGAGGGCAAGCAGCACACCGCCTGGATCGACGGCGACGAGCGGTACGAAGCCGACCTCGAGGCGGTCCGTCCGCGGCCTGCTCGCCGACCCGACGCGGTCGCGCTGATCGAGCGCGCTCGTGGCCGTCGTCGGCCCCGCTGGCCGCTGGACCTCGCTGCGCAGACCCTGCTGAAGCTCACCAGCCCGGGCGTGCCCGACGTCTACCAGGGCACCGAGCTGTGGGACCTGTCGCTGGTCGACCCGGACAACCGTCGCCCGGTCGACCTCGACGCGCCGCCGCCACCTGCTCGGTGAGCTGCACGCCGAACCTCCGCACCCGGTCGACCTGCTCGGGCGTGCGGACGAGGGCCTGCCGAAGCTGTGGGTCACGGCGCGGGCGCTGCGGCTCCGCCGGGAACGGCCGACCAGCGTTCGGTCCGACGGCGGACCTACACGCCGCGGTACGCCGACCGGCGTCCGCGCGGACCAGCGTCGTCGCGTTCATCGCGCGGCGACGACGTCGCCGTCGTCGTCGCCGCGGCAGGTCGTCACCCTCGGGGACGAGTTCGAGACCTGGGACTGGCAGGACACGCAGCTCGAGCTCCCGCCCGGCCGGTGGCGCTGCGTCCTGAGCGGTCAGGTCGTGGACGGCGACGCGACCCGTCGGGGTCGCCGACGTCCTGGCGGCGCTTCCCGTCGCGCTGCTCGTCCTCGAGGGGGCGAGTCGTGAGCGACGAGGAGACCCCGGAGGTCCGGCCGGACGAGGAGCGCCGCCGCGGCGGCGGCCGGAGCGCCGCACCCGACGGGTGGGGCATCGTCACCGCGTACGAGGACGCGTTCGGTGCCTGGACCGAGGTGCCGGCCGCGACCCGCGACGCGCTGGTCCGCGCGATGGGCGGAGACCCAGCCGAGCCGGCGCCCCCCGAGGTCGACGACGTGGTGGTGCTGCGTCAGGGCGACCGCGCCCTGCTTCCTGGCGCGAGGCGGATCCGGCTCGAGGACGGGACGATCCGCGACCTCGACGGCGAGCTGCCCGGTGACCTGCCGCTCGGCTACCACGACGCCGCAGGTGCTCGGGCGGCCGGGCGCCGTGCGGGTCATCGTCAGCCCGGGTCGCTGCCACCTGCCGGACGACCTGCGTCGCCTGGGGCTGGTCGCTGCAGCTGTACGCGCTCCGTTCGGCGACCAGCTGGGGCATCGGCGACCTCGGCGACCTGCGCCGCTTCGCGTCCTGGTCGCGCGACGTCGGCGCCGTCCGTCGTGCTCGTCAACCCCCTCGACGCCGTCACGCCGGTCGCGCCGCGCGAGACCTCGCCGTACTACCCGACCTCGCGCCGGTTCCTCGACCCGTTGCTGTCTGGCGCGTCGAGGAGGTCCCCGGCGCTCGAGCGGCTCGACGACGCAGGTGAGCTGCGCCGGACCGGGCGACGCGCTCACCGACGACGGCCCCGATCGACCGCGACGAGGTCGCGGCCGCGAAGATGGCCGCCCTCGAACGGATCTGGGACGAGGTCCCCGGCGTCCGCGACGATCCCGCACTCGCCGCCTTCGAGTCCGCCGAGCGCGGCGACGACCTCGACGCTCTTCGCGACCTTCTGCGTGCTCGCCGAGCGATCACGGCGGCGGGTGGCGGACGTGGCCCGACCGAGCTCCGCCACCCCGACGGTCCGGCGGTCGCCGCGGTCGCCGTCGACCACGCACGAACGCGTCCGGTTCCACGTCTGGCTGCAGTTGCTGTGCGACCAGCAGCTCGCCCGCGCGGGGGCCGAGCTCGCCGCTGCTCGGCGACCTGCCCATCGGCGCGGACCCCGACGGCGCCGACGCCTGGGCGTGGCAGGACGTGCTGGCCGACGGCGTCAGCGTCGGCGCGCCACCCGACGAGCTCGGCCCGGCAGGGCAGAACTGGACGCTGCCGGCGTTCGTGCCGTGGAAGCTGCGCGCCGCCCGCTACGAGCCGTTCATCGCGACGCGTGCGGGCCGCGCTCCGCACGTCGGCGGCCTGCGCATCGACCACGTGCTCGGGCTGTTCCGGCTGTTCTGGATCCCGCCGGGCGGCACCGCGGCCGATGGCGCCTACGTGCAGATGCCATCCCGCGAGCTGCTCGACATCCTCGCGCTCGAGTCGGTCCGCGCCGGCGCGTTCGTCGTCGGCGAGGACCTCGGCACCGTCGGCGAGGGGGTCCGCGAGGAGCTCGACGCCCGCGACCTGCTCCGCTACCAGGTGTTCTGGTTCGAGCAGGACCCCGTCGAGGCGTGGACGCGCCAAGGCGCTCGCCTCGGTGTCGACCCACGACCTGCCGACCGTCGCCGGCGTGTGGACGGGTGACGACGCGGGATGCAGGCCGAGCTCGGGCACGAGCCGGACGACGGCCTGGCACGCGCGAGCTGCGCGAGGTCGCATCAGCGAGGTCACCGGTCTGCCGATCAGGACGCGACCGGCCGAGGAGGTCGTGGTCGCGCTGCACGCCCACCTCGCCGTCGGCCCGAACCGGCTGGTGCTCGCCCAGCTGGACGACGCGCTGGGGTCCGCGACCGGCCGAACGTGCCCGGCACCGACCGCCACGCTCGTCCCGCGAACTGGTCGCTCCCGCTGCCGGTCCGCGTCGAGGACCTCGCCGGCCACCCCACCGTCAACGCCGTCGCCACCGCGATGACGGACGCCCGGGCGTCGCGGCCCTGAGCCGTCAGCCGGCGTCGAGCTCGAGGATCGGCGCCGCGTGCAGGATCGGGCGGAGCGGCGGGCGGTGCTCCCGACCGGCGAGCTCGGCCTCCTCGCGGACCGCGCGGGCGTACACGTCGACGGTCGCGGCCGCGACGCTGCCCCACTCGTAGCGGTCGGCGATGCGGGCGGTCGCGCGGGCGACGAGCCGGCCGGCGAGTTCGCGGTCGGCAGCACCGAGATCAAGCGTCTCCGCGAGGTGGTCGGCGTCCTGCGGTGTGAAGCTCAGGCCGTGGCCGCCCGCGACGATCTCGCGCAGACCGCCGGTGTCGCCGGCGACGACGGGGGTCCCGCACGCCATCGCCTCGACCGCGACGAGCCCGAAGGGTTCGTAGATCGACGGCGCGACGGCCACGTCGGCCGCCGCGTAGTGCAGCCGGAGCTCGTGGTCCTCGAGGAACCCGGTGAAGTGGACGTGTCGGCGCAGGCCCAGTTCGCGCACGCGCCGACGCAGCTCGTCGGAGTAGGTGCCGATCCCGGCGATGAAGAACTTGACCGGCCCGACGGCGGCGCGGACCTGCTCGAGCGCCTCGAGGACGGTCTGGACGCCCTTCTCGTACTCGAGGCGTCCGGCGAACAGCACCATCTTGGTCCGCGGGCCGACCAGGGTGCGGCGGAAGCTGGCGACCTCGTCCTCGGGGAGGGCGAAGTCCCGGACCGCGACGCCGTTCGGGACCACGTCCACGCCCGCGTCGGGGAGCAGGAAGATGTCCTGCACCTGCTCGCGCATGTACTCGGAGCAGACGATGACGCGGCGGGCCTCGTAGGTCAGCCACCACTCGACCTGGTGGATGAGCTTGTTCATCGGCCCCGGGAGCCAGCCCTGGTGGCGGCCGTACTCGGTCGCGTGGATGGTCGCGACCAACGGCAGGTCGAAGGCGTCCTTGAGCCCGGCGGCGGCGTAGGCCACGAGCCAGTCGTGGGCGTGCACCACGTCGAAGTCGTGCTGTCGGGCGAGCTTCGAGGCGGCGGCGAGGGCCCGGTTGTTGAAGGCCAGCACCCAGGGCACCAGGTCGGAGAACGGGATGACCGGTGGCGCCTCGGGGACCCGGACCACGTGGACACCCTCGAGCCACTCGTCGGCGGGTGCGGGCTGGTCGGGGTGGTCGCGGGTGACGACGTGGACCTCGTGACCGGCTGCGACCAGGTTGCGGGCGAGCGCTGCGGCGTGACGGCCGAGCCCGCCCACCACGCGTGGTGGGTACTCCCAGGACAGCATCAGGACGCGCACCGGGGGAGGGTCGCAGAGCAGGCGCGGCCCTCCGCAAGGTGAGCGCGCGGCGGGGAGACAGGTACGGTGCGCGGGTCCCCGAAGCGCTCGATCGAGCGACGATCCGCGAGGTACCGCGTGCGCGTGCTCATCGTCTCCGAGGTCGCCGCCGAGCGCCAGCGTGCCGCCAGCGCTCTGACGCTGCGCGCGGGCACCGAGGTCGTCGAGTGTGACTCCGGGGAGGAGGCACGCCGCCGGATCATCGATGGTGACGACCTGGCCTTCGACGTGGTGATCGTCGACGGGGACCTGCAGCCGCGCGGGGGCTTCGCGCTGCTCTACGACCTGCGCGAGAAGTTCGCGCTCGCCGAGCGCCCCCTGCCGGCCACCATCGTGCTCACGGGCCGCGCCCAGGACCGCTTCCTCGTCGACTGGTCCGGCGCGGACCGGTCGCTGCCGAAGCCGGTCGAGTCGTTCCTCCTGGCCCAGCTCGTGGACGAGCTGGTGCCCGAGGACGTCACGGCCTGATCGGCGGGTCCACGGCGGTGGGCTCGGCGCCGCTGTCGCCGGATCCGCCCGCGCTCAGACCGACCTGTCGCGCGACCTCGGCCACGTGCTCCGGGTCGGTCTGGAGGTGGCGCGCGATGCGGGCACGGGTCGCGTAGATGTTGCTGCGCGACGTGCCGAGGCGGTCGGCGATGGCCCGCGGGCTGACACCGTCCGCGAGCAGGCCGGCCACGTGGCGCTGGCGCGGCGTCATACCGCTGGTCGGCGGGGGGACGGGCGTGGGCGGCGGCACAGGGATCGCTTCGAGGCGTGAGAACCGCACCTGAGGGCCGTCGGACCCCCGCCCGGCGTCGAGCATCGCCAAGCGGGACAGGAAGTCGCGCAGCTGTGTCCGCCGACGTGTCCGTTCCTCGTCGTCCGGAGGCTGCGCGGCGTGTGTCACGGCACGCAGGAGCGCCGGGGCGTCGAACGGCTTGGTGAGGTACTGGACGGCGCCGGTGAGGTGCGCGCGGATGACGTCCTGCTCGCCCGAGAGCGCCGTCAGCATCACGACCGGGAGTTCTGCCGTGGACGGATCCTCGGCGAGCGCTTCGAGCACCCCCCAGCCGTCGAGGCGCGGCATCATCACGTCGAGGATCACGACGTCGGGCCGCTCCTGCGCGATCGCCTCGAGCGCCGCGATGCCGTCGGAGGCGGTGCGCACACGGTGGCCGGCGATGGTCAGGTTGGCCGAGACGAGCTCGATGAGCGCCGGCTCGTCATCGACGACGAGGACGTCGACCGGAGTCGATGCTCGTGTGTCCAACGCTGCCCCCTGACCGGCCGTGAACCTAGCTGACGGTCCGCGGCCGAGCCGGCCGAACCGACGCAAGTGGTCACCGGACCTGCAGGCCCGTTAGCGTCGTCGAGGCCCTCCCCGACACCGTCCCGTCAGGAGCCGCCGTGACCGAGCCCGCGCCCGTGCGCTGGCCCGCCGTCCTCGAACAGCTCCTCGCCGGCGACGACCTCGACGAGTACCACGCCGCCGACGTGATGGGCGACCATCATGCGCGGCGAGGCCGAGGCAGCCAGGTCGCCGCGCTCCTCGTCGCGCTGCGCGCCAAGGGTGAGGCGCCCGCCGAGATCGCCGGGTTCGTCCGCGCCATGCTCGACGGCGGCCGCGCCCATCGACCTGCCGGGCCCGCTCGTCGACACCTGCGGGACCGGCGGCGACGGCGCCGGCACGTTCAACGTCTCGACCGTCGCGGCGCTCGTCGTCGCCGCCGCCGGGGTCCGGGTCGCCAAGCACGGCAACCGCGCCGCGTCCGGCCGGTGCGGGTCCGCCGACCTGCTCGAGGCGTGGGGCGTGGCGATCGAGCTGCCGCCCGCGGCCGTCGCCCGGACCGTCGACGAGCTCGGCATCGGCTTCCTGTACGCCCGCACCTTCCACCCGGCGATGCGGTTCGTCGCGCCCGGTCCGCGCCCAGCTCGGCGTCCGGACCGTCTTCAACGTCCTCGGACCGCTGTCGAACCCCGCCGGTGCCGATGCACCAGGTGGTCGGCGTCGCGGACGCCCGCCTGGCCCCGGTCATGGCCGACGCGCTCGCGACGCTCGGCAAGCGGCACGCGCTGGTCTTCCGCGGCGACGACGGGCTCGACGAGGTGACCACCACCGGGCCGTCGCAGCGTCTGGGAGGTCCGCGACGGGGCGGTGACCACGCTGGCGGCTCGACCCGGCCGACCTCGGCGTCGCTCGCGCGACGCTCGCGGACCTCGACCGGCGGAGGGGTCGAGGAGAACGTGGCCATCGCGGATCGCGATCCTCGGTGGGCGACCTCGGGCCGCCGAGCGACCTCGTCGCGATCAACGCTGCCGCGGCGCTGTACGCCGCCGACGCGGTCCCGGACCTGGCGGCCGGGCTCGCGCGCGCCCGTGCGGTGCTCGCCGACGGATCGGCGCTGCGCAGCTGCGCGACCGGTGGGTCGCGCGATCGCCGCGAGCTCGCCGCGCGGCCCGACGCGGCCGTGACCGGGGACGCCCGCGTGACGCCCGAGCCACCGGATCGACCCGGAGGCACGGCCCGTACGACCCCGCGATCGGCACCCGCGCAAGCCGCGAGGTCGGGTTCGACGGGTTCCTCGCGCTCGACCTGCGGGTCGGCCGGGTCGACCGACGTCGCAGCCGTTCCCGGAGGCGCGCGACCCGGCCTGGAAGCTGACGGTCGACTTCGGGCCGCTCGTCGGGCACGCTGCGGACCTCGGCGAAGATCACCAACTACCCGGCGACGAGCTGCGTCGGCCGCCAGGTCGTCGGCGCGGTCAACCTCGGCCGCAAGCGGATCGCCGGGTTCGCCAGCGAGTTCCTCGTCCTCGGCGGGCTCGAGGCCGACGGCACCGGTCCGGCTGCTGGCGCCCGACGCGGACCTGCCCCCGGGATCGGTGGTCGCGTGAGCGGCGCGGACGGCGCTGACGGCGCGGACGGCGCGGAGGTGCCCTTCGTGCTCGACCGCGAGCCGTTCGCCGGCTTCGAGGTCGCGGTGCTCGTCGACCGCCGGGCTACGCGACGGGCGAACCGGTGCGCATCACCGTGACGGCCGCCAACCGGGGCGGCGCGTTCGTCGAGCACCGCTACCCGGGCTGGCAGCGCTACGTCCTGTCGGTGCGAGACGAGCTGCACCGCGTCGTGGCCGACGACCGGATCGAACGCCACGCCGACGGTGACCGGCGCTCGACCGGTTCGCGCCGGGCCAGCTGCTGATCCAACCGACCTACTGGGACCAGACCGCCGGGCCCGTCGTCGCGGCCTGGGCCGGTGAGGTACCGGGCCCGCGTGTCGCCCCGGGTCGCTACCGGGTCCGCGTCGACCTGGCTCGGGCGAGAGCCGGACACCGCGGCGAGCTCCCCGACGCCTGGAGCCCCTGGTTCGAGCTCGTCTGAGCGTCGTCAGCCGCGCCGCTCGCCGTCGCGTCCTCCCGGCGCGCGGGGACCTTCGCGCCGGTCGAGGAGCTGGTCGGTCGCGGCGGACCTGACGGTCGACGCGGCGTGCCTCGGCGCGGGTCTCGGCGAGCACGCGCCCGCCGGCGAGCGGTTCGGCCCAGCCCCCGGTGGTCGCGACGAGTCGGACGCCGGGCCGGTCGAGCCACGCCAGCACCAGCCGGCGTTCCTCGGCGTCGAGCGGGTCGTCGTCGTCCACGGCGTCGAGCGTCGGTGCGGCGGGGTCGCGCCGCCGCGATCGCGTCGATCGGGCGGCCGTCGTCCACGGGACGCGTGCCGTGGCCATCGAGCCGACCGCGGGCGACCACCACCACCTCGACGGATGTCGGTCGGTCGTCGCTGCCCGGACAGCGTCGTGCTGCGACCAGGTGCTCGACGTCCGCGAGCGCCGCCAGCCGGCGGTGCTCCTCGAGCGTCCGGGCGAGGGCGTGCAGGCGCTGCCGCAGCTCGCCGGCCCGTTCGAACCGACCGTCGCTGGCGACCTCGAGCATGCGGGCGCGCAGCGGGCACGACGAGGTGGCTCGGGTCGTCGAGCGCAGCGTGGAGGCGGTCGACCACCTCGGCGTAGGCCGTCCGCCGTCTGGGACCCGTCGCAGGGGGCACCGCACCGGCCGAGCTCCTTGAGCACGCAGGCCGGGTGGTCCTGGGCGACCCGGAGCCGGCCGGTGCACGTGCGCAGCGGGACGCACCTCGTGGATCGCCTCGAGCACCGCCTCGGCGGTCCGCCGGGACGCCGATGCGGCCCGATCGTGCGGGCGTGGTGCGGCCCGCGGCTCGCGCACGATCGACAGCCGGGGGAAGGCCTCGCGGGTCAGAGCGATGTGGACCCCGCGCCGCGGGTGGCGCGACCGCCGGTTGTAGCGCGGGGCGTGCGCGTGGATGGCTCGTACCTCGACGACCTCGGCCTCGAGCAGCGTCGGCGTCGTGGTCCAGCGCGACCTCGGCGGTCTCGCGGACGAGGTCGGCGATGCGTCGCCGCGGATCCTGGCCGAAGTAGGTCCGCAGCCGGGCCCGCAGGTCGGTCGCCTTGCCGACGTAGAGGACCTCGCCGCGGTCGTCGAGGAAGCGGTAGACGCCGGCGGCGCGGGGTGCGTCGCGGACGAGCCCGACCCGGCGGTAGGCCTTCTCGGAGGTCGAGCGCGCGAGGTCGCGGAGGTCCTCGAGCGTGGTCGCGCCGTACGCCCCGGCGCGTTCGATCAGGCCGTGCAGCACGTCGACGGTCGCGCGGGCGTCGTGCAGCGCCCGGTGGTCGGGCACGGTCCGGCTCGCGAAGTGCCGCGCCAGCGTGCCGAGCCGCCGGTCGCGGACCTCGTCGGCGACCAGTCGCCGGGCGAGCCGGGCGGTGTCGACCACGACGGGTTCGAAGGCGCGGTAGCCGAGCCGCTCGGACGTCCGCGCGCAGGAACGAGACGTCGAAGCTGGCGTTGTGCGCGACGAGCACCGCATCGCCGAGGAAGCTGAGCACGGTCGGCAGCACGGCGTCGATCGGGCGGTGCGTCGCGGACCATCGCGTCGGTGATGCCCGTGACGGCCGTGACCGCCGGCGGGGATGGGCCGACCCGGGTGGACGAGGGTCTGCAGCTCGCCGAGCACCTCGCCCCCGCGGACCTTGACCGCCCCGACCTCGGTGATGCGGTCGCGACCGGGCGACAGCCCCGTCGTCTCGAGGTCGAGCACCACGAAGGTGACGTCGATCAGCGGCGTGCCGAGCTGGTCGAAGCTCGGTTGGTGCGCCGCGGCGGCGATGGCGGCTGGTCACGGTCGGCTCCTGGTCGAACGCGCGTTCGTGCGAACGTGTGTTCTACCAGGTGGCCGTGACGCGGCCGGTCACGCGGTGTGCCGCGAGCGCGAGCGGGTCGCCTAGTAAGTCCCGTAGTGGTTGAGGTGGACATCCCCCCCGGGGACGTTCAGGCTTGGTGTCCCAACCACCGGGAGGATGTCCGTGAGCAACCGTACAGAACTGTCACGCGGTGATGCCCGCCGCAACGACCGCCGCCGTCAGTTGCGCGAGATCGTCTCGCGTGATCGGGCGATCTGCGGGATCGATCTGGCCGATCAGGTCCAGGAGCTTGTGGTCGTTGACCACGACGGTGCGGTGCTCGGCCGCCGCGGGCTGAAGAACCGTCGGGCGTGGGAGCTCGAGCCGGCCCTGGCGTGGGCGCGCGAGCAGGCCCGTGCTGCGGGGTTCGACGATGTGGTTGTCGCGTGTGAGCCGACCGGGCATCGGTGGCGGGTGGTGGCTCAGCAGTGCGACCGGGTCGGTCTCGAGCTGGTGTGCGTACAGCCGTTGCTAGTCCACCGCGAGCGTGAACGGGAGGATCTGACCCGTGACCGTTCCGACCAGCGTGACGCGACCCTGATCGCCGACCTTGCAGCGCAGCTTCGCTGCTACATCCCCGAACGCACCGACCAACCTACGCCCGGCTCCGACACCTCGGTGTCCGCCGTCAGGAGCTGGTCTGTCGTGCTGCGCCTGCCGCCAACAGCTGGCCGCGCTGGCCGAGGCGCCTGGCCCGCCGTGCTGGAGGCGGCGGCCAAGCCGCTGGACTCGGTCACCTGGCAGGCCACGGTGCAGGTCATCGTCGACCGGGTCGAGGGCGGTGACCTGCCCGGGCTGCGACGCCGGCTGCGATCGACCCGCTTCCGACCGCGGTCCGCAAGAACGTCGCCGACCTCGGCGGACAGCGGGTGTGCTGGCGCATCGCCCGCGCCGTCTACGACGCCCTCGACAACGACACCGGCGTGCCCACCCAACGGCACGGCGTGCTCGAACGGAACGCCCTGATCTGGCCGACTGGCACCACACCCGAGCCCTGATCGCCGAGGTCGAGACCCGGATGGTCGCCATACTCGACGACCTCGAGCTGACCGCCCTGCTCACCTCGATCGACGGGCTCTCAGCCGTCGGCGCCACCACGATCCTGGCCGAGACCGGGGACCTGACCCGCTACCGCTCCGCCAGAGCGGTCGTCAAGCACGCTGGGCTGTGCCCCCGCGACAACCGCTCCGGCAAGTTCGAGGGTGACACCAAGATCTCCGGCCGCGGACGGCCCTCGCTCCGGCTCGCCGCCTGGCGGGCCGTGTGGGGCGCCCTGCCGCACAACGCCGTGCTCGCCGCCCGCCACGCACACCTCACCGGACGTCGTCGTAATCCGTTGACCGGCAGCCAGGCCCGTGCCGCGGTCGCCGCATCGCTGCTCCGCCAGATCCCACGCCGTGGTCACACGCCGCCAACCCTGGGACCCCAAGATCGCCGCCGGCGGTCACGCACAGCAGGAGGTGCCTGCTGCCGCATGACCGGTCCGGCGGACCGGGCGGGGCGAGCTCGAAGTCGCCTTGAGGACCACCTCGTGCCTGAGCATGAGCAGCCCCGCCCGTCTCACCAAGCTCGATTGAGGGATGTCGGGAAACAACCCGCTTGCACGCTAGGTAGAGCCGAGACGGGCACACGGGCTACCCGCCCCACCCGCCGACCCAACGCCGCCGCGAGACCCGCCACACGCGCGGGACGCCCACCCCTGCCAACAACCGACCGACCCGCCAGAAACCGAGCCCTTGACCACCGCCACTTGGGATGCTCAGGCGGCGTCGCGGCGGCGCGCCCGGACCATGCGCTTGCGGTCCTGCTCGCGGACACCGCCCCAGACCCCGTACTGCTCACGGGTCGACGATGGCGTGCTCGAGGCACGGTTCGCGCACCGGGCACGTCTCGCAGACGGCGACCGCGTCGCGCTGGCTGGCCTCGTCGACGGCGAAGAAGGCCTCGACATCGAGCTCGCGGCAGGCCGCATCGGCCCGCCAATCGCTGGAGAGCTCGGAGGACAGGGGGAAGGTGCTGGAGGACACGGGACGACCTGACGGATGTGGGGAGACGAGGTGGGGGAGACGAGGTGGGGAGCGTGGAGCGGGCGCACACCCGCGCGTCGGGGGCGTTGGGGGCGCTGGACCGGTCCGCGAAGGGTCAGGGTGACGGCGCGCCACCGGAACCGGCCGTCCGGACAGGGTGGACACCGTCCGTCGCCCGGTCGCGCGAGGCGGAACGGAACCCGTACTACCGTTCCGCCCGCACCGACCGACCAGGATGGACACCCGTGGCTGCTGCGCCGCCCGCCCCGAGCCACCGCGATCGGCGCGAGGACCTGCTGGCGGCTGCGGCGCGTCGGTTCGTCGCCGTCGGGATCCGCCGGACCACCATGGAGGACGTCGCGCGCGAGGCCCGCGCCGGCAAGGCGACCCTCTACCGCCACTTCGCGAACAAGGACGCGGTGATCGACGCGCTGCTCGAACGGGAGGCGGCACGGTTCGAGCGCCGCCTGCGGTCGGCCGCAGACGAGCACGACGGTGCGGCCGACCGCATCGAGGCGGCGTTCCTCGTCGGCGTGCGCTTCTTCGTCGACCACCCCGTCATGACCAAGGGGCGCGACGAGGAGCCCGGCATCGTCCTGCCGCGCATCACCGCGACGGCGGGACCGGTCGTCAGTCGCGGCCTCGAGCTGTTCACCGATCTGATCTCGGACGGCGTCGCCCGCGGGGAGCTCCGCGAGGTGGATCCGCCGGCCGCGGCCGAGGTCATCGTGCGGCTCATCCTCAGCTACTTCAGCTTCCCGCCCATGCACGTCGCGGTCGATGACCCGGTCGAGGCACGGGCCTTCGCGCACGCGCTCGTCGCCGGCGGGCTGCGGGCGCCCGAACGCGTGTGAGGTCCGCCGGTCAGGCGCGTTGGCAGGACGGGCAGTGCGTCGTACCGCGCTGGGCCACCACGCTCCTGCGCATCGGGGCCCCGCAGCGGTTGCACGGGCGGTCGCCCTGCCCGTAGGCGTCGAGGAAGTCGGCGTTCCGACCGCTCTCGCCGTTGACCATCTGGTAGTCGCGGAAGGTGGTCCCCTCACGCTCGATGGACGCGGCGAGCACCTCGCGGATGGCCGCGTGGAGGGCGAGGGCCCGCACGCGGCCGACGCGGCGGGACGCCGGGTGGATCCGGGCGCGCCAGAGCGCCTCGTCGGCGTAGATGTTCCCGACGCCCGCGACGAGCCGTTGGCCGAGCAGCGCGGCCTTGACCGGTGGCCGACGTGCGTGCGAGCGCCGCCGCGAAGACGTCGGCGTCGAAGTCGTCCGAGAGCGGCTCGGGACCGAGGGTGACCAGCGTCGGCACCCGGCCGGCGTAGTCGCCCGGCGGGCACGACCGACACCCGGCCGAAGCGTCGCGGGTCGCGGAAGCGCAGCTCGCGACCGTCGTCGAGCGTGAAGCGTGCGCGTACGTGGCCGGCGGCATCGTCGGCCGGCGTTCGGGCCGGCTCGGCCGGGGCGAACCGGAACGACCCGGTCATCCCGAGGTGCAGCACCAGCTCGAGGGGCCGGCCGTCCTGGGCGATCCCTCGCGCTCGAGCGGGCACAGCAGGAACTTGCCGCGGCGGGTCACCGCTCCGATGCGGTGGCCCTCGAGCAGCCCACGTCGCTGAACCGCTGCTGCGGGTGCGGGTCCCACCACACGGCGACGACGCGTCCGGCCGGTCGAGCTCGGGCGCGAGCTGTCGGCGGACGGACTCGACCTCGGGCAGCTCGGGCATACGGGCGGCTCACCGGCACGGTGCGACGGGTCGCTCGACGGTACCGGGGCGACCCGGCGGTGGCCGTTACGCTCGCGCCCGACCCACCAGGACGTGGCCGTGGCCGAGGACCGGGATCGGCGCGACGACGGCCGCCCCGAGCAGGCCCGCCCACGCGACCGCACCGGGCGGCCGCTGCCGTACGGCACCACCGGCGTGCCGCTGACCGAGGAGCACGACCCGGCCACGGTCGAGGAGGCGCTCCTGCTCGGCGTCGGGCTCTGGAACGACGAGCGGCTGTTCGAGGCCCACGAGTGCCTCGAACACGTCTGGCACGCCGCGCCCGACGCCGACCGTGACCTGTGGCAGGGCGTGATCCAGGTCGCCGTCGCCGGGGTGCACCTCCAGCGTGGCAACCTCGACGGCGCCGTCGCGACGCTCGACAAGGCGCACCGGCGGCTGACGGCCTACCCGGACGTGCACCGGGGCATCGACGTCGAGCAGCTGGTGGTCTTCTGCGAGGGTGCGGCCGCGGCGCTGCGCGACGCCGGCGCCGTCATCGAGGTCGGCTTCCCCGAGTTCCCCGCCATGGACGACGGTCCGTGGTTCACGCCCGGATCCCGCCGCCGCTCGAGCCGCCGTCACGTCCGACACCCGTCGCCGGGCCCCGCCTGGCGACCGGCCGCCCCGCGGTGACGCGCGCGACGTCGCCCGACCCCCGGACCGACCGCCCGTGAGCGACGACCCGACCCCCGACGCCTCGCGACCCCCGACGGCGCCCGTCGGACGGGCCTCGCTCGAGGCCTCCAGCCCGGGGCCCGGTTCCGCTGCGACCAGTGCGGCAACGTGACCCGTTTCGACGTGGTCGCGACCGAGCGGACCCGGCGCTACCTGCACTTCGACCTCGGCGGCAGCTCGGCGGTCGACGAGGAGGAGGTCCTCGAGCGCCGCGTCGAGTCCGTCACCTGTCGCTGGTGCGGACGGGACGACGCCGTCCGTGTCGAGGCCGCGCCGGCCGGTGCGGACACCGTCGCCCCGACGTGAGCGATCGGCGGCGGCCGGATCCGGCCGCGCCGGGGGTCGTCCCGCGGCGCGCCACCGCCCGCCGCGGCCGCTCGCTGCCCTCCCGAGCGACGCGTGGGCGTGGCTGCTCCCGCACGTCCGCGCCGCCCTGCACGACCTGACCGGTGTCGAGGTGACCGCCGCTCGTCCGGCGGCTGCGCGCCGCACCGACCAGCCGGCTCGCCGGCGGCCGGGTCCGCCGGAGCTCGACGACGCTGCTCGCGCGAGGGCGGGCCCGCTGTGGCGCGCACGTCGTCACCCGCGTGCGCGCGGCCGGGTCACGCGCCGCCCGCGCGTGTGGCCACGTTGCTCGCACGGCGGGTCGCCGGATCCGCCACCCGCCCGAGCGACGACGCCACCGCGGGCGACCGGCGGACGAGTCGCGGGTCCCGGCCGACGCTGCGCGAGCCCGTGAGCGGCTGCGGGACGTCCGCGCCGAACGCGACGACCTCCGCCGTCAGCTCGAGGGCGCGACGGCTCGCGCGTCGCGGCAGCCGAGGCCGAGACCGCGCCGACGCTCGGAGCGCGAGCTCGCCGAGTCGCGCGAGCCGCGTCGCCGAGCTCCGGGCCGCCCTCGCCGACGCGGCCGGCGAGCGCGACGCGGGCGGTCGAACGCGAGCGGCGCCGGCGCGACGCCGAGGTGCGCGAGCGGCTCGAGACGAGCTCGCGCGCAGCTGCGTCGGGCCGAGGACGAGCGGCTCGCCGCGCGACGCCGCGACGGGAGCGAGGCCGAGCGAGCCGACGCGGACGCGGCCGCGCGCCGCGGCCCGCCGAGGCCGCCGCGCAGCCGCCGAGCCGCGGCCCCGACCCGCCTGGTGCCCGGACGCCCGAGCCGGCTGCCGCGCCGACGTCGCCCCCGGACACGACCGAGGCAGCCGAGCTGCTGCTGCACCCGGGCCGGCTCGTGCTCGTCGACGGCTACAACGTCACCAAGCAGCACCACGCCGGACCTCGACCTCGAGGCGCAGCGGACCTGGCTCGTGCGCACCCTCGCCGCGCTGGCGGCCCGCCGGCGCGTCCGACCCGTGCGTCGTCTTCGACGGCCAGCGGGCGTCGGGGCATCGCGCCCGCCGCCCGGCGGTCCGCGCGAGGTCGTGGTCGGGTTCACCCCGGCGGGCGTCACGGCGGACGACGAGCTGGTCCTGGCGGTCGAGGCGACCGACGAACCGGTCGTCGTCGTCACCGACGACCGCGAGCTCGCGCGACCGGCTGCGCGCCGGCCGGCGCCGACGTCGTCGGGACCGGCGCCGTTCCTCGGGGTCGTCGACGCGCGGCACCGGACACGTCGCGGTCGCTGCGACGGTCGGTCCGGCCGGCGTTGCTAGCGTGAGGCGCGGGCCCGGCGAGGGGAGCACGCCGTGGCCCGGCCAGCGTGGCCCGAGCCCTGGCCCGCCGTCAGCTCCGGCAGGGACCGCCCGTGATCGAGCTGCACCTCATCGGCTACACCGCGGACGGCGAGCACCTCGTCCTCGACCTCGACCCCGACGGCGACGGGCCGGTACCCCGTGCCGCATCGACGCCGACCTCCTGGCGACCGTCGACCAGCTCCGCGCCGTCAGGGTGCGCGACGGCTCGCCGTGGACCGACGTCCCGACGTCCGGCCGAGCGAGGCGGCGACCCCCGCCCCGCCCGCCGGCGCGCGAACGGCCCGACGCGCCGAGGTCGACGGGGACGTCCGCCGATGCGCCCGGCCGCCGCCGTCCCGCGCGGTGGCATCGCCCCGCGCCGACGCCCGGCGGGGCGCGTCCGGGTCGCCGAGCGTCGCCAGGGCGTCCGACGTCGACGACCCCGGCGAGGTCGAGCGCGTCGTCGCGGCGGCGCTCGACGAGCTCCGACGACGCGGCACGCCCACCGCCCGCCCTCGTCGGCCGTCCGCACGCCGCTCAGCCCGGCCGAGATCCAGGCCCAGCTGCGCGCCGGACGCTCGGTCCGCGCCGTCGCCGCCGAGGCCGGGACCGATCCGCGCGTGGATCGAACGGTGGCTGCCACCGATCGTGGCCGAGCGCGAGCGCGTGCTGGCCGAGGCCCGCCGCCGCCGCCTCGACCGTCCCACGTGCCCGGCGCGCTCGGCGGGACGGTCGACCGCGCCCTGCCCGACCGCGGCGTCGACCCGCGCTCGCGCCGCTGGTCGCGCCGCACGCCGCGCCGACGGTCGCTGGCGGGTCAGCGTCCGGTTCGAGGAGGACGGGCCGGCCGCGGACCGCGACGTGGGTGATGGATCCGGACGGGGACCGGGTCCAGGCCGCGTCACCGCTGGCCGAGGAGCTCGCCGGCCGCGGCCGGCGACCGGCGCCGCGACGCCGGTGACCGCGCGGAGGGCGGTGGCGCGTCCGGCCGCGCGCCGTCGACCGGAGCGACGTCGGGTGCGCCGTCCGCCCCGAGCGAACGGCGTGCGATCGCTGGGCGGCGGTGGCGGTCGGCCTCGCGTCGTCGGCGTCGCGGCCACGATCTGGCGACCGGTCGCGCCGCCGCTGCCTCCCGGCACGCCGCCGCAGGCGCGCTTCGACGCCGGCGCTCCTGGCGCCATCGCGCGCGTACCGGGCCCCGCGGCTGGTGCTCGCGCCGGTCGTGACCGCCCTGGCGGTCCTCGTCCCCGTCGCCATCGCGGCCTGTCCGCGGGCGTACGCGCTCGGCGACGTCCGCTCACCGGCGACCGCGCTCGAGCCGCCGTGGCGCGGTGGCGTGTCGCCGCGTGGCCGTCGCGGTCGTCACCTGGCTCGTCGACCCTGCCCCTCTTCGCCGTGGGTCGGCGCTGGTGCACGAGGCGCCGGCTGGGGGTTCCGCACGGCACCCGCGGCGGGCTGGTTCCGTGACCAGCTGCGTCGTCGACGGTGGCCGCTGGCTGGCGGTCGGGCTCGGCGTCGCGGCGCTCGTTCGCGGCGAGGCACGCTGGCCACGCACCTGGCCCTACCGGCTGACGGTCGCGGCGACGGTGGCGGCGCTGGTGCTGGTCGTCGTCCACCCGGTCGCTGCTGCAGCCGCTGCTGCTGACCACCTACACCGTTGCCGCCGGCGACGCCCGGGACGCGGTCGAGGAGGTCGCTCGCCGGCGCCGGGCGCGGGCGACGCCCGTCGTCGTCGCCGACGCGAGCCGTCGCACGACCCGCGTCAACGCGCTGATCACCGGGCTCGGGCCGACCGAACGGGTCGTCCTCTACGACACGCTGCTCGCGCTGCCTCCCGCGCAGGTCGCCGCGGTCGTCGCGCACGAGCTGGCCCACCGCGAGCACGCCGACGTCCTGCGTGGCACCGCGCTGACCGCCACGGCCGCCCTCCTCGGGCTGCTCGCGCTCCGACGGTGGTCGGACGCGCCCGTGTCGCGGCGCCGGACGCGTGCCCGCGCCGCGGCGACCCCCGCCTCGTCCCGCTGGTCGTCGCCGCCGCCGCCGTGCTCGAACTCGTCGGCACCCCGGTCGTCAGCGCCATCTCGCGCCGCGCGGAGGCCGCGGCCGACCACCGGGCGCTCGAGCTCGGCGCCGACCCGGCCGAGGTGGTCCGGACCGTGCGGACCTTCGTCGTCCGGGACCTCGTCGGTCCCCGACCCGGCGTGGCCCATCCAGCTGCTGTACGGCACCCACCCGACCCCGTCGCGAGCGGCTGCGGGCCGCCGCGGCTGCCGCGGCCGCCGAGACCGGCTCCCCTGCCGAGCCTCGAGGAGCTCGAGGCGCGACGAGCGCCGGTCCGCCACCCCCGCGCCGACGCTGGCCGGCGGGAGGGGCCCGTGAGGGTGCTGTGGCTGACCAACGACCTGCCGCCGCGCGCCGGCGGGATCCAGCAGTTCGTCGGCAACCTGCTCGACCGGGTCCACCCGAGCTCGACCGTCGTCGTCGGCCCGGCGGGTCAGGCGGACGACGAACAGCGCGCGCACGACGCCGCCAGCCGTACCGGACGGTCCGCGCGCCCGGGGCGGTCCTGCCGACCCCGGCGATCGCCCGCCTGGTCCGGGAGGTCGCCCGTGAGCACCGGCCGGACGTCGTCGTCCTCGGTGCGTCCTGGCCGCTCGGTGAGCTCGCTCCGCGGCTCGGGCGCGATCTCGGCGTCCCGGTCGTCGCGCTCTCCCACGGCCTCGAGGCCGGGCTCGTGACCGTCGGCCTCGGCCACCTCGTCCGGCGTGCGACGCGCGGGCTCGCGGCCCTCACGACCATCTCGGACTGGACCGAGGACCGGCTCGCGCCCCACGTCCGCGCCGACCGGGTGGTCCGCATCCCGCCGGGCGTCGACGTCGACCGCTTCCACCCCGACGTGGACGGCTCGTGCCGCTGCGGCGCGCCTGGGGCGTCCCGGACGAGGCGCTGCTGGTCGGGTGCGTCAGTCCCGGCTCGTGCCGCGCAAGGGGCAGGACCGGCTGCTCGCGGTGTGGCCGGAGGTCCGCGCTCGCCACCCGCTACGCCCACCTCGCGCTCGTCGGCGAGGGGCCGCTCGCCGACGACCTCGCCGGCGCGGCCGCGGCGCCTCGGCCCGGACGCCGGGATCGTGCTGCCGGGACGGGTCGCCTGGGACGACCTCCCGGCGGCGCACGCGGCCGCCGACGTGTTCGCCATGCCCTGCCGGACCCGCCTGCTCGGCACCGACGTCGAGGGGCTCGGCATCGTCTACCTCGAGGCGCAGGCCGTCGGACGCCCCGCGATCGCCGGCCGCTCCGGCGGCGCACCCGAGGCGGTCCAGGACGGGCGTCACCGGCAGCGTCGTCGACGGCCGCGACGACCGCGCGTTGGTCGCCGCGCTCGACCGCTGGCTCGCCGACCCGACCGGTCGCGCGCGAGCCGCGGGCCGCGGGGCGGCGTGGGTCGAGCGGGACTGGGCCTGGACCGCCATCGCCGACCGCTTCGCGACGCTGCTCGACGAGGTCGTCGCCGACCATGCCGGCCGCCGGGCCGTCCCTCGTCGGGCAGGGTGACGGTCACCGCGACCGGCAGGTGGTCGGAGGCGGTGGAGGTCCCGATGTACGCTCGGTCCGTGGCGAGGTCCGAGGTGACGAGGACGTGGTCGAGCCGTCGCTCGGGCGCGTCGGCCGGGTAGGTCGGCTCACCGCCCGGGTACGGCATCCTCGAGGAACGCGCAGCGGCTCGAGCTCGGGCGCCTCGAACGGCGGCGTTGAGGTCGCCGAGGAGCGCGACGGGCAGCCCCCGGCTGCGGAGCCGCGCCACCTCGGCGGCCAGCGACACGCGCCTGCGTCGCCCGCACGCCACGTCCGTCCTCGACGTGGTGGAGGTGGGTCCCGACGACGGCCAGGTCGCCGCCGCCGGTGTCGACGACCGCGCTGACGATGGAGCGGCGCATCGCGGCGCCGCCGCTCGGCAGCGCCACGGTCCGGACGTCCCGCAGCGGGAGCCGGCTGAGGATCGCGTTGCCCCAGACGTCGTCGGCCGCGGGCGCGAACGTGCCCTCCATCCCGGTCGCTTCGCTCAGCAGGCGCAGCAGGTCGTGGCCGCCCTCGAGCAGCCACCCCCGGTCGACCTCGTTGAGGACCACGACGTCGGCCCCGGTCGCCACCAGCGTCTCGGCGAGCGCCGCGACGTTCGAACCGGCCGTCGATGTCGTAGCCCATGTGCACGTTGTAGATCGCGATGCGGACGGTGCCGTCACCCGACGCTGCCCGTGGCGGCGGGGGCGACGTCGGCACCGCAGCCGCCCCGATGGAGCCGACGAGGACCAGGGCGCCGGCGGCGGCGAGCAGGCCCCGGAGCGGGATGTGGCGGACGCGGTGCAGCGTCCGTCCGTCCCGCGCCGACGCCACGGCGATGGAACCGAGGGCCACCGCGGCGGCCGACGAGGAAGACCTGGTTGACGAACGGGAGCGGCAGCTCGTAGGCGGCGTAGTAGACGAAGCCGAGCAGCAGGAACAGCAGCAGCGAACCCGCCGCGGCCGACCCCCGCCGCCGGGGACCGGAGTCGCCCGGGGTCGTGCCGGGCGCGCCGAGCACGAGCCCGATCGCGATCGGGAGTCCGAGCTGCGCGAACGCGACCCGACGCCGACGGGCCGCAGCGCGCCGAGGGTGCAGAGCACCACGAGGACGGCGCCGAGGGTCCCCGTGATCGGCGCGCCGAGCACCGGCCCCAGCGCCGCCGCGACGACGGCCGCCCCAGCGGCCAGGGCCAGCACCAGCGCTGCGGTCCGAGGACCGAGACCGGCCGCCAGGTCCAGCCGGGCCGGGACCGCGACGAGGACGCCGGTGAGGACGACGGCCGGTCCGACCGCCGAGCCACGGCCAGGCGGCGCCGCGGGTCCAGACGGGCGACACCTCGCCGTCGGCATCCAGCGGGCTCGGCCACCACAGCGGGACGCGGCTCGCCCGCTCGGCGACCAGCGACGGTGACGACCGCCACGACCACGACGGCGAGCGCGGCGAGGAGCGCCGTCCCGCCACAGCAGGTCGAGGGTCCCGAGCGCTGGCGTGCTGCGACCGTGTCGAGCCCGAGGCCGACGACCACCCCGACCCGGGCGAGGTGGCCGCTCGGGCCGGCGGCCGCCAGCGCCACGAGCGCCACGCCGGCGCCGACGAAGCACAGGCTGGCGAGGTAGAGCTGCGGCTGACCGCCGGCGGTGAACTGCAGCGCCACGCGCGCGACGGCCGCGAGCACCACCCCGCCGCGCCACAGCTGCCGCGCATCCGAGCCGGCGGACGGTGCTGGCCGCGAGCAGCGGGAGCAGGAACCAGGCGAACGCGAACAGGCCGAGCTGCGTCGCCGGGGTCGACCCGGCGTCGCCGTAGACGTGGATGACCGAGGGCAGCCACACCCGGAGGGCGCCGACCAACGCCGCCGTGACCAGCGCGGCGCCGGCGACGAGCCACCCGCGGTGCGTCCCACCGGCGCGGGGGACCGCTGCCCGGACGGGCGTCGGACCGCGAGCCGGTTGTGACGGGCACCGGGCGACCTCCGGCCGCGGACGCCCGCGGCTGACCCCGTCCGTCCGGACGGTGGCCGCCGCGATGCTACGCGCCGCGGGCGACACGGGGAGCCCGTTGTGCCGGCTACGGTTCCGCGGCGTACACGACGAGGGTCGGGAGAGGCCGTGGCGGACGCGCTGGTCACCATCGAGGGCGCGGAGCCCGTGGTCGGCGAGCGGCTCGGGCGGCCAACGCCCGGACGGGTGTCGTCGTGCTGCACGGCTTCACCGGCAACCCGAACTCCACGCGCCCGCTCGGGCAGCGGCTCGCGTGCCGAGGGCTACCAGGTCGAGGTCCCGCGGCTGCCCGGGCACGGCACCGACGTCCGCGACCTCGGTCGCACGCGGTACGCCGACTGGGCCGCCGCCGCCGAGGAGGTGGTCGAACAGGTCGCGAACCGCACCGACCACCTCGTGCTGGTCGGCCTGTCGATGGGCGGCACGCTGACGCTCGACATCGCCAGTCGCCGCCGCGACCTCGTCGACGCGGCGGTGGTCATCAACCCGCAGATCCTCGTCGCCCGAGCAGCTGCTGGCCAAGCTCGCGCCGGTGCTCCAGCACGTGGTGCCCTACGTGCCCCGCGACGCGGCGGGGCTGCCGTCCGACGACATCGCCCGGCCCACCGCGGACGAGCGCGCCTACCCGAAGGTCTCGGCCAAGGCCGCGCAGTCGATGATCCGCGAGCTGCCCCGCGTCCGGTCGCCAGCTGCCGCAGCTCACCCAGCCGCTGTTGGTCGCCTACTCGCCGCAGGACCACTCGGTGCCGGCCGAGAACGCGCTGGCGCTGCGTGAGTTGATCGGTGCCGACGGGCAGGTCACCGAGCTCGAGCTCCCGCGCTCCTACCACGTGGCCACCCTGGACTACGACGCGCCGCTGCTCGAGGCCGAGATCCTCCGGTTCGTGGGCGAGGTGGCGGCGGGCGCAACGTCGTGAGCGCTGGCGTCGCGATCCACGTCGACGACGATGGTTTCGTCCGCGCGCCGCCGCCGCTGGTCTACCGCCGGTTGACCCACGTCCTGGCCTGGCCGCAGTGGTGGCCAGGGGTGCGCGTCGACCCGCGTCCTGCCGAGCGCGCCCCGGGGCGCAGGTCCGGAGGACGACCCCGACGAGGTGGTCGCGATCGAGCTCGCCGGCGCCCCCGGCCGCCGGGTCCGCCTGACCGCCCGGCTGCACGGCTGGCGGCTCGACGCGGGGTTCGCGCTCGAGCTCCGCGGCGACCTCGACGGGCGAGCCGAGTTCTGGCTCGAACCCGGGTACGGCGGCACGGTGGTCCACCACCTCGTCATCGCGACCACCACCCACCCCCGGCCGCTCGAGGTCCACACCGACCACCGTCGCGCCCTCCGGCGCGGCTTGTGGGCCCTGAAGGACCTGCTCGAGCTCGAGGTGCGCACGGGCGCCGGGTTGCTGCCGTGAAGCTCCGGTGAGGTGCCCGGCCTGCGCCGCTCGCAACGCCGACGAACGCGGCGTGGTGCACCCAGTGCTACGCCGACCTGCGACCGCCGCCGCCCACCGAGCCCACCGAGCCCAGCGAGCCCACCGAACCCGGGGCGCCGACCCCGGGGCCGGCGGATCCCGACGTCGACCGTCGCGAACACGGACGACCGCGCGACCGTCGAGATCGCCGGTCTCGACGTCCGGACGGTCGAGGGCGAGGTGGAGTGGCGCTGCGGGACCTGCGAGCGGTGGTCACCGCTGACGACCGACCGGTGCCTGACCTGCGCGAGCCCCCGCACGGGGTTCGGTGATCCGCCGCCCCGCCCCGACGTCACCCCCGGGGATCGGACGCAACTGATCGCCGCGAGCGTGCTGCTGCCCGGGCTCGGACACCTGCTCGCCCGGCGCGTCGGGACCGGTGTCGCGCGGGCCGTGCTGTACGTCAGCTGGCTCGCCGGCGGTATCGGGCTCGGCCGGGCGGCCGGCGCGAGCGGCGCGAGCGTGCTGCCGGCGGTCCCGTTGCTGCTCGGCGCGGTGGCGCTCTGGGCGGGCACGCTGGCGGACGCGGCCACCCTCGGGTCGAGACGGGAGGTGCTCGGCCCCCGGGTGCTGGCGATCCTCACCGCGAGCGTGGTCGGGGTCCTCGTGCTGGCCCTGGCGGCCACGGCGTCGACCTCGGGTGCAGCGGGGTAGGCGCTAGCCTCGGACGGTCCGGCCGTCGCCACCGGCACCCCGTCCACGGAGCCCGCTGCTGTCACGCCACGCCGCTCCCCGCGTCCTCTTGTTCACCGGCAAGGGCGGCGTCGGCAAGACCTCCGTGGCCGCGGCGACGGCCATCCGGGCCGCGGCCCGCGGCGACCGCGTCCTCGTCACCTCGACCGACCCGGCGCACTCGCTCGCCGATGCCCTCGGCCATCCGGTCGGCGACCAGCCGACCCGCGTGCGGTCGCTCGACGACGGCGTCTCGCTCGATGCGCAGCAGATCGACGCGCAGCAGCGGCTCGAGCGCCACTGGCGCGAGGTCCGCGACTACCTGGTCAGCCTGCTGGCGTGGGGTGGCGTCGGTGACGTCGAGGCCGAGGAGCTGGTCCTCCTGCCCGGCCTCGACGAGCTGTTCGCACTGGTGGACCTGCGTGGCCAGGTCGACGGCGACCGCTACGACCTCATCGTCGTCGATTGCGCGCCGACGGCCGAGACCCTGCGCCTGCTCAGCCTGCCCGACGCGTTGCGGTGGTACGTCGACCGGGTGCTCGGGCCGGGGCGCCGGGTCGCTCGAGCGGTCCGCCCGCTCCAGCGTGCCCGTGGCGCTGCCGGGCTCCCCGTCCCCGAGGACGACGTCTTCGGGGCGGTCGAGCGTGTGCACGCCGACCTCGCGGCCGTTCACGAGCTGCTCCAGGATCCGGACCGCTCGTCGATCCGGCTGGTGGCGAACCCCGAACGTCTCGTCGTCGCCGAGACGCAGCGGTCCGCGACATCGTTGTCGCTGTTCGGGTACGCGGTCGACGCGGTGATCGTCAACCGCGTGCTCCCCGACGAGGTGACCGACCCCTACCTCACGCGGTGGAAGCAGCGGCAGGCCGAGCACCTGGCGACGATCCGTGACGCGTTCTCGCCGACGCCGGTGTTCACCGCGCCCCTGTTCGAGGACGAGATCGACGGTGTCGGTGGTCTCGTCAGGCTGGCGGACGCCCTCTACGGCGCCGTCGACGAGCGCACCGTCCTCGGAGACGGCCGGCCCGTCACGGTGGTCGCGGACGGCGACGACCGACTCCTGCGCGTCGCGTTGCCGTTCACGGCCCGCCACGAGGTGGACCTGCACCGCCGAGGCACGGACCTGCACCTGTCGGTCGCCGGGGTGCGACGCACGGTCAGCCTCCCGGCCGCGTTGCAGCGACGTGAGGTCGGCGCGGCCCGCTTCGTCGAGGGTCACCTCGAGGTCCGGTTCGTTGCGGCCGACGATCGCCCGCTCGCCGCCTCGGCGGGTCCACCGTGAGCGCCGCGGAGCGGCCCTGGTGGGCGAGCGAGGACGACGCGCTCGACGACGACGTCGACCCCGTGGACGCCCACCGCCGCGCCCGCCGACCGGCGGGCTCGCGCCGCAGCAGCGCGGCCGGACCGATCGACGACGGCAGCTGGTGGCCGCCGGCGTCCGAGGCGGTGACCCGTCTGGTCCGGGATCTGACCGCGGCGGCCGCCGCATCGCCGCCACGGGGCCTGGTGGACGACCTCGCCACCGACGACGCACCACCCGACGACACACCACCCGACGAGCCCGACGGTCCACGGACCACGGGTGGTGGTGACGGCCCCTCCGACGGTCACCGCATCGACGCCTGCGGGATCTGTCCCATCTGCGTCGGCCTGCGCGCCCTGGGGGACGCCCGGCCGGATCTGGTGGGGCACCTCGCCGAGGCCGCCCGGCAGCTCGCGCTCGCCGTCCGCACGGTCGTCGACGCGGCGGCCGAAGGCGGCGAGGCTGCGCCCGACCGCCCGGGGCCGGCGCCCGACCGCCGATCTCGCCGCGACGGTCTGCAGCACATCGACCTCGACGGGGACTGACGCCGGTCGCACCGCCCGCCGCCGCACGCGCCACGTCCACCCCCATCCGTCCCGCCCCGTTCGACCCTCGACGTCAGGAATCCCCGTGACCGCCGCCGCGCTCGGCATCGACGTCGGGGGGACCAAGCTCGTCGCGGCGACCGTCGACGCGGACGGCCGGATCCTCGAGCGCCGCCGGCAGGTCACACCCGCTCGTGATGCGGACCAGCTCGTCACGAGCCTGCGCGGGCTGATCGACGAGCTCGCCGGCGGGGGCCTGCCGGTCGGCGTCGGCGTCGCCGGCATGGTCGACCCGCGCGGGCGCGTGCGGTACGGGCCGAACATCGGCGTGCGTGACCTTCCCCTCGCCGAGCTCCTCGCCGACGCCGCCGGCGGCGTCGTGGCGGTGGTCAACGACGCGAACGCGGCGGCCCTCGGCGAGCAGCGCGCGGGTGCGGCACGCGGTCGCGCCGACGTCGTCCTGTTCACCCTCGGCACGGGGGTCGGGGGAGGGGTCGTGTCCGGCGGGCGGCTGCGTCAGGGAGCCCACGGCTTCGGCGGCGAGCTCGGCCACGTCATCGTGGCGGAGGGGGGCCGGCCGTGCCCGTGCGGGAACCGGGGCTGCATCGAGGCGTACGCGTCGGGGACCGCCATCGGCCTCGCCGCACGTGACCGCCTGGTCGACCCCGAGCAGGTCTCCGCGCTCCGCGACGACGCGGACCTGTCGGGTCGCTCGGTGACGCAGGCGGCGCAGGCGGGGCGACGCGCTGGCTCAGAGCGTGCTCGTCGACGTCGGTCGGTGGCTCGGGGTCGCCGCGGCCAGCGTCGTCAACGTCCTCGACCCCGAGGTCGTCCTGCTCGGCGGCGGCGCTGCGGCAGCGACCGCCCCCTGGGTGCTGCCAGCGGCCGAGCGGGCCCTCGCTGAGCGCGTGCTCGGCCGCCAACTGCGTCCGCTGCCACCGATCGAGCTGACCGCGCTCGGCGACGATGCGGGGATGGTCGGTGCGGCGCTGCTCGCGCTCGACCGTGCCAGCGACCCGACCGAGGAGTCCCGGTGAGCTTCCCGCGACAGAACGCTCGCACGCGCCGGTTCACCCTCGGGGTCCCGCGGAGCTCCGTCATCGCGCCCGGACGGTGAACGGGTGCTGTTCCTGCGTGCCGCGGGACCCGAGGATCCGGTCACCTCGCTGTGGGAGTTCGACCTGCGGGAGGGCAGCGAACGTCCCGTCCTCGACGCGGCTGAGCTCGACGCTGACGACGCGGACCTGCCCGCGGAGGAGCGCGCTCGCAGGGAGCGAGCCCGAGAGGTCGCCGGCGGCATCACCGCGTACACCACGGACCGAGCGGTCGAGGTCGTGGCGACCAGCGTCGGTGGCCGCTTGCACACCCTCGACCTGCGCACGGGCTCGGTCGTCGCCCACCCGACCGCCGGGCCGGCCTTCGACCCGCGGCTGTCCCCGGACGGGCGCCGGATCACCTACGTCAGCGACGACGCGCTCCACCTCGTCGAGTTGGTCGCCGGGCCGGGCACACCCGGCGTGACGCGACCCCTCGTGGTCGAGAGCGGCGTCGCCTGGGGCCGGGCCGAGTTCGTCGCGGCCGAGGAGATGGGTCGTGGGCGCGGTCACTGGTGGGGCGCGGACGGCGACCACGTCGCCGTGTGCCGTGTCGACGAGTCCGCGGTCGCCGCCTGGCACCTCGGCGACCCCGGGACCCCGGACGTCACGCCACCGATCATCCGGTACCCGGCGGCCGGCACCACCGATGCGGACGTCCGGCTGGCGGTGCTGTCGACCGAGGGTGGACGACGTATCGACGTCGACTGGGACCGTGAGCGCTTCCCGTACCTGGCGCGGGTGTCGTGGGGCGACGGGCCGCTGACCCTCGCAGGTGCAGTCGCGCGACCAGCGGTCGGCGCGCATGCTCACCGTCGATCCCGCGACGGGCCGCACGACCGGTCTCCGCGAGCTCGAGGACGAGGCGTGGGTCGAGCTGGTACCCGGGTGCCCGGCCTGGGCGGGCCCGCGGCTCGTGACCGTGGAGGACGTCGCCGACGCACGGAGCCGGTGGTTCGCGTGCGCTGGTGGTCGACGGCGAGGTCGTCAGCCCGCCCGGCCTCCAGGTCCGCTCGGTGGTCCACGCCGACGACGACCTCCGTGACGATCACCGCGTCCGACGCCGATCCGACCCAGGTGCACGTCTGGCGGTGGACGCCCGACTGGCGGCTGGGACGGGGTCACCCAGCACGACCCGGGCGTGCACGCCGCGGTCGCGTCGGCCTCCGTCCAGATCACCAGCAGCGCGAGCCTGGACCGACCGACACCGCGCGTGACGGTGTCGTGGTCGGTGGACGACGGACCCGTACGGCAGCACGAGCTCGCGTCGCTGGCCGCCGTCCCGTCCCTCACGCCGCAGGTCCGGTTGCTCGAGCTCGGACCCCGGCGGCTTCGCGCCGCGCTCCTGCTCCCGACAGGGGACGACGACAGCTCCCCGCTGCCGGTCCTGCTCGATCCCTACGGTGGCCCCCACGCGCAGCGGGTGCTCCAGGCGGGCGGGGCGTTCCTGACCTCGCAGTGGTTCGCCGACCAGGGTTTCGCGGTCCTCGTCGTCGACGGTCGGGGGACCCCCGGGCGCGGCCCCGCCTTCGAGCGGGCGATCCGCGGTGACCTCGCCACGCCGGTGCTCGACGACCAGCTCGACGCCCTCGCCGCAGCCGCCGAGCACGAGCCTCGGCTCGACCTCTACCGGGTCGCGGTGCGGGGCTGGAGCTTCGGTGGCTACCTCGCGGCGCTCGCGGTGCAGCGTCGCCCCGACGCGGTCCGGGCCGGCGATCGCCGGTGCCCCGGTCACCGACTGGCGCCTGTACGACACCCACTACACCGAGCGCTACCTCGGGCACCCCGACGACCTCACCCGAGGCCTACGAGGTGTCGTCGCTCGTGGACGGGGACGGACGGCTGCTCGGCGCGGTCGAGCCGGCCGTCGGGTCGTCTCCGCCCGAGCTGCTGCTGATCCACGGGCTCGCGGACGACAACGTCGTCGCCGCGCACGCGGTCCGGTTGTCGGCGGCGCTGCTCGCCGCCGGACGTCGCCACCGGTTCGTGCCCGTTGTCCGGCGTCACGCACGTCGCCGGTCAGGAGGACGTCGCCGAGCGGCTGCTCCACCTCCAGGTAGCGTTCCTCCACGAGGTGCTCGACGACCGGCCGCTGACGCAGCCGCCGGAGCTCGGCGTCACTCGCCGCGCTGCGCCTGCTTGCCGAGCAACCACACGACCGCGCCGACCGTGACCGCGAGGACGAACGTCGACGTCGGCGGACCGAGGATCACGGCCGGCACGAACCCGGCGACCACCAGCCCCGCCGGGCGGCCGAAGCGGCGCGCCTCCGAGGCCGTGCCGGCGCCGCCGTTGCGGTCGCCGCTGCGCGCGTCGCGCGCTTGGCCGCACGCCTCCGGGCCACGTGTCCGCCGGAGGGTCCTCCGACGGCACGCAGCCGACGACCCTTGCTCGGCGCCGCCGGCCGTGCGGCCTGCGCGATGGTGTCCATCTGCGCGACGAGCGTGGCGTGCGCTCGATCGCCCTCGTCGTCGGGGACGGTCACGTGCACCCCGTCGCGGGTCCGACGCGCCTCGGGGTGCAGCCCAGCGGTGTGCAGGACCTCGAGGAGCACGGTGGCCTGCTCCGCAGGCCAGGTGCCGAGATCGGCGGCCACGCCGCTCCTCGTCCACGCTCCCGCGGCGGCCGTCCGCCGGGGGTCCATCGACCGGTGTGCCCCGGTGCTGCGCGGGACCCTGACCGGGCCGTCCGGGACGACGAGTTCCCAGCCGCACCCCGTCCGGACCGACCTCGCTCGCGTGTCGACGTCCGCGAGGCCGGGTGCGTAGGCTAACCCCGGAGGGCCGACCGTCGACGCACGGGAGCGGGCGGACGGTCGGGTCCGGAGCGACGAGGAGTCGAGGGTGGCGGGACTGGCCGATGCACCGCGCATGTACCGCGCGCTGAAGAAGGTCCTGCCTCCGATCACCGACCGGTACTTCCCGGTCCGCACCGAGGGCGCTCGAGAACGTGCCCGAGGTCGAACCGGTCATCCTCGCGATCAACCACCTGTCGTTCATCGACTCGATCGTCGTCCCGATCGCGGTCGAGCGACCCGTCTACTACCTCGGCAAGGCCGACTACTGGGACTCGTGGAAGACCCGGTGGTTCTTCGAGGGCACCGGTGTCGTGCCCGTGCAGGCGCGACCGGCGGCGGCAGCGGCGACGCGGCGCTCGCGACCGGCGTCGAGATCCTGCAGCGCGGTGACCTGCTCGGCATCTACCCCGAGGGCACCCGCAGCCCCGACGGGCGCCTGTACCGCGGCAAGACCGGGCCCGTCCGCATGGCGCTCGAGGCCGGCGTCCGCATCGTGCCCGTCGCGGTCGAGGGGACCGACCGGGCGATGCCGACCGGCTCCTACCTCCCGAAGCGGCAGCCGGTCACGATCCGCTACGGGCGAGCCGCTCGACCTGTCCCGCTACGCCGACCGGCAAGGCCGACCCGTTCGTGCTGCGCTCGGCCACCGACGAGCTGATGTTCGAGATCATGCTGCTGTCGGGCCAGGAGTACGTCGACGAGTACGCCTCGAAGGTGAAGTCCGGGCTCGGTCAAGCTCGGTGAGGACGCCGACGGCGGCACGACGGTCGAGATCGACGTCACCGACCGCTCGGGCACGACCCGCCGCGCTGGCTGAGGCGGCACTGGACCCGCCCGGCTGTCGAGGTCCACGCTGACCGAGTTGATGCAGTAGCGCAGCCCCGTCGGCTGGTCCGGGGCGTCGTCGAAGACGTGCCCGAGGTGCCCGCCGCAGGCGGTGCAGACCACCTCGGTGCGCCGCATGCCGAGCGAGCGGTCCTCGACCTCGGCGACCGCGTCGTCGTCGACGGGGGCGTAGAAGCTCGGCCAGCCGCAGTGCGCGTCGAACTTGGTCTCGGAGGAGAACAGCGGCGTGCCGCAGCCCGCGCACCGGTAGGTGCCCTCGTCGGTGGCGTCCCAGTACGCCCCCGTGAAGGGCCGCTCGGTGCCCTTGTCGCGGAGGACCGCGTACTGCTCGGGGGTGAGGCGCTCGCGCCACTGCTCGTCGGTGAGGGTCACTCGGTCGGGCACGGCCGCAGCCTCCTGGTCGCCGCGGTCCGCTCGGCCGCGGAGGGTACGGACCGCGCGGCCGCGTCCGAGGGCGTGGCCACCGCGGCGTCCCAGACGCCCTCGAGATGGTCGGCGACCGCGGGTGCGAGCACGACCTGGTGTCCGCGCAGCAGGCAACGGGCGAACTGCACCACGACCAGCGCGGGATCCGCGGCTGGCTCGAGCGTGATCGCCCGGCGAGCCACCAGCTGGCGCAACGCGTCCGGTGCTGGGACCTTCGGGCCACCCGACGTGCACCGCGGATCGCTCGAACCGGGCCACGCCGTCCGCGTCGCGGCGTAGGGGTGCAGCGTGCCGTCGCACGCGGGCTCTCGGCGCCCGTGCCCGTCGATCTCGAGCACGGTCAGCACCGTGCGGCGGAGGTCGACGTCGTCGACGCACGGGCGGGATCGGGGTCGTCGAGCGACCAGGCTCGGCCGGGGACGCGCCGAGCACGAATCGGTCGGCACCGAGCGGGAGCAGCAGCGCCGCCAGCTCGATGAGCGGCTCGATCAGCTCGCGCGGCGCGAAGCGGACGCAGACCGACGATCGCGACCCCTCGTCGCCGGCGTAGCGCCGCGAGCGTCGGGGCCGGCGGGCAGCCCGTCGTCGAGCGCTGCGGTGGCGAGCGCGAGCAGGCGCTCGGTCGCGGTGTCCCAGGTGGTCACGGCGGTCCCGTTCCGTCGACGCCGGCGACCCTCGCCGCGGCCGGTCACCGTGCCAGCCGGGAGCTCGGCACGGTCACGGTGCGGAGCACCCGAGCCTGTGGACGCCGCGACCGTTCGCCGGTCAGCCCTCGGTGACGTGGGCCCACCCGCGGCTGCGGTCGACCGCGGCGCGCCAGCCGTCGAGCAGCCGGCGGCGGGTGGCCTCGTCCATCGCGGGCGAGAACCGCGCGTCCTGCTGCCACACCTCCTCGAGCTCGTCGGTGGAGCCCCACACGCCGCACGCCGAGACCGGCGAGGAACGCCGCACCGAGCACCGTCGTCTCGGCGTTCCGCGGACGGAGCACGTCGACGCCGAGGACGTCGGCCTGGAACTGGCACAGCAGGTCGTTGGCCGCGGCGCCACCGTCGACGCGCAGCTCCTGCAGGTCCTGCTTGGACTCGCGCTCCATCAGCTCGGCGACCTCGACGGTCTGGTAGGCCATCGCCTCGAGCGCGGCGCGGGCGAGGTGGGCGCGCCCGGTCCCGCGGGTCAGGCCGACGATGGTCCCCCGGGCGTACTGGTCCCAGTGCGGGGCGCCGAGCCCGGCGAACGCGGGCACGAGGTAGACGCCCTCGTTGCCGTCGGGCAGCTGGGCGGCGAGCTGCTCGGTCTCGGCCGCCGTCGTCGATGATGCCGAGACCGTCGCGGAGCCACTGGACCGACGCGCCGGTGACGAAGATGGCGCCCTCGAGCACGTAGGTCGGCCGGCCGTCGAGCTGCCACGCCGACCGACGTCAGCAGCCCGTGCTGGCTGTCGACCGCGTCGGCGCCGGTGTTGAGCAGCAGGAACGACCCGGTCCCGTAGGTGTTCTTCGACGTGCCGGGCTGCCCAGCATCCCTGCCCGAACAGCGCGGCCTGCTGGTCCCCGGCGATGCCCGGTGATGGGCGCCTCGATGCCGAGGAACTCGTCCGGGTCGGTCGTCCCGAACGCCCCGGCCGAGTCGCGGACCTCGGGGAGCACCGCCGCCGGGACGTCGAGCAGCCGGCACATGTCGTCCGACCAGCCGCCCGCCCGGACGTCGTAGAGCATGGTCCGCGACGCGTTCGACGGTTCGGTGACGTGGGCTCGCGTCCGCCGGTCATCCGCGCCACGAGCCAGGTGTCCATCGTGCCGAAGGCGAGGTCGCCCGCGTCGGCGCGGTCGCGGGCGCCGTCGACCTCGTCGAGGAGTCCACGCGATCTTGGTGCCGGAGAAGTAGGCGTCGACGACGAGGCCCGTGGTCCGCCGGATCGCGATCCGCGTGCCCGTCGGCCTTCAGTTGGTCGCACCGGCCGGAGGTCCGCCGGTCCTGCCAGACGATGGCGCGGTGGATCGGCGTCAGCGTCGCACGGTCCCACAGCACCGTGGTCTCGCGCTGGTTGGTGATGCCGACCGCAGTGACCTCGTCGGCGCGCGGTACCCGCGTCGTCGAGCGCGGCGCTCGAGCCGCGGCGAGCGTCGCCTCCCAGATCTCGTCGGCGTCGTGCTCGACCCACCCGGGGCGGGGGAAGTGCTGCTCGAACTCGCGGTACCCGCTGCCGACGATGCGCGCCGCGGTCGTCGATCAGGAAGCCGCGGACCCCGGTCGTGCCCTCGTCGATGGCCAGGATGCGGACGGTCACGGCTGCCTCCCGACGGGTCGGTGGTCGCGGTCGCGCGCGAGGCTAGTCGTGGGTAGGCGTCGCCGCGCGACCGACGCCCACGCCGGCACCGACGACTCCGAGGACGAGCCACCGATGGTCTCCCGCATCGGGATCCTGACGGGCGGGGGCGACTGCCCCGGCCTGAACGCCGCGATCCGCGCCATCGTCCGCCGCGCCGACCGTCCCAACACGATCACCTTCGGCTTCCGAGTCGGGGTGGAAGGGCGTCCTCGAGGGGCAGGTCGAGCAGCTGACCGTGTCCTCGACCCGCGGGCCTGCTGCACCGCGGCGGGACGATGCTCGGCACCTCCCGGGTCGACCCGTACCGCGAGGAAGGTGGCGTCGACCGGATCCGCGAGGCGCTCGAGGTCCACCGCCTCGACGGGCTGATCGTCATCGGCGGCGAGGGGACGCTGTCGGCGTCCCGGCGGCTGTCCGAGGACGAGGGCATCCCGATCGTCGGCATGCCGAAGACCATCGACAACGACGTCGGCGGGACCGACCTGACCATCGGGTTCCTCACCGCGGTCCGGACGGCCACCGAGGCCGTCGACCGGCTGCACTCGACCGCCGAGTCGCACAACCGGGTGATGGTGCTCGAGGTGATGGGACGCCACGCGGGCTGGATCGCCACCTACGCGGGCATGGCCGGCGGCGCCGACGCGATCCTCGTCCCCGAGGTGCCGTTCGACATCGACGCCGTCGGCCGCCACCTCAAGCACCGCGCCGGGATGGGCCGCGACTTCTCCATCGTGGTCGTCGCCGAGGGCGCGCTGCCGAAGCCCGGGCACGCTTGGAGCTCGCCCGAGCCGCCGCTCGACGAGTTCGGCCGGCCGCGGCTCGGCGGGATCGGCCACACCATCGCCCACGAGATCGAGGACACGGACCGGCTTCCCGGCCCGGGTCACGATCCTCGGGCACGTCCAGCGCGGTGGCTCGCCGACCCCGATGGACCGGGTCCTCGCGACCCAGATGGGCGTGCGCGCTGCGGAGCTCGCGATGGACGGGACGTGGGGGACGATGACCGCCTACCGGGGCCTCGGCGTCGTGCCCGTCTCGCTCGCCGAGGCCACCGAGCGCGCTCAAGACCGTCCCGGCCGATCTGTTCGCCGTCGCCGAGACCTTCTTCGGCTGACTGGCCGACCCGCCTCCGCTCGAGCTCGCCGTCGAGGTCGCCGCCTCGGCGGGCGCGTTGCTCGTCGGGTTCGCCGACCGGCGCCGTGACGGTGCCGACATCGGTGTGGAGACCAAGACCACGGCCACCGACCCGGTCAGCGAGGCCGACCGGGCGGCCGAGCGGCTCATCGCCCACCGGCTGCTCGAGCATCGCCCGGACGACGGGTTCCTCGCCGAGGAGGGCCAGGCCGAGCGTCGTGGCACGTCCGGGTACCGCTGGGTCGTCGACCCGCTCGACGGCACCGTGAACTTCCTCTACGACCGCCCGACGTGGTGCGTCTCCATCGCCGCCGAGGACGACGACGGCGGCGTGGTGGCGGTCGTCCACGCACCGTTGCTGGCCGAGACGTGGGTCGCGTCGAGGGGACTCGGAGCTCGACGTCTCGAGGGTGACCGCCCCTGTCGGGTCTCGGAGGTCACCGACCTCGCGCAGGCGCTGGTGTCCACGGGCTTCGCCTACGAGGCCGAGGTCCGTGCCGAGCAGGCCCGCGACCAGGCCGAGCTCACCGGTCGCGTGCGTGATGTGCGGCGGGACGGCTCGGCCGCGCTCGACCTGGCCTGGACGGCCGCCGGACGCGTGGACGGCTACTACGAGCACGGTCTGAAGCCGTGGGACCTCGCGGCCGGTCGGCTGCTGGTCACCGAGGCCGGTGGCCACGTCACCCTCATCGACCGCACCATCGCCGGGCATCCGCTGACGGGCGTCGTGGCCGGTGGACGGGCCATCCACGACCTGCTGCTCGACCGGGAGGTGGCACGCCGATGACCGACCTGGTGGACCTGCGCAGCGACACCGTGACCCGACCGACCGCCGGGATGCGACGTGCGATGGCCGACGCCGAGGTGGGCGACGACGTCTACGGCGAGGACCCGACCGTCCGCGCCCTCGAGGAGCGAGGTCGCCGACCGGTTCGGCCGCGAGGCCGCGGTCCTCACCCCCTCCGGGGTGATGGCCACCCAGGTCCTGCTCCGGGCGCTGACCACCCCCGGCAGCGAGGTCGTGTGCGAGTCCGACGCCCACGTCGTCGCCTACGAGGCGGGCGCCGCCGCCATCAACGCCCAGGTGCAGTTCCGCACCGTCGACGGCGACCGTGGGCGGCTCGACGCCGGACACGGTCCGCGCCGCCCTGCGACCGGCCGCCTTCCCCTACACCGAGGTGGCGGCGATCAGCGTCGAGGAGACCACCAACCGCGGGGGAGGGGCGATCCACGGGCTCGACCGTCTGCGGGCGCTGCGAGCGGTCGCCGACGAGCGGGGTCTCGCCCTCCACGGCGACGGCGCCCGCCTGTGGCACGCGCTGGTGGCGACCGGTGAGGACCCGGTCGAGATCGGCCGCACCTTCACGGCGTTCAGCGTGTGCCTGTCGAAGGGGCTCGGTGCACCGGTCGGCTCGCTCGCGGTCGGGGACGCGGACACCATCGAGGTGGCACGAGCCTGGCGGCGTCGGTTCGGAGGGGCGATGCGCCAGGCAGGGGTGCTGGCTGCTGCCGGCCGGTACGCGCTCGAGCACCACCTCGACCGTCTGGCCGACGACCACGCCAACGCCCACCACCTCGCCACCCGGATCGCCGAGGCGGTCCCGGGTGCCGTCGACCTCGACGAGGTCGAGACGAACCTGGTCTACGTCCGCACCGGCGCTCGCCCGGCCAGCGAGGTGGTCGAAGCGCTCGGCAGCCGCGGGATCCGCATCGGGGCGATGGGGGCGAACCTGCTGCGCGCCGTCACCCACCTCGATGTCGACCGCGCCGGTGTCGACCGCGCCGCCGACGCGCTGATCGCCGACCTCACCCACCTGGGTGTCCCACGTCCGTCGGGTGGCTGACGACACGCTGGTGTGTCATCAGCCACTCGGCGGACGCCAGTCACCCGCCTCGGCGGCCATCCGGCGGTGGTGACGGTCACGGACCACGGGCCCGGGCCTGGCACCGTCGCTTGGCACCGTCGCCCGACCGGGGCGACGCTCACTCGGAAGGCTGCACGTGGACCTGCTCGTCACCGGCGCCACCGGCTACGTCGGTGGCCAGCTCGTGCCCCGGCTGCTCGCCGAGGGGCACGCGTCCGCTGCCTCGTCCGCGACCGCGAGCCGGCTCACCGCGCCGTGGCGCGACCAGGTCCAGGTGGTCACCGGCGCCGTCGAGGACGAGGGGGCGGTCCTCCGCGCCGCGGACGGGGCGGACGCCGCCTACTACCTGGTCCACGGGATGGAGGACCGCGTGTCCGGGCTCCTCGGCGCGCGAGGTCGCGCGCGGCCGCCTCGTTCCGCGAGGGGGCCGTCGCTGGCGGTGTCCGACCGCATCGTCTACCTCGGCGGACTCGTCGACGAGGCCGACCTCGCCCGGACCTCGCCGCACCTCTACGCCCGGCAGCAGGCCGGCCAGACCCTCCGCGACGGTCCGGTCCCCGTGACCGAGCTGCGCGCCGGCATCGTGCATCGGCGCCGGCAGCTCGTCGTTCGCGCTGCTCCGCACCGCCGCGTCGACCCCGGTGACCATCAGCGCGCCGCTCACCCGGTCGCCGACCCAGCCGATCGCCGAGGCGCGACCTGCTCGACCTGCTCGTCGCCGTCGTCGACGACCCGCGCGCGGCGTGGCAGATCCTCGACGTCGGCGGACCGGAGGTCCTCACGCTACGGCGAGCTGGTGGCCCGCGTCCGCGCCGCGACGGGGTCGCGGCCAGCGGTGCCGCTGCCGCCCTGTCCCGTACCTGCCGCCGGAGGTCGCGGCGACCGGCGCCTCGATGCTCAGCCGGCTCGATCCGGCGCTGGTCCTGCCGCTGCTGCGGTCGGCCGAGGAGGACGCGGTGGTCCGTGACGCCCACGCGCGCGACCTGTACCCGGACCTCGCGACCACCGCGCTCGACGACGCCATCGCCGCAGCGCTCGCGGGGGAGCGCGACGACCAGCGCGACCGTCGCCTGAACGGCGGACGGTCGCGCGGGTCGGCGCGGGTTCGGTCCGTCGAGCTTCAGGCGGTGGCGGACCGGCCCCACGCGCCGGCGCGCCGGGCATGGTCCGGCGCGGCGACCTCGCGGCCGCCGGCGGCGGCGTAGGTCGCGACCGTCTCGCGCAGCGTCAGCAGGTCGTCCTTGACCAGCGCCTGCGGTCCGTCGCACAGCGCGGTCTCGGGGCGCGGGTGGACGTCGACGATGATGCCGTCGGCGCCGACCGCGATGCCGGCCCGGATCAGCGGCATGACCAGTTCGCGCTTCCCGCCCGAGTGCGACGGGTCGATGATCACCGGCAGGTGGGTCAGCGACTGCGCGACCGGGACGGCCGACACGTCGAGGGTGTTGCGGGTCATCGGCTCGTAGGTGCGGATGCCGCGCTCGCACAGGACGACCTGGAGGTTGCCGGTGTGGGCGATGTACTCGGCGGCCATGATCCACTCGTCGATGGTGGCGGTCAGGCCGCGCTTGAGCAGCACCGGCTTGCCGGCCATCCCCACCTCCTTGAGGAGCTGGAAGTTCTGCATGTTGCGGGCGCCGACCTGGAGCATGTCGGCCTTCGCGGCGACGGTGTCGACGTCGGCGGGGGTGACGACCTCGGTCACGAACGGCAGCGCCAGGTCACGGGACACCGCGTGCAGGATGTCGAGGCCCGGCCTCGCCGAGCCCCTGGAACGCGTACGGCGAGGTGCGGGGCTTGTAGGCGCCGCCACGCAGGATCGACGCGCCGGCCTCCTTCGCCATGCGGCACGCCGGCGTCGGTCTGGTCCTCGGTCTCGACCGCGCACGGACCGGCGATGAGGGTCACCGTGTCCCGTCCGATGGGGACGTCGCCGACCCAGACCGTCGACGGCCTCGGGTGGGTCTCGGTCGACACCAGCTTGTACGGCTTGCTGACCCGGATGACGTCCTCGACGCCCGGGAAGGCGTGCAGCGGGCAGCTCGGCGAACTGCGCGAGGTCCCCGACCAGGCCGATGATGGTCTGGTGCCGGCCGCGGGAGACGAAGGCCTCGCCGCCGATGTCGGAGATGGCGTTGACGACCTTGTCGACGTCGCCGTCGCTGGCGCCGGAGCGCATGACCACGACCATCGTGGTGTCCTCTCTCGTCACGGCTCGCTCCCCGGTCGCGCGCCGCAGCGGCGCGGGGTGGGTGTGGGTGCCTCCCGAACGGCGAGAGCCCCGGGAGGCGGTCCCCGGGGCTCGAACGTCTCGGTGTGTGGGCGGTTACGAGACGGGCGCGGCCCCGGGGTGACCGAAGAACCGGTACCCCGCGAAGCTCCAGGTGAAGGGCGCGCGCGTCATGCCGGCGGAGCGTACCACCGGCCTCGCGCGGTCGCCGCGCACCGGCCTCCGTGCGGGTCGAGGCCCGTGCGGGCACGGGCCCTCGCCCGTCGAGCTACCTGCCACCGCCGGGAGGTGGGCGCCCACTACCCTCCGCCCCCCGTCGTGCCGTGGACGCGCCGGGCCGCCCAGGACCGTCCGGAGCCCCGTGGTGACCGAGCAGCCGAGGACCTGCCCCGCCTGCGCGGCCGCGAACCGTCCGATCCGAGAGCTGTGCGGCCGGTGCGGGGTGGGGCTCGACGACGGGGTCATGCCACCGCACGCCGATCGAGCGCGAGGCCCCCGATCCCCCCGCCGTCCGCCGCCGGACCGCGGCGCGAGCACGGGCGGTGGCTGCTGCCCGGTGCTCGCGGGGCTCGTCGGCATCGCGGTTGCTCGTGCTCGGCCTGACCCTCGCTGGACTCGGACCGTTCGCCGCCGGACCGGACGTCCCGAGCGTCGACTTCGACGCCGCCGCCTACGCCGACGAGGCCACGTTGGCGCCGCTGTCACCGACGTCGCGACCCGCACCACGGCAGCGGACGCCGACGCCGGAGGCGGCCGCCGCCATCGCCGACGGCGACCCCACCACCGCGTGGCGGTCGTCGGGCGAGGTCCGGCCCGGCGAGCGAGATCCTCGACACCATCGACCTCGTGCTCCAGAGCCCCGCGTGGATCGAGCGCATCGAGCTGCACAACGGTGACCACCTCGACCGAGAGGCCTACGACGCCTCGTCCCCGCTCCGCGCGGGTCCGGTTGACCTTCGACGGCGGGGTCGAGGTCATCGCCGAGCTGCTCGACGTGGGGCTCCGCGCCGCAGGAGGTGGCACTGCCCGAGCCGATGCTCACCACGGTGGTCCGGATCGACGTGCTCGAGCGGGTCGCCGGCCCGCACGACCAGCTCGCCGTGTCCGAGATCACGCTGCTCGGGTGGGACGGCGACGCCGCAGGACGCGGCCGTCGCTGCGCGACGCGCTGCGGTCGAGCCAGCGAGCCGGCGCCGCCTGCGCTGGGCTGCGCGGTCACCGCGTCAGTCCTCGTAGGCGTACAGCAGGACCGTGTCGCCCGGGAACCGCTCCGCGCCCGGCCCCGGGTCCTGCTCGAACACCCGGCCGGGGTTGAAGAACGCGCCGACGCCGCCGCGGGTCTCGACCTCGACGACGAACCCGAGGCCCTCGAGGGTGGCCACCGCCTCGGCGCGCAGCTGGCCGCGCACGTTCGGGACGTCGATCGGCGCCGGTCCGTCGGACAGCGTCACCTGCACCGTCTCGCCACGAGCCACCTGGTCGCCTGCTCGAGGGGCTCTGGCCGATGACCGTGCCCTCCGGGGCCGAGGAGTACTCCCGTCCGGCCACCTCGGCTTCGAGCCGGAGCTCGCGCAGGGTCTCCTGCGCCGCGGCGAGGGTGCTGCCGGAGAGGTCGGGAACCTCGCGCGGCGCCGGACCCGGCTGACCACCAGATCGACGGTCGAAGCCTCGTCGAGCACCTCGCCGGCGGCCGGGATCGGTCGCGATGACGGCGCCCGTCGGCGACCTGTTCGTCGTGGGTCTCGCGGGTCTCACCGAGCCGCAGGCCCAGCTCGAGCAGCGCTCCTCGGCCTCGTCGGGCGGCGTCGTCGGCGAGGTCGGGCACCGTCACCTGGCGAGGTCCGGCGGACACCACCAGGGTGACGGTCGCGCCCCTGCCGCGCCTCGGTCGCGGCCGGGGATCCTGCGACAGCACGTGGCCGGCCGGGACCTCGAGGTCTGTACGGTCGCTCGTCCTCGACGGTCACGATGAAGCCGTCCGCCTCGAGCGCGTCGACCGCGCGGTCGAGCGGCGCACCCGTCACGGCCGGGACCGCGCACGATCGGCGCCAGCACCCGGTCCCAGAGCAGGTACCCGCCGAGCGCGGACGCGGCCAGCGCACCGACGATCACCAGCAGAGCCACCAACCAGCGCCGGCGTGGACGGCGCTCGTCGACGACCGCGCCGTCATCGTCGTCGTCCTCGCCGTCCTCGTCGTCCGCGGCGAGGTCGTCGCCGTCGCCGTCGTCGGTGAGGTCGCCGAGCCAGGCGACCGGCCCACCGTCGTCCTCGCCGGTGTCAGTCGTCGGCATCGGCGGCGTCGTCGTCCTCACGGGCGCCCGGGGGGAGCGGGGGCGGCCACAGCTGGGCCCCCTCGGCGTCCCACGCGACGGACGGTGTGGGGGGCGGAGGCGGCGTGGTCCCCGAGATGGTCGTGTCGTGCGCCTCGGGGCCGAGCACCGCCGTCCCGCCACGGGTGTCGAGGTCCACGGAGGTGTCGTCGGCGAACAGCGCCGGCAGCGGAGCGGCGCTCGCCGGGGTGGCCGCGGTGAGCGCGGACGCGAAGGACGTCGCGTCGGCGTAGCGCCGCTGACGGTCGGGATCGGTGGCGCGGCGCACGACCTCGTCGAGGGCGGCGGGGACGCCGGGGGCGAGCGCGGACGGGGCGGGGACGCGCGAGGAGGTGTGCTGCACGGCCGTCGCGAAGGGGATGTCCGCCTCGAACGGCGGGCGACCGGTCAGCATCTCGTACAGCACGACGCCGAGCGCGTACACGTCCGCGCGCGGATCGAGGGGTTCGCCCCGGACCGCCTCGGGGGAGAGGTAGTGCGGGCTGCCGACGAGCACGTCGCGTGCCGAAGGTCGAGGTGGCGCTGGCCGCCGCGCGGGCGAGGCCGAAGTCGGTCACGCGGACGGTGCCGTCGAGCCCGAGCAGCAGGTTCTCGGGCTTGACGTCGCGGTGCACGAGACCGGCGGCGTGCGCGGCGCCGAGACCGGCGGCCGCCGGGCCGAGCACCGTCGACGGCCTCCTCGGGGTGCAGGCGCCGTCGGTGGCGCAGGACGGCGCGCAGGGACGGCCCGTCGATGAGCTGCAGCACGAGGAACGGCCCGTCGTCGGTCTCGCCCCAGTCGTGCACGGCGACGACGTTCGGGTGCGACAGCGCCGCCGCGGCCCGGGCTTCGCGACGGAAACGGTCGAGGAACGCCGGATCGGTGGCGAGGTGGGCGTGGAGCAGCTTGACGGCCACGTCGCGGTCGAGGACCTCGTCGCGGGCGCGGTGGACGGTCGCCATGCCGCCGCGGCCGAGCACGCCGCGCAGGACGTAGCGCCCCCCGACGCGCGTCGGCGTCGCAGGTCCGCTCGCGGTGTGGGAGCCCACCGGCGTGCTCGTTCACCGTCAGCGAGGGTACGGGACGCACCAGGGAGCCACCGCGGAGGTGACGGCCCGGGGCCGGGGCGCACCGGTGAGTCCGGTCACCCGGACTGCATCCGGTCGACCCGGTCGCGGAGGGTCTCGTAGAGGGTCCGCAGCTCCTCGAGCTCGCCGCGGAGCTCCTCGGTGGAGCCGCGCACCCCGTCGAGGGTCGCGCGTAGGTCGGAGGCGGCAGCGTCGGCGGCCTCCCGGGCTGCCGCGGCCGCCTCGTCGCTGCTCGCGGTGCTCTCGTCGAGCTCGGTCAGGCGGTCCTCGAGCTCCGCGAGCGCCTCCTCGAGGTCGGCCAGCGGGTCCCCATCGGCGGCGGACGTCGTCGGGAGCAGGACGGCGATCGACGCCTCGAGCTCCTCGACCCGTTCCCGCAGCGCGCGTTCCTCGTCGAGGTGCTCGGCCTGCTCGGCCCGGAGCTCGTCGAGTCCGTCGACGCAGTTCGCCCGCTCCGGAGCACGCCGAGGCACCCACGGCCAGGATCGTGGCCAGGGCGATCGGGAGACGAGCGGGGCGGGAGCGCACGAGGGTGGAGGGTACGGGCCCGGACCCCGAGAGCGAGCAGGCGCCCCAGGTACCGTCCACCCCGACGGTCGGACACGAGCGACGGAGCGACGGTGGGCGACGAGGCAGGCGGTGGCGCGACCCTCGACGACCAGCTCGAACAGCTCGGGTTCCGGGTCGCCGGCGTCTCGCGGCGGGGCGGACGGATGTGGGCGCTGGCCTACAACCGCTACCTGCGCTTCGCGGTGCACGACTCACGACGACGACCGGCTGCTGCTGTCGTGGTCGTTCGCGTGGGGCGAGTACGTGGCCGCGCGGGGGTGGCAGCTGTCGGTCACCGACGAGACCACGGCCGAGCTCTACCCCGGGACCGACGTGATCGTCGCCCGCCGACGCGACAGCGGTCCGCGGTGAGGTGCTGCGGATCGCGTCCACGTTGCAGCTCGATCTCGGCGCACCGGAGCTGTAACGCGGCCGGGTGGCCCGACGACCGGCCGGTGGCCGGTCGGCAGCACCGATGGCCACGTGGTCGGGCAGCGGTCCGCCGGTCGAGGGGGTTGGTTCGCGATGAGTCAGGCGGTCCGCCCGCCCTCCCGACCGACAGGAGCACCCGTGACCACCGTCGCCTTCCTCGTCGCACACGAGGGCATCGAACAGATCGAGCTCACCACACCCTGGAAGGAGGTCCAGGACGCCGGTGCCACCCCGCTGCTGGTGTCGACCACCGACGACCAGGTGCAGGGCTTCGACCACCTCGACAGCGGCCGACACCTTCGAGGTCGACCGTCAGGTCTCGGACGTCGGCGTGGACGACTTCGACCTGCTGCTGCTGCCCGGTGGTGTCGCCAACCCCGATGCGCTGCGCATGGACGAGACCGCCGTCAGGCTCGTCCGCGCCGCGCTCGAGGCCGGCAAGCCCGTCGCCGCCATCTGCCACGCGCCGTGGATGCTGGTCGAGGCCGACGGCGTCCGGGGACGCACCGTCACGTCGTGGCCGAGCCTGCGCACCGACCTGCGCAACGCCGGCGCCACCTGGGTCGACGAGGAGCTCGTGGTCGACCGCGAGGGCCCCGGCCCGCTGATCACCAGCCGCAACCCCGACGACCTCGAGGCGTTCTGCAAGGCGGTCGTCGACCGAGCTCGCCTGACCGCCGGTCGGTACCTTCGTCCCGGCGGTCCCCGGTGCGTCCGGTGGCCGCCGACCCCTGGGAGCGACCCGTGCCCGACCCCGAGTCCGAGCCAGCCGTCGACCGCCGCGCCCGGCACCGTGCCCGAGCCCGCGCCCGGCCGCTGCGCACGCTCGCCCGCCGGTCGTCGACTTCGCGCGGACGATCCGGCGGCTGCGACGGTCCCTGACGTCATCGGCCGTGCTCGTGCTGCTCGGTTGGGTGGTCGTCGGCGCCGCTCGGGGCGGGGTGGTCGCTGGCGCTGCTCGCCGAGCTCGCTGGCTTCGGCCTGTTCGCGGCGTTCGCCGTCGAGGTCGTGATCGTCGGCGGGCTCCGCGGCTCGGGGGATGCTCGCCGCGGGCGATCAGCGGTGACCGGCTCGCGGGCTCCGACGTGTCGCTGCTCCCGCCGCAGCTGACCGGCCGCCGCCGCAGCTGACCGGCCGGTCGGGCGCTCGATCAGAGCGCGGCCAGCCGCGTCTCGAGGGCGTCGAGGTCGATGACGTTGTCCCACCGTGCCTCGATGATCCCGTCGCCGTTCGACGAGGAAGACCCACGGCTCGTTGCCGCCCGACTCGGTCTGGATCCACTCGGCCGCGGCCTCGTTCAGCTCCTGCGCCTCGAAGTCCCGCCAGACCTCGATGTGGACGAAGTCGGCGACGCCGTCGTGGGCCTCGGCCACCGTGGCCAGCTCCGAGGTGAGCGGACCGCAGAAGCGTGCTGACGCAGTAGGTCGGCGTGGACAGGATGACCACCACGGGCCGGCCCTCGTCCAGCGAGGCCGCGACGGTCGAGTCGTGGAGGTGGGCGTCGGGGACCTCGTCGTCCTCGCCCTGGGCGCGCGAGTCGACCGCCACGGGCGGGGCCTCGCCGGCCTCCACGTCGGCGATCGTGAGGTTCTCGCTGCGCGGTGCCTCGTCGCCGACGTCGGGACCTCGGCCTCCGGGCAGCACCTCGAAGGTCGCCTGGCCCTGCCGGGTGGTCCCGTCCTCGAGCGTCGATCGAGACCCGCAGCCCGTACCAGCCGGGTTCGGGCAGGTCGACGAAGGCCTCGTACACGCCGGTCCCCGGCTCACCGACCAGCACCGTGGCCTGCTCGGTGGGGTCGATCTCGGGCTCGAGGCCGAGCACCGGCAGGTACCGGGCGGTGACGCCGTCGACGAGCTCGGCCTCGCCTGCCGCCTCGTCGCCGAGGTAGCCGAGCTCGAACGTCGACCTCGCCGAAGGCGAGCTGCACCGCGTCACCGGTCAGGATCCCCGCGATGAGGCGTCGATCCTCGCCCACCGCGATGTCGTAGCTGGCGATGAGCGACCGCGAGCGGTTCGTCCGGTGCGGCCGCCTCCGTCGGTTGATCGACGGGGTCGTCACCACCGGTCGCGCACGCGGTGGCGATCAGCGCGAGCGCCGCGACGGCAGCGGGGAGGCGGCGGAGCGCGGGGCGACGCATCGAGACTCCGGTCGGGACGGGAACGGGACCGCGGAGGGTAGGGCGCCGCGTGGGTGGTGGGGCACCCCGGCCGTCGCTGTGGCAGCCTCGCGTCGTGGACCGCTCCCCGCTCCGGACCTTGGTGACCGCGCTGTGCGTGGTCACGCTGGTGGTGTCCGGGTGCACACGTGTCGACGACCGGCCACCGGACGTTGGCGCGCTCCGGGTCGCCGCCAGCGGGGATGCCGAGGGGCGGCTGCTCGCGCACGTGCTGGTGGCGTTGCTCGCGGAAGCGGACATCGACGCCGAGGTGCGGCCGTACGCGGACGCGCGCGACGGCCAACAGGCGCTCGAGCTCGGTGCGGCCGACGTGCGGCCCGGCTACACCGGGGAGGCGTGGCTCGAGACCCTCGGACGGGCCGACCCGCCCGGCGACCCGCAGGCCAGCTTCGCGCCGGTCCGCGCCGACGGTCAACGGCGGGGGATCGTGTGGCTGCCGCCGCGGTTCGCCGAGGGGCCGGACGGGCCACCGGCGAACGCGACCTTCGCACTGGCCGTGGCGGGACCGCCCTCGCCGGACGCGGATCTGCGGACGATCTCGCAGCTGGCGGCGCGCCTGTCGGAACGGCCGGAGGCCAGCGTCTGCGTCGACCGCGAGTTCGGGTCCCGCAGCGACGGTCTGCGGGCCGTGCTCGACGCCTACCTCGTCCGTGCCGACCAGCCCTTCCTCGCGGCATCCCCGGAGGAGGCGGTCCGCGGGGTGCTCGCGGGCGACTGCCTGGCCGGTCTGACCACCACGACCGACGGCGAGGCCGGAGCCGCCGGCCTGCAGGTGCTGATCGACGACCTCGAGGTGTTCCCCGCGTTCGTGCCCGCCGTGCAGGTCCGCGAGGAGCTCCTCGAGGAACGGCCGGAGGTGGGCGCGGCGCTCGCCCCCTTCGGCGAGGAGCTCACCACCGCGGTGTTGCGCACCTGGAACGCGCGGGTGGTGACCGGTGAGCCGATCGAGCAGATCGCCGAGGCCGCCGCGCAGGAGCTGCTGGCCCGTGCCGCGGCTCGCCGAACGGCCGAGGCGGAGGACGACGCCGGCTCGGAGGACGATGCGGGCTCCGAGGACGCCGAGGACGGCTGACCGTCCGGGCGTGGGGACCTGCTCGCCGCGCGGTGGCCGGCCGAGCGGGGAGCTGCGCTGGCGAGGTGTCCCACCACCGTCGTACGTTGCGGACTCGAACACACGTTCGGTTCACGTGTGCGGGATGCGACGACGAGAGGTGGTGAGGGAGGTGACCAAGCGGTACCGCGAGGACCTCGACGAGGTGGTGGTCGGCACGAGCGACGAGGACGAGGTGGACGCCGATCCTCGTGGTGCGGGAGCACCGACGTCGTTCCGCTGGCGGGGACGGTCCTACGTCGTGCTGCAGGTGCTCGGGCACTGGCGCGAGGACGAGGGGTGGTGGCGGCGACCCGACGGCGCGCCGGTCCAGATCGAGCGCACCGACCTGTGGCGGGTGGAGGCCCGGCGTTGGGTGGGCCTCGGGAGGAGCCAGAACGGCCGGCCGACGCGCGGGGTCTACGAGCTGGTGCGGCGCGGTGAGGCGTGGCGGCTCGACCGCGTCTGGGACTGATGGTGGCCACGCCGCTCACGCCGCCGGCTGGTCGCCCAGGAAGCACGCCGAGGCGCGGTCGAGGAACGCGACGTCGAGGTCCGCCGGGCGGCCGACGCCGCCGAGGCGCTCCACCGCGCCGACCGGGCCCGGCCCGGCCGACGGGCACGCCGCCGTTCGCGCACCTGAGCGGTCCGGTCGAGCTTCTCGATGCGCGACGGGGCGATCCGGCCGCGCGAGTTCGCGGCCGCCACGGCCGCGGCCGGGATGACCCACGTGGCGCTCACCGACCGCGACGGGCTCTACGGCGCGGTGCGGTTCGCGCAGGCCGCGGCCGCCGAGGGCGTGACCCCGGTCTTCGGCGCCGACCTCGCCCTCGCCCCGACCTCGACCGGCCCGGGTGGGAGGTCACCCGGGGCGGGCGGTCCCGCCGGCTCCGGTCGACCGGCGGGCGCGATCCACGGGCGGGACGTCCCGGCCGCGGCGCCGGCGTGGCTCGAGGACGACGCCGCCCGGGTGACCTTCCTCGCCCGGGACGCCGACGGGTACGCGCGACGTGTGCGGGCTCGTGACCGCCGCGCACGCCCACGCCCGCAGCGACCCGCACCTGGCCGCCGACGCGCTCGGCGCCGCGGCCGCCTCCGGTGCGGGTGGTGGCGCTGCTCGGTCGCGGACTCGCCGGTCGGGCGGCTGCTCGCCGCGGACCGGACCTCGACGCCGCCGAGGCCGAGCTGCGCCGCTGGCTCGAGGTGTTCGGCCGGGAGGGGGTGCGGCTCGGCGTGCGTCAACCACCGCGTCGGCCCGGCGGACGGCGGCGCTGGCCGCCGGGGCGGCCTGCGTCGAACCGGGCGACGACGCCCGCATCCGGCGCACGCTCGCGCTCGCCGACCGGCTCGGGGTGCGCGCCGTCGCCGTCAACGACGTGCGCTACCTCGTCCCCGACGACGTGTCGGTCGCCGACGTCCTGCGCTGCGTGCGCCAGCAGGTCCCGCTCGGCCGCCGCCACCTCGGCCGGTCCACGGCCGAGGCGTGGTTCGCCACCCCCGCCGAGATGCACGCCCGGTTCCGCGGAACGACCCGACCTGCTGGTCGCCGCGCACGAGCTGGCCACCTCGCTGCGAGGTCGACCTCGGCATCGGCGGCCTGCAGGTCCCGCGCCTGACCGGGCTGTCGCCCGAGGCGGCGGCGGGGGAGCTGCACCGGCGCTGCTGGTCCGGCGTCGCCGACCGCTACCCGCGGATCACCCCGCCGATCCGCGAACGGCTCGAACGCGAGCTCGAGATGGTCGACCGGCTCGGCCTGCACGACCTGTTCCTCGCCGTCGCCGACGTCCTGGCCGACGTGCGCGAGCTCGGGGTGCTGGCCGCCTGCCGCGGGTCGGCCGCGGGCAGCCTTGTGTGCTTCGCGCTGCGGATCAGCGACGTCGACCCGGTCGCCAACGACCTCGCGTTCGAACGGTTCATGAACCCCTACCGCGACGAGCTGCCCGACATCGACGTCGACGTCGAGTCGCACCGCCGCGAGGACGTCTACGACCTGGTGATGGCCCGCTTCGGCGAGCACCGCACCGCGTGCGTCGCGATGGTCGAGACCTTCCAGGCGCGGTCGGCGATCCGCGAGGTCGGCAAGGTGCTCGGCCTGCCGCGAGGTCGAGCTCGGCGCTGATCGCCAAGGCGTTCAACCACGCCCGCGCCCGCGACGTGCGCACGCGCCGTCGACCGCCTGCCCGAGCTGCAAGAGCAGCCGGTTCGACGCCGGCCAGCTCGACCTGCTGTTCGACCTCGTCGAGCGCATCGACGGCTTCCCCCGCCACCTCGCGCTGCACCCGTGCGGGATCCTGCTGGCCGACGACACGCTGACCCGGCGCACCCCGCTCGAACGCTCGGCGCACCCGGCGAGGTAGGGGTTCGCGGTGAGCCAGTTCGACAAGGACGACGTCGCCGCGCTCGGGCTGCTCAAGCTCGACGTGCTCGGGGTGCGGATGCTGTCGGCGATGCGCCACTGCCTCGACCTGGTCAACGGCACCGGAGGTGCACCGCGCGGCGGACCACGGCGGGACGCCGGGGAGAGCTGGACCGCCTCGCGCGACCGCCGACCCGTCGCTGCCCGGTCGCGAGCGCGACGGACGGCTCGACGTCGCACGCCATCCCCGGCGACGACCCCGCCACCTACGAGCTGATCCGCTCGACCCACTCGGTGGGGATGTTCCAGATCGAGTCGCCGGGGCAACGCGAGCTGCTCGGCCGGCTGCAGCCCGACCGGTTCGGCGACCTCGTCACCGAGATCTCGCTGTTCCGGCCCGGCCCGGTCAAGGCCGACATGGTCAGCCCCGTACGTGGCCCGCCGCCACGGCGAGGAGGTCTTCGCCCACGTCCACCCGGCGCTCGCGCCGGTGCTCGACGAGACCTACGGCGTGATCGTCTACCACGAGCAGGTGATGGGGGTGCTGTCGGCGCTCACCGGGTGCGACCTCGCCTACGCCGACCTGCTGCGGCGCCAGCTGTCGGACGAGCGCAAGCGGCCTGCGATGCGCGGCTGGTTCCTGTCGCCGCGCGCAGGACCGCGGCGTGCCACGCGACGACGGCCGAGAAGGTGTGGGACCAGCTCGCCTCGTTCGCCTCGTTCGGGTTCTGCAAGGCCCACGCGGCGGCGTTCGCGGTCCCGACGGTACCGGTCGGCGTTCCTCAAGGCCCACGTGATGCCCGAGTTCCTCGCCGGGCTGCTCACCCACGACCCGGGGATGTACCCGCGCCGGATGATCCTCGACGAGGCCCGGCTGTTCGGCATCGCGGTCCTGCCTCCGGACGTCAACCGCTCCCACGCGCCCGTACACCGTCGAGGTGGTCGACCGGGGGATGGCCGACCACCTGCTCGGCACCACCGCGGCGGTCCGGGCGGCGCAGCGGGGCGACGATCCTCGTCCGCACCTGCCACCCGGCTGGCGGTGGGGGCAGCCCTCGACGATCGTCGGCGGCGGGGCCGTGATCGAGGGGGAGGGGCCGGTGCCGCCGTCCGGGTACGACGCCGGCGAGGCAGGCGGCGGCTACCGCCACGCCATCCGGGTCGGGCTGCAGGACGTGCGCGGCATCACCGACGCCGAGGTGGACGCGCTGCTCGCTCGGGCGCCCGTTCACCTCGCTCCAGGACCTACGGGCACGCGGTGGGCTGTCGCGGCCGACCGCCGCAGGCCCTGGTCGAGGTCGGCGCGCTCGACCAGGTCGCCGGGCTCGGCCGCCGCGGTGGCCCCGCGTCGCGTGGGGCGTGCCGGCTGGCCGTCGAGGAGCTGTGGCGCGACCGGCAAGGGCGGCCGTCGACGTGCCGTCGCCGGCGGCGCAGCCGAACAGACGTCGCTGGACCTGCACGCCGACCACGAACCGGACCTGCCACGCGGACGCCGATGCCGCCCGGGTCCGGGCCGAGCTCGCCGCCACCGGGCATGGACGTCTCGCGGCACGTGCTGAGCTTCTACGAGCCGCTGCTCGAGGTGCTCGGGGTCACCCGGTCCTGCGACCTGCCGCGCGTGCCGGTCCAGTCGACGGTCCGGGTCGCCGGGGTGAAGGTCGCGGTGCAGTCCCCGGCGCAGCGGTCCGGGCAGCGGGTGCTGTTCCTGTCCCTCGACGACCGGACCGGCCAGACCCAGACCACCTACTTCGAGCGCAACCTCGACGACTGCGCCTGGACGGTCCTGCACGCCTGGCTGCTGGTCGCCGAGGGGCGGGTGTCGCGGCGTGGACGGATGGGCGCGACGGTGACCGGCACGCGAGCGTGGGACCTGTCGCGGTTGTGGCGGGCCTGGCAGGAGGGCTGGCTCGACGCCGCGCTCGAGGAGCGCGGCACGCCGGCCCCGCACGAGCGTGCGGTCGCCAAGCCGCGCGGGCTCGAAGCCTCGGAGTTCGGTCGCGGCAGCCGGTGAGCCGTGTATCGGGCACCCTGCGCGTTCCCAGCGGGCGAGGAGCAGACGGTGACGAGGTGGCAGCGGGTCCTCGCGGGTCTCGTCGTCGTCGCGGTCGTCGCGGTCGTCGCGTTCGTCGTGGACCGTCAGCGGACGGAGCGCTTCCCGGGTCCGCTCCAGGCGGAGTTCGACGACACCGATGACGCAAGCGCGGATGACGTCGGCGGTGGGACCGCGGCCCCGACCGGTCGAGGTGACGTCGACGGGGTCGAGGCGACGGTCACCGCCAGCACCGAGGTGACCCAGGAGACGCTCTGGCTGTGTGGTCCCGGCGCGGACGACGATGCCTGCGTCGGCGATCTCGACGCGACCGTCGTGGCCGCCGACGGTTCGCGGACCGTCGAGCCCTTCACGCCGGCGGAGGATCCCGCGGTGGACTGCTTCTACCTCTACCCGACGGTCTCGCAGGCGTCCGGCAGCAACGCGCCGCTCGAGATCACCGCCGCGGAGCGTGACGTGGCCCGTGCCCAGGCGGCCCGCTTCGGTGAGGTGTGCCGCGTCGTCGCGCCGATCTACCGGCAGGTCACCCTGGAGGGGATCTTCAGCGGTGCGTTCCGCGACGTCGAAGCACGCGACCTCGCGTTCGGGGACGTGCTGTCGGCGTGGAACGACCACGTCGCCACCTCGGGGGATCGCCCCTTCGTGCTGATCGGCCACTCCCAGGGCGCGCAGGACCTGACGCGGCTGCTCGCGACGCGGATCGAGGGCGACCCCGACCTCCGGCCCCGCCTGGTCTCCGCGTTGCTGATCGGCGGGCAGGTCGAGGTGCCGGTGGGTGCCGACGTCGGCGGCTCGTTCCGGACGGTGCCGGCCTGCCGGGCGGTCGACCAGACCGGCTGCGTGGTGGCCTACAACAGCTTCGCCGAGACACCGCCGGGGTTCGCGCTCTTCGGCCGTGGCGGCCGACGGGGTCGAGGTGCTGTGCGTCAACCCGGCCGCACCCGGCGGCGGCGCGGCGCCGCTCACCCCCTACCTGCCCGTGGAGGGGGTCGCGGGGTTCGACACGCCCGTTCGCCACCGCGGAGGGCGCGGCGACCGCCGAGTGTCGCAGCGAGGGCACCGCCAGCTGGCTCCAGGTCGACGTGGACCCGGCGCTCGCGATCGCCGCGTCGACGCGCGGCGCGGATCTCGGGCCCGCGTGGGGTCTGCACGTGGGCGACGTCAACCTCGCGCTCGGCGACCTCGTCGACCTCGTCCGCACCCAGGCCGCCGCGCTGGCCCGGTAGCGGGCGCTCACGGTCGGTCAGGCCCAGCCGAGCTCGTGCAGGCGTTCGTCGTCGATGCCGAGGTGGTGGCCGAACTCGTGCACGACGGTGATGTAGACCTCGTCGACCAGATCCTCCTCGTCCTCGCACATCGCGCAGAGGGGTACGCGGAAGATGCGGATCACGTCGGGCAGGCCGCCGCCCCACTCGTCGCGATCGGTGAGCGGAACGCCCTCGTAGATGCCGAGGAGGTCGGGCTCGTCCTCGTGCTGATCCTCGACGAGCACCGCGATGTTGTCGAACGACGCGTAGAGCTCGTCGGGGATCGCGTCCATCGCGTCACCGACGAGCTGCTCGAAGCGGGGGAGGGGGATGAGGTCCATCCTCCGCAGCCTAGGGCCGGGACCTCGTCCCGCTGGCCGGCAACGGTCGTGAGCCGGACGCCGTCAGGTCGCTGGCGAGGTCGAGGGCCTCGCTCAGGCTGGCGGCGACCGGAACCCCGGTGGCCTCGAGCGCGCCGCGTGGGTGGGAACCCCCGTCGAACAGCACGCAGGGGACCCCGACCGCGGCTGCTGCCGCGGCGTCGTCGAGCGCGTCGCCGACGACCACGACGCCGTCGCGCATCGACGGCTCGGCGCGGCCGACCGCCAGCAGGTGGGCCTCGAGGTGGGGAGCCTTGCGGCCGCCGCCCGGGCCACGCAGACCATCGACCCGGACGAACCGATCACCGATCCCGAGACGATCGACGAGCGGCAGGAGCTCGTCGTGGCGCCACATCGACAGCAGCGACTGCGACCACCCCGCCCCGTCGGCTCGTTCGAGGACGATCCGGGCATCGTCGGCGAGGTCGGCCTGGTGCAGCGCCTCGCGGTAGGCACGGTGGTAGGTGTCGTCGACCTGCTGCCACTCGTCCGGCGCGATCGGACGTCCGAACAGCCGCTCGTAGAACACCGAGATGGGGCGGGTGTACAGCCGCTGGTAGGTGGCGAGGTCGACGCGGGGGAGCCCGACCTCGTCGAGCACGGCGTGCAGTCCCTCGAGGACGAGGTGCTGATCGTCGAAGAGGGTGCCGTTCCAGTCCCACACCAGATGTTCCACGCCGGGACGGTAGCGAGGTGACGTGCGACCGATGGAACGTGCCCGGCCTACCCTCGTCGGCCCTGGAGGGTGGAGGCGAGGTGACCGACGAGCGCCCACCGCTGCGTGCGGTCGCCCTGCGGCGACGCGTCTTCGATGCCCGCCGCGAGGAGCGGGCGTGGCGGGCGGGCCGGTGGACGTTGGTGCTCGTGACCGTGGTGCTCCTCGTGCTCGGCTCCCTGGCGGCGCGCGACTGGTGGCTCGTCCGCGCCTACCTCACCGGACCGGAGCTCCGGCTGGCGCAGGTCTGCGCCGCCAGCCCGTTCGCCGACGGCCTGATCACCGAGGCGGGTGGACGCGCGGCCGTGCGGGAGGACCCGGACGTGATCGCGCCCTACATGGCCGACGTCGACCGCCTCGACGTCGCCGCGCTGGCGATCCGTGACCACGCGTCGCTCGTGGGCGACGACGAGCTGTCGGTCGCCGCGACGACGGTGTACGTGGGTCGGCCCCACCGGGCGCCGACGCAGACGGCGCTCGTCGAGCAGCGCTGTGCGGAACGCGTGCGCGCCGCTGGGCTCGGTTGACCGTCAGCCGGGGAGCGTGCCGGGCCCGGCGACGTCGTCGGACGGCAGCTGTGGGTCCGGGTCGAACCGCAGACCGCGGGGCCCGGCCGTGCCGTCACGTTCGACGCGGACGGTCAGGGGTTCGTCGGCCCAACGGGCCTCGAACGCGTCGTCGCCGTCCTCGACGATGCGCGCACCGAGCGTGGTCCACAGCCGCGCCGACGCGTCGAGGTCCGGCGCCGTCAGGGTGGGTCCGAGCAGCGCCGGCGCGACCGGGTCGACCGGCGGGAGCTCCATCGCCGGCGAGCCGCGCCCAGCCCTCGTCGTCGTGCTGCGGGCGGGCGATCTGCACGATCAACCCGCCGACCTGCGACGGGCGCAGGAACGCCTCGTGCCACTCGTCGCGTGCCGTCGACACGTCCACCACGTCGTACCCGGCCGCCTCGACGGTCGCGACCGCGTCGAGCAGGTCCGGCACCTTCAGGGTCACGTGGTGGACGCGCGGGCCGAAGCGGTCGAGGAACGCCGCCGCGAACCCGTCCTGGTCCTCCGGTTCGAGCAGCTCGAGCTTGGCGAGGTTGCGCGTACCGCAGTTGCCGGGTCCCGAACCCCCCGCCGCTGAAGCGCGGGCTCAGCCAGACGCCGCCGAGCTGCTCCCGCCACCGGGCGCTCGCGGCCTCGAGGTCGTGCACCGCGACGGCGACGTGGTCGGGACGGGCATCGATGGGCACGGGGGGCTCCGGGAGCGGGGAGGCGGGCAGGCGATGGGCCGCGCATGTTAGTGAGCGTTCACTCGGGTGGCTCACGTCCGTCGGGGGGCTGACGACACGCTGGTGTGTCATGAGCCACTCGGCGGACGTCAGCCACCCCACGTCGCCGGCCTGGGGCCGCCGACGGGCTCGCGCAGCTACCCTGGCGAACGCACGTTCGCTGACCGGAGGACGCGTCGTGGAGGTCGCAGAACCGATCCTCCACGTCGACATGGACGCCTTCTTCGCGTCCGTCGAGCAACGCGACGATCCGGCGCTGCGCGGCAAGCCCGTGGTCGTCGGTGGTGCCGGCGGACGCGGGGTCGTGGCGGCCGCCAGCTACGAGGCGCGCCGCTTCGGCATCCGCAGCGCCATGCCGATGGTGCAGGCGCGACGGCGCTGTCCCGGACCTGCTGATCGCCCCGCACCGGTTCGAGGCCTACCGCGACGCGTCACGGGCGGTGATGGCGATCCTCCGCGACGTCACGCCGGCTGTCGAACCGCTCAGCCTCGACGAGGCCTTCCTCGACGTCCGCGGGGCGGTCCGGCTGTTCGGCGACCCCGAGACCATCGGGCACGGCATCCGTCGCCGGGTCCGCGAGGAGCTCGACCTGCCCATCTCGGTCGGCATCGGACCGACCAAGTCGGTCGCCAAGCTGCTGTCGGCGCAAGGCCAAGCCGGACGGGCTGCTGCGGTGGCCCGCCGACGAGGTCCACGACCGGCTGCGACCGCTGCCGATCAGCGACCTGTGGGGAGCCGGACCGAAGACCGTCGAGCGGCTGACGACCTACGGCTTCCGCACCGTCGGCCAGCTCGCCGACACCGACCAGCGGACCCTGCAGCGCATCGTCGGCGACGCGACCGGGGCGCACCTGCACGCGCTGGCCCGCGGGCACGACCCGCGCAGCGTCACCCCGCACGAGCCGGCCCGCTCCATCTCCGCCGAGCGCACCTTCGACCACGACGTCGACGATCCCGACGACCTGCAACGCCACCTGCTCCGGCTCGTGGAGAAGGTGGCCGCCGGTTGCGGCAGGCGCGAGGTGTCGGGGCGGACGGTCACCCTGAAGGTCCGGTTCGCGTCCTTCGAGACCGTCACGCGGTCGATGACGCTGCCCGAGCCGACCGACCGGACCCACGACGTGCTCGTCGCGGCTCGCGGGCTGCTCGAGGGGCTGCGGCTCGAGCGGGTCCGGGTGCGGCTGATCGGCGTCGGCGTGTCCAACCTCGGGGACGGCGACGCCTCCCGGCAGCTCACCCTCGATGCGCCCGACCGAGGCGGCGGGCGAGGTGCCGTGGGGCGACCGCCGCTGGGAGGACGTCGACCGGGTCGCCGACGCCGTGGCCGACCGGTTCGGCGACGTCGGGGTCAGCTTCGCGGTCGCTGCTCGACGACGACGCACGAGGACCAGCCGTACGCGACCAAGCACGAGGTCCGCGAGACCGCGGCGGGGGACCACGACCCGGACCGGCGCTGAGAGCTCGGCCGGTCAGATGACGGGCAGGAAGGCCACGGTGCCGCGCTGGCGCCGGCGGCCGTCGAGGTAGGTCGCGAGCTCGTCGTAGATCGCGTCGCCGACCATCGCGCCGCAGCTCGGTCTCCATCGTGCGGTACAGCGGCGACGCGCTGACGAACGCGGTGTCGTCGTCGAGGCACCACCAGTCGAAGTCGGCGCCGCCCTCGCCCCAGTGGCCGCGCTCGTAGGCGGCGATGGTGTGGATCTCGAGCGTGCCGCCGTCGTTGGCGGTGGTCTCCTCGATGGTGCGGTGCAGCGGGACCTGCCAGCAGACGGTCGGCTTCCAGTCGACGTAGTGCTCGCCGCGACGTTCGCGCGACGTGGTGCAGCGCGCACCCCTCACCGCGACGGCCAGCCGCTGCGGTTGGCGAACAGGCACCCGCCGTCGACGACGCGGGTCTTGACGTCGCCCGTCCTCGTCGGTCTCCCAGATGCCGTCCTCGGACCGCGGTCTCGTGGAACTGCATCGTGGTCGGGTCGAGGTGCTCGCGCACGGCGCGGTCGTAGAACGCCGCATCGTCGTCGTCGTTGAGGTACGCGCCGTGGAGGCAGCAGCCGATGGCGGGGTCCTGCGCACCGGGGTGGATGCCCTCGCACCCGGCGCCGTAGATGCAGGTGTAGCCCGACAGCAGGAACGACACGTCGAAGGTGTAGCGACGGTGGTCGTCGGTCGGGGTCGTCGATCGACACCCACTCACGGGATGGCACGGGAGGAGCCCCTCGAGGTCGCAGCTGGACGGCCCGGAGGCTACCTGCGTGCGTCACCCACCCCGCCCGCTGGCTCACCGGTCAGGCGACCCGCGCCTACGCTCCGCGTCCCGAGGGGCCGGCGTGCGAGCGGCCGACCCCCGACGCGAGGAGGCACACGTGACGCGACGTCGTCAGCTACGAGGTCATCGACCGGGTCGCCCACGTGACCATCGAACGCCCCGAGGTCAGCAACGCCATGAGCCTCGAGGTGTTCGACCAGCTCACCGACCGGGCGGCCGAGGCCGCGGCGGACGACGCGCGTGGGCGCCGTGCTCGTCCGCGGGCGCGACGGGGTCTTCAGCTCGGGCCTCGACGTGAGCGTCTTCGCCGCGCAGGCGGCCGGTGGCGACGAGGAGCTGACGGCGGCGAGCGGGTTCATCGCCCGGCTCCAGGCGGCCTTCACCGCCTACGAGGACCTCGACAAGCCGACGGTCGCCTGCATCGAGGGCTACTGCTTCGGCGGCGGCATCCAGCTGGCCGCTGCCTGTCACCTGCGGGCCGTCGCGCCGGACGCGCAGCTGTCGGTGCTCGAAGCGAGGTGGGCGCTCGTCCCCGACCTCGGCGGGTCGTGGCGGCTGCCGCGGCTGGTCGGGCTCGGACGCGCGACCGAGCTGACGCTCACCGCCCGGCGCGTCGACGCCGAGGAGGCGCTCGCCATCGGGCTCGCCGAGTGGCGGCTGCGGCGGCGACGACCCGGTCGCCGACGCGCACGAGCGGACCGCTGCCCTCGCGGCGGGCCCGGGCTCGGTGCGTCGGGCACCGCGCCTGCTGCGCGAGAACCTCGAGCCGCGACGCGGGACGAGGCGCTGCGCGTCGAGGCGGAGACGCAGCTCGCCTGCCTGTCGGGACCCGACTTCAGCGAGGCGGTGACCGCGTCGCTCGAGCGTCGCGACCCCCGCTTCACCGGCACCTGACCGCCCCGGACCGTCGCTGCCTCGCGTGGACGGGTGCGATGCGCGCCTCGCTCGCTCGACCTCGCCGGGCGGTCCCCACCGTCCGGCCGCGTGCGCCGCAGGGCCCGTCGGTACAGTCCGCACGCCGTCCTGAGGACCCCCGATGCCGCTGTCGGAGCACGAGGAGCGCATCCTCGCCGAGATCGAGCGGCAGCTCGCCGCCGACGACCCGCGCTTCGCCGCCCGCTCCCGCCGCGGCCCCGGCTCGCCCTGTCGGGCTGGTCGCGCACGCCTGCGCCTGCGGCTGGCCGTCGGCCTCGGGATGGTCGGGGTCGCTGCTGCGTGCTCTCGCTGGCCTGTCACCTCGCGGTCGCCGGCGGTCGGCATGGTGCTGCATCCTCGGCGCCATCGTGCTCGGCGCCACGGCCGTCAGCGAGCAGCCGACAGCCGACGCACGCGCCGGGCCCCGTCCCCGGACGACGCGCTCTGAGCGCTCTGACGCCGCCCCGACCGGGCAGCCGCGTCGGCCACGGCCGCCCGCATGCACGCCACGGCACCCGCGCGCGACGCCGTCCGCGACCTCGGTCGAGCGGGACCCGCGACGCGGCGGACGACGCGCCGGTCGCGCGGCGCCGACCGACGCGCGCAGCTCCGCCTCGAGCTCCGGCCACGAGCTGCTTCGGCCTCCGCGGCGACCGCCTCGTCGACCTCGCCACCGAACGCCGCCGCCTGCGCGACGGCGGCGAACCGGTCCGCCGTCCGTGACCGACGCGGCCCTCGGCGCTGCCAGCGCCGCACCACCTCGCGCGGTCGTCTCCTGCGGGCGCGCGACCGATGCCGTACCGCCGACCGGTGGCCAGCAGGGACCGTTGCGCCGCCAGGACCCGCGCCTCGGCGGGCCGGTGCGGCCGGCCGACCGGTCGCCGGCGCGCGACGCACGAGCACCGCGCGACCGCGAGCGAGCACAGGAGGGCCAGCGACCACGGCCACCACGCGACCCTCACACCCGTCGCCGTCCGTCGGCTCCGCCGGGGTCGGTGCGCCGGTTCGCCCGGCGGTGGCCGGCGTCGGGCGCGGGGACCGGGTCCGGGGTGTCGGGCGTCGGGACGTCTGCTCCTCGCCCGTGTCGAGCTCGCCGAGCTCGCGCAGCCGGCGCTCGCGCAGGTTCTCGACCGGGGCGAGGTCCTCCTCGGTCGGGACGATCTGGGTCTGGTCGCTGCGCGGCGTCGGTTCGAAGGTGATCCACCCGTAGCCCGGGGAAGAGCACCTCGACCCAGGCGTGCGCGTCGGCGGTCGACACCGTGTACTCGGTCAGCGGTCGGCCCGCCGTCGGGGTCGGCCGCGCCGGTGACCGTCCCGGGCAGGAACCCGACCGCGACCCGGGCCGGGATCCCGCGCCGCGCGCAGCATCACCGCCATCGCCGTGGCGAAGTACTCGCAGTACCCGACCCGGTCCTCGAGCACGAACCGCTCGAGCGCGTCGTCGCCACGGAGCGGCGGGACGTCGAGGTCGTAGGTGAACCGACCACCGTCGGTGAACCACTCCTGCAGCGCGAGCGCCCGGTCGACGTCGGTGGTCGCGTCGGCCGCCGTCGTAGACGTCGCTCGGCCAGCCTCGGCCGAGCCGGCTCGTAGTCGCGGGGGAGCGCCGTCCACCGCTCGACGTGTCGCCGTCGTCGACCTCGACCGCACGCAGCTGCGTCGATCGTCGGCGCGGGCGCTCGGCGTCGACGGCGTAGGTCGCCCCCTCGGACACCCCGACGCGGGGCTGGCCCGCCACGCCCTCGCCGTCGGCCACGCTCCAGGTGGCGAGGAACCCGCCCTCGGTCGACCACACCATCTCGTCGGCGAGGTCGGCCCGTGCACCGACACCGGCTGGTAGGGCGTCGGGACGTAGATGTTGGCGAGGTCGAGCACCTCGACCTCGACCCGCGTCGGCGTGGTGGCGCGCGCCGCGTTCCTCGGGCGGGAGCGGGCCGTCGGCCGCGGTACAGCGACGACTCGGCGGGCCGGTAGCTGCCCGTGCCCGCCGGGCCGAGCCGCCAGGTCCCGCCGTCGAAGCTGTCGAGCCCGGCGAGCCGGAGGTAGGTCCGTTCGCGAGACGCGGATCCGCAGCACGTCGCGTTCCCCGGGCAGCTGGAGGCGCTCGGTGACGTCGACGATCGGCTGGTAGCCGCGCGGGTCGATTCGGCGCCGCCGAGGTCGACCCACGCGGCGGCCCCGTAGCCGGGCAGCAGCAGCGGTGCGACGACGGCGAGCGACCAGCGCACCGGCGCCGACCGCGAGCCCCGAGACGGTCGCCCGCGGGCGCGTCGTCCGTCGTCGCCGTCGGTCGGTGCCGAGCAGCAGGACGAGCCCGACGGCGGCGAGGAACGGCAGCGCCCGCGGACCGCGCCGCCCGCGCCGTCCGAGCGGGACGCGTCAGCGGCAGCGCCCACAGCACCAGGAGCGGCGACCAGCCCGGCGCCCGGCGCGGCGGAACCGGACGGTCAGCTCGTGGGCGAGGTGGGCGACGAGCCACGCGCCGGTGGCGATCGCCACGGTGAACGCCGGGCGTCGACGGCGCCGGGCGCGATCTCCTCGCGCAGCCCGATCGCGGCCTCGTCGAGCAAGGCGACCGGAACGCCGTCCACGACGAGGCGTCCGGCAGCAGCCCGACGTCGGGCAGCGCGGTCACGTAGGTGAACGTGGCCAGGCCCGCCAGCGAGGCCGCGAGCGCCGCGACCGCGCCGCCGCCGACCCGCCGGACGCACGCGCGGCCGAGCACGAGCGCGAGCAGGCCGGCGGCGAGGTAGCGACCGCCGCCAGGCGTCGTCGGCGAAGACCCGCGACGTAGGCCGGCAGGTCGGTGGCGAGGAGGACGACGGCCAGCGCAGCGGCGCAGGACAGGTCGTCGGCGCATCAGCGCGCTCCTGCGTCGACCCGTCGGGACGCGGCACGGTCGGGCGCGACCAGCTCGCGCCACCGGCGCGTCGAGCCGGTCGCCGGGACCGAGGATGGTCACCCGCCACCCCGCGGCGCGCAGCCGGTCCGCCGTCGCCGCACGTCGGCGCCGGCCGTCGCCTCGCGGCCGTCGGCCGCCGTGCGCTCGGCGTCGACGAGCACGCGCGACCCGCGAGGTGAACGCGCGCCCGGCCCGGACCAGCAGCCGCAGCTCGGTCGGCGTCCGGGCACCGTCAGGACCGCGACGAGCGCGCCGTCGCCGGCCACGCCCTGCGCCGAGCTGCTGGAGCGACGGCCGGGAGGTCGACCGGCCGCGGCGTCGACGACCGCGAGGTGCTCGAGCCACGCCTCGGCGGCACGAGCACGACGGGACGCGGGCGCAGCGGCCCGTCGACCAGACGACCACCCCGCGCCGCGGTCGGCGAGGTGGAAGGTCGCCGACGGCGGCCGCGGCGACCGCCGTCTCGATGCGAGGCGCCGGGGCCGTGGCCGTGGTGCCGGTCGGCGCGGACGTCGAGCGAGCACCACGGCGCGCGGGTCCTGCGGCGCCTCGGCCTGGCGCACCATCAGCTTGCCGCGGTGGGCGGTCGAGGCCCAGTGGACGGCGCGCAGGTCGTCACCCTGCACGTACTCGCGGACCGTCGACCGGTCCTCGCCGGACGCGAGCGGGCGCGGCGTGCCCTCGCCGCCGGTGCGCGCTCGCGCCACCGAGCGGGCAGCCCGGCGGGCAGCCGCCAGACCGGCGGGTAGACGACCACCTCGCCGGTGCCCGGCAGCTGCACGCGCCGGGCGACCAGGCCGAACGGGTCGCGCAGCTGCACGCGCAACGGGCCGACCGTGAAGCGGCCGCGCTGGCGCGCCGCGGAGCGGGGTGCGCGACGGTCGTCCGGCCGCCCGGCGCCAGCGGCGGCACGCGTCACGGGCCGGCCGCCGCCGAGCGCCAGCGGGACCTCGTCGCGCAGCTCGAGCGTCGCGGTCGGCAGCCGTCCGACGTTGCGGACCGTCACCTCGACGACCGCCTCGCCGTCGAAGTGCAGCCGTCCCGGGCGCACGAGCCGGTACGCCTCGAGCGTCGCCGAGGTCGTCCACACGAACACGCGCGGCGGCGACGAGCAGCGCCGACGGCCGCGACCGCCGCGAGCTGCAGCTCGGCGATGCCGAACGCCCGCGACGGCGACGTAGAGCAGCACGGCGGCACCGAGCAGGCCCGGTACCCACGCTCGGTCAGCACCGGCGGCGCTCCTACTCGGTCGGGGCCGGGACGCCGTCGACACGTCGACGATCACGTCCGACCGGGTCGTGGCCCGCGAGCTGCGCCTCGGGGCGCAGGATCAGGCGGTGGGGGAGCACGTGCGGCGCGAGCGCCTTGACGTCGTCGGGGATGGCGTAGTCGCGGCCGGCGACGGCGGCGGCGGCCCGGGCCGCCCGCAGCAGCGCCAGCGACGCACGGGGCGACGCGCCGAGCTCGACCTCGGGGTGGGACCGGGTCGCCCGGCAGAGGGCGACGAGGTAGCGCTCGAGCGGCTCGGCGACGTGGACGTCGCGGATGGCCACGATGCGCGGCCGCGACCTCGGTCGGCGTCGGCGACGGCGGACAGCGTCGGCGAGCCGGTCACCGTGCCCGTGGGTGCGCAGGATCGCGAGCTCGTCGTCGGCGTCGCGGGTAGCCGATCGAGATGCGCATCAGGAAGCGGTCGCGCTGCGCCTCGGGCAGCGGGTAGGTGCCCTCGAGCTCGATGGGGTTCTGGGTCGCGATGACCATGAACGGCGCCGCCAGCTCGTAGGTGGTCCCGTCGATGGTGACGGTGCGCTCCTCCATGCACTCGAGCAGCGCCGACTGGGTCTTCGGGCCGGCCCGGTTGATCTCGTCGCCGAGCACGAGGTTGGCGAAGACCGGCCCGGGTCGGAACTCGAACTGGCCGGTGTCGGGGGAGTAGACGGTGACGCCGGTGACGTCCGACGGCAGCAGGTCCGGGGTGAACTGGACGCGCGCGACGCTGCAGTCGATCGAGCGCGCCAGCGCCTTGGCCAGCATCGTCTTGCCGACGCCCGGCACGTCCTCGATGAGCAGGTGCCCCTCGGCGAGCAGCGCGATGAGCGCGAGGCCGGACCACCTCGGGCTTGCCCTCGACCACCGACGCGGACGTTGGCCTCGATGCGCGCGATGGTCCCGCGCACCTGGTCGAGGTCGGGGCGTGGCGCGTGCGTGCCGCGTGCGGTGGTCACCGGTGCCGGAGCTCCCCGTCGAGCCGGTGCGTCGGGGTCACGCCGGGCGCCCGCGTCACGGACGCGGCGCCCGCCGCCTCCGTCGCCGGGGCGGCGGCGATGGTAACGGGCGCGGCGGCGCTGCGCGCCGGGCGGCGCGGCGGCTAGCGCGCGAACGGCGCCGGCGAACCCGCCGGCGTGGGCGGCCGACGAGGTCGTCGTCGTCGGGGAACGCCACGGTGCGCCCGTCGCCGCTCGCGAACGGTGACGGCATCGCCGATGCGGCGCGAACACCTCGTCGGCGCAGCTCGGGCAGGTCACCCAGCGCTTCTCGACCGTCGACGTCGACCCCGCGTCGTCGGTCGCCTCGGTGGTGAACACCACCCGGCTGTCCGCGTCGCGGTCGTCTCGCAGCGGTCGCAGGTGTACGCCACGGGCGGCTCCTCGTCCCGGCGACCGGTCGATCCGGTCGCCGGGCCGAGCCTGCCCGAACCTGACGTCACCGTCAACGAACCGTCGTGCGCCGGGCCGTCCTCGGCCGGCCGGTGCACCGCCGACTACGGTCGTCGCCAGCGCCCACCGGACGGTCCGGACGCCGCCACGGGAGGAGCCGCGCGTGTCCGACGTCCCGAGCCGTCGCGCCGCGACCACGCGGGGCGAGCGCACCGCGGCCCGGCTGCGCGACGCCGCCCGGGAGGTCTTCGCCGAGCGCGGCTACGCCGCCGCGCGGGTCGAGGACGTCGTCGCCGCCGCCGGGGTCAGCCACGGCACCTTCTACACCTACTTCACGAACAAGGCCGGGGCGCTCGACGCGCTGATCGACGAGACCGCCCGGCGAGCTGCAGGCCGTCGTCGAGGAGCCGTGGGAGGGCCCGGACGCCGCGCCGGCCATCGCCGCCGGTCATCGACCGCTTCGTCGACGTCTTCGCCGAGCACGCCGACGTCGTCGGCACCTGGCTCGAGGCCTCCGCGCACGAGCCGCACTTCCGCCAGCGGCTCCGCGAGGTCCGCGACGGCTACATCGCCCGCGTCGCGGAGCAGCTCGGCCCGGCGCTCGCCGGCACGCCGCCACGACCCGAGGTCGCCGCGGCCGCGCTGGTCGCGATGGTCGAGGGCTACGCGACCCAGGGGCTGCGGGCCGACGACGCCGAGGACCGCGCGTCGCGGCGTCCGCACCCTCGCCGCGCTCTGGTTCGGCGGCCTGCTCGGCGCTCGACCCAGCCGCCAGCGCCTGACCCGGTCCGGCCGAGCGGGGTCCGTGACCCGCACGGCCCCGGACCACGCTCGCCGCCGGTGTCGAGGCGTGGTCCGTCCACGGTGGCGTCGCTCGACGCCGCGCGGGTCCCGGACCACCTCGCCGCCGCCGCGGGCTCGCTCGGCCTCCCTCGCGTCCACCACTTCGCTCCACCGCGACGCCGCCCGGAGCCGTCCGTAGCCCCTCCAGGCGCGCCGATCGCGGCCGGTCGGGGCGTCGACGGTGGCCGCCGCGGCGGATCCGGACCCTGCGCCAGTGAACCCGCGTCTGACCTGCGGGAACTCGTGCGTACCGTTGACCGGTGGCGCGGTGTGACGTAGAGTGGAGCGAAGTGGAGGGACTTCCCAACCGGGGGAGCCCGACGACGCGCAGACGGACGCCGTGTTCCTCGGAGAGCACCAGCACACGCTGGACGCGAAGGGTCGGGTGATCCTCCCTGCCCGCTTCCGGGAGCGGCTCTCCAGCGGCCTGGTGTTCGCGCCCGTCCCAGGACCGCTGCATCGACGTCTACCCGCTGACCGCGTTCGAGCGCCGGGTCGAGGAGCTGCGCGCGCTCCCGCGCGAGGACGCAGCGCGCCCGCGCTCTACCTGCGCGTGCTCCTCGCCGGCGCCCAGCAGGAGACGCCGGACGCGCAGGGCCGGGTCGTCATCCCGCCGCGGCTGCGCGAGTACGCCGGCCTCGACAAGGACCTCACGATCAACGGCGCCGACGAGAAGGTCGAGATCTGGGACCGCGCCACCTGGGAGACCTACCGCGGCGCCGCCGAGGACGCCTTCGCCAACTTCACCGCCCCGTTCGCCCTGTGACCGCCGCCGACCCGCCACCGTCGACCGCCGCGTCACCGACGCCCGACCCGACGCCCCGGACCGAGGAGCCCCCGTGCTGCACACCGTCGACCGACCTGCTCGCCGCCGTCGCAACGGCTGCCCCGACCCGACCGGGCCGCGGCCCGGCGCCCGCATCGAGACCGCCGTCGAGGGCGACGCCGGCGTGCCGCGCCGCCCTCGGCCGGCTCGCGCTCGACCTGCCCGGCGCCGTCCGCGCCGACGCGCCGCGACCTCAGCGTCCGGGTGCGCGTCGACCTCGACCTCGACCGCGTGCCCCACCGCCGCGTCCGCCTGAGCTCCGAGGTGCCCGTGTCCGCCGCCCCCGCCCGCACGTCCCGGTCCTGCTGGACCGGATCGTCGGGCTGCTCGCGGACGCGCCCGACGGGCCGATCGTCGACGCCACGCTCGGCGCCGCCGGGCACGCCCGCGCCGTCACCGAGGCACGGCTCGCCCGGTACGGCCGCGCGACGCTCGTCGGGCTCGACCGCGACCCGCGGCGCGCTCGACGCTCGCCGAGCGACGCACCTGCGCCGACCTCGGCGCCGCGACGAGGTCGACGGTCCACCTCGTCCGCACCCGCTTCGACGGGCTCGCGGCGGCGCTCGACGACCTCGGCATCGACCAGGTCGCCGGCGTCCTGTTCGACCTCGGCATCTCCTCGATGCACGTCGACCGGGCCGAGCGCGGGTTCTCCTACCGCCAGGACGGTCCGCTCGACATGCGGATGGACCCCGACGCGCCGACGCACCGCCGCCGACCTCGTCAACGACCTGCGACGCGGCGCGAGCTGTCGCCGCACATCCTGCGCGCTTCGGCGAGGAGCCGATGGCCGACCGCATCGCCCGCGCCATCGTCGCCGCGCCGCCGCTCACCACCACCACCGCGCTCGCCGAGGTCGTGCGCGACGCCATCCCGGCGGCCCGGCGCCGCACCGGCGGCCACCCCGCGACCCGGACCTTCCAGGCGCTGCGCATCGCGGTCAACGGCGAGCTCGAGGCGCTCGAGGCCGTCCTGCCCGACGCCGTCGCCCGGCTCGCCCCCGGCGGCGTCGCCGTCGCCCTCAGCTACCACAGTCTGGAGGACCGCAGCGTCAAGCGGGCCTTCGTCGACGCGGCCCGCGGGTGCACCTGCCCCCCGGGTCTCCCGGTGTGCGCCTGCGGCCGCGTCCCCCTCGTCGAGCACGTCGATCCGCAAGGTCGAGCGGCCGAGCGCCGCGGAGATCGCCGCCAACCCCCGCGCCTCGGCCGCGCGCCTGCGGGCCGTCCGCCGCCTCGACACCCCCGCCCAGGACCACCGACCACACCGAGGTGCACCGATGAGCGCCGTCGCCCCCCACGGCGCAACGCGCGCGCCGTCCCCGCCAGACGCCGAGCCGCCGCCAGCCTCCGGGTGGTCCAGCCGGCGCGCCCGGTCCCGACCCTGGTCTACGCGCTGCTGACCATCGTCGTCCTCGCCGGCGCGATCTTCGGCACCGTGACCCTCAACGCGCTCGCCGCCGCCCACGCGGTCGAGGCCGCGCGCTCGAGGCCCGCGTCGCCGAGGGCGAGCGCGCCTACGCCCAGCTGCGTCGCCGACGTCGCCGCGCTCGAGGACCCGGCCCGCATCCGCGCGGCCGCCGCTCGAGCTCGGCCTCGTCCCGGCCGGCCCGTCGCGGCACCTGGCCCTCGACGCGGGCGCTGCCGGCCGACGGCGCCGTCACCGAGACGCTGCCCGGCGACGCCGCCGACCCGCTCAAGCCCGTCCTCTCCGCCGACCGCTAGCCCGACCGTCGCCGGCCGACGACCGACCGTGACCGAGCCGCGCCGCCTGGCCACCCGCCCGCGACGCCCGATCGCCCGCGCGAGGCGGCGCCGACACCGCCGTCCACCGCCTGCGGTGGCTGCTCGGCGTCTACCTGCTGGTCGCGGTCGATCGTCGTCGGCCAGCTCGTGCGCATCCAGGTCGTCGACGCGCCCGGCTACGCCGACCTCAGCGCGTCGCAGCGGGCCCGGATCATCGAGCTGCCGGGCGACCGCGGCCGCATCTACGACCGTGAGGGCGACGTGCTCGCCACCACCGTCCAGGCCGCGACCATCTACGCCGACCCGCGGGCCTTCCGGCCCACGCGAGACGCCCGACGGCCTCGAGCGTCCCGCCGGCCGCGGACGCCGCGACGGTCGCGCGGCCAGCTCGCGCCGCTGCTCGGCGCGCGACGCCGCCGAGCCTCGCGACCGGCTCGACCGCGCGACGCCCACTTCGTCTACCTCGCCCGCCAGCTCGACCACGAGGTCGGCGTCGCGGTCCGCGAGCTCGGTCTCGACGGCATCGGTGTCCTCGCCGAGCCGAAGCGCGTCTACCCGGCCGGCGGGCTCGCCGGGCAGGTCGTCGGCTTCACCGGCATCGACGGCGAGGGCCTCCAGGGTCTCGAGGCGCGCTACGACGACCTGCTGCTCGGCCGGCCCGGGCATGCTCACCCTCGAGCGGGCACCGGGCGGGCTCGACATCGCCTCGGGGACCCGCGAGCTCGATCCCCTCCGAACCGGGCACCGACCTCGTCCTGACCCTCGACCGCGAGGTCCAGCACGCCGCCGAGCGGGCGGCCGCCGACGTCGACCGAGGAGTTCGGCGCCGCGGGCGCGTCGGTGCTCGTCCTCGAGGTCGGCACCGGCGACGTGCTCGCCATGGCCTCCGCGCCGACCTTCGACCCGAACCAGCGCGGCGACGCCGACCCCGCGACCTGGCGCAACCGGGCCGTGACCGACGTGTTCGAGCCCGGCTCGACCCAGAAGGCGCTCACGATCGCGGCCGCGATCGAGGAGGGCCTCGTCGACGAGCGACGCCGTCCTGCGCGTGCCCGACGCGCATCACCGTCGGCGGCAAGACCTTCACCGACTCGACGCCGCAACCGACCTCGGACTGGTCGCCTCACCGAGATCATGGAGCGCAGCTCCAACGTCGGCACCATCGCAGATCGCCGCAGCAGCTCGGCCCCGAACGGCTCGACGACCTACCTGCGCTCGTTCGGCGAGGGCAGCTCGACCGGGACCGGGTTCCCGGGCGAGTCGGCCGGCCTGCTCAGCCCCGCCGAGGAGTGGTGGGGCACCTCGCTGCCGACGATCGCGATCGGCCAGGGCGTCGCGGTCACGCCTCCTCCAGCTCGCCAACAGCTACGCCACGCTCGCCAACGACGGGGTCGCCGTCGACCCCGCGGATCGTGCGCGGCACCGTCGGCGAGGACGGGCGGCTGACCCCGCGCCGCCGACCCGGTCGAACGTCGGGTCGTCTCCGCCGACACGGCCGCAGCAGGTGCAGCGGATGCTCGAGACGGTCGTCTCCGGCGAGCACGGCACCGGGCACCGCGCCGCGGTCGACGGCTACCAGCGTCGCCGGCAAGACCGGGACGGCCCGCAAGCCCAGCGCCGACGCCCGCGGCTACTCGGGCGAGTACGTCGCCACCTTCGTCGGGTTCGCGCCGGTCGACGACCCGCAGCTCGTCGTCGCCGTCATGGTCGACGAGCCCGCGCCGGTCTTCTACGGCGGGATCGTCGCCGCGCCGGTGTTCTGCGAGGTCATGGCGGACGGCGCTCGCCAGCCGCCGCGTGCTGCCCGACGGCGGCGCCGGCAGCCTCGAGGACGCTCGAGGACGCGCGACGACCGCGCGCCGAGGCGGCAGGCCGCCGCGAGGCGGCCGAGGTCCCGGCGAGCACCGGCGACGGCCGCTCGGCCCGACGCCGGCGCGGCGACCGCGCGGCGGCGCCGGGTGCGCGGGACGGCCGCACCGGCCGTTACGCTGCCGGCCGCGCCGAGCGCCGCGCTCGGCGCTGCCGGCGTTACGCTCCGCCGCAGCCCGCCCGCGCCGCCGACCTGCGACCCGTCCCGCACCGCCGATCCGCGACCGCCCGGAGCTCGCCGTGCCCGCCGCCCTGTCCGCCGTCGCCGCGGCGCTGCCGCGCGCGCAGCGGCAGGGTGGCGACGTCGAGGTGGTCGACGCGACCCACGACTCGCGGCAGGTCGGGCCCGGGTGGCTGTTCTGCTGCATCGTCGGGCGCCAGCGCCGACGGCCACGACCACGCGCCGGCGCGGTCGACGCCGGGGCGCGGCCGCGCTGCTCGTCGAGCGGTGGCTCGACCTGCCGGTCGCCGCAGGTCAAGGTCCCGTCGGTCCGCGCCGCCGCCGGGCCCGCCGCCGCGGCCGTCCACGGGCGACCCGAGCGAGCGACCTGACGGTCGTCGGCGTCACCGGGACCAACGGCAAGACCACCACGACCGCGCTGCTCGAGGGCGCGTTCGCGGCCGCGGGCCGGGGGACCGGCGTGATCGGCACCGTCGCGACCCGCATCCACGGCGAGGTCGTGCCCGGGCGTGCGCACGACCCCCGAGGGCACCGGACCTGCAGCGGCTGCTGCGCACGCATGCACGACCGCGGCGTCGACGCGGTCGCGATGGAGGTGTCCTCGCACGGGCTCGACCTGCACCGCGTCGACGGCACCCGGTTCGCCGTCGCGCTGTTCACCAACCTCTCGCAGGACCACCTCGACTTCCACGGCATCGATGGACGCCTACCTCGCCGCCAAGGCGCGGCTGTTCACCCCGGAGCTGTCCGACCGCGGGGTCGTGCACCTCGACGGCCCGTGGGGGCGACGGCGGCTGCGCGACCGTCGCCGACGATCCCGGTCACGACCTTCGGGGTCGACGCCGACGCCGACCACCGCGTCGTGCCGACTGCGTGACCGGCATCGACGGCGGCCGGGCGGTCGTCGTCGGTCCCGACGGACGCGCAGCTCGAGGTCCGGACCGAGCCTGCTCGGCGACCTTCAACGTCGTCGAACGCGGTCGGGGCCGTGCTCGCCGCGGAGGCCGCCGGCGTCCCGCTCCGGACGCCGCGGTCGCCGGCGTCGCCGCCGCGACCGGGCCCGCCGGGCCGCGTCGAGCGGGTCGACGCCGGGCAGCCCTTCACCGTGCTCGTCGACTACGCCCACACCCCGGACGCGCTCGACGAGCGTCGATCGAGGCCGTCCGCGGCGTGCTCGACGACCGGCGCGCGCGTCCACGTCGTGTCGGCTGCGGTGGCGACCGCGACCGCGGCAAGCGGCCGGCCATGGGCGCCGCCGCGGCGGCCGCCGACGTCGCCGTCCTGACCTCCGACAACCCGCGCACGCGAGGACCCGGCGCGATCCTCGGCCGCCGCCGAGGCCGGCGCCCGCGACGCGGTCGCGGCCGGCGCCGCCGGCCGACGCTGCACGTCGAGGTCGACCGCCGCGCGGCCATCGCGCTCGGCGCTCGACGGGCGCCGCACCGGGGGACGTCGTCGCTCGTCGCCGGCAAGGGGCACGAGACCGGCCAGGAGCTCGCCGATCGGACCGTGCCCGTTCGACGACCGCGAGGTCGTCCGCGAGCTGCTGCCGGCGGGAGGCGCGTCCGTGATCGACTGACCCTCGCTCGAGCCGTCGCCGACGCCACCGGCGGCCGCGTCGTCGGCGACGGCCGACCGCGCATCATCGACGCCGATCGCCACCGATTCCCGGGACGCTGCCCGACGGCGCGCCGCTGTTCGTCGCCCTGCGCGGCGAGCACGGCGCCGACGGCCACGCTACGTCGCCGACGCGCTGCGGCGCGGCGCCGTGCCGCGCTCGTCGAGCGGCGCCGACGACCGACGCGACGGCGCCGCGTCGTCGTCGACGACACCTGGCGGGCGCTCCGGCGACCTCGCCGGCCGACGTCCGCCGCCGCGTCGCGCCGACGCGCCGTCGCGATCACCGGGTCGGTCGGCAAGACCACCGTCAAGGACCTCACCGCCGCCGCCGTCGGCGCGCAGCCGACCGTGTCGCCGCCGCACGCGGCTCGTTCAACAACGAGCTCGGCGTCCCGCTCACCCTGCTGGCCTCGCGCGACGGCGACGAGGTGCTGGTCGCCGAGATCGGCGCCCGACACGTCGGCGACATCGCCGACCTCGCGCCGCTCGTCGCGCCCGACGTCGCCGTCGTGACGGCCGTCGCCGGCGTCCACCTCGAGGTCTTCGGCTCCATCGACGCGGTCGAACGCGCCAAGCGCGAGCTGGTCGAGGCGCTCGGCCCCGACGGTCTCGCCGGTCCTGAACGCCGCCGACCCGCGGGTCGCCGCGATGGCCGCGCCACGCCCCGGCGGTCCTCACCGTCGGCGTGCGCGGACGCCGACGTCACCGCCGACGGACGTCCGGCTCGACGCCGTCGGCGCGCCCGACCTTCACCGCGCGCACCCCGTGGGGCGACGACCGAGGTCCACGTCGGCGGTCGCCGGCCGCCACCAGGTCGGCAACGCGCTGCTCGCGCTGGCCGTCGCGGGCCACCTCGGGGTCGACCTCGACGCGGCCGCGGCGGCGCATCGGCGCCGCGCCGGTCAGCCCGTGGCGTGGCGAGGTCACCCGCCGGGGCGGCCTGACGGTCTGCAACGACGCCTACAACGCGAACCCGACGTCGGTCATCGCCGCGCTCGACACCCTCGTCGACCCTCGCCGGCGACGGCCGCGACCGATCGCCGTGCTCGGCGAGATGGCCGAGATCGGCCCGACCATCGCGGCCGAGCACGCGCCGCGTCGGGGCCGAGCTCGCGCGCCGCGGCCGTCGACCACCTCGTCGTCGTCGGCGACGCCGCCGCGCCGATCGCCGCGGGCGCGCCGCGACGCCGGCCTGGCACCCGACGCGGTCACCGAGGTCGCCGACGCCGACGCGGCCGCCGACCACCTCGCCGGCGAGCTCCGCGACGGTGACGTCGTGCTCGTCAAGGCGTCGCGCGTCGCGCGGCCTCGAGACGGTGGCCGCGCGGCCTGCTCGACGCCCGACACGCACGCGGAGGTCGCCGCCACGTGATCGCCATCCTGATCGCCGGAGCCGTCGCCGGTGGGCTCGCGCCTCATCGGCACCCCGCTCGTCATCGCCTACTTCCGCACGCGCGGGTTCGGGCAACCCATCCGCGAGGAGGGCCCCGAGAGCCCACCAGTCCAAGGCCGGGCACGCCCGACGATGGGCGGCACCGCCATCGTGCTGGCCGCCGTCGTCGGCCTACCTCGTCGCGCACCTCGGCGTCGGCCGACTTCACCTACACCGGGTGCGCTGGTGCTGCTCACGATGGTCGGCATGGGGGTGGTCGGGTTCGCCGACGACTTCATCAAGCTGCGCCACCGTCGCAACCTCGGGCTCAACAAGACCACCAAGTTCACCGGCCAGGCCATCATCGCGGCCATCTTCGCCTTCGCCGGGCCGGCCTTCGCCGGCATCGAGCAGAACATCTCCGTCGTCGGGCGACATCGCGTTCGACCTCCCCGCCTGGGCGTTCTTCCTCTGGGTGTTCCTGCTGCTGGCCGGGCGCGTCGAACGCCGTCAACCTGACCGACGGGCTCGACGGGCTCGCGGCCGGTTCCGGCGCGCTCGTCTTCGGCGCCTACACGCTCATCGCGTTCTGGATGTTCCGCAACCCGGCGGCGTACCCGTTCCTGTCGTCGGGTGAGGCGCTCGACGTCGCGATCGTCCTCGCGGCGGTGACGGCGGCCTGCGCCGGGTTCCTGTGGCACAACGCCCCGCCCGCCCGGATCTTCATGGGCGACACCGGCTCGCTCGCGCTCGGTGGTCTGCTCGCGGCGGTCGGCGATCGCGACCGACACCCAGGTGCTGCTGGTGCTGCTCGGCGGCCTCTACGTCCTCGAGACGCTGTCGGTCATCGCTGCAGGTCGCCGTGTTCCGCACGACCGGCAAGCGGCTGTTCCGCATGGCGCCGATCCACCACCACTTCGAGCTGCTCGGGTGGCAGGAGACCACGATCATCGTGCGGTTCTGGATCATCGCCGGCATCGGCGTCGTGACTCGGGCTCGGGCGTGTTCTACGGCGAGTGGTGGAGCCGGTTCGGAGGTGCGGGGTGAGCGCACCGACCGCGACGACCGAGCGCCCCGGACGCGGCGGCCGGCTGGCGCGGCTGCGCTCGCGCTGGGAACCGGGGCCGTGGAGCCGCGAGGCGACCGCGCTGACGGTCGTCATCGTCGTGCTCACCCTCCTCGGCCTCGTCATGTCCTTCTCGGCCTCCTTCGTCGACGCCGCCGAGGACGGCGACCCGTTCGGCGTCTTCCGCCGCCAGCTGGTCTGGGTCGACGCTCGGCATCCCGGCGTTCGCGCTGACCGCCAGCCTCGACCCCCGCGTCTGGCGCCGCCTGGCGTGGCCGATGCTGGCCGCGTCGGTGATCGGCCTGCTGCTCGTGCTGACCCCCGTCGGCGTCGAGCGGTTCGGCTCGTCCACCGCTGGCTCGGGTTCGGCCCGCTCGTGGTCCAGCCGACCGAGATCGCCAAGCTCGCGCTGCCTGCTGTGGCTCGCCGACGTGCTCGAGCGCAAACGCCCGCGTGACGGGTCGCTCCAGCGCACCGATCACCTGCTGGTCCCGGCGCTGCCCGGTCTTCCTCGGTGCTCGCCGTGCTGGTGCTGCTGCAGCCGGACCTCGGGACGACCGTGCTGCTCGGCCTCATCATCGGCGCGGTGCTGTGGGTCGAGGGGCTGACCGGCCGCATCGTCGGTGGCCTGGTCGCGGTCGTCGGCGCTCGGTGTCGCGATCCTCGCCGTCGTCGAGCCCTACCGCTTCGCACGGATCGCGCGGGTGGCTCCACCCCGAGGAGGACCCGCTCGGGAACGGCTACCAGCTGCTCGCAGAGCCTCTACGCGATGGCCGATGGTGGGTGGTTCGGGCACGGCCTCGGAGCGTCGCGCGGCAAGTACAACTTCATCCCGAACCCCGAGACCGACTTCATCTTCGCCATCATCGGCGAGGAGCTCGGCCTCGTCGGCTCGCTCATCGTCGTCGCGCTGTTCGCTGGCCATCCTCCACCTCGGGCTCAAGATCGCCTACCTCGCGCCGGATCCGTTCGGCCGGACCGTCGCGGCGGCGCTGACCGCGTGGATCGTCGGGCAGGCGTTCATCAACATCGGGACCGTCATCGGCCTGCTGCCGATCACCGGTGTCACCCTGCCGCTGGTCTCGGTCGGGTGGGTCGTCGATGGTCGTCCACGCTCGTCGCGCTCGGCATCCTGGTCGCCATCGCGCGCCGGCCCGAGCAGCCGACCGCGGCGCCACGCGTCGGCGCCCCGACCGCTCGGCCGCGCCCACCGGAGGTCCGCTCGTGACCCGCCGTGTCCTCGTCGCCGGTGGTGGCACCGCCGGGCACGTCTTCCCGGCCATCGCCGTCGCTCGGGCGCTGACCGACGCTCGCGCCCGACGTCGAACCGGTCTTCGTCGGGTCCCGGACCGTCTCGAGGCCGACCTCGTCCCCGCAGCCGGGTTCCGGCATCCACCACGTGGACGCCGTGTCGGTCCCGCGACGGCTGTCGCCCGAAGCTGCTGAGGTCCCCGCCGGGGTCCGCGCCGCCGTGCGCCGCTGCGAGCAGATCATCGACGAGGAGGGGCGCTCGGCGTCGTCACCTTCGGCGGGTACGTGTCCTTCCCGGTGTCCTGGGCGGCTGCCCGACGCGAGCCTCCCGCTGGTCATCCACGAGCAGAACGCGGTGCCCGGGTTGGCCAACCGCGTCGCCTCGCGGTGGGCGGACCGCATCGCGGTGACCGTCCCCGGCTCGGCCGACCGCTTCCGTCGCGCCGAACGCACCGCGGTCACCGGCAACCCGGTCCGCGACGAGGTGCTCCGGCTCGACCGTGACGCTCGTCGGTCGGCAGGCGCGGGCCCGGTTCGGGCTCGACCCCGACCTGCCGACCGTCCTGGTCTTCGGCGGCAGCCAGGGCGCACGGCAGCTGAACCGGGCCATCGTCGAGGCGCAACCGCTCTGGCGCACCGATCGGGCCTGCAGGTCCTGCACGCGGCCGGTCACCGTCTGTTCGACGAGACGCGAGCGCGCCTGGGAACGGGCGTCGTGCCGCCGTCGCCGGACGGGCCGCAGGTCCGCGTGCTCGACTTCATCGACACCATGTCGGACGCCTACGCCGCGGCCGACGTCGTGGTCTGCCGGGCGGGCGCGACCTCCATCGCCGAGCTGACCGTGCTCGGCATCCCCGCGGTCCTGGTCCCTACCCGCACGCCACCGGCGACCACCAGACCCGCAACGCCGAAGCGCTCGCGGCGGCCGGTGGCGCGGTGCTGATCCCCGACGACGAGCTCGACCCGGCATCGCTCGTGGCCGCCGTCGAACCGTTGCTGACCGACCCCGAGCGGCACCGCACGCGTCGCGACCGCCGCCCGCGCCTTCGGGCGACCCGACGCCGCCGCGAACGTCGCCCGTCTCCTGCTCGACCTGCTCCCGACCGACGCCACCGACCCCGGAGCCGCCTCGTGACCGCCGTCCTGCGTGATCCCCGTCGTGTCCACCTCGTCGGCATCGGTGGTGCCGGCATGTCCGGCATCGCCCGGATCCTGCTGCAGCGGGGCCATGTGGTGAGCGGCTCGGACCTGCAGCGAGGGACGTGCGCTCGCCGAGCTGCGCGCGCTCGGTGCGACGGTCCACGTCGGGCACGACGCCGACCACCTCGGCGACGCCGAGATCGTCGTCACCTCGACGGCGGTCCCGGTCGACAACCCGGAGCTCGTCGCGGCCCGCGGCAGCGACCGCCAGGTCCTGCGTCGAGCCGAGATGCTGGCGCGCGCTGATGGCGGACGAGCGAGCCATCCTCATCGCCGGCACCCACGGCAAGACCACGACCACCTCGATGGCCGTCGTCGCGATGCAGGCGGCCGGCCGCGACCCCTCGTTCGCCATCGGCGGCTCGCTCAACGAGTCCGGCACCAACGCCCACGCGGGCACCGACGGGGTGTTCGTCGCCGAGGCCGACGAGTCCGACCGCTCCTTCCTGGCCTACACCCCGGACCTCGCGGTCGTCACCAACCTCGAGCTCGACCACCCCGAGGAGTTCACGCGACGAGGCCGCCGTCGACGAGAGCTTCGACGCGTTCCTGCGACGCCGCGCCCCGGGCGCGCACCGCCTGGCTCTGCCTCGACGACCCGGGGACGCAGCGCCTCGCCGGACGGCACGAGCACGTCCGCACCTACGGCACCGACCCGCGTGCCGACCTCCGGCTCGTGGTCGCCGACGACGGGAGCCACCGGCTCCGTCGCGACGGCGAGGAGCTCGCCGACACTGCAGCTCGCCGTCCCTGGCCGGCACAACCTGCTCAACGCGACCGCGGCCCTCGCGGTCTGCCTCGACCTCGGCATCGACCCGCGAGGTCGCCGCGGCGGGTCTGACCCGGTTCACCGGCGCGGCTCGCCGCTACCAGCGGCTCGGCACCGTCGGCGGGCGTCGAGGTGGTCGACGACTACGCCCACCACCCGACCGAGCTGCGGGCGACCCTGGCGGCGGCGCGCGGCGACCGCCGCCGGACGCGTCGTGCTCGTCGTGCAGCCACACCGCTACTCGCGCACGGCCGTGCTCGGCGCCGAGCTCGGTCGCGCCGCCGCCGCCGCCGACGTCGTCATCGTCACCGAGTCTACGCGTCCTCCGAGGCGCCGGTTCCCGGGGTCTCGGGTCGGACCGTCGCCGACGCGGCCGTCGGCCGCCGGCGCGAACGTGACCTACGTGCCCCACCTCACCGACGTCGTCGACACGCTCGTCGACACCGGTCCGGGATGGCGACCTCGTGCTCGTGACCGGCGCCGGCGACGTGACGCAGGTCGGTCCGGCGCTGCTCGCCCGGCTGGAGGGCGGCACGTGACAGCCGTCGCGAGCTCCGACGGCGACCCGGTCGTCGAGGCGCTCCGCGCCGCCGGGCGTCGGCGAGGTCCGCCCGGGTTCCTCGCTGGCCGCGCTCACCACGCTGCGCGTCGGCGGCCCGGCCCGTGCGCTCGTGGTCGCCGAGCGGGACCGCGACCTGACGGCGGTCGGGCGAGGTCTGCCGCGAGCACGGCCTCCCCTGGCTGGTCGTCGGGCGCGGGTCCAACCTGCTGATCGCCGACGCGGGCTGGCCCGGGATCGCGATCACCCTCGGCCGCGGGTTCCGGGGGATCGAGGTCGAGCGGGAACCGAGCGCGGCTCGGCGCCGCCGAGCCGCTGCCGACCGTCGCGGTGCGGCTCGCCGACGCGGGCCTCGGCGGTGCAGCTTGGGCCGTCGGGTGTCCCCGGCACGGTCGGAGGTGGCGGTGCGGATGAACGCCGGCGCGCACGGCGGCGAGATCGCCGACCACCTCGTCGAGGTCGACCTCGTCCGCCTGCGGTCCGGCGACCCGCGAGACCTGGCCCGCCGAGGCGTGCGGCCTGACCTACCGCCACAGCGACCTGCCCGACGACGCCGTCGTCGTGCGCGCGCAGTGGCAGCTCGAGCCCGCGCGATCGCGACACCGTCCGCGCCGCAGATCCGCGAGGTCCGCGACTGGCGGCGCGAGCACCAGCCGCTCAACGACCCAACTGCGGATCGGTGTTCGCCAACCCGCCGGGCGACTCGGCGGGGCGGCTCATCGAGGACGTCGGCGGCAAGGGGCTGCGCGTCGGCGGCGCCGAGGTGTCGACCAAGCACGCCAACTTCATCGTCACCGGCCCCGGCGCGACCGCCGCCGACGTCGCGGCGCTGATCGCGACCGTGCAGGACCGTGTCGACGCGCGCACGGGGTCCGGCTGCGTGCCGAGGTCGTCGTCGTCGGGCGCGGTGGGCGGCGGCCCCGTGACCTCGTCGCGGGGACCGCCACCGGTGTCGGGTGACCGACGCGTCGGATCGACGACCGCATCGCCGAGCGGCGCCGTGAGGTGCGACGTGATCGCCAGCGCTCGCGCCGACGTCGGACCCTCTGGATCGCCAGCATCCTCGGCGCGCTCGCTGGTCCTCGTACGGGGTCGAACGCAGTCCGTTGGTCGGCCTCGAGTCGGTCGAGGTCGCCGGGACCGATCGGCTCGACCGAGGACGAGGTGCGCGACGCGGCCGACCTCGAGCTCGGCACCTCGACGCTGCGGCTCCGGCTCGGTCGAGGTCGAGGAACGCGTCGCGGCGCTGCCGCTCACGCGTCGACGTCGCGGCTCGCCGGCTCGACCCGCTCCGCGTGCGCATCGCGGTGACCGAGCGGGTGCCGGTGCTCGTGGCCCGCGGCCGCGGGCGAGGCGGTGCTCGTCGACCGCACGGGCCTGGTCATCGACGCGGGCGACGTCGACGGGCTGCCCGGTGGTCGACCCTGCGGGAGCGGCCGCCGCGCGGCGGGGGAGCGGGGGTCAGATCGCGGCGCCCTCGACGAGGCGGTCACGACGTGGCGGGGCCTGTCCGGGCCGCTGCGCGCCGAGGTCGTCGGCTACGACCCCGGCGGCGAGGGGATCTCGACCTCGAGCTGCGGTCGGGGGTCACCGTCCGGTTCGGGCGGGCCGAACGGATCGACGAGAAGGTCCGTGCGCTCGGCGCCGTGCTCGAGGACGTCGGCGCCACGCCGGTCACGCGCCATCGACGTACGTGCGCCCGCGCGGCCGGTCGTGGTGCCCTGACCGCGGTGTCCGCGACGGGGGCCTGATCTTGCGAACCGTGGCGCGGTTCGCAAGATCCTGGCGGTTCCGGGCGCTCGAGGAAGTGCGCGGGACCGCCGCGTCGGACGGCAGGTTCGCCGGGGCGAGACCGGTCGCACGGTCGGGGGCCGTGCTTGACCCTGCTCGGGCCGACACGTCTACCGTCCGCCGCCACGTCGAGGTTGACATAACTATAGACCTCTACTTGAGGTTCAGGGTTGCGATGGCGGCGCGTCGCGAGCCCGCGGGACCGCTCACGGGCCCCGGGGCTGCCCGCACGAGACCGGCAGCAGAACCCGATCGACGAGCGCCACGGACCGTGGTGCGCCGCTCCGGCGGCGGGAGGAACAACCAGTGGCGGCGAACCCGACCAACTACCTGGCCGTGATCAAGGTCGTCGGCATCGGCGGCGGCGGCGTCAACGCCGTCAACCGCATGATCGATGCGGGCCTCCGCGGCGTCGAGTTCATCGCGATCAACACCGACGCCCAGGCGCTGCTGATGTCCGACGCGGACGTCAAGCTCGACGTCGGCCGTGAGCTGACCCGCGGGCTCGGCGCGGGCGCCGACCCGGACCTCGGGCAGCCGCGCCGCGGACGACCACCGCGACGAGATCGTCGAGGTGCTCAAGGGCGCCGACATGGTGTTCGTCACCGCCGGCGAGGGCGGTGGCACCGGCACCGGCGGCGCGCCGATCGTCGCCGCAGGTCGCCAAGGAGCTCGGCGCGCTGACCATCGGGGTCGTCACGCGCCCCTTCACCTTCGAGGGGCGCCGCCGGTCGCAGCAGGCCGAGAACGGCATCGGCCAGCTCAAGGACGAGGTCGACACCCTCATCGTCATCCCCAACGACCGGCTGCTGCAGATCGCCGACGGCGAGACCTCGGTCGTCGACGCCTTCGCGCTCGCCGACGAGGTGCTGCTGCAGGGCGTGCAGGGCATCACCGACCTCATCACGACGCCGGGCCTGATCAACCTCGACTTCGCCGACGTGCGCACCGTCATGCGGGACGCCGGCAGCGCGCTGATGGGCATCGGCAAGGCGCGCGGCGACTCCCGCGCGCTCGAGGCCGCGCAAGCTGGCGATCAGCTCGCCGCTGCTCGAGGCGTCCATCGACGGTGCGCGCGGGCGTGCTGCTGATGCTCGCCGGTGGCTCGAACCTCGGCCTGTTCGAGGTCAACGAGGCCGCCGACGTCATCACCCAGGCGGCGCACCCGGACGCCAACATCATCTTCGGTGCGGTCATCGACGACTCGCTCGGCGACGAGGTCAAGGTCACCGTCATCGCGGCCGGCTTCGACAAGTCCGAGCCGCTCGAGCAGCAGGGCCAGTTCCTGCCCAGTCGCGCCGACGCCGGCCGCCCGGCTCGCTCGGCCTCATGCGACGACGAGGACGACGACGAGGACGAGGTCTTCCGCGCCGACCCGCCGCGGTCGAGCGCGGAGCGCAGCGCATCGTCGTCGACGCGACCGACGAGGGCGACGACGGGCTCGACGTCCCCTCCTTCCTGCGCTGACTTGGCGCCGCTGGTCCTGACCGGTCGACCTCGGTCCGGGCGTCCGGGCCGCGGTCACGGGCCGGGACGCGACCGCGCCGCCCGCGCAGGTCGGCGCGCCGGGCAACCTCAGCCACCGCCGGCCCCACCGGCCGGACGACCTCGCGGCCGCGCGGCGCACGGTCGGCGTCGCGACGGCGACCGAGCCCACCTCGCTGGCACCTGATGCACCAGGTCCACGGCGCGGACGTCGCCGTCGTCGACGCGCGCACGCCGCCCGGCGCCGGAGCTGCGCGGCGTCGACGCGCTCGTGACCGCCGAGCCCGGGCCGGCCGCTCGTGGTCCAGACCGCCGACTGCGTCCCGGTGCTGCTCGCCGGCCCGACCGCCGTCGGCGGTCGGCGCACGCCGGTCGGGCCGGCGTTCGCGCTCGGGGTCGTCGATGCGACCGCTGCGCGCCCTGGCGCGCCTCGGTGACCTGCCGCCGCGACGCTCCGCGCGGTGATCGGCCCCGCCATCGGCGGCTGCTGCTACGAGGTGCCCGGCCGGCATGCGCGACGAGGTCGCCGGCACGCACCCGGCCGCGGCCGCGGCGACCACCTGGGGCACGCCCGCGCTCGACCTGCCGGCAGGGCCGTGGACGCGGCGCTGCGCGTGGCGGGCGTCCGCCGTCGTCGAGCGCGTCGGCGGCTGCACACGCTGCGACCCGGACGGGGCGCTGGTTCAGCCACCGCGCCGACCCCGCCACGGGCCGCCAGTTCGGGCTCGTCGTCCGCGCACCGGGGCGCCCGTGGCCGCCATGACCGATCAGGAGGTCGCCGAGCGGTATCGGCCGGGTCCGCGGCTCGGATCGCGCGAGCCTGCGTGCGACGCCGGACGGTCGCACCGCCTCGGTCGCCGTCGTCGCGGTGACCAAGACCCACCCGCCAGAGGTGGCCCGTGCGGCCGTCGCCGCGGGCTGCGTCGACCTCGGGGAGAACCGCGTCGAGGAGCTGCTCGCGAAGGTCGCCGCAGGTCGAGGGGCGGCGCGCTGGCACCTCGTCGGGCAGCTCCAGCGTCGCAAGGTCCGCGACGTCATCGGTCGCCACATCCTCGTGCACGCGCGTCGACCGCCGCTCGCTCGCCGACGCCCTGTCGCGCCGTGCTGCGGACGAGGGAGCGGTGCAACGCGTCCTCGTCCAGGTCAACGTGGGTGACGATCCCCGCAAGGGGGGGTGCCAGGTCGACGACGCGCTCGACCTCGTCGCCTACGCTCGGGATCTGCCGCACCTGACCGTCGAGGGGCTGATGACCGTCCCGCCGTTGCCACCGGACGGCACCGATGCCAACGCGGCGGCACGACCGCACTTCGCCACCTTGCGAGCCCTGCGCGACGACGCGCGGTCCCGGTTCCCGGAGGTGGTTCACCTGTCGATGGGCATGTCGGCCGACCTCGAGGCGGCCATCGCCGAGGGCGCGACCATGGTCCGCATCGGCACCGCGATCTTCGGCGAGCGCGGCGCCGCACCCGTGGCAGCCGTCGGACCACCACGCACCGACCTCCTCGCCGAGCGCTCCGTCGCCGGCCGGGGTGGCGGTGGACACGGAGGAGCAACGATGAGCAGCGGCCTGTGGTACCGGACCCTGGTCTACCTCGGCCTGAAGGAGGAGCCGGAGGAGGGCTACGACGACCTGCCCGAGCGGGTCACCGACACGTCGAGACGCGACGATGCGGGGTACTGGGAACAGCGTCCCGATCCCGCGCCCGGCATCGGTGGCCACGAACGGTTCGATCCGGTCGGGGACCCCGACCTCGATCCGGATCGTCCGCGCGGTGCTGGCGGCGACTCCAACGTCCGCCCCCTCCGCGCGGCGGACGCCGGACACGCACGTCCCCGGGGCGGGGTCCGGCTCGCCGTCGTCGAGGTCGCCCGGTTCGACGACGTGGAGCAGGTCGGGTCCCGGTACCGCACCGGCCAACCGGTGCTGTTCGACGTCAGCCGCGCCGATGCGCGCCGACCGCTCGGCGCGTGGTCGACTTCGTCTCGGGACTGACCTACGCCCTACGCGGCCGGATGACCAAGGTCGGGAGCGCGCGCCTTCCTGCTCGTCCCCGACGGGCGTCGCTCCCCGACGACGAGATCCGCCGCCTGACCACCCTCGGGTACCGCATGCCGACGGGGAGCGACCGCTGATGGGAGCGGGTTACAACATCGCGACGGCCACCTTCATCGCGCTCGCCGACGCCGTCTTCCTCTACACCCTGGTCATGCTGGCCTACGTCATCTTCTCGTGGGTACCGCGTCCCCCCGAACCGCTCGTGCCCATCCGGCTCGGCAGCGCGGCGCTGGTCGATCCGCTCCTGCGGCCGCTCCGGCGCGTCATCCCGCCGCTCCGGCTCGGCGGGATCGCGCTCGACCTGAGCATCATCCTGCTCTTCATCGCGGCCAGCCTCACCCGCAACGTCCTGGCCAGACTGGCCGCGGCGGCTGCGGGCTGACCTCTTCCTCTCGTCCCTCGGAGCGTTCGGCGTGGATCTGAGTCCCGACGACATCGTCAGCTACCGCTTCAAGCAGTCGCGGCGCGGTTACGCCGTCGACGAGGTGGACGCGCTGCTCGATCGCCTCGCCGACCAGGTCGAGAACCAGCTCGCCGAGATCGAACAGCTCCGCGACCGCGTGGCGGTCGCCGAGGAGATCGCCGAGCGCACCCGCCAGAACGAGGCGATCATCCAGCGGACGTTGGTCACGGCCCAGGAGGCCGCCGAGCGCAGCACCGCCGAGGCCGACGCGCAGGCGGAACGGACGCTGGCGGAGGCGAGCGCTGACGCCGACCGGATCCGTCGCGGAGCCGAGGAGGAGGCGATCGAGCGGCGTGAAGCTGCCGTCGAGGAAGCCGCGCGGATCGTCGGCGAGGCGCAACAGCTCGCCCGTCGTGAGGCCGACGCTGCTCGCGCACGGGTCGAGGACGCTGTCCGCCGTCACGCGGAGGTGATCGCCAGCATCGGCGAGCACCGGGACGCGTTGCGCCAGCACCTCACCACGCTGGAGGAACTGACCGAGAGCAGCCCGCCGGAACCGCGACCCGAACTGGTGGCCGGCGAGCTGCCGTCCGCGGAAGCGGGCGGTGCCGGTGACGGCGGCGGACCGCTGCGGGTACGGGTCCACGAGGACCGCCGGGGCCAGCCGCCAGGGTCACCTCCGCTAGGGTCACGGGCGCGCGACGGGGGTTGACGCCGACGCGCGCGTCACCTGCCGACGTCTCGGACGTTCGTTCGGGTGCGATACGGAGCGACCCGCGGACACGCCGCGGGCACGGGAGCGCAAGGGTTCGCCGGTGATCTTCCTCAGCTTGGTGCTCGTCATCGTGGCAGCCGTCACGCTGGTCCTCGGCGTCTTCCAGGACGGCCTGGTGCTGATCTACGTCTCGATCGCGACCTGTGTCGCGGCCATGGCGGTCCTCGGCGCCGGGGTGCTGCTGCGCCGCCGTGAGGAGGCCAGCGCGTTGCCCACCGGCTACGCCGGCGCGACACCGGCCGTCGAGTCGAGCGACAGCCGGATCGCCCGCACGCCCCAGGCGGACGCCCCGGAGGTGACCCCCGCCGCCGAGCGCACCGCCGTGGTCAGGAAGGTCGAGGCCGACCCAGCCGCTCGCGAGGACCGCTCGTCCGCCGGCGCCGCAGCGGGCGCCGCTGCTGTGGGCGCCGCTGGTGCGGTCGCTGCGGGTGCCGCAGCCACGCGCCGCGATCCCGACGGCGACTCGACGCCTTCGCCGCGTCCCGTCGGGAAGCGAGCGGTCGTGCGTCGCGCCCGGGTGGACGGACCCGCCGGGGAGTCGACCGGATCCTCGCCCGGCGCCGCGGCTGATGCGCCGAGCGCCTCGTCCCGCGCCGTCCCCTGGCGCGTCGCGAGGACACGGCACTTACGACGTCTGCGGCCAGCGAGCCGACGGCTGAGGTCCGGGCGGTACCCGAGCCGACGGAAGCGGGCGTGACCGGAGCGACGGCCGCTGGCGCGGTCCCGCCGAAGCGGGCGACGGCGAGGAAGGCGACGGCGAAGAAGGCCACGGCGAAGAAGGCGACGGCGAAGAAGGCCACGGCGAAGAAGGCCACGGCGAAGAAGGCGACGGCGAAGAAGGCGACGGCGAAGAAGGCGACGGCGAAGAAGGTCACGGCGAAGAAGGCCACGGCGAAGAAGGCGACGGCGAAGAAGGCGACGGCGAAGAAGGCGACGGCGGTGTCCGGCGCAGCGCCGACGACCTCGCGGGGATCCGTGGGCTCGGGCCGGGCAAGCGCGACGCGCTCATCGCTCGCTTCGGTTCGGTGGATGCGATCGCCGACGCGAGCGTCGAGGACATCAGCGCCATCCCGGGGATCGGTGCCGGCCTCGCCGCGACGGTCAAGCAACGGCTCGGCTGATCCGATGCTCGGCCCGACGACGCCCGGCCAGGTGCCGGGCGTCGTCGGTCGAGCACGGTGGTGGCGTTCCACGCCGCGTGGAGCGCGGGCGCGAGACCGAGCACCGCCCAGCCCCGAGCCCGGTGGACCGGGTGGCGCGCCCACCGTTACGGAGCGTGACGGTGGGCGACATCACGGGCGGCACGTTCGAGCGGGTGGTCGCGGTAGCCGTACCGGGCCGCCAGCCACACGTAGGCCGGGAACAGCAGCGGGCCGAGGCGCTCGCCCTGGCGCACGTGGACGGCCTCGTGGGCGAGCAGCGCCGGCGAGGGGCCGGACCGTGGCGCGACAGCACCACGTGGCCGATGGTGTTCGCCTCCGCGCCGACCAGTCGGCAGCGCCGCACGCCGACGGGCCGCGGACGCCGTCGACGACGAGGCAGCCGTGCTCGGTCGATCCCAGCGGGCGGCGGCGCCGCCGAGCACCGCCGAGGACCAGCCCGACGATCGTCAGCGGCGAGGCCCAGAGCGCCGCCGCCACACGGCCCGAGCGCGGTCCGGGCGGTCGCCGGGACCCAGTCGGCGACCGCGCGCACCGACCCGGCCCGGCGCGCGGACGCGGCGCGAGGTCCGCTCGCGGCGCCCGCGCGGTGCGAGCGCCCCGTCGGCGGACCCGCGGTCATCTCCGCGCGCTGCGCGCGACCACCCGACCGAGGCCGGCGGCCAGCGTCGCCGCGGCGGCCGTCGGTCACGGCACCGTCGGCGCGATCGGTCACGTCGCGCACCCAGATCGCGGGCCTGCCCGAGCGCGCCGAGGTCGACCTGCACCGCGTCGCTCGACGGGCATCCGGCTGGACGCTCGGTCGCGAGGACCTCCCGGGCGACGACGGTCGTACCAGCCGCCGGCCTCGAGGTCGGCGTCGAGCTCGTCGGGCGTGACCGCGACGACCAGCTCGATGCGGTCGTCGAGCGCCGAGCCCGCCCGCCTTGCGCAGATCGTTGACGGCGCGGACCAGCTCGCGTGCGGCGCCCTCGACCTCGAGCTCGCGCGTCAGGGCGGTGTCCAGCGCGAACGAGGTGCTGCCCTCGGCGGCGACCGCCCAGCCGGTGCGCGGGGTCTCGACGACCTCGACCATCTCCGGCGTGACGCGTCACCTCCTCGCCGTCCGACCTCGAGCGTCGCGTCCTGCCCGGTCGGCGTCCAGCGTCGGCGAGCGACGCCGGCGGCGGCCTCGGGTCGAGCGCCCGCAGCGCGCGTGGCGACCGGCGGGGCGCGCTTCTGGAACGCGGGCCCGAGCGCGCGGAAGTTCGGCTTGAGCGACCGTTCGACGAGGTCGCCGGTCCCGTCGGACAGCTCGACCGCCTTGACGTTGAGCTCGTCGGCGACCTCGGCGACGCAGCTCGGCCAGGCCGGCGCGCTCCGCCGGCGGGCACCGTGACGAGCGCCCGGGCCAGCGGCTGGCGGACCTTCACGGCCGCGTCGGTCCGGGCCTGGCGGCCGAGCTCGACGACGCGGCGGGTCGTGGCCATCGCCGCCCGCAGGTCGTCGTCGCGCCAGGCCGCGGCCGGCGACCGGGAAGTCGGTGAGGTGCACCGACGCCGGCGCGTCGGGGTCCTGCGAGACGACCAGGTCCTGCCACAGCCGGTCGGCGAGGAACGGCGTGAACGGCGCCAGCAGCTGCGCGACGGTCGACAGGCAGGTGTGCAGGGTCGCGTAGGCGGCCAGCTTGTCGGCTCGGTCGTCCTCGGCCGCGCCTTCCAGAACCGGCGGCGACCGCGGCGCACGTACCAGTTCGACAGGTCGTCGACGAAGCGTTCCAGCCGGCGCGTCGAGGTGGAGACGTCGAACCGCTCGAGCGAGGCGTCGACGGTGTCGACGAGGTCGGCCAGCTCGGCCAGCACCCACCGGTCCGACGCCGGCCGGTCGGCGACGCGCCGGGACCGCCGGCGTCGGACGAGGTCGAACCCGTCGAGCCGGGCGTAGGTGGTGAAGAACACGTGGGTGTTCCACAGCGTCAGCAGGAACCGCCGGACGATGTCCTCGAGCAGCTGGTGGCCGACCCGGCGCGACACCCACGGGCTGCCCTCGGCCAGCATCAGCCAGCGCAGCGCGTCGGCGCCGTGGCGGTCGATCAGCTCCCACGGGTCGAGGATGTTGCCGACCGACTTGGACATCTTGCGGCCGTCCTCGTCCACGATGTGGCCGAGGCAGACGCAGGCCCGGTAGGAGCTGTCGCCGAACAGCAGCGTCGACTCGGCGAGCAGCGTGTAGAACCAGCCGCGGGTCTGGTCGATCGCCTCGCAGATGTAGTCGGCGGGGTAGTGGCGCTGGAACTCCTCGACGCCCGTGTGCGGGTAGCCCCACTGGGCGTACGGCATCGCGCCCGAGTCGAACCAGGCGTCGGCCACGTCGGGGACGCGGTGCGCCGTCGCGCCGCAGGCCTCGCACGGCACCGTCGACGTCGTCGACGTAGGGGCGGTGCGGGTCGAGGTCGCGGTGGTCGCTCGCCGGTGCAGCTCCGACAGGTCGCGCGCGCGAGCTGACGACCGTGACGTGGTCGCAGTCGTCGCACCGCCAGAACGGCAGCGGCGTGCCCCAGTAGCGGTCGCGCGACAACGCCCAGTCGACGTTGTTCTCGAGCCAGTTGCCGAACCGGCCGTCGCGGATGTGCTCGGGGTGCCAGTCGATCGTCGGCGTTGTTGGCCAGCAGCTGGTCGCGCATCGGCGGTCGTGCGGATGTACCAGGAGGGCTTCGCGTAGTAGATCAGCGGCCGCTTGCAGCGCCAGCAGAACGGGTAGGTGTGGGTGTAGCGTCGTCGGCGCGCAGCAGCAGGCCCGCGCTCGTCGAGGTCGGCCTCGACGATCGCCGCGTCGGCGTCCTTGACGAACATCGCCGGCCCACGGGCGACGCGGTCGTCGAACCGCGCGTGCCGGTCGACCGGGTTGAGGACGGGCAGGCCCTGCGGCCGGCCGACCGCCATGTCGTCGGCACCGAAGGCGGGGGCGAGGTGGACGATGCCCGTGCCCGTCGGTGGTGGTGACGAAGTCGGCCGGCGACCACGTAGCGCCAGTCCGGCGCTCGCCGTCGGGGTCGTCGGCCGTGCCCGGCCGACGAAGTCGAACGGCGGCGTCGTAGTGCAGTGCCGAGCAGCTCGGTCGGCGGTGACGTCGCGCGACCACCTCGGCGTCCTCGCCGAGCACCGACGTCGACGAGGTCGCGGGCGAGCGACCAGCAGGTCGTCGGACCCGGCACGCCCGCGCGAGGACGTAGGCGATGTCCGGCGCCGACGGCGCAGGCGGTGTTGGACGGCAGCGTCCACGGCGTCGTGGTCCAGACCACCAGCGACGCGCCCGCGCTCGGCGAGCGGCCCGTCGACGTCACCGGGAAGCGGACGTAGACCGACGGGTCCTCGGTCTCTGGTAGCCCTGCGCCACCTCGGCGTCGGACAGCGCCGTCCCGCAGCGGCCGCAGTAGGGCGCGACGCGGAAGTCCTCGAAGATCAGGTCGCGGTCCCACAGCTGCGACAGGCCCCACCACAGGCGAGTCGACGTACTCGGGGTCCATCGTCCGGTAGGCGTCGTCGAGGTCGACCCAGAACGCGATGCGTTCGGTCAGCTCCTCGAACGCGCCGACGTAGCGGCCGACCGACTCGCGGCAGCGGGCGTTGAACGCCTCGATGCCGTAGGCCTCGATGTCGGCCTTCGAGTCGAGCCCGAGCTCCTTCTCCACCTCGAGCTCGACGGGCAGGCCGTGGCAGTCCCAGCCGCCCTTGCGGCGGACCGAGTGCGCCCTTCATCGTCCGGTAGCGCGGGAAGACGTCCTTGAAGACCCGCGCCTCGACGTGGTGGGTGCCGGGCCTGCCGTTGGCGGTCGGCGGGCCCTCGTAGAAGGTCCAGACGGGCCCGTCCGCGCGCTGGCGCGACCGACGTCGCGAACACGTCGAGCTCGCGCCACCGGTCGAGCAGGTCGCGCTCCATGCGCCGGCAGGTCCGGCTCGGCGGCCACCTCGGGCCAGGGCCGGCGCGGGGTCGGCGTGGGGGAGTGAGTCGGTCATCGCGGGCGTGGCCTCGCGGTCGGTGCCGTCCAGCCCGGGGACGGCACGGGCGGGCCGTCGCGTCCCGAGGGACGACGCCGTGGCGCCGCGGTCCCACCCTCGTTGGCGCCGGCCCCTCGCGGCCGACGTGCCCACTCGTCGCTTCCGCCGGGTCGCCCCGGTCGGCCCGCGTGTCGTGCGGGTGACCGTCCCGGCCTACGCACCCGCGGGCGGGGTCTCGACCGGGCCGATCGGAGGTGATGTGCGCGCGGGGTCCACCGCCGGCTCCCACCGTCCCGGCTCGCTCGTGGTGGACGGGTCCGACGCGCCGCGTCCTCGTCGTTTCGTCGCCGGGAGTCTACGGCCCACCGCTCAGGGGGGCGGCCCGGCCAGCCTCGCTGCTACCTTCCGCCGGCCACGCGGCCGGTCGGAGCGCACCATGGCCGCCAGGAAGCTCACCAAGACGCAGATCAAGGACCCTCGAGGAGCACGCTGCGCGAGGAACGTGCCGGACTGCCCGACCAGGTCGCCGACCTCCACGCCGAGGCCGGGGTCGACCGTTGGCGCGGCGACGGCTCGGGCGACGACCCGGCCGACCGCGGCACCGCCAGCTCCGAGCGCGAGACGGCGGCGACGCTCTCCGACCACGCCCGCCGGCTGCTCGACGAGATCGACGAGGCGCTGCGCCGCATCGACGCCGGCACCTACGGCGTCTGCACCCGCTGCGGCGAGAACATCGGCTTCGATCGGCTCGAGGCCGTCCCCGCCGCCGCGCTGTGCCTGGACTGCAAGCGCCGCGACGAGTCGGGACGCTGACGCCGCCGTGACCGCTGACCCCGCGGCGACGCCGACCGGCCCGCCACCCCCGACGCCGGTCCCGCGTCGCGCTCGCTCCTCGGCCGCCGCGGGCGTCGTCCTCGACCAGGCCACCAAGATCGTCGCGCGACGTGCTGCTCGAGCCCGGCCGTGTCGGTGCCGCTCCTCGGCGACTCGCGTCGGGTGGCAGCTGATCGTGCAACCCCGGCGCGGCGTTCGGCCTGCCGGTCGCCGCCCTGGCTGTTCCTGGTCGTCACGGCGCTCGTCGTGGTCATCGTCGTCCGCAGCCTGCCGCACCACGCAATCGCTGCTGCAGGCGTCGGCCTACGGGCTGCTGCTCGCCGGCGCGCTCGGCAACCTGATCGACCGGGTCGCTGCGCGCCGAGGACGGGTTCCTGTCGCGGCGAGGTCGTCGACTTCGTCGCCTGGGGCAGCTTCCCGCGGTTCAACGTCGCCGACTCCTGGATCACCGTCGGGTTCGTGCTGCTCGTCGGTCGCCCTGCTGCTCGAGGACCGGCGGCTCGCCGCGGCCGAACGGACGACGACCGCGGCGGACCGCGAGCCCGGTGACGCCGACCGGCACGACGCGACGGCCGACCCGTCACCGACGTCCGACGGACGCGTGAGCGACGACGGACCGGCCTCCGACCACGTCGCTCACCGACGGCCGACGCGGGCGACCGCGGCTCGACGTCGTCGCTGGCCCGGCGTCCTCGAGCTGCCGCGCGCCCAGGTCGCGACCCGGCATCGACGCCGGCGACGTGACGGTCGACGGCGCGCCCGTGCGGCGAAGCCACCGGGTCGGTGCGCGGCGAGCGGGTCGTCGTCGCCGCCGAGGCCGCCGCGACCGGTCGCGGCCGCGCCCCGCTGCCGCCGGTCCGCTTCCGCGACGAGCACCTGCTCGTGCGTCGGCCAAGCCCGTCGGCCTCGTCGTCCACCCCGGGGCCGGGCCACGCCGACGGCACGCTCGTCGACGCGCTCGCCGCCGCGGGGATCCCGCTCGCGCCCGCGGGTGGTGAGGGCCGGCCCGGGATCGTCCACCGCCTCGACCGGGACACCTCGGGGCTGCTGGTCGTGGCCTCGCACCGACGAGGTGCACGCCGCCCTCGTCGAGGCGCTCCGGCGGCGCGACGGTGACCCGCCGCTACCTCGCGCTCGTCGACGGCGTGCCCGGCGTCACCGCGTCGGCCGCATCGAGGCGCCGATCGGCCGCGACCCCGACCACCGACGCCGGTTCGCGACCGTGCCCGAGGGCAAGGCCGCGACCACGCGCTACACGACGGTGGCGACGGGGCTGCGTCGGGGACCGGCCGGTCGTCGCTGCTCGCGTGCCGCCTCGAGTCGGGTCGGACGCACCAGATCCGCGTCCACCTGACCGCCATCGGCCACCCCGTCCTCGGTGACCCGGTCTACGGCCCGCGACCGGCCGTCGCGGCGCCGCTCGGGCTCGACCGTCCCGCGCTCCACGCCGGCCGGCTGGCGTTCGACCACCCCGTCACCGGCGAGCGACGTCGACCTCTCGGAGCCGCTGCCGGACGACCTGGCTGACCGCCCTGCAGCGCGCGGGGATCGGCCGCCCGACGTCGCTGAGGTCCTGGGCGACGCGGACGACCGCTGAGCGTCACGGCTTGGTGCACGACGCCGGGACGTGAGCGCGTAGCGCGGCCCGCCCCGCGAGCAGGACGGCTGCACCTCCGATGACCGACGTGCGCGGCAGCGACAGGGCCAAGACGGTACAGCCCGATGACCCCGCGACGCGGCGAGCCACCGCGGCCACCGCACGTTCCTCGGGCCGCGAGGCGGGGCGCCGGCCAGGTTCGCGACCGCGTAGTAGGTCAGGACGCCGAACGAGCTGAACCCGATGGCCCCCCGGAGGTCGGCCACGAGGACGACCACGGCCACGATCGCGCCGACCGTGAGCTGCGCGACGTGGGGGACGCGGTGCACCGGCGTGGACCCGTGGCGAGCGCCCGGGGCAGGTGCCCGTCACGGGCCATCGCCAGGCTCGGTGCGGGCCACGCCCGCCAGGAGCGACAGCAGCACCCCGGCGGCGGCAGCGGCAGCCGCCGACCCGGGCCGCGCCGGCCAGGCCGTCGAACCGGCCCGCGACCCGGCCACCGTCGCCAGCGGGGCGGTCGGCGCCGGCGAGGACGTCGGCGCCGACGCGCGAGGACCGCGGCCACCGCGACGACGACGTAGATCGCCAACGCCGCGCCGAGCGCCAACGGCACCGCCCGGGGGATGGTCCTGGCCGGGTCGCGGACCTCCTCGCCGAGCGTGGCGATGCGGGCGTACCCGGCGAAGGCGAAGAACAGCAGTCCGGCCGCCTGCAGCACGCTGCCCCGGCGTCGCCGCGGCGCCGCGTCAGGCGAGCCGACGCGAGGTCGGCACCCGAGCGCGAGTCGGCGACGCCACGATCACGGCCAGCAGGCTCGGCGAGCACGACCACCAGGACCCACCCGCAGTCAGCCGGCGCCGACCGTGTGCACGCCGCCGTCGCGATCCGCGGGTGAGGACGACGACGGCGGCGACCGCCGACCGGCGGGCGCGAGGCAGGGCGCACACGTACGCCCCGAACGTCAGCGCCATGGCCGCGCAGCTCGCGGTCTTGCCGACCACGAACCCCCACCCGGCGAGGTGGCCCCAGGCCGGCCCGAGGCGCTCCCGGCCGTAGACGTAGGTGCCGCCGGCGGCGGGTGGACCGCCGCCAGCTCGGCCGAGGAGGTCGCGTTGGCGTACGCGACGACGGCGGCCACGACCAGACCGAGCAGCAGCGCGGGCGCCCCGCGGACGGCGGCAGCGCCGACGGCAGCGAAGACGCCGGCCCCGACCATCGCGCCGAGCCCGACCACGACGGCGTCGCCCACGCCGAGCGCGCGTCGCAGCTCCGGTTCGCTCACGTCCCACCCGTCGTCCACCCGACGACCGTCGGGCACCGGCTGCCGGACCGGCGTGGTCCACCGCCGGTCACGGCACGGCCGGGGCGAGGCGGGCGCGAGGCTAGCCTCCGCTCGGCCGACCCCCGCCGTCCGAGGAGCACCGCGTGCGCACGCCTGACGTCGTGCGAGCGCGGTTGGCTGACCTGTCGACCTGGGAACCGGGACGTCTCCCCGGTCCCGTTCGCGACCTGGTCGCCCACCCGGCCGTCGTCGCCCTGTTCGCCGCGATCGTCGTGGTCGCTGCGGCCTCGGTCCACCTGACCCGCTACTCCGCCGATCCGATCACGTCGGCCGACGAGGCCGTGGTGGCCGACCGGGTCGGGCCGGCCATCGGTGCGGACCTCGACGCGTACATCGAGGAGCGGCACGGGGTGCTCGCCTCGCTGCCCGAGGAGCTCACCCGGGCGGTGGTCTCCTTCGAGGGCCTCGTCGGCGTCGACGGTCTCGACCTGGTCGGCGAGGTCACGATCGAACGTCTCCAGCTGTGGGTGCCGGGCCTGCTCGACCCCGTCGAGGTCGCCGCGGGCGCCGATGCACCGGACCAGGCGCGCGCGCTGATCGAGGACGCGCGAGAGGACCTGGACGCCGAGCTCGCCGAGCTCGAGGGTTTGCTCGGGGAGGACCTCGGCGACCCGGCCTTCGAGCAGGACTACCTCGAGCGGCTGGCCGAGCTGGAGCAGGCGCGCGACCTCGCCGACGAGGGCGCGGTGGTCTTCGCCGCGATCGTCGTCGCTCCGACCTCGTTCCTGCGGACGCTGGTCGACGACCCCGCCGTCCGGGTGGTCGACCCGGCAGGACCGGCGGAGACCACCACCCGCGCGAGCTTCCGCGGCATCCTGCCGACGGATCGCGACCAGGCGTCGGTGGGGTTCGCGATGCTGACACGCAGGGCGTGTGGCACCGCTCCCCGCCCACGGGCGCGCGGCGGTCACCCACCTCCGGTCAGCTCCGCCGGTGGCTGCTAGCCTCCCGAACCACAGGCGTGTGGTTCTTCCCCGGCACACGCCCGACGGTCCCCCGGGCGCGTCGCTCGCGGCCGCGTGCTCGCGGCCCGTGCGCGGCGCCCCGCGGACCGTCCTCGTGGTCACGCCGTGACGGCGGCGCACGTGGCGTCGACGCTCCCCGGGTCGGGGGCCGCAGGGCGAGGCGAGGAGCAGCACCGTGGGCACACTGACTCGTTCGTCCACCTGCACGTCCACACCGAGTACTCGATGTTGGACGGGGCCTCCCGCATCGGCGAGCTGTTCGACCCACGTCGCGCGAGGACGAGCAGCCGGCCGTCGCGATCACCGACCACGGCAACCTGTTCGGGCTGGTGGACTTCTACAACACGGGCGTGAAGGCGGGCGTCAACCCGATCCTCGGCTCCGAGCTGTACCAGGCCATCGGGTCGCGGCGGGACCAGCGCCTCGGTGGGTCCACCGGGCAGCGACCGCTACTACCACCTCACCGTCCTCGCCGAGAACGACGCCGGGTACGCGCAACCTCATCGCGCTGTCCACCCGGGCCTACCTCGAGGGCTACTGGTACAAGCCGCGGGTCGACCTCGAGCTGCTCGAGGAGCACGCCGACGGGCTGGTCGTCCTGTCGGGCTGCCTCGGCTCCGAGGTCAACCAGGCCTGCTGAAGGACGACGAGGTCGGCGCGAAGCAGGCGCTGTCGCGACTTCAAGGACGTCTTCGGCCCGAGCGCTTCTTCGTCGAGCTCCAGGACCACGGCATCCCCGAGCAGCGTACGCACCTGGCCGCAGCTCGAGAAGCTCGCCGGCCAGCTCGGCCTCCGCACGGTCATCACCAACGACTCGCACTACACCAAGGCCGAGGACGCCGAGGCGCACGACGTCCTGCTGTGCATCCAGACCGGCGTCGAAGATCTCCGACACCGATCGGTTCAAGTTCCAGGGCCAGGACTTCTACGTGAAGACCGCCCGCGAGATGCGCGAGCAGTTCCGCGACTTCCGGACCGCGCTCGACGCGACGCTCGACATCGCCGAGATGTGCGACGTCGCAGATCGAGTTCGACCTCGACCTGCTGCCCGCCTTCCCGTGCCCCGACGGGATGAGCGAGTCGGCGTTCCTGCGCCACAAGGTCCAGGAGGGCGCGGTCCAGCGCTACGGCTCGCCCGTGCCGGATGCCGTCCAGGAGCGCATCGACTACGAGCTCGGCGTCATCGACAGCATGGGGTTCCCGGCCTACTTCCTCATCGTCGCCGACCTCTGCGAGCACGCCCACTCGGTCGGCATCAGGGTCGGTCCCGGCCGTGGATCCGCCGGCGGGTCGGTCGTCGCCTACTGCACCGACATCACCAAGGTCGACCCGATCAAGCACGGGCTGATCTTCGAGCGCTTCCTGAACCCGGCGCGCATCTAGATGCCGGACATCGACATCGACTTCGACGACCGCCGCCGCGGCGAGATGATCCGCTACGCCGCGGACCGCTACGGCGCCGACCACGTGGCCCAGGTCATCACCTTCGGGACGATCAAGGCGAAGTCGGCCATCCGCGACGCCGCCCGCGTGCTCGACGAGCCGTTCAGCGTCGGTGACACGCTCGCCAAGATGATGCCGCCGCCGGCGCAGGGCAAGGAGTGGCCGCTCGCCAAGGCCTACGAGATGTCGACCGAGCTGCGTGCGGCCCGCGAGGACCCCGGCTACGCCAAGGTGCTCGAGACGGCCGAGAAGCTCGAGGGCCTCAAGCGCCAGCACGGCATCCACGCCGCCGCCGTCATCATCGGCGCCAAGCCGCTGCACGAGACCCTCCCGCTGCTGCGCACCGACAACGGCGAGATCGTCACCCAGTACGAGATGAACGCCGCCGAGGCGCTGGGCCTGCTGAAGATGGACTTCCTCGGCCTGCGCAACCTCACCGTCGTGTCCGACGCCGAACGCCACGTGCGCGACAACCGCGGCGTCAGCGTCGACCTCGACGACCCGCTGTTCCTCGGCGAGATGGACGACCCGAGACCTACGAGATGCTCGCGACGGGCTACACGCTCGGGGTGTTCCAGCTCGACTCCACCGGGATGCAGGCCCTGGTCCGCAAGCTCAAGCCCACCCGGTTCGAGGACATCTCGGCGCTGCTGGCCCTGTACCGGCCAGGTCCGCTGTCCATGGACATGCACATCGCCTACGCCGACCGCAAGAACGGCCACGAGCCGGTCACCTACGACCACCCCGACCTCGAGGCGATCCTCGGCGACACCTACGGCGTGATCGTCGCAGGCAGCACGATCGTCACGGACGTCGAGTCCGGTGAGCGTCTGCGGGTCGACGAGGCACGCGGACGCTCGTTCCTGGTCCAGGGCGCCCACGGTGAGCGCGGCAAGGTCGTCGACTGGATCGACAGCGGGGTGAAGGACACCCTCGCGATCACGACGCGCTCCGGGCGGTCCGTCACCTTGACCGCCGATCACCGGGTCCTCACCCCGCACGGTTGGCGGCCCGCGAAGGACCTCTCCGTCGGTGATGCGGTGGCCACGCCGCGGACCCACCGCGTCGACGGCGCGCCGAGGGATCTGGATCGGCTCCGCACGCTCGGGTACCTCCTGGCCGACGGGTCCGTCACGGGGTCGTCGGACATCTCGTTCCACAACACCGACGGGTCCCCGCTCGACGACAGCTTCCTGCGGGAGCAGGGTGTCCAGGGGAAGAACAGCGCGACGAAGTCGATCCCGGACTACGTCTGGGGTGCCGACGAGGCGGGTACCGCCAGCTTCCTCGCGGCCTACTGGGACTGCGACGGGCACGTCGGCGAGAAGTTCGCCTACGTCAAGACCATCAGCCCGCACCTCGCACGAGGCATCAAGGATCTGCTGGATCGGCTCGGCGTCCCGAGCCGGGTGTCCCGGTACGTCCAGGAGGACTGCCGGGACGGCGTCGCCTACCAGGTCCACGTGTACGACTCCGTCCGCTTCCGGGTCGTTCAGTCCAAGATGCTGTCGAAGAAGGGGGACGTGAGCTTCGTCTCACGGTCCCGGCTCGGGGAGTACGACCGCGCGACGGTCCTCGAAGCTCTCGCCCGGACCGGCCTCTCGCGGCGCGAGATCGCGCGCCGATCGGGTGTCACTCGACGGGCCATCGGTACCGAGGAGCGGTGGATCGCCGAGCGCATCGCACGGCAGCTCGACGACTCGCTCGACCTCGGCCTCGACTTCCGCGACCGGTGGGAGGCCGTGGTCGCCGTCGAGCCACGAGGTCCGCAACCCGTCTTCGACCTGACCGTCGAGGGGATCCACAGCTTCGTCGCTGACGGCATCGTGGTGCACAACTGCGTTACCAAGAACAGGTGATGAAGATCGCCACCGACGTGGCGGGCTTCACCATGTCGGACGCCGACGGCCTCCGGAAGGCGGTCGGCAAGAAGAAGCGCGACCTGATGGAGTCCTTCAAGGACCAGTTCATCGCCGGTGGCGTCGAACGCGGCTACGAGACGTCGCTCATGACCCAGCAGTGGGACATGATCGAGAAGTTCGCCGAGTACGGCTTCAACAAGTCCCACACCGTCGCCTACGGCGTCGTCAGCTACCAGACCGCCTACCTGAAGGCCCACTACCCGGTCGAGTACATGGCGGCGCTGCTGACCAGCGTCAAGAACCACAAGGACAACAAGCCGCTCTACCTCAACGAGTGCCGCCGCCTCGGCATCCCGGTCCTGCCACCGGACGTCAACGAGTCCGACGCCGACTTCACCCCCCGCGGCGACGAGATCCTCTTCGGCCTGTCCGCGGTCCGCGGTGTCGGCGAGGGCATCGTCGAACAGATCGTCGCGGCCCGACGCGAGCACGGCCGGTTCACCGACTTCCGCGACTTCTGCGCCAAGGTCGACGGCGGCGTGCTCAACAAGCGGACCCTCGAGAACCTCGTCCTCGCCGGCGCGTTCCGATCGCTCGGCCACACCCGCAAGGGCCTGTTCGCCGCCTACGAACCCATCGTCGACGCGGCGCAGACCCGCAAGAAGGCCGAGGCGGCCGGGCAGTTCTCGCTGTTCGATTCGATCCCCGCCCACCCCGGCGGCGACGATGCGCGGGCGACGGCGGTCTCGAGGTCGACGACGGTCCGGTCATCTCGGACGACGAGTTCGACAAGGCGGACCTGCTCCGCCACGAACGCGAGATGCTCGGGCTCTACGTCTCGGACCACCCGCTGTTCGGCACCGAGCGCGTCCTCGAGCGCGTCACCGACGCGACCTGCCTGAGCCTGCGCGAGAAGGACGACGGCGCGTCGATCACCGTCGGCGGGGTGCTCACGGGCCTGCAGAAGAAGTTCACCAAGAAGGGCGACACCTACCTCGTCGCCACCCTCGAGGACCTGTCCGGCAACGTCGAGGTCACCTTCTGGCCCCAGACCTACCGCGCCGCCCACGAGGTGCTGGTCGAGGACGCGGTGCTGATCATCACCGGCAAGGTCGAGAAGCGCGACGAGGCGGTCAAGGTCCTCGCCAACCGGTGTCGGCCCCCGACCTGTCCGAGGCGCTCGGCTCGCCGGTCGTCGTCACCTTCGCGGCCGAGCAGTGCACCGCCGACGCCATCCGCCGCCTGAAGGCCGTCCTCGCCGAACACACCGGTGTCGTCCCGGTCCACCTGCGTCTGCGCGACCCGGACGGATCGGTGCGGCTGTTCAAGCTCGGCGACGACCTCCGGGTCGAACGCCGCCCGGGCCTGTTCGGCCAGATCAAGCAGCACTTCGGTCCGGACGCGATCGACGACGAGGTGGGGGACCGCACCTTCGGTGAGGACCGCGACGAACCCGCCTGGAAGCGCAAGCGCGAACCCGCGATGACCTGACACCGGCACGGGCAGGTCGGTGGCGCCGGTCGCTCGTAGGCTCGTGGCCCCCGTACCGAGGAGTCCCCGTGGTCGTCCGGTCCGCCCTGCTGTACCTCGCCGCCGGTCTGGCCGAGCTCGGGGGAGCGTGGCTCGTCTGGCAGGGGGTCCGCGAGCGTGGGTCGATCGGGCTCGCCCTGCTCGGTGGTCTGGTGCTGTTCGCGTACGGGGCGCTGATCGCCCTGCAACCGGCCGCGGACTTCGGCCGGATCATGGCGGCCTACGGCGGGCTGTTCATCGTCGCGGCCCTGGTCTGGGGACGGGTCGTCGACGGGTTCCAGCCCGACCGGTTCGACCTCCTGGGAGCGGCGATCTGCCTCGTCGGCGGTGCCGTGATCATCTACGCGCCGCGCGCAGCGGGCGCCTGAGCGGAGCCGGGCCGCCGCGATCGGGCAGCAGCGGTGGCCGTCACCCACGTCGCGTCGAGCACCTCGCCGAGCTCCAGACCGACCGCCGACAGCCGCGCAGCGAGCGCGTCGTCGTCGAGCAGTTCCGCGTCGAAGGTCTGGGCCCACGACGCGTCGGGGAACGCCATCGTCGATGTCGCGCGGAACCACGGTCCTCGTCGCTCGTGGACCTCGAGCGTGACCGCCAGAGGACCGCGTGCGGTCGGCAGGACCTGTTCGCGCACGCCGACGTCGTAGGCGCCGGGAGACGGATCGTGCCGCTGCAGGTAGGCCGTGCCGGCGGGGTCGAGGTGGTCCGCCACCGCCGTGAGGAACCCGCGCTGGAGCTCCGGGTCGGCGACGTTGACGAGGTGGCTGGCGAGCACGACCGCGTCGAACCGGCGGCCGAGGTCGAGGCCTCGGAGGTCCGCCGACACGGCGGTCACCTCGGCCGCCAGGTGACGCAGCATCGCCGGGGACTCGTCGACCCCCCACACCTCGCGGTGGGGTCGCGCCAGGAGGTTCACGAGGCGGCCGACCCCGCAGCCGAGGTCGAGCACCGACGCGCCCGGGTCGAGGTGGTCGAGCACGGCCGTGAACGCCGGCTCGGCGGGGAGGGCGAGGTAGACGGCCACGGGCGAGCCGTCCGGTGCGACCTCCTGGGCGTGCACGGCCGTCCCCGTCGCTGGCGGCTGCGAGCCTGTCACACCGCTGCGGAGCGGGGGAGCGGACCGCCACGGCGGTACGCTCGGACCTCGAACGCCGCACCGCGTGGGGTCCGTGCGCGACCCCACCCCGACGCGTTCGACCACCTCCCACCGACCGACCCGGGGGACCACCCGTGGCTCGCCTGACCGTCCTCGACCTCCGGGGCGACCGCTCGGACCCGCGCGACCGCATCCCGCGGCCGCGGGACCAGGTCGCGGCCGCGACCGACGTCGTCCGCGACGTCCTCGCCGCCGTGCGCGAACGCGGTGACGACGAGGTGCGCGAGCTGACCGCTCGCTTCGACGGCGTCGAGCTCGACGACCTGCGCGTCCCGCAGCCGGTGCTCGATGCCGCGCTCGAGCGACCTCGACCCGGACCTGCGCGCCGCCATCGACCGCGCCGTCGAGCAGGTGCGCTGGTTCCACGAGCAGGCGGCACCGACCGACTGGGAGGAGACCCGCGACGGGGTGCGGATGGGGCAGTGGCACCGTCCCGATCCAGCGCGTCGGCGTGTACGTCCCCGGGGGGCAAGGCCGCGTACCCGTCGACGGTGATCATGACGGTCGTCCCCGCGCAGGTCGCGGGCGTCGACGAGGTGGTGCTGTGCGTGCCCTCCGACGGGCGACGGCGGCGCTGCCGGACCGGACCGTGCTGGCGACCGCGTCGCTCCTCGGCGTCGACCAGCGTGTTCCGGATCGGCGGCGCCCAGGCGATCGCGGCGATGGCGTACGGCACCGCCAGCGTCCCGGCGTGCGACAAGGTCGTCGGGCCCGGCAACGTCTACGTCGCGCTCGCCAAGGCGCAGGTCCAGGCCGAGGGCGTCTGCGGCATCGACTCGATCGCCGGGTCCGACCGAGATCGCCATCGTCGCCGACCGCACCGCCGACCCGCGGGTCGTCGCCGCCGACCTCGTCTCGCAGGCCGAGCACGACGAACTCGCCAGCGTCGATCCTCATCACCGCGGACGAGGAGCTGGTCGCGCCGGTCGAAGCGGCGCTCGAGGACGAGGTCGCGGCCACCAAGCACCGCCAGCGCATCGAGGCAGCGCTGGCGGGGCAGGGCACGGTCGTGCTCGTCGACGACATCGACCACGCGGTCGCAGGTCGCCGAGGCGTACGCCGCCGAGCACCTCGAGGTCCAGACCGTCGACGCCGCCGCCGTCGCCGAACGCATCCGGTACGCCGGCACGACCTTCATCGGGCCGACACGCCCGGTCAGCCTCGGCGACTACGCCGCCGGCCCGAACCACACCCTGCCGGTGCTCGGCACCGCGCGCTTCACCGGTGGGCTCACGACCGCGTCAGCTACCTCGTGCCCGGTCAACTACGTCGAGGTGACCCGCGACGCGCTCGCGGACCTCGCCGCCGTCGGTCCGGCAGCTCGCCGCCGCCGAGGACCTGCCGGCGCACGCCCGCGCGGTCGACGTGCGCCTCGACGGGCCGGACGTGACGCGATGGAGCCGACACAGCGGCTGCCCGCTCCGCGCCGACCTCGCCGGCGTGACCCCGTACGGCGCGCCGCAGCTCGACGTGCCCGTGCGGCTCAACACCAACGAGACCGCCGAGCCGCCGCCGCCCGGCTACCTCGCCGAGGTCGGCCGCCGCATCCAGGCGCCTCGAGCTCAACCGCTACCCGGACCGGCCCCACACGCGCGCTGCGCGACGGCGCTCGGGGCGCCGTTCGGGCTCGGCCCCGACCAGGTGTGGGCCGCCAACGGCTCCAACGAGGTCCTGCTGCAGCTGCTCCAGGCCTACGGCGGGCCCGGACCGGCGGCTGCTGACCTTCCGCCCGCCGTACTCGATGTACCCCGAGCTGGCGCGCACCACCCTGACGCCCGTGCACCGAGGTCGACCTCGACGACCGGCTTCGCGCTGTCGGTCGAGGTCGCCGCCGACGCGGTCACGACCCACGACCCGGACGTGGTCCTCGTCGCGTCGCCGAACAACCCGGTCGGGCACGCTCGGTCGGCCACGACGCGATCCGCGCCCTGCACGACGGCTCGCGGGCCCTGGTCGTCGTCGACGAGGCCTACGTCGAGTTCGCGCCCGACGGCGCGTCCGCGGTGACACCTGCTCGACGAGCTGCCGCGGCTGGTCGTGTCGCGCACCTTCTCGAAGGCCTACCGGCTGGCCGGCCTGCGGCTCGGCTACCTCCTGGCCGCGGCCGTGGGTCGTCGAGGACGTGCAGACCGTCCGCCTGCCGTACCACCTCGACGCGGTCAAGCAGGTCGCCGCGCTGGTCGCCCTCGAGCAGACCGACGCGTTCCTCGACCACCGCGACCGGACCGCCGCCGAGCGCGACCGGGTCCACGCGGCGCTCGACCGCCCGCGACGACGTCGAGGTGTGGCCGTCGGCCGCGAACTTCCTGCTGTTCCGCACCGGCCGTCGCCCGACCTGTTCGACCGGCTGCTCGACCGCGGCGTGCTCGTGCGCGACTTCTCGCGCGCAGCCGCGCCTGGCGGGTTGCCTGCGCGTCACCGTCGGCACGCCCGGCCGAGAACGACGCCTTCCTCGCCGCGCTGACCGACGTCCTCGACGACGTCGCGACCGGCGACCGCCCCGGCACCGCACCCCGTCCCGCCACCACGCCCCGCACCCACCGGAGCCCACCGATGAGCCGCACCGGCACCGTCGTCCGCGACACCAAGGAGACCGCGATCCGCGTCGAGGTCGACCTCGACGGGCCGGGAAGGTCGACGTGTCGACCGGCGTGCCGTTCTTCGACCACATGCTCGACCAGCTCGGCCGGCACGGCCGGCTCGACCTGACCGTCCACGCCGACGGCGACCTGCAGATCGACGAGCACCACACCGTCGAGGACGTCGGCATCGCGCTCGGGCAGGCGCTCGCCGAGGCGTGGGGCGACCGCGCCGGCGTCGAGCGGTTCGGTGACGCGCAGGTCCCGATCGACGAGGCGCTCACCCGCGTCGCCGTCGACCTGTCGGGCCGCCCCTACCTGGTGTGGGAGGTCGACGCCGCCGGTGCAGCTGATCGGCACGCTTCGAGATCCACCTGCTCAAGCACTTCTTCGAGTCGCTCGTCGCCAACGCCCGCATCACCCTGCACGTCCAGAACGTGTCGGGCGACAACACCCACCACGTCTTCGAGTCGGTGTTCAAGGCGTTCGCCGTCGCGCTGCGTCGCGCCGTCGCGACCACCGGGTGACGGCGCGGTGCCGTCCACCAAGGGCGTCCTGCAGTGACCTCGGCCCGCGGGTCGCCGGTGGCGGGAGCGGCGGCACGTCCGGCGCGTCGGATCGCGGTGCTGGACTACGACGCCGGCAACGTGCGGTCGGCCAAGCGCGGCGTTCGACGCCGCCGGGCGGCGACGCCTTCGTCACCCGCGACCCGGACGAGGCGGCCGCGGCCGGACGCGCTGGTCGTGCCCGGCGTCGGCCACTTCGCGTCGTGCGCTCGCGGCGCTCCGCGGCCTCCGGGCTGACCGCGCTGCTCGAGCGCTGGATCGCCGACCAGCGTCCGCTGTTCGGCATCTGCGTCGGGATGCAGCTGCTCTACGAGCGCTCCGACGAGGGCGACGAACCCGGGCCTCGGCCTGCTGCCCGGCCACGTCGAGCGCTTCCCGACCGACGGCGGTCGTCCCGCACCTCGGCTGGGACCTCGTCCACCCCGCCGACGGCCCGAGGACGACCCGCTGCTGGCCGGGCGTCGCGGGGGAGCGGTCTACTTCGTGCACGCCTACTACGCCGTGCCGGCCGACGACACGCACGTGGTCGGCCGGACCGCGTACGGCGGCGTCGACTTCCCGTGCCTCGTCCGCGAGGGCAGCGTCGTCGGCACCCAGTTCCACCCCGAGAAGTGCGGCGAGGTCGGACGCCGCCTGCTCGCCAACTGGGTCGCCACCCTCCCGGCTGACGCCGCGCCGGTCGGTCGCTCAGGCGAGCCAGCGGCGCAGGTGATCGGCGACCGCCGGGTCGCGCATCAGCCGGAAGTGGCCGGCCGCGAGCTCGAGGGTCTCGAGCTGCCCACCGGCGAGCTCGCGGCGCCCGTCGTCGTCCGAGCGCCGACGGCGGCGGTGACCAGCAGGTCGCCGAAGATCCGGGCCACCGGGTGGTCGGGCGAGCGTCGTGAGCCGGCCCGGCGACGAGGTGGTGGACCGCCGCCGGGAGCAGCGGCGCGATCGTCACCGGCGCGCGGGACGACCCGTCGAGGCCGCCGATGCCGTCCTCGGCGACGACGCCGTCGCCCCAGCTGGCGTCGTCGAGCGCGCCGTAGCGCAGGTCCTTGATGCCGCGCGCGCGGGTGTCGATGATCCGGGCGACGACCTCGCCCTCGGGGACCCGGCGCAGCAGCCGGGTGCCGGCGTTCGCGGCGCGCTCCAGCCACGACCCGAGGTGCGGGCGTGCCGAGCGACACGGTGTGGGTCACGAGGTCGACCCAGCGGTCGTCGCCGGCCGCGGTCCCGACGGCCCCGGCGCTGCGGATCACGAGCCCACCCATCGAGTGGCCGACGAGGCACAGCTCGGTGACCTCGACCGGCCAGGCGTCGACCAGCGTCTCGAGCAGGTCGGCGAGCTCGGCCCCGTTGCGTCCCGACGGCGCGGCCGGTGCCGTACCGCAGCCGCACCGGTGTCCACCCGAGCTCGGCGACCACGTCCGGCAGGACGACGACGTCGTCGTCCTCGTCCGGCCCGGTCGGTCGTCGAGGCTGGCCGCCTCGACCACCTGCTCGACCTCGTGGGCGAGGGCCTCGACCGGTGCACGACGGTCTCGGGTGGGCGCGTCCCACGACCAGTCCGACTCGGTCAGCCCGTGCAGGAACACCGCGACGCGCGGACCGGCGTCCGGGAACGCCGCGGCGAGGCTGGCGGCGGTCGGCGCGACGTCGCGGTCGGCGACCCGGATCCGACCGGGAGGTCGAGCGCGGGGTGGTCGGCCGCGAACCGGTCGCCGACGATGCCGTGGAGGATCGCGTGGGCGTGACCGCGGCCCGGGGTGGTCTCGAGCCACCGGACCTCGCGTCCGCCGGCGCGAGGGGCTGCGGCCAGATCACCGACGGCCGTCAGGCCGTCCGCAGCCCGACGCGCACGCTGGCGTACACGGTGCCGCTGACGGCGTCGTGGGCACCGCCTGGATCGGACGCGCGCCGGGTACGCCGCGGAACACCCGCGCCGGAGATGGCGCGGTGCAGGCCCTGCGTCGCGTCGAGGATGGTCCGGTCGGCGTGGTGGCCGGCGAGGGACGCGAGCGCCCGCACGTCGTCGTGCGTCGCTGGAGCCGGCGCCGGGTCGACGGCGGCGAGCGAGCTGCGATCGTCCCGCTCGGCTGCGTACGCTCACCGGTGGCCCCATCGGGTGTGCCTGCGGAGCGACGGTACCGGGACGCGGGGTCCGGGGACCCGCGGTCCGGCCGCGCGCCCCCTCCGCGCGCTCCCGCTCGCCGCCCTCCCGGAGACCCCCGTGCTGACGCTCTACCCGGCCGTCGACATCAAGGACGGCCGTGCCGTCCGGCTGACCCAGGGTCGCGCCGACGCCGAGACCGTCTACGACGTCGACCCGGTCGCAGCCGCGCAGCGCTTCGCCGACGCCGGGTCGACGTGGCTGCACGTGGTCGACCTCGACGCCGCGTTCACCGGCGAGCCACGGAACCGCCACCTCATCGAGGCGATCGTCGACGGCGACCGGCTGCCGGGTGCAGGCGTCCGGCGGGCGTCCGGACGGTCGCGGACGTCGAGGCGTCGCTCGGCCTACGGCGCCGAACGGGTCGTCATCGGGACGATGGCGCTGACCGAACCCGGGCTTCGTCGCCGACGTGCTCGACCGGGTCGGTCCGCGCATCGCGGTCGGCCTCGACGCACGCGGCACCACCCTGCAGGCCCGCGGGTGGACCGAGGAGGCAGGCGACCTGTTCGAGGCGCTCGAGCGGTTCACCGAGATGGGCGTGCCGCGGTTCGTCTACACCGACGTCGCCAAGGACGGGATGCTCGCAGGGCCCGAACGTCGAGATGCTGCGGCGCGTCGCCGACGCGACGTCGGCCCACGTCACCGCCTCGGGCGGGCGTCAGCAGCCTCGAGGACCTCCGGACGCTGGCGTCGTGCCACGACCGGGTCGACGCCGCCATCGTCGGCAAGGCGCTGTACAGCGGACGCGTTCACCCTCGAGCGAGGCGTTGGCCGCCGTCGGCGGGCGACGAGCCGTCGTGAACGACCGAGGTCGCGCCCCGCCGACCCGAGGCGACCTGGCGGCCCGTGTCATCCCGTGCCTCGACGTCACCGCCGGCCGGGTCGTCAAGGGCGTCAACTTCGTCGACCTGCGGGACGCCGGCGACCCGGTCGAGCTCGCCGCGTCCTACGACCTCGAGGGCGCCGACGAGCTGTGCTTCCTCGACATCACCGCGTCCAGCGACGACCGCGCCATCATGCGTCGACGTCGTCGAGCGGGTCGCCGACGAGGTGTCGATCCCGTTCACGCGTCGGTGGCGGCATGCGCTCGGTCGACGACGCGCGACGGATGCTGCACGCCGGTGCGGACAAGATCTCGTTCAACACCGCCGCCGTGCAGCGGCCCGAGCTGCTCGCCGAGGCGGCGGACGCGGTCGGGTCCCAGTCGGTCGTCGCCGCCGTCGACGCTCGGCGGCGCGGATCGGGTGACGTCCGGCGGCGGGTCGCCACGGACCCGGCAGCGGGGTGGGAGGTGTTCGTCCACGGCGGCCGCACCGCCGACGGGGCTGGACGTGGTCGCCTGGTGCGCCGAGGTGGCGATCGCTCGGGGCGGGCGAGATCCTGCTGACCTCGATGGACCGGGACGGGACCAAGTCGGGGTTCGACCTCGAGCTGCTCCGTGCGGTGACCGACGCGGTCCGGGTCCCGGTCATCGCATCCGGTGGAGCCGGGACGGCCGACCACCTCGCCGACGGGGTGCTCGAGGGGCACGCATCGGCGGTGCTCGCCGCGTCGATCTTCCACTTCGGCGAGCTGCGCATCGCCGACGTCAAGCGCGGATGGCCGAACGCGGCGTGGTCGTCCGCGAGGTGCGAACGAGCGCCTGACACGCTCACGCGGTGCCGACGTCGGGGCGAACAGCGCGAGCACGGCGTCCCGGACGTCCTGCGACCGGGTGGGGACCTGGTCGAGGCCGCAGTCGGGACACCGGGTGCTCGGCAGGTCGAACCGGACGGTGTCACCGGCAGGTCCGTCGACGTCCGACGGTGACCGGCCGCTCGGTCCGTCGGACCGGCATCGTCGAGGTCCGCACGGCAGGTCGCTGCACCGGTCGCCCGCGGCCGAACCGGCGTCGTCGCGGCGCGGGGGAGCAGGGCGGTCCACGGCCGTCGACCGCATCGGCGCCGACGCGGCGCTGCCGTGCGGTGGCCCTGCGCGGCAGCGCCACGACCGGGACCGCCTCGAGCACGCGGCGGCGACCGTGCCGACGGTCACCTCGCGGCCGGCGCCGCGGCACGACCGGCCCGGGCTGCACCGCAGACGCTGCAGGGCCTCACGGCCGCCGAGCGGGTCAGCCGAGGAACCGGTCCTGGAGCTCGCGCTCGAGACGCTCCTGGCACACGGCCTCGCTGCCGGTCTCCTCGATGCAGTCCGCGGCGATGGTGAAGAACTGGGCGAAAGGGCCACGCGATGATCCGAAGGCGATCACGACGACGCCGGTGACGATGCCGCCGATGGCCTGTCCGCGTCCACCGCCAGCCGCTGCTTGACCGTCGCGAGGGCGACGATGCCGAGCACGACCGCGAGGCCCCGGCCAGGGCCCCGCCGAGGGACAGCGCGGACAGCATCGCGAGGATGCCGAGCACGAGTGCGGCGATGCCCATAGCCCGCCGGCCCGGGCCGATCAGCAGCGGCAGCGACAGATGCCGGCCCAGCGCGCGTCGTGCTGGCTCCAGGCCGGCGTCGGTTGGCCGCCGGGTCGCGCCACCCACCACCGGCTGGCGGCGGGGTGCCGCCGGATGGCGCCGTGCCGCCTGGCGCGTCCCGGACCCCAGGCCGGCTGGTCCGCAGGACGACGGCGCGGAGGGCTGCGGTCGGGATCGCGGTGCTCGCCTCGTTCGCGGGGTCCGCGTCGGGCTGATCGGCCTGGTCGCGGACCTGCGTCCGGTCGACGGGTCCGGTGCCCGGCCCGGCGTCCGCGGCCGCGTCGTCGCGGACGCCGGCGCGGCGGGGGGAGCGGATCGGTGGAGGCCACGCCGCCGTCGGCGACGTGCTCGGTCCACCGCTCGCCGTCCCACCACCGGTGCTCGTGGTGCCCCGGTGGGGTCGGGGTGCCAGGCGGCGGGGCTGCTCACGGTCGCTGCCCTCGGTGGTCGTGGATCGGGCGGTCGTCGACCGGACGGTAGACCACCCCTCGGTAGGCTCGCTCGCCCGCGGCGGTACCGACGCCGAGTCACCCGTGCCACGCCCGACCCTCGCCGTGCCCGACCTCGACGCCGTCGTCGTTCGACGACCGGGGCCTCGTGCCCGCCGTCGTCCAGCAGCACGACACCGGCGAGGTGCTGATGGTCGCCTGGATGGACCGCACCGCGCTGACGCGCACCGTCGAGCCGGGGCGAGACCGTCTTCTGGTCGCGCTCCCGCGGCGAGCTGTGGCACAAGGGCGCGACGTCGGGCGACACCCAGCGGGTCGTCGACCTCCGCGTCGACTGCGACGGCGACACCCTGCTCGTGCTGGTCGACCAGCACGGCCGCGGCGCCTGCCACACCGGCGAACGCTCCTGCTTCGGTCGCCGCGTCTCAGGCGGCCCGCCGACGCCGCGTCGGCGCCCCCGCCGGCGCCGCCGCTCTGGACCGACCGACCCACCACCGAGGAGACGCCACCGTGACCGTCGCCGACCGTGCACCGACCCGGAGGAGTTCGTCGCGCTCGCGGCCGACCACGGCGTCGTGCCGGTCTGGCGGGAGGTCCTCGCCGACCTCGAGACCCCGCTGTCGGTGCTACGCCAAGCTGCGGACGGCGGGGACGGTCCGTTCGTTCCTGCTCGAGTCCGCCGAGCACGGCGAACGGTGGGGCCGCTACTCGTTCGTCGGCTTCGACCCGTTCCTGGTCCTGGTCGGCCGCGACGGCGAGGTCGACCTGGGAGGGGCAACCCGCCGGCGGGCTGCGACCAGGCGACCGGACCGCTCGACGCGCTGGCGCGGGCGACCGACGGCCTACCGGGCCCCGCAGCTGCTCGACCTGCCGCTGCACGGCGGCGCCGTCGGGTACATCGGCTACGACGCGGTCCGCGAGGTCGAGCGACATCCCCGCCACCGGCGACGACGAGCTCGGCGTGCCCGGACGTGGTCATGCTGTTCCCGCGGCACGTGGTCGCGCTCGACCACGGGCGCCAGGTCCTGACCGTCGTGACCAACGTCGTCGTCGACGACCTCGGACGCCGACGACGCCGACGAGCTCGGACGCCGCTACGACGAGGCGGTCGCCGCGACCGACGCCGTCGTCGAGCGGCTCGCGACGGCCGCGCCGCCGCTGCCGCCCGTCGCGCCGCCGGTCAAGGCCGCCGCCGCCGCGCGTGCCGTCGAACCTCGCGCGAGGGCGAGTACGAGCGGCTCGTCGAGGCCGTCAAGGAGCACATCCGCGCCGGCGACACCTTCCAGACCGTCGATCAGCCAGCGGTTCAGCGTGCGACACCGTCGGCGTCCGCGTTCGACCTGTACCGCGTGCTGCGCGTCATCAACCCCTCGCCGTACCTGTTCCTGCTCGACCTCGGCGACTGCCCAGATCGTCGGGTCCTCGCCCGAGGCGCTCGTGCAGGTCCAGGGCGACCACGTCGAGACCTGGCCGATCGCGGGCACGCGTCCGCGCGGCGCGACACCCGCCGAGGACCGCGAGCACGAGCGGTCGCTGATCGCCGACGCCAAGGAACGCGCCGAGCACGTCATGCTGGTCGACCTCGCCCGCAACGACCTCGGCCGGGTGTGCGAGGTCGGGTCGGTGACCGTCGACGAGCTCATGCACGTCGAGCGCTACAGCCACGTCATGCACCTCGTCAGCTCCGTGTCCGGGCAAGCTCGCGCGACGGGCTCGGTCCCGTCGACGTGCTGCGGGCGGTGTTCCCGGCCGGGACGGTCTCCGGCGCGCCGAAGGTGCGCGCGATGGAGATCATCGACGACCTCGAACCCACCCGGCGCGGCCCGTACGCGGGCGCGGTCGGCTACGTCGACTTCGCCGGCAACCTCGACACCTGCATCACCATCCGGACGGTCGTGCTGAAGGACGGTGTGGCGTACGTGCAGGCCGGCGCGGGGATCGTGGCCGACAGCCAACCTCGTGCCGAGGAGCAGGAGACCCGCGACAAGGCGGGCGCGGTGCTCGCCGCCGTGCAGGCCGCCGAGCGCATCGCGGTGTCGCGCACCGGCGGGAGTGCGGGCTGCGTGGCGACCTACCTCGACGACCTGCTCGCCGGCGCGCGCCGCCGCGTCGACCGAGGCCGCGTGCGCCCGCGAACCGCTCGAGGCGCTCCGCGAGCGTGCCGCGCGAGCGTGCCGACCGCCACCGTCGTTCCGCGACGGCGCTGGCCGGCCCGGGGTCCAGCTCATCGCCGAGGTCAAGCGCGCGTCGCCGTCGAAGGGGCCGACTCGCCCCCGACCTCGTCGCGCCCGACGCAGGCGCGCGGCGTACGTCGACGGCGGCGCAGCGGCGGTGTCGGTGCTGACCGAACCGGACCGGTTCCTGGGCAGCCTCGCTCGACCTCGCCGACGTCGCCGCGCTCGGGATCCCGGCGCTGCGCAAGGACTTCGTCGTCGACCCCTACCAGGTGTGGGAGGCGCGGGCCGCCGGCGCCGCCGCCGTGCTGCTCATCGTCGCCGCGCTCGACGAGCCGACCGCTGGCACGCTGCTCGACGAGGCCGCCGCGGCCGGGCCTCGACGTGCTGGTCGAGGTCCACGACGACGCCGAGGCGGCCGCGCGCGGCCGCGGATCGGACGCCGGCATCGTCGGGGTCAACGCCCGCGACCTGCGCACCTTCGAGCTCGACCGCGACGGGTTCGCCCGGCTGCGGGCCGCGCTCGCCGACGGGGTGCTGGCCGTCAGCGAATCCGGGGTCCGCGACGCCGACGACGTCCGCCGCGCCGCGAGCGAGGGCGCCGACGCCGTGCTCGTCGGCGAGACGCTCGTCCGCGCCGCCGACCCCGCCGCCGCCGTCGCCGAGCTGGTCGCCGCCGGCGCGCGGCCCGCCGCCACCTCGGCCACCGCCGCGGACCGGGAGCCCTCGTGACCGCCGCCGACGCCCACCGCGGTCCGCGAGGGCTACTTCGGCCGCTTCGGCGGCCAGTTCGTGCCCGAGGCGCTGTCCGGCGCGCTGGCGCAGCTGGTCGACGCCTGGCGCGGACGCCCAGGCCGACCCGGCGTTCGGCGCCGAGCTCGACCGGCTCCGCCGCGCAGTACGGCGGTCGGCCGACCCCGCTGTACCTCGCGCCGCGCGCCTGTCGGAGGAGGCCGGTGTCGAGGTGTGGCTCAAGCGCGAGGACCTCGCGCACACCGGATCGCACAAGCTCAACAACGTGGTCGGCCAGGCGCTGCTGGCGCGGCGCATGGGCAAGCCGCGCGTGATCGCCGAGACCGGCGCCGGCCAGCACGGCGTGGCCACCGCGACCGCGGCGGCGCTGTTCGGGCTGAGCTGCACGGTCTACATGGGCGCCGAGGACGTGCCGTCGCCAGCGGCTCAACGTGGTGCGGATGCAGCTGCTCGGCACCGAGGTCGTCCCGGTCGAGTCGGGGACGCGCACGCTCAAGGACGCCATCAACGAGGCGATGCGCGACTGGGTCACCAACGTCGACGACACCCACTACCTGATCGGTTCGGCGATGGGGCCGCACCCGTTCCCGACCATCGTGCGCGAGCTGCAGAAGGTGATCTCGGTCGAGTCGACCGCAGCAGTTCGCCGAGGCAGCGGGTGGTGCCGCCCGACGCCGTCATCGCCTGCGTCGGTGGCGGGTCCAACGCCATCGGCTCCTTCGCCGAGTGGATCGCGGTCGACGGCGTGCGGCTGATCGGCGTCGAGGCGGCGGGGGAGGGCGTCGGCAGCGGACGCTCCGCCGCGACCATCACCGAGGGGCGCGAGGCGGTCCTGCACGGGTCGCGCTCGATCGTGCTGGTCGACGACGACGGCCAGGTCAAGCCCGCCCACTCGGTGTCGGCGGGCCTCGACTACCCGGGCGTCGGGCCCGAGCACGCGTGGCTCGCCGACACCGGTCGCGGCACGTACGTCAGCGCCACCGACGACGACGCCCTGCACGGGTTCCGCCGCACCTGCGAGCTCGAGGGGATCATCCCGGCGCTCGAGCCGGCCCACGCGGTCGGCTGGCTGCTGCGCCACGGCCGCGACGTGCTCGGCGAGGGCGCCCGGGTCGATCCTGACGATGTCGGGACGCGGCGACAAGGACGTCGACGAGGTCGTCGAGGTGGCCGGCTGGGACGTCGGCGTCGCGCAGCGCCTTCGGCGAGGCGCGGCGAGCGGACCGGCGGCGCCCGGCGATCCGGCCGGAGTGGCCGGCAGCCGAGGTGGACGGCGTGACGGCGCCGACTCGACACGGCAGGGCACCGCGCGCATCGCGGACGCGTTCGCTCGCGCCCGCGGCCGAGGATCGCGCGGCGCTGATCGTCTACCTCACCGCGGGCTACCCCGACCCCGACGACCTCGCGGGCGTGCTTCGAGGCAGCGGTCGACGCCGGCGCCGACGTCCTCGAGGTCGGCCTGCCGTTCAGCGACCCGATGATGGACGGGCCCGTGATCCAGGCCGCCAACCAGCTCGTGCTGGACGCCGGCTTCACGTTGTCGCGACCAGCTCGAGCTGGTCGGCGACACTCCGCCACCTCGACGTCCCGAAGCTCGTCGATGACCTACGTCACGATCGCCGACACGCGCGGCTACGAACGGTTCGCGGACGAGTGCGCCGACGCCGGGCTGTCGGGCGTCATCCTGCCCGACCTGCCCGCGCCCGAGGCGGACGCCGTGGCTCGAGGCCGCATCGGCCGCCGGGCTCGCCACGGTCTTCCTCGCCTCCTCGGTGTCCAGCGACGACCGTCTCGACACGCTCACCGCAGCCTCGTCCGGGCTGGGTCTACGCCACCGGGCTGATGGGCGTGACCGGCGTCAAGGGCGTCGCCCACGACCTGACCCGTGACCTGGTCGAGCGCGTGCGGGCGCGGACCGACCTGCCGGTGGCCGTCGGGATCGGCGTCAAGGACGCGGCATCGGCCGCCGAGGTCGCCGCGTACGCCGACGGGGTGATCGTCGGCTCGGCGATCCTCCGCGCAGCCGGAGAGGGCGACCCCGCCGGTGCTCCCGACCGGGTCGCCGCGCTGGTCCGCGAGCTCCGTCAGGGCCTCACCCGCCACTGATCGGACCGGGCGCGCTGTCGCCGGACGCGGGTCGGCGCCGACTTGCGTCGGCGGATCACGTCACTAGGGTCGGGAACGACACCGACGTTCTGTCGTCGCGTCCAGCCCCCCACGGCCGTACCTCGCCGTCGGCGTGTGGCTGTTCGGGGGACGTGGCACCGTCGGCCATCGACCGCCACCTTCCTCCACCGCGTCCGCGTGACGCCGCGCGTCCTGGGCCCCGCCCGCCGCGTCGGCGACCGTCGTGGCGCACGACCACGCGGGACCACCATGACCGGACACATCCGTGTCGACGGGCTCTACAAGATCTTCGGCCCGCGACCGCAACGGGCCCTGGAGGCCGCCCGCGGCGGTGAGGGCCGCGACGCGATCCAGGAGCGCACCGGCAACGTCGTCGCCGTCGACGACGTGTCCTTCACCGTGGAGCGAGGAGAGCTGTTCGTCGTCATGGGCCTGTCCGGATCCGGCAAGTCCACCGTCGTCCGCATGCTCAACCGCCTCATCGAGCCGACGGCGGGCACCATCGAGATCGACGGCGTCGACGTCGGAGGGCTCGACGCAGCCGGGCTCCGTCAGCTGCGGCAACGCCAGATCTCGATGGTGTTCCAGCACTTCGCGTTGTTCCCGCACCGCACCGTCGGACAGAACGCCGCCTACGGGCTCGAGGTGCAGGGGGTCGCCGCTGACGAGCGCCGAGACCGCGCCGACGCCGCGCTCGAGACCGTCGGCCTCACCGGGTGGGCCGACCACTACCCGCACGAACTCTCCGGCGGGATGCAGCAGCGGGTCGGTCTCGCGCGCGGTCTGGCCACGGAGGCCGACATCCTGCTGATGGACGAGCCGTTCAGCGCCCTCGACCCGCTCATCCGGCGCGACATGCAGGACCTGCTCGCGCGGCTCCAGGCGGAGCTGCACCGCACCATCGTCTTCATCACCCACGACCTCAACGAGGCGATGCGCCTCGGCGACCGGATCTGCGTGCTCAAGGACGGCCGCGTCGTCCAGATCGGCACCGGACCGGAGATCATCGGCGACCCTGCCGACAGCTACGTGGCCGAGTTCGTCGCCGATGTCGACCGGTCGCGGGTCCTGACCGCCGACCTCGTCATGCGGGCGCCGAGGCGCACGTTCACGCCCGCCGACCACCCTCGCGTCGTGCTGGACTGGCTCGACGAACTCGAGTTCAACGGGGTGTACGTCACCGACACCGAGGGGCGCATCCTCGGCGTCGCTCGCGACGACCGGTTGGCGCAGGGCATCCGGGACGGTGCGACCGAGATCCGTGAACTGCTCACCGAGGATTACGCGCGGGCCGAGCGGGACACGCTGCTGACGGACCTGTCCGCGCTCGCTGCACAGCACACCGTGCCGATCGCGGTGACGGACGACGTCGGTCGTCTCCTCGGGGTCGTCCCTCGACCACGGTTGCTCGCCGCGCTCGCGGGTGAGGAGGCTTCGACCGATGCGTGAACCGATCCTCGCCCAGGGGTGGATCCCCGACATCGACGTGTCGGGCGCTGCCGATGCGTTCTTCCGGTGGTTGCTCACCACCTTCCGGCCGATCTTCGACGTCCTCCGCACCCTTCTCGGGTGGCTGGTGGACGTCACCGAGACCGCGCTCTCCGGCCCGCCGACGCTGCTGGTCATCGCCGTGTTCACCGGGCTCGCGTTCCTCGCTGGCCGGTGGGGGTTCGCGGTGTTCACGGCCCTGGCCTTCCTCCTCATCGAGTCGATGGGGCACTTCGAGGCGACCATGCTCAGCCTCGCGCTGGCGTTGGTCGCCGCGCTGCTCGCGGTCGCGATCGGTGTCCCGCTCGGGATCCTGGCCGCACGGAACACGGCCGCGTCGACGGTGATCCGGCCGCTGCTCGACTTCATGCAGACGATGCCGGCGTTCGTCTACCTGCTGCTCGCGGTGAGCTTCTTCCGCATCGGCGTGGTCCCGGGCGTCGTCGCCTCGGTGATCTTCTCGATGCCACCGGCGGTCCGGCTCACCGAGCTCGGCATCCGGCAGGTCGACGCCGAGGTCGTCGAGGCCGCGCACGCGTTCGGCGCGCGCCCGCGCCTGGTGCTGACCGGCGTGCAGTTGCCCCTGGCGATGCCGTCCATCATGGCGGGGATCAACCAGGTCATCATGTTGGCGCTGTCGATGGTGGTCATCGCCGGGCTGTCCGGTGCCGGCGGCCTCGGCGGGATCATCGTCGAGGGCGTCACCCGGCTCCAGATCGGTCGCGGCATCGAGGGTGGGCTCGCGATCGTGATCCTGGCCATCTTCCTCGACCGCGTCACCTCCGCGCTCGGGAACGACCAGCGGTCCGGCCGCGGCCTCTTCCCGAGCCTGCGCCGGAGCGAGGGGCTCTCCACCGCCCCGTGACACCTCTTCCGGTCCTTCGGGGCCGGGTCCACGACGTGGTCGACGACCACGTCCCGTACCGATCGAAAGAGATCCACCGTGACGCACTTCCGAACCACCTTCCAACGACGGCGGGCTACGTGGCTCGTCGGTGGCTTGACGGCGGCGCTGCTGCTCAGCGCCTGCGGTGCCGACGGCGACGGCGACGGTGACGACACCGACGACGTCGCGGAGACCGACGACGGCGGGGAAGCGGCCGGCGACATCGGTGAGGGCCGCGAGGTCACCATCGGCTGGATGCCCTGGGAGGAGGCCATCGCGGTCACCAACCTGTGGCACGTCATCCTCGAGGACAACGGGTACACCGTCACCCAGACCCAGGCCGACGTCGGCCCCGTCTTCGATGGTGTCGCGACCGGCGAGCTGGACCTCTTCTTCGACGCGTGGCTGCCGAACACCCACTCGGACTACTGGGAGCAGTACGGCGACCAGGTCGAGGACCTGGGGTCGTGGCTCGACGAGGCGCCCCTGACCTGGGTCGTGCCCTCGTACGTCGACATCGACTCGATCGAGGACCTCGCCGACAACGCCGACATGTTCGACAGCCGCATCGTCGGCATCGAGCCCGGTTCGGGCCTCGCCCGCATCTCCGAGGACGAGGTCATGCCGGCCTACGGCATCGAGGACTGGAACCACGTGACCGGCTCGACGGCGGCCATGCTGTCCGAGCTCGAGGCGGCCATCGCCAACGAGGAGCCGATCGTCGTCACCCTGTGGGAGCCGCACCCCGCCTACGGTCGCTTCGACCTCAAGAACCTCGAGGACCCGCAGGTCGCACTCGGTGAGCCGGACGAGATCCGCGCCATCGCACGCGACGGCTTCGGCGAGGAGTTCCCCGAGCTGCAGCAGGCCTTCGCGCAATGGCAGTTCGACGCAGCGACGCTGGCCGACCTCGAGGTGGCCGTGCTCGAGGACGCCGGTGAGGGGAACGAGCTCGAGGGCGCGCGCACCTGGCTCGAGGCGAACCGTGACTACGTCGCGGCGTGGCTCGAGGGCACCGGGCTCGAGATCTGAACCTCGTAGTGGACCAGGGGAGGGCGGGCCGTTCGCGGCCCGCCCTCCCCGTTCGTGTCGTTGGGCACGGCTACCGTCGAGGCCGCGACCGGGGGCGGCCGCGCGACCCGCCGGCGGTACCGGGCGGGAGAGAGCGACCGACCCGTGCCCCGACGCACCTGGACCGACGACGACCTCCGCGCCGCCCTCGACGGCGCGACGACCATGTCCGAAGTGGTGGCCCGCTTACGGCTGCGGCACGGTGGCGGCGCCTACACGACCGTTCGCACGCGGATGGAACAGCTTGCCCTCGACCCACCCGCCGCTTCGCAGCGACCAGGTGGACAGAGCCAGCCACGGCGTGTCGACGCCTGGCGCCGCACCTTCAGCGAGGAGCGAGCTCCGCGATGCGGTGGCGGCGGCAGACAGCTTGCACCGCGTGTTCGAGCGCCTTGGCATACAGGTGGGGTGGATCGCAGTGGGCGGTCATCCGCAGGCTCATCATCGACCGTGGGTGGTCGACCGAGCACTGGCGGCGACCGCTGGAACAGCGTCGAACCCGGAGTGATGAGGTCCATCGGTTCCGAGATGCGCTCGCCGCAGCCGATCTACCGCCGATCGTCGCTCGATCCCGCAGCCGGTCGGACGTCATCCGTTCCCTCGGGTTCGAACCTCGGTCGTCGCTCTACCGCGTGCTTCGGGAGGTACTCGCTGGCCTCGAGATGTCGGAGGCGACTTCGAACCTCCGCACCGCGGATGCACGGGCGTCCCCGTCGCGTCCGCGTCGGCCGCTCGAAGAGATGCTCCGCCGAGGGCGTCGACGTCACCACCCACACCCTCAAGCTCCGGCTCATCGAGGAGGGCGTGCTTCGAGCGCCGGTGCAGCCGCTGCCGGCTGACCGAGTGGCTCGACGGGCCGATCCCGCTCCAGCTGGATCACATCGACGGGGACCGCACCAACAACCTCCTCGCGAACCTGCGGCTGCTCTGTCCCAACTGCCACGCGCTCACCGACACCTACTGCGGCCGCAACATCGGTCGCCGCTAGGCTGTTCGCCTGCGACTCGCCCCGGTAGCCCAACGGCAGAGGCAGAGGCTCTCAAAAGGCTGCCCTGACAGTGTGGGTTCGAATCCCACCCGGGGTACGACCGCGATGTTTGGTCGAGGTCGCCGTGCGCGAGTAACGTCGCGCGCCCGGTCGGCCCGGCCGAACGCCTGGCCCGGACCCGTCCGGTACCGACACCCGCGGGAACGAGGGCGACGCGACGACCGGACGTGAGGCGACGAAGGTGCGCGAGCGCCTGGTGCGGATCCAGGAGCAGCTGCGACGGGTCCGCGCCAACGAACGCGTGCTGCTCGAGCAGGTGGAGCTACCTGACGAGACGTCGCCGGGGACGCCGAGACACGCAAGCTGGTGGCGGAGACGCCGCTCGCCGACCGCGAGTGGCGGGAAGCACGTACCGATCTGGATCGACACACCGCGCTGCTCGACGAAGCCCGTCGGGAGGTGACGGCCCTGCTCACCGAGCGCGACCGCCTCCTCGACCGGCTCTCCGAGCTCGACACCGCCCACGGCTGAGGGACGACGAGTGACCGAGACCACCGCCCCCGAGGGCGCCGACGAGGCCCGGCCGACGCGTGTCCTGATCGCCGAGGACGAGGCGCTGATCCGCCTCGACCTCAAGGAGATGCTCCAGGAGGAGGGCTTCGAGGTCGTCGCCGAGGTGGCCGACGGGGCCTCCGCCGTGCGGCTCACGCGCGAGCTGACGCCGGATCTGGTCATCCTCGACGTGAAGATGCCGGTCATGGACGGCATCCAGGCGGCCGAGGAGATCGCCAAGGACCGGCTGTCGGCCATCCTGATCCTCACCGCGTTCAGCCAGCGCGACCTGGTCGAGAAGGCCCGGCGCGCGGGCGCGATGGCCTACCTCGTCAAGCCGTTCCAGAAGCACGACCTGCTGCCCGCGGTCGAGATCGCTGCCGGCCGGTTCCGGGAGCTGTCCGGGCTCGAACGCGAGGTCGACGACCTCCAGGGACGGCTCGAGGCCCGCAAGCTCGTCGAGCGGGCCAAGGGGCTGCTGCAGGAGAAGCAGGGCATGTCGGAAGCGGACGCGTTCCGCTTCGTGCAGCGACAGGCGATGGAGCGGCGCCAGACGATGAAGCAGGTCGCCGAGCGGGTCATCGAGCAGTTCGACGCCTGACCCGGTCCGGCGCTCCGGGTCGTGCGCGTCACGCGCTCGACACGCCGGTGGCGCTGGCGCTAGGGTTGGGTCCGTCCGACCGCGGTCGTAGGTCGTCGCGGACCCGTCCGCCGTCAGCACGCGGTCCTGCTCCCGAGTCCGTCCGGAGGACCCCATGCGCCTGACCACCCGTCGCGCGAGCCGCTCTGCTCGCCGCACTCGCACTCGTCGCGACCGCCTGTGGCGGTGACGACCCCGACACCGACACCACCGACGGACGGCGCCGACGAGACGACGCGACGACGGCGGTGAGGCGTCGCCGCCGACTTCACCCTCCTCACCGAGGGCACGCTGTCGGTCTGCTCGGACCTGCCCTACGAGCCCTTCGAGTTCGAGGACCCCGACGCGCCGTCCGGCTTCTCCGGCTTCGACATCGACCTGATGCAGGCGATCGCCGACGACCTCGGCCTCGACGGCATCGAGGTCGCGCGCCACCACCTTCGACACCATCGAGAACGGCACGGCGCTGGCCACCGACCAGTGCGACGTCGCCGCCTCGGCGATGACGATCACCGACGAACGCGAGGAGAACCTCGACTTCACCGACCCGTACTACGAGTCGCTCCAGAGCCTGCTCGTCCACGTCGACTCCGACATCTCCAGCCTCGACGACACCGACGGGCTGCGCATCGGCGTCCAGGTCTCGACCACCGGTCAGACCTACGCCGAGGAGAACGCGCCCGAGGGCGCCGAGCTCGTCGAGTTCCAGAACACCGGCGACCTGTTCGCCGCGCTCGGTCTCCGGCAGCGTCGACGCGATCCTGCAGGACCAGCCGGTCAACGCCGAGCGTGCCCGCACCGACGACTCGGTCGAGCTGGTCGAGGAGTACGACACCGGCGAGTCCTACGGCTTCGCGGTCGCCAACGAGCGTGAGGACGGGCTGCTCGAGGCCCTGAACTCCGGGCTCGCAGACGCTGCGCGACGACGGCCGCTACGACGAGATCTACGACGAGTACTTCGCGGCCGAGTGATCGACGGTCGCGTACACGGAGGCGGGGGGACCCTACGGTCCCCCGCGCCGCGTTCGGACGCGGGAGCGCGGAGGGAGCCCGGTGAGCAAGCGCCGGCGCGCGCAGCTGTATCCGCGGGGTCATGTACGTGCTGTTCGTCGCCGCGTTGGTCGGCGTCGCCGTCGTCGGCGGACTGGGAACGGATCGGGTTCTACTTCTTCAACGCGCGAGACCGCGCGGGCGATGTTCCCCGAGGTCGTGCACGATCGCGATGCGCAACACCGTGCTCTACACGGCCCTCGGCGTTCACCTTCGGCCTGGTCCTCGGGCTCCTGCTCGCGCTGATGAAGCTGTCGAGCATCGCGCCCTACCGCTGGGTCGCCACGATCTACATCGAGATCTTCCGCGGGCTGCCCGGCGCTGGTGACGATCTTCCTGGTCGCGCTTCGGGATCCCGCTCGCGTTCACGGTCCGCTGGAGCGACCTCCAGAAGATCACGCGTCGGGCTCGGCCTCGTCGCCGCCGCCTACCTCGCCGAGACGCTCCGCGCCGGCATCGAGGGCGTGCCGAAGGGACAGATGGAGGCGGCTCGGTCGCTCGGGATGACCCACACGCGCGCGATGGCCTCGATCATCATCCCGCAGGGCTTCCGGCTCGTCATCCCGCCGCTGACCAACGAGCTGGTCCTGCTGATCAAGGACACGTCGCTGGTGTTCATCATCGGGACGACGCTCGCCAGCCGCGGAGCTGACCAAGTTCGGCACCGACGTGCGCACCGGACGAACCCGACGCGGCTGATCGTCATCAGCGTCGCTCTACCTGCGCTCACCGTCCCGATGACCCAGCGTGTCGCCGTGCTCGAGCGGCGAACGCCCGCAGCCCGCTGAGCGCGGGCACGGCACGTCGGCGGGGAGAGAGGGTGGGGCGGCGGCCTCTCAGCGGGAGAGGAGAGAGGGGCCGCCGCCCCACCGAGGTCAGCGCGGGCTGGGAGCCGCCCGAGCGCTGACTCGGAGGCGGTGACCACGTCACGGAGCGCTGCGGCCAGGATGGCCGGTTCCGGCTCGCTCCGTGGTGGGCTGCATCAGCATCGACACCGCCCGGGTCAGCTGCACACGCAGCCCCAGGATGTCGGTGTCGCTCACCGTCGCCTCCTCGGTGTCACTGGCGGATGACGTCGGGGACGCTACGCCGACGTGTGTTCCGGTCCGGTTACGCGCGGGCGCCGGATCCGGTGACCGGTCGGTGGACGGTCACCGCGCCGACGGCCGCGTAGGCTCGCGGTCACGTCAGCCGCTCGGCTGATACACCGACGACCGCGAGGAGCACGCCGCCGTGACCACCGCCGCCGCTCCCGCCCGACGCACGCGATCGAGCTGCGCGACCTGCACAAGTCCTTCGGCGACCTCGAGGTCCTGACGGGGCATCGACCTCACCGATCGACCACGGCGAGGTGGTCTGCGTCATCGGCCCGTCCGGGTCGGGCAAGTCGACGATGCTGCGGTGCGTCAACCGGCTCGAGGAGCCGACCGGCGGGCAGGTGCTCGTCGAGGGCGAGGACATCACCGACCCGGACGCGGACGTCGACGCGATCCGGTCGCGCGTCGGGATGGTGTTCCAGTCCTTCGAGCTGTTCCCGCACCTGACGGTCCTGCGCAACCTCACCATCGCGCCAGCGGCGGGTCCGCAAGCGCTCCAAGGCCGAGGCGATCGAGGTCGCCGAGCGCAACCTCGACAAGGTCGGGCTGGCCGAGAAGCGAGACGCCTACCCGGCGCACCTCTCCGGCGGTCAGAAGCAGCGCGTCGCGATCGCCCGGGCGCTGTCGATGGACCCCGACCTGATGCTGTTCGACGAGCCCACCTCGGCGCTCGACCCCGAGCTGGTGGGCGAGGTGCTCGAGCGTGATGCGGCGCCTGGCCGACGAGGGCATGACGATGATGGTCGTCACCCACGAGATGCACTTCGCCCGCGAGGTCGCCGACCGCGTCGTGTTCATCGACGGCGGCGTCATCGTCGAGCAGGGCTCCGCCGCGCCAGGTGCTCGACGACCCGCAGCAGCGAACGGACCCAGCGGTTCCTCAGCCTGGTCCGCTGAGCTCGGCGATCACCGATCCGGTCAGGGCCCGTCCGGCTGCCACGCGCCGATGCGGCTACGGCGTTCCTGCCGGATCTGTCGGCGGATCCCCGCCTGCGCCTGACGGCGGCGCTCGTCGTCGGTCTCGGCCAGGAGCGGGGGAACGGGTCGCGGACGACCTTCGGCGTCGATGGCGACCATCACGAGGTAGGCGGAGGTGGTGTGCCGGCGCACACCGTCGAGGACCGACTCGGCCTCGACCTTCACGCCGAGCTCCATCGACCGGGAGCCGACCGCGTTGACCGAGGCGGTCACGACCAGCAGGTCACCGACGTGGACCGGCGCGCTGAACGACAGCTCGTCGATGGCAGCGGTGACGCAGGGCCCACCGGCGTGACGTGCTCCGGCCGTCCCGGCGGCGGTGTCGACCTCGCGCATGATCACCCCGCCGTGGACGTTGCCCAGCCCGTTGGCGTCGAGGAAGGTCATCGGCCGGGTGAAGACGACCCGGCTGGCCGACACGGTCCGTGGTTCGAGTTCGCTCATGCCCTCCAGTCAAGCGCACGGTGACGGTCGCGTGGGCAGGGGTCGGCCGTGTCGGTGGCGAAACGTCCGGTGACCGGGCACGTCGCCCGGCGTCCGACCGTGGACGGAGTCGCCGTGCAGGTGCTCGCAGGTCGTCGCATCCGAGCTGGTCTGGTCGCCGGGGTCCTGGTGTCGCTGTTGCTCGCGCTCCCCGGCACCGGCGCCGAGGCCCAGAACCGGGACGAGCTGCGGACCGATCGTGGCCGCGGTGACGGGGACGCCGCCCAGCCCCCGGCGGACCCCGGGACCAGCGCTGCGGCCGTCCCCTTCGCCGTGGTCACCGACCGTGCGGTCGACGATCGCCTCCCGCAGCCCGAGGACCGGTACGCCCTCGCAGGCGGGTGCTACGCGATCGAGGTGCCCAGCGAGGGGCTCGTCGGGCGGGACGGCGCGGCGCTCACGGTGGGCGACGAGGCGGCCGCGGTGCCCTTCCACCTCCAGGCGACCCGGCTCGGCAGCTACCTGCTGGCGACCGACGAGGGCCCGGACACGTCCCACCCCGACGCCTGGTGGGACGTCCGGGGGTACGTGTCGGCGGTCTCGGCCGCCCCCGACCTGCCGCTGCTCGGGTCGCTCCCCGCGCCGCCGGCCGCGCTCGCAGCCCTCCCGACGGATGCGCTGACGCGGATCGCGGTCACCGTGGACCCGAGCGCGGATGCCGACTGGGAGCTGACCGCCACCGGTGACGACCCGGAGCGCCGGGCCGACGTGGAGGGCGGCGAGTCACCCGAGTACGTGATGACCCTGCCGGACCGCGGTCGGTCGCTCGGCGTCGTCGGCGGGACGCTGGCGTTGGTCCCGACCGCCGATGCGGCGCCGCTGCGCTTCCGGCACCTCGCCGATGGTCCGGACGGTCGACCGTGCGCCACCTGGCCGGAGATCGACACCGGTGCGGACGGCCGGCCCGAGCCGACCGGTGCCGCTCCGGGCGGTCGCGTCGAGGGCTTCTTCGAGGCGCACGTCCACGGGATGGCGTACGAGTTCCTCGGTGGCGAGCTGCGGTGCGGCCAGCCGTGGCACCCCTACGGCGTCGAGCACGCGCTCGGCGACTGCGTCGAGGACGGCAAGCTGCTCAACGACGTGCTCGAGGTCGCGCTGGCGGGCCAGCCCCCGACCGATCCGATCGACAGCTACGACCCGGTCGGGTGGCCGACCTTCGCGTACTGGCCGAAGCACGACACCCTGACCCACGAGCAGTACTACCACCGGTGGCTGGAACGGGCCTACCTCGGTGGCTTGCGGTTGACGACCAACCTCCTGGTCGACAACACCGCCCTGTGCCAGCTCTACCCGCTGAAGCGCAACTCCTGCAACGAGATGGACGGCGTCCGGCTGCAAGCGCAGCGCCTGTACGAGCTGCAGGACTACATCGACGCGCAGTCGGGCGGCCCGGGCGAGGGCTGGCTGCGGATCGTCACCTCACCCGCCCAGGCGCGCGAGGCCATCCACGCCGGCCGCCTGGCGGTGGTCATGGGCATCGAGGTGTCGGTGCTGTTCGACTGCGGTGAGGTGCTCGACCAGCCGCAGTGCACCGAGGCGGACATCGACGAACGCCTGCAGGAGGTCATCGACCTCGGCGTCCGACAGATGGAGATCGTCAACAAGTTCGACAACGCGCTCACCGGCGTGACCGGTGACGGGGGGACGACCGGGCTGGTGGTGAACACCGGGAACCGGTACGTGACCGGTCACTTCTGGGACATGCAGACCTGCCCCGAGGACCACTCGCACGACCACGGCCACGAGCACGACAAGACCCAGATGAACGTCGCCGACGAGACGCCGGACGAGAGCCCCGAGGAGATCGATCAGCTCGCCGCCCGTGTGCTCGAGCTCAGCGGTGTCACCCGCGGGTACGCCCTCCCGCTGTACGGGCCGGGCCCGCACTGCAACTCGCGGGGCCTGACCGACCTCGGGGCCCACCTCATCCGCCAGCTGGTCGCCAACGGTGTCATCTTCGACCCCGATCACATGAGCGCGCTCGCGCAGCGCCAGGCGCTCGATCTGATCGAGGCGGAGCTCATCACACAGGCACCGGTCCCGGCACCGGGGGACCGCCCCGGTCGGGGGAACAGGCAGGACGAGCGTCAGGACAACGACAGGGGGCAGGGCAACGGGAAGGGCAACGGGAAGGGCAACGGGAAGGGCAACGGTGGCGGTGCCGCCGGTCCGGGGGGTCGCATCCACCCGGGGCTGATGTCGAGCCACAGCTGGGCGAACGAGGTCATCTACCAACGGATCTACGAGCTCGACGGTGTCGTCGCCCCGCGGACCGACCACGCGTCCGGCTTCAGCGACCGGTGGGTGACGCTGCGCGACTACGCGGCACGTTGGGCGCCGGACGGCTACGACTTCGGGCTCGGGTACGGGGCGGACACCAACGGTCTCGGCGGCCAACCCCGTCCGCGCAGCGGTGAGGTCGCCGGGCGCGTCGACTACGACGAGGGGTGGGAGGCACCCATCGGTGGCGTCCGCCTCGGCCAGCAGGTCAGCGGGGTGCGGGCCTACGACATCAACACCGACGGCGTGGCGCACTACGGCCTGTTCGCGGACTGGTTCCACGAGGTGCAGCTCGCGGCCGACGAGCGCCATCCGGACCGGGGTGGTGGTGACGCGATCCTCCGCGACATGCTGAACGCCTCCGAGCAGTACCTCGCGATGTGGGAGCGCGCGGCCTACGGCGGCAACGACTGCGTGGTCGACGGTTCGGTGCCGCAGCAGGAGGATCTGCACGCCGCGCTCGGTCTGAACGTCGAGGGCTTCCTGCGCGCGATCGGCCAGCCCGTCGATCGCGACGGGGACGCGTTCGTCTACTGCGCCGAGGGCGTGGCGGGCGAGCTGCACCTCGTCGAGGTCACGTTCGACGGTCGCGGCATGGCGGTCCGGGTCGACGTCGGACCGGTGCTGGACGCGCTCGCCGACGGGGACCCGACGGGCAGGCTCCCGACGTCGACCGGAGGCGCGGGGGTCGAGCCCGGGAGCACCGCGACCGACGGCCACGCCCACGTGCACCCGCTCGCTGCGGCGCCGGCCGGCGCATCCGCCGCGCCCACGGCTGGTGGTTCGGGAGTCGCCTCGCTGCTGCTGTTGCTCGGTGGGCTCGTGGCCCTGTCGGCGCGTCGGCTCGTCCTGGCCGGGCGGTGACGGGCCGCTTCAGAACAGCGCGCGGGCGAGCTTGGGTCGTGCGGTTCGCACCCGCGGGTCGTCGTCACCGAGCACGTTGAAGAGCGCGACCAGCTGCTCGCGGGCAGGCATCGCGCAGCGTCACCGCCGAGCTCGACCGCCGCGAGCAGCCGCTCGATCGCCTCGTCGTAGTCGCCCCGGGCCGCCAGGGCCCGGCCGAGCTCCAGCAGCGGCGCACCGTCGGCGTCGGCCGTCGACGGCGGCCCGCAGCTCATCGAGATCGACCTCGCCGGCGTCGCCGACCGCGAGCTCGGCCCGCGTCGCGATCGGCCTCGGCGGCGGGGTCGGGCCGGTGGGGGCGTGACCAGCTCGAGCGCGGCCGTCCGGGTCGTGGTCGACGAGTAGCCTCCGCCAGGCCGATCGCCGCCTCGCGGTGGCCCGGGATCGAGCTCGAGCGCCCGCCGCAGCTCGGCCTCGCGTCTCCTCGCCGGTCAGCGCCCGGGCCCGCTGGACCGCTCGGTCGGCCTCGGTCGGCACCAGCTCGTCGAGGAACCGCTCGATCTCGGCCTGTGGCTGCGCACCGACGAACTGCGCGACCACGCTGCCCGTCGCGGAGCGCCGAACACGGCCGGGATGCTCTGGACCCGGAACGCCTGCGCGACACCTCGGTTCGCTCGATGTCGACCTTGGCGAGCACGACCTCGCCACCGCGGGCCTCGACGGCCCGTTCGAGCATCGGGCCGAGCTGCTTGCAGGGGCCGCACCACTCGGCCCACAGGTCGACCACCACGGGGACGGTCGTGGGAGCGCTCGATGACCGCGGTCTGGAAGTCGGCGTCGGTCGCGTCGAAGACGAGCGGGGAGCGGCAGGTCGGTCGGGGGTCGTGGGCTCACGGGAGGCATCCTCGGGACGGGCGGAGGTCGGCGTGCGTCGACGTGAGGCTCGCGGGTCAACGCCACCGACGTCGAGGTCGCTTCCCGTGCCCGAACCGATCGCGCCTCGAGCCCGGGCGCGACGCCACCTCCGCTCGCCCGACCATCCTGCTGCTGCGACGGGCACTCGCTGGCCTACCGCGCCTTCTACGCCCTGCCGGACACGCTGCGGACACAGACCGGGCAGCTCACCAACGCGGTCTACGGCTTCACCTCGATGCTCATCAAGCTGCTCGGTGACCGCCGCCCCGACGCCGTCGTCGTCGCCTTCGACAAGGGCCGCGACGTCGCCCGGACCGAGGCGTTCCCCGAGCTACAAGGCCAACCGGACGTCACCGCCGGACGAGTTCCGCCCGCAGGTCGACCTCATCAAGCAGGTGCTCGAGGCGCTCCGGATCCCGATCGTCGAGGTCGCCGGCGTCGAGGCCGACGACGTGCTGGCGACCATCGCCGATCGCGCCGTCGACGCCGGGCTTCCACGCCTACATCGTGACCGGCGACCGCGACGCGATGCAGCTGGTCGACGACCACCTGACGGTGCTCTACACGCTGCGGGGCATCTCCGAGATGGCCGAGATGGACCCGGACGCGGTCGAGGCAGCGCTACGGCGTCCGGCCGAGCTCCTACGTCGACCTGGCCGCGCTCCGCGGCGACAACTCCGACAACCTGCCCGGCGTCCCGGGCGTGGGCGACAAGACCGCCGCCAAGCTGGTCGTGCAGTTCGGCGACATCGACGGCATCTACGCCCACCTCGACGAGGTCTCGGGCAAGAAGGTGCCCGCGATGCTCGCCGAGCACGAGGAGCAGGTGCGGGCGAACCAGCGGATCATGCGCCTGCGTCGCGACGTCGACGTGCGAGGCGGACCCGCGCGACCTGCGCATGACCGGGATCGACGCGGCCGCCGTCCGCGAGCTGTTCGGCAGCCTCGAGTTCCGCGCCCTGTACGACCGCTTCGTCGACGAGGTGCTCGGCGAGCAGGAGGAGGCGGATGCGGCCGGCGTTCGAGCGGACCCCGTCCCGGCTCGAGGCGGGCGAGCTGGCGGCCTGGCTCGACGGGGTCGGTTCGCCGCGTCGCCGATCGTGCCCGACCGTCACGGGCCGGCCGCCGCACACGGCGCTCGACGGCGGTCGCCGTCGCCGCGCCCGACCGCGACCCCGCGTCGGCGCGGATCGACGCGCTCGACGCGGCCGACCTCGAGGCGCTCGCGACGCCGTGCTCGCCGACCCGACCCGCGACAAGGTCACCCACGACGCCAAGCTGCTCGACCACGCCGTCCGCGGCCGCGGGTGGGTCGTGTCCGACGTGACCGTCGACACCGAGCTCGGCCGCGTACCTGCTCAACCCCGAACAGCGCAGCTTCGACCTCGAACGCCTCGCGCTCCAGCACCTGCAGCGCACCATCACGCCCGAGGACGACGGCGACGCGGGCGACCAGCTCGGCGCTCGACGTCGCACCCGACGACGGCTGGGAGGAGCGGGCGCATCCGCGCCGAGGCGACCCTCGAGCTGGCCACCTTCCTCGGCGGCGAGCTCGACGAGCGCGGCCAGCGCGATCTCCACGACCGCATCGAGCTGCCGCTCGCGCCGGTGCTCGCTCGGATGGAGCGGACCGGGGTCGCGCTCGACCTGCACGTGCTCGACGAGATCCGCGTCGCGCCTGGCCCGCCGGGTCACCGAACGCGAACGCGAGGTCCACGACCACGCCGGTCACCCGTTCAACGTCGGCTCCGGCCAGCAGCTGCAGACGGTGCTGTTCGACGAGCTCGAGCTGCCGAAGACCCGGCGCATCAAGACCGGCTACACGACCGACGCCAACGCGCTGCAGAACCTGCTCGGCCTGCACCCGATCATCGAAGCGATCATCGGAGTGGCGCGAGCTGAGCAAGCTGCTGACCACCTACGTCGACGCGCTCCCGCCGCTGGTCGACGCCGACGACCGGCCGCATCCACACGACCCTGTCGCAGACCATCGCGGCGACCGGGCGGTTGTCGTCGTCGAACCCGAACCTGCAGAACATCCCGGTCCGTCGCGAGGAGGGCCGCGAGATCCGCCGCGCCTTCGTCCCGGGCGAGGGCTTCGACCAGCTGCTCGTCGCCGACTACTCCCAGATCGAGCTGCGGATCATGGCCCACCTGTCGCAGGACGAGGGGCTGCTCGACGCGTTCGCGTCCGAGGAGGACGTGCACGCCACGACGGCGGCCAAGGTCTTCGACCTGCCGCTCGAGGCGGTCGACGGGCCGCTGCGTGACCGGGCCAAGGCGGTCAACTACGGGCTGGCCTACGGCCTGACCCCGTTCGGCCTGGGCCAGCAGCTCGGCATCCCGCCGGACGAGGCGGCCGAGATCGTCGACCGCCTACTTCGAGCGGTTCCCGAAGGTGCGCTAGCTTCCTCGACGCAGCCGTCGATCGGCCGCCACCAACGACGGGTACACCACGACGATGTTCGGGCGGCGGCGCTACCTGCCGGACCTGCGGTCGGACAACCGCAACCGGCGGCAGATGGCCGAACGCATGGCGCTCAACGCCCCGATCCAGGGCACGGCCGCCGACGTCATCAAGCTCGCGATGATCGACCTGTCAGCGCGCGCTCGACACGCTCGGGCCTGCGCACCCAGCTGCTGCTGCAGGTCCACGACGAGGTCGTGCTCGAGGTGCCGGAGGACGAACGCGAGGCGGCGCGAGAGCCTGGTCGTCGCGAGACGCTGGCGTCGGTGTGCGAGCTCGCGGTCCCGCTGGAGGTCGACACCGCCTTCGGTATCGACCTGGTTCGACGCCCAGAAGCACTGAGGGGTCCGCGCGGTCGGATCGACCATCGCGCCGCCGGCTGACGTCCGGCGTCCGCGCTGAGGGCTCGATCGGGGTGCCTCCGGGCCCTCCGACGTGGTACCAATGCGCCCTGAAGGGGTTCAACCGGTGGCTGCCGGGTCGACCCGACCGAGCCGACCGGGGGACCCGCGTGCTGTTCCGCACCCGACGCCTGCGGATGTTGGCGGCCGTGCTCGTGGCCGCCGTCGCCCTGCCGGCCGTCGCTGCGGTGGCGCAGTCGCCCGAGGAGCGTCAGCTCCAGCAGGCGCGGGAGCGCATCGCCGAGGTCGGACGGGAGCTCGACCAGGCCGAGGGTGCCGCCGGTGACGCCGAGGTCGAGCTCGCGGACGCCGACGCGCGGCTGGCCGAGGTCGAAGCCGTCGTGAACGAGGTCGCGGCCGCCCTGGACCGCCAGCGGGCCACCGTCGCGGACGCCGAGGCACGCCTCGCCGCCGTCGAGGACGAGGCTGCCCAGGTCCGTGCCCGGCTGGAGACCCGCGCGGCGACGATGTTCAAACAGGGTGCGGTCCGAGACTTCAACGTCCTGCTCTCGTCGGACGGAGCCGAGGAGGCCCTGGCCCGGTCGACCTACCTCCGCGCGCTGACGATCGCGGATGCGTCGAGCTTCGAGGCCCTCGGTGCTGCGGAGACCATCGTGGACACCGAGCGCGGGCGCCTCCAGGTCGAGGAGGACCGGCTCGACGGCATGCTCGTCGAGCAGGAGGAGCTGTTGGCGGAGGTCGCCCAGCTCCGGGATCGACGCGCGCTGGCGGCAGCGGACGCCCGCGCGCGGGTCGAACAGTTGGCGGCCGAGCAGGATGACCTCGAGGCGGAGTCGGACCGCATCGAACAGATCATCCGTCAGCAGCAGGAGGAGGCCCGACGCGCCGCCCGTGAGGCGGCACGCCGGGAAGCCGCCGCCGCACAGGCGGCCGCGAACGCGGCGGCGGCCGCGGCCCGGGAACGCCGAGCCGCGGCCGCGGCGCCGGCGCCGAGCCGCCGCGCCCCGGCATCTCCTCCGGCCAGCAGCGGCGGGAGCACCGGCGGTGGCGGTGGCGGCGCATCGTCGTCGTCCGGGTTCGCGTGGCCGATCTGCGCGCCGGTGACCTCCGAGTACGGGCCTCGCTGGGGTCGGATGCACCGAGGTATCGATCAGGGGGCGAGCACCGGCACGCCGATCGGCGCGTCGAGGGCGGGCACGGTCATCTTCGCCGGCTGGCAGGGCGGCTACGGCAACCTCGTGCTGATCGACCACGGCAGCGTGGTGACCGCCTACGCCCACCAGTCCCGCATGGCGGTCCGGTCGGGACAGTCGGTGTCGCAAGGGTCGACCATCGGGTACGTCGGCAACACCGGCAACTCGACCGGCCCGCACCTGCACTTCGAGACGCGCGTGAACGGTTCCGCGGTCAACCCCCGCCAGTACCTGTCGGGCAGCCCCTGCTGAACGCCGCCGGGCGGATCAGCGGACCGCGTTGGTGCGTCGGAGCCGACGGGCGACTGCTGCGAGCGTGAGCGCGAGCAGGCTCACCACACCCCACAGGGCCGGGGGCGGGATCGAGCCCACCGCGCCTGCCAGGACCATCGACCGTCCGTCGGCGCCCTGCCCGTTCCCGGCACCTGCGGGTCGTCCGCGGGTCACCTCGACGACGATCTCCTCGGTCCCGACCACCTCGTCGCCGTGCCGGACGATGAGGGTCAGGGTGTGGGTGTCGCGGGCGTTGTTCGGCGTCTGGACCGTCACCACGATGGACGCCCGATCGCCCGCGTCGAGGTCGGTCCGTTTCGGCGCGACGTCTGCGGTCCACCGGGCAGGGACGTCGGCGACCTCGAGTTCGTAGACACCCGTGGCGGGGGCCGTCAGCTCGAGCTCGGCCATCCCGCCGTCGCCGGCCCGGATCACGAGGTCGCAGGAGACGCAGCGGAGCGCGCCGCCGTCACCCCCGTCGCCCCCGTCGTCGCCGTCACCACCGTCGCTCGGCTCCGTGCGGCCCGGGTTGTCCCAGGTGGTCACGTTCTCGAACAACTGGTACCCGGTGTAGGTCAGCGCGTGCGACGACAGCCCGTAGGGGTGGAAGTTGTCGGTGGTCGGTTCGGGGAGCAGGGCACCGATGATGCGGATGGTCCCCGCTTCGACGGGCAGTTCGCCGAGCGACACGCCGGCGAACCCGGTCCCGCCCCTCGGCCCTGGACGCACGTAGGAGCGGCCGAGGTTGGTGCCGCCAGCCGCCTCCCACGCGGCCGGGTCCACGACGTGGATGGGCGCGTCGCAGCCCGAGGTGCAGGTGGCTGGCCCACCGACGAGGTGCCCCGTCGGGACCGGTTCGTAGGTCTGACGGCGGTCGTAGTACCGGGTGCCGTCGAGGGTCTGCCGACCGCTCGCCGTGCCGTCGCGAGCGATGTCCCGCGTCAGCTCGTGCTCGCCGAAGGTCGGGCCGGTCCCGTCGTTGAAGTCGATGTACCCGGCGTAGTAGACGCCGTGCCGGACGGCGTCGGCCGGGATGCCGATGTCGAGCGCAGGGAGGCCGGCGATTGCCCCGTCGGTCAGCACCAGGTTGCCGCCGCTGCTCACGAAGGTCCGGAGGGCAGCCGCGTAGGCCGTATCACGTTCGAGGTCGGCCGCAGCCGTGGTGAAACGGTCGGCGACCACGAAGGTGTCGAACGTGCGCAGGAGACCGGGATCGCCGGCGATCTGCTCGACCGTGAGGCCGACGAGTTCGCTCCCGGACGCCGAGACGAACTCGTTGAGGTCGCGGAAGAAGTCGGTACGGGACACGTCGTACGGCGCCTGGTCGTCCCAGCCGGGGATCGCGTCGTCGTGGGTGAAGCGCACCGTGTAGGCCACCGGGCCGACGCGAGCCGGGTTCGGACGGATCTGGTAGACGCCGGCCTGCGGTCGGTTCATCTCGATCTGGGCACCAGCCTGGGCGTAGACCGGGCCACCGTCGAAGGACCGCGCGACCTCCTCGCAGCCCTCCGCGGGGGCCTCCTCGTCCTCGTCGCCGTGGTCGGCGGCGGCGACCCGCGTGCCGTGCTCGTGGCTGTGCTGGTGGGTCAGATGCTGGTCCTCGCCGGCGGGCGCACCGCAGTAGTCGAGGATGATCGACCCCGTGGCCGTTCCGGCACCGATGCCACGGACGTTGGCGGCGGTCGCCTCGATGGTCATGCCGCCGTTGAAGATGTCGTGCTGGGGGCCCTCCACGACGAACTCGAAGCCCTGGACGCCGGTGAGTTCGCGCCCCTCGATGTCGGCTTGGGTCGGGAGGTCGTAGATGTGCGGCGGGGTCACGAACTCGCCGCCTTCGCTGCGCACCCGGTCGGGATCGTCCAGGAAGGCGATGCGACCGCCCGGCACGTAGTCGATCTCGTCCTCGTACAGCAGCGACGTGATCTGCGAGTAGATGAGCGACTTGTTGCCCTCCACCTGCAGTTGGACGACGTCGGGGATGAAGGCGTTGTTGGGTGCGAGGTGGCTGAGAGCCATCTCGTTGTTGATGCCGACGCCGCCGAGCCCGAGGTCGGGGTTGTCGATCCAGTCACCCATGCCACCGGTGATCTGGTACTCGATGGTGTCCCACACCGTGCCCCACTGGACGGTGCACATCGGCGCCGTCGTCCGGTCCTGGCCGAAGAACGGCTCCGGAACGGGGCCGGGGCAGTCCTCGGCGCGAGCCACGTGCGGTGACCAGGTCAGCCGCTCCTCGGCGTCCCGGAACATCAGCTCGGCCGTCTCGACCGTGATCGCGTTCTTGCGGAAGTCCTTCTGCGCGGCTCCGAGGAGGGTGTACGACAGGGAGTTGGCCGTGACCATGCCGTGCAGGTCGATGCCACCGGCGAACTGCTGGCCGCCGGTCCGGGTGTCCGACACCCACTTGAGGTACCGCCCGAAGCCGCGGGACTCCGGCTCGCTGAAGGAGGTGTAGGCCGGGTCCGAGTAGCCCTGCGTCGGCCAGTCGCGGTTGAGGTCCATGCCGTTGCCGTTGAACCGTTGGTAGAAGACGCCGCCCTCGGAGTAGTCACCACGCACCCAACCGTCGGGGTTCGACAGCGTGAACAGCATCACGCCGTCGGCCAAGGCCTCACCGGCGGTCGGTGAGCGGCCCTCATCGTCGAACGGGTCGAGCAGCCGACGAGGTTCGCTCGGCGACGAGCCCTCGGTGCCGCAGTCGATCTGCGCGGGAGCGTCACCGTTCTCGCACGCTGCCCACGTCGCGAGGTCCTCGACGGCGCGGATGCCCCCCTCGAGGCCGGCCCGCTCGATGCCGTGGATCGACAGCGAGTAGGCGAAGTGCTTGCGGTCAGACTCCGGGGTCGACGACGCGCGATCGGTCACCTTGACCACGTACAGGGGACGCTGCTCGCGCGTGAGGTCCTCGCGGGGGATGCCCGCTGACATCAGGGACTCGTTGGCGAAGTGCTCGTGGGTGCCGAACTGCTGGGGGAGGTTGATCAGCTGCACGTAGCGGGGGTACTTCTCCGCCAGGAACCGGAGGCCGCCGATGGCCTCGTCCCACTGCACGAACTGCAGGGCGCACACGTTGCCGTTGGCGTTCGGCGAGGCGAGCGGCAGCCCGGTGACGCACCCCTGGGGGTCGGGGAAGACCCGTCCCATGGCCTCGTAGGTGAGGTCCTGTTCGGCGACCGGTGTCGCACCAGCCGGCGTGGCGAGCACGGCCACGAGCGTGGCCGCGGCCATCGCGACCGTGAGCAGGATGCTGAGCGGGGTACGGACGGATGCGCGCAACGCAGGTCTCCCGGACGGTGGGTCGTCGCGTCGGGAGTTCGACGTCGATCCGCCCCGCACCTGCCCCGCCCGCGACGCCGCGCGCCCGTGCACGTGCGCGGTCAGAACATCTTCGGGATCACCGCCTCCACCAGGGACGGGCCCGGCGTCGCGAGGGCCGCCTCGAGCTGCTCGGTGAACTCCTCGGCCGTGGTCGCCCGGGTCGCGTCGACACCCATGCCCCGCGCCAGCGCGCAGAAGTCGAGCTGCGGGCGACCGAGGTCGAACAGGTCGGCGGCCTTCGGGCCCATCGCTTCGGCCCCGACGCGCAGCAGCTCCATCTTCAGGATCTCGTAGGAGGCGTTGTTGTAGATCACGACGGTGACGTCGAGCTCCTCGCGCGCCATCGTCCACAGCGACTGCAGCGTGTACATCGCCGAGCCGTCGGCCTGCAGGGCGAGCACCTTGCGGTCCGGCGCGGCGATGGCCGCCCCGACGGCCGCGGGCAGCCCGAAGCCGATGGATCCACCGGTCAGCGTCAGCCAGTCGTGCCGCGGCGCGTTGGCGGTGGTCATCGGCAGGGACAGGCTGGAGGTGATCGCCTCGTCCACCACGATCGCGTCCTCGGGCAGGAGCGCGCCGACGGCGAGGGAGACCGTCCAGGCGTTGAGCTCGCCGGTCGGCCGTTCGGCACGGTCGCCGGAGGGGCGCGGGGGGTCCTCGTCGGCGCACCCGAGCTCGGCGGCCAGCGCGGCCAGCGCCCCGGAGGCGTCGTCCGCCTCGCCGGCGAGCACGTGCACCTCGGTACCGTCGGGGACGAGCTGGCTCGGCTTGTCCGGGTAGGCGAAGAAGGTCACCGGCTCCTCGGCACCGACCAGGATCAGGTGGGTCTTGCCTGCCAGCTGCTGGCTGGAGGCTTCGGACAGGTACCCGAGCCGTTCGAGCGGAGCGACACCCTGGCCACGTGCCAGACGCGTCGGGAAGACCTCGGCGAGGACCTCGGCTCCGGTGCTGCGGGCGATGGTCGCGGCCGCGTCGATCGCGGCCGCGTCGGCGAGGACCTCGCCGCCGAGCAGGATGAGCGCCGGTTCCTCGGCGCTCAGGGCCTTGGCGACCGACGCCACCGTGTCGGAGGAGACCTCGGTGCGACCGGTAGGTGCGACCGGGGCAGCGACCTCGCCGCCCTCGTTCCAGCTCACGTCGGCCGGCAGGATGAGGGTGGCGACCTGTCCCGGCGCGCCGATGGCCGCGGCGACGGCCTCGGCCGTGTCGCGCCCGAGGGCCTCGGTCGACGACGAGGTACGCACCCAGGTGGAGACGTTGCGGGCGACCGTCTCGATGTCGGACTCGAGGGGTGCGTCGAGCTCCTTGTGGGGGAGCGCGTGGTCGCCGACGATGGTGACGATCGGGGTCCCGGCACGCCGCGCGTTGTGGAGGTTGGCGAGCCCGTTGCCGAGGCCAGGTCCGAGGTGGAGCAGCACGGCCGCGGGTCGCCCCGCCATCCGCGCGTACCCGTCGGCCGCGCCGGTGGCGACCCCCTCGAACAGCGCGAGCACGCCGCGCATCCCGGGGACGTCGTCGAGCGCTGCGACGAAGTGCATCTCGGAGGTCCCGGGGTTGGTGAAGCAGACGTCGACGTCCGCCGCGACCAGGGTGCGGATGAGCGCGTTGGCCCCGTTCATGCCTGGACCTCCAGGTCGAAGATGGCGCCCGGGTTCAGGGTGCCGTTGGGATCGAAGATGGCCTTGATGCCCCGCATGAGGCGAACGTTGACCGGGTCGGTGAGCGCCAGGAAGTAGGGGCGCTTGTGGCGACCGATGCCGTGCTCGCCGCTGACGGCGCCGCCGAGCTCGACGCCGGCGGCCAGCAGCGCGTTCATCACCTGCTCGCGGATCGCGTCGTCTGCCTGCAGGACCGACATGTGCACGTTGCCGTCACCCGCGTGACCACACCCGACGATGGGTGAGGAGAACTCGGTGGCGATCTCTCCCACGCGTCGGACGTAGGCCGGGAGCGCGGCGCGCGGGACCACGACGTCGATGATGTCGTGGAACCCGATCTCCTTGGCGGCGTAGAACGCCTGCTCGCGGGCGGTGATCAGCTGCGCGGCGGCGTCTCCTGGTAGGACCAGGACGTCGGCAGCCCCGAGCTCATCGGTGAGCAGCCCGCCGAGCGCCAGGATGTCCTCGTCGACCCGTGCAGCATCGGCGTCGTCTATCTGCAGGACGAGGTAGGCCGCGGCGGCGTCCCGCACCTCGTCGCTGATGCCGAGCTCCATCCCGGAGCGGTGCACGATCGCCGCCATCGTCAGCGCGTCGATGTACTCGAGGACCAGGGGGTCCGCGCCGGCGGCGAGGATCGGCGGGATGGCGGCGGTGATGCGCTCGATGCTCTCGAACGGCGCCAGCAGCGTCCGGGTGTTGACCGGCCGCCGGCTCAGCTTGAGCCAGATCCGCGTGACGAGCGCCAGCGTGCCCTCCGACCCGACGACGACCTGGGTCAGGTCGTACCCGCTCGACACCTTGACGATCTTGCCGCCCGTCCGGATCACCTCGCCGGAGGCGAGCACGAGCTCCAACCCGAGCACGTGGTTGCGGGTGACGCCGTACCGGACGGCGCGCATCCCCGCGGCGTTGGTGTTCACCGTGCCGCCGAGCGTGGCGCCCTCCTCACCGGGACGGACGGGGTAGACCAGGCCGTGGGGCGCGAGCGCGGCGTCGAGGTCCACGAGCCGGACCCCGGGTTCGACGACGGCCACGCCGTTGTCCACGTCGATCTCGACGATGCGGTCGAACCGCTCGAACGAGACGACGATGCCGTCGTGGTCGGGGATGGCGGCCCCCGACAGGCCGCTGCCGGCACCGCGGGCCGTCACCGCGATGCCGTTCGCGTCGGCCCTCGCGACGATCGCCACGACCTCGTCGGTGGTCTCGGGGAGCAGGACCAGGGCGGGCCGGTGTGGCTCGGCCGAGAGGGTCTCGTCGTGCCCGTACTCGGGGGCGACGTCCGGACCGGCCAGCGTGCGCTCGGGTGGCAGCACGTCACCGAGGATCGTCGCCACGTCTGTCACGGGTCGCTCCGTCCCGGTCGGCTCCCAGGTGCGAGCGGCACCCTAACCGTCGCGCCGAGCGACCTCGACGCGGGGATGGACACGTCAGGGTCGCTCCGGATCGCCCCCCGGAGGGACGCGACGTGAGGGCGGATCCGGTGCCTCGTACAGCACGCGTTGCGCCTCCTCGGTCCGCAGGCCCGAGCCGCGCAGCAGGTCGATACCGGTCGCGCGGATCTGACCGACGACCCGGCTGACGGCGAGGGCGTGGGCATCGGCGAACAGGGGGCGGGTTCGGGCTGCCGCCGCGCCCGCGTGTCGCTGGGTGTGTCCGGGGTCGCCGTCGCCGATCAGCTGAGCGCCGAGGGCCCGCACCGCGTCGGCGAGGTCGAGCACCGCGTCGGCGAGCTCCGTGGGTGCGCCCTCGGTGTCCGCTCCGTGCCGCATGACGGCGACGGCCGCCCGGGCGAGGACGCGGGTGTCGCGGACCGCGAGGTCGAGCGGTTCGAGGGCATCGGCGTAGCTGTCGACCAGACCCCGTCGGCGCCGCTGGTGCGGGGACATCCGAGCGGTCTCGTGGGCGACCGCGATGGAACCGCGCAGGTCGTCGACCTCGGCGTCCAGGTCGCGAGCCCGATCGAGGGCACGGCGGGCGAGGTCGTGGTCGTCCTCACGGAGGGCGCGGGCCACGTCGGTGAGCGTGGTCGCCAGATCGTCGAACAGCGGCCCCGCGGCCCCGCGCAGCTGACGTTCGGGTGCCCGGGGCAGCAGCGCGGCGACCAGCAGGGCGGTCGCCCCACCGATGGCCGCGTGGAAGAAGCGGTGGGGGACCAGGTCGAGCGTGGGCGGCTGGAGGGTCACCACGAGGATCGCAGCGACGGTGGCCTGCGCCCGGACGATGGGACCCCCTCCCGCGGCCGTCGCGGTCGCCATCGCCAGCACCGCGACGAGGACCAGCTGCCACCCGCCGGTCCCGATGCCGACCACCAGCAGGTCGGCCACCGCGATCCCCGTCGCGACCCCGACGACGATCTCGGCGGCGCGGCGACCCCGCTCGGCCGGCGTGTTGAGCACGATCACGGCGGCGATCGGCGCGAAGAAGGGCTCCTCGTAGCCGAGGAGCTCGGTGGCGACCAGCCAGGACCCGGCGATCGCCAGCGCGACCTGCACGAAGGTCCGTCGCGCGTCGAGCAGGCGACGGACGGCGGGACGGTACAGGGGAGTCAGGGCTCGCACGCTCGACCCGTCAGCTGAGGAGGCGGCGGTAGAGCGCGGCCGTCTCGGCCGCGATGGACGCCCAGGAGAACCGCTCCTCGACCCGCAGGCGGCCGTGGTCACCCATCACCCGGGCGGTGTCCACGTCCCCGAGCAGGTCGGTGAGGCGCGCGGCGAGGTCACGTGCGAACCGTCGGGGCGTCCGCGGGCCCCCCGGTCCCGTCGTCACCGGTCTCGTAGGGGACGAGCCAGCCGGTCTCGCCGTCGACGACGACCTCCGGGATGCCGCCGACGGCGGAGGCGACCACGGGGAGGCCGACCGCCATCGCCTCGAGGTTGACGATGCCGAACGGCTCGTAGATGGAGGGACAGACGAACACGTCCGCTGCGGACAGGACCTGGAGGAGCTCCGGTCGGGGCAGCATGCTCTCGATCCAGACCACCCGGACGGGCGCGTCCGTGAGATCGTCGACGCGCTGGCGGAACTCCGCGGCCAGTTCGGGCGTGTCCGGGGCTCCCGCGCAGAGCACCAGCTGGGTGCCGGCGGGGAGGTGCGCGGCCGCGTCGAGCAGGTGGACCACGCCCTTCTGGCGGGTGATCCGTCCGACGAAGACCGCGGTCGGCAGGCTCGCGTCGATGCCGTGTCGCTCGAGGACGTCGCCGGCGTCGACCCGCCGCCACGCCTGCGGGTCCACGCCGTTGTGGATCACCTCGACGCGGTTCGGGTCGACCGACGGGTAGCTGGCGAGCACGTCGTCCCGCATGCCCCGCGAGACGGCGATGATGGCATCCGCGTGCTCGATGGCGGTGCGCTCGCAGAAGCTCGACAGGGCGTACCCACCACCGAGCTGCTCGCGCTTCCAGGGACGCAGCGGTTCGAGGCTGTGCGTGGTCACGACGTGCGGCACGTCGTGGACGAGCGCCGTGAGGTGCCCGGCGAGGTTGGCGTACCAGGTGTGGCTGTGCGCCAGCGCGACGTCGCCGGTCGCGGCGACCATCGACAGGTCGGCCGACACCGTCCGGAGGGCGCTGAGCTCCGGGGCGTCGCCGGCGAGCGCGTCCCACTCGCGGTGCGTGCCGGCGACCAGGGCATCGTCACGCGGGTCACCGAAGCAGTGCACCGCGACGTCGACGTGGCCATCGAGTGCGCGGGCGAGCTCGGCGACGTGCACGCCGGCGCCCCCGTAGACGGCCGGCGGGTACTCCTTGGTCAGGATCCCGACGCGTGGCCGTTCGACGCTCACGCCTCGTCCGGACCGGGCACGAGGTCGCCCTTCCCGATGACCACGACGCCCCCGTCCGACACGTGGAAGCGCGCCCGGTCGTGCTCCGGGTCCACGCCGATCTCCGCCCCCTCGGGGATGCGCACGTTCTTGTCGACGATGGCGTTGCGGACCACCGCGCCGCGTCCCACCTCGACGCCGTTGAGCAACACGGACCGCTCGATGTCCGAGCGGCTGTGGATCCGGACGCCGGGCGAGAGGACCGACCGCCGGACCGACCCTCCGGAGACCACGACGCCCGAGCAGACCATCGAGTCGACCGCGGAGCCGCGGCGGTCGTCGTCGTCGAAGACGAACTTGGCCGGTGGCAACGGGTCGTGCCAGGTGAAGATGGGCCAGTCGAGGTTGTAGAGGTTGAAGATCGGGTGGACCGACACCAGATCCATGTGCGCCTCGTGGTAGGCGTCGATGGTCCCGACGTCGCGCCAGTACCCGCGATCGCGGTCGGTCGAACCGGGGACGTCGTTGTCGCGCACGAAGTCGTGCACGGCCGCATCGCCGCGCGAGACCATGCCGGTGATGATGTCGCCACCCATGTCGTGGGCGGAGCCCTCGTCGACGGCGTCCGTCCGGAGCGCGTCGATGAGCGCCTCGGTGGTGAAGACGTAGTTGCCCATGGAGGCGTAGACGTGGGTGGGGTCGTCCGCCAGACCGACCGCGTCGGTGGGCTTCTCGCGGAAGGCGGCGATCCTCCCAGCGCCGTCGGTCTCGATGACCCCGAACGCGCTCGCCTGCTCGATCGGGACCCGCAGCCCGGCGACCGTGACACCGGCACCGGAGGCGATGTGCTGCTCGACCATCTGGGCGGCGTCCATGCGGTAGAGGTTGTCCGCGCCGAACACGCAGATGTAGTCGGGTGACTCGTCGCGGATGATGTTGAGGTTCTGGAAGACCGCGTCCGCGGACCCGGCGAACCACCCCCGTCCCGTGCGCATCTGGGCGGGGACCGGCGCGACGTAGTTGCCGAGCATCGGCGACATCCGCCACGTCCGCGCGAGGTGGGTGTCGAGGCTGTGGCTCTTGTACTGGGTCAGCACGACGATGCGTCGGTAGCCAGAGTTCACGAGGTTCGACAGGGCGAAGTCGACCAGCCGGTAGGCGCCGCCGAACGGGACCGCCGGCTTGGCTCGATCACGGGTCAGGGGGGCGAGACGCTTGCCCTCCCCGCCAGCGAGGACCACCCCGAACACCTTCGGCTGCCGCGCCACGTCCGCTCCTGATCCGCGATCACCGAGACTAGGCGGCGCTGCGGCTCAACCGGCGGTGGTTGCGGCCGTGGCCGGCCCCGCCTGGCGGTCCCAGTCGAGGCCGTGCGCGGCGACGTCGGTGATCTCGAGCCCGTACCCGCCGGTCGGTCCCGCCATGCGGAACCGGATGCGGCCGAAGAGGTCGGTCGTGCCCTGGACGGTGCGCGTGCGCTCCGGCCCGGTGACGCGTGCCTCCACCGAGAGATCGGGGCACCGGCGCCCCTCGGCGTCGCGGACCTCGATCAGGAAGGTCACCCGGTGGCGGCCATCTTCGAGCATCTCGGGTTCGAGGACGTCGAGCTCGGTGACGCGGACCGGCTCGGCGAACAGGCCGGTCTTCGGCATGTCGTCGCGCTGTCGTTCGAGCGTCGGCCTCGGCGGGTGGTGCCTGCGGCGCGTGAAGGGGTTCGGGAGGGCCACGGACGTGCTCCGGCAGCGGCGGCGAGGGACGGCACGGTACCCCCGAGTCCCACGCGGCCGTACCGTGTGACGTCGTGGTCGAGGGCGGCGGATCGGAGGCGCGCCTGTCCGCCGAGGAACTCGTGGCGCGACTCGACCTCGCCACGTCCGCGACGTACGTCGCGGGGGAGGGGCTGGTCGTCACGGTGCACGGGCAGGTCGTGCCAGCCGACACGTCGGCAAGGCGGGGACCACCTGAGGCGGTCCCCGTCCCGCCCGCGGCATCGGCGGTCAGGTCGTCACGTCGCCCTGTTCACCCATCAGCGCACGCCCCTCGCCGGTGACGACGGAAGCGATCCCACGGACCGCCCGGCTCAGCCCCGAGTCCGGTCCGTCCCAGTACTCACCGTCGGACACGTCGACGTGCAGGGCGGTGAGCTTCGGGTCGTCGGCGCCGTCGAACCACGCCTCCATCGGCTTCGACCACAGCCGCTCGAGCACGTCCGGCTCGTCGGAGAAGCCGACCTGACCGGTCAGCGACACGTGGAGGGAGTCCTTCGGGTCGCTGATGACGATGGCGACGATCTCGTTCTCCGGCAGCGCCTGGACCCAGTCGGCTCCGCGGTCGGTGAGGAACCACAACCGGGAACCGTCCCGGTCGATGATGGTCATCGGGCGGGCACGCTGGTCGGCGGTGACGACCATGGCGATGCGCTCCCCGTCGAGGACGTCGTCGAGGGTCCTGGCGTCCTGGTCCTGCACGTCGGCTCCTGTCGAGGTGGGTGGCCGGTGACGTCCACCGGCGCTCGACGGAGGTTCGCGGAACGACGATGTCGCGTGCCCCGCCGTGACCACCGAACGACCACCGTCGGTCGGGTCAGGCGGACGAACGTCCACGCGCCGCGCAGCCGACCAGGTGGTCACCCCGTGCTCGGGGTGCGGGAGGCGCAGCCGACCAGGTGGTCACCCCGTGCTCGGGGTGCGGGAGGCGCAGCCGACCAGATGATCGTCGACGAGGCCCATCGCCTGGCTGAAGGCGTACGCGGTCGTCGGGCCGACGAACCGGAACCCCCGGCGCTTGAGTTCGGCGGCGAGCGCGCTCGCTTCGGGTGAGGTCGCTCGGACCTCGGCGCGGGTCCGGGGGACGGGTGGTGTTCGCGGGGCGTAGCGCCAGACGAGCTCGTCGAGCGATCCCCCCGAACCGACGAGGTCGAGGTAGGCCCGTGCGTTGTGGATGGTGGCCTCGACCTTGCCGCGGTGGCGGATGATCCGTGGATCGGTCAGCAGCCGGTCGACGTCGGCGGCGTCGAACACCGCGACCCGTTCGGGGTCGAAGCCGGCGAACACCTCGCGGAACGCGGGACGTCGGCGCAGGATGGTGAGCCACGACAGGCCGGCTTGGAAGCCCTCGAGGCAGAGCTTCTCGAACAGGCGCCGGTCGTCGTGGACCGGCCGGCCCCACTCGGTGTCGTGGTAGCGGCGGTACTCCGGGTCGTCGCCGGGCCACCAGCACCGCAGCACACCGTCCTCCCCGCGCACGAGGCCGTCAGCGAGCTCCTCGGATGGCTCGTCGAACCGATCGTCCACGCAGGCTCCTCGGGGGTACGGCCGGTCCGGGACGGTAGGCGGTACCCGTCCACGCCGCGGCGCCACGTTGACACCGCAGGAGGTGACTGCGACCCTCTCCGGGTCCCCCCGGACCATCGCTCGACCGCGCGCGCGTGGGAGCGGCTCCGGGGTTCGCTCCACCGCCGCCGCACCACCCGGTGCGCCGGCGCGTCCGCCCATCCGCGACCGAGAGACCTGTCCCCGATGTCCGAAGCCCCCGACACCAGTTCCACCCCCACGCCCGCCGACCAGAGCGCGGCTCCCAGCACCCCCGAATCCGTGGTCGTCAGCCAGGATCCGGGCGGTCAGATGACCTCGACCGGCGACGCGATCGTCGAGAACGACCTCTCCGAGGAGGACTTCGAGGCGATGCTCGAAGGCACCCTCAAGGCCATGGAGGAGGGTTCGGTCATCGAGGGCGTCGTCGTCAAGATCGACCCCGACGAGGTCCTGCTCGACATCGGCTGGAAGTCCGAGGGCGTCATCCCCGCCCGCGAGCTGTCCATCAAGCTCGACGTGGACCCGAACGAGGTCGTGCAGGTGGGCGACGTCGTCGAAGCGCTGGTGATGAACAAGGAGGACGACCAGGGTCGCCTGGTCCTCTCCAAGAAGCGCGCCCAGTACGAGCGCGCCTGGGGCACCATCGAGGCGATCTACACCGACGACAAGACGGTCGTCGGCACGGTCATCGAGGTCGTCAAGGGCGGCCTCATCCTCGACATCGGGCTGCGTGGCTTCCTGCCCGCCTCGCTGGTCGAGATGCGGCGCGTGCGTGACCTCGCGCCCTACGTCGGCACCGAGCTCGAGTGCAAGATCATCGAGCTCGACAAGAACCGCAACAACGTCGTCCTCTCGCGGCGCAAGTTCCTCGAGGAGACGCAGTCGGAGTTCCGCAACGAGTTCCTGCGCTCGCTCCAGAAGGGCGAGGTCCGCTCGGGCGTCGTGTCGTCCATCGTCAACTTCGGGTCGTTCGTCGACCTCGGTGGTGTCGACGGGCTCGTGCACGTCTCCGAGCTGTCCTGGAAGCACATCGACCACCCGTCCGAGGTCGTCGAGGTCGGCGATCAGGTCGAGGTCGAGGTGCTCGACGTGGACCTCGACCGCGAGCGCGTCTCGCTGTCGCTGAAGGCCACGCAGGAGGACCCGTGGCAGAAGTTCGCCCGCGAGCACGCCGTCGACGAGAACGTCGATGGCGAGGTGACCAAGCTCGTGCCGTTCGGTGCGTTCGTGAAGGTCGCCGACGGGATCGAGGGTCTCGTCCACATCTCCGAGCTCGCCGAGCGTCACGTCGAGGTGCCGGAGGCCGTCGTCAACGTCGGTGACCAGATCGAGGTCAAGGTCATCGACATCGACACGGTGCGTCGCCGCATCTCGCTGTCGCTGAAGCAGGCGCAGGCACCGTCCGAGGGCGAGGTCGCGCAGGACCCGTACGACCCGAACCCGGCTCCGGCCGTGTCGACGGCGTACTCGTCCGGTGGCGACGACACCGCCGCGTCGGGCAGCAGCCTGGCCGCTGCGTTCGCCAAGGCCGGTTTCGGCGGCGACTCCGAGCCGACCCCCGAGGAGATGGCGCTGGCAGAGGCCGAGATCCCCGAGGAGCGGACCGCTGACGCCGAGGAGGCCGCGAGGAGCTCCGGCCGCCGAGGATGTTCCCGCGGCCGAGGATGCTCCCGCTGAGGAGGCCTCGTCGGCGATCGAGGCTCCCGCTGAGGAGGCTCCCGCAGACGAGGACGCCACCGCGGCTGAGGACGACGAGACCACGTCCTGACGCCACCCGCACCGACCGAGAGCCCCGGCCCCGCGCCGGGGCTCTCGACGGTCGAACGCCGTCGCTAGCCTCCGCACCGGACCCGTGCCGGCGCGGAGGAGCAGCGGTGTACCTGGTGGGGTTGACGGGTGGCATCGGCAGCGGCAAGTCCACCGTCGCCGCACGGCTCGAGGACCGTGGCTGGCCCGTCATCGACGCCGACGATGTGGCCCGCGGCATCGTCGAGCCCGGTGAGCCGGCGCTCGCCGAGCTCGCCGAACGTTTCGGTGCCGACGTGCTGCGGGCGGACGGGTCCCTCGACCGACAGGCCCTGGCACGCGTCGCGTTCGCCGACGACCATGCCCGCTCCGCCCTCGACCGGATCACCCACCCGCGGATCGCCGCCCGCATCGCCGAGCGGGTGGCGATGCTCGGGGCCGACGACGTCGGTCCGCGACCCGCTGGTCGCGCTCGTGGACCACCCGCTCCTGATCGAGACCGGTCAGGCCGGCCGCTTCGACGAGGTGATCGTCGTGCTCGCCGACGAGGCGGTACGCCTCGCGCGCCTCACCGGAGGCCGGGGGCTCGACGAGGCCGACGCGAGGGCGCGGATGCGCGCGCAGACCGACGATGCGCGTCGGCGGGCTGTCGCGACCCATGTCCTCGACAACGGGGGCAGCGTCGAGGAGCTCGAGCGGGCCGTCGACGCCGTGGCGGAACGGATCGAGGCCGCGGCACGGGCCGCTCAGGAGGCGGGGGCCTGATCCGGCGGAGCGGTGACGGCAGCGCGAGGGACCTGATGGCCGGACGGCCGTGGCCGCGGGTCGGAGGTGGCTCGCTCGGGCCGGCCCGTCCAGACCACCTGGATGAGGTCGCAGGCGTCCGCGCCGTACGGTCGCCGCACCGGTTGAGCAGTCCAGCCGTCCAGGAGTTCGCGGACGCTGGAGATGGTCCGCACCACGGCTCCTGGTCCGCTCGGGACGGGGGTCCGCCGTGCACGAGGTCCGATCACACCTGGCGTGGTTCGTCGGCGACGCCGCCGGCGCGCGCGCTCGACTCGCCGCGGTCCGCCCGCACCTGACCGGCGTCCGCCTGACCGCGCTCACCCTGGGCCCGGCGCCCGAGCTCGAACAGCTCGGGATCGGTGTCGTCGCGTTGCCGTGGTCGGCACGGATGCAACGCGCTCCCGGGGGAGGACCGGGCGACTTCGACGGCGATACCGCCTCGCGGTTGCTGAACTGGTTCCACGGAGCCCGTCCCGATCTGCTCGTGGCCGACGGTTCCGGTGCTCCCGTCGCCGAAGGGGCGGCGGCCGGGGTCCAGATCGTGAGCGTCCGGCGCCCCGGTGCCATCGGTGACCGGCTCGCGGACGGTGGGGGCACCGTCCGGGAGCTCGCGCCCTACCCGGCGGTCCTGGAACCGGACGCGACACCGCGGTGGGTCCGCGAGCGCACCGTCCACGTCGGCCTCCTGTCCCGGTTCTCCGGGCGCCGTCCCCACGGACGCGCTGGCCGCCGCGCGCTCGGCATCGCCGACGACGCGCGGGTGGTCACTCTCCTGTGCGGACGCGACGGCCTCGGGGGCGCCAGCGACGTCGCGAGCGCCGCGGCGGCCACTCCCACCTGGACCTGGGTGACCGTCGGCCGGTGCGGGACCCCGGCCGAGGGTTTGCCGAGCAACGTCCGGCGCCTCGGGTGGACCGATGACCCGTGGCACGCGCTCGAGGCCGCGGACGTGGTCGTCGGGAGGGCGTCGCTGTCGGTCGTCGCGGAGACGGCCACGGCACGACGGCCGTTGCTCGTGGTGCCGGGCACCGGTGACCGGGTCGGCGACGAGGTGCTGCCGCGACTGCTCGCGTCCGTCGGCGCCGCGACCTCGCTGTCCCGCTGGCCGGACGCGTCGGAATGGCCGAGCGTGCTCGCGGCGGCCGCGGGGATCGACCCGGGCCCGCTCGAGCGCCTGGAGGACGGCCGGGGAGCGGCGCGCGCCGCGGACTGGCTGGCGACCTGGTCTCGGCCAGCCACGTCCGACGTGGTTCCCCTGCCTGACGGGCGGCGGCCCCATCGGTCGGCGCGTCGCGACCGGACCATCGACGTCACGACCAGCTCGTCGCGGCCCGCTGCGACGGTGGGCCCGAGCGGCAGCTGACCTGTCACGGCGGCGGGGTACCGTCGAGCGCATGGACCCATCTCCGAGCTCCGCAGGCGGGCAACCGCGCGCCACGCACCGTCACCTCCGCGACGACACCCCGTTCCGGGTCGTCAGCGACTTCTCGCCGGCGGGTGACCAGCCGCGGGCGATCGAACGCATCGTCGACGCGTTCGAGGCGGGGGAGAAGGCGGTGACGCTGCTCGGCGCCACCGGGACCGGGAAGACGTTCACGGCCGCGAAGGTGCTCGAACGCATCCAGCGCCCATGCCTGGTCATCGCGCCGAACAAGACGTTGGCCGCCCAACTCGCCAACGAGTTCCGCGACTTCCTGCCGGACAACGCCGTCGAGTACTTCGTCAGCTACTACGACTACTACCAACCCGAGGCCTACATCGCCTCGAGCGACACCTACATCGAGAAGGACTCGTCGATCAACGACGAGATCGACCGGCTGCGCCACCGCGCCACGATGGCGTTGCTCTCGCGTCGTGACGTGGTGGTCGTCGCGTCGGTGTCGTGCATCTACGGCCTCGGTTCGCCCCACGAGTACGAGGACCACATCCTGTGGTTGCGTTCCGGTGACGACTCGGTCGGGCTCGACGCAGCGATGCGCAAGCTCGTCGACCTCCAGTACAGCCGCAACGACCTCAACCTCGTACGGGGCACGTTCCGGGTCCGGGGTGACACCCTCGAGGTCTTCCCGGCCGACGACGAACGCGCGCTCCGCGTCGAGTTCTTCGGCGACGAGATCGACCGCATCGTGCGCGTCGACACCCTGACCGGCGAGGTCTCGCAGCCGGTGCGTGACGCCGGGATCTTCCCCGCCTCGCACTACGTCTCGTCGCGTCCCGCCCTCGAACGCGCGGTCCGCTCGATCGAGGCCGAGCTGGCCGATCGGCTCGAGGAGTTCGAGCGTTCGGGGAAGCTGCTCGAGGCGCAGCGCCTCAAGATGCGCACGAACTACGACCTGGAGATGATCCGCGAGGTCGGGTCGTGCAACGGCATCGAGAACTACTCGCGGCACTTCGACGGCCGCGCGCCGGGCGAGGCGCCCTACACCCTGCTCGACTACTTCCCGCCCGATTTCGTGGTGATGACCGACGAGTCGCACGTCACCGTGCCGCAGATCGGCGCCATGTACGAGGGGGACCGGTCCCGCAAGGACAACCTCGTCGACTACGGGTTCCGCCTGCCGTCGGCCCGCGACAACCGGCCCCTGATGTTCGACGAGTTCCTCGACCGGGTCGGTCAGCGGCTGTTCATCTCGGCCACACCTGGGTCCTACGAACGTCGCGAGTCCGACACCATCGCCGAACAGATCATCCGTCCCACCGGGCTGGTCGATCCGCAGGTCGTGCTGCGGCAGACCAAGGGACAGATCGACGACCTGATGGAGGAGATCCGTCGGCGCGTCGAACACGACCAGCGGGTGCTCGTCACCACGTTGACCAAGAAGATGGCCGAGGACCTGACCGACTACCTGCTCGAGAACGGCGTCCGGGTCCGCTACCTGCACTCCGACATCGACACCGTCCAGCGCGTCGAGATCCTCAAGAACCTGCGCCTCGGTGAGTTCGACGTGCTCGTCGGCATCAACCTGCTCCGCGAGGGGCTCGACCTCCCCGAGGTGTCGCTCGTCGCGATCCTCGACGCCGACAAGGAGGGCTTCCTGCGGTCGGCCACCTCGCTGATCCAGACGATCGGACGTGCGGCCCGGAACGTCGACGGCCAGGTGATCATGTACGCCGACCAGATCACCGCCGCGATGAAGCAGGCGCTCGAGGAGACCGACCGCCGGCGCGACAAGCAGCTGGCCTACAACGCCGAGCACGGCATCGATCCGCAGACCATCCGCAAGCGCGTCGGCGACATCCTCGCGGCCGTCCGTGCCGAGGAGGCCGGCGAGGACTACCAGCCCGCCGAATCCAGCTCCGCGGGGGTGGGCCGCGACGCGGCGGACGTCTCCGAGCTGCCACAGGAGGACCTCGCGGCGCTCATCAAGCGGCTCGAGGAGGAGATGCACGAGGCGGCGGGCGACCTCCGCTTCGAGTACGCCGCCCGCCTGCGCGACGAGATCTCGGACCTCAAGCGCGAGCTCGCCTCGATGCAGGCCGCGAACGTCTGATCGGCGATGTCCGGTCCGGCCCGTCTCGGACGGCTAGGTTCCAGGCCCGCCACACCCTCGAGCAGGAGCGGTCGGTGAGCGTCCTGAGCTGCGTGGGTCTCGAGAAGCGGTACGGCGACCTGACGGCGGTCGACGGGGTGTCGTTCGAGGTCGCCGAGGGGGAGACCTACGGGCTGCTCGGCCCGAACGGGGCCGGCAAGACCACGACGATCTCGATGATCGCGGGTCTGCTGCGGCCCGATGCTGGCGAGGTGCACGTGCTCGGCGAGGTGCTCACACCTCGCCGGTCGGCGGTGAAGCGCCACATCGGTCTCGTCCCACAGGAGCTGGCGGTCTACCCCGACCTGACCGCCCGGGAGAACCTGCGGTTCTTCGGACGCCTCTACGGGCTCGGGCAGCCCGACCTGACCTCCCGGGTCGACGAGGTCCTCGAGGTCACGGGGCTCACCGATCGGGCCGACGATCGGGCCGACGAGTTCTCCGGTGGTATGAAGCGACGGCTGAACATCGGCGTGGGGCTGCTGCACCGGCCGAAGCTGCTGATCCTCGACGAGCCGACCGTCGGGGTGGACCCGCAGTCGCGCAACGCCATCCTCGAGTCGGTCGAGCAGCTGTCGGTCGCCGGCATGGCGGTCCTCTACACCACGCACTACATGGAGGAGGCCGAGCGGCTCTGCGACCGCCTGGCGATCGTCGACCGGGGCCGCATCGTCGGGGAGGGGACCCGTCGTGAGCTCACGGACGGCGTCGGCGAGCTCGACCGGGTCCGGCTCGAGGTCGCGGGTGACGTCGCGGCGGCCGCGGCCGCGTGTGCTGCGGTCCCGGGCGTCACCAGCGCCGACACCGACGGACAGGCGGTGGTGTGCCTGCTGAGGGGCGCCGCCGCGGCGCTGCCCGGCCTGCTCGCCGCCGTCACCGGGAGCGGCGCGACCGTCACGGGAGTCGAGGTCCGGGAGCCCGATCTCGAGGACGTGTTCCTGCACCTCACCGGCAGAGCGTTGAGGGACTGACCGTGCGTGCCGCGCTGCTGATCCTGGCCAAGGACCTGCGGTTGCGGGTCCGTGACCGCAGCGTGTTCCTGTTCGCCTTCGTGGTGCCCATCGGCCTGACGTTCCTGTTCTCGTCGATGTTCCCCGACGTCGAGGAGCTGTCGATCAGGGCCGCGGTGGTCGATCTCGACGGCGGGGCCGTGGCCGCGAGCTTCTCCGGCCAGGTGCTCCCGGCCGTCGCGAGCTCCGGCATCCTCGAACTCGAGCCGTTCGATGACCGGTCCGACCGTCGAGTCCGCCCTCCGCGATGGCGACCTCGATGCGGCGTGGGTCCTGCCCGCCGGCTTCAGCGACGCGGTGACCTCCGGTCGGCCGACGGAGGTCGAGGTGCTCGTGGGCAGCGATGCTGCTCTCGCCGGCGAGGTCGCCCGTGGCGTGGCGCGATCGTGGGCGTCACGGCTCGAGGCGTCGGCGCTCGCCGTCGCCACCTCGGTGACGCTGGATCCGTCGGTGGACGCGGCGGCCATCGCCGCCGACGTCGGCGGCGCGGCGCCGTCGCTGTCGGTCAGCTCGTTGCTCGAGCCCGACCGCCAGCTCGACATGGCCAGCTACCTCGCGGCGGGGATGGCCGCGTTCTTCGTGTTCTTCACGGTGCAGTTCGGGGTCACCGGCATCCTCGAGGAGCGGCAACTCGGGACGCTCCCACGGATGCTGGCGGCACCCATCCCGGTCTGGGCGTTGCAGGTGGGGAAGGCGGCGGGGGCGGCGCTGCTCGGGCTGGTCTCCATGGCGGTCCTGGCCGTCGCCTCGTCCGTCCTGCTCGGGGCCGACTGGGGTCCACCCGCCGGAGCAGTGCGTCCTCATCGTGGCGATCGTGTTCGCCGCGATCGGGTTGATGGCCCTGGTCGGCAGCTTCGCCAGGACGGCCGAACAGGCCGGCAACTACCAGTCCATCGTGGCCGTCGTTCTCGGGATGCTCGGCGGGGTGTTCGTCCCGATCCCCGCATCCTCGGGCCTCCTCCAGCTCGCCTCCAGCGCCTCGCCGCACGGCTGGTTCCTGCGCGGCATCGCGGACCAGACCGCATCGGGACGCTGGATGGACGTCCTGCCGGCGGCTGGCGCCATCGTGCTGTTCGGGGTCGTCGCGGCCGTTCCCGCCGTGTGGCGCCTGCGGAGGGCGGCGACGTGGTGAGGCTGTGGGCGATCACGCGCATCGAGCTGGTCCGGCTCTTCCGTGACCGGGGCAACATCTTCTTCGTGCTCGTCTTCCCGTCTGCTGCTCGTGGTCCTCATCGGCGCGAGCTTCGGTGGCGGAGGCACGGGAGCTCGCATCGGCGTCGTCGGGGACGCTGGGGACGAGGCCGTCGCCGACCTCGTCGACATCGCTCGACGACCTCGACGCGCTCGGGACCGTTCCCGTCGACGATGCCGAGCGGCTGCGCGAGGACGTCGCCCGCGGGTCGCTCAGCGCCGGCATCGTCCTCCCCGACGGCTTCGGTGACGCCATCGCCCGCGGGGAACCGGTCGAGGTGTCCTACATCGGTCGCCAGGACGGCAACGCGGCGTCGCTCGAGGCGGTCGTCGCGGGCGTGGTCGGGGATCGGTCGGCGGTCGTCGACGCGGCGGCCGCCGCGTCGGCCGCGACGGGGCGACCGCTCCAGGAGGCCAGCGAGGTGGCCGCGACGCTGGCTGGCCGGCTGCCGGGCATCGACGTGGTCGCGACCGAGTTGGCCGTCGAGGGTGGGATCGAGCAGGAGTTCGACGGGCTCGGGCAGTTCGACCTCGGGGCCTCCAGCCAGCTGTTCCTGTTCACCTTCCTGACCGCGCTCGCCGGTGGGTCGGCGTTGATCCAGACCCGCCAGTTCGGGGTCGCGCGGCGGATGCTGTCGACCTCCACGCCGCCCCGGGTGGTCCTGGCGGGCATGGCGGCGGGCCGCATCGCCGTCGCCGTGTTCCAGGCGGCCTACATCGTGGTCGTGACCTCGTTGCTGTTCGACGTCAACTGGGGCGATCCGCTGGCAACCACCGTGGTCGTGCTGCTGTTCTGCCTCGTGGCGGGTGGGGCGGGGATGCTGCTCGGTGCGACCCTCCGCAACGACAGCCAGGCGTCCGGTGTCGGTGTCGGTGTCGGGCTCGGGCTGGCGGCGCTCGGTGGTTCGATGGCGCCGCTCGAGATCTTCCCGGACACCTTCCGCCAGGTGGCGAACATCACCCCACACGCCTGGGCCAACGAAGCCATGGCCGAGATCGTTCGTCGGGACGGGCAGCTGGGCGACGTCCTCGGTGAGGTCGTCGTGCTCGCGGGCTTCGCCGTGGTGCTGCTCGGCCTCGCGACCGTCCTGCTGCGACGCAACCTCACGCGGTGACGTCGTGGGCGCCGCCGTGGTGGCGCCCACGCCGTGGTGGCGCGCCCGCCGTGGGATCCGGCTCGGCCAGCGGCCGGGCGGCGGCCGGGCAGGACCGCGCGGGTTAGGCTCTCTTCGCGACCGAGCCCCGGAAGGTTCTGATGGACGACGTCCTCTTCACCGTGCACCGCATCCTCGGCTACGGCCTGTCGGTGCTGGTCCTCGGGACCGCGTTGGTCGCCTTCGGCCGGGCCAAGAACGGGCAGGAGTTCCAGGGCGGCCTCTACCGGGCCGTGCTCGGCCTGCTCGCGGTCCACATCGTCCTCGGCGTCGCCCTGTACACCACCCTCCAGGCGTGGGAGGCCGACCCGCTCATCGCCTACGTCCACCCCATCGCCGGGGTCCTGGCGCTCGGCGCTGGTCAGGCCATGGTCGGTCGGGCGCGCCGCACCCAGATGGCGGCCGACGCCCACCGCCTCGCCGGCCGCGGCCTCGTGGTGACGCTGGTGCTCATCCTCGTCGGCATCGGCGTGGCGAGCGCCGTGTGACGGAGACCGTTCCCGACGAGGTCCCGGATCTCGACGAACCCGGGGACGCCTACCTCCGGACCGTCGAGGAGCTGTTCACCCTCCTGCTCGAGGAGGTGCCGTTCACCGATCTGCTCGGGCAGGTGATCACCCTGACGGCCGCCGCCATCGACACCGCGGACGCGGTCGCCGTCACCGTCGAACGGGTCGACGGCCGGACCGACACGGCGGCTGCCAGCTGCGAGGCATCTCGCGAGCTCGACGAGCTGCAACGGGAGCTCGGCACCGGACCCTGCGTCGACGCCATGGAGACCGGCGAGGAGCGGTACACCGACGACCTCGTGTCCGACGAGCGGTGGCCGACCGAGCTGCGCGACGCTGCGGCTCGGCTCGGGCTGCGGGCGGTGCTGGCGGTGCCCCTCCGGGTCTCGGGGAGCGCCTTCGGCGCACTCAACCTGTTCTCCCGGGCGACGGCTGGCCTCGACGAGGATGCTCGGCGGACGGCGCACAGCATCGCGGGGCCCGTGGCGGCGACCCTGGCCAACGCCCGGGCCTACAACCGGGTCGAACAGCTCAGCTCCCAGCTCCGCGAGGCCATCACCAGCCGCGCGGTGATCGAGCAGGCCAAGGGCATCCTGATGGTGCGCGTCGGCTGCGACGAGGAGGAGGCCTTCGCCCTGCTTCGCCGCACCTCGCAGCACCAGAACCGCAAGCTGCGCGACGTCGCCGCCGCCGTGGTGGCGATGCGCGACCAGCTGCCCGCCCGCGGCGCGTAAGGCCCGCGCGCCTCGTCGCGTCGGGGCCCTCGACGGTGGGACGTCGTCGAGGGAGTGATGTAGGGTTACATCATGAGCCACAGGACCCAGATCACACTCACCGACGAGCAGTACGAGCTGCTCCGCTCCGAATCGCGTCAGCGCGGCCTCGGCCTGGCGGAGCTCATCCGCCGCGCGGTCGACCGTTCCTACGGCACCGTCGACCGTGACGAGCAACGTGCCGCGATCCAGGAGAGCTTCGCCGGCTGGTCCGACGGTGACGACGGTGCGAGCTACGTCGAAGCGCTCCGGTCGGGGATGGAGCGGCGGCTCGCAGACGCCGACGTATGACGGTCCTGCTCGATACGTCGGTGCTCATCGACCATCTGCGTGGCAACGCGGGGGCGCGCGACGCGATGGCTGGGGCGGTGTCGGCTGGGCACCGCTTGGCGGCCTCGGTGGTCGTCAAGGTCGAGGTCCTCGCGGGGATGCGCTCCGTCGAGGAGAAGCCGACTCGCCGCCTTCTCGATGCGCTCGAGTGGTACCCCGTCGACGACCGCATCGCTGAGGACGCTGGCCAGCTCGCCAACCGGTACCTGCGATCCCACCCCGGCGTGGACCCGGTGGACTACATCATCGCGGCGACGGCGATGGTCCACGACGCCTCCCTGTGGACCCGCAACATCAGGCACTTCCCGATGTTCGACGCGCTCACCTCGCCCTACTGACGTAGCGGGTCCACGGCAGTCCAGACACGCGACGGCATCGTGTTCCGACTACCGGTGCCGGGTCACGCCCCCTTGGAAGGTGTTCTGGACGCCCGCCGGCCCACGGGTCGAGGCCGTCTTCCCGCATCCTTGACCCGCGCTTATCGCGGGCGTTAGGCGGAGTTCGCCAGGTGATCTTGTTTCCCAATCTGGGAGACTCGCGAGGGTGTGAAGCCGCTGCCGCGGGACGGATGATCCGGGCGCTGCGGTCGGCCCCCCGGTGTGATCGCGTTGGAAGAAGTCGCCGACACCTCGGCCGTACCACGTGGGCGTGGTACGGTCCAGGTCATGGCTGAGTTCAAGGTCCTCGACGAGATCAACCGTCTGCTCGACGCCGACGGAGACGCGACCGTGAACACGTCCATGCGGCTGCCCTCGACGCTGCGGGATGCGGCATCGCTCGCGGTGCGCCACTTGGGTGTGGCGGACAGCACAACGAGCCTGACGGCGGTAGCGCTGCGACGGGTGCTGGAGGCCGCCGTGACCGAGGCCACGCTCGAAGAACACTTCGCGCAGCACCCCCACGCCCGTCCGTCCCTGGCGGAGGTCGCACTCGCGCTGGCCGCTCAGGACGGGTCGCCGTTAGCGGAGCGGCCCGAGCTACTTGAGCACGCCGCCGAACAGCTCCTGGCCCGGCATCCCGACGCTGATGCGGATGACGTGCTCCTGTGGGCCGAGGCCCAGCTGGCTGCGCACGCATGAGGGCCGTCGTCCTCGACAACGAGGCCGTGCAGGCGCTGCGTGACGAACGTCATCCCAAGCACCGGCAGGTTCTCGCACATCTGGCGGGCATCGTCGAGCGCCGCCGGCGAGGGCGTGAGGTGTCGGCGATCGTGCCGACGTCCGTGCGGGTGGAGGCAGGGTGGGACCGCACCCGGCCCGAAGCCGCAGCCATCAACCGGTTGCGGGTCATCGACCATCTGCTCGATGCGACCACCGGCAACGTCGCGGCTGCCATCGCTGACGAGCTGACGGGCGTGAGCGTTGCTGACGCCCACCTCGGCGCTGCCATCCGATCGCTGCCGCACGACGAGGTGGTGGTCCTCACAAGCGACCCAGGTGACATCACGCGCGTCGCCGGCAACCGGCCGGTGCGCACTGTCCGGGTCTGACGCCACCCAGGGCTCGCGCCCTTCCGGTATCAGCCGCCGCTTCGCAGTGGCACGCGGACTTCGTCCCAACGCGATCAGACTGGGGGTCGGGCGCTCCGAAGATGAGCGAGTCACGCCGCCCACGTCACTCATCTCCCCTTACCGTCGAGCGCCCTCGAGCAGCGCGCGGACCCTCCTCGACATGGGTTTTCGGCTGCAGGGCGCGTGTCAGCCACCCCAGTACGGGCGTATCCACCCGGTCGCGGGAGGTCATCGATGCCGCGTCAGGTCGTCGATGTCGCGTCAGGTCGTCACCGGTGAGCAGTTCCCGCGACGCTGACGAGTTGGCGCGACACGATGTGGGGTAGCGGCAACCGCCGTTCTGCGCTGGTCGAGGTGCGCGGCCGTCGTTCCGGCTACCAGCCGCGGTCGCGCCACTCCTGGAGGTGGGGGCGTTCGGCGCCGAGGGTGGTGTCGTCCCCGTGGCCGGGGTGGACCCAGGTCTCGTCGGGGAGGCGGTCGAAGATCTTCGCCTCGAGGCCGTCCCTGATGCGAGCGTGGTTCTCGCCCGAGCCGAACGTGCTCCCGGGACCTCCTGGGAACAGGGTGGTGCCTGGCAGCGGGCAACTATCCGGCGTCGAGGTAGCTCTCGAGCGCCTCACGCGCAACCTGGCTGACGGTCTTCCCCTCACGAGCTGCGCGGTCCTCCGCGCGCGCACGCAGGTCGTCGGTCGTCCGGAAAGACACGCGTGGTGAGGGCGCGGCGCGCCCGGTCAGGGAAGGGCGGCCGCGGCGGACGGCGCCGAGTCGGCCAGCCACTCGCGGTGGCGCGTCGGAGCCAGCTTCGAACTCGTCGGCGAGTCGCTCCACGTCCTGCTCGGTGAGCTCCCGTCCAGAGGGGGTTCGAACCGGGTAGCGCACGTCCTCGCTCATCGTGGTCCCTCCTCCTCGAACAGCTTGCGGTAGCGCGGGCGGGCCGGCATCGCGTGGATCACCAGGAGGCCGTCGGTGCGTCTCGACGACACCCACCTCGAGCAGCGTTCCGGTGGCATCCGGCCCGACCAGTGTGAAGCGCTCATCAGGGTGGCGATCGTCGATGGGATGGGTCTCGAGCACGAGCGTCGTGTCATCGCTGAGCACCTCGCGGATCTGGTGTCGCTTGACGCCGTGGCGCCGACTGGAGGCGGCGAACGCGAGGTGATCCGCGGGCCCATTGTGTCTGACGAAAAGAATGCACGCAAGGGTGCATCGGTCAGCCGCTGTTCGGACCTGGATCGCCGTGGTCGAGCCACTGGCGCAGACGTCGTTCGACGTCGTGGCCGGGAGGTCGCAGGTCGCGCTCCGCCTGGGAGAGCGCGGCCATCGAGCACCCGACCGCAGCAGCCAGCTTGCGGAGCGTTACACGCCGTTCTTCCGGACACGGCGGACGAGCTGCCCGAAGGTCTCGTCCGCAACCACGTGGTGCTCCTCGGCTCGGCCTCCGCGTCCCTCGTCGGGTGGTCTCTACCAGCCGCGTGCGCGCCACTCTGCCAGGTGAGGGCGCTCCGTGCCGAGGGTGGTGTCGTCGCCGTGGCCGGGATAGACGTGGGTCTCGTCGGGGAGGCGGTCGAAGATCTTCGCCTCGAGGCCGTCCATGATGCGAGCGTGGTTCTCGCCCGAGCCGAACGTGTTCCCGGGACCTCCTGGGAACAGGGTGTCGCCGCTCAGGAGGTGTGGGCGCTCCTGGCCGTTCACGAGGTACAGCAGCGACCCTTCCGTGTGCCCGGGGAGGTGGATGATCTCGACCTCGAGGTCGCCGACCGTGATCGTGTCGCCATCGACCAGCTCGCGGTCGACCGTCCGGGGGAACAGCTCCGCGTCACCCGGGTGTCCCCACACCTCGATCCCCAGGTCGTCGCGGACGCCGTCCCAGGCGCGGATGTGGTCCCAGTGGCCGTGGGTCTGCACGGCGGCGACGGGGGAGAAGCCCTCGAGCGCCTCGGCCAGCCGCTCCGGCCGGGCGGCGACGTCCACCAGCAGCGCGTCACCCGTGCGGGTGCAGGCCACGACGTAGACGTTGTTGTCGAACTCCTCGACCGACAGCTTGCGCAGCAGCAGGTGGCCGTCGGTCCGGTCGAGCCAGTCGCCGTCGGGCTCGACGTGGCCGCGGTCGACGTCGTGGTCGGTCATCGAGGAGCTCCTGGTCGTGGGTGGTCAGCCTCGGACGGCGGCCGGGAGCAGCTCGTTGCCGCTGCTGCGGCCGGCCTCGAACGCGGTGGCGTTACCGAGGGTGGTCTCGGCGATGTTGCGCAGCGCCTCCTCGGTGAAGAAGGCCTGGTGGGCGGTGATGAGGACGTTCGGGAAGGTCAGCAACCGGGCGAACACGTCGTCCTGGATGCCCGTCTCGGACAGGTCCTCGAAGAACAGGTCGCCCTCCTCCTCGTAGACGTCGAGGGCGAGGTGACCGATGCGGCCGTCCTTGAGCGCGTCGATCACCGCCGGTGTGTCGATCAGGGCCCCGCGGCTCGTGTTCACGATCATCACGCCGGGCCGGGTCCTGCGGAGGGCCGCCTCGTCGATGATGTGGTGGGTGTCCGGCGTCAGCGGACAGTGCAGGGTGATGACGTCGCACTCGCCGAGCAGGGTGTCGAGGTCCTCGTAGCGGACGCCGAGGTCCCGCACGTCGTCGCTCGGGAACGGGTCGTAGGCGCGGATGGAGCACCCGAACCCACGCATGATCCTCGCGACGATCATCCCGATCTTGCCGGTCCCGATGATCCCGATGCGCTTGTTGCGCAGGTCGAAGCCGAGCAGCCCGTCGAGCGAGAAGTTGCCGTCACGCACCCGGTTGGCCGCGCGCGGGATCTTCCGCTGCGACGCCGAGCATCAGGGCGACCGTGTGCTCCGCGACGGCGTAGGGGGAGTAGGCGGGCACCCGGGCCACGGTCACGCCGCGCTCCTCGGCGGCCGCGAGGTCGACGTGGTTGAAGCCGGCCGATCGCAGCGTCAACAGCCGCGTGCCACCGTCGGCCAGGGCGCGCCACCACCTCGCCGTCGACGCGGTCGTTGACGAAGGGGCAGACGGCGTCGAAGCCGCTCGCGAGCTGGGCCGTCGTGGCGTCGAGGCGGGCCTCGAGGTAGGTCAGCTCGTGCCCGTGGCGCGTGTTGGCCTCATCGAGGAAGCGACGGTCGTAGCCGCGTGAGCTGAACACGGCGATACGCACGTGGGGGTCTCCGTCGGAGGACGTCGGGCGCAGCCTACGGGCGGGACACCACGCCGGTGAGGCCCGAACGGATGTTCGACTCAGGCGGCCGGGTTCGGTACCGTGGCACGTCGGTACCCTCGGGGCGCGGCCACCCTCCCTGGTTCCCACCTCCCGTGGCCCGCCTCCCGCGACGGTGCGTCCCGTCGCCGCCGCTCCCGCTCCGTTCCGCTGCCGGAGGACCTGCGTGGCCGCCAGCCCCCGTCGGAGTGCCGTCCGCGACCGCATCGTCGTGCGGGGCGCCCGCGAGCACAACCTCAAGGACGTCGACCTCGACCTGCCCCGCGACGCGCTGATCGTGTTCACCGGACTGTCCGGTTCGGGCAAGTCGTCGCTGGCGTTCGACACCATCTACGCCGAGGGCCAGCGCCGCTACGTCGAGTCGCTGTCGGCCTACGCGCGCCAGTTCCTCGGGCAGATGGACAAGCCGGACGTCGACTTCATCGAGGGGCTGTCGCCGGCGATCTCCATCGACCAGAAGTCGACCTCCCGCAACCCGCGTTCCACGGTCGGGCACCATCACCGAGATCTACGACTACCTGCGGCTGCTGTACGCGCGTATCGGGCAGCCGCACTGCCCCAACTGCGGCCGGCCCATCGCGCGGCAGACCGCCGAGCAGATCGTCGACCAGGTCCACGAGCTGCCCGCCGGCACCCGCTTCCAGGTCCTCGCGCCGGTCGTCCGGGGCGCAAGGGCGAGCACGCGGCCCTGTTCCAGCAGCTGTCGACCGACGGGTACGCCCGTGTGCGGGTCGACGGCGTCGTCCACCCGATCGACGAGGTCCCGAAGCTCGCCAAGACCCACAAGCACACCATCGAGGTCGTGGTCGACCGGCTGGTCCAGAAGGAGGACATGCGCCGACGGCTCGCGGACTCGATCGAGACCGCGCTCCAGCTCGCCGACGGCATCGCGATGATCGAGGTCGTTCCGACCCGCGAGGCCATCGACGCCGCGCCGCGACGCGGGTCTGCCCGAGCCGCAGGCCGAGACGCTGACCTTCTCCGAGCACCTCGCCTGCCCCCACTGCAACCTCAGCTACGAGCAGCTCGCGCCGCGCAACTTCTCGTTCAACTCGCCGTACGGGGCGTGCGAGGCGTGCAGCGGCCTCGGGACCCAGCTGACGGTCGACCCGGCCCTCGTGCTCGGCGACCCCGACCTGTCGGTCGAGGAGGGCGTGGTCCTGCCCGTGGGGGACCGGACAGCAGTCGAACTACTACCGCCAGCTGCTGCGCGCCACGGTCATGCACGCCGGTGGCGATCCGACCGCCCCGTGGCGCGACCTCGCGCCCGACGTCCAGGACGCGGTCCTGCACGGCCTGCCCGACCGGGTCCACGTCAGCTACACGAACCGCTACGGCCGCAAGCGGTCCTACAAGGCGCAGGTCGAGGGCGTCATCCCGTCGCTGCTCCGCCGTCACGCCGAGACCGAGTCCTCGCACGTCCGCGAGCAGGTCGAGCAGTACATGCGCGAGGTGCCCTGCCCGACCTGCGACGGCAAGCGCCTCAAGCCCATCGTCCTCGGTGTCACCGTCGGTGGCACGTCCATCGCCGAGCTCACCGGACATGTCGGTGGCGGAGGCCGACCGGTTCGTGTCGGAGCTCGAGCTGACCGACCGCGAGACCATCATCGGTGCGCGGGTCGTCAAGGAGATCCGCGCACGGCTGACGGTTCCTGCTCGACGTCGGGCTCGACTACCTCACCCTCGACCGTGCCGCGGGATCCCTGTCCGGCGGCGAGGCGCAGCGGATCCGGCTCGCCACCCAGATCGGCGCTGGCCTCGTGGGGGTGCTCTACGTCCTCGACGAGCCGTCGATCGGTCTCCACCAGCGCGACAACGAGCGTCTCATCGAGACCCTCATCCGCCTGCGCGACCTCGGCAACACCCTGATCGTCGTCGAGCACGACGATGCCACCATCGAGGCCGCCGACCACGTCGTCGACATCGGGCCGGGCGCCGGCGTCCACGGTGGTGAGATCGTCCACTCGGGCTCGGTCGAGGGGCTCAAGCGCCTGACCCGCAAGTCGCTGACGGGTGCCTACCTCGCCGGCGAGCGCAAGATCCCCATCCCGGCCGAGCGTCGAAGCGGTGATGGACGCGTGCTGGCCGTCCGCGGCGCGACCGAGCACAACCTGCGGGACCTCGACGTCGAGCTGCCGATGGGCACCTTCACCTGCGTCACCGGCGTGTCCGGGTCCGGCAAGTCGACGCTCGTCAACGACATCCTGTCGCGCGTGCTGATGCGGCACGTGTACGGCTCCCGGGAGCTGCCGGGCCGGCACACCCGCGTCGAGGGGCTCGACCACGTCGACAAGGTCGTGGTCGTCGACCAGTCCCCGATCGGACGCACCCCGCGCTCGAACCCGGCGACCTACACCGGCGTGTTCGACCACGTACGCAAGCTCTACGCGAGCACCCAGGAGGCCAAGGTCCGCGGCTACCAGCCCGGCAGGTTCTCGTTCAACGTCAAGGGTGGCCGCTGCGAGTCGTGCCGCGGCGACGGGACGCTCAAGATCGAGATGCACTTCCTGCCGGACGTCTACGTGCCCTGCGAGGTCTGCAAGGGCCGCCGCTACAACCGCGAGACGCTCGAGGTGCACTACAAGGGCAAGACCATCGCCGAGGTCCTCGACCTGTCCATCGAGGAGGCGCTCGAGTTCTTCCAGAACATCCCCGCCATCGCCGGCCACATGCAGACGCTCGTGGACGTGGGGCTCGGGTACGTCCGTCTCGGACAGCCGGCCACGACCCTGTCGGGCGGTGAAGCGCAGCGCGTCAAGCTCGCCTCCGAGCTGCGCAAGCGCGCGACGGGGCAGACCGTCTACATCCTCGACGAGCCGACGACCGGGCTGCACTTCGAGGACATCCGCCGGCTGCTCGACGTGCTCCACCGTCTGGTCGACAAGGGCAACACCGTCATCGTGATCGAGCACAACCTCGACGTCATCAAGACCGCGGACCACCTGCTCGACCTCGGTCCCGAGGGGGGTGACGGTGGTGGCGCGATCGTCGCCGCAGGGCACGCCCGAGGAGGTCGCCGCGTCGGCCGGCAGCTACACCGGCAAGTTCCTCGTGGACGTGCTCGCGCGGGGGTAGGTGTCGTCAGTCCGGGCGGGGCTCGCGACCCCGTTCGAGCCGGAGCTCGGCGGTCCGGTCACGTCCGTCCTCGTACGCGTCGCCGGTCACCTCGTCGAGATCGACGACGGGCGGCCGGTCGAGCGGGCCGACGTCCGCCGGCACCAGGCCGCGGCGCCGGCGTCCGGCGGCCTCGGTCGGGTCGTCGTCCCGACTGAGCAGGGGGTACCCACGCCGCTGCCCGCCGACGTCGACGAGCTTGCTCGGCATCCGGATCCCGGCCTGCTCGAAAGCGTGGTGGAGACGCTCGCGCAGCTGACGGTTGATGTCCCAGTTCGCCATCGGCTTGGTCGGCGTGACCACCCGGATCGCAAGGCCGCCAGGACCGAACTCCTGGACGCCCCAGATCTCGGGCGCTCCGATGATGTCCTGCCCCCAGACCGGGTCCGACGCGAGCTCGGTCGCGACCTTGTGGATGATCGCCTTGGCCGTTGGCACGTCCGCATCGAGCGCGAGCGGGACGTCCAGCGTCGAGCGGCCCCACTCCTGCGACAGGTTGCCGACCTGCTCGATCGAGCCGTTCAGCGCGTGCCACAGGACGCCGTCGATGTCCCGGAACGAGGTGGCACGCAGCCCGACGCGTTCGACCTGGCCGATGCGGTCCTTGACCTGGATCCAGTCCCCGACCCCGTACTGGTCCTCGATCAGCATGGCGATCCCGGCCAGCACGTCCCGGACCAGCTGCTGCGCGCCGAACCCGATGACGATCCCGGCGAGGCCGGCACCGGCCAGGATCGGCTGGAGCGACACGCCCAGCGCGTCGAAGACGGCCAGCAGGACGATGAACCAGATCAGCACCCCCACCACGCTCCGGGCCACCCCGGTGATCGCTGCCAGGCGCTGGAAGCGGCGCATGCGGTAGCGCTCGACGTCGAGCGTCCCCCGGGCTTCGCTCCGCTCGAGCCGAGCTTGGATCCGGCGCTCCATGGTCCGGCTGAAGCGGGCGATGGCGGAGCGCGCCAGGCGGCTGAGCGCGTACGCCAGGATCAGCAGCACGAGGACCCGCAGCCCCGTGCTGATCAGACCGGCCGCGCGTGCGACGAGGGTGTTGCCCGTCGCGTCGAGCAACCACTCGCAGAACGGATCGATCTCGCCCTCGCCGGGCGCGCACACCCTGGCGGCATCTCCCGCCTGCGCCAGCAACCGCACCGTGCCTCCTCGAGCCGGACCGCGCCGGACGCACGGTCGCCCGCAGCAGCCTAGCCCGAGTTTCCTGGCTATCTCGTTCGAGGGCCAGGATGATGGGCTGTTGAGTCGGCATTCCTGGCGCTGACCTGCAGGTTCGCGGTTGCGGTGCTTGCTTCTGACCGGCCAGAAGTGTATTACCCATATATGACTTCAATCATCGGCAAGCGCCGCGGGAACCAGACCTACTACTACCTGGCCGAATCGGCCCGGGTGGACGGCAAGCCACGGATCGTGTCGCAGGAGTACCTCGGCACGGCTGAGGAGGTGATGGCACGTCTCCAGGGCGGCGGGGCCGGGATGCCGGACCGCACCCAACACAAGCGGTTCGGGGACGTAGCCGCCGTGTGGGGGTTCTTCCAGCGGCTCCATGTGGCCGAGATCATCGACGAGGTCGTCGGCGCCCGCCGGCGGATGCCGCCGCGTCGGTGGGCACCTACCTGACGCTGGCGACCGTGAACCGGATCGTCGATCCCTGCTCGAAGCGGGCGTTCGCCGACTGGTGGCAGACCACCGCCGGGCCGAGGTTCGGTGCGGCCACGGCTACCCGCCAGGCGCGACCGATCATCGCCGGTTCTGGGACGCGATGAACGCCCTCACCGTCGACCAGCTCGACCAGATCGAGACAGCGGCTCAGCCTGCGACGTGATCGAGCTCTTCGGCCTCGACCTCTCCGCGCTGGTGCTGGACATGACCAACTTCGCCACCTTCATCGACTCGGGCAACGACCAGGCTCCGATCGCGCAGCGCGGCAAGGCCAAGCAGAAACGCCACGATCTGCGCCTGGTCGGGCTCGGCGCTGGTCGTCACCTGCGACGGCGGCGTTCCCGGTGGTCTCCCACGCCTACCCCGGCAACCGGCCCGACGTCGACCCAGTTCACCGACCATGATCGACCGGACTCGTCGACCCGCATGGAGCGGCCTGGGTGGCGACCCGGCCGAGCGCTGACCGTGGCCTTCGACGCCGGACAGAACTCGGCCGACAACCAGACCCACATCGCAGATCTCGGCGCTCGGCGTTCGTGGCCTCGCTGCCGCCCTCGGACCACCCCGACCTGCTCGCCCTCCCAGCCACGACGACTTCGACGAGGTCGACGCCGACCGGTTCGCGGGCGTGACCGCCCTACGACACCACCGTCACCGCGTCTGCGGCGTCACCCAACGGCGCAGTGCTCACCCACTCGCCCACGCTTGCACCAACGCCCAGTCCCGCGGCTTCGACCAGACCCTGGCCAAGGCCGCGCCGTCAACTCACCGAGCTGCCCGGCCCGCCTCGCGCGGGGCCAGCACCCGCCAGTCCGCCGCACGCCGTCACAGGCCGAGATCGACCGCGATCCTCAAAGCCCCGCTGGCTCGTCCCGAGTCATCACCTCCACGCTGACCGGCGACACCCCCGCCGAGCACCGGCTCACCTGGCGCATCAACGCTCCAGCCCGCCACGAGCTCGAGGACGAGATCTTCGGCAAACGGTCTTGTTCACCGACCGGCGACGACTGGTCCGTCGCCGATGTCGTCGCCGGCCTACCGGTCCCAGTCCGACGCCGAAGTTCGCTTCCGCCAGATCAAAGACCCCCACATCGGTCTCGTTCTCCCCGATGCACCACTGGACCGACCAGAACATCCGCGTCCACGCCTTCTACCTGCGTGCTCGCCCTGCAGATCGCCCACCTCATGCGCCGCCAAGCCCACCAGGCCGGCCTGCGCCTCTCGGTCCGCGAGCTGCTCGACCGAACTCGCCGGCATCCAAGAAACCGTGCTGCTCTACCCCGGCCAACCGGCGGCCGCCCCAACGCCCGCCGCATGCTCGTGCCGCGAGCACCGCTCCGGGAGGGCGACCCGGCGCCAGTACCCTCGAACGGACATGCGCAACCCCGCTCTCGCCTTCCGTCCCGAGCCCGGCGCGATCCCCGACGCGCCGGGCTGCTACCAGTTCATCGACGGGACGGGGAGGGTGGTCTACGTCGGGAAGGCGAAGTCGCTCCGGCAGCGTCTGGCCAACTACTTCGGGGTCTGGTCGAGTATCGCTCCGCGGACCCGGGCCATGCTCGAGGCTGCCCGGTCGGTCGAGTGGATCGTGGTCGACTCCGAGGTCGAGGCGCTCCACCTCGAGTACACCCTGATCCAGCGGCACAAGCCGCGCTACAACGTGCGCTACGTCGACGACAAGTCCTACCCCTACCTGGTCCTGACGACGTCGGAGGAGGTGCCGCGCGCCATCGTCAAGCGCGGCAAGGTGGCCAAGGACGACCGGCGGTTCGGCCCGTACGCGCACGCCTACGCCATCCGTGAGACCCTCGACCTGCTGCTGCGGGTCTTCCCGGTCCGTACGTGCCGCAACGGCGTCTACGACCGCGCACAACGGCTCGGGCGGCCGTGCCTGCTGTTCCACATCGACCGGTGTGCAGCACCCTGCACGGGCGTGGTGTCGACCGACGAGCACCGCCACCTCGTCGACGCTTTCGCCGCGTTCCTCGACGGCGACACCGGCCCGGTGTTGGCGCAGCTCGAGGAGGAGATGCGGGCGGCCGCTGCGGACCTCAACTTCGAGGCGGCCGCCAGGCGGCGCGACCAGCTGCAGGCCGCACAGCGGGCGCTCGAGAAGCAGCAGGTCGTGACCGAGAAGCCCGAGGATCTCGACGCCATCGCCGTGTTCGAAGACGAGCTCGAGGCCGCGGTGCAGGTCTTCTTCGTCCGCCGCGGCCGGCTCGTCGGTCGCAAGGGCTGGACCGTCGACAAGGTCGAGCCCCTGACGACCCCCGAGCTCCTCACCAGCTTCCTGCTCCAGCTCTACGCCGAGCGGTCGGACGAGGTGCCGCCCCAGATCGTGGTGCCCGTCGAGCCCGACGATGTCGACGCGCTGTCGGTGCTGCTCGCCGAGCAACGTCGAACGACCCGCGAGGGGGAGCGGGGCCGCCCCATCCAGCGGGTGCGCTTCACCGTCCCCCAGCGTGGCGACAAGCGGGCCTTCCTCGAGACCGTCGAGGAGAACGCCCGCGAGGCCTTCCACCGGGCACGGCTCAAGCGCGCCACCGACTTCGACGCGAGATCGCGCGCCCTCAAGGAGCTCGGCGACGCGCTGGGTCTCGACGAGGCGCCGCTGCGCATCGAGTGCTTCGACATCTCCCACCTCGGCGGCACCGAGGTGGTGGCCTCCATGGTCGTTTTCGAGGACGGGCTCCCCAAGAAGTCCGAGTACCGCCGCTTCAAGCTGTCCGAGGACAAGAACGACGACTTCGCGGCGATGCAGGAGGTGATCGGTCGGCGGTTCAAGCGGCTCGTGGAGTCGCGCGGCCGTCCGGTCATCGACGAGGACGGGCAGCCACGCAAGTTCGCCTACCCGCCGAACCTGGTGATCGTCGACGGGGGGAGGGGCCAGCTCAACGCCGCCCTCGCCGCCGTGGAGGACCTGCCCGTCGACGACGTCGCGTTCGCGGGGTTGGCCAAGCGGTTCGAGGAGCTGCACGTCCCCAGCCGGTCCCGCCCGGTCGTGTTGCCGCGAGGGAGCGAGGCGCTGTTCCTCGTGCAGCGGGTCCGCGACGAGGCGCACCGGTTCGCGATCACCTACCAGCGCGGTCGCCGGCGTTCGAGCATCGCGACGTCCGAACTCGACGACGTCCCCGGCATCGGGCGGACGCGGCGGGCAGCGCTGCTCGAGCGGTACGGCTCGCTGGCCGCGGTGCGGCGTGCCACCGTCGAGGACCTCCAGGGTGTCCCGGGCATCTCACGTACGCTCGCGGCGCAGGTCCACGCCCACCTGCACCCGGCCGACCCCGGGCCGACTGCCCCGGCGGTCGACGTCGACGCATCGGAGGAGACGACGTGAGCGATCCCTCACCGGAGGCGCCGGAGACCCCGGCTGTGGGTCGCGACTCGGACGTCCTGATCATCACCGGGATGTCCGGGGCCGGACGGACCGAGGTGGCCAAGGTCCTCGAGGATCACGACTGGTTCGTGATCGACAACCTCCCGCCGTCGCTGCTCGGGAAGGTCGTCGAGCTCGCCTTCGTCCCCGGCTCCTCGGTCAGCCGGGTCGCCCTCGTCGCCGACGTCCGCGGGCGCCAGTTCTTCGACGAGCTGCTCGAGACGGTCCGCCAGCTCCGCGCGGGTCCTGGCCAGGTGCGTCTGCTGTTCCTCGAGGCGTCGGACGACGTCCTCGTCCGCCGCTTCGAGACCACCCGTCGTCGCCACCCCACCGGGCCGGAGGGGATCCTCGAGGGGATCCACCGCGAACGCGAGCTGCTCGCCGAGTTGCGTGGTGCCGCCGATCTCGTGATCGACTCCTCGGGCACGAACGTCCACCAGCTGCGTGACCGGGTGGTCGAGGTGCTCGGGATGGAGGATCAGTCACCGCTGCAGGTGACGGTCGAATCGTTCGGGTTCAAGCAGGGCGCGCCGCGGGACGCCGACGTCGTCCTCGACGTCCGGTTCCTCCCGAACCCGCACTGGATCGAGGATCTCCGGCCGTTCACGGGGCTCGACGAGAAGGTGCGCGACTTCGTCTTCGGTCAGGACCTGACCGGCCCGTACGTGGCCGCGCTCGAGGCGTTGCTCGACGCGTCGGTCCCCGGCTACGTGCGCGAGGGCAAGCGGTACCTCACCGTCGCCATCGGGTGCACCGGGGGCAAGCACCGCTCGGTGGCGATCAGCGAGCACATCGCCGCGCACCTGCGTCGCACCGCCCCTGGCGTGCGTGTGGCGGTCGAGCACCGAGACCTCGGCCTTGAGTGAGCGCACCGGCCCGGGCGACGGGTCGCGGGCGGTGGCGATCGGTGGCGGGCACGGGCTGTCGCGGTCGCTCGCCGCCCTCGCCCGCGTGGTCGACCACGTGACGGCCGTCGTGACCGTGGCCGACGACGGCGGGTCGTCGGGCCGGCTGCGGCGAGACCACGACGTGGTCGCGCCGGGGGACCTGCGGATGGCGTTGGCGACCCTGGCGCGGGACCGCGAGCTCGCCGACCTGGTCCAGTACCGCTTCAGCCGCGGCGAGCTCGATGGACACAGCCTCGGCAACCTCATCCTCGTGGCGCTCCAGGAGCTCTCCGGTGGCGACGTCGTCGGCGGCCTCGACCGGCTGGCCCGGCTGCTCGACGTGCCGGGCCGCGTCCTGCCGTGCACGACGGTGCCCGTCACGCTCCAGGCACGGGCCGACGGGCGGCTCATCGAGGGCCAGGTCGCGGTCGCCACGACCTCGCACCTGCGCCAGGTCTGGCTCGACCCGGTGGACCCGCCCGCGACCCCGGCGGCCGTGGCGGCCGTCCGTCGAGCCGACCTCGTGGTCCTCGGACCCGGGTCGCTGTTCACCAGCGTCCTCCCGAACCTCCTGGTCCCGGGGGTCGCGTCCGCCATCGCCGCGTCCGAGGCCCCGACCGTGCTGGTCGCCAACCTCAGCGAGCAGCCGGGGGAGACCGAGGGCCTGAGCCTGCCGGCCCACCTCGATGCACTGGCCGAGCACGTGCCCGACCTGCGGGTCGACGTCCTGATCGCGCACGACGGATCGGGACCGCACGAGAGCCACCCGCTGTCGATCGATCGCGATGCGCTGGCCGACCGCGTCGACGAGGTGATCATCACCGACCTCTTCGACGGTCAGGCGGGCCACGATCCGGTCGCCCTGGCGGCTCGCTTCGGCGAACTGCTGGCGCGGTGACCCGGGCGTGACCTTCACCGACGAGGTCAAGCAGGAGCTCGCGCGCCTCCCGATCGGGGACCCGAACGCGGTCCGCGCCGAGCTGGCCGCGCTGCTCCGCTTCGGTGGTGCGCTCGTGCTCGGCGGTGGGGGCCGCGGGATCGGGATCGACCTCGAGACCGTCGCCGGCGCGACCGCCCGTCGCACCTACACCCTCCTCCAGCGCCGCTACGACGCGACGCCCGAGCTCCGGGTGCGTGCTCCTGGTGGCGTCCAGCGCCGACGGGTCTACGGCGTCCGGCTCGACGGCGCTGGCGACGCCGTCGCCCGCGATCTCGGGCTGCTCGACGCCGAGGGGCGACCGGTCCCGGCGGCGGCGACCGCCGGGGTGGGCGCGGCGGCGACGGCCCGCGGCGCCTTCCTCGCAGCGGGCAGCATCTCCGCACCGGACCGTCCGCCGCACCTCGAGATCGTCGCGCACCGCCGGGACGCGGCCGAGGCCCTCGCCGGGTCGCTCACCGCTCTCCTCGACGGCCGGGTCGCCGTCGCGCCGTCGCGCGACGACGGGCGCGACGATCGTCCGCGGGTGGTCGTCAAGTCCGGAGCGACCATCGGCGCGGTGCTCGCCGCCATCGGCGCGACGAACGCGTACCTACGTTGGGAGGAACGCCGACTCCGACGGCAGGTCCGCTCCGCCGCCACCCGGCTGGCCAACGCCGATGCTGCGAACCTGCGCCGGACCGTCGAAGCCGCCAGCTCGCAGGTCCAGGCCGTCGAGCGCGTCGTGGCCGAGGTCGGCTGGGACGACCTCGACGTCGAGCTGCGGGGCGTCGCCCTCGCTCGGCTGGTCAGCCCGGAGGCGTCGCTCGTCGAACTCGGACAGCTCACCGACCCCCCGCTGACCAAGTCGGCCGTCCACCGTCGCCTGCGACGGCTGCTCGCCATGGCCGACGACCTCGACCACGGGACGGCATGAGGCCGTTGCTAGGGTGCGACCCACTCTCGCCCGCCCTCCGAGGAGCTCGCCCGATGACCCTGCGCGTCGCCATCAACGGCTTCGGCCGCATCGGCCGCAACTACCTCCGCGCCACCAAGCAGCGCGGCCTCGACGTCGACATCGTCGCCGTCAACGACCTGACCGACACGGCCACGCTGGCCCTGCTGCTGAAGTACGACAGCGTGCACGGCCGCTTCGACGGCACGGTCGAGACCTCGGGGGACGACCTCGTCGTCGACGGTGACACCATCAAGGTGCTGTCCGAACGCGACCCCGCGGCGCTGCCGTGGAAGGACCTCGAGATCGACGTCGTGATCGAGTCGACCGGGTTCTTCACGAAGCGTGCGGACGCCGCCAAGCACCTCGAGGCGGGTGCGAAGAAGGTGCTGATCTCGGCCCCGGCCAAGGACGAGGACGTCACCATCGTCCTCGGAGCCAACGAGGACGAGTACGACGCCGACAGCCACGACGTCATCTCGATGGCGTCGTGCACCACGAACTCGGTGGTCCCGATGGCCAAGGTGCTCGACGAGGAGTTCGGGATCTCGAAGGGCCTGATGACCACGGTGCACGCGTACACCGGCGACCAGGCGCTGCACGACTCCCCGCACAAGGATCCGCGGCGTGCTCGGGCGGCGGCGCTGTCGATCGTGCCGACCACCACCGGTGCGGCCAAGGCGGCCGCGCTCGCGCTCCCGCAGCTGAAGGGGAAGCTCGACGGCATGGCGTTGCGTGTCCCGATCCCGAGCGGTTCGATCACCGACCTCGTCCTGGTGCTCGACCGCGACGTGACCGCCGACGAGGTCAACGCCGCGATGAAGACCGCCGCCGAGGGGTCGCTCGAGGGCATCCTGCAGTACAGCGAGGAGCCGATCGTCTCGATCGACATCGTCGGCAACCCCCACTCCTGCATCTTCGACGCGCCGAGCACGGTGGCGATCGGCAACCTGGTCAAGGTCCTCGGGTGGTACGACAACGAGATGGGGTACTCGACCCGTCTCGCCGAGGCGGCCGTGTTCGTGGGCTCCAAGCGCTGATGGCGGGCGTGCCGCTCCTCGAGGGGGTCCGCACGCTCGACGCCCTCGAGGTGCGGCCGGGCCTGCGGGTGTTCGTGCGGGCCGATCTCAACGTCCCGCTCCGGGACGGGGTCGTCACCGACGACCTGCGGATCCGCTCCTCGGTCCCGACCCTGCGCCGCTTGCTCGACGGCGGTGCCCGGGTCGTGGTCGCCTCCCATCTCGGGCGGCCGAGCGGCAGCCCCGACCCGGCCTCGTCGATGGCGCCGGTCGGCGAACGCCTGGCCGAACTGCTCGGGACCGACGTGCTCGTCGCGACCGACGTGATCGGTGACGACGCGACCGCCAAGGCTGCGGCACTCGAGGACGGTCAGGTGCTGCTGCTCGAGAACCTCCGGTGGGAGCCGGGCGAGACCGCGGGCGACGACGAACTCGCCGACGCGCTCGCCGCGATGGCGGATGTCTACGTCGACGACGCGTTCGGTGCCGCCCACCGCGCCCACGCGTCGATCTCCGGTGTGCCCGCACGGATCCCCGGGTACGCGGGGCTCCTGCTCGAACGTGAGCTCGAGGTGCTCGGGGGGCTGCAGGCCGACCCGGTCTCGCCCTACGTGGCGGTGCTCGGAGGAGCCAAGGTCAGCGACAAGCTGACGGTCCTCGAGCGGCTGCTCCAGCACGTCGACGCCATCGCCGTCGGCGGCGCCATGGCGTTCACCTTCCTGGTCGCCGAGGGGCACTCGGTCGGGACGTCCCGGGTCGAGGAGGACCAGGTCGACACCGTCCGCGAGCTGGTCGCCAAGGCCCGGCGACGAGGCGTCGACGTCCTCCTGCCGACGGACGTCGTGGTGGCTGCTGCCTTCGCCGAGGACAGCTCGGCCACCATCGTCCCCGTCGACGCCGTGCCCGACGACCAGATGGGGCTCGACATCGGCCCGGAGACCGCAGCGAGGTACGCGGACACGATCCGTTCGGCCGGGAGCGTGTTCTGGAACGGACCGATGGGCGTGTTCGAGTGGGCGGCCTTCGCGGCGGGGACCCGGACCGTGGCGCAGGCGATCGCCTCGGCCACGGGTACGACCATCGTCGGCGGAGGTGACTCCGCCGCGGCGATCCGCAGCTTCGGACTCGACGAGCGGGTCGACCACGTCTCGACCGGCGGCGGAGCCTCGCTCGAGCTGCTCGAGGGCAAGACGCTCCCCGGGGTCGCCGCCCTCCGCGAGCGCTGACCGGCGACGGTCGCTCGGTGCACGCCTCAGCGGTGGTAGCGCGTCGGCACGGCTAGCGTCCGCCGGCTCCCCTCCGGGTGCCGCTGTGCACCCTCGCCCGTCCTGAGGTCCCCCCGTGAGCACCGCTACGCCGGCCGACGACCTGCCGACGCCGACCTTCCGCCAGGTCGTGGGCGACGGCGGCGCGTTGATAGGGCGCTTCATCCGCGAGCAGCCGCTGGCGTTCGGCATCGCCGCGCTCGGGTCGATCGCGTTCGCCGGTGCGATCGTCGCGTCGGCCGTGGTCATCGGGTACGTCACCGACGAGGTCGTCGTGCCGGTCCTCGCCGAGGGTGAGCCGGTCGGTGGCCGGCTCCGGACGGCCGTGCTGCTCATCCTCGGCGTCGCGGTCTGGAAGGCGGTCGGCATCGTCATCCGCCGCACCGCCGCGACGTGGATGTCGTTCGGCGCCCAGCTGCGCCTGCGTGAGCGCGTGCTGACGCACCAGCTCGGGCTGTCGCTGCGGTGGTACGGCTCGCGGACCGTGGGCGACCTGCTGTCGGTCTCCGACAGCGACACGCAGAAGGCCACGTACATGCTCGGGCCACTGCCGTTCGCGACGGGCGTGGCGTTCCTGCTCGTCGGGGCCACGGCCGTGGTCATCGCCACCGATCCGGCCATCGGGGTGGCCGCCGGGCTGCTGCTGCTGGTCGTGGTGGGCATCGACCTCCGAGGCGCGTACCGGACGTTCACGGCGATGGAGGAGGAGCAGCGGCGCCGAGGCGGCGTGGCACGGGTGGCCCACGAGTCCTTCGACGGCGCTCTGACGGTCAAGTCGCTCGGCCGGGAGGCCGCGGAGGCCGCCCGGTTCCGGCGTTCGTCGGACCGCCTCCGGGACCAGACCGTGGAGGTCGGCCGGCTGTGGACCGGCTACCGCGCGGTCTCGGAGGTCCTGCCCGCCATCGGCACGGTCGGCATCCTGGTGCTGGGCGTCGCCCGGATCGCGGCCGGCGAGCTGACCACCGGCGAGCTCGTACGCATCGCCTACCTCATCTCGCTCCTCGCCGTGCCCATCCGGCTCATCGGGTACCTGCTGTGGGACACCGCCAACTCCGTGGCCGGCTGGACCCGGGTCGCCGAGGTGCTCGACGTCGACGACGTGGTGCGTTTCGGCCCCCTCGGCCGCGAGGGGGCGACCACCGCCGCAGCCGTCGAGGCGACCGCCGTCGGGTTCTCCTACGCGGGCGGCGGCCCCCCGGTCCTGGCGGGGCTCGACCTGCGTGTCGAACCGGGCCGCACCGTCGCCGTCGTCGGCCCGACCGGCAGCGGGAAGTCGACGCTGGCCCTCCTGCTGGCCCGCCTGTGGGACCCCGATCGGGGTGTGGTCACGCTCGACGACCGCGACCTGCGGGAGCTGGCCTCCGGCGTCGTGCCGTCGGAGGTCGCCTACGTCGCGCAGGGGTCGTTCCTGTTCGACGACGACGTGCGCGGCAACGTCACGCTCGGTGAGGACATCGACGACGAGCGCGTCGACGAGGCGCTCCGGCTCGCTGGTGCCGACCGGTTCGTGGCCGCGCTCCCGGACGGGCTGGCGACCCGTCTCGGGGAGCGCGGGACCACCCTCTCGGGTGGACAACAGCAACGGCTCGCGCTGGCCCGGGCACTCGTACGTTCACCGCGGTTGTTGATCCTCGACGACGCGACGTCGGCCGTGGATCCGACCGTCGAGGCCGGGATCATCCGGGGGCTCCAGGAGGCCGAGCTGCCGAGCACGATCGTGATCGTGGCCTACCGCCGGTCGAGCATCGTGCTGGCCGACGAGGTGGTCCACGTCGACGACGGACGCGTCGTCTCGCAGGGCAGCCACGACGAGCTCCTCGCCACCGACACCGGCTACGCCGCGCTGCTGCAGGCCTACGAGCTGGACGCGGCGGCCCGGGCTGCTGAACGCGCAGCGGGGGAGGAACAGCCGTGAGCGCGACCACGGTGGATGCCGTCAGCCGCGAGCCGGTCTGGCGCTCGCTGTTCCGTGCGGGCCGTGTCGCGCCGTCGCTGCTGCGCGGCTTCGGGGTGACGCTGCTGCTCGCGCTCCTCGGCACGGCCGGTCAGGTGGTGGTGCCGATCGTCGTCCAGCAGATCCTCGACGGGCAGGTGCTCGCCGGAGGGACGATCGACCTCGGAGCGGTGCGGTCCGCGGGCGCGGTGGCACTGGTGGCCCTCGCGGTCGCTGCGGTGGCCAGCCGCCAGGCGCAGTTCCGCCTCATCCGGTCCTCGGCCGAGGGCCTGTCGGAGTTGCGCGTCGCCACCTTCCGGCACGTCCACGACCTGTCCACGCTGCACGTGGCGGCGGAGCGACGCGGCACGCTCGTCGCGCGGGTGACCTCCGACATCGACACGGTCACCCGGTTCGTCGAGTGGGGCGGCATCGGGATGCTGGTCGGCTCGGCGCAGGTCGTCCTCGTCGTGGTGGTCATGCTGGTCTACGACGGTCGCCTGGCCGCGCTGGTGGTGGGCGCGGCGGTCGTCTACGCCGCCCTGCTGCTGCTGTTCCAGCGGGTCCTGCGGCGCGCGTACGACGGCGTCCGCGTCCGCGTCGGAGAGTCCCTCGGAGCCGTCTCGGAGGCCATCGCAGGTCTGCCGACGATCCGGGCGTACGGCACCGAGCAGCGGGTGCTCGAGCGGGTCCGAGGCCGGCTGCGCGCCCAGTTCCGGGCCGAGTTCCGCACGGGGGCCCTCGGCGCCTCGATGTTCTCGACCGCCGAGCTCTTCTCCGCCTCCGTCACCGCCGGCGTGGTCGTGGTCGGCATCCTGTCGGCCGATGCGGGGATGACCGCCGGCCAGCTCGTGGCCTTCCTGTTCCTCGTGACGCTGTTCATCGAACCCGTGCAGGTGCTCGTCGAGGTCCTGAACGAGGCGCAGACGGCCGCCGCGGGGGTCCGCCGCGTCCTCGGCATCCTCGACCGTCCGCTCGAGGTGGCCGACCCGCAGGACGGTGAAGCTCTGCCGCACCGGCCGCTCGACGTGCGCTTCCGAGGGGTGCGCTTCCGTTACGCGACCGGCGACGACGTCCTCCACGGCATCGACCTCGAGATCCCGGCTGGCGCACGTGTCGCGGTCGTCGGGGAGACCGGTAGCGGCAAGTCCACCTTCGTCAAGCTGGTGGTGCGGCTGCTCGACCCGACCGAGGGTGGGATCGAGGTGGCCGGCATCCCGCTCGACCGGGTGGCCTTCGCCTCCCTGCGGCGACGGGTCGCGTTCGTGCCACAGGACGGATTCCTGTTCGACGCGACCGTGGCCGACAACGTCCGGTACGGGGCGCCGGATGCCACCGACCGCGACGTCCGCACGGCGTTCACCGAGCTCGACCTCGACAGCTGGATCGACTCGTTGCCGGACGGGCTCGACACGCAGGTGGGGGAGCGGGGCGGCCGCCTGTCGGCGGGGGAGCGGCAGCTGGTCGCGCTCGTCCGAGCGTGGATCACCGCCCCTGACCTGCTGGTCCTCGACGAGGCCACGTCCGCGGTCGACCCGGCGTTGGAGGTATCGCTGCGCCGCGCCATCGAACGCCTGACCGCCGGTCGGACCAGCATCACCGTCGCCCACCGGCTCTCGACCGCGGAAGCGGCCGACGAGGTGCTCGTCTTCGACGCCGGGCGGCTGGTCGAACGCGGGCCCCACGAGGAACTCGTCGCGATCGGCGGCGTCTACGCCGCGCTCCACACCGACTGGGCCGCGAACACCACCTGAAGCCACCGCGGCCGCGGGTGCGCCCGCGGGCGGGTCTAGGCTCGCGGGCCACCCGACATCAGGAGCGCGCACGTGTCCGAGCGACGGCCGATCATCGCCGGCAACTGGAAGATGCACAAGGACCACCTCGAGGCGATCCAGCTGGTCCAGAAGGCGACCTACCACCTCGGCGAGGACGACTACGACGGGCAGGACGTCGTCGTGTGCCCGTCGTTCGTGGCGCTCCGGGCCATCCAGAACCTCATCCTCGGGGACAAGCTGCCCATCCAGCTCGGTGCGCAGAACGTCCACGCCGAGGACGAGGGCGCGTTCACCGGCGAGGTGTCCGCGCCGATGCTGGCTCGGCTCGACGTGCGGTACGTCATCGTCGGCCACTCCGAGCGCCGCGCCCTCTTCGGTGAGTCGGACGAGGTGGTCGCGGCCAAGGCCGCAGCGGTCCGCAAGCACGGGATGGTCCCGATCCTCTGCGTCGGCGAGACCCTCGAGCAGCGCGAGGCCGGCGAAGCGGTGGACGTCGTCGCTCGTCAGCTGCGGGGGTCGCTCGCGGGGGTCCGGATCGACGACGCCGACCAGCTGGTGGTCGCCTACGAGCCCGTGTGGGCCATCGGCACCGGCCGCACGGCGTCGGCGGCGGACGCGCAGGAGCTGTGCGCGGCCGTCCGGGCGACCCTCGGCGAGGTGCTCGGCGAGGAGCTCGCCGCGGGGATCCGGATCCAGTACGGCGGCAGCGTGAAGCCCGGCAACGTGCGCGAGCTGATGAGCCAGCCGGACATCGACGGCGCGCTCGTCGGTGGGGCCAGCCTCTCGAGCGACGACTTCGCACTCATCGTGGGGCACCGACGCGTCAGCCCCTGATCGCCCGCTGCTGCTGGACAGCGTCCAGAAGGGGTGCGCCCCGCGCTCCATCGGGACCGGGTGCGTCGGTGTCTCCGACCACGGTAGTAGCGTGCTCTGCACCTCGCGGGGGGACCCGTGCGCGTCGGTGGGAGCCGGCATGCACGGACCCGGCCGCGGGTACCGCCCGACGGAAGGAACCACGGTGGTCAGGGACAAGAGGTTCGGCTGGCGTCTGCTAGCCGCAACGGGTGCGTTCGCGATGGTCGCGACCGCCTGTGGAGACGGTGGAGGCACCGACGACGGCGCCACCGACGACGACGGTCAGGCGACCGCCGACGACGGTGAGGCAGCTGACGACGGCGACGACGGCGACTACTGCGCCGAGAGCAGCGACTCGATGGTCCGCTGGGCCCACGAGCAGGAACCGCCGGACCTCCACCTGGATGACCCGGCGAACAACCTGTCGATCAGCTCCTGGATCCAGCAGGCGATGCTCGAGGGTCTCTACGGCGTGTCGGCCACGACCGAGTTCGTGCCCGAGCTCCTGGCCGAGGAGGGTGAGGTCGTCGAGAACGACGACGGCACCGTGACCATCAACATGACCCTGCGCGACGGGATCCAGTGGTCCGATGGCGAGCCGATCACCGGCCAGACCATCCAGGACAACTTCGACCTGCTCATGGAGGGCTTCGACTTCGAGAACGACGACGCGACCGACGCCGTCTACGCGCTGTCGAGCCGTCAGGGCTACGACCTGGTCGACCCCGAGAGCTGGGAGATCGACGGGCAGAACTTCTCGTTCACGATGGAGTCCTTCTTCGCCGGCTGGCCGGCGATGTTCGGCCGCATCCTTCCGACCCACGTCCTGGCCGACGCTGCTGCGGCCAACGACGCGCTGCGTGAGTTCCAGGTCGACGGCGAACCGCTGCCGGCCTCCGGTCCGTTCCAGTTCTCCGAGTGGCAGCGTGGCGTCTCGATGACGCTCACCCGCAACGACGAGTACCACGGCGCCAACGAGACCAACGACGAGATCCAGAACAGTGGCGTCGCGTGTGCCTCGGGCGTGCAGATCAACTGGGTGACCGACACCGACGCGCAGATCAACGCCCTGCGCGCCGGCGAGGCGGACTTCATCTTCACCCAGCCGCAGGTCCAGTTCGGTGAAGGTCTGGCGGACGACGACCAGTTCACGCTGGCGTCCGAGGCCGGTCCGGTCTTCGAGCACTGGAGCCTCAACATCCACAACCCGCACCTGAACGACCCGAACGTCCGCGAGGCCCTGGCGTACGCCATGGACAAGTCGGTCGTGATGGAGTCGCTCTACGCGCCCCTGTTCGGGGACACCCTCCCCGTCGAGGGCCTCGGCAGCACCTACTGGCTCTCGAACAGCCCGAACTACGTCGACCACCAGGGTGAGGCCGGCTACGGCCAGGGTGACGTCGACTCCTCGAACGCTCTGCTCGAGGAGTCCGGTTACACCCAGAACGGTGACGGCGTCTGGGAACACCCCGAGCGCGGTCCCCTGACCCTGCGGGTCTCCACCACCGGTGGGAACCAGCTCCGTGAGCTGCAGCAGCAGCTGCTGCAGTCGCAGCTCAACGACGCCGGCTGGGACATCCAGATCGACAACGCCCCGGGCGCCGAGCACTTCGGTACCCAGGTGTTCTCGCCTGGCGCGACCGCGTGCTCCATCAGCGGTGGTGACGAAGGTGCATCGGTGACCCTCTCCAGCGGTGACGAAGCGACCGCGGACTGCGGCATCTTCGACATCTCCCAGTTCGCGTGGGTCGGTGGCCCGTGGCCTGGTGGGCAGAACGTCGCCTACCTGTCCGGCTCCGAGAACAACCCCCACGGGTACGCCAACGCGGACCTCGACGCCCTGATCGAGCAGTGTGACGCGACCATCGACGATGCCGAGCGTGCGGACTGCTACAACGAGGCCGACCGCTACGTCACCACCCGCGAGATCGACGACAACGGGCTGGTCATCATCCCGCTGACCCAGAAGCCGTCGTTCTACGCGTTCTCGAACAACACGCTCGCCGAGGGTGCGGTCGCACCGGACGCGAACGACGCTGGTCCGCTGGTCTACGGTGTGGACTTCGTCCCCACCAGCTGACCCCAGCTGACCAACGGTGGTAGGCGCGAGGGGGTCCGGTCTCCGGGCCCCCTCGTCGCTGCTCGGGAGGGGCCTCGCGCGGCCCGAGCCCGAGTCGCTGCCGGTAGCGCTCCGACCGGCCGGCGCCAGCGCCCGTGCTGTCGGTGCGCGATCGTCGCGTCCCCGCGTTCCGCGGACCACCCATCAGTATGCTCCGCCGGTCGGGCCACCGACCGCTCGTGCACAACCGGAAGGGACGGCCGGTGTTCGCCTACATCCTGCGGCGGGTTCTCACGACGATCCCCCTGCTGCTCGTCGGCACGTTCATCATCTACACCTTCACGGCGCTCTCCAGCAACCCGCTGGATGCGCTCCGGACGTGCCAGAACTGCGGGCCGGAAGCCTTCCAGCGGATCATCGACGAGTACGACCTCGACAAGCCGATCCCCGTGCGGTACGGGAACTGGATCGTCAACGCCGTCCAGGGGGATATGGGTCCCGCCCGCAGCGTCGGGAACCAGCCGGCCTTCGAAGTGGTCGTCGAGCGTGCGAAGAACACGGCCCGCCTCGCGCTCCCGGCGTTCCTGATCATCGCGACGTCGGCGGTGGCGCTCGGCGTGTTCTCCGCCGTCCGGCAGTACTCCAAGCTCGACTACGCCGTGACCGGGTTCTCGTTCCTCGGGATCTCGCTCCCGACCTTCGTGTTCGGTCTCCTGCTGCAGGCGCTGGCGATCTATCTGCTCCGCAACACCGGGATGAGACCGTTCTACACCCAAGGGATCCGCACGGTGACCGATCACGGGTGGCTCGACGTCATCCGTAGCCACACCCTGCCGATCCTGACCCTGGTGCTGGTCATCACGGCGGCGGAGTCACGCTTCCAGCGCGCCTCGATGCTCGAGGTCATCAACTCCGACTACATCCGCACCGCGCGGGCCAAGGGGCTCCCGCCCCGCACCGTGATCTTCAAGCACGGCCTGCGCAACGCGATGATCCCGCTCGTCACCATCTGGGCCATCGACTTCGCCGCCCTCATCGGTGGCTCGGTGGTCACCGAGTCGATCTTCTCCTGGCCCGGCCTCGGTCCGCTGCTGATCCGGGCCATCACGTTGCAGGATCTGAACCTGACGATGGGCGTGATCATGTTCACGGGGATCACGGTGGTCGTCTTCAACCTGCTGGCCGATCTGTTGTACGGCGTGCTCGATCCGAGGATCCGCTATGAGTGACACGCCCCCCGGGACCACCTCGACGCCGACCGGTGGGGACGACCCGGCCGGTGGCGTCGACCTGCCGGTCGCGCCGACCGAAGCGGCCCTGCTCGCCGAGCGCGAGGGCGTCGCCATCGTCGGCCGCAGCTTCGGCCGGCAGACCTGGGACCGATTCCGGCGTCACCGCCTCGCGATCTTCGCGACGGTCGTGCTGGCACTCCTCGCCCTGTCGTTCTGGGTCGGGCCGGTGTTCTCGACCTGGGATCCGCTGACCCCGGACACCAGTGCGTTCCGTCAGGGCCCGTCGAGGGAGCACCCGTTCGGGACCGACCCCATCGGTCGCGACCTGATGGTGCGCACCTTCGTCGGGGGGCGGTTCTCGCTCCGCATCGCGCTGTTCGTGGCGCTGCTCACCACCGCGATCGGCACCATCCTCGGCGCGACCGCCGGGTACCTCGGCGGCGTCGTCGACACCCTCATCGACCAGCTGACCAACCTGTTCCTGCTGATCCCGGCCCTGGTGGTGCTGCTGGTCGTGGCCAACCGCTTCGGGTCCAGCCCGAACAGCATCGCGTTCCTGCTCGCGATCCTGCTGTGGCCGACCATCGCCCGCGTCGTGCGCGGCCTGTTCCTGCAGTACAAGGAGCAGGAGTTCGTGCTGGCCGCCAAGGCCGCCGGTGCGCGGGCGCCGAGGATCATGTTCCGTCACATCCTGCCCAACACCTTCGGGCCGATCGTGGTGAACGCGACCCTGCTGATCGGCACCGCCATCATCCTCGAATCGACCCTGTCGTTCCTCGGGGTCGGGGTGCAGGCGCCGACGCCGACGCTCGGCAACCTCATCTTCGAGTCGAAGGGTTACATCGAATCGAAGCCGTCGGCGGTCTTCATCCCGGGCGGGTTCATCGTGGCCATCACCCTGTGCGTGAACTTCCTCGGGGACGGCCTCCGGGACGCGCTCGACCCGACGACGCGCAGGAGCTGACGTGACCACACCGCTGCTGTCCGTCCGCGACCTCTCGGTCGGGTTCCGCACCGACGACGGCCTCGTCCGGGCCGTCAACGGGATCAGTTTCGACCTGCACGCCGGCGAGACCCTGGCGGTGGTCGGTGAATCCGGCTCCGGCAAGTCGGTGTCGGCCATGGCGATCATGCGCCTGCTCCCGCGCTACGCCACGATCACCGGCTCGATCGACTTCCAGGGTCAGGATCTGCTGGCGCTGTCGACCAAGCAGATGCGCAAGCTCCAGGGCAACGACATCGCGATGATCTTCCAGGACCCGATGACCGCGCTGAACCCCGTCTTCACCGTCGGCAACCAGCTGATCGAGGCCATCCGGATCCACCACAAGGACGCCTCCAAGAAGGCCGCCCGCGCCCGCGCGGTCGAGCTGCTCGACCTCGTCGGCATCCCCGCCGCTGGCGACCGGATCGACAACTTCCCGCACGAGTTCTCCGGCGGCATGCGCCAACGCGCCATGATCGCGATGGGCATCGCCAACGAACCGTCGTTGCTGATCGCCGACGAACCCACCACCGCGCTCGACGTCACGATCCAGGCGCAGGTGATCGAGGTGATGAAGACCGCGCAGGAGGCCACCGGCGCCGCGATGATCCTCATCACCCACGACCTCGGGCTCGTGGCGGGGGTGGCCGAACGTGTGCAGGTGATGTACGGGGGCAAGCTGTTCGAGACCGCGGACACCGCGACCGTCTACCACGCGTCCCGCAACCCCTACACGCGCGGCCTGATGAGCTCGATCCCCTCCGCCGCCTCCCGGACCAGCCACCGGCTCCAGCCGATCCAGGGGTCCCCGCCCTCGGCCATCAACCCGCCGCCGGGGTGCGTGTTCCGGCCCCGCTGCGTCCACGCCACCGACCGGTGTCGTGAGGAGGAGCCGGACCTGCGGCCCCTCGACCCCGATCGCTCGCACTGGAGCCGGTGCCACTACGCCGAGGAGCTGCCGCCCCTCGGCGCGGCGGACGCCGCTGGGAGCCGCTCATGACCGCCGTCGACACCTCGGGCTCGTCGTCCCGCGAGACGTGGACGAGCGCCCAGCCCGTCCTCGAGATCGAGGACCTGGTCAAGCACTTCCCGATCCGCTCCGGCCTGCTGCGTCGCGAGGTCGGCCGCGTCCGCGCCGTCGACGGGGTCTCGCTCCACGTCCACGCGCAGGAGACGCTCGGGGTCGTGGGGGAGTCCGGTTGCGGGAAATCGACGCTCGGGCGCTCGTTGCTCCGGCTCGTGGAGCCCACCTCGGGTGCCGTCCGGTTCAAGGGTGAGGACGTCACCGGTGCGTCGGGACCGCGCCTGCGCGAGCTGCGCAAGCACCTGCAGATGGTGTTCCAGGACCCGTACGCGTCGCTGAACCCCCGTCTGCCCGTTCGCGACACGGTGGGTGAGCCGCTGATCATCCACGGCGCGTCGAAGTCCGACGCCCGCGCCCGGGTCGGCGAACTGCTCGAGGCCGTGGGCCTGTCGCCCGAGCACGCCAACCGCTACCCGCACGAGTTCTCCGGTGGCCAGCGCCAGCGCATCGGCATCGCCCGCGCCCTCGCCCTGAACCCCGACGTGATCGTCCTCGACGAACCGGTCTCGGCGCTCGACGTGTCGGTCCAGGCGCAGGTCATCAACCTGCTCGAGGATCTGCAGGACGAGTTCGACCTGACCTACCTGTTCATCGCCCACGACCTGTCGGTGGTGCGCCACATCTCCGACCGGGTCACGGTGATGTACCTCGGTGTCGTCGCCGAGTTGGCGTCGTCCGACCGGCTCTACGACGCGCCGGCGCACCCGTACTCCCACGCGCTGATGTCCGCCGTGCCGGTGGCGGACCCCGTCATCGAGCGCACGCGCGAACGGGTGATCCTCCAGGGCGACCTCCCGTCGCCGGCGAACCCGCCGCCGGGCTGCCGCTTCCACACCCGGTGCCCGATCGCCGAGGAACGGTGCCGGGTCGAGGTGCCGGAGCTGCGCGAGGTGCACCCCGGCCAGTACGTGAGCTGCCACTTCCCGATCGAACCCGGTGAGACGCTGGTCGACCGGGTGCGCTCGCTCGGCAGGAACGTGCAGATCGCCGACGAGGGCGCACCGACCGGAGCTGACGTCGAGGCCGACTTCGAGCCGACCACCGACTGACGATCAGCGCTGGCGCCGCCGGTAGAGGTCGGTCGGAGGGGCGGCCTCGTTCGGCCGTGTGGCGCGCAGCGCGACGGGCGAGCCGAGAGTGGCGACGAGGTCGGCCAACCGGTCGTGTTCGGCGCGGCTCTCGACCCGATCGGTGAGCAGCCAGCGGTGCTTGCCGCGTCCCCGCGCGACCAGCCCACCCGCCACCACGGGGTCGCGGCCCTCCCGGCGGTCGACGAGGTTCCTGGTCCGTGTGGCGCTGCCGGGCCGGGTCCGTTCCAGGGTCGCGACCGTGTCCCACGGCAGGCGTTGGCGGCGCGTCCAGCACACCCGGGTGATGCCGTCCGCATCGAACTCCGCGCGACGAGGCAGGTCGGTGAGCACCACCGCACCGAGGACCAGACCGGCGGTCGCGAGCACCGCGGGGAACGGTCTGGGACCACCGTCCAGGAGCGCAGCGCCACCGAGCAGGAGGAGCGCCAGCGGGGTGACGATGCCGGCCGCCAGGCCACGCAGGCTGGCGTGGATGACGACCCGATCGGGTGGGCCGCCCGGCGACGGATCGGTCGGGTCCATGCGCACCAGGGTAGTGGTTCCCGGTCGTTCCTCCCCCCGCGGGGGTCGCCTCGCTACGCTGCTCGACGAGCCGCGTGGCAGCCCTGACGGTCGTCCCGACCCCCGGAGGTCCACGCGAGATGCGGGGACCGACGTGAGCCGGCGGAACGAACCCCTGGAGGCGCTGCTCGGACCGCTCGAGCAGGAGGTGATGGACGTCGTCTGGCGGCGTGGTGACACCACCGTCCGCGACGTCCACGACGACCTCGCTGCGCGGCGGAACATCGCCTACACGACCGTCATGACCACCATGTCGCGCCTGGCCACCAAGGGCCTGCTCGTGCGTGACACCGAGGGGCTCGCCCACCGGTACCGCCCGGCGGTCAGCCGCGATCGCTACGCCCGCTCCGCGGTCGGTGACGTCCTGTCGTGGCTGCTCGAGCGCTACCCCGAACCGGCGGCCTCCTACCTCGCCGACGTCGTCCACGACGTGGACGACGTCACCTTCGACGAGCTGCGCGCGGCGGTCGAGCGTCGCCGGAGCCGGGAGTCCTGACGGGTGGGGGACACCCTGGGACTGCTCCTCACCCTGCCCGTCGAGTCCGTGGCGGTCAGGGCGATCCTCGCCTCAGCGGCGGGGGTCGTGCTCGTCCGTCTGCTGCTCCGCACCGGGGTGCGGTCGGTCGGGGCCCGGGTCGCGACCGCGCTCGCGCCGGCCACCGCGCTGATCGCGGTGCTGGTGCTCTCCTCGCGTGATGGCCTCCAGCTGCCGTTGGTGATGTTCCCGGCCGACGCGGTCGACGCGCTGGCGGTGCCCGTGACCGACGGGTACGTCCACTTCGCGCCGATCGCCGCCCCGCTGCTGATCGGTGCGTGGGCACTCATCGCCACGACGCGCCTCGTGCGCCGTGCCGTCGCGCACCGGCGGATCCATCGCGCGGTCGGCGTGGCACGGACCGAAGCGGTCCCGCCGACGTTGACCGCCGTTGCCGTCGACGTCGCCAACCGCCTGAAGCTGCCCACGCCCGAGCTCGCGGTCGTGCCGTCGTGCCCGGGGGGCGCCTACGTGGTCGGCGCACGCCGACCGGTCATCGTGGTCGGGCGCGACCTGGCCGACACGCTCGATCCCGCGGAGCTCGAGGGGGTCCTCGCCCACGAGCTCGCGCACGTCAAGCGTCGCGACAACCTCGTCGCGACCACCCTCGGGGTGCTGCGCGACCTCGCCTTCTTCGTCCCGGGCGGCGGCTGGGCCATCGCTCAGCTGCACCGTGAGCGGGAGCGCGCTGCCGACCAGGTGGCGGTCCGGGCCACCGGTCGTCCGGGTGCGCTCGCGTCGGGGCTGCTGCGCACCCTCGAATCCGGGCCCGCGCCATCGAGCCACCACCCCTGCGCCGCGCTGGCGCCCTCCGCGACGTTGGTCGAGCGTGTCCGTGATCTCGTCGACGATCGTCCGCCGGTCTCCCGGTTCCGTCACGGCACCGAGCTCGTCGCCGTGAGCTCGGTGACGCTCGTGGCCGTCACGCTCGCCGTGGCGCTCCCCGCGGCGGTCGCGGGAGCCGACCGGGAGCGGGACGCCGTCGCGGTGGTGTGGTCGGCTCCCGCCGCGACCGGGGTCCTCGAGGACGGTCCCGCCCCGGAGTCGCGGGTGTTCGACGTCTACCGTCGCACCCGCCTGGAAGCCCCCGGTCCGAGCGTGGTGACCCCCGCCCGGCTCGACAGCTCGCCGCACGACGACCGGCCGAGCACGTGGCGGGCCTGCGCCGATCCGGCGACCTGCCCCCAGCTCGACGCGGGACCGGGGCTCGGTCTGGTGCCTCGTCCCGTGATCACCGTCGACGACGAGCTCGCCGAGAGCTGGCGTGCCGACCCGCTGTTCCGGGCGTCGAACACCTCCGACGGGCTCTCGATCCCGGCGCTCTACTGGCTCCGTCGGGTCAGCTGACCTCGCACGAGGTCCGCTATCCTCCGTGGCCGCACCGTCGTGCGCTCCGCCCCCGCTTGCTCCGAGGTCCACGTGTCCGTCCTCACCATCTTCGTCATCGTGATGCACGTGATCCTGTCGGGCATCCTGATCCTGTTCGTCCTGCTCCACCGGGGTCAGGGCGGCGGTCTCTCCGACATGTTCGGTGGCGGATCCGGTGGTGGCCTCCAGGGCTCGGCCGTGGTGGAACGCAACCTCGACCGGCTGACGGTCATCGCCGCCCTCGCGTTCACCGTCACGAACGTCACGCTCGTCCTCATCTACTGACGTGCCACACCGCCGCGGACGCACGTCGGTGCGTCGGACGGCGGGCCGACGGGCAGCGGGCCGCCTGACGGCCGTGATGCTCACCGTGGCGATGCTCGCTGCGTGCACCGGGGGCGACCAGCCGACCGAGCCGCGCGACCCCTCCATCAGCCCACCTCCGATCGACGAGGCCGAGGTGCCGGTGGGGGGCGGGACGCTGCGCATCGGCCTGGGCAACGATCCGGCCAGCATCGACCCGCGGTTCGTCGCCGACGAGGAGGGGGAACTCGTCGTCGGAGCGCTGTTCGAACCGCTGGTGCGGATCGATGTCGTCGGGTCGGGTGGTCGCGGGCGCGGCCCGGACCTGGCGCGTCTCCGAGGACGGGACGGAGTTCACCTTCACCCTCCGCGACGCTTCCTTCTCGGACGGCACGCCCGTGACCGCGACGGACGTGGCGCGGACCTTCGACCGCATCGCCGACGGGACCGCCTCACCCCCCTCGTTCCTCGGCTACCTGCTGGCACCCATCGTGGGCGCGGCCGAGGCCGCCAACTCCGGTGGGGCGCTTGCCGGGCGTCGAGGTCGTCGACGAGCGGACGCTCGTGATCCGCCTCGTGGAGCCGCAGCCGAACTTCCTGGTCACGCTGGCCGATCCCGTCGCTCGTGCCGACCCCGCCGGCAGCCGATGAGGATCCGCAGGCGTTCGGCGCCGCGCCGGTCGGCAACGGCCCGTTCGCGCTGGTGGGGGAGCGCGAGCCGGGTGGTTTCCTGCGCCTCGCCCGGGTCCCCGGCCACCACCGCGAACCGGAGCTCGACGAGGTCATCGTGCAGGTCTACCCCGACGATCCGGGACGGGACCGTCAGTGGGCCGACCTCGAGGCCGGGCTGCTGCACGTCGCCGACGTCGGTGCCGCTCGCATGGACGTCGCCGCTGTCCGGTACGGCACGTCGGATGACGGGATCTCCGGGCCGGGGTTGCTGTACGGGACCACGGACACGGTGACCATGTTCGCCTTCCGCGTCGACCAGCCACCGTTCGACGACCCCCTCGTCCGTCGGGCCATCTCCCAGTCCATCGACCGTGACGCGATCGCCGACGGGCTCCTGCGCGGCACGATGGTGGCTGCGGACCGGCTCGTGCCACCGGGGGTGCCGGGCAGCCAGGCGGGGGCGTGCGACCACTGCCGGTACGACCCGCAGGGGGCAGCGGCGTCGTTGGCAGACGCCGGGATCGAGCTGGCCGAGCCGCTGACGCTCACCTACAGCCGCGGTGCGACCAACACCGTGGTGGCCGAGCGGGTGGCGTTGGACGTGTCGTCGGCACTCGGGGTCGAGGTCGACCTCGAGCCGCTCGACCTCGGTGCGTACGTGCCGGCCGTGCGGCGCGGGGAAGCCCCCTGGTTCCGGCTCGGGTGGGCATCGAACGCGCCGGATCCGGGGAGCTACCTCGACCCCCTGTTCCACTCGCGAAACCTCGGCCTCGACAACCTCACCAGGTACGCCGACAGGAGACCGATGCGCTGCTCGACGAGGGTCGCCGCGCCGCCACGGCGGTCGATGCCGCGGAGCTGTTCGCCGAGGCGGAGCGACGCATCCTCGATACCGCCGTGGTGGCGCCACTGCTCTTCGGCGTGCGAGCGAAGGTCGTGACCGACGACGTCGAGGGCCTGGTGTGGACTGCTCGTCGGGACGCGTCGACCTGACCGTCGTGCGCTTCGCCGACAGCTGATCGTCGTCAGGCCCGTGTGCGGGTGCCGTGCGACGCCCGGCGCCGTTGGCAGGGGCTACGGGGGAGCGGCTACGCTCCCGCACTCGCGGCAGCGAACGCCGCGGTCACGCGCGAGTGGCGGAACAGGCAGACGCGCACGGTTGAGGGCCGTGTCCTCGAAAGAGGGTGGAGGTTCAAGTCCTCTCTCGCGCACCAGACAGGAAGTGCAACATCGGCGTCGCAGAGCCGATCCAGCGTCCTCGACCGTGGCGTGCCGGAGCCGCTGCGAGATAAGAAGCGCCTCGCAGCGCGACGGTCGAGGCGGTAGCCGCTGTCAACTCGTCCTTGCCACCCCCCGACGCCCGATGTAGCATCTGTGCAACGCGAGGTGGAGGGGTTGGATTGGGTGCACTTGACCGGGTGATCGAGGAACGTGATCGGCGCGATCCTGGTTTCGCTGCTGCGGTCGAAGACGAGCTAGCCGAGGTCCACGCGTTCGATGACGTAGTGAACATCATCCTCGACCGGCTCAGCGAGCTCGGCTGGACCCGCGAGGAACTGGCTGCCCGCGCGGAACTGAACGCGGCGTCCCTGCGGCGCCTGCTCACCTCCCCGTCAGCGAACCCGACCTTCGCCACGATGGCATCCATCGCAGAGGCACTGGGCCTGCGGATCGAGATCCGTGAACAGACCTCGATCGAGCAGATGCTCGCGGCTAGCTGAAGTCAACGCTGCGGCTCGCCTGGTACGTGTCTCGCCGCTCGCGGACCCGTCGGTAGACCGATGCTGGCATCGCGGTTCGGTTCGACTTGGAGTCGCCGTCGAGCATCACGAGGGCCGGACCGTCCGGATGAGTCCGGTCGAGGAGGCAGAACAGCCGGTGGAGTTGGCCGCCCTGCCGGCAACGCACCTCGTAGACGCCGGCCATCTCCCCGTGCATCGCTTCCCACTTGCCCCCGCCGGCGAACGCTGGCGGCGGGGCATCGCGCACGGCCTTGACGACGGCGATCACCTCAGCGGCAGGCTTCGCGGGGAGATCTCGGAGCCACTCCCTGGCCGGCTTCGTGCCGTCGACCGTGACGAAGAAGCCGTCGCGCCACGGTCGTCTGTGCGACGAAGCCTCCTCGCTCATGTCGCTCGGCCGCATCTACGCCGACCGGGGCGCGGGTCCCTGGCGGGCCTCGCCCACGTCCTACGTCCTACGTCCTACGTCGCTTCGCACTGACCAGCTGCGAACAGCGTCGTGAGCCAGGTCAGCGAGCCGGCGCCGGCACCGAGCGTGCCGATCGTCAGGACCGCGAGGAGGGCGGCGACGCCGACGTTGCTGAGGGTTGCCGCCAACACGTCGGACAGTCCTCGGTAGGACTCGGCGGTGGCGAGGCCGATACCCGCGACCGCGAGGGCGAGGGCCGATGTCAGGCAGGCGTTGACGAACGCCAAGCCACGGGTGCGTCGGCCGTCGCCGTAGCGGTCCCAGTCGTGGTGGCGTGGGCGTAGCGTCAGCGCTGCGACCAAGGCGGTGGCCATCGCGGCGTACTCGACCGGGCTGACGGCACGGGGAGCCGGGTTCTCGAGTCCGACGTGGACGAACGCGTCCGGTGCCGTGACGACGGTGAACGTCGCGACCACGACCGTCGCGAGGAGCAGGCCGGGTCGACGGGCCAGGTGTGGGACGGGGACCCCGAAGCTCACCGCGGCCCGTCCCCGCGGTACTCGCAGTCGAGTAGCTCGTCTTGGTTGTCCTCGTACCAGGCGAACACTGCGTCCTGCCCCGCCTCCTGGAACTGCTCGAGCAGGTGCGAACTCTCCCCGCTCGGCTCGTCGCCTACACGCAGGTACTGCCCGAACGCGAACGCCATCGAGTAGCTGTGCGGGTAGCCGCCGCGTTCGTCCGGCTCACAGGCGTCTCCGCCGGCGAGCGACCTCCCAACGTCGATCCACGGATCGTCGAAGGCGCCCAGCCCGAGGCCCGTGACGAGCACATCGAGCGGGTCGACACCGCGGTTCATCAGCACGTCCCTCGAGTCGGACCGCGAGGTCTGAGCCGTGGGGACGGCGACTACCGTCCGGTCGATGGACCCGAACGCGTCGCCACCCCCGCCTGACCTCACCCCGCTGCGGGCCGCGGACCTCGATGCGGTCGTCGTGGGCGCCGGGGTCGTCGGGTTGACGGCGGCGCTGACCCTGCAGGCGACCGGGCGACGCGTCGCGATCGTCACGGCCGACGCGCCGGGCAGCACGACCTCGGCGCTCGCCGCAGCGGTATGGTTCCCGACGAAGGTGGGGCCGCAGGACCGTGTCCTCGTCTGGGGGGCGCACACCTACGGGGTGTTGCAGCAGGCGGCGAGCGACCCCGCCAGCGGCGTCCTGCTGCGGGACACCGTCACCCTCTACCGCGACCGGCCCGGCCGCCCCTGGTGGAGCGCGGCCGTCCCAGGGGTCCGTGACGCTCGGCCGGACGAGCTCCCGAACGGGTACGAGCACGGGCTCGCGTTCACCGTGCCACTCGCGGAGATGCCGGTCCACCTGGCCTGGCTCCTCGACCGGTTCCTCCGCGGGGGAGGGGTCGTGCAGCGCGCTCGTGTCCGCAGCCTCGCTGACCTCGCCGGTGCTGCCCCGCTCGTGGTCAACTGCGCAGGGCTGGGAGCTCGAGAGCTGGTCGGCGACCGATCGCTGACCCCGCTCGGGGGTCAGATCGTGCGCACCACCAACCCGGGGTTGACCGTCAGCCTCCGCGACGAACACCACCCAGGTGGCTACACCTACGTGCACCCGCGGCGGGACGACTGCATCCTCGGCGGCACGGTCGAGCCCGGCCGCGGCGACACCACCCCCGACGACCGGGTCACCGCCGCCATCCTCGAACGGTGCACGACGCTGGCACCGCAGCTCGTCGACGCCGAGGTGCTGGAGGTGGCCGTCGGACTGCGTCCGGCGCGCCCGACGGTCCGGCTCGAGCGTGACGTGGACGCGGTACCGGGGACGACGGTGATCCACGACTACGGCCACGGTGGTGCCGGTGTGACCCTCGGTTGGGGGTGCGCGGCGGAGGTCGCCGACCTGGCGGATGCACCGGACCGACCTCGGTGATCGCACCGGACCGGCCTCGGCGATCTCCGACCGAGCCCACGAGCGAGCCGGTACCGTTGCCCACATGGATGCCGTGATGACCACCGCCGCCACGGGCGCCGCCGACACCCGGACGGCCGCTCGTCCGTCGACCGCTCCCGCGACGCCGGTCCTCGATCCGCAGACCCGGCCCGATCCCTCGTCCGGTGACGGCGAGCACGATCGCTTCACGCACTACGTGAGCAAGCGGCAGCTGGAGCGCTCGCGCCGGAAGGGCACGGCGGTGACCGCCCTCTGTGGCAAGCGGTGGAAGCCGGACGGTGACCCGTCGCGCTACCCCATGTGCCCGACGTGCTCGGACCTCGCCGCAGAGTTCCTCAGCCGCGGCCTCGGCGACTCTGGGAGCTGAGCGTGCAGCCGTGAACGGACCAGGGTCGGTGCTGCCGCCACCCGAGGTTCCCTTCGCGGTGCGGCCGATGCCGGACGTGCGGCCGGATCTGTGGCCGCTGGCGCGGGAGGTCCCAGGACACGTCGAGGACGCCGGTCCGCGGACGTTGGTCCGGCTCGACCGGGAGGTGGTCGAGCTGGTGGCCGCCAAGCGCGAGGCGCTCGCGCGCGATCCTGCCCCGTGGACGGCGGCCTCACCGCTGCTGGGATCGGAGGCGGCGGTCCAGGTCGGCCTGCGGCTCGCAGCCGCCGTGGCCGAGGCGGTTCCGGCGCTGCTGGACGCCGGCCCGGACGCGATCACCATCCCGGGCACCGGCGTGCGGGTCGGAGCCGACGGAACGATCGTCGAGGTGGCACCGGATCCCGCGGCGCCCGTCCTCGGTGACCCGCAGGTGGTGCTCACCCGTCTCGCCGCGGTCGAGCCAGCACACCGACCGCTCGAGGCGGTGGCCCTGGCCGTGGCCGAGGACCTGGTGGTCGTCGACCGGGACGGCAGGGCGCTGTGGCTCCACGTCTGCGCGCCCTCCGGCTGGGATCCCGGATCGGCTGGCGGCGCGTACCTGGCGGCTCTCCACGGACCCGTGCCCGACGCCGATCGTCTGCGGGCCGCCAGCGCCAGCCTCGCACGCGCCATCACCGGCTCCGGCCCACACGTCCGCTGGGTGTGGGGTCTGACCGACGATCCCGCTGCAGCGCACCACCCGCGGTCCCGCGGGGCCGTCCCACCCGTCGCATCGCCAGGCGATCTGACGTTCCGGGCGGAGCGCCAGACCACCCTGCCCCTCTCGGACCTGGGCCTCGGCGTCTTCCTCATCCGCGTCCACCGTGCTCCCCTTCGGACCGTGGTGACCTCCGACGAACGTCGCTCGCGGCTCCTGGCGACCGTCGACTCGCTGTCGGAGGACCTCGCGACCTACAAGGGCATCACCTGCCTGCGGCGGCCGGAGCTGGCTCGGTGGATCGCCGGCCTCGAGGTCGGGTCAGCGACCTCCACCGCCGTCGGCCAGCCCACTACCGTGCCCGCGTCCCCCGAGGAGCGACACGCGTGGCAGACACCGCCATCCAGGCCGTCATCTTCGACCTCGACGGGGTCCTGACCGATACGGCCGAGTACCACTACCTCGCCTGGCAGGAGCTCGCCGACGCCGAGGGGTTGCCCTTCGACCGCCAGGCGAACGAGGCGCTCCGCGGCGTGTCGCGCGTGGACTCGCTCCGGTTGCTCCTCGACGGCCGCGAGGTGGCCGACGACGACTTCGCGCGCATGATGGCCAGCAAGAACGAACGGTACGTCGAGCTGCTCGCGGACATGTCGCCGGGCGATCTGCTGCCGGGAGCGGTCGAACTGGTGGACGCGTGCCGCGACCGGGGCCTGGCCGTCGCGATCGGCTCGTCCTCGAAGAACGCGCCGAGGGTGATCGATGCGCTCGGCATCGCCGATCGGTTCGCCGTCGTCGCCGATGGCACGACGGTCGACATCGCCAAGCCTGCCCCGGACCTGTTCCTGGCGGCGGCCCGTGAGCTCGGTGTCGACCCCACCGCCTGCGCCGTGATCGAGGACGCTGCCGCCGGGGTCGACGCCGCCTTGGCCGCCGAGATGCTCGCCGTCGGGATCGGCCCGCACGACCGCGTCGGGCACGCCCACCTCACGTTCCCCACCACCGCCGACGTGGACCTGGCTGCCGTGCTCGCCGCGCGGGTGTGATCGGGCGACGCGTCCCGCGACCGGTCCTGCAGGGCTGGGCGCTCACCCGTCGCGGCCTCGGCACGGTCCGTCGCCGGGCGCGGGCCGAGGGCACCGTCGACGGGGTCCTGCTCGGCCTCGGCGCGACCACCGGTCTGGTGACCGGCGTCCTCGCGTGGGTGCTGATCTCGGTCGTCGAGACGCTGCAGCACCTGCTGTGGACCGATCCGGCCCCGTGGTGGCAGATCCTCGCCATCCCGACGCTCGGCGGGCTGGTCGTCGGCTACCTCGTCTCCCGCGTGGCTCCGGAGGTCGCCGGCGGCGGCGTCGTGGCGACGATGGAGACGCTCGCGCTCCGTGGCGGGGTGTTCCGCCGCCGCGTCCCGCTCGGGGCGCTCGCCGCGACCTCCGTGGCGCTCGGGACCGGAGCTTCGGGAGGCCGCGAGGGACCGATCGTCCTCATCGGTGGGTCGGTGGGATCCGTCGTCGGCCGCCTCGTACCCATCGGCGAGGACCGCATGCGTGCCCTCGTGGCCGCAGGTGCGGCCGCGGGTATCGGCGCGTCGTTCAACGCCCCGATCGGGGGCATGCTGTTCGCCATCGAGGTGCTCCAGGTCGGTGTCCGCGGCGGCGCGCTCCAGGTCGTGGTCGTCGGATCCGTGGTCGGGTCGGTGGTGTCCCGCCAGCTCGTCGGGGAGGACCTGATCTTCCAACCGAGCCGCGAGCTGGCGCTCGGAGACCCCATCGAGCTGGTCGTCTACGCCCTCCTCGGGCTGCTCGCGGTGGTCGTCGCGGTCGGGTTCCAGCGGGGGGAGCGTGCCGCGTCCGCACGCTGGCCCGGTGGCTGCGCCAACGGATCGGATCGCCGGGGACGGTCGCCGCCGCCGGGCTGGCCGTGGGGCTGCTCGCGCTGCTCGTTCCCGAGGTGCTCGGCGACGGCGAATCGGTGCCCCCCGTGGCCGGTATCCGCGAGCCCATCCAGGCCATCCTCGACGTCGAACAGGGGACCACCTGGCAGGCGGCGGGTTTCCTCCTCGTCCTGCTCGTCGCGAAGCTCGTCGCCACGTCCGTCACGGTCGGCGCCGGGTCGGCGGTCGGCTCGTTCGCGCCGATGCTGCTGACCGGAGCCGCGCTCGGCGGCGTGGTCGGGACCGCAGCCCTGCCGATCCTGCCGGCGCTCGACCCCGGCGCGGTCGCGACGGTCGGCATGGCAGCCGTCTTCGGTGCGACCGCCCGAGCACCGCTGACGGCGATCCTGATCGTCTTCGAACTCGTGGGCGACTACGACCTCGTCCTCCCGTTGATGCTCGCCGTGGGTCTGGCGGTGTTCCTGCACGACCGCGTCGTCGGCGACGGGATCTACGTCGCCAACCTCCGGCGGCGTGGGGTGGTCCTCGGTCGACCCGACGACGTGGACGTGCTGCAGCGCGTCGAGGTCGGCGAGGTCATGACGCGCGACCACCCGACGATCGCCGCCGAGGCCGACCGGGACCAGCTCGCGGCCGGGTTCGCCGCGAGCCGGAGCAACGGCTTCGCCGTGGTCGACGACCGCGGCCAACTGGTCGGCGTCCTGACCCGCCGGGACGCGGCCGAGCGGGAGGGTGCGACGGCCGCGGCGCTGTGCACCCGGCGGGCGCTGACGGTGGCACCCAACGATCCCGTGTTCGTCGCCGTGCGCCGGATGGCGTCGCTCGACGTCGGCCGGGTCCCGGTGGTCGACCCGGTGAACCGGCGGATGGTCGGGATGCTGCGACGCGAGGACGTGGTCCGCGCCTACCAGCTCGGCCTGTCACGGGGGACCGCCGTCCAGCAGCAGCGCAACACCGCGCAGCTGCGGGACCTGACCGGTGTCCGCTTCGTCGAGCTGGCCGTCGAGCCGGGCTCGCCCGTCGCCGGGCAGGCGGTCCGCGACGTCTCCTGGCCCGAACGCACGGTGCTGACCAGCGTCAGCCGCGACGGTGAGGTCGTCGTCCCCCGCGGCGACACCATCCTCGGACCAGGTGACGTCCTGGTCGTGCTCGCGTCCGACCCCGACGCCGTGCGACGCCTGATCGTCGGTGACGACGCCGCCCACCTGTAGGTCGTCCGACGCTGCCGACCCGCCCGACGCTGCCGACCCGCCCGACGCTGCCGACCCGCCCGACCCACGCCACATCGACCCTCCGGAGCCTTCCGTGCCACGTCGCCGCCCGCTGTTGCTCCTGCCGCCGTCGAAGGGGAAGGCCGCAGGTGGGGGCGGTCCGGCCTACGCGGCCACCCTGTCCGGATCCGACCTCGCGGACGCGCGGAGGACCGTGCTCGAGGCCATCGTGCACGACCTCCCCGGCATGGACGATGCGGCCGTCGCGCGGTTGGCGGGAGTCGGAGCCTCGGGTGCAGCGGAGCAGCGTGCTTCGTTCGGGACCCTGCCCGAGGCGCCGACCCTGCCGGCCCACCGGCGCTACACCGGGGTGGTCCACGGCAACGCCGGGCTCGCGGACCTGCGTCCGAGCCAGGTCCGGCTCGAGGTGCGGATCGTGTCCGGCCTGCTCGGTCTGGTCGGTCTCGCCGATCCGGTGCCCGACTACCGCGTCGAGTTCACGGCATCGCTGCCGAGCCTCGGTGGCTTGGCGGGCTTCTGGCGTGCGGCCGTCTCCGATCAGCTCACCGCCCTCGGGCGAGGGCGGCGGGTCTGGGATCTGCTGCCCGGCGAGCACCGGCGCGTGTGGACCCGGGGCGTGCACGCCGAGCTGGAGATCGTCGATGTCAGGTTCCTCCGCCCGGATGGCCGCGCGGCCAACGCCGCCCGCACGAAGGTCGCCAAAGGGCGCCTGGCTGCTGCCCTGCTGGAGGAGCCGCGGATGACGCCCGTGGACCTCGCTGGCCAGGTCGACGTCGGGCCCGGCTGGACGGTGACCGCCGACGGGTCCTCGGTCACGGCGACGTTCGGTGGCTGACGCCTGACGGGATGCGGCGGTGCTCGGTGTCGACCCGGCGCCGACGATCCCGCGTGGCAGCCTCGCGACCGGACGGACGCATGCGCCGGCTGACGCGACCTGCACCGGGTCCTACCGTGCCCGCCGAGGTGGAGGGTCGCAGTGACCGAGGCGGAGTTGAGCGAGCGCGTCCGTGAACGCTGGCGTTCGGTCGCACGCCGCTTGCCGCCGGGGATCAACCGGATCGCCGAGCGGATCGCGGGCCGTGAGCTGCTGCTCGAGGCGAGCAGCCTCGGCTTCTACGGGCTCGTCTCGGCGCTCCCGATGCTGACGATCGCGTTCAGCCTCGTCGGCGCCATCGCAGGGGATGCCCAGCTCGAGCAGCTCGCCCAGCAGGCGGACGAGAACGGTCCTGCCGGGGCCGGCCAGATCCTCGAGCAACTGCTCGAGAGCAGCGACACGTTGTCCTGGGCGGCGGTGCTGTTCGCGATCTGGCCCGCGACCGCGTACGGCGGGGGCCTCCGGCGGGCACTCAGTCGCGCCACCGAGGAGGACGCGACCGCTCCAGGACTTCGGGGCCGGGCGACGGCCGTCGGGATGGTCTTCGCCCTCCCCGTCCTCCTGCTCGCCGGTCTGCCGCTGGTGACCATCCTCACCTCGTTCGGGAACGATGGGGTGGTCGGCACGGTCCTCGGCTGGGGCCTCGCGTTGGTCGCCGGGATCACCCTCCTGACGTTGATCCTCACCGTGCTCTACAACGCCTTCGCCCCCGACCGGCTCCGGTGGCGTGAGACCCTGCGCGGCGCCGCCATCACCGCGGCGGTGACCACGGTGTTCTCGATCGGCTTCGTGGCCTACCTGCGGCTCGGCAACGTCGAGGACCGGTTCGGTGGCGCCACCATCGGCCTGATCGTGATGCTCGGCGTGTACCTCTTCGTCGCCAACGCCCTCCTGCTGGCGGGCTTCGAGGCCGCCGCCGAGCTCGACGAGGCCGCCCTCGACGAGCCCGACCGTGACGAGCCCGACCGTGACGAGCCCGAGCATGAGGGGGGTCAGTCGGCAGGCGCGGTCACGTGATCGATCAGGCGCTCGACCGCGCGGATCAGCTCGCGGTCGAGGTCACGCCAGGTGGTGACGGAGCGAGCGATGTGACGCCACAGCTCGCGCGGGTCGGCGAACCCCAGACGGGTCGCCGTTCCGGTCTTCCAGTCCTCGCCGCGCGGGACGTCGGGCCAGGCCACGATGCCGACGACCTCTGGTCGGACCGCCGCCCAGACGTCGACGAAGGGGTGACCCGTCACCAGCACGTCAGGCCCCTCGACCTCGGCGGCGACCCGCGACTCCTTGCTGCCGGGGACCAGGTGGTCGACGAGGACCCCGACCCTGCGGTCGGGTGACGGACCGAAGGCGTCGACGATCCCCCGCAGGTCATCGATCCCGTGCAGCACCTCGACCACCACGCCCTCGACCCGGAGGTCGTCGCCCCAGACCTGCTCGACGAGCGCAGCGTCGTGGATGCCCTCGACCAGGATGCGGCCCGCCCGGGCGACCTTGGCCGGTGCTCGCGGCACGGCGAGCGATCCGGAGTTCGTGACGGCCGGTGCGGACGGGGTCACCGGCCGAGGCGGCGGCGTCAACGTCACGCGAACGTCATCCACGAGGAACGCGCCCGGGTGGAGCCCGAAGCGGCGTTCGCGTCCCCGGCGGTCACGCAGCGTCACCGCATCGGCGCTGCAGCGGACGGCTGCCCCCACGAAGCCGTCGGCCGCGACCTCGATGATCATCCCAGGTGTCACCTCGACCCGTGGGATGGGACGCCGGTGGTGGCCGGGGTCGGCGAGGACGTCGCGGTCGTACCGGCTCACTCCCCGCTGCTCGGAGGGACCACCGAGCGGACCGAGCCGTCGCCGACGTCGATGACGGCGCCCGCGACCGCCCAGGGGTCGGGGCGACCGGGCCACGCCAGCAGCCGTTCGACGTCGTGGCGGACGGCCTCCTCGACGTCGGTGAACCATCCCCAGTCGTCGCGTATGGGGTCGAGGTCGCGCAGTCGGTCGCCGAGCGTGCCGTCCCGGTCCTCGAGCCCGCAGTCGGTGTGACCGAGCACGAGGCAGGCGCGTGTGCCGAGCATGGCGGTCGACAGGTGCAGCGACCGGAGCACGTCCTCCCCGATCCGGGCTCCCGCCACCCGGATGATGTGTGCGTCACCGTGGGCGAGCCGGAGGTCGCCGAGCGCGTCGATGCGAGCGTCCATGCACGTGATCACCGTGAGGTGGCGGACCGGCGCGGGGGAGTTCGGCCGTCCGCCGGGACCGCTCGCCGCGCCGGCGGCGAGCACGTCGTGCAGGACCGCGGTCGGGTCGGCCCCGGAGCCGGTGGACGTGTCGGTGGTTCCCATCGGTCAGCTCCTCGCCGGTGCGGGGGACGGGGGCTCGCGGTGGGCGTCGAGGGCGCGCGCCGCCAGCGTCCGGGTGAGGGTGTCGCGTTGCTCGAGCAGCACCCTGCGCAGCGGCCGGGGCAGGTCCCGCGCGAGGGTCTCGTCGACCCGCGCGAGCAGCTGGTCGGACGCCTCCGGGTGAGGGAAGGTGCCGTTCGAGAACTCGATGGCCCAGTCGAGGGACCGTCGGGCCCAGACGTCGTCGAGCGCCTCGAAGAACCGGTCGGCGTACCCCTGCAGCACCTCGGCCTGGTCGAGCTGTGCGAACCCGACGAAGACCTGGCGTGAGAGGGTGTGCGAGAGCGAGGTGTCCTCGAGCAACCGGTTCCACGCCTCCTGCTTCGCCTCGGCGTTCGGCAGCACCGCGCGAGCGGTCAGGGCCTGTCGTTGGCCCAGGTCGGTCGGATCCCGTTCGAGCTCGAGCTCGATGTCCTCGGCGGTCAACGCTCCTGCCTGGGCCAGGCAGATGACCAGGTGCCAGCGAAGGTCGGTGTCGACGGTCACGCCGTCGAAGGCGAGGTCGCCGTCGAGCAGCCGTCGCAGGTCGCGCAGCTCGGTCTCGTCGCCCCGGGCGGTCGACGCCCAGTGTCGCACCCACGCCAGCTGGTGATCGCTGCCGGGAGCCGCACGCTCGGCCTGGGCACGGGCGGTTCCCGCCAGGTCGGCCAGGAGCGCGGGCCGCCGCGCGGGAGCGGCGTAACGCTCGGCTGCCGACACGGCCCGCAGGAGCAGGCGTTGCAGCACGCCGACCTCGGACTCGGAGGTCACGTTGGCCCGCACCAGCTCCACGAACGTCGATGCGGCGAGCTCGCCGTCGCGGACCATGTCCCACGTGGCGGACCACACCTGGGCCCGGGCGAGCGGGTCGGTGAGCGCCGCGAGGTCGTCGGTCAGGGTGAGCGTCGACGCGTCGTCCAGGGTGACCTTGGCGTAGGTGAGGTCGTCGTCGTTGACGAGGACCACGTCGGCTGCCCGGACGCCGATCAGGTCCGGTACCTCGGTCCGAGCGCCTGCCACGTCGAGCTCGACGCGCTGGTCACGGACCAACCCGGCGTCGGTCCGCCGGTAGCAGCCGATCGCCACACGGTGACGGCGGAGCACCTCCCGGTGGTCGGGTGTCCCCGGGAAGCCGGACCACGATGGGGCGGGCGAGCTCTGGACGATGGCGAAGCGTTCGTAGGTGCCGTCCTCACCCACCGCGAGGTCGGCGGTGAGCCGCGCGACCCCCGTGGTCAGCAACCACTCGTCGCGCCAGGCGGTCAGGTCGCGGCCGGAGGCACGCTCGAGCGCGCCGAGGAAGTCGGGCAGGGTGGTGTTGCCCCACGCGTGCCTGGCGAAGTAGTCGCGGCACCCGGCGAGGAACTCCTCCTGTCCGACCCACGCGACCAGCTGCCGCAGTACCGACGCGCCCTTGGCGTAGGTGATGCCGTCGAAGTTCTGGTGGACCGATTCGACGTCCGGCATCTCGTCCGCGACGGGGTGGGTCGACGGCAGCTGATCCTGCAGCTTGGCCCACGTCTTCTCGGCGTCGAGGAAGGTCGTCCACGACCCCTTCCACCGCGTGGCCTCGGCCTGACACAGGACCGACATGAAGGTCGCGAAGGATTCGTTGAGCCACAGGTCGTCCCACCACCGCATGGTGACCAGGTCCCCGAACCACATGTGCGCCATCTCGTGCAGGATGGTCTCGGCGCGGCGCTCGCGGATGGCGTCGGTGACCTTGCTGCGGAACACGTAGGTCTCGGTGAAGGTGATGCAGCCCGGGTTCTCCATCGCACCGGCGGAGAACTCGGGGACGAACAGCTGGTCGTAGGACCCGGAGAAGGGGTAGGGCATCTCGAAGACCTCGGCGTACCAGTCGAGCCCCTGCTTGGTCACCTCGAAGATCTCGTCGGTGTCGAGGTGCTCGGCCAGGGATCGCCGCACGTAGAGGCCGAGGGGGAGCTCGCGGTCGCCGGCACCGGGGCCGGTGTGGACGTCACCGAACCGCGTGTACGAGCCCGCGACGACGGCAGTGATGTAGGTGCTGATCCGTTCGGTGGGGGTGAACCGCCAGGTCCCGGCTGCGCCCACCTCCGGACGCTCCACGACGGATCCGTTGCTGACGACGACCCACTCCTCGGGCGCGTCGACGGTCAACGCGAACGTGGCCTTGAGGTCGGGTTGGTCGAAACAGCCGTAGACCAGGTGGGCCTCGAAAGGTTCGAACTGGCTGTGGAGGTAGACCCGGTCGTCGGCCGGGTCGACGAACCGGTGCAGGCCTTTGCCCTCGTGGGTGTAGGCCATGTCGGCGACCACGCGGAGGGTGTGACGACCGGTCGTCAGGCCGGGCAGGGCCAGGCGCGTCGGGGAGACCAGGTCGAGCTCGAGGGGGCTGCCGTCCAGCTCGATCAGCTCGACCGACGCCGCCGTCAGGTCGAGGAAGCTGTCACCGTCGGACTTCACGTCGAACGTGACGGTGGTGCTCGACCGGAAGCGTTCGCTGCCGCGGGTGAGGTCGAGGTGCACCTCGTAGCCGTCGACCTCGAGCTGGGCGGCACGGGCTTCGGCCTCGATGCGGGTCAGGTTCTCGGCAGCGGCCACGTGGCACCTCGGGACGGGGGTGGTCAGGATGGGGCGGCGACACGGCCGACCCGCCGGCCGGGCAGGCTAGAGGGCGCGGGTGTCGAAGCGCCCGCCGCGTCCGGCACCCGCCTGGAACCGGGCCGACCGACGCTGCTCCACCGTCGGCCAGGGCGGCCGTCCCGGTGCGGTGCTCGGCCAGCAGCGCCTCGTCGAGCGGAGCATCGAAAGCCCGCCGTGCCGCGTCGAGGTCGGCCAGCATGGTGCGGCGCGGGAACGCCGCCAGCGAGCGTCCGAGTTCGATGGCCGCCTCGCGGGCGCTGCCCTCGGGGACGACCCGGGTCGCGAGCCCGATGCGCAACGCCTCGTCCGCGGCGACCGGTCGCCCGGTCGCGATCAGGTCGAGCGCGACGCCGAGACCGACGACGCGTGGCAGGCGGACCGTGCCTCCGTCGATGAGCGGCACGCCCCACCGACGACAGAAGACCCCGAAGATCGCCGTCTCGGCGATCACGCGTAGGTCGCACCAGAGCGCCAGCTCCATCCCGCCCGCGACGGCGTGGCCCTCGACCGCCGCGATCGTCGGCTTCCGGGTCCGACGTCGCGTCGGCCCCATGGGACCGCGGAGCTCCTCGGCCAGGAGGTTGCGGCGTTCCGGGTCGTCGAACGCGTGCAGGTCGGCGCCGGCGCAGAAGGTGCCGCCCGCGCCGGTGAGCACGGCGGCCACGAGGTCGTCGTCCCGCTCGAACCGGTCGAACGCATCGTCGAGCGCCGCGGCGGTGGGACCGTCGACCGCGTTGCGTACGTCGGGCCGGTCGATGGTGACGATGAGGACGGGCCCGTCGCGTTCGGTCCTGACCCGTCCGGACGAGGACGACACGGAAGGCTCCGTTCGCTGGGCTGGGGCCTGGCGGGACCGAGCGTAGGTCGGCCGGTCGTCCCGAGGGTCCCCCACCACTTCCTGGTCGCCCGGACACGGCCCATCCGGCGTTCCCGACCGGAGCGGGTAGCACGGCGTTGCTAGGCTCGCCCGAGGAGAGGGTTGCCGCTGACGAACGGTCGGTTCGCACGCCCCACGTTCACGAAGACCACCACCGGGAGAGCGTCGTGCAGGAGTACACCAGTCCAGGCGAGGTCGCGATCGACCCGTCCGAGAACCTCACCCGCGCCCTCTGGGCAGCGGCCGACCAGCGCCCCGATGCGCCGGCCGTCGCCCACCGTGTGGGCGATCGGTTCGTCGAGTGGTCCAACCGGCAGTTCGCCGACGAGATCCTGAGCGTCGCGAAGGGGCTGACCGCCAAGGGCATCCAGCCCGGCGACAAGGTGTGCGTCTACTCCTCCACCCGCATCGAGTGGACGATCTTCGACATCGCGATCTGGGCCGCGGGTGCGGTCACGGTGCCGATCTACGAGACCTCCTCGGCCGAGCAGGTCGAGTGGATCGTGGAGGACTCGGCGGCCAAGGCCATCGTCATCGAGACGGCCGAGCTCAAGGGCACGTTCGAGTCGGTCGCCGGCAACCTGGCGGGCTGCGAGCACGCCCTCGTGATCGACGAGGGCGCGGTCGAGGAGCTCAAGCAGGCCGGTTCGTCGATCAGCGACGAGGACGCTCGCCGGACCGCCGACGCGGTCGTGGGCAGCGACCTCGCCACCATCGTCTACACCTCCGGCACCACGGGGCGGCCGAAGGGCTGCGTCATCACCCACGGCAACTTCGTCTGGGACGCCACCCAGGTCGAGGCCGGCGCGAAGCAGTTCTTCAAGGAGGGCGAGCGCACGCTGCTGTTCCTCCCCCTCGCCCACATCTTCGCGCGCATCATCCAGACCGCCTCGATCCGGGCCGGCGTGACCCTCGGCTACTCCACGGGCATCCCGAACCTCATGGAGGAGCTCGGGATGTTCAAGCCGACCTTCCTCCTCGCGGTGCCGCGGGTGTTCGAGAAGGTCTTCAACGGCGCGCAGCAGAAGGCGCACGCTGGCGGGAAGGGCGCGATCTTCGACAAGGCGGCGGGGGTCGCCGAGGAGTACTCGCGGGCGACCACCTCCGGCGGCAAGGTGCCGATCGGCCTCAAGCTCAAGCACACCGTGTTCGACAAGCTCGTCTACTCCAAGCTCCGCGACGCGGTGGGCGGCAACGTCCGGTACGCGGTCTCCGGTGGGGCGGCGCTCGGCGAGCGGCTCGGCCACTTCTTCAACGGTGTCGGCATCCTGATCCTCGAGGGCTACGGCCTCACCGAGACCACGGCGGGTGCGACCATCAACCGTCCGGACGCGTTCCGCATCGGTTCGGTCGGCAAGCCCGTCCCGGGGGCGTCGGTCAAGATCGCCGAGGACGGCGAGATCATGCTCAAGGGTGGCAACATCTTCCAGGGCTACTACAAGAACGACGAAGCCACCGCCGAGGTCATCACCGCCGACGGCTGGTTCCACACCGGCGACATCGGACAGCTCGACGGCGAGGGCTTCCTGCGCATCACCGGGCGCAAGAAGGAGATCATCGTCACCGCGGGCGGCAAGAACGTCGCTCCCGCGGTGCTCGAGGACCGTGCCCGTGCGCACCCCCTGATCAGCCAGGTGATGGTGGTCGGCGACGACCAGCCGTTCATCGCCGCGCTCGTCACCATCGACCCGGAGGCGTTCCCCGCCTGGGCCGAGGAGAACGGCAAGTCCGGCAAGTCGATCGCGGACCTCGTCGACGACGACGACCTGCGCGCCGAGATCCAGAACGCGATCGACGACGCGAACAAGGCCGTGTCCAAGGCCGAGTCGATCCGGACCTTCCGCATCCTGCCCGACGACTTCGAGGTCGGTGTCGAGCTGAGCCAGAAGATGTCGGTCAAGCGGCACGTCGTCAGCGAGAAGTACGGCGACGTCATCGCCGACATCTACTCCGGCGGCAAGCGCTAGTCGGACGACGGTTCGACCTCGCGGCCCCGGTCCTCGACCGGGGCCGCGTCGCGTCTGGGCCGGCGAGCCGTCGAGCTCCTGCAGCGAGCCTCAGGCTGGGGGGTCGACCGCCGGTTCGCGCGTCCGCCACCACTGCGCGTCGAGCTCACCGAGCGGGCGTCGCCGGTCCGCCGGCGCCCTCGAGGTACTCGTCGCGGATCGCGCGCCAGTCGCCGGTGGCGCCGAGCCGTGCGAGCACCGAGTTCAGGCCCCACTGGATGCGGTTGAGCAGCAGGTAGTCCGACGGCAGGTTCAGCCGCCGCACGACGTCGGCGAGCGGGCTGCGCGGGTCGGCCGACGAACGGATCACCTCGGCCGCGAACTCGGGGGTGAAGGTGAACGGCTGCTCGGCGAGCACGGGCTTGGTGTACAGCCGGAACCACTCGTAGACGGCCGCCTCGTCGACCTTGGCGCTCCGCGGGAGGAACCCCGCGTCGCGCAGGGCGGTCAGCGCCGCATCACGGTCCGACAGCGCCATCGCGGCCTCGATGCGCCGCATCGAGGCGTAGCGCTCCCGGCTGAACAGCTTGACCGAGCCGTAGTCGAGGAACGCGACCGTCAGGCCGTGCTCGCCCTCCTCGATCAGGTAGTTGCCGGGGTGGGGGTCGCCGTTGAACAACCGGAAGCGCCCGATGGACCCGAACGCGTAGCGGAAGATGATCTCGCCGACCCGCTGCTTGTCGGCGTCCGACCCCTCTTCGACGAGTCGGTCGAACGTGCGTCCGTGGATCCGCTCGGACACCAGGACCTGCTGGCGGCACAGGTCGCCGACGATGTCGGGGACGTGGATGAACGGGTGGCCCTCGTAGCGGTTGGCGAAGGCCCGCTGGTACTGCGCCTCCCGTTCGTAGTCGAGCTCGTCGAAGACCCGCTCGCGCAGCTCGTCGAGCAGCGGCCCGATCTCCTGGTTCGGGGACACCAGCCGCGCGAGAGGCGCGAACGATTCGGCGTTCCTGAGGTCGGCCCGCACGGCGTCGGCCACGCCGGGGTACTGGACCTTGACCACGACCTCGCGACCATCGTGGAGCGTGGCGGCGTGCACCTGCCCGATCGAGGCGGCGGCGAGGGGGGTCGGGTCGAACGAGGCGAAGACGTGCTCCGGTCCCTCGCCGTAGGCCTCGTGGAGCACCTCGTCGATGGCACCGGGATCGAAGGCGGGCGCTTGGTCGCGCAGGGACGCGAGCGCGTCGTGGTAGGTGCTCTGGACCTCGGGAGGCAGGTCGAGATCCACGAAGCTCAGCAGTTGGCCGAGCTTCATCGCCGCGCCCTTCATGTCGCCGAGGACCTCGGCGAGGTCGGCGGCGACACGGGCGTGGAGCTCGGCTTCGCGGGGGTCGCCACCGGCGAGCTGGCGAGCCTTGGACCCGGCGACACCCGCGGCTCCCTTCGCACCGGCACGAGCGAGGCGCGCGCCGCGCTGCAGCCGTCCGCCGAGCGATGCTCGCGGCCTGCTGCTCGCGCCGTCGCGCCCCTCGGTCACTCGGCCATCTCGGCCAACGGGTGGCCCTCGGCGCGGGCTTCGGCCAGCCGCGTCGCGAGCGCGTCTCGCCGGTCCGCGGACAGGCAGTCGCAGCCGACCTCGTGGCTGGTGTAGTGCCGCACGTCCATCCGGTGGGTCGGGCAGGCAGCGACCTCGAGGCGGGTGATGGGTTCTGAGCGGGCCACCGTGGGCCTCCTCGTGAGAGGTATCGGGGGGGATCGCGAGGGGCGGAGCCCTCCGCGGGATCAGACGTTGAACCGGAAGTGGATCACGTCCCCGTCGGCGACGACGTACTCCTTGCCTTCGATCCGGAGCCGGCCCGCGTCGCGCGCGGCGGCCTCGCTGCCCAGGCGGTCGTAGTCGTCGTAGGCGATGACCTCGGCCTTGATGAAGCCGCGCTCGAAGTCGGTGTGGATCTCGCGCGCGGCACGCGGCGCCGTGGACCCGCCCGGCACGGTCCACGCCCGCGCCTCCTGCGGGCCGGCCGTGAAGTAGGTCAGCAGCCCGAGCAGCCGGTAGGCGCGGTCGATCAGCCGCTCGAGACCGGAGCGTTCGAGGCCGAGGTCGGTCAGGTACTCGGCGCGCTCGTCGCCTTCGAGCTCGGCGAGCTCGGATTCCACCTGCGCGGAGATGACCACGACCTCGGCCCCCTCCTGCTCGGCGAGCTCGCGCACGACCTCGACGTGCTCGTTGCCGTGCGGGAGCTCGTCCTCGGCGACGTTGGCCGCGTAGAGCACCGGCTTGGCCGTGAGCAGCGACAGCTCGCGGGCGACCACCGGGGGGAGCTCGCCACGGAAGGTGCGGGCGACGAGGCCCTCGCCGAGGTGGTCGCGCAGCGCCTCGATGACGTCGCGCTCCCGGATCGCGTCCTTGTCGCCGGTCCGCGCGGTCCGGTTGGCCCGCTCGAGCCGCTTCTCCACGGTCGCGAGGTCGGCCAGCACCAGCTCGGTGGTGATGATCTCGATGTCACGCGCGGGGTCCACCGATCCGCTGACGTGGACGATGTCGTCGTCCTCGAAGCAGCGCACGACGTGGCAGACCGCGTCGACCTCACGGATGTGGGCCAGGAACTGGTTGCCGAGCCCCTCACCTTGCGAGGCGCCCGCGACGAGCCCAGCGATGTCGACGAACTCGATCGCGGTGGGTACGACCTTCTTGGATGCCGCCAGCTGTGCCAGGCGGGTCAGGCGCTCGTCGGGGACCGCCACGACACCGACGTTGGGATCGATGGTGCAGAAGGGGAAGTTCGCGGCCTCCGCACCGGCCTGGGAGACGGCGTTGAACAGCGTCGACTTGCCGACGTTCGGCAGCCCGACGAGTCCGACCTGCAGCGCCACGGGAGCCTCGGAGGTGGGGAGGGGGAAGGGGGAGGGGGCGAGGGGGAGGGGCGAAGGGGGCGAGGGAGGGACGACCGCGCTCGGTCCGCCGAGGGGTCGACCCTCGAGGGTAGCGGCGGGCCCACGGCCTCCCGGACGACGCCGCGGCCGATCGCCGTCCGCGATCGCGGTCGCGCCGCTGGTAGCGTCCCGCGGCGTCGTCGTGCTCGCCAGGAGGCCCCGTGCGGCTGGTCATCGCCCGCTGCTCGGCCACCTACGTCGGCCGGTTGTCATCGACGCTGGCACCGGCGCTCCGACTGATCATGGTCAAGGCCGATGGCTGCGTCGCGATCCACGCCGACGTCGGCGCGTACAAGCCCGTCAACTGGATGAACGCGCCCAACACCCTGGCCGAGACCCCGGAACGGTGGGTCGTGACCAACCCCAAGGGTGAGACGCTGATCATCGAGCTCGAGCAGGTCCTGTCCGACACCACCGTCGAGCTGGATACCGAACGCGGCTTGACCCTCGACGGGGTCGAGCGGGAGCTGCAGGAGCTGCTCGCCGACCACCCCGGCCACCTCGAGGACGGACTCACCTGCGTGCAGCGCGAGTTCCGCACCGACCTCGGGCCGGTGGACCTGCTCTGCCGCGATGCAGACGGAGCCGCGGTCGCCGTCGAGATCAAACGCATCGGCGAGATCGACGGGGTCGAGCAGCTGACCCGCTACCTCGAGCGGATGCAGCGTGACCCGCTGATCGCACCGGTCCGCGGGGTCTTCGCCGCGACGGTGATCAAGCCGCAGGCCCGGGTGCTCGCGGCGTCCCGCGGCATCGGGTGCGTGGAGGTGGACCTCGCCCGGCTGCGCGGCGAGGACGACGTCCACCTCCGCCTGTTCTGATGAGCCACGCCCCGCTCCCGCTCCCGATCGCCGGTCCGAGGCTGGTCCGCGGCCTGGTGGCCGGCGACGTCACGGCCGATCCGGTCCCGCACGCACCGCGGCGCGGACGCGTCCGGCGGTGGTGCTACGTCGCCGCCGGCGACGGTGCCACCGTCATCGGTGCCGCGGTGGTCCACCTCGGTGTCGCCGGCGTGGCGTTCGCCTTCGCTCGCGTCGGCGGCGTCCAGGCCACCTGGGAGCTGACGCGCCCGTTCGCACGAGGGTTGCGGGTCGGTGAGGTGCCGGCGGGCGGCGCCGAGGCGCGGGTCGGTCAGGCGCACCTGGAGCTCGATCCGGACGGATCGATCCGCCTCGACGTCCCGACGCGGGCGGGACGCCTGCGTGCCGACGTCGGTGCGGCGGGCACGGTCACCCCGGCGGTGCTGGCGACGCGCACCGAGGCCGGCGGGTGGAACGTGACCCGCAAGGCCGCCGGGATGCCGGCCACCGGAGAGGTCCGGCTCGGGAGCGGACCGACCGTCGATCTCGGCGGCGACGCAGGTGCGTGGTCGGACTGGACCGTCGGACGGCAGGACCGCCACACGACCTGGCGGTGGGCGGCGGGCGCCGGGTCGACCGCCGACGGACGGCGCGTCGGGGTGAACGCCTCGACGGGGATGAACGGGTGCGAAGCGGGGGAGGACGTGGTGTGGTGGGACGGCGTCCCCCACGCGTGGGACCTGGGTGCCCTGATGGCCTCGGGGGACCCGGAGGCCGATCCCTGGCAGGTCACGGGGCCGGGCACCTCGCTGCGACTGACCCCGCAGGGTGCCCGCGCGGCGGACGAGCGGTTGCTGGTGGCGAGGTCGCGGTACGTGATGCCGTTCGGCACGTGGGCAGGCACCCTGGCCGACCCTGATGGACGACCCGCCGAGGTCCGTCTCGCCGGGGTCGCCGAGGACCACCTCGCGGTCTGGTGACCCGGCGACGGGGACACGGCGTCAGGGCGCGCCGAGCTGGCGCAGGGCACCGGCAACGGCTGCCGCGACGCTGCCGTCCCCGATCCGGCAGGCCTCCTCCGGGGTGAACCAGGCGACGTCCGCTGATTCGCCCGCCTCCGGGGCGAACGCGGCAGCACCATCGGCGAGCAGCAGGTAGCGGAGGTCGAGGTGCAGGTGGCCACGCGGTCCGGGGTGGACGTCGACGTGGGCCAGACGAGGGACGCCGCCCGGGTGGCGCGCCACCAGACCGGTCTCCTCGCGGGTCTCGCGTCGAGCCGCGTCGGCCGCGGACTCGTCGGGATCGATGTGCCCGCCCGGCTGCAGCCAGATGCCGAGGCGCTTGTGCCGGTGGAGGACGACGCGCCGCTGTTCGTCGACGACCACCGCGGAACCGGTCAGGTGCGTGGCGTCCGCGTGCTCGTCGAAGGGGTGGGGGAGCCAGGTCGCCAACGCGCGGGTGCGGCGCAGCGACCAGCTCTCCATCGGCCCGTGTGGGACGTGCGCCGCCAGCTGCCCGAGCACGTCGGTGAGCCGCGGCTCGGGGGCGCTCACGTCGTCGCCTCCCCGCCGAGGAGCGCCCCGGCCAAGCCCACACGCCGGATCTTGCCGGTGGGCGTCCGTGGCAGATCGTCGACGACCGCGATCCGCTTCGGGACCTCGGCCGGCCGGAGGCGAGCGGCGAGTCGGCGCCGGAGCACGTCGGGGTCGAGGACCTCCCCGGCGCGGGCGACGACGGCCGCGACCACCCGCTCGCCCCACTCCTCGTCGGGCACGCCGAAGACGACCGCGTCGGCCACCCCCGGCAGGCCGAGGAGGTGGTGTTCCACCTCGGCGGGGTAGACGTTCACCCCACCGGAGATCACCAGGTCGCCGGGGCGGCCAGCGAGCGTCAGCCGGCCTGCAGCGTCGAGGGAGCCGAGGTCGCCGACGGTGAAGCGGTCGCCGTCCCACGCCGCGGCGGTACGGGCGGGGTCGCGCCAGTAGGTGAAGCGGGCGTGGTCCGGTGTCTGGCACCAGACCGTCCCGATCTCGCCCGGGGCGGCCTCGTCGCCGCCGTCACGGCGGATGGTCAGGCGCCGGTCGGGACGCGCCACCCCGACGGTGCCGGGAGCGGCCTCCCAGACCTCCGGAGGACAGACGGTGAACTGACCCTCGGTCGAGCCGTAGAACTCCCAGGCGCTGCCCGCCGGGGCGAGCGCGAGCGTCCGGCGCTTGAGGTGGATCGGACAGGGCGCGCCGGCGTGGGCGAGCAGCGTGAGCGACGCGAGGTCGTCCCTCGTGAGGTCCGGGAGCGCGAGGAGGCGGTGCAGGTGGGTCGGGACGCAGAACAGCGAGGTCGGGCGCACGTCGCGGAGCGCGTCACGCCACCCGTGGGGGTCGAAGCGGGGGAGGACGGCGACCTCGCCGCCGCGGAGCGCCGTCACCAGGGCGAAGCGGAACGGCCCCGAGTGGTAGAGGGGCGAGACCACGAGGTGGCGCTCGCCGTGCCGCTCCCCGAAGGCGCGGTGCTCGTCCTCGATCACCGCCCGCCCCCAGGTCGGGTCGTGCACGCCCACGTGGACGCCCTTGCGGCGCCCCGTCGTGCCGGACGTGTACGCCATCGGTCGGGTGAGCGGCCAGGAGGAGGCGGGGTCGGTCCCCGGCAGCGTCGCGAGCGCCGACGGTTCCACCTCGTGGACGCGGACGCCGAGATCCGCGGGCGACGCGGTCACCAGGGTCGGATCGGCGAGGATGGCGACCGGTCTCGCGTCGGCGACGATCGTGCGCCGCTCCCCGGAGGCGAGGTCCGGTGGGAGCGGGACCGCGACGATCCCCTCGAGGCAGGCCGCGGCGAGCACGCCGAAGCTCGCCACGTCCTGGCCGAGCTGCACCACCACACGGTCGCCGGCGACCGCGCCGCTGCGCCGCAGCAGGGTGACACCGCGCGCGATGGCGCCGGCGGCCGTGCCCGTCGTCACCGGGCGCTGCGGTCGAGACCGATCTCGGTCACGAGCTCGGCGGGCGAGCGACGGATGCCGACCACGAAGTCGCCGAACTCCGCGTACCGCGCGGACGCCTCGTCGTACCGCATCGTGTAGACGATCTCCTTGAGGTCACCCAGGTCGTGGGCGAACAGGGTCACGCCCCACTCCCACTCGTCGAGGCCGGTGGAGCCGGAGACCAGCTGCAGGACGCGGCCGGTGTAGGCGCGGCCGCTCCTGCCGTGGTCGTGCATGAGGCGCTTGCGTTCGGCGAAGTCGAGCGAGTACCAGTTGTCGTCGCCCTCGCGGCGGTGCGACATCGGGTAGAAGCACGCCACCTCCCAGGCTGGCATCCGGGGGTGCAGCTTGTCGTCGGTGTACGTGGCCATCCGCTCGACGAACTGCTCGACGCGCTGCTCGAGGTCCTCGCCCGTGACCCCCTTGGCAGCCATCTCCTCGCGGTACTGCTCGCCGGTGGTCACGTACTCGCCGGCCTCGGTGAGCGACAGGTACGACCAGGTCAGCTCGAGCGCCGGCGCCGCCTCACAGGCCTGCACGTCGGTCTGGAGCGCTCGCAGCTTCGCCAGGTCCGGGTCGATGGCCATCAGCATCACGTCGGCCTTGTGCCCGATCGCGCTGAAGATGTGCAGCTGGGAGTCCTCCTGCCACCGTGTGAGCACGTCGACGAGGTCCTTGGCCGCGCCCGGCGGGAGCGAGGGCACCTCGGCGTGATCGATGGTCAGGAACAGGTGCAGGACGGGCCACCCCTCGCGGGCGGTGATGGCTTCGGGCACGACGGGACCTCGTTGGAAGGGGTGGCGCCGAGGCTACCGCGGTGCCATGCTGGGCTCAGAGGACCGTGCCGGGAGGGGAGACCACGTGAGCGAGTCGATCGAGCGGGTGCTGGCTGGGAAGGGGTCCGACGTCGTGACCGTCGGCCCGGAGGAATCCGTCGGTGAGGCGGTCCGCCGGCTCGCCGACCGGAACGTCGGTGCGGTGGTGGTGATCGACGGGGACACCGTCGTCGGGGTGATCTCCGAGCGGGACGTGGTCCGCCAGCTGGCGGTCGACACCGAGGTGCTCGGGCTGCCGGTCCGCGAGGTGATGACCTCACCGGTGACCACGTGCACCCCCTCGACGACCACCGACGCGCTCGCGCGGACGATGACCGACGGGCGGTTCCGTCACGTCCCGGTGCTCGACGGCGACCGGCTCGTCGGCATCGTGTCGATCGGTGACGTGGTCAAGCGGCGGCTCGACGAGCTCGAGACGCAGACCGAGCAACTGACGGAGTACGTGGCCGGCAGCTACTGACACCGACGCGGGCGGCGCTCGTCAGCGGTCGTGGAGCTCCCGGGAGCGGACCGTGCCGTCGGTGTCCAGCTCGTACACCAGGGGGATCCCCGTCGCGAGTTCGAGCGCGAGCACGCCCTCCTCGTCGAGGTCGTCGAGCTGCATGACGATCGACCGGTTCGAGTTGCCGTGGGCGACGACGAGCACGTCCTTGCCCTGCCGGATGTCGCCCATGATCGCGCGGTCGAAGAACGGCAGCGTTCGTGCTGCCGTGTCCTTCAGGGCTTCACCGTTCGGCGGCGGGGTCGCGAAGGACCGGCGCCAGGTGTGGACCTGCTCGTCACCGTACTTCGCGGCGGTGTCCGCCTTGTTCAGGCCCTGGAGGTCGCCGTAGTGGCGCTCGTTGAGCGCTTCGTCCCGGATGGTCGGCAGCCCGTGGAAACCGGCGGTCTCGACGATGATGTCCAGGGTGTGCTCGGCCCGCGAGTAGGCGCGAGGTGTAGGCCACGTCGAACGACAGGTCGCGCAGGCGCTCACCGGCTGTCCGGGCCTCCTCCCGGCCCTTCTCGGTGAGGGGCACGTCCACCCAGCCCGTGAACCGGTTCTCGAGGTTCCACAGGGACTGGCCGTGGCGGACGATGGCGAGCGTTGGCACGTGGCTGGCTCCGGGACGGCGTTCGTCGGTCCCGTGAGCCTACGGGGCTTGCCGCAGCAGGCCCCTGCTCAGCCGGTCGGGACGATCCGCGCCAGCTCGAAGTGCATGCCGTCGGGACGGCGCCAGTGCCCGCCCCAGTCGAAGCCCCACTTCTCGAACACCTCGACGACCCGACGGTCCATCTTCGGGGTCTGACCGAGCCAGTTGTCGCGGGTGTTGAAGTCGATCGCGAGACCCCAGGCGTGCATCGACAGCGGCCTGCTGGGGTTCCAGTCGATGTGCCGGGCGACGAAGCAGCCGGCGAACTGCGACGGATCGAGGTGGGAGTAGAGGTCCCGCTCGATGAGCTCCTCGACGACCGCGAGCAGCTGGGGGACCATGACCCGGTGGCAGGAGGTCGCGGCCATCCCGGGCAGCTGGACCCGCGTGATGTTGCGTGCCACCCAGTCGCCGTGGATCGTGATGCGGCCGTCGGCCCGGCTGGTGTAGCTGAAGGGCTCGATCCTGCCGGAGGGCGTGGCTTGCGTCGTCCGGCGCTCCGCGACGGGCGGAGCCGATTCGCGCCGCAGCTCGAGCTCGCCCCCGGTGGCCTCGGCGAGCGCCGCACCGAGCGACTCGGGGTCGTCCCCGGCCGCGACGATCAGCGTGTTCGGGCCTGCGGCGCCGAGGAGGGTCGCGACGTCCACGGGCACCAGCACGTCGGCGATGGACGGGGCACCGTTGGCCGCGAAGGCCCCGATCCGGACCGGCACCGTCGCCGAGTCGGTCCGGAGCAGCAAGGTGCTGCCGAGCTCGAGGCCGAGCGACTCGGCGGTGTCGTGGGCGACCAGGACGTCACCCTCCGAGAAGCGCTCCCAGACCGCATCCGCCGCAGCGGTGACCTCCGGGGCGAGCGGCCGGAAGGTGGAGCCGTCGACCCCGAGCAGCGACAGGTCGGTCGTCTCGTCGCCGCCGAGGGTGGTCTGCGCCGTGAGTGCGGCCGCGGGGGCGACGTGGGTCGCACCGGCGAGGGCGTCGGTGAGCGAGTCGAGGTCGACGCCGTCGCTGCGCACGATCAGGTCGGCCGGGACCACCTCGTCCTCCCCGAGCTCGCCGACGGGGCTGCCCTCGAACGGGGTCAGCTCACGGGCGTCGGCGCTCGGCTCGTCGAACGTGTCGATGGAGTCCGAGCCGAGGTCACGGCCCGCTGCGAGCAGCCCTTCGAGATCGGGTGCGACCGCATCGGCGATGACGGTCGGTCCCGGGGAGAGCCCCTCGGAGGTCGCCGAGCCGGCTGCCGATGCGGAGAAGTCGGGGGCCGGCGAGGTGTAGGTGGTCAGCGTGGCGACCGCGAGCACCCCCGCGACGAGCGCCGCGACCGGGCGGTCGACGTGGCGGAGCGAACCGATCGCGCGTCGCGCGGTCTCGCGCCAGCGTTCCCGCAGCTCCTGCACGCCGTTCCCGTCCGTGTCCGTGGGGGACGATCGTCCTGCCGTCCCCGCACTCAGAACGCTTCGAACCCCACCCCGGTGACGCATCCCCACCGGTACCGCTCCGCACCGTGCGCTCAGCGCAGGTCGCGGGCCGGACGGCGGCTCACGCGACCTCCGATCGCGTCTCGACGCTACCGCCACGGATGGCGCCGCTCGCGATCGCGCCGTGGACGAAGGTGGGGGCCAGCCCGGGCGCCAGACGGGACGCCGTCAGCTCCGAGAGCGGCAGGACGCGGGGGAACGGCGCCTCGGGCGAGGGGTCCGCCAGGCAGCGTTCGAGGATCATCGCGTCGTAGTGGTCGCCCACGCGCTCGGGGGTGTTGGCGTTCAGCACCACCTCGTGCCCCCACTCGACCGCGTGTCGCCGCAGGCCGGCGATGCGCGAGACGCGCGGTGCGTAGCACTCGGCCGCGATCCCGTTGCCGGAGCTCACCCACATCCCCTCCTCGGTGTGCAACACGAGGCTCACCGTCCCCGCGGTGTGTCCGGGTGTGGCCACGAGCGCCACCCCAGGCCCGAGCTGGACGTCCCCCTCCACCAGGGCGACGCGCGCCGGGTCGAGGCTGGCGAAGGTGTCGGGCTGGTACCAGGGCGCCTGCAGAGGATGGAGCTGGTCGAGGGAGGACCACTCGCGCTGCGAGGTCACGAGGGAGGCGTTCGGGAACCACCCGGTCAGGGGATCGTCCGGGGAGCCGAGGTCGGGAGCGGGACGGGTGGTCCCGAGGACCCGACGCAGGTCCTGCGCCTGCAGGTGGTCCGACGCGACGTAGTCGACGTCCGCTGGGTCGATCCCGAGCGCCCGCAGGTGGCCTCGGACGCTGCCGTGCGTGGTCGTCAGGAACCGATCGGGCACGGCGGCGCGAGGGCCGAGCCGCAGGGCAGCCGGCGTCGTCGCGGCACCCTTTCGGTCGAACGCACCCCACAGCAGGGTGCGTCGTCGCTGCGCTCCCGCTCGTGCGCCCACGTCGGGCCGGCTCGTCCCACTGCACCACGAGGAAACGTGCCGTCAACCAGACGAGGGGCGCGGGGGACCGGGCGGCACGCCACAGCCCGAACACCGACGGGTAGGGGAAGGTGAGCAGCTCGCCCGTCGCCACGCCGCGCACCACCCCGGAAGCCGCGACGTCGCGTTTGAGATCCGGGGCGGCCTCGACGATCGCCGCCAGGGCGGCGCCACCGGGGCCGTCGCTGACCGTCGCGCGCACCTCGGCCATCGGCCCGATCGCGGGGAACCGCTCGGTGGTGTCGATGGTCGGCAGGACGGTGCCGTCACGCACGGGCGATCCTCCCTCGGTCGCGTGTGGCCGCTGCGAGCCGGCGGCAGGCTACCCAGCGGGCCCCGGGGGAGCGGGTCCGCATCCTGCGCTAGTTTCGGGGGAACCCCCGCCCGCCCCCTCTGGAGCCCACCGTGACCCACGACAGCTTCGGCGCCAAGGACCACCTCGAGGTCGACGACCGGACCTACGAGATCTTCCGACTCGACGCGGTCGAGGGCGCCGAACGCTTGCCGTTCAGCCTCAAGGTGCTGCTCGAGAACCTGCTGCGCACCGAGGACGGGGCCAACACCACCGCCGACGACATCCGGGCGCTCGCCGCGTGGGACGCGACCGCGGAACCGTCCAACGAGATCCAGTTCACCCCCGCCCGCGTGATCCTCCAGGACTTCACCGGCGTGCCCGCGGTCGTCGACCTCGCGGCGATGCGCGAGGCGATGCGTGACCTCGGCGGTGACCCGTCGCGGATCAACCCGCTCGTCCCGGCCGAGCTGGTCATCGACCACTCCGTCGTCGCGGACGCCTTCGGGACCTCCGACGCGCTGCGGATCAACATCGACCTCGACTACGAACGCAACCGTGAGCGGTACCCGTTCCTGCGCTGGGGCCAGACGGCGTTCGAGGGGTTCAAGGTCGTGCCGCCCGGGACCGGCATCGTCCACCAGGTCAACATCGAACACCTCGCGCGCGTCGTGTTCCCCAACGAGCGTGGCGGCGGCGAGCACCCGCAGGCCTACCCGGACACCCTGGTCGGCACCGACTCGCACACGACGATGGTCAACGGGCTCGGCGTGCTCGGGTGGGGCGTCGGCGGCATCGAGGCCGAGGCGGCCATGCTCGGCCAGCCCGTGTCGATGCTCATCCCGCGGGTCGTCGGCTTCAAGCTCTCGGGCGAGCTGCCCGACGGGGCCACGGCCACCGACCTCGTCCTGACCATCACCGAGATGCTGCGCGAGCACGGGGTGGTCGGCAAGTTCGTCGAGTTCCACGGGCCAGGCGTCCCGGCCGTCCCGCTGGCCAACCGCGCGACCATCGGGAACATGTCGCCGGAGTACGGCTCGACGGCGGCGATCTTCCCGATCGACGACGAGACCCTGCGCTACCTGCGCTTCACCGGCCGGAGCGACCACCAGGTCGCGCTCGTCGAGGCGTACGCGAAGGACGCAGGGCCTGTGGCACGACCCGGACGCACGAGGCCGACTACTCCGAGTCGCTCGAGCTCGACCTGTCGACGGTCGTCCCGTCGCTGGCCGGCCCGAAGCGTCCGCAGGACCGCATCGATCTCAGCCGCGCCAAGGAGGGTTTCCGCGTCGCGCTCCGCGATCACGCCGGTGACCCCGCCGGCCCGAAGGGTGGCCGGACAAGGAGGGCTACGACGACACGGTGGCCGACACCTTCCCGGCCTCCGACGCGGTCGCGGTCCACGACGAGGGTGACGGCAGCGACCGTGCCGACCCGCCGCGGGACTACCACGGCAACGGCACGCCCGAGCGGGCGTCCAACCCCGTCGAGGTGACGCTCGCCGACGGCAGCACCTTCGAGCTCGACCACGGCGCCGTGACCATCGCCGCCATCACCTCGTGCACCAACACCTCGAACCCGAGCGTGATGATCGGTGCGGCGCTGCTGGCCAAGAAGGCGGTCGAGGCGCGGCCTGACCCGCAAGCCCTGGGTCAAGACCACCCTGGCGCCCGGCTCGAAGGTCGTCACCGACTACTACGACCGGGCCGGGCTGACGCCCTACCTCGAGAAGCTCGGGTTCAACCTCGTCGGCTACGGCTGCACCACCTGTATCGGCAACTCGGGCCCGCTGATCCCCGAGGTCAGCGCAGGCGGTGCAGTTACCACGACCTCGCGGTCACCTCGGTGCTGTCGGGCAACCGCAACTTCGAGGGCCGCATCAACCCCGACGTGAAGATGAACTACCTCGCGTCGCCGCCGCTGGTGGTCGCCTACGCGCTCGCCGGCTCGATGGACATCGACATCACCACCGAGCCGCTCGGCATCGGAGCGGACGGGCAGCCGGTCCACCTCGCCGACATCTGGCCCTCCCCGCAGGAGATCCAGGAGACCATCGACGCGCTCGATGCAGTCCCAGACGTTCACCGACGGAGTACGCCTCGGTGTTCGAGGGCGACGAGCGCTGGAAGTCGCTGCCGACCCCCGACGGCGACACCTTCGACTGGGACGACCGACTCGACCTACATCCGCAAGCCCACCTTCTTCGACGGGATGCCGGCGCGAACCCGAGCCGGTCGAGGACATCGCCGGCGCGCGGGTGCTGGCCAAGCTCGGCGACTCGGTGACCACCGACCACATCTCGCCGGCGGGTGCGATCAAGCTCGACTGCCCGGCGGGCAGCTACCTCACCGAGCACGGCGTCGAGGTGCGCGACTTCAACTCCTACGGCTCGCGGCGCGGCAACCACGAGGTCATGATCCGCGGCACCTTCGGCAACATCCGCCTGCGCAACCAGCTCGCGCCGGGCACCGAGGGCGGCTTCACCCGCGACTTCAGCCAGGCCGGCGGCGGCGAGGTCACCTCGATCTTCGAGGCGTCCGAGCACTACCAGGCCGAGGGCACCCCGCTGGTGGTCCTGGCGGGCGCCGAGTACGGCTCGGGGTCGTCGCGCGACTGGGCCGCCAAGGGCACCGTGCTGCTCGGCGTCGCGGCGGTCATCGCCGTCAGCTACGAGCGCATCCACCGCTCCAACCTCATCGGCATGGGCGTCCTGCCGCTGCAGTTCCCCGACGGGGAGACGGCCGAGTCGCTCGGCCTGACCGGCGAGGAGACCTTCGACATCACGCGGCGTCACCGGCCTCAACGACGGGTCGATCCCGTCGACCGTCGCGGTGATCGCCCGTGGGCGCCGAGGGCGAGGTCAGCTTCGACGCGCGGCTGCGCATCGACACCCCCGGCGAGGCGACCTACTACCGCCACGGCGGCATCCTGCAGTACGTGCTCCGGTCGCTGCGCGACGCCTGACCTGACCGACCGGAAGAGGCCCCGTGTTCGGCAAGAAGACGCTCGAGTTGCTCGCGCCGGAGGACACCCTCCCCGGCCGGGAACAGCCCATCGCCAGCCACCAGCCCCACGCGGTCCTCGGCACCCCCATCGTGCCGCCCTTCCCCGACGGGCACCGCCTGTTCGTGGTCGGGATGGGCTGCTTCTGGGGTGCCGAGCGCATCTACTGGCAGCTGCCCGGCGTGTTCACCACGGCGGCCGGGTACAGCGGCGGGGTGACGCCGAACCCGACCTACCAGGAGGTCTGCACGGGGCGGACCAACCACGCCGAGGACGTGCTGGTCGTCTACGACCCCGAGGTGACCAGCTTCGAGGACCTGCTCGTGCCCTTCTGGGAGAACCACGACCCCACCACGCCCATGCGGCAGGGGGGCGACGTCGGCACGCAGTACCGCTCCCAGATCCAGGTGGCCGACGACCAGGAGCGCGCTGCCGCCGTGGCTTCGCGCGACCGCTACCAGGCCAAGCTGCACGAGGGCGGCTTCGGGGACATCGTCACCGAGATCGTGCCCCGGTCGACCTTCTACTGGGCCGAGCCCGAGCACCAGCAGTACCTGCACGTGCACCCCGGCGGGTACTGCAACCACGGGTTCTGCCAGGTGGCGTTCTGAGCGCGCCCCTGCCGCTGACCTTCGTCACGTCAGCCGACCGGCTCGACCAGCTGCCGACCAGCCGTGCGGAGATCGCGGTCGTCGGTCGCTCGAACGTCGGCAAGTCGTCGCTGCTCAACGCGCTGGCTGCCCGCAAGGGGCTCGCGAAGGTCTCCGGCAAGCCCGGCAAGACCCAGCTGCTCAACGTCTTCGCGACCGAGGACGGCGCGACCCTCGTGGACCTGCCGGGCTACGGCTACGCGTCGTCGGCCTCCAAGACCACGCGCGCGTCGTGGGAGCGGCGGATGCACGGCTACCTGCGTGGCCGCGAACCGCTGCGGCTCACCCTCCTGCTCGTCGACGGCGAGATCGGCCCCGCCGGCCAGGACACCGAGGTGCTGGCGTGGCTGCGGGAGAACGACGTCCCGTTCCGGGTCGTGGCCACCAAGCACGACAAGGTCAAGAGCTCCAAGCGGGTGCGGCGCAAGCGTGACCTCGCAGGCGGTCTCGACCTCGATGAGTCCGCGGTGCTGTGGGTGAGCGCCGAGAAGAACGTCGGGCTCGACCGCCTGCGGGCGCTGGTCCGCGAGACGCTCGCCCGCTGACCGTCGGTCATCGCACCGCCGCGGATGCGGTGACTCGTCCGCACTGGGCCGGTAGCTTCCGGCCACCCCCAACCGGCTCCAGCCTCGAGGTCGGCACCGTGATCCCCCGCGAGATCAACCTGCCGCCCGAGCACCTGTTCCCGTCCGACGAGTGGCGGATCGTCGAGCGGGACTTCGCCCGCGAGTGGATGGGCAACGCGGAGACCATCTTCTCGATCTCCAACGGCTTCCTCGGCATCCGGGGCACCTTCGAGGAGGGCCGTCCCTCGATCGAGCCAGGCACCTTCGTGAACGGCTTCCACGAGACGTGGCCGATCGTGCACGCCGAGGAGGCCTACGGGTTCGCGCGGACCGGGCAGACCATCGTCAACTGTCCCGACGCGACCCTGATCAAGCTCTACGTCGACGACGAACCGCTCTACCTGCCGACCGCACGGATCACCGAGTACGAGCGGTGCATCGACTTCCGCGAGGGCATCCTCAACCGCACCCTCAACTGGTCCTCGCCGGCCGGCAAGCAGGTGCGCGTCACCTCGCGCCGGCTCGTGTCCTTCGAGCACCGCCACCTCGGTGCGATCGAGTACGAGGTCGTGCTCGACTCCGACGCGCCGGTCGTGCTCTCGAGCCAGCTGCTCAACCGCCAGGACGCGAACGCCGAGGACGAACCGAGCCTGCGCGGGGCCGACGACCCGCGCCGTGCCCGCGCGTTCGGGCACCGGGTCCTGAACGCGCGAGAGCACGTCGAGGACGACCAGCGCCTCATCACCGGGTACCGCACGACCAACTCGAAGATGACGCTCGGGGTCGGGATCGACCACGTCCTCGAGACCGACGACCCGTGGTCGGTCACGTCGAGTTGGGCCGAGGATCTCGACAAGGTCGTCTACACCATCGACGCCAGGGCGGGCGTCCCGATCAAGCTGACCAAGTTCTTCACCTACCACGCGTCGAGGACGGTGCCGTCGGTCGAGCTGGTCGACCGTGCCAGCCGGACCCTCGACCGCGCGAAGCGGGACGGGTTCGCGGCGCTCGAGGCGAGCCAACGGGCCTACCTCGCGGCCTTCTGGGCGCGCGCCGACGTGCAGGTGGACGGGCCACGACGCATCCAACAGGCCATCCGCTGGAACATCTTCCAGCTCATCCAGGCGGCGGCCCGCGCGGAGGGGACCGGGATCCCGGCCAAGGGGCTCACGGGTCAGGCCTACGAGGGGCACTACTTCTGGGACACCGAGATCTACGTCCTGCCGTTCCTGACCTACACCGAACCCCGCATCACCCGCAACCTCCTGCGCTTCCGGCACTCGATGCTGCCCGAGGCGCGGTCGCGCGCGGCCGAGCTCGCCGAGGCAGGCGCGCTGTTCCCGTGGCGGACCATCAACGGGGAGGAGGCCTCGTCCTACTACGCCGCGGGCACCGCCCAGTTCCACATCAACGGCGACATCGCCTACGCGATCCAGCGGTACGTGGACGTGCGGGGCGACTGGGACCTCCTGACCGAGGTCGGTGCCGAGATCCTGGTCGAGACGGCACGCCTCTGGGAGGCCCTCGGCTTCCACTCACCCGAGACCGGGGAGTTCCACATCCACGGCGTGACGGGACCGGACGAGTACACGACCGTCGTCAACGACAACGTCTTCACCAACCTGATGGCTCGCCGCAACCTCCGCTACGCCGTCGAGGTCGTGCGGTGGATGCGGGACGAGCGCCCCGACGCCTACCGGGACCTCGCCCACGTCACCGACCTCCGACCCGACGAGGTCCGCGAGTGGGAACGCGCCGCCGACCGGATGCACGTGCCGTACGACGAGGACCGCGGGATCCACCCGCAGGACGCCAACTTCCTCGACAAGGAGCGGTGGGACTTCGAGAACACCCCGCGCGACCACTACCCGCTCCTGCTGCACTACCACCCGCTCAAGATCTACCGCTACCAGGTGATCAAGCAGACCGACGTCGTGCTCGCGATGGTGCTGCTCGACGACGAGTTCGACGCCGGGCAGAAGGATCGCAACTTCCGCTACTACGACCCGCTCACCACCGGCGACTCGTCGCTGTCGGCGTGCGTCCAGGCGGTGCTCGCGGCCGAGATCGGCGCCGAGGACAAGGCGCTCGAGTACTTCCAGTACGCGCTGCTCATGGACCTGGCCGACGTGGCGGGCAACGTCATCGACGGGGTCCACATCGCGTCGACCGGAGGCGTGTGGATGGCCCTGATGTACGGGTTCGCGGGACTGGCCGATCACCACGGCAAGCTGAGCTTCGACCCGCGCCTGCCGAGCGCGTGGCGGGGGATGCGCTTCCCGCTGCGGTTCCAGGACCGGCAGGTCCACGTCGAGCTCACCCACGACGCCGCGACGCTGCAGCTGTCGGAGGGCGAGGACCTCACCGTCGACGTCCGAGGCGAGGACGTCGTGGTCACCACCGGCGAGCCCGTCCGCGTCCCGCTCTCCCGTGACCTCGAGGGTCGCCCCCGGTACGGACCGGCCGACATCGACCACCTCGCCGCACGCCACGCCGAGCAGGGCGGGATCGCGGGATAACCTCGCGGGACGCGTCCTCCGCCGTCGTCCCAGCACCGAGGTCCCTCCGTGCGCGTCCGTCTGCGCAACCCCGACCGCGTCGAGACCCTGGACGGCCCTCTGACCGTCGCCGAGGTCCTCGCGCGGCTCGACCTGTCACCGCACACCGTCCTCGTCATCAGCGGTGGCCAACTGGTGACGGCCGGGCACACCATCGCGGACGGCGACGAGGTGGAGATCCGACCGGTCATCTCCGGAGGCGCCGGCGCGACCCCCCGCTGCGTGGCGGTCGTGCCCGGCGGCGATGGTCGCCCCTGTCGGGCTCCGGCCGTGATCGAGGAGCCCCGTCACCGCGCCGCCTGGTGCCCCGAGCACTTCGTCGAGCACGTCCAGCAGCAGATCCGCAAGGCCATCGACCACCCCCCGGCGCGGCCACACCACGAGCGGATGTTCTCCTACGCCGACCGGCTGTTGATCGCCGTCTCGGGTGGCAAGGACTCCCTGGCGCTGTGGGACGTGCTGCTCGACCTCGGCTACCGCGTCGACGGCCTGTACGTCGGGCTCGGCATCGGGGGGTACTCCAAGCGCTCCCAGGTCGTGTGCGAGGAGTTCGCCGCGTCGCGGGGAGCCGAGCTGCACGTGGTCTCCCTCGCCGAGACCTACGGCTACACCACGCCGACGGGCGCGCAGGCCAGCGGACGATCGACGTGCGGGGTGTGCGGGCTCTCCAAGCGGTACGCGTTCAACAAGGTCGCCGTCGACCACGGCTACGACGTGGTCGTGACCGGGCACAACCTCGACGACGAAGCGGCCACGCTGCTCGGCAACGTCATCCGGTGGCAGGACCCCTTCCTCGCCCGCCAGCGCCCGGTCCTCCCGGCGACCGGTGCGAACCAGGTGCGCAAGGTCAAACCGCTCTACCGGCTCTCGGAACGGGAGATGGCGGCGTACTGCGTCGTGCGCGGGATCGACTACGTGGTCGAGGAGTGCCCGCTCGTGGACGGCAACACGGGCCACGAACTGAAGGCGACGCTCGACGCGCTCGAGGCCACCGCGCCCGGACTGAAGGCGCAGTTCCTGTTCGGCTTCCTCGACAAGCACGCCGACAAGTGGGACGAGGAGGCGGGCGAGGACGCACCGGCGCTCGGCGCCTGCGCGACCTGCGGTATGCCGACCACCGGCGACGTCTGCGCCTTCTGCCGCCAGCGCGACCGCATCCTGGCGGCGCTCCCGCTGCTGACGGACCGACCGCAGGCCGACCTCCCGGTCGCCTGACCCCTCCGCTCGAAGGTCCCTCGTGGAACCCGATCCCGCCCTGCCCGTGATCGCCCCGTCCGCGGCCGCCGCGCCTGCCCCGGTCCTGCCGGGGACCGATGCGCCGCTCGTGGACGGTGAGCTCGTCGTGCTCATCGATCGTCGCGGACGCCGCTACCTCGTGACCCTCGAGCACGGTGGCGAGTGGCACAGCCACGCCGGCCTCGTCCCGCACGACGACCTCATCGGCGTGGTCGAGGGCACGGCGGTGCGGACCAACAAGAACATGGAGGTCGTCGTCCTCCGCCCCACCCGCGAGGACTTCGTCCTCAAGATGAAGCGTGGGGCGCAGGTGGTCTACCCCAAGGACCAGGCGATGATCATCGCCGAGGCGGACGTGCGTCCGGGCTGCACCGTCGTCGAAGCGGGGGCGGGGTCCGGTGCGCTCACACTGGCGTTGCTCGCCGCGGTCGGTCCGACCGGGAAGGTCATCTCCTTCGAGCGACGCGAGGACCACGCCCGCATCGCCCGTCGCAACGTCGCCCGCTTCCTCGGCGAGGAACCGGCCAACTGGGAGCTGATCGACGGCGACGTCGTCGAGGGTCTCGGAGCGCTCCGAGCGCACCGCGTCGTCCTCGATCTGCTCGAGCCGTGGGCGGTGGTCGACGCCGTCAGCGCGGCTCTGGCCCCCGGGGGCATCGTGCTCAGCTACACCCCGACCGTCCCGCAGGTCATGCGCCTGACCGAGACACTCTGGGCCGACGGGCGGTTCGCTGACGTCCGGACCACCGAGACCCTCGTGCGTGGGTGGGACGTCGACGGGCTCGCGGTCCGACCGCGGCACCGCATGGTCGCGCACACCGCATTCCTGACCACCGCACGTCGCGTGCCGCACCGCGACGAGGGTGGCCCGCCACGGCCGCGCCGCAAGGCCGACGCCGGGGGAGCCGGGGTCGTGTGGACCGCCCCACCGGTCGAGGCGCCCGATCACGACCACGTCGACGGCCGCGACTGACCGCGCGATCGCCAGGCCCGGCGAGCTCGGATCGGGGTGGGCACGACGGTGTAGCGCTGGTGCTACGGCCCCGCTACGGTGGGGCCATGACGAGGACGATCAGCCAGCGCGAGCTCCGCAACGACAGCGGAGCGATCATGCGGGCGCTCGATCGCGGCGAGGTGTTCCTGGTGACCCGCAACGGCATCCCCGTCGGTGAGCTGCGTCCCGCAAGACGACGCTACGTGAGCCGTGACCTCCTCCTCGAAACGTTCGCCAACGCGCCTCGGATCGACACCGAACGGTTCCGTGACGAACTCGACGCCGTCATAGACCAGACGATCGAGCCTCGGGCGTGACCCACGAAGCACCGACACCGGTCGCGCAAGGGCTGCTCGACACGTCCGTCGTCATCGCTCTCGAGGAGGTGCCGGCCGGCTCGCTACCCCTCGAGCCGGCGATCGCGGCGGTGACCCTCGCCGAGCTCGCCGCAGGCCCCCATGCGACCGACGACCCCGAGGAACGGGCACGCCGGCAGGACCGGCTCCAGCGTGTCGAGGCACTGCTCGATCCGCTGCCGTTCGATGCTGCCGCTGCGCGCGCCTACGGCCTGGTCTACGCCGCCACCCGTGCCCGAGACCGCAAGCCCCGCGGAGCACGGGCCGTCGATCTCCTGATCGCCGCGACCGCGCTGGCGAACGATCTCCCGCTCTACACCCTCAACCCCGTCGACTTCGATCATCTCGAAGCGGTGGGCCTCCAGGTCCACACGGTGTAGGCGGCCGCGCGGTCCAGCGGCGACCGTGCGGGCTCGCTGGCTCGTCGCAGGGACGCCGGTACAGTCGAGCGCGTCGGGGCGGGCCGGAGGCCACGCCTCCCCGCCCGGTCCGGCGTCCGTGGTGCGCGCCGCGGACCAGGCCGGTGAGGAGGTCCACGTGGGCGATCCGACGTCAGGGACGGGCGCGGGGGACGAACGCCCCGATGCGTGGTCGACCGAGGTGGACCCCTCGCAGCCGCTGCCCGACGATCCCGACGCGCTCGCGGCGGAGCTGAAGTTCCTCCGCGAGGAGGTCGACCTGCTGCGACGGCGGCTCGAGACCGCGCCGGGCCGGATCCGCACGCTCGAGGAGCGGCTGCTCGAGACCAAGGGGCAGCTCCAGGCGGCGTTGTCGCAGAACGCGAAGCTGACCGACACGCTCCGGGCCGCACGCGACCAGCTCGCCACGCTCCGCGAGGAGGTCGACCGGCTGTCCGCACCGCCGCAGGCGTACGCGACCTACCTCGAGCACGACGCCGAGTCGGGCACGGTCACCGTCGTCGTCAACGGTCGCAAGCTGCAGGTGGCGGTCGGCCCGGACGTCGACGCCGCCGAGCTCGCCATCGGCCAGGAGGTGCGGCTCAACGAGGCGATGAACGTCGTGTCGGTCGGCCGCATCGAGGATCGCGGCGAGGTCATGACCATCGCCGAGCTGTTCGACGACGGGCGCGCCCTCGTCCTCGGCCACACCGACGACGAACGGGTCGTCCACCTCGCCGCGGATCTGACCGAGGGGCCGCTGAAGTCCGGGGACAGCGTCCTCGTCGACGTCCGCTCCAACACCGCGCTCGAACGCATCCCGAAGGCCGAGGTCGAACAGCTCATCCTCGAGCAGGTCCCCGACATCAGCTACGACCAGATCGGCGGTCTCGGGGATCAGGTCGAGGCCATCCGCGACGCCATCGAGCTCCCGTACCTGCACGCCGACCTGTTCGTGGAACACGAGCTGCGCGCCCCGAAGGGCATCCTGCTGTACGGGCCGCCCGGGTGCGGCAAGACGATGATCGCCAAGGCCGTCGCCAACTCGCTCGCCCAGCGGGTCCGCGACAAGACCGGTCGCGAGGACGTCAAGAGCTACTTCCTCAACGTCAAGGGCCCCGAGCTGCTCAACAAGTACGTCGGTGAGACCGAACGGCAGATCCGGGTCATCTTCCAGCGCGCCCGCGAGAAGGCGGCCGAGGGCTTCCCGGTCATCGTGTTCTTCGACGAGATGGAGTCGCTGTTCCGCACGCGCGGCTCGGGTGTCTCCTCCGACGTCGAGACCACCATCGTCCCCCAGCTCCTCGCCGAGATCGACGGGGTCGAGTCCCTCAAGGACGTGGTGGTCATCGGCGCGTCCAACCGCGAGGACATGATCGACCCGGCGATCCTGCGGCCGGGACGACTCGACGTGAAGATCAAGGTCGACCGTCCCGACGAGGACGCCGCCCGCGAGATCTTCGGCATCTACCTCCACGAGCGTCTGCCGCTGCACGAGGGCGACCTCGCCGCACACGGTGGCGACGCCGCGGCGACCGTCGCCGACATCATCGACCGGACCGTCACCAAGATGTACGCCGCCGACCGGGACAACGAGTTCCTCGAGGTCACCTACGAGGGCGGCGAGAAGGAGGTCCTGTACTTCAAGGACTTCAACAGCGGTGCGATGATCGAGAACGTGGTGGCGCGCGCGAAGAAGCTGGCGATCAAGCGCCTGCTGGCGACCGACCAGCGGGGCCTGACGGCCGACGACCTCCTGCTCGCGATCCGTGACGAGTTCCGCGAGAACGAGGACCTGCCCAACACCACCAACCCCGACGACTGGGCCCGCATCAGCGGCAAGAAGGGCGAACGGATCGTCTTCGTCCGCACGCTCGTCAGCAGCGGCGGCGACCACCAGAGCCGTTCGATCGAGAACGTCAACCCCGGGCAGTACCTCTGATGCGCGCCCCACGTCTGAGGCGATATCTGTGAGCGCCCCACGTCTGAGGCGACATCTGTGAGCGCCCCACGTCTGAGACGACACCTGTAGTGGCCTCGCCGATGTTCGTTGGGGTCGAGACCGAGTTCGGGATCGCCGTCGTCGGCCCGAGCGAGATCAACCCGGTGCTGGCCTCCTCGATGGTGGTCGGCGCCTACCGGGCCGCGGGCCGGACCGAGGTCCGCTGGGACCACGCCGACGAGCACCCGCTGCGCGACGCCCGCGGCTACGAGGTCCCCGACCCGCACGAACCGCTCGGAGACGACGAGCTCGGGCTCGTCAACACCGTCCTGACCAACGGGGCGCGCTTCTACGTCGATCACGCCCACCCCGAGTACTCCTCGCCGGAGGTCACGAGCGCCCGCGACCTCGTGATCTGGGACAAGGCTGGGGAGCGCATCCTCGAGGACGCTGCGGCGAAGGCGGCCGCCTCGCTTCCCGCCGGCAACCGGGTGCTGATCCACAAGAACAACACCGACGGCAAGGGCGCCGCGTACGGCACCCACGAGAACTACCTGGTCCCGCGTTCGGTCGCTTTCGGCCGCCTCACCCGTCAGCTGCTGCCCTTCTTCGTGTCGCGGCCGGTCTACGTCGGTGCCGGCCGCATCGGCAGCGAGCTCGACGACACGGTGGGCTTCCAGCTCACGCAGCGGGCCGACTTCTTCGAGGTCGAGGTCGGGCTCGAGACCACCCTGAAGCGCCCGCTGATGAACACCCGTGACGAGCCGCACGCGGACCCGGACCGCTACCGGCGTCTCCACGTGATCAACGGTGACGCGAACCTGTGCGAGGTCGCGACCTTCCTCAAGGTCGGCACGATGATGCTGGTCCTCGGCCTGATCGAGGACGAGGTCCTGCCGGAACCGCCGGCGCTCGCCGCACCGGTCGCCGCCTTCCACGCGGTGTCCCACGACCTGACCCAGGCTCGATCGCTCCAGCTCGCCGACGGCACGACGGCCACGCCGATCGAGCTGCAGTGGCACTACCTCGAGGCCGCGCGCAAGCACCACGAGCGAGGTGGGTTCCCGACCGACGCGACCGAGGTGCTCGATCGGTGGGCAGCCGTACTGACCACCGCCGAGACCGACCCGAGCAAGCTCGCCGGTCAGGTCGACTGGGCCACCAAGCTCGAACTCCTCGAGGCCTACCGGGACCGTGACGGCCTCGACTGGACCTCGGACCGGCTGAAGGCGATCGACCTGCAGTACTCCGACGTCCGCCGGGACAAGGGGCTCTACCAGCGCCTCGTGGCACGGGGCCGGGTCGAGACGCTCGTGACCGAGGCCGAGATCCAGGCGGCGGTCACCTCCCCGCCCGAGGACACGCGCGCCTGGTTCCGTGGGGAGTGTCTGCGCCGGTTCCCCGACCAGGTCGTCGCCGCCGGGTGGGACTCGCTCATCCTCGACGTCGGCCGCGACGCCCTGCAGCGTCTGCCGATGATGGAGCCGGGACGCGGCACCCGGGCCCACGTCGGTGCGCTCCTCGACGAGGTCAGCGACGCCGGTGAGCTGCTCGACCGCCTCCGCGCCTGAGGGCGTCGCGACCGTCGCGCTCGCTACCCTCGGGTGTAGGCAGGCGGACGTCCGCACGACGCCCGCACGACCCAGGGAGCGGTGAGTGAGCGACGGCGGGCAGAGCCAGAAGGGCGGCGCGGCGCGGGAGCGCGAGGACGCCGAGACCACCGAGGCGCCGGAGACGACGGGGGCCGCGCCCGCGTCCCGTGACGTGATCGACGACGTCGACGAGCTCCTCGACGAGATCGACGAGGTCCTCGAGGAGAACGCCGAAGAGTTCGTCCGCAGCTACGTCCAGAAGGGCGGCCAGTAGCCAGACACTCGTTCGGGCCGGCTGGGTCAGGGCGGCGCGAAGAACTCGAGGGCGATGCCGTCGGGGTCGCGGAAGCTCAATCCCGAGCCGTAATGAGCGTCGACGATGTCGCCGTGCCCGATCCTGAGCTCGTCGAGTCGGGTCCGCCATCCCTCGAGTGCCGCACGGTCCGGACAGACGAAGGCGAGGTGGTCGAGCCCCGTTCGCAGCTCGGTGAAGGTGTCCGCGGTGTCCGTTGCTGGGTGCTCGTGGAGGCCGAGGAGGGTCCCGCTGAGGTCGAAGACGGTGTGGTGGAACCCGCCGTCGGTGTCCTCGTCGAGCACCGGGTCGGAGCCGATCAGTTCGCGGTACCAGGGGCGGCTGACGGACAGGTCCGTGACGGTCACGGCGACGTGGCCGAGGGCGGGGAAGTCAGGCATGGTCGTCTCCGGTCGTGGTGATGGTGAGTGCCAGGATGTCGGGACGGGCGTAGTGCCCGACGGGATCGAAGGCCCGTCGTCCGGCGGCGATCAGTCCCAGGTCGAGCGTGGCCGTGACGGTCCCGGCCGATCCGATCAGTGGTCCCTCGAGGATCTCCCCGCCGGGTGCGACGATCGTCGTGTTCCCGCGGGACATCAGGTCGTCGTCGCCGCCGTAGGTGTCCGCGGCGCCGGGCAGGTCGTGCGGAACGTCGCTGCCGCGCAGGTAGGCGCTCACGCCGACGACGAACACCCGCCCTTCCTTGGCGATGTGGCGGAGCGTCGGAACCCATTCGTCGCTGTTGTCCCACGTCGGGGCGAGCAGGACGTCGATGCCCTTCTGGTAGAGCGCCGCGCGGGCCAGGGGCATGTACGCCTCCCAGCAGATCAGGGAAGCCACCTTCACCCCGCCGATGTCGACGACGGTCAGCAGCGGGCCCTGTCCGTTGGCCCAGACGAGCCGTTCGGCTGCGGTCGGGACGAGCTTGCGGTGCACATCGGCGATCTGGCCGGCGTCGTCGATGTAGACCACCGCGTTGTAGAGCGTGCCGGATCGCACCCGCTCGGTGACGCCGAGCGCCACCCAGACACCGGCGGCCTCGGCGGCCGTCCGCACCGGATCCAACGCGGCACCGCCGAACTCGACCGCCTGGTCCTGGAACCGGTGGTACCACTCGCTATCGCTCGTGGGGACCCGCCGCCAGACCCAGTCGGGGTAACCGGGCACGAACGACTCGGGGAACACGACCAGGTTCGCGCCGTCGGCGCCCGCGCGAGTGACGTGGTCAGCGACGAGCGTCAGGGTGCGTTCGCGGTCGAGGTAGGCCGGCGTCGCCTGCACCGCGGCGACCCGGAACCGCCGAGGGCCGCTCATCGTCGAGCACGGGTGTGGTCGGACACCGCGCCCAGAGGGCTCGGCGTAACGTTCCGGCGGTTCGGCACCATCCACTCCTCAACGCCGCTGGTCGCGGTGGTCCGCGGCCCTGATGCGGTCGACCTACGTTCACCCGATCGCGGCGGACGAGCACACGGGGCCAGCGCCCGCATCACGCGGTCGCTGCGACGCGAAGCAGCGCGGCCACGGCACGGTCGACGTCGGCCTCGTCCGTGGCGTGGTCGGACACCGATATCCGCATCATCCGTTCGCCGCGCCAGCTCGTTCCACTGAAGTACGCGTTGCCGTCGTGCTGTACCCGCGCGATGACCTCGTCGTTCCACGCGTCGGACTCCCAGCCCGGCGGTGCGAGCCAGCGCACCAGGACCTGGTTGAACTTGACCTCGTTGACGACCTGCGCGCGTCCGCTGCTGCTGAGCTGGTCGGCGAACCGGCGGGCCAACCTGGCGGTGCGCTCGACCAGCTCGACCACGCCGGCACGGCCCAACGAGGACAGCGTGGCGTACACGCCCAGTCCTCGGGCTCGACGGGAGAAGTCCGGGTTCCAGTCCAAGGCCTCGCGAACAGAGCCCTCGTCCTGGACCAGGTAGGCGGCGTGCACGCTCATGGCCGCGCGATGCGCACCGCTGTGACGGGTGATGGCGACGCCGCAGTCGTAGGCGGTGTTGAGCAGCTTGTGGCCGTCGGTGGACCAGGAATCCAGACGTTCCAGCCCGGTGGTCAGCTCACCGAACGAGGGCACCCCAGCCGCCAGCAGACCCACCGCGCCATCGACGTGGACCCAGGTGGGATTGCCACGCTCGCGGTGTGCCTCCGCTACGTCGGCCACCCCGACGAAATCGTCGAACGCACCGGTGTTCACGTTGCCCGCCTCGACGCACACGATGGTGGGTCCATCGAGGTCGCGCAGGGCGCGACCGAGCGCGTCGACCTCGATGCGGTCCTGAGCGTCGCTGGTGACCTCGACGGTTGTCCGTTCACCCACCCCGAGGTAGCGCAACGCTCGGGGGACCGTCGAGTGTCTGCCGGTCTTGACCACCACGTGCAGCTTCGGGGCGCCTTGTAGGCCGTCGGCCTCGACGTCCCAACCCACCGCACGCAGCACGTGATCGCGTGCCGCCGCGAGGCAGGTGAAGGTCGCCATCTGCCCACCGGTGACGAACCCGACGGCGCACGTTGCCGGCAGCCCGAGCAGCTCCAAGAGCCAGCGCGCGGCGACCTCCTCGACGATCGCGACGCCTGGTGCCAACGCGAACAGCCCAGCGTTCTGGTCCCAGGTCGCTGCCAGCAGCTCGGCCCCGTACGCGGCCGGATGGAGCCCGCCGACCACGAACCCGAAGTACCGGCCCGAGGCGTGCGCCGTGATGAACGGCTCGAGATCGGTCGCCAAACGCGTGACGACCTCGACCGGGTCGGTGGAGGCATCCGGCAACCTGCGGTCGACAACCCGACGGATCTGGTCGGGCGAAGAACTCGACCAAACCCGTCGTACCGGTAAGGACGCGAGGTACGCGCGCGCCGGTGAGCCCGTCGCCTCGAGCACCTCCTCGAAGGGCACCTGCCGCATCTCGCTTCCTTCCAAGGGAGTGCGCTTCTCGATGCGGTCGTCATCCCTCCTGTGACCTTGGCCTCTTCGGTCGAGGCCGTCACTGGCCGCTCATCTCTGTATGGCGTACAGCTTTCGCACCCTGAGCAAGGTCTAGTGCCGAGGTTCGCCGCCGTCAACGGCGGGGGCGTGGGTGTCGGCGGTGAGGCCGTCGAGGACGCGGTCGAGCCCCCACAGGTAGCGGTCGGTCGCCGGCTCGTGGTCCGCTGGTTGCTCGGGGTGGGCGATCTCGAGCGCGAGCGACCCGAGGATGTAGACGATCAGGACGTGGGCGGCGCGGGTGGCGTCCGCGGTGTCGAGGCCGGCGTCGGTGAACAGTTGCCGGGTGCGTTCGTTGAGTGCGTGGGCGTGGGGACCGCTGAGGGGGTCACCGACGATCAGCGCGACGGCTCCGGGGTGGGTGGCGAGTTGTTCGCGGAGCTCGAGCGCGACCGCTTCGACACGGTGGCGCCACGGTCGCCGGTCGTCGGCGAAGACGCCGTGGTCGACACCGCCGAGGAGCCGCTCGACGAGCGCGTGGTCGAGCGCGGCCTTGTCGGGGTAGTAGGTGTAGATGGTGTTGGGGGCGACCCCGAGCTTCTTGGCGATGGCGCGAACGGAGGCGGCCTCTGGTCCGCCCTCGTCGAGCAGCCGTTGCGCGGCGTCGAGGACCTCACCTTCGGCGAAGGCACGACGCGGACCACGTCGCCGTCGGCTGCTGGTAGTGGTCATGATCAGACCCGTTGACAGGGGGGGAGCACGGTAGTACACCTTGCACGTCGTACAAACTCTGCACGGCGTACAGATAAGAGTGGCTCATGGGCCTCGCCACGATGGTCAGCAGTTCCAGCGGCGCGGCGCCACCGTCCGCGTTGGCGGTCGCCGGTCAGAGGCGGTTGGCTCGGACGGCGGGTGTGCTGTACCTGGCGGTCGGGGTGCTCGGCGGGTGGGCCCACGGGTACGTGCGCGCCACGGTCTACGTGCCGGGCGACGCCGCGGCGTCGGCGCAGAACGTGGCCGAGCACGCGTCGCTGGTCCGTTACGGGTTCGTGGCTGACCTCGTACAGGCGACCCTGATGCTGTTCGTCGTGCTGGCGCTGTACCAACTGTTGCAGCACGCGGGCCGCGAGGTCGCGCGGGCCATGGTGATCCTCGTGGTCGTCTCGGTGGCGATCACCTGTCTGAACCTGGTCACCCAGTTCGGGGCCGTGATGGTCGCGACCGAGCCGGCGTACGCATCGGCGTTCGGCCCCGGTGGTAGCGCGGCGCTGGTGTTGTTGCTCCTCGACCTGCAGCACAACGGCTACCTCATCGCACAGATCTTCTTCGGCCTGTGGCTGTTCCCGCTCGGGTTGCTGGCCTACCGCTCCGGCATGTTCCCGCGACCGATCGGCCTCGCCCTGATGATCGGGTCGGTGGCGTACGTCATCGATGTGCCGCTGCAGTTCCTCGCTCCCGGTATCGCCGACGCCGTCTCCCCGACCGTGCTCGTGCCCATCGTCATCGTCGCCGAGGTCTCGATGCTGGCCTACCTGCTGATCAAGGGCGTGCGCGAGCCCGCGACCGGCCCACGTCCGTAGGGACCGAAGCGGGCCCGGGCCGACGGCACGCCTCCGACGGACTCCAACGCTGCGGCAGCGACCTGCTCGCATCACCGATGAACGGCAGACTCGTGTCCTCGATCCGAACAGCTGGGCTGACCAAGGATTTCGGCGACCTGCGGGCCGTCAACCACATCGACCTGGACCTGCCCGAGGGTGGGGTGGCGGGGTTCGTCGGACCCGAACGGTGCGGGCAAGTCCACCACGATCCGGATGCTGCTGGGCCTGATCGAACCGACGAGCGGTGAGGGCGAGGTGCTCGGTCATCCGATCACGCAACCTTCCGGCTACCTGCACCGGGTCGGTGCGCTGATCGAGGCGCCGGCGTTCTACCCTTCGCTGACGGGTGAGGAGAACCTGCGGGTGTTCGCCACGTTGGGGGGGTACGACCGCCGGCGTATCGCTCCGATGCTCCGGATCGTGGGCCTGAGCGATCGCGGCGGGGACCGCTACAAGAACTACTCACTCGGTATGAAGCAACGGCTCGGCATCGCGGTCGCGCTGCTCCCCGATCCGGACCTGTTGGTGCTCGACGAGCCGACCAACGGGCTGGACCCGCAGGGGATCGTCGAGATCCGCCATCTGCTGATGGAGCTCGGCGCCGGTGGCAAGACGGTGTTCGTCTCCAGCCACCTGCTCGCCGAGATCGAGGCCGCCTGCGACTCGATCGTGATGATCGACCACGGCGGGGTCGTGTTCAGCGGGACGATGATCGACCTGCTCGCCCGGAACTCGCCGACCATCCGGGCCGCGCCGGAGATCGCCGCCGACACCGACCGTCTCATCCAGCTCGTGACCGATGCGGGGCACCGATCGGTACGGGTCAACGGCGCCATCGAGATCGACGCGCCGGCGTCCTTCGCGCCCGTCCTCAACCGGCTGGCCTGGCAGGCGGGCATCACCCTCGGCGAGCTCCAGGCCGTCTCCGCGGACCTCGAACGGGCCTTCTTCGCCATGACCGGCGACGACGATCATGGAGCCAACTGATGCGGGCCTTCGCTTCGGAGTGGGTCAAGCTCTCCCGGCGCACCACCCTGCTCGGGTTCGGGGGGGCCATGGTCGGGTTCTCGCTGCTGTTCACGGTCCTGGCGTTCGTCAACGCCGGCGGCGGCAACGTCGATCTCGACGGTGGTGATCCCGAAGCGTTCGTCACCGCCGCGTTGCTCTCGGTGCCGGACGGGTCGGTCTTCGCGGTCACCAACGTGTCCGGGTTCCTCGGGATCATCGCGCTCGCGCTGTTCGCCTCCAACCTGGCCGGTGAGTTCACCAGGGGCACCATCCGGATGCTGTTCGTGACCGAACCCAACCGACTCGAGGTGCTGGCGGGCAAGGTGGCGGCGCTTGCGTCGTTCGTGGCCGCCGGGGTTGCGGCGACCTTGGTCGTCAGCATCGCTGCCGGTGCAGCGTTGGCCCCGTCGGCCGGGGTGGATACCTCAGCCTGGTGGTCGACCGAGGGCCTGTCCGCCATCGGCCTGGCGTACGTCAACCTCACCGGCGCAGCGCTGGTCCCGGCCCTGATCGGCGCCGCGATCGCCGTCGTCACCCGCTCCGCTGCCATCGCCATCTCGATCGGGGTCGCATGGTTCATCCTCGCCGAGGCATTGATCGGCACCTTCTGGGACAGCCTGGCGGAGTGGGGGCCGGCAGCCGTCACCAACGCGCTCGCCGTCGGCGGCGCCGGGGGCGCCGGGCTCATGGGCGGAGCCGCACCCGTCATCACGTACGCGACCGCTGCCCTCCTCGCCGTCGCCTACGGCGCCGCCGCTCTGGTCATCACCTCCACCGTTCTCGTCAGGAGAGACGTGACCAGTTAGCTCGACCTGCCCCTGCCTCCCAGGAGCGCGCTCTCCCCACCCGACGGAAGGGATGACCCATGACCGCCGCCAGCGAGACGACCAGAGCCACGATGCGAGCGATCGTGCAGGACGACTACGGCACCTTCGAGGTGCTCCGGATGCGCGACATCCACCGGCCGACGATCGGAGACGATCAGGTCCTCATCCGGGTCGAAGCCGCCGGCGTCAACCCCGCCGACTGGGCGATCATGAACGGCCTGCCCTACATCGCCCGCCCCGTCTACGGGCTCCGTCGACCGAAGAACCCGGTCCGAGGAACCGACGTGGCCGGCGTCGTCGCGGCCACCGGCTCCAAGGTCACCCGGTTCCACCCCGGTGACGAGGTGTACGGCTCAGGCGACGGCTCGTACGCGGAGTACGCGGCTGCGTCCGAGGACCGACTCGCCCTCAAGCCTGCGAGACTGTCGTTCGAGCAGGCAGGTGCCCTGCCGATGGCTGGCCTCGTCGCCCTCCAGGCGATCCGCGATCACGGCGACGTCCGTCCCGGACAGCGGGTCCTCATCAACGGTGCTTCGGGTGGTATCGGCCACCTCGCCGTCCAGATCGCCGGCGCCCTCGGTGCCCACGTCACCGCCGTGTGCAGCACCGGGAACCTCGAGCTCGTCCGTTCGCTCGGCGCCGAGACCGCGATCGACTACACCCAGCAGGACTTCACCCGCAGCGGACAGCGCTACGACTTCGTCCTCGACAACGTCGCCGACCGCCCGCTGTCCGAGCTGCGACGGATCCTCACCCCGAACGGCACGCTCGTGCCCAACGGCGGAGGTTTCGACAACCGCTGGTTCGCCAGCGGCGGTCGCGTCATCCACGCCCACCTGCTCAAGCGGACCTCGAAGCAGCACCTCCGCCCGTTCCTCGTGTCCAGCAGCACCGCGGACCTGACCGCGCTCAGTGACCTCGTCGAGAGCGGCTCGCTCACCCCGGTCATCGAACGGGCCTACCCGCTCGCCGACGCCCCCGACGCACTCCGTCACGTCGGTGACGGACACACCGCCGGCAAGGTCGTCGTCACGGTCTGAGCACAGCCCTGGCCTCCGCGGCTGGGCCGTACCGAGGAGACACCCCGTGATCAGGACAGGCGCGTCAGCCCCACTGGGCGACCTCATCTTGGTGCGCACGTGATCACCGAGACCACGCATGCGCGCAGTGGGGGCCTTTCAACCGGGCCCGGGAATCCTTCATGAGGTGGCAGCCGAGCCAGCTCGGCCAGCAGGCCGGTGCCACCTTCGTGGTGACCGGTGCGAACAGCGGCATCGGTCTCGAGGTCGCACGTGATCTGGTTCGCCGCGGCGCCCACGTCGTGCTGGCCGTGCGCGACGGAGCCAGGGCCAAGGAGGCAGCAGCGTCGCTGACCGGAGCCGGGTCGACGAGCATCGCCTCCCTCGATCTGGCCGACCTCGACCACGTCGCCGCCTGCGCCACGGAGCTCCTCGACCGCCACGACACCCTCGCTGCGGTGATCTGCAACGCCGGCGTGATGGGCGGACCTCGGCTGCACAGCGTGCAGGGGCACGAACTCCAGATGGCGACCAATCACCTCGGTCACGCTGCGCTCGTTGCGGCCCTCTGGCCGCTGCTGGAGACGAACGCGTCGAGGGTCGTCCTGGTCTCCAGCGGCGAGGCGCGTGGCGGGCACATCTCACCTCGAACGACCCTCGACGAACTCCTCGACCCGGTGCCGTACGACGGCCAGCAGATCTACCGCGACACCAAACAGGCCAACCTGCTGTTCGCGCAGGAGCTGCACCGACGCTGCGTCCAGGCCGGATCGTCGGTCAGCGCCGTCGCCGTGCACCCAGGCGCAGCTGCGACCAACCTCCTCGCCCGCCAGCTCGAACGGGCCGACCACCGCCTGATCGGCGTTGCCAGCACGGCTGCGACGAGGGTCCTGCTTCCCTCCGCCGCCGCCGGTGCGCAGTCCACGCTCCGCGCTCTGGACCCCTCCACACCGAGCGGAACGCTCGTCGGCCCGGCCAGGTTCGGCGGACTGCGCGGACCACCGGAGTTCCTCGAGGTCTACCCCTCGGCCCGCGACCCGGCCACCGCGGCCCGGCTGTGGCAGCTGACCGAACAGACGCTCGGCATCCAGATGCACGGCAGCTCGTGACAGCCCGACGCTGAGTCCTCCGGCCATCTCGGCTGGCCCTACCCTCGCAGGCACGAGTCCGCGCGCGAGCGTGGCAGCGCACGAGGCGGTGGAGCCGGTGGGGCAACAACCGACGGTCGACCTCAACAGCGACCTCGGTGAGTCGTTCGGTCGCTGGTCCCTCGGCGACGACACCGCCATGCTCGACCACATCACCAGCGCCAACGTGGCCTGCGGCTTCCACGCCGGGGACCCCTCGACCCTCCGCCGCTGCTGCGAAGGCGCCGCGGCCCGCGGTGTCACGATCGGGGCTCAGGTGGGCTACCCCGACCTGAGTGGCTTCGGACGCCGCTTCATGGACGTTCCGCCCGCGGAGCTGACCGACGTCGTCACCTACCAGATCGGTGCCCTCGAGGCCCTCGCGCGGGTCGCCGGGTCCCGGGTCGCGTACGTCAAGCCACACGGCGCCCTCTACAACGCCGTCGTGCACCACGAGGACCAAGCCGCCGCCGTCGTGCGCGCGGTCCTCGAGTACGACGCCGACCTGCCGCTGCTCGGCCTGCCGGGCTCGAGCCTGCTCGACCAGGCCCGCGACGCCGGCCTCACGACCGTCGAGGAGGCGTTCGCCGACCGCGCCTACACCGCCGCCGGCACCCTCGTACCGAGGAGCGAGCCGGGCTCGGTCATCCTCGACGTCGCCGAGGTCGCCGCCCGAGTCGTGCGCCTGGCCACCCGCGGCGAGGTCGTGGCGATCGATGGGACGGTCGTCACCGTGCGCGCCCGATCCATCTGTCTGCACGGCGACACCCCGGCGGCAGCGCAGATGGCGCGGGCGACCCGGCGTGCGCTCGAGGACGCCGGGGTCCCACTGCGGTCCTTCGTCGCGTGAAGCTGCTGCCGTACGGGGACGCGGCGCTCCTCGTCGAGGTGGGCGACCTCGAGGGGGTGCTCGACCTCTACCGCCAGCTGCGCGGGCGCGACGACCTCGGGATCGTCGAGCTCGTCCCCGCCGCGCACACCCTGCTCGTCCAGGTCGACACCGCACGGACCACGGTGGCGCGCATCGCCCGCGACATCGGATCGCTGCAGCCCCGCGCCGAGGTGCGAGCGGTCGAGGCACCGATCGAGGTTCCGGTGTCCTACGACGGGGACGACCTGGCGGAGGTGGCGCAGCTGACCGGGCTCGGCGTCGACGGGGTGATCGAGGCGCACACGGCCCAGGTCTGGACGGTGGGGTTCGTCGGGTTCGCTCCGGGCTTCAGCTACCTCGTGGGCCAGGACGCCCGCCTCCAGGTCCCTCGGCGCGCCGAGCCACGGTCCGCCGTCCCGACGGGCGCCGTGGGGCTCGCCGACCGGTTCAGCGGCGTCTACCCGCGGCGGTCGCCCGGCGGGTGGCAGCTGATCGGTCGGACCGATGTCGTGATGTGGGACATCGAACGTGACCCGCCTGCCCTGCTCCGGCCCGGATCGACCGTCCGCTTCGTGGTGGCAGGATGACCGGGAACCTCGAGGTGCTCGCGACCGGGCCGTTGGCGACGGTGCAGGACCTCGGCCGCCCGGGGCTCGGACACTGGGGCGTCTCGCGCTCCGGCGCGGCGGACCGTGCGTCCGCCCGGTTGGCGAACCGACTCGTTGCCAACCCCGAGTCCGCGGCCTGCCTCGAGGTCACGCTGGGGGGGCTACGTGTCCGGGCCTTGGGCGCCGACCTCGTCCTCGCCGTCACCGGGGCGCCGTCCCCGGTGGCGGTCGCAGGCGAACCGGTGGCGGGCAACGTCCGGATCGAGCTGCGGGCGGGGGAGGAGCTCGCCCTCGCGCCGCCGGGCCGGGGGGTACGGACCTACGTCGCCGTCGCGGGCGGTATCGACGTCCCACCGGTGCTCGGGTCGCGCGCCACCGACCTGCTCGGACGCCTCGGACCCGAGACCCTCCGGGCGGGCCAACACCTGCCGGTGGGCGACCTGCACGCCGCGTACGCGGCCGTGGACCTCGCGCCGGTGCGTCAGCCCGTCGCGGGGGAGGTGGAGCTGCGAGTCCACCTCGGCCCGCGGGCGACGTGGTTCGCCGCTGCCGCCCGCGAACGCTTCCTCACCGGGTCGTGGACGGCCGGACCTGACAGCAGCAGGATCGGCGTGCGGCTGGTCGGCCCGGCGCTGGAGCGCGTGGCCGACGACGAACTGCCGAGCGAGGGCGTGGTCCGCGGGGCGATCCAGGTCCCACCCACCGGCCCCCCCACGCTCTTCCTCGCCGACCACCCGGTGACCGGCGGCTACCCCGTCATCGGGACCGTCATCGAGGCCGATGTGGACCTCGCCGCCCAGGTCCGTCCCGGCCAGGGCGTGCGGTTCCGCGCGGCCGGTCCGGCACCGACCGCGAGGTAGCCGGCGGAGGGCCCCGACCTCGCCGGGGTCGTTCGACGCCTCTTCTGGGGACGAGCGGCCCTGGGGTCGCATCCTGCGACCCGCGACGATGGGCCAGCGGAGAGGCGCGGCCTCGGCTCCGGCTCCCGGCCCGCCCCACCCTCGCGACGGAGGAGGCCACGGGATGCAGGCCACCGTCGACCGTTCGATCGACGACCCGGGCGTGGGCAGCGAGCCCACGGACCCCCCGACGGCCTGGCACGCCCTCGCCGCGGACGAAGTGGTGGCCACGCTGGGCACCGATCTCGACGTCGGGCTGAGCGCGCCGGAGGCGCACGGTCGCCTCCAGCGGTTCGGGCCGAACGCGCTCGGCGGCGGCGAGCCTCGCCGCCGCGTCGAGATCCTGCTGTCGCAGTTCACCAGCCCGCTGATCGCCATCCTGCTGGTCGCCCTCGTCGTCACGCTGTCGATCGACAAGCGCACCGACGCCGCCGTGATCGCCGTCACGCTGCTGATCAACGCGGTCATCGGCTTCACCCAGGAGCGGAAGGCGGACCAGGCCGTCAACGCGCTCACCGAGCTGGCCGCGCCGCGCTCCACCGTCGTCCGGGACGGCCGGGAGCAGGACCTCGAGTCGAGCCTCCTGGTCCCCGGCGACGTGGTGCTCCTGACCTCGGGGACCCGCGTCCCCGCAGACGTCCGTCTGGCTCGCACGACCTCCCTCGAGGTGGACGAGTCGCTGCTGACGGGTGAGAGCGCCCCCGCCCGCAAAGGGCCCGAGCCGGTCGCCGAGGGGGCCTTGCCGGCGGACCGGAGCGGGATCGCTCACCTCGGCACCGTCGTCGCTCGGGGACGCGGTCACGGCGTGGTCGTGGCGACCGCCGGCGACACCGAGCTCGGGACCATCGCCGAGAGCATCCGGGAGGAGGAGCGGCCCCGCACACCGCTCCAGCAGCGCATGCACCGGTTCGCCAACATCGTCGCCGCCGTCGTGGTCGCGTCGACCGCGGTCACCTTCCTCCTCGGGCTCGCGCTCGGCGAGCCCGTGGACCAGATGTTCCTCACGGCGGTCGCGCTCGCCGTCGCGGTCGTGCCCGAAGGGCTCCCGATCGCCTACACCGTGGCGATGGCCATCGGCGTGCGCCGGATGGCGCGGCGCAACGCCATCATCCGCGCCCTCCCGGCCGTCGAGACCCTCGGCAGCACCCAGACCATCGGGTCGGACAAGACCGGCACCCTGACCGCCAACCGCATGACGGTGCGCCGCGCCTGGACCGGCGAGGGTTGGGTGACCTTCGACCAGACCGAGACCGCCGACCGGCACGCCGCCGGTGCTGCGGGATCTCGTCCGCGTCCTGCGGACCGCGGTGCTCAGCAGCGAGGCCGAGGTGACCGTCGTCGGTGCTGAGGTGGTCGAGCGTCGCGGTGACCCGACCGAGACCGCGCTGCTCGAGGCGTCGCATCGCGCTGGCCTCCCGCCCGGCCGCATGCCGCCGGGAGGCGAGCGTCCTCGCGACCGTCCCGTTCGAGACCGGAGCTGCGCTACTCGTACGTCGTGGTCGACGAGGACGGGCCGGTCCTGCGCCTCAAGGGCGCCCCCGAGCGCGTCATCGAGCTGCTGCACCAGCATCCGCGCGGGCGGCGGCGATCGGCCCATCGATCCCACCGAGGTCCTGGCCGCTGCCGATGCCATGGCGCGACGGGGCCTGCGGGTGCTCGCCACCGCCGAGCGTCGCCTGGACGTTCCCGCCACGCCGATCGACCCCGGGACCCCGCCGCCGGCCGGAGCGGTCTGACACTGACCGGTCTGATCGGGATGCAGGACCCGCCGCGGCCCGGGGTGAAGGATGCGATCGCACGCTGCCGCAGCGCCGGCATCCGCGTGATCATGATCACCGGTGACCACGCCGCGACGGCCGAGCGCCATCGCGCACGACCTCGGGCTGAGCGACTCGGCCACCACCCTGACCGGCGCGACCTCGAGGCGATGACCGACGACCAGCTGCGTGCCGCCGTGCTCGAGGTCGACGTGTTCGCCCGTGTCGCCCCGGCGCACAAGCTCCGCGTCGTCGCGCGCCCTGCAGTCGCACGACCAGGTCGTCGCCGTCACCGGTGACGGCGTCAACGACGGGCCGGCGCTGAAGGCCGCCGACATCGGCGTGGCGATGGGACGCTCCGGCACCGACGTCGCCCGCGAGGCCAGCGACATGGTCCTGACCGACGACGACTTCGTCTCCATCGCCGAGCGCGGTCGAGGAGGGCCGCGTCGTCTTCGACAACGTCCGCAAGGTCACCTACTTCCTGCTGTCGACCGCGCGTCGCAGCCATCGTGGCCATCATCACCTCCATCGCCGCGGGGCTCGCCGCTGCCGTACGTGCCCGCCGCCCTGCTGTGGCTCAACCTGGCCACCAACGGGCTCCAGGACGTCGCGCTCGCCTTCGACCGCGGCGACCCCGACGTGCTCGACCACCCACCCCGCCGACCGCGAGGAACCGCTCGTCACCAGGATCCTGTGGGAACGGACGCTGCTCACGGGCGCCGACGATGGCGGCGGGCAGCCTGTGGCTGTTCACCTGGGCGCTCGACAGCGGGCTGTCCGCTGGCGCAGCAGCGGGGTGCCGCGCTGACCACCCTCGTCATCGCCATGAGCGTGCACGCCTACAACGCCCGGTCGGAGCGCCGTTCCATCCTCGTGACCGGCGTCCGCGGCAACCCGCTCCTGCTCGGAGCGTCCGTCGTGGCCGTGACCGCGCACGTTGCCATGAGCCACTGGGGTCCGGCCCAGGACGTGCTGTGGATCGAGCCGGTCACCGCCGCGGGGTGGGTCCGGGTCCTGATCGTCGCGGCCGTGGTGGTGCTCGTCAGCGAGCTCCACAAGCGCACCCGGTCGCGCACGTCCGCCGACCGAGGGAGTCTCACGTGAACCACCCTGACGCCCACCCCCTCGTCGCTGGCGATCTGCCCGCGCGCGTCCTGGTGACCCTGGACGGCTCGCCGCGATCAGCGGACGCCATCCCCGTCGGCGTGGCGCTCGCCGACCGGTTCGGGATCGCCGTCTCCTACCTCACCGTCGCCGCGGGCGGCACCGACCTCGACGCCGCGCGCGCCGCCTGCGAACGGTTCGTGCCGGGCGAACGGCTCGAGGGGGTCATCGCGCGTGATGCCGTCGGCGACATCGCCAGGATCATCCTCTCGCTGACCGACGATGGACCCGAGCCGGTGCTGCGCTGCATGGCATCGCGTGGCCGCGGGGCCGTCCGTGGTGCCCTGTTCGGACGCGTCGCCGAGCAGGTCGTTCGCGAGGGTCGCACCCCGACGGTGGTCGTCGGACCGGGTTTCGACCCGCTCCGCTTCGCGGGCATCGAGCGGCTCCTGGTCTGCACGGACGGATCGCCCACCTCGGAGCAGGTCGTGCCCCTCGCCATCCAGTGGGCGCTGAGGGCCGGTCTCGAGCTGGAGTTCCTCACGGTGCGGCCGCACGCGACCGAGCAGAGGATCGACACCGTCCGACCGTCGACGAGCGAGGAGTACCTGAGGGACCTCGACGACACCGAGGCCGCGGACGTGCGCAGGCTGGCGGAGACGCTGTCCGACGGCGGGCTACGACCGAGTTGGCGGGTGCTGCGCGACGACGATCCCGCAGCGGCCATCACGTCGTACGCCAGGCGCCGACCTGACAGCCTGCTCGTGATGCACACCCACGGCCGTCGGGGTGCCGGACGGCGGCGTTTCGGCGAGGTGACCCTGAGGGTGGTCCAGGCCAGCCCGGTCCCCGTCCTCCTGTCCGGGCCCTCCGCGGCCGTCGTCACACGTGAAGCGGAAGTGCTCGGTCCCGGTGACGATCGGTCGTGACCTCTCGTCCGCCGGACGCTCGCCCCACAGCCTCACCTTCCCGGAACCACCGACGGTCCCTCGGGTAACCAGAGGACCACGCGTTCCGGCCGGAGCGTGGCCTCGACCGTGGCCGCGAGCTCGCTCTCCAACGTCTGGAGGTCGACCTCGCCGCGGAGGCGGATCGCGAAGCTCTCGACCGACCGCACCGCGTCGTAGCGCGCACGGTCGAAACGTCGGTCGACCATCCGCTGCACGCGGCGACGCGCCGGCCGGAACAGCGCCGCGGCCGCCAACGTCGAGGCGGCGACGACGAGGTCGCTGTTGGCCTCCCCGGTCAGCCCGCGAGCGGCCGACCCGAGCGCCACGATCGAGGCCACGTAGACGCCGGCGAGCACGACGGTGAGCAGCGCGTACGAGACACCACGTCGGATGAGCCGATCGATCTCGTACAGCCGGTACCGGGTCACGGCCACCACGAGGGCCGCCAGGAGCAGGAGCGTCGGGATCGCCTGGAGCCACCGGGGGGCACCCCAGAGGTTCTGGGCCACCAGGAAGCTGCCGTAGACGACCCCGGCGGTCGCCATCCACTTCATCTGCAGCCGTTCCATCCCACGGCTGCGGATGAAGCGGAGCACGAGGCTCACGACGGCCGCGAGCTGTGACAGGAAGAACCCCGGCATCACCGCGTGGGTCACGGGCACCAGCGCTTCCGAGACCGGCAGGGCGAGCGGGTTGGCGATGTGCGGCGCCGCCTCGAGCTCCGGGTAGGTGGCGACCAGCACGAAGACGATGCCGAGGTAGACCGCGAGGGCGCGGCCGAAGGTGCGCCACCGCGGGCTCAGGTAGCGGCCATCGGGGAACAACAGCAGCAGGTACAGCCCGCCCGCCGACCCGACCAACCAGACCCAGTTGCCCGCCCACCCGACGGCGGCTGCCCAGCTCGGGGTGTCGCCGAGCACCTCGGCGTAGGCGATCGATACGGCCACGGCGGGGAAGGCGATGAACCCGACACCGGTCGCCGCGAGCGCCCACGGGACGGGGTTGCCACGCAGCCGTGTGGCAAGCACCGCGGCGATCAGCACACCGATCCAGAGGACCGTGAGCCACGCGAGCTCCTGGCGCAGGTCCGTCGGGGCCACCGACCCGTCAGCTCCGTCGAGCGTGTCGACCGTCCAGGCCAGTCGGCGACCGAACACGAAGGTCGCGGCCAGGGCGACGGTCGCCGTCGTCGCGACGCTCACCGCCGCGGCGTAGGCCAACGGTCGACGGCCGATCACTGGCGTGCTGCGCTCCACGTCCCCTCCCACGGTCGCGTCGCCGCGAGGCTCCCTGGCCGACGTTACGTGACCGCTACGGACGTTGGGCGGCGCTGCGTCGGCGACCCGAGGGTCCTAGGCTCGCCCGGTCCCACCCGGACCCGCCTGGAGACGCTGTGACCGCTGCCCGAGACGAGCTGACCGCCGGTCTGCCGACGCCCGTTCGACAGCGCGGGTGCGTCCTTCTTCGAGGTGCTCCGGCGCCAGGCCCCCGCGGCGGTGCCGCCGTTGCTCGCCGGCCAGGCCGTCCCGCCCGCGCTGCTCGCGCAGATGGTCGAGGGCACCACCGTCCTGGCCGTGGCTGCCGCCGGGGGGGTCGTCGTCGCCGGCGACCGCCGCGCGACCGCCGGGCACCTGATCAGCCGCGGGGACATGCGCAAGGTCTTCCCCGCCGACGATCGCTCCGCCATCGCGATCTCGGGTGCGGCCGGCCCGGCCATGGAGCTCGCGCGGGTGTTCGCCACCGAGCTCGAGCACTACGAGAAGGTCGAGGGCGAACCGCCTCAGCCTCGAGGGCAAGTCCAACAAGCTCGCCGGCATGGTCCGCGCCCACCTGCCGATGGCGATGCAGGGCTTGGTCGTCGTGCCGCTGTTCGCCGGCGTCGACCCGCGTACCGGCGAGGGCAGCATCTTCGAGTACGACCCCGCCGGCGGCCGCTACGAGGCGCGCGACCACGCCGCGACCGGCAGCGGGTCGCTCGCCGCCCGCGCCACCCTCAAGCGCCTCCACCGCTTCGACGCCGGTCTCGACGAGGCCGTCCGCACCTCGCTCGAGGCGCTGTTCGACGCCGCCGAGGAGGACAGCGCGACCGGTGGTCCGGACCTGATCCGTCGCATCTACCCGATCGTCGCCGTGATCGAGCCCGACACGGGCTACCGCGAGCTTCCGGACGACGAGGTTGCGGCGGTCATCGAGGACGTGATCGCGCTCCGCCAGCGCTGAGGACCCAAGTCGTGCACCGCCGCTGAACCGAACAGGACCGCCCGTGGCCACCCCGTTCTACGTCGCGCCCGAGCAGATGATGAAGGACCGGGCCGAGTACGCCCGGAAGGGCATCGCCCGGGGTCGTGCGCTCGTCGCCGTCGAGCACGCCGACGGGGTCGTCTTCGCGGGCGAGAACCCGTCACGGTCGCTGTACAAGACCTCCGAGATCTACGACCGCATCGGGTTCGCGGCCGTCGGCAAGTACAACGAGTTCGAGTCGCTGCGCGTGGCCGGCATCCGCATGGCCGACGTCAAGGGCTACCAGTACGCCCGTGAGGACGTCACCGCCAAGGGACTGGCCAACGCCTACTCGCAGGCGCTCGGCGCCAGCTTCATGGGCGACAGCAAGCCGTACGAGGTCGAGCTGCTGATCGCCGAGGTCGCCGCCCCCGGACGGACCGACGGCGCCGGCCACGAGCTCTACCACATCCTCTACGACGGCTCGATCGTGGACGAGCACCGCTTCGTGGCCATCGGTGGCGAGGCCGAGGCGCTCACCGCGGCGCTCGGCGAGGGCTACGACGACGGGCTCGACCGCGACGGCGCCGTCCGGTTGGCGGTCGGTGCGCTCGCGCAGGTCGCCGGTCGCGAGCTGCCGGCCGCGCGACCTCGAGGTGTCCGGGCTCGACGCGACCCGCCCGCGGCGGCGGTTCTTCCGGCTGCGCAACGGCGACCTCGCGACGGTCCTCGCCGCGAGCTGAGCTGATCCCCCGCGATGGCGGTCCGCGTCCCGTGAGCGTGTCACGGTGTGACCGGACCATCCTGCTGACCTACGCTGGAGCTCATCACCGGAGGGGCAGATGGAACTGGTGGAACTGTGCGAGGTCGAGCTGACGTACGTGGAGCTCGAAGCGCTCGACTTCGACGCCGGTGGTCAGCTGTACGGGACCCTCGAGGGCTCGCTCACGGGCGAGCAGGTCAGCGGGCGTCTGCGGTTGACGAACCTCGCGGCGCGGCGCGCCGACGGCGTCAACCTGCCGACGCTGCGCGGCGCGCCGACGGCGTCGACGCCGCGCTGCGACGACGTGCTGACGACCGACGACGCCGAGGTGTGGGTCGAGCTCGACGGGATCGCGACGTTGCGACCCGAGGACGAGGCGCGGATCTTCGTGACGACCTTCCGGTTCCGGACCGGTGACCCGCGCTACACGTGGCTCAACACGACCTTCGGGGTGCTCGAGGGCGTCGGCTCGACTCCGTCGGTCCCGGTGGACGGGCGCGAGGACGTCTCGACGCGTGCCGTCCCACCCTGACCTGAGCGCACGGACGACGTTGCCACCGCGCTCGGGACCGTGCTCGAGGCGACGCGTCAGCGCTCGAGGGCGTCGATGTCCGCGAGGTCCTGCGGGCGTCCCGTGGCGCGCTTGTTCTCGACGACCTGATCGGCGACCAGGAAGTCGCCGCGCGTAGCATCTCCGACGCACGACGCGGTGGGCCGGGGCGACGGGTGCGGGCGTCCGGGCGGCGATGGGGCACCATCGGCGCCCGGCCCGGCGAACGCCGGGGAGAGGAGCACCGGTGCGGCGCAGGATCTTCGGCATCGAGAACGAGTACGGGGTCACCTGCACGTTCAAGGGGCAGCGCCGGCTCAGCCCCGACGAGGTCGCCCGGTACCTGTTCCGGCGCGTCGTGTCGTGGGGTCGCTCCTCGAACGTCTTCCTCGAGAACGGCGCGCGGCTCTACCTCGACGTCGGCTCGCACCCCGAGTACGCCACCCCCGAGTGCGACTCGCCGCGCCAGGCCGTCGTCCACGACAAGGCGGGGGAGCGGATCGTCGAGGACCTCGTGCTCGTCCGCCGAGCAGCGGCTCGCCGAGGAGGGCATCCAGGGCCGGATCTCGCTGTTCAAGAACAACACCGACTCGGCCGGCAACTCCTACGGCTGCCACGAGAACTACCTCGTCGCCCGGGTGGGGGAGTTCCAGCGGCTCGCCGAGGCGCTGATCCCGTTCCTCGTCACCCGCCAGGTGTTCGCCGGTGCCGGCAAGGTGCTGCAGACCCCGCGCGGGGCGATCTTCTCGCTCGCCCAGCGCGCCGAGCACATCTGGGAGGGCGTCTCGTCGGCGACGACCCGGTCGCGGCCCATCATCAACACCCGCGACGAACCGCACGCCGACGCCGAACGCTTCCGCCGGCTGCACGTCATCGTCGGCGACTCGAACATGTCCGAGTACACCTCGTGGCTGAAGGTCGCCACCTGCGACCTGGTCCTGCGGATGCTCGAGGAGCAGGCGGTCGCCCGCGACCTGTCGCTCGACAACCCCATCCGGGCCATCCGCGAGATCAGCCACGACCTGACCGGGACCACGCCGGGTCCGGCTGGCCAACGGCCGCGAGCTGTCCGCGCTGCAGATCCAGCAGGCCTACCTCGAACGGGTCGAGCGGTTCGTCGCCTCGTCGCTACGCCGACGACGAGGACGCCAAGCACGTCGTCGCCGAGTGGCGCGACGTGCTCGAGCGGCTCGTCAGCGACCCGATGTCGCTGTCGCGCCAGCTCGACTGGGTCGCCAAGTACCAGCTGGTCGACCGCTACCGGGCCAAGCACGACCTGCCGCTGTCCCACGCGCGCGTCCAGATGCTCGACCTCGCCTACCACGACGTCGTGCGCGACCGCGGGCTGTACCACCTGCTGGTGCGCCAGGGCCGGGTCCAGCGGCTGCTCGAGGACGCCGAGATCGACGCCGCGACCACCGAGGCGCCCGCGACCACCCGCGCCGCGCTGCGTGGCCGGTTCGTCCGCCAGGCCAAGGCCAAGCGGCGCGACTACACCGTCGACTGGGTGCACCTGAAGCTCAACGACCAGGCGCAGCGGACCGTCCTGTGCAAGGACCCGTTCCGCTACGAGGACGAACGCGTCGACAAGCTCATCGCCTCGATGTGATCCCCGGTCCGCGTTGCGGGACCCACCGCGGTCCCGTGCGCTCCCGAGGCTAGGGTCCCGCCCGACGACGACGATGGGGGCGCGGTGACGGCGAAGGTCGAACGGCTGGTGAACCTGACGGTTGCGCTGCTCGAGACGCCCCGGCCGCTGACCTACCGCGAGCTGCGAGCCCGGACCCGGGAGTACCAACAGACCGACCCCGAGTCGGCCCGCCGCCAGTTCGAGCACGACAAGGACGACCTGCGCGCGCTCGGCGTCCCGGTCGAGACCGTCGACGTCGCCTTCGAGGAGGAGCCCGGCTACCGCATCGACCGCAGGCGCTACGAGCTCCCGGACGTCGCAGCTCGACGCCGACGAGGTCGCCGCGCTCGCGCTCGCCGTCCGGCTTGTCGGGCGAGCACGGCAGCCGGCTCGCCCTCGCCAAGCTCGCCGCCCGCGCGCCCGACCCCACGACGCTCGACGCCACCGGTGCCCCCGAGGTCGAGGTCGCCGTCGACCCGATCGGCGATCGGCTCGCCGACGCGCTCGTCCGACACGTGCCGCTGCGGTTCGACTACCGCACCGCCGCCGGCGACCCCGGCGAACCGCACCGTCGACCCGTACGCGGTCGTGCAACGTCGCGGCGCGTGGTACCTCGTCGCCCGCGACCACGACCGTGACGCGCAGCGCGCGTTCCGTCTCGACCGCGTCGAGGGCGAGCTCGAGGCCGGCCGGCGACCCGGGTTCGTTCGAACCACCGGCCGCGCTCGACCTCGCCGCCGCCGTCGCCGGGCCGGAGTCCGAACGGCTCGAGGTCGAGCTCGCCGTCGCCCCGACCGCCCGGTGGGCCGTCGAGTCACGCGGCGGCGTGGCGACCGGTGACCTCACCTCCGAGGGCTGGAGCGTGCTGCGGGTTCCCGGCGTCGACCGCATCCGCGACCGGTCGTGGCTGCTCGGGCTCGGCGACGAGGTCGAGGTCCTCGCGCCGGCCGAGCTGCGGCCGAGATCGCCGACGCGCCTCCGTGCCGTCGCTCTGGCCCACGGCGGTGGCCCGTGAGCGCGCTCGACGACGTCGGGCGGATGCTCGCGCTGGTCCCGTGGCTGCTCGAGCGGCCGGGGGCATCCCTCGCCGAGACCGCCGACGCCTTCGGCGTCAGCCCGAGCAGCGCATCCGCAAGGACCTCGAGCCACCTCGACTTCTGCGGGCTGCCCGGCCTCGGGGGCGGCGACCTGTTCGACGTCTCGATCGTCGAGGACCGCGTCGTGGTCACGATGGCCGACGAGCTGAAGCGCCCGCTGCGGCCGACCCCGGCCGAAGCGCTCCGGCTGGTGCTCACCGTCGACGCCGTCGCCGAGGTCCTCGGCGACGAGCTCCCGGCGCTGACGTCGGCGGTCGCCAAGGTCCGCGAGGCGCTCGGCGTCCCCGAGGGCGTCGCCGACGTCCTCGAACCGTCGGCGACCAGCGCCGTCGCCGAGGTCCGGCGCGCGCTCAAGGCCGGTCGACGCGTGCCGGCTCCGCTACCAGGGACGAGGCGACGACGGCACCGCGGGACGCGCCGGTCGACCCGTGGCGGGTCCAGGTCGTCGACGGCAGCCTGGTACCTGCAGGGCCACGACCACGAGGCGGGCGGACCTGCGCACCTTCCGGCTGGACCGCGCCGCCGCCGTCGAGGTCGACCGACGAGCCGGCCGACGTGCCCGCGCCCGCGGACCTGCCGCCACCTCGGTACCAGCCCGGTCCGGACGACCGTCGAGGTGGAGCTCGCGGTGACGCGCGGCGGCCGCTGGCTGGTCGAGGCGCTCGACGTCGACCGCACCGAGGACGCCCCGGACGGTGGTGCGCGGCTGCACCTGACCACCGACGCGCCGCGGCACGTGGCCCGGCTCGGTGCTGATGGCCGGTGGGGAGGCGAGCGTCGTCGGGCCGCCCGCGCTCGATCGAGGCCGTCCGGGAGGTCGCCACGGCGTGCGTCGCGCGCTACGGGGACTAGCCCGGTTCGGGGGTTGCGGGGTCAGATGCGACCCCGAAGGTCAAGCGGGCCACCCGGGCGGCCGATGTTCGCGGGTGCAACCGACCGGAGGCCGCAGCGATGACCCGCATCCGCGCGACGTGCCCCTCCTGCGGGGAGGTCGAACTCCGGCCCGGCGGACGTCGTCCTCCGCCGCGTCACCGACGCAGGTCGGGGAGGTCTCGTTCGGGCAGCTGCTACCGGTTCAGCTGCCCCGACTGCACCGAGCTGGTCGAGAAGCCCGCCGACGAGCGGATCGTCAGCCTCCTCACCACCGGCGGCGTCGCCGTCGAGGACGTCGGTCCAGCAGTTCGACGACCGGCCCCATCACCCGGAGCTCGCCGCCGGTGGGCCGCCGTTGACCCTCGACGACCTGCTCGACCTGCACCTCGCGCTCCAGGACCCTGCACTGGTTCGACCGCCTCCTGGCCACCACGGGGCGCTGACGCGACCGACGACGACGCCCCGCGGCCTACGCTGCGGGGCGTCGATCACGTCCACCGTCCGTCGGAGGTCCGTCCTGCCGCTGCTCGTCTGGTCCAGTCTCGCCGTCGCCGTGCTCGTCACGGTGGCGGCGCTCGCGTGGACGTCCGTGCCCTCGTCGCTCGCATGCGGCGCCTCGGCGCCGACCTCGATCGGCTGCAACGCGAGCTCACGCCAGCACTGCAGCAGCTCCAGGCGGACGCCGCGGTCACCTCGACCGAGCTCGCCGCCCTCGGCGACCAGCTCGAGGAGCGTTCGGTGGCGCGTGTCACCGCGCAGGCGACGCCGCTGGAGGCCGGTCCGGGAGCGCCGACCGGCGGTAGACTGACTCGTGGCGGCGGATGCGCCGCACACACCCGGCGTCAGGGATCACCGAATGGGTGGCATCGGCACGCAAGAGCTCGTCATCATCCTGGTCATCCTGCTGCTGCTCTTCGGCGGTCGGAAGCTGCCGGACCTGGCCCGCTCGATCGGCCAGTCCATGACCGAGTTCCGCAAGGGGACGCGCGAGGCCCCGACGCCGAGGCGGCCGAGGACCGTGACGCGGACCGCGAGACGCGACGCGAGACACGCGAGCGCCGACCAGGAGCGCTGACCCATCGTCGCGGAGCAGCTCCGTGGCGGCGCTCCGGGCGAGATGTCGCTGCTCGAGCACCTCTACGAGCTGCGGACCCGCCTGTTCCGCGCCGTGCTGGCGCTCGTGCGTCGGCACCGTCGTCGGGCTACATGGTGTTCCCGTACGTGCTCGACATCCTGCTCGACCCGTTCTGCGCGCGCAGGCGGTGCTCGACCCCGCGAGCGGTGACTGCAACCTCGTCGCCCTCCGACCGCTCGAGCCGTTCTCGGTCCGGATGAAGACGTCGGTCGTCATCGGGCTGTTCGTCGGCGGCCCGGTGATCTTCTACCAGCTGTGGCGGTTCATCACGCCGGGGCTGACCCGCAACGCGAACGCCGCCTCGCGCTGCCGTTCGTGGTCCTCAGCCAGGTCATGTTCTGCGTCGGGATGCTGTTCGCCTACATCGTGATCCCCCAGGGCCTGCGGATCCTGCTCGGACATGGCCGGCGACCGCGTCGACACCTTCCTGTCGGTCGACGAGTACCTGTCGTTCTTCCTCACCACCTCGGTGGCGTTCGGGCTGGTCTTCGAGCTCCCGCTGGTGCTGATCTTCCTCTCGCTGGTCGGCGTGGTCTCCAACGCCGGGCTGCGGCGTGCACGGCCGTACGCCATCGTGCGGGATCTTCGTCGCGGCCGCCATCATCACCCCGACCACCGACGCGGTCACGCTGCTGCTCATGGCCGGTCCGATGGCGCTGTTCTACGAGCTCTCGATCCTGGCCGCGTGGTTGATCGAGCGCCGACGGCGGCGACGGTGAGCCGCCGCGTGAGCGCCGCGCGACCCCGTCGGCCGCACGCCTCCCCGACCCGGTCGCAGTCGATCCAGCTGCAGCTGGCGGGCCGCGAAGCGGTCCGTCGCCGCTGCCGGTCGTCGTCGCGGCGGTCGCTGGCGCTCGCGCTCGGGCTCGCTGGCCGGACGCGCCACCGCCCCGACCGTCGACGACGCGGCGCTGGTCGCGGTCATCGAGCGCGAGGTCCTGCCGCTCGTCGGTCGACGCCGACGCGATCTGGACCGCGGGCACGCGGCGACCTCGCCGGCGATCAGCCGCCCAGCTCGCAGGCGCTGCGCATCGACGGGACGACACGGACCGCTGTCGCTCACCCGCACGTCGACGGGTGGCTCGACGCCTACGACACCGTGCTGCGCCGCATCGTCGGCGTCGAGGTGCCGCCCACGGTGCGGCCCGGTGCAGCGCCAGTTCGTCGCCGCCGTGACCCTGTCCCGGGACGCGGTCGAGCTGCATCGCCGCGGCCGCCGAGATCGACGACCCGGCGCACCCGCCGCGACCTGCACCTCCGAGGCGGTCCGGCTGCGGATCCGGGCCGAGCAGCTGACCCAGACCGCCCAGGCCGCGATCACCGACCTGCGCGGCGTCGGTGACCGGTCGGCGTGTCGCGTCCCCGCCGCCGGCTCCCGTCGCTCGCCGGAGCTCGCGTTGACGCCGTAGCCTCGCGCCGCGTCCGACCTCCCGCGAAGGCTCCGACCGTGCCCGACCACCGCCCTGCTCGACGGCGTTCCGTGCCGAGCCTCGGGTTCGACGCCCGACCCGTTCCAGCACCGGCCATCGACGCGCTGCTGGCGGGCCGCTCGGTGCTGGTGGCCGCACCGACCGGTGCCGGCAAGACCGTCGTCGGCGAGTTCGCCTGCCACGAGGCGCTGCGCACGCGGCGGGCGCGCGTTCTACACCACGCCCGATCAAGGCCCTGTCCAACCAGAAGCACCGCGACCTCGTGCGGACCTACGGCGAGGACCGAGTCGGCCTGCTCACCGGCGACCGCTCCGTCAACGGCGACGCGCCGCATCGTCGTGATGACCACCGAGGTGCTGCGCAACATGATCTACGAGGCCTCGCCGGCGCTCGACGGGCCTCCGGTCGGTCGTGCTCGACGAGGTGCACTACCTCGCCGACCGGTCCCGCGGCGCGGTGTGGGAGGAGGTCATCATCCAGCTCGACCAGCGGGTGCAAGCTCGCCGCGCTGTCGGCGACCGTCTCGCAACGCCGAGGACGTCGGCCGCTGGCTCGACCAGGTCCGCGGACGCGACGGCGGACTCGGCTGCGAGGTCGTGATCGAGGAGCACCGTCCCGTCCCGCTGCGCCACCACTACTTCGTCAACGACACGGTCTACGACACCTTCCGCGCCGGACGCAAGGGCGGCGCCACCCGCGAGCACCGCGAGCGCGCCTCCCAGGCGCTCGCCGGGGTCCCGAACCCCGACGTCGTGATGCTCGAGCGGCGGGCCCGGACCCGCAACCGGGTGTCCGGCAAGGGCCGGCGGCATGGCCCCGGACGTGCGGCTGCGGTGGCCGAGCCGGCCGCAGGTCGTCGAGGAGCTCGCCGACCGTCGGCTGGCTGCCCGGCCATCCTGTTCGTGTTCTCGCGCCAGGGGTGCGAGGACGCGGTGTCGCAGCTGCTGCAGGCCGGGGTGCGCCTGACCGACCGCCGGAGCAGGCGACGAGATCGCCGCCATCGTCGACTCGATGGTCGGCGACCTGCCGGAGCGCCGACCTGCGGGTCCTCGGCTTCGCCCGCTGGCGGGCGGGGCTGCTCGACGGCGATCGCCGCGCACCACGCCGGGATGGTCCCCGCCTTCAAGGAGGTCGTCGAGGTCCTGTTCCAGCGCGGCCTGCTCGGCGTCGTCGTCGCCACCGAGACGCTCGCGCTCGGCATCAACATGCCCGCCCGCACCGTCGTCATCGAGCGGCTCGAGAAGTGGAACGGCGAGTCGCACGTCCTGCTCACGCCGGGGGAGTACACCCAGCTGACCGGCCGGGCCGGCCGGCGCGGCATCGACCGCGTCGGTCACGCGGTCGTGCTCTACCAGCGTGACCTCGACTTCCGCACCGTCGCCGGTCTCGTCGGGACCCGCACCTACCCGCTGCACAGCTCGTTCGCGCCGTCGTACAACATGGCGGTCAACCTGCTGCGCCGCCACGACCTGCGCCGAGGCCGAGGCGCTGCTCGGCGCGTCGTTCGCGCAGTTCGAGGCCGACGCGTCGGTCGAACGGACCGACCGCGCGGCTCAGCCGAGCTCGAGGAGGGCAAGGCCGGCTACGCCCAGCACCTGACCTGCGAGCTCGGCGACTGGCCGGCCTACTGGGCGATGCGCCGCGAGGTCTCGCGTCGCGAGAAGCGCGAGGCCAAGGAACGGCGTCGCGCGGACGACCGACCGGGTCCGCGACGCCATCGCCGCGTCTGCACCCGGCGACGTCCTGCACCTGCCGTGGCTCGGCAAGCGCGGGCTGGCCGCGGTCGTCGGCGTCCACCTGACCAAGAAGGGCACGCCGATCGCCCAGCTGGTCGTCGACGACCGGTCGCTGACCAAGCTCGGCCCACGCGAGCTCGAGTCGCCGCCCGTCCCGGTCGAGCGCGTCCGGCTCCCGGGCAGCGGGCAACCCGCGACAGGCCGCCTACCGGCGCGACGTCGCGGTCGGCGCTGCGCGCAGCTCGACCCGCCCGGACTCGACGTCACGATCCAGCCGAGCGGACCCGGAGCCGGCGCACCGGACCGTCCGCCGAGGTCGTGGCAGCTGCACGAGGCGATCCGCGTCCCACCCCTGCCACGCCTGCCCGGACCGGCGCCGACCACGAGCGCTGGCAGCACCGCTACGACGAGCTCGACGACGAGGTCGCAGCAGCTGCGCCAGAAGGTCAGCGCGCGCGACCGGCAACCTCGTCCGCCAGCTCCACCGCATCCTCGCCGTCCTCGACCGAGCTCGGCTACGTCTCCGAGCCCGACCGTCCGGCCGACCACGGGGGCGGTGGCAGGACCCCGAACCGACCGATGCGGGACGCACGCTCGCCGGCATCTACAGCGAGGTCGACCTGCTGGTCGCCGAGGCCCTGCGCCGCGGCCTGCTCGACGACCTCGAACCGGAGGAGCTCGCCGGCGTCGCCGCGCTGTTCCTCTACACGCCGCGCGGCGGGGACCCGACCGAGGATCCCGAGCTGCCGACGCTGCGCCTCTACGAGGTCACCGAGGAGCTGCTCGACCTCGCCGACGAGCTGCGCAGCCGCGAACGCGCAGCCGGCCTCCGCCCGCTGCGCGACCTCGACGCCGGGTTCGTCGCGCCGGCCTGGCGCTGGGCGGGCGGCGCCGACCTCGACACCGCGCTCGGTCGGCTCGAGCTGACCGGCGGCGACTTCGTGCGCAACGTCAAGCAGGTCGCCGACCTCGTCGGACAGCTCCGAGCCGTCGGCGACGACGGGTTGGCCTACGCGGCCACCGAGTCGCTCGGCGGGCCTGCGCCGCGGCATCGTCGAGTCGTGACCGGTCGCGGTTAGCCTGACGCGGCCCCCACCGCGCCCGGAGCGTCACGTGTCCCTGTCCACCGCGCTCCTCGACGATCTGGCCGACGTCACCGGTCTGGACGTGATCACCGACCCCGTCGCGACCGCGACCTACGCGCACGACTGGTGGCCCCGGATGCTGATGCGCCGCCGTGCCGGTGAGGACCTGCCCGGCCCCGACGCGGTGGTCGCCCCACGGACCCGCGACGAGGTCGCCGCCGTCGTCCGCTGGTGTGCCGCGAACCGCGTGGCGCTGGTGCCGTTCGGGGCGGGCACCGGGGTGTGCGGCGGGGCGACCCCCGTCAGCGGCGCCATCACGGTCGACCTCAAGCACCTGACGGCCATCGGCGAGCTCGATGAGGTCTCCGGCGTCGTCGAGGTCGAACCCGGGGTCATCGCCCAGCGCCTCGAGGACCACCTCGCCCACCGCGGGTGGACCCTCGGTCACCACCCCTCGAGCGTCCACGCGTCGACGATCGGCGGGTTCCTCGCCGTGCGGTCGGCCGGCCAGGCCTCCGTCGCTGCACGGCAAGCTCGAGGACACCGTCGTCGGGCTCGAGGTGGTGCTCGCCGACGGGCAGGTGTTCACGTCCCGTCCCGTCCCGCAGAGCTCGTCGGGCCCCGACCTGACGCGGCTGTTCCTCGGAGGCGAGGGCACCACCGGGATCATCACCCGTGCCTGGCTGCGCGTCCGGCCGGCCCCCGAGGTGGCTCGCGACCGCGGCTGGCTGGTCCGCGACCTCGCGGCGGGTCTCGACGCGATGCGCGCCATCGTGCGGACCGGCACGATGCCCGCCGTCCTGCGGCTCTACGACGAGCCCGACACCGGGGTCGTCTTCGGCGGGCAGGGGCTGCCGGTCCCGGAGGGGTGCCTGCTGATCGTCGGTTGCGAGGGTCGGGCCGACGTCGCCGACTTCACCGAGCAGGTCGCCATCGGGGGAGCTGATCCGGCTCGGCGCGCAGCGACCTCGGGCGAGGCCCGGGGGAGCACTGGCGCTCGCACCGGCACGGCATGAGCTACCGGTTCGCCGACTACGTCAAGCCCGGGAGGCACGTTCGGGGACGCGCTGACGCTCGACACCATGGAGGTGGCCGGCCTGTGGCGTGACCTACCCGACGCTGTACGCACGCCGTGCGTGACGCGCTCCAAGCCCACGTCGACCTGGTGCTCGCCCACGTCAGCCACGTCTACGACACCGGCGCCTCGATCTACTACACCCTCGGTGCCGTCAACGACGGTGACGAGGACCGTGCGCTCGCCCGCTACGACGCGGCGTGGGAGGCCGGCCAGCGGGCGGCGCTGGCCGCGGGCGCCACCGCCTCGCACCACCACGGCGTCGGCCTGCTGCGAGCGCCCTACCTGCCCGAGGAGCTCGGCCCCGCCGGGTTCGACGTGCTCCGACGCGTCAAGGACGCGCTCGACCCCGACCACCTTCTGAACCCCGGCAAGCTCGGTATCGGGACGCGCGGAGGTGACCATCGTGACGCACCCCGACGCGACCGACGCCGCCGGCCCGCACGTCGCCGCCGTCGCCGACGATGCGCTCCACGGCAGCTACTGCCCGAAGATGTGCACCTACGCCTGCCCCGTCACCTCGGCGACCGGTCGCGAGACGGCCGTCCCGTGGAACTTCCACCGGACCGTCAGCGACCTCGCCGACCGGGCGGCTGCCCGTGGTCCCGGCGGCTGCCAGACCGGCTCGCGGCCGTGCAGCGGGTGCCTCGCCTGCCAGGTCCCCTGCGTCTTCGACCAGGACGTCCCGGCGCAGGTCCGGGCCGGTCGGGCCGCGCTGGTCGACGCTGGCGTCGCCGACCCGCCGCGGTGGCCGCGGCGGTCACGCACGTGGCGGAGGGACGCAGCCCCACCGGCGCGCCGCTGCCCGTCGCGCCGCCGGACGACGACGACCTCACGACGTTGCTCGTCGCCGGCTGCCGGGACGACGGGCGCGTCCCTGGACGCGGCCGTCGCGGTGCTGCGCGCCGCGGGGGAGCGGGTGGCGGTGCACGTCCCGGACGGATGCTGCGGCGCCCTGCTCGACGACCTCGGTGCACGGGACGCGGCCGGCTCCGCTCGGCAGCGCCTCGCCGTCGCCGTCGGTGATCACACCGTGGACACCCTCGACGCGGCCGTCGACCCCGACGATGCGGTCGACGATCGTCGCCTCCGATCCGCACTGCCTCGGCTCCCTCCGCTCGGCGGGCCTCACCGTCACCGACCTCGCGACCCACCTCGACGCCGCCGTCACCGACGGTCGTCTGCGGTTCACCGCCAGCCCCTGGACCGCGACCTGGCACGACCCGTGCGTCCTGGCACGCGGGGAGGGCGTCACGGCGGCACCCCGCCGCGTCCTGACCGCGGCCGGCGCCGACCTCGTCGAGCCCGAGCACCACGGGGAGCGGACCGGCTGCAGCGGCGCCGGCCTCGGCATGGACCAGCTCGATCCCGATGCTGCTGACGCCACGCGCGGCACTCCGCGTCGGTGAGCTCGGGGTCGGGACCGGTCGTCACCGGCTGCGCTCGCGCGGCGGAGCGCCTGCGGGCAGCCGGCGTCGGACGTCACCGACCTCACCTCCGCCCTCGTCACCCACCTCGCCGGTTCACCTGAGCACCCGCCACCGGCCGACGCCCGCGAAGGGAGCACGCCGTGAGCGCGCCCTACGGACCTCCCCTGCTCGTGTCCAACCCGAACGCGGGCAACGATCGCGGGGCCGTCCTGCGCGCCGCGTCCGCCGCGCTCCACCGGCTCGGCCTCGACGCACGACGTCGCCGAGACGACCTCGGCGGGAGACGCCACCCGCATCGCCCGTGAGGCGGTGGCCGCCGGCCGCCGCTTCGTGGTGGCCGTCGGCGGGGACGGGACGGTCCACGAGGTCGTCAACGGGCTCATCGACCCCGAGATCGGGGCAGCCGCACGCGGACGACACCGTGCTCGGCATCCTGCCTGGCGGCAGCGGCGGCGACCTCGCCCGGACCTTCGGGTTCGACCGGCGGCCCGAGCGGGCCGTCCGCCACCTGCTCGGCGACACCACGAACGCCTTCGACGTCGGACGCGTCCGGCTCACGGGTCGCGACGGGCAGCCGCGGACGGTGCTGTTCGCCAACATCGCCGAGGCGGGCTACGGCGGCACGGTGACCGCGCTGGCCGGCCGGCTGCCTCGGCGGTTCGGGCAGAGCCGCTACGCGGTCGCCACCATCGCGGCCGTCGCACGGTTCCGCCTGGTCGACACGACCATCGCTCTCGACAGCTCGGAACGGACCGAACCGATCAGCAACGTCATCGTCGCCAACGGGCAGTTCTTCGGTGGCGGGATGAACGTCGCCCCCCGTGCGCTGCCGTGGGACGGACGCTTCAACGTCCAGGCGTGGACCGGAACACCGATCGACGTCATCCGGGCCGGGCCGGCGCTCCGCAAGGGCACGCACACCTCGCGATCGGACGTCCGCGAGTGGAACAGCGCCACCGTGCGCGTCGACGGGCCGCCGCTGATCGTCGAGGCGGACGGCGAGGTCCTCGGGACCACCCCAGCCGTCTTCGACCTCCTGCCCGGGGTGCTGCGCATCAAGCTGTGACGTCACGCCGTTGCCCGGGCAGCGGGACGACCCCCCGCTCGGTCCGGACCGCGTCGAGGTAGCGCGTCACCTCCGCCGCGCGTCGCGTCGGTCGCTCCAGCCGAGCTCGTCGGCCAACAGGTCCGCGCCCACGTGATCGCGCCTGGCCACCTGCGGCCCGGTGACGCGTCGAGACGCGGAGACGTCGCTGCAGCACGTCGTCGAGCCGACCGACGAGCTCGTGGCGCGCCGCCCAACGGACCTCGCCACGCAGGTAGGGCAAGCCGGGGACCAGCGGATCGAGTTCGCCCGTGCTCCGCGCACAGCACCAGCACGTCCGTCGGCGCGGTCGCCGTGCCGGTGGTGCAGCCCGTCGAGCAGGCTCGGGTCGACGCCCGCGGCCGCGGCGACCGCCGATCCTCGCAGCCGAGCACGACCGTCGGCGACGGGGCCGCGCGACCCGAGGCCCGACGCGGGCGGTCCGCGACCGCCGCGGCCACCCTTCGGCCGCGGCGAGTCGATCGACGACGTCGGCGGCCATCCGCCGGAAGGTCGTCAGCTTCCCACCGGTGATGGTGACCAGGCCGTCCGGCCCCGTCGACGATGGCGTGGCGACGCGACAGGTCGGCGGTCGCCGAGCCGTCAGCGCCGGCGAGCAGCGGGCGGAGGCCGGCCCAGGCCCCGACGGCGTCCGCGACCGTCAGGGCGGTGCCGAACGCGGCGTTCGTGGTCTCGAGCACGTACGCGGCGTCGGTCGGCACGCAGGCCGGGTCGTCGAGGCCGTGGTCGTGCAGGTCGTCGGTCGTGCCGACGTAGACCTGCTGCGCCCCAGGGGATCGACGAACAACCGCCGACCGTCACGAGCGGCCGAGGGCAGGACGATGGCGCGCGTTGACGGGTAGCTCGCTCGCGGTCGAAGACGAGGTGGACGCCGCGAGCCGGCACGACCTCGGAGCTCGTCGCTGCCGGGATCGTCGAGCCGTCGGACGGCTCCGGCCCAGACGCCGCTCGCCGACACCGCCCACCGCGCCGTGATCGCCCGCGTCGCCGCCCGCCGACCACGTCGCGCAGGTCGCCCCGATCACCCGCCCGCCGACGCGGTGCAGGCCGACCACCTCGGTGTGGGTCGCCACGACGGCGCCGTGGGCGACGGCAGCTCGGGCGACCTCGAGGGTCAGACGGGCGTCGTCGGTCCGGCAGTCCCAGTACCGCACCCCGCCGCGCCGGAACCCACGTGCCAGGCCCGGGGGCGTGCCGCGAGCACCCCGGCGGCGTCGAGGCGGCGGTGGTGTGCGACGCCGCGCCCAGCGGCCAGCGCGTCGTAGGCGGTCATCCCCGACCCGCAGCAGCGCGAGGTCGGTCGTGGAGTCGGTCGGGATGACGAAGGGCAGCGGCAGGACCAGGTGCGGCGCCATCCGGCGGAGCCGGTCGCGTTCGCGGACCCCCTCGGCGACCATCGCGACGTCACCGGTGGCGAGGTACCGAGCACCGCCGTGGACCAGACGGGACGAGCGCGACGACGTCCCTGACGCCAGGTCGCCGCGCTCGACGAGCGCGACCGACGCGCCGCGGGAGGCCGCATCGAGCGCGACGCCGACACCGGTGATGCCACCGCCGACGACCAGCACGTCGACCCGCGCGGGGAGCCGCGTCGACCGGCGTCGTCGCGCCGCGAGGACGCGCACGGGGAGCGTACGGAGCACGGCGGGACCTCGGCGGACGGACGGACGGCAGCGGACGCGCGAGCCTACGTAGGATGCGGCCGTCCCCCGTCCACCGCCTCGGGAGCCCAGCGTTGCCGGACACCGACCGACGACCGCCTCGACCGTGCTGCGTGCGGCGATGCGGACCCGTGGGGTCGATGCGCTGCTCGTCGGGCCCGTCGGCGGACCTGCGCTACCTCGTCGGCTACCACGCGCTGCCGCTGGAACGGCTCACGCTGCTGGTCGTGCCCGTCGACGGACCCGGCGACGCCTCGTGGTCCCCGAGCTCGAGGCGCCACGCGCGGAGGACAGCGGCGCGGCCGACGCACGCCGAGCTCGTCACGTGGTCCGAGACCGACGACCCCATCGCGCTGCGTCGTCGACCGGCTGCGCGCGGCCGGCACCGACCTCGGCGGGCACCTTCGCCGTTGCAGGACCGCCTGTGGACCTCGTTCACGCTGCGCTCCAGGCCGCGCTCGCGGACGCCCGCTGGGTGCCCGGGGTCCTCGGTGATGCGCGACCTGCGGCTGGTCAAGACCGCCGACGAGATCGAGGCGCTGCGCGAGGTCGGCGCGGCCATCGACGCGGTGCACGCCGCTGGTCCCGGACCTGCTCCGACCCGGTCGGACCGAGGCCGAGGTCGGTCGCGACATCGCCGAACGCATCCTCGACGACCACGACGAGGTCAACTTCGTCATCGTCGCCTCCGGCCCGAACGGCGCCTCGCCGCACCACGAGACCGGTGACCGGGTGCTCGAGGTCGGCGACGCGGTCGTGGTCGACATCGGCGGGACCCGGGCACGGCTACTGCTCCGACAGCACGCGCGACTACGCCATCGGGCACCTGCCCGACGGCTACGCCGAGCTGCACGCCGTGCTCGAGCGAGGCCCAGGACCTCGCCGTCGAGGCGGTCCGTCCGGGCGTCACCGCCGAGGCCATCGACGCCGCGGCGCGCGACCACATCGCCGCGGCGGGCTACGGCGAGCTGTTCGTGCACCGCACCGGCCACGGCATCGGCGTCGAGGAGCACGAGGAGCCCTGGATCGTGGCCGGGAACGCCGAACCGGTGGCGGCCGGCATGGCGTTCTCGATCGAGCCGGGCATCTACGTGCCGGGCCGGTACGGCTCGCGCATCGAGGACATCGTCGTGGTCACCGACGACGGCGTCGAGCGTGTCAACCACCGGCCCCGCGAGGTCGTGGTCGTCTGACGACGGCCGCGCACGCAGCACGAGCGGCCGCGAGGCCGACGAGGAGAGCGCGATGAGCGACACCGGGAGCCGACGGCGAGGTCCGGGTCCAGCGGGCCCGCATCGAGGAGGTCCGCGCGCTCGCCGACGAGTACCGGGCGGAACAGGCTGCGGCGGCCGACGATGGCCAGCCGAGCGACGTCCCGCTGCCGCAGGGCGGCATCTTCTGGATCGCCCGGGACGCCGACGGCGAGGCGCTCGGGTACGCGGCCGGGACGATGCGGCCCATCGGGTGCCAGATCGGACCGGTCTTCACCCGCGCGCAGGCCCGCCGGCGCGGCGTCGGCGAGGCGCTGCTGACGGCCATCCAGCGCTGGGCCGAGGACACCCGGGTGCCCGTCGTGGAGATCTCCGTCGCGGCCGGACAACCCGGCGGTCAGGCGTTCCTCGAGTCCCTCGGCTACGTCCCGCGCCGCGTGCTGATGTCCCTGACGCCGGGGGAAGCCGAGACGCGCACCTCCAGCCAGTGGTGAACTCCACCGACACGCGGACCGCACCCGGCGCGGCCGCTCGACCGCTGCTCGGTCGAACCGTCCGGCGTGTGCTCGTCGGAGGGGCAGCGCTGTCGCTGCTCGGCGCGCTCGTCGTCGGCGCGCTCGGCACGCGGGGAGCGGGCTCGCTCGCGGCGGCGCTGCTCGGTGTGGCACTGACGTGCGGCGTCGCCGGCCTGACCGCGCTCGTCGGTGCCGTCCGGGCCGAGCTGCCGTCGGACCAGCCGGTCGCTCGACGTCGCATCGTGGCCGGCCTGGGGTTGCTCCTGCTCGCGCCCGTCATGCTGGTCCTCGCGGCCGGTGCGGCGGGCGACCGGCGTGAACGGTCCGAGCCCCGACCCTCGGCCGAGCCGGTGGGGAGCACCGCGTGCTCGAGCCTCCCGGGGCGCGCACCGTTGACGGCGACCCGGCTCGACGCGCTCGCGGAGCTGTGGGACGGCGAGCTGCGGCTCGAGCTCGAGACCCTCGTGCTCGACCCCGCGGACCACCGTGCCTGGACCGAACGGCTCGGCGTCGACCCGGTCCGGCTCGCGCGGGGCCCTCGTCGAGATCCATCGCCGAGCGCGGCGGGCTCGGCGACGAGTCGTCGGGGACGCACGCTGATCGGACGGATCGCCACCGTCGGTGACGCCCACCCGCACCGGGTCGAGCTCGACCAGCGCGTCGGGGTGGCGCTACCCGCGACAGCCGTGCCGGTGTTCGCGTCCCCCGATCCCGACGTGGGACGGGGGCCGGGTCGTCCCGCTCGCCGGGCACGCGATCGTGCCAGCGCGGGCGGCCACGGTGCCCGTCGGCGACGCCGAACCGACCCTCGCCGACGCTGCTGACCCGCTACGCCGACCTACCGGCCTCGATGGCGCCGGGCCAGCGCACCTCGTGATCGGCTTCGACCGGCCCGCGGGGGCGCTCGCCGTCGCCATCGCTGCCTCGTCAGGACGCCACGTCACCGTGGTCGCCGGCGGCCTCGCCGAGGCTCGCCTCGCCCGGGCCCTCGGCGCCGACCGGACCGCCGTGCTGCCGCTCGGCGAACCGGTCGACGGTGCCGATCACGTGCTGGCGGAGGACGCGTCCCGATCTGGTGGTGCTGGCCGACCCCGCGGGAGCGGCGCTCGCGGCCCGGCTCGCTCCCGCGGTCCAGGTCCTCACCGAGCCGTCGGGCACCGCGACCGTGGCCGCGTCGGTGCTCGAACACGCACGCGCGGCCGGGCGCAGCCGTGGCCATCCACGCCGGCCGTGAGGTGGCCGAGGATCGAGGTGCGGCGCTGCACCGCCTGCTGGCCGACCACGGCACGCTCCTCCGTCCGACGCTGCGGTGGCAAGCTGGCGCCGGCCCTGCCGCCCGTCCGTCGAGCTGGCGGACGAGGAGGAGCCGACGTGACCACGGCCACCGCCACGCGGGACGGGTCACGCCCGCGACGGCGCGGCCCGCGGGACGCTGCTCGTCGCCGACCGCGTCGTCACCCTCGGTCACGCGCGGATGGACGCGCGCGCCGTGCTGGTCCGCGGCAGCCGGGTCGTCTGGGTCGGGGACGACCCCGCGCAGGCGCCCCCGCACCAGCACCGGCACGAGCTCGACGGCGCGGTCCTCGGGCCGGCGTTCGTCGACGCGCACGCCCACCTGACCCCGCTCGGTCTCGGCCAGGTGACCCTCGACCTCAGCGACGTCCGCTCCGGCGCCGAGCTGCTGCGTGCCGTCGCGAACTACGCGGCGCAGCACACCGGCCGGGTCATCTGGGGCCACGGGTTCGACCCCCACGGCTTCCCCGACGCCCTGCCGACGCCGGACCAGCTCGGCGAGGTCGACCCCCGGCCGCGGGGTCTACCTGTCCCGGGTCGACGGCCACGCGAGCCTCGTCGACCGCGACACCCTGGCCGCGGCCCCGCTCGCGCGCGCCAACGGGGTCGAGCGTGACGCCGACGGCCGGCCGACGGGGCTGCTGCGGCGCGAGGCCAACCACATCGTCCGCCGCTGGGCCATCGGCGCCATGGACGCCGCCGAGCTCGCCGCCGCCCGCGCGCGCCGCCACCCGTTCGCCGCCTCGGTCGGCATCGGCTCCGTCCACGAGATGGCCGGGCCCGGACCTGATGGGCCGCGACGGACCTCGACGCGTGGGTCGCGGGGGAGTGGCCCATCGAGATCGTGCCGTACTGGGGCGACCTCGACCTGTCGGTCCCCGTCGAGCTCGACCTCCGCCAGGCCGGCGGCGACCTGTTCCTCGACGGCTCGCTCGGCAGCCACACGGCGGCGCTGTGCGCGCCGTACGCCGACCGGCCCGACCACCGGGGCGACCTCGAACTCGACGACGCGACCCTGACCGACTGGTTCCTCGAGGCGACCGACGCTCGGGCATCCAGGTCGGCGTGCACGCGATCGGCGACGCGGCCATCCGCCAGGCCGTCCGCTGCCTGCGCGCCGCCGAGGCCGCGCTGCCCGACCACCTCGGCGACGCCGTGGCCCGCCGACGCCACCGGCTCGAGCACGCCGAGGTCCTCCCGCCCGACCTGCTCGACGACATCAGCGACCTCGGGCTCGTCGTCTCGGCGCAGCCGGCGTTCGAGGCGCCGGTGGGGCGGCGCGGGCGGGATGTACGAGACCCGGCTCGGCGCCGAGCGGGCCGCGACGACCAACCCGTACCGGGCGCTGGCCGACCGCGGCATCGGGCTGGCGTTCGGATCCGACGCCAACGTCAGCGCCCATGGACCCGTGGGCGACCGTCCACGCGGCCGAGCACCGCCGCGACGGCCAGCCACGAGGTCAGCCGGCTCGAGGCGGTGTCGATGTCGACGCTCGGCGGGCGGCACGCCGCACGCCAGGACCGGTACGCCGGCGTCGTTCGCGCCGGGATGCGGGCCGACCTGGTCGCCTTCGAGGGCGACCCGTACGCCGCCGACGACCCGCGCGGGGCCCGCTGCGTGCTCACGGTCGTCCACGGCCGGGTCGCCCACGGCGCACGCGCCGCTGCCGGACGCGCCCGGGAGGTGACCGCCGGGGAGTCTGCCCGTCCGGCGGCGGCTCGGCAAGTCCTCGTGCGGTCGGCGCGACGCGGGAGGGCGATCCACGGCGCAGCGCTTGACGGCCCCGGCCCGGCTTGGTTCGGTACGACCATCGACGACACCGTCACGCCTCCGCGAGGAGGGGGCGGCCGGGACCCCGACCAGGAGCCGGGGCGGAGCGACCGCACCGACGCTGCACAGGGAGCCGAGGAACCTCGCGCGGACGGCGCGGTGTCGCGGTGGATGACCACGCTCAGTAGACAACGCGTCCAGCCTCGCCGTACCGGGCGGCACGGCCCCAACGGCGAGGTGTCGCACCAGGTCTCCCGGGGGGTCCCGGTCGACGACCGGGCCCCCCGGAGCGCCGACCCGGCTGGCGGCGCCGCGTCCGTCACCGTCCGGGTCGTGCACGGCAGCTCCCGGTGCTTGCGTGTCCCCGGGGCGCTCTGGTACGAAGCGCGCCCGCTGGGCCGCCGTCCGGCGCCCGCACCACCGCGAGGAGCCGCCCGTGGCTGCGCGTGCCGCAAGCGCCGCGAGGACCACGACCGCCGCCGAACGCGGCGACGAGGACGCCCTCGACCCGTCGAGGCCGCGCGACGTCGACACGGTCGAGGACGACGAGCTCGCCGAGGCCGGCCTGTCCGAGCTCGACGTCGACGAGGACGACGCCTTCGAGGACGACGACGAGGACGACGCCGAGGACGAGGACGACGAGGTCGAGGTCCCCGACTCGACGGAGCGGTGGACGACGAGGACGATGCCGACGCGGTCGTCCCCGCCGTCCCCGCCGAGGCGGCCTTCGACGACGAGGACGAGGCCGGTCGTCGCGGCCGTGTCCGGCGACGACGACGACGACGACGAGGCATCGAGGGCCTGCGCGACGGCGAGTTCGTCTGCCGGTCCTGCTACATGGCCAAGCGCGAGACCCAGCTCGCCGACGCCGGAGCGCATGCTCTGCCGCGACTGCGCCTGACCGTGCCGCCGACCCCGGGACGCGCCCGCGGGCGGCGCGTCGGCCGTCCTCGCGCCGCTCCGTCGGCGGTCGCGGCCGGTGGGCCTGCTGCTCGCGGCGCACCCGCCCTTCCACCTGTGGTGGACGACGCTGCTCGCGCCGGGGCTGCTGGTCGCTGGCGATGCAGCCGCGACCCCCGCCGTGCGGGCCGGCTCGGGCGCGCTCGCCGGGGCTGGCCTGCTTCGGGCCGATGCTGACGTGGCTGATCCTGCCGGCCGGGCTACCTCGGCTGGGCGCTGCTGGTCGCTGACCCAGGTCGGCTTCCTCGCCGTGCTCGGCGGTGGCGCTGCGCCCGTGGCTGGCGTCCCGGTGGCTCCCGCTCGTCGCGGCCGTGCTCTGGACCGGGGTGGACGCCTGGCGGTCGATCTTCCCGCTCGGCGGGTTCGAGTGGGGCGCGATCGCCTACGCCCACGTCGACGGCTCCTGGATGCTGCCCGGTGGCCCGCGTGCTCGGGGGCCGCGGCATCACCTTGCTCGTCGTCCTGATCGGCGTCGCCCGCGTCGAGGTGGTCCGCGCGGTCGCGGCGGCGGTCCGCGACCGCGAGTCCGACACGCCGGTCGAGCCGCGCCCTGCGGGCCACGCAACCTGCCCGTCGGCCTGCTCGTCGGCGGGCTGCTGCTGTCGGTGCTGGTCACCGTCGAGCCGCCGCCCGAGGTCGGCAGCCTCGACGTCCTGGTCGTGCAGGGCAACGACATCCGCCACTTCGAGCGGCGGCGTCGACGACCCGTCCTTCCGGATCACGACCCAGATGCGGGACGCGACCGTCGCCGCGACCGAGGACGGGCCCGCCCCCCGACCTGACGGTGTGGCCCGAGGCCAGCGTCGACACCGACCCGTACACCGAACGCGGCGCGCGCTTCCGTGCCGCTGCTCGAGGAGGCGGCGCGCGACCGCGCCGCACCCTCTCGCGGGGATGAACCTCGACGGGCCCGATCCGGCGACCGGCTTCTACCGGACCCAGCTCCTGCTCGACCAGGACGCCGAGCAGGTCGGCCGCTACGACAAGCGGGCCGTCGTGCCGTTCGGCGAGTACATCCCGCTCCGCGCGCTGCCTCGACTGGTTCCCGCCGCTCGCAGCAGATCCCGCGCGACATCCTGCCGGCCACCGAGCCGGGCGTCGTCGAGCTCGACGGCATCGCCGTTGGCCGTCCTGATCTGCTTCGAGACCCTGTTCGGCGACGTCGCCCGCGACAACGTCATGCGCGGGTGACGAGCCCGCCGGGCTGCTCGTCGCGGCCACCACCGACGCCTCCTTCGGGCTGAGCGCCGAACCCGCCCAGCACCTGGCCCAGTCGCAGCTGCGCGCGGTCGAGACCGGCCGGTGGGTCGTCCACGCGGCGCTGTCGGGTTCGTCGGCGTTCGTCGCGCCGCGCGGCGACGACGTCGCAGGACGACGCCGCTGTTCGAGCGCGCCACCATCCGCGCGCGACGTCCCCATCGTCGAGGGCACCACGCCCGTTCCTGGTCGCTCGGCGACCTGCTCGGGCACCGGCGGTCGCGGTCGTGCCCGTGCTCGGCGGCCCTGGCGTGGGCGTCGTCGGCGGGGTGGTCGCGACGCGACGGCCGGTGGCTGACCGAGCCGTCCGTCGCCGCCGACGAGCCGGCACGGACGTGACCCGCGGCGGCACCCTCGTGGTCCTGCCGACCTACGACGAGCCGGCGCGCTGCCCGAGGTGGTGCCCCGGGTCCGGGCGCTCGAGCTCGCCTCGACGTGCTGGTCGTCGACGACGCCTCCCCGGACGGCACCGGCCGGCTCGCCGACGCACTGGCCGCGGACGATCCCGGCGTCCACGTCCTGCACCGGCCGCGCAAGGCGCGGCCTCGGATCCGCCTACCGGCGGCGGGTTCGCGCTGGGGCCTCGCACCGCGGCTACGACGCGCTTCGTGGCGATGGACGCCGACCTGTCGCACGACCCGGCGGCCCTGCCGCGCCTGCTCGCGGCCGCGGCGGACGCCGACCTGGTCATCGGCAGCCGCTACGTGGCCGGCGGACGGGTCGAACGCTGGCCGCTCCGCCGGCGGCTGCTGTCGGCCGGCGGCAACCTCTACGTGCGGGTCTGACCGGGCTGCCGGTCCACGACGGCACCAGCGGCTACCGCGTCGTCCGCCGCGCGGTCCTCGAGGCGATCGACGTCGGCGCGCTCGCCTCCGACGGGTACGCGTTCCAGCTCGAGGTCGCGTGGCGCGCCTGGCGGGCCGGGTTCCACGTCGTCGAGGTGCCCATCGTCTTCGTCGAGCGCCGCGCCGGCGCGTCCAAGCTGTCCCGCGCCGTCGTCGTGCGAGGCGCTCTGGCGGACCGCCGCCTGGGCGATGCCGGGCCGGTCGCGCGGCCACCCGCCGCACCCGGACCTCGCGACCGGCGCCGCCCGGGGACCGTCGTGACGCGGACCGGAGACTGCGCCCCGCCGAGCGGCTGCGCCCTGCGCCGCCCGCAGGACCCACGGCCCCGTCGTCCAGCGGTCCAGGACTCCGCCCTTTCAAGGCGGCAACGCCGGTTCGAACCCGGTCGGGGCTACGTCCCCGGAGGCTCCGGTGCGCGTGCACCGAGCCTCCACGCGTGTCGGGGCCACCCGACCCGATCGTCTCGTGACCACCGCCTGGACAGCTCTCGGTGACCTCGCGGCTCCCCGGGCTCGACGCAGGGCGTTGCCCGGACGCTCTCCGCACCGGGTGTTCGTTGTCCACACATCCGTGAACTTCTCCTCGGAAGCGAACGCGCGTTCGAGTAAGATGGGCGACGTTCGCGACACCGACGGGGACCGCATGCGAAGCCGCCAGGGCTACCGGCACACCAGCCGCCCGGCCCTGCCGGCCATCGCCCGCGAACATCGGCCGGGGTACGAGTCCCGCCGTGACGACGTGGCCGAGGGGATCGCCGCGATCATCGCCGGTTCCGAGGGCCCGCCCGTTCCTGCCGGGGGTGAGCTGGCTGAGCTGGTGGCCACGTTGCGGGCGGCGGATCGGCTGACCGCCCGTGCGGTCCGGCTCGCAGGTGAGCTGGATGCCCGTCGTGTGGCGGCGGAGGAGGGCATGACCTGCGATGGGGCGTTGCGTCTGCACACCGGTCTGGTCGGTCGTGACGTGGCGATGGTCCTGACCGCAGCCGACGTCCTCGCGTCGATGCCGGCGGTCGCTGGTCTGTTCGCTCGTGGGGTGCTGTCGTGGGGTCACGTCCGCCAGCTCACGGCCGGGGTCCGCCGTCTCGATGCCGCGACCCGCACCGCGCTCGACGGCCATCTCGGCGAGCACGCCGGCCGGCTCGAAGCTCTGGATCCCGAGCGGCGGGCGTGGGCGCTCGAGGACGCGGTCGACGACCACCGTCCCGAACGGGCCCTGGAGCAGCGGGCCGACCGGCAGGAACAGGCCGAGTTCCTGGCCGTGCAGGGGCAGCTCGACGGGTCCGGCAGCCTGTACGGCCAGTTCGGACCGGAGAGCTTCGCGACCATCGTCGGCCGGCTCGAAGCGGAGGCCGACACGCCGCAGGCCACCCCGTGCCCCGGCGACCGGGACGGACCTGACGGGCCGCCCCCGTCCCGTGGCCGGCAGCTGGCCGACGCGCTGGTCCGCCTCTGCACCGGCCCGGCTGGTGCTAACGGGAGCGTCGGATCGTCGGTGCGGCTGTCGGTGATCGTGGACGCCGACCGGGTCACCGACCGTGCCGCCGGCCACTCACGGCCGGCGTCCGAGGACGGCCACCCCGGATCGTCCGGCGTGCGTTGGACCGGATCGCGTGTGACGCGGCGCTCGACGTGGTGATCCGTGACGGGACCGATCTGCTCGCCGCCCGCCGGTACGCCCCCGAGGTGACCGTCGCCACACGCCGAGCCGTCGCCGCCCGTGACGGGGGTTGCCGGTTCCCGGGCTGCACCGCCCCGGTGTCCTGGTGTGACGTGCACCACGTCCGACCCCGCGCCACCGAGACCCACCCGGACGCGGTCGACGGCGATCACCACCCGGCCAACCTGGTGTCGCTGTGCCGACGGCACCACACGATCGTCCACCGCCGTGGCTGGCACCAGACCCTCGATCCGGACGGGACCTACCGGCTCCGTCGACGCGGTCGGGCCTGGACCACCCTGCCCCGCACCGACCGACAGCTCCCCCCACCACGCCACGACCTCCCCGACACCGTCCCCCGCGCCGGCCCGGCCGCCACCCCCGCGCCGGCCCGGCCGACCTCCCGCGCCGGACCGGGAGCCACGCCCCGTGCCGGCCCGGACCACGGCCGAGCACCGGCGGTGGGAACAGTCGGCCCGGACCCGCCCTGCCGTTCTGGTCCACCCGCTCCTGGGCCCGCTCGAACCCTCGGTCGACCGTCCGCCGGCGTGCGGACCTCCTCGTCGTCGTGGGTGCGACCCGTCGCCGCGGGATGCGGACCGTCGTCGCGGATGCGGACCGACATCGCGATGCCGCCTCCGCGCCCGTCGTCCCACCCTCCTCCCGATCCGACCTCCGAACTCCAGGAGCACGCGTGGCCACCAAGATCGAGCTCCAGATCCCCGTCGAGCGTCAGAAGGCCGCCCAGGCCGCTGGCAACTTCGAGCTCGAGGACCTCCCCGGCCGTCTCGCGACGCCCGATGCGGCCGTCCGCGTCGGCAAGACCCCGAAGCAGACAAGGCGCTCAAGACGGTCCGGTCGCTCAACGGCATCACCAAGCTGGTCCCGACGCAGGTGATCGCCAACTACGGCCGCTCCGAGTCGCGCTGGGCCGCCGCGTACCAGAAGCGCCGCGCCGGACACGCCGACTTCCACGAGCTGCTGAGCTACGCCCGCCAGATCATCGGCCTCGACGAGGACGGCCAGATCCTCATCTGCCTGATGGGCCACGCCGGCCAGGGCCCGTGCATCCCGCTGTGGGTGCCGCGCGAGGAGGTCACCCTGACCGTGCAGCCCAACGACATCATCCTGCGCTTCGACGACATGACCTTCGACTGGTGACGCTCGGCGCTCGCGCCGACGACCTGCACGGGCTGCTCCGCTTCGCGCACGAGCTCGCCGACCTCGCCGACGCCATCACCCTGCCGGGGTTCGCCGCGGGAACGCGGCGCGCGGCGGGGACGGCGACTTCACGGTCGACGCCAAGGTCGACGGCACCGCGGTGACCGCGTTCGACCGCGACGCCGAACGGGCCATCCGGGCCGCGGTCCGCGACGCGCTTCCCGGGTCACGCCTTCCTCGGCGAGGAGGACGGCCTCGACGGTGACCCCGACGCGCCGAGGTGGATCGTCGACCCGATCGACGGGACCACCAACTTCGTCACGGGCAACCCGGTCTGGGCGACGCTGATCGCCCTCCAGGTCGACGGCGACGAGGTCGTCGGGGTGGTGTCGGCGCCCGGCGCTCGGCAGCCGCTGGGACGGGGTCCGTGGCGGCCCCGCGCACCAGGACGGTCGCGGCATCCACGTCAGCGACACCGCGGCGCTCGCGGAGGCCGCAGGTCAGCTTCGGCGGCCTGACGCTACTTCGCCGACCAGCGGGCTCGACGGCGCGGTCGCCGACCTGGCGGCGCGCACCGCGCCGGCAGCGCGGGTACGGCGACTTCTGGCAGCACTGCCTCGTCGCCGTCCGGCGCCTGCGACGTCGCCATCGAGGCCGAGGTCAACCTGTGGGACCTCGCCGCGGTCAAGGTCGTCGTCGAGGCGGCCGGCGGACGGTTCACCGACCTGCCGGGGACGGCCACGGCCGACGGCGGCAGCGCGCTCAGCACCAACGGACGCCTCCACGACGAGGTGCTCGCGCTCGGCGCCGCGGCGCGCTCGGCTGACGTCCACGGGCCGGCGCGAGCGTCCGCCGGCCGTGTCACAGGCGCACGGGTACCGTCGCGGGTGATGGACACCCGACGCCGCCCCGACCACGCTCGACCGCGTCCCGGGCCCGCTGCGCGCGCCCGATCCGGACGGGCGCCGCCCGCGCGGTCCGAGGCCGGCGACGGCCGACGCCGCTGCAGCTGCTCGACGTCGACGGCGCCCCGCCCGGGCACCTACGGCGAGCTCGAACCCGCGCACCCCCCGCTGATCGACGGCGCAGGGCCGGGTCCGGCTGTCGTTCTCCCGCATCGACTCCTACGCCAACTGCCCCCGCAAGTTCCGCTACGGCTACGTCGACAAGCTGCCGGGCAAGCCGGGCCCGCACCTGTCGTTCGGGACCTCGATCCACAACGCGCTCGAGGCCTTCTACGACCGCAAGCTGCCCGAGCTGCCCGTCGCGAGGACGAGCTGCTCGGGTTCCTCTACGACGGGTGGGACACGTCGGGTTTCGCCGACCTCCCGCGCGAGGAGCAGCTCGGCTTCTACCGCCACGCCCAGGACGTCCTGCGCCGCTACCACCGCGCGGGTCGCCGACCGCTACCGCCTGCCCGTCGGCGACCGAGGCCTGGTTCGAGCTGCCCATCGGCTACGAGGCGACCGTCGTCGGCTCGATCGACCGGGTCGACGTCGACGACGACGGCGCGCTTCCACGTCATCGACTACAAGACCAACCGCAAGGTCAAGGACCGCGCCCGGGTGGCCGGCTCGCTGCAGCTGTCGCTCTACGCGCTCGCCTGCCGCCACCTGTACGGCGCGCTCCCCGCGCACGGTCAGCCTCGACTTCGTCGTCGCCGGGGTCGAGGTCACCGCCACGCTCGACGAGCTCGACCTCGACGCCGCCCGTCAGGCGGTGCTCGACACCGCGGCGGCGGTCCGGGCCGAGGCGTACGAGCCACGCCCGAACCCGCTGTGCGACTGGTGCGACTTCCGGGCCGCTGTGCCCCGCGTGGGACCCGGCGACGGCGGCCGAGGCGCTCGGTCCCGCCGTCGAGGAGCTGCGCGCCAAGCGCCGCGAGCTCACCCGCGAGGTCGCGCGAGCTGCGCGAGCTCGAGGCCGGCGTGGCCCGCATCGCCGACGAGCTGGCACGCGCGAGACGGTCGACGACGCGGTGGCTCCGGACGTGGCCGCCGTGGACGGTGCGGACGGTCACGCCCCGGTGCCGCGGCGGGTAGCATCCGCCGCGTCACCCCGGCGTGGCGGCCGATCCGTCCGGTCGCCATCGGACGCCCGCTCAGGAGGTCGCCCGTGGGCCAGCGCGTCAGCGACACCACGACCATCGCGGCGCCGGCTGCCACCGTCCTCGCCGTCATCACCGACCTCGACAGCTACCCGGAGTGGGCCGAGGGCATGCTCGAGACCGAGGTCCTCGTCGCGCGACGCCGAGGGTCGCCCGTCGAGGCCCGGTTCCGCGTCGACGCGAAGGTCGCCGAGGTCACCTACACGCTCCGCTACACCTACGACGCCGACGACGTCAGCTGGACCCTCCTCGAGGGCGAGACCATCTCGCAGCTCGACGGTCGCTACGAGCTCGACCCGCGGGCGACGGGACCGAGGTCGCGCTACGACCTCGAGGCCGACGTCGACATGCCGCTGCCGGGGTTCCTCAAGAAGCGCGCCGCGAAGCAGATCCTCGAGCAGGGCCTCGAGGGGCTCAAGCGGCGCGCGGAGGACGCAGGCCTGACGTGCCACGTGACGAGGTCGAGGCCGCCTACTTCACCCTCCTGCGGGCCCGCGACGAGGTCGACGGCGCTGCACGCGCTACGGCGAGGTGCTCCACGACGAGCAGCGGCGTCTGCACCGGTTCCGCACCGAGGGCGCCGCGCTCGTCGGCCGACGTGTCGACCGGCGGCTGCTGCGTGCCCTCCGGCACACCGACGGCCCGCTCGACGAGGCCATCGACGCCCGGCTGCGCGGTCATCGCCGACGAGCGAGCCCGCCTGCCCGAGCGGCTGGCGAGCGCCGAGGCGTTCGTCGTCGAGGCCGAGGCGGACCACGACCGCTCCTGCGGACCGCCGGCCCCGAGGAGGCCTGAGGTGTACCGCGACGACCCGCTCGACGACGAGGCCGAGCTGATCGCCATCGCCGGCGACGACGCCGTGGCCACCCTGCACGCCGGTCGCGACGAGCTGTCCCGGGACCCGCTCGAGGTCGCGCTCGACGTGCTCCGGGTCCTGCAGGGGTGGGTCGACGACGAGGCTGCCGGGCGCTGGCTGACCTCACCACAACGCCGTCTCGAGGGCCGGACACCCGTCGAGGCGCTGCGCGACGGCGCCTTCGAGGAGGTCGAGGACGCCGCCCGGGCGTGGGTCGCCGCCAACGCCTGAGCCGCGCCGCGGCCGCTCGTGAAGCGCACGTGGGCGTGCGCGACCCCGGCGGCGGCTCCGCTACGCTTCGCCGTCCGCGTGCCCGCGCGGCGCCTCCGTGCGCCCGTCCGACCGGGCACCACCTCGGCACCCACCACCGGCGCTCGCCCCGCCGTCTTCCCGACAGAGAGCTCGAGAGCCCCATGCCCACCGGACGCGTCAAGATCTTCCACGCCGACCGCAACTTCGGCTTCCTCACCACCGCCGACGGCGACGAGATCTACGTCGCCGGCGTCCGAGGTCGAGGGCGGCACGCTCCGCTCCGGCGACGAGGTCGAGTACGAGGTCGCCGACGGCGAGGGCCGCAAGCGCGCCGCCACCGGCGTGACCGTCACCAAGTCTGCGCCCGCCGACAACCCCGTCGGTCGCACCATGGTCGCCCCCCCGATGTGGGACGAGCTCGAGGAGCGCGAGCGCCAGCGCCGCGCCGCACGTCGCCGTCGGCGCTGAGTCGACGGCAGGTACCACCGCACGACCCGCCCTCGCGGCGGGTCGTCGCCGTCACGGGGCAGCCTCGTGTCGCGGCGGCACCGCTCACCGTGGCTGGTGCCGTCGGAGCCGAACCAGTCGCTGGAGCGCGACGTCGTGATCCCGTCCCTCGCCGGGCCCGCCGTCCGCGCCGGTGCGCGAGCGCGAGACCGACACGACCGAGCGCGTGCTGCCCGACGCGCCGTGGGACGTGATCGTCTGGGACGACCCGGTCAACCTGATGTCCTACGTCGTCTTCGTGCTGCGCCGGGTCTTCGGCGTTCCCCGAACCGGTCGCGCGCAAGCTCATGCTCGAGGTGCACACCAAGGGGCGGTCGCTGGTCGCCTCCGAACCGCGCGAGCAGGCCGAACGCTACGTGCCAGGAGCTGCACGGCTACGGCCTGCAGGCGACGATGGAGCGGTCGTCCTGACCCGGCCCTTCCGCCGTCACGGCGACCACGGTCCGCTGGATCCTCGACGAGGTTCGAGGTGGAGCTGCTGCGCACGCTGATCGCCTCGTTGGCCCAGGTCCTCGCCGGCGCGCGACCCGCGGGACGCGGCGGTGCAGCGCCTGTTCCCACGGACCGTCATCGGGGACGACGACGCCGACGCCGAGCTGCGGGACCTGATCCACGACGACCTCGCCGGGGTGAAGCGGGCGGGCCTCGACGCGCTCGCTGTCGTTGCTCGACGGCGGGACCCGGCGGGGCGGCACCCTCCGCGTCGAGCTGCCACCCGACGACACCCTGCTCGTGCTCGGGGTGCTCAACGACCTCCGGCTCGCCATCGGGGCCCGGGTCGGCATCGAGGACCTCGACCGCGACGACGTCGACCCGGAGTCGTCGCTCGGCTACCGGCTGGCCGTCATGGACCACCTCGGTCTGTGGCAGGAGCTGCTGCTGGCGATCGTGGACCCCCCGGCGGTCCGGGTGCACGACCTCGACCTGCCGGACACGCTCGACGATCGCCTGACGGCGCTCGTGACACCTAGGGTCGGACCGACACCGAGGAGCCAAGCGTGGACGTCGGCATCGGCATCTCCGAGGACCTGCCCGTCGCGGCCCAGCAGCAGCTGGCCGTCGACGTCGAGGGCGCCGGGTTCGCGTTCGCTGTGGACCAACGAGGCGTCGGGTCGTGACGCGCTGCTGCTGTGCCAGGCGTGGGCCGCGGCGACCACCACGCTCGAGGTCGGCGTCGGCGTCGTCCCGCTGTGGACCCGGTCCGCAGCCCAGCTGGCCATGGCCTGCGCGACGCTCCAGGAGGCATCCGGGGGGCGGTTCGTGCTCGGCCTCGGGGTGTCCCACCCCGCCACGATGGGCCCGTGGCACGGCGCCGACTTCCGTGCGCCGCTGACCGCCGCCGCGGAGACGCTCCGGATCCTGGCCCAGCTCGAGGCGGGGGACACCGCCGACGTCGACGGCGAGGTGGTGCGATCGACGCGGTTCCGCCTGCGGCATGACACCGCGGCCGCCGGCCACCACCCGCCTGCTCGCCGCGATGGGGCCACGCATGCTGGACCTGGCCGGGTCGGCGGCCGACGGGGTGCTGCTCAACTGGTCGAGCGCCGAGGAGGTCGCCCGGGCGGGTGACCGGGTGCGTGCATCCCGAGCTGCTGCCGGGCGGGACGGGGACGCAGCGCAGGTGGCCACCTACGTCCGGGTCGCGGTCGCCGAGGACCGCGACGCCGCCGCGGCGGCACTCGCCCGCGAGATCGCCACCTACGCGGCGCTGCCCGCCTACGCCGCGCACTTCGACCGCCAGGGGTTCGGCGACGCGGTCGAACGGGTGAAGGCGGCGCACAAGGCGGGCGCCGATGCCGCGGGCAAGGCCGAGGCGCTCGGCCCGGACGCCCTCGACCGGCTCGGGTGGGCCGGCACCCCGGAGGACGATCCGAGCGCAGCGCTCGCCGCCTACCGCGACGCCGGCCTCGACCACCTCGTCGCACGGGTGGTGGTCGTCGGCGACGACCCGGCTGCCTCGGTCCACCAGGTGGTCCGGGCGCTCAGCTGACGCCACCCCGGCACGAGCCGATCAGCGCGAGATCCGCCGCCTGGCGCTGTCGAGGAGCTCACGCGCCTCGGGGACGCCGGCGGCGAGGGTGACGGCGACGTAGACCGCACCGACGAGGCCGAGCGCCAGCACCGCTTCGACGCGCATCGGCAGGTCGAGTCCCGCGACGAGCACGCGGGCTCCGATGGCCGCGACCGCTGCGGCCCCCGCCGCCACCAGCAGTGCCCGCAGGTGCGGTCCACCGAGGCGCGGACGACCGAACACGATCCCCACGCGGATGCGCAGCAGCGTCAGCTCGAACCACGCACCGACGGCCGCACCGAGCGCCAGCCCCGCCGCGCCGAGCCGCAGCAGGTTGCCGACCCTCCGCTGGTTCACCGGCGATGCGGCCCGACCACCTCGAACCCCGCGGCGCTGGCCTGGACCGCCTCGAGGGGGAACATCATCGCCACGCCGACCAGGGTCGACAGGACGACCCGAAGGACGCCGTAGATGGCGGGGTTCCGCGCGTCACCGACCCCGTACAGGGCCGACTGCAGCAGTCGCGACGAGGTGCTGGCGAGCATGCCGAGGCTGTAGGCGGCCAGGATGACCCCGACCTGGACCGCCGTGTCCTCGGTGAAGCGCCCGCCCGAGTAGATCAGCGCCACCACGTGGTCGCCGAGCAGCAGGAACGCCACCGAACTCGGGACGACGAAGAACGCCACCCGGCCGAGCCCGTCCTCGAGCCGTCGCACCACCGACCCGCGGTCGGCGTGGTCCATCGTCGACAGTTCGGGGAGCTCGGCCGCGGCGACGCTCATCCCGAACAGGCTGATGGGCAGCAGGTAGAGCACCTGGGCGAACCCGAGGGCCGCGACGGCCCCGCCAGCCAGCAGCGATGCCACGAACAGGTCGACGTAGCCCGCGAGCTGCACACCGCCTCGCCCGGCGACGACGGCCCGAAGCGCCGGATGACGTCGTCGACGCCCGGTACGGCGCGCGACAGCGTCAGCCGGAGGCCGGGGAGCGGCGCACGACCGGCCCGAGCTGGACCAGGAACTGCAGCACCGAGCCGACGAGCGCCCCCCAGCCGAGGGCGATCGCCAGCGCGACCTCCTCGGCGGTGACGAGGTAGGTGGCCACGATCGCGGCGATGATCGCGGCGTTCCACACCACCGGGGCGACGTAGGACAGGAAGAAGCGGCGGTGGGAGTTGAGGATGCCGAGGCACCAGGCCGACAGGACCAGGAACCCGACGCCGGGCGTGATGATGCGCACGAGGGTGACGGTCAGCTCGTAGCGCTCGCTGCCGGGCTCGAAACCCGGGCGATCACCCGGACCATCGGACCGGCGAAGACGACGCCGACGAGGACGATCAGGGACGTCAGCGCGATGCAGCAGCCCGGCGATCGCCCCCGCCAGCCGCCCGGCGTCCTCCTCCGGCCCTCGGCCAGCATCCCGCTGTAGACCGGGATGAACGAGGCCGACAGCACGCCCTCGCCGAGCAGGTTCTGCAGCAGGTTCGGGATCCGCAGCGCCGCCCGGAAGGCGTCCGTACCGACGCCGGCGCCGAGGAACCGGGCCATCACCGCCTCGCGCACCAGCCCGGCGATACGCGAGAGCAGGATCCCGGCCGCCACCAGCGAGGAGCTGCGGCGGAGCGACGAGCCTCCGGCGGGCTGGTCGGGGTCGGTCACGCCCAACGCTGCGGACGGTCGCGCAGGGTGTCGACCTCGAGCGCGTCGCACCAGGCCAGGAAGCGGTCGCGCGGGACGCCGCTCCAGGCGAGGTCGTCGAGATCCTCGTCGAGTGGCACGTCGAGGTCGAGCGTCGCGAGCTCGCGGTACAGCAGCGCGTCGTCGCGCCGATCGGCGAGCGTCGCGGCCAGGCGGGTCGCTCCGCGGACGTCGACGTCCCACTGCATGCCGAGCTCGGGGATGTCCTCGAGGTGCGGGTAGCGGGTCAGCACCGAGGCGGCGCCCTTCGCGCCGAACCCCGGCAGCCCGGGGATGCCGTCCGCGGTGTCGCCGACGAGGGCGAGGTAGTCCGGGACCGAGGGGGGCCGCACGCCGAGTCGCGCCACGACGCCGTCCTCGTCGTAGAACTTCTCCCGCGAGCGGTCCACCTGGACGACCCGCTCGCCGCGGACGACCTGGCCGAGGTCCTTGTCCGGCGTCAGGATCCGGACCTGTTCCACCTCGCTCCGCCCAGCGGACGGCGGCGGTCGCCATCGCGTCGTCGGCCTCGTGGCGGTCCATCGACCAGACCACGACCCCGAGCGCCTCGACCGCCCGTTCCACGTCGTCGAACTGTGCGAGCAGCGCCGGGTCGACGCCGCTGCCGTCCTTGTAGCCCGGGGAAGCGCTCGTTGCGCCAGGACTCGATGGGGTTGTCGAAGGCGACGGCGAGGTGGGTGACGGCTTCGTCCTCGTCCGCCAGCAACCCGAGCAGCGACGACACCACGCCGACGGTGGCCTTCACGTCACGGCCGTCCGGCCCCTGACGGGCGGGGCGCTTGCTGAAGTGGGCACGGAACAGCTCGTAGGTGCCGTCCACCAGGTGCAGCCGCACGCGCGCCCCTCTCGTCTCGCCGCGCGGGGACGCTAGCTGCCCGGACCCGCCGTGACAGGACCCGGCGAGCACCGCCCACGTCGCAGCTCGTCGGTACGGTGCGGAGCGCTCGTGGCAGACGGGCCGTTCGGGGAGACAGGTCGTCGTGGTGGTCGAGCGGGAGGAGGCGGGACGCACGGCGTCGACGCGTCGGCTCGCACGGCTACGTCGGGTCGAACGGGACGCCTCCGCCGGCGGTCTGGCACGAGCTCCCGCAGCCCGTGCCCGCCTCCGCGTGGCTGCTCCCCGACCCCGAGCGCGCCGATCCCGGACGGGGTCGTCGGCGTGGGCGCCGACCTCGCGCCGGGCACCCTCGTGGACGCCTACCGGCGCGGGCTCTTCCCCTGGCCACACCCCGGCGTCCCGCTGCCGTGGTTCTCGCCCGACCCCCGCGGGGTCGTCCTCGCCGACGACCTGCACCTGTCGCGGTCCCTGCGGCGGCGGCTGCGCGGCCTGCGGGTGGACCACCACGGTCGACGCCGCGTTCCGTGCCGTGGTCGCGGGCTGCGCCGCCGACCGTGGTGACGGCCAGGGCAGCTGGATCACCGGTGCCATGGCGCGCGCCTACGGTCGGCTGCACGACCTCGGGTGGGCGCACAGCCTCGAGGTGTGGGACGGGGACGAGCTCGTCGGCGGCCTCTACGGGGTGCAGGTCGGTGGCGTGTTCACGGGGGAGTCGATGTTCCACCGCACCACGGACGCGTCCAAGGTCGCCCTCGTCGACCTCGTCGCGCGGTTCCACGCCGCCGGTGGCCGTCTGTTCGACGTCCAGCTGACCACCCCGCATCTGCGGAGCCTCGGCGCGCAGGACCTCCCTCGTGAGCGCTTCCTCGAGGTCCTGACCGGCGCTCGGCAGCTCGACGTGCGCCTCGCGACCGGGCGACGTCCCGTCGCCCGTCTGGACGCGGCCTCGGGCCGAACCACGGCCACCCCCGGTGGTCAGCGGGCAGCCGTTACCCTGCCCACCACCCGAGGCGGCTGAGTCCAGCCCACCCTCGCTGCTGCCGGTCCTGTGGCCTTTCGTGGCCCGACCGGCTCCGAGACGAAGGTCGACGCCCCGTGAGCGACACCGCCACGCCCGCCATCCCCGACGACATCACCCGGCGCTACCCGGACGAGGACTACGAGGTCCGGGACATCTCCCTGGCCGAGTGGGGCCGCAAGGAGATCGGCCTCGCCGAACGCGAGATGCCCGGCCTGATGGCCCTCCGGGGACGCTACGCCGACGAGCAGCCGCTGGCCGGCGCGCGTATCGCCGGTTGCCTGCACATGACGGTCCAGACCGCGGTGCTCATCGAGACCCTCCAGGCGCTCGGTGCCGAGGTCCGCTGGGCGTCCTGCAACATCTTCTCCACCCAGGACGAGGCCGCGGCCGCCGTCGCCGCCGCCGGGACACCCGTCTTCGCCTGGAAGGGTGAGACCGAGGAGGAGTACTGGTGGACGGTCGAGCAGACGCTGCTGTGGCCCGACGGGAAGGGCCCGAACCTCCTGCTCGACGACGGCGGTGACCTCACCGCGGTCGTCCACGACGCGCACCCGGAGCTCATCGGCGAGATCCTCGGCGTGTCCGAGGAGACCACCACCGGCATCAAGCAGCTCCGCACGTGGCAGAAGCAGGGGACCCTGCGGATGCCGGCGATCAACGTCAACGACTCGGTCACGAAGTCGAAGTTCGACAACCTCTACGGGTGCCGTGAGTCGCTCATCGACGGGCTCAAGCGCGCCACGGACGTCATGATCGCGGGCAAGATCGCCGTGGTCGCCGGGTACGGCGACGTCGGCAAGGGGTGTGCCCAGGCGCTGCGTGGGATGGGCGCGACCGTCATGGTCACCGAGATCGACCCCATCAACGCGCTCCAGGCCGCGATGGAGGGCTACCGCGTGGTCACGATGGAGCACGCGGCACCCCACGCCGACATCATCGTGACCGCCACCGGCAACATGGGCGTGGTGACCCGGGACCTCGTGCTCCAGATGAAGGACCACGCCATCCTGTGCAACATCGGTCACTTCGACACCGAGATCGAGACCGCCGCGCTGCGCGAGTACGAGTGGACCAACATCAAGCCGCAGGTCGACCTGGTCCACCTGCCGGACGGCAAGAAGGTCATCCTGCTCGCCGAGGGACGCCTGGTGAACCTCGGGTGCGCGACGGGGCACAGCTCGTTCGTCATGTCGACCTCCTTCACCAACCAGGTGCTCGCACAGATCGAGCTCTGGCAGCACCACGAGGACTACAAGGACGAGGTCTACGTCCTGCCGAAGCACCTCGACGAGGAGGTCGCACGCCTCCACCTCGAGAAGATCGGCGCGCAGCTGACGACGCTGACGACCGAGCAGGCCGACTACCTCGGCGTCGCCGTGGACGGTCCGTACAAGGACGACACCTACCGGTACTGATCACCTCCGGCGCTCGGCGCGCGGACGACCCGGCTCGAACCCGAGCCGGGTCGTCCTGCGTGACGGGGCACCCGTGGCCTACAGTTCACACGTGGGGCTCACGTTCCGTGGGTCACGTGCCGATGTTCCCGTTGGACACCCACGAGCACCCCACCCTGGGGTGAGGTCCCTGGAGGTCAACCGTGGTCGCACCCCGCCGACGGGTCCTGGCACTGGCCGTCGCGCTCGTCGCTGCCCTGAGCATCGGTGCGACCGTGGCCGTCGCCCAACAGGACGACGCTCCCGCCCCCGCTGCAGGCGACGATGCGCTCCTCGAGCGGCTCGATGCGCTCGAGGCGACCCTGCCCGTCGACCCCGCACCCACCGGTGTCACGATCGACGACGAACAGACGTGGGGCACCTTCGACGGTGACGTGACCGGTGCGGCCGCGATCCTGGCGACGGTCGAGCCCGACCTGTTGTCGCTGTACGTGGACGCGGACGACGCCGCGGGCGCCGTGGCGGAGGCCGTCGCCGAGGTGGCGCGTGGATGGCTGGACCTCAAGCAGGGGCTCGATCAGCTCGCCGCATGGGAGGCGGCGGATCTCACCTTCCCGATCGATGCGTCCGACGACGACGACGTCGCGACCGACGCCGACGAGCTGCGGGGTCGCGCCGAAGCGGGCCTCCGCCTGATCCTCGGCGCCCGTGAGCGGCACCTGATCGGGTACACCGGGCTGCGTGCGGCAGGTGCAGCCCCCGCCGAGGCCCAGAGCCGGTTCGACTCGCGCGCCGCCCAGGCCGAGACCTTCGACCAGGACATCCGACCGCTGGTCCACCGGCTCCTGTCGCTGCGTACGACGCAGGTCCTCGTCCCGGTCGACCGGTTCGAGACCTCCGCGCCGGGTGTCAACGCGCGCGCGCGATCGATGACGGTGACGTGCGTCGACCGCGACGCCTACCTCGAGGCGGGCCCCGACGGCGCCACGGCGACCGACCCCTCGCTGTCCGACCCGGCCGTACCGCCCACCGTCACGGCGCCGCGCGCCGACTGCCCCGACCTGCCCGTCGAGCAGGACGTGGCCGGCGACTGACCTCCGTCCGCCGGCGGGTCGGAGGCGCACGGCACGACGGGCGGCGCGGACGCTCACCGCACGGGTCGTTGGCCTCTGCTGAGAGGTACGACCTGCGTAGTAGCATCGCCACCATCGGGCTGCCGCCAGCGTGAACCGCGCAGCGGTGAGGCCCTCGATACAAGCGTCCCGGCGCTCCGCGCCGCAGGACCGAGACTCTAGGATCCCGTGATGAGGAAGATGTCCCGCGCGGTCGTGCTGGCACTTGCCGGCACGCTCGTGCTCAGCGCCTGTGGCGACGCCCCCGACGACGAGCCGGCGGCCACCGACGACGGCGCTGCCACCGACGACGGTGAACCCACCGACGACGACGGCGACGCGGCTGACGACGGCGACGCGCAGGCGGCCGACTTCAAGGCCTGCATGATCACCGACCAGGGCGGCGTGGACGACGGCTCGTTCAACGAGACCGCCTACAACGGCCTGGTGCGCGCCGAGAGCGAGCTCGGTATCGAGATCCAGGTCCTCGAGTCGGACGGCGAGACCGACTTCGAGCCCAACATGCAGACGTTCATCACCCAGGGCGACTGCGACCTCATCGTCCCGGTCGGGTTCCTGCTCGAGCAGGTCACCAAGGACGCGGCCGAGGCCAACCCCGAGCAGGACTTCGCGATCGTCGACGTGTTCAACGGCGACGAGATCGACAACATCCTCGGTCTGAACTTCAACACCGACGAGGCCGCCTTCCTCGCCGGGTACGCGGCTGCGGCCACGACCGAGTCCGGCATCCTCGGCACCTACGGCGGCATCAACATCCCGCCGGTCACCATCTTCATGAACGGCTTCCTCGCCGGCATGAACCACTTCAACGAGGAGACCGGTGGCTCCGTCGAGCTGCTCGGTTGGGACGGCAGCGACGGGCAGTTCACCGAGAACTTCACCAACCTCGACGACGGTCGTCGCATCACCGAGTCGCTGCTCGACAACGGTGCCGACACCATCCTCCCGGTCGCCGGTCCCGTCGGTGGTGGCTCCGCCGCCGCAATCCAGGACCGCAACGAGGGTCGTCTGATCTGGGTCGACACCGACGGCTACGAGTCGACCGACTTCGGCGACATCATGTTCACGTCGATCATGAAGCAGATGGACGTCGCGGTCTTCGACGCGATCGAGGCCAAGCTCAACGGGTCGTTCGAGGGCGGCAACTACTTCGGCACCCTCGAGAACGATGGGGTGGCGCTCGCGCCGTTCCACGACTTCGACGGCGAGGTCGACCAGGACGTCAAGGACGCACTCGACGAGATCCGCCAGGGCATCATCGCTGGTGAGATCGAGGTGGCTCCAGCCGCCTGACGCCACCGCTCCACCTCACGGTGGGGAGGGTGCTGACCTGGCACCCTCCCCGCCGTCGTGAGGTGACCCTCACAGCCCTCACGCCGCCGTCGGATCGATCCGACCCGGTCCGGCGGACCCGACGGTCCGGGCGCTGAGCCCGGGGGAGCGACGCTGGTGCGACTCGAGCTACGCGGCATCACCAAGCGGTTCCCGGGGGTGGTCGCCAACGACCACGTGGACCTGACGATCGAACCGGGTGAGGTGCACGGCCTGCTCGGGGAGAACGGGGCCGGCAAGTCCACGCTGATGAACATCCTCTACGGCCTGTACCGGGCCGACGAGGGGGAGATCCTGGTCGACGGCGAGCTGCTCGAGCTCGACGGCCCCGGGGACGCCATCGCTGCCGGCATCGGCATGGTCCACCAGCACTTCATGCTCGTCCCGGTCTTCACCGTGGCCGAGAACATCACCCTCGGTGTCGAGCGCACCCGCGGCCTCGGCCGTCTCGATCGGCGTTCGGCGGCCGACGCGGTCCGCGAACTCGCCGAGTCGTCCGGTCTCCCGGTCGACCCCGACGCCGTGGTCGAGGATCTGCCGGTCGGTCTCCAGCAGCGCGTCGAGATCCTCAAGGCGCTGTACCGGGACGCCAAGCTGCTGATCCTGGACGAGCCGACGGCGGTGCTGACCCCGCAGGAGGCCGACGACCTGTTCTCCGCGGTCCGCACGTTCGTCAGCGACGGCGAGCGCTCGGCGGTCTTCATCTCCCACAAGCTGCGGGAACACCGGGAGATCGCCGACCGGATCAGCGTGCTGCGACGTGGCGCGATCGTGGGGACCGCCGACCCGCGCACCAGCTCCGAACAGCAGCTCGCCGACCTGATGGTCGGCCGTCCCGTCGACCTCGTCGTCGACCGGAGCGCCGCCCAGCCGGGTGAGGTCGCCCTCCACGTGCGTGGGCTGACCGTGCGCGACGCCACCGGGCGAGCCATCGTCGACGACCTCGACCTCGACGTCCACCGGGGCGAGATCGTCGCGATCGCCGGGGTCGAGGGCAACGGGCAGACACCCTTCGTCCAGGCGGTCACCGGCCTCGCACCCGTCTTCGAAGGGACCCTCGAGCTCGACGGCCGGAGCCTGGCCGGCGCCACCCGCAAGGAGGTGCTGCGCCGAGGGGTCGGCCACGTCCCGGAGGACCGCGGCAGCGAGGGCCTCGTGGCCGATTTCAGCGTCGCCGAGAACCTCGTCCTCGACGTGTGGGATCTCGAGCCGTTCGCGCGCCGGCGGGCCCTGAACTTCGCAGCCATCGCCGAGCACGCGCAGCAGGGTGTCGCCGACTTCGACATCCGGACGCCGTCGATCGACACACCGGCCGGCACGCTCTCCGGGGGCAACCAGCAGAAGGTCGTCATCGCACGCGAGTTCAGCCGACCGCTGTCGCTGCTGGTCGCCGCGCAGCCGACGCGCGGCGTGGACGTGGGGTCGATCGAGCACATCCACGGCTCGCTCGTCTCCAAGCGCGAGGAGGGGACGGCCGTGCTGATCGTCTCCTCCGAGCTCGACGAGGTGCTGGCGCTCGCCGACCGGGTCGCGGTCATGTTCCGCGGTCGGCTGGTCGGGCCCTTCCCGGCCGGGACCTACTCGAAGGATGCGATCGGCCTGATGATGGCCGGCGCCGACCCCGCCGAGCTGGCGGAGGGGGACCGATGAGCTCCGAGATCCCCCCGCAGGGTCCCGAGGACGGGACGAAGGACCCGCCGCCGCCCGCGCCCGGGACCCACGTCGATGCCGGCACGGAGGCGGCCGAGGCGGAGGTCGCGGCGGCAGCCGAACGTGAGCGCGAGCTCGCCAGTGGCCACCCGCCGTTGTCGGCCTCCCCGGCCGAGCGCTTCATCGCCGCGATCACGGGCACGAGCCTGCTCGTCACCCTCCTGGCGTTCGTCAGCGCCTTCGTCCTCGGCGCGATCGTCATCGTGCTGTCCGACGACGGCTCGCGGACGGCCCTCGGCTACGTCACCGCCCGGCCCGGCGACTTCGTCGACGCGGCCTCCGGCGCGGTCTTCGACGCCTACCGGGCCCTGGTCTCGGGCTCGCTCGGCGGCATCGGGCAGCTGTCGGAGACCCTGGTCGCCGCCACACCGCTGATCGCGACCGGGCTCGCGGTCGCCATCCCGCTGCGTGCCGGGCTGTTCAACATCGGCGCCGAGGGACAGGTCATCGCGGGCGGGCTGATCGCCGGGTTCACCGGGTTCAGCCTGACCGGCCTGCCGATGGTCATCCACCTGCCGTTGGCGGTCGCTGCCGGGATCGCGGGTGGCTACGCCTACGGCTACCTGCCGGGTCTGCTCAAGGCCCGGACCGGTGCGCACGAGGTCATCACGACCATCATGCTGAACAACATCGCGATCCTGGTGACCTCCTACCTGCTGTCGACGACCGTGTTCCGCCCCGAGGAGCGCGCCGACCCGATCTCCAAGACCATGGAGGCGTCGGCCCGCTTCCCCCGGTTCCCCGGCCTCGAGAGCTACCGCATCAACACCAGCATGCTGCTGATCATCGTGCTCGCGGTGCTCGCGTTCTGGCTGCTGGAGCGGAGCACCACGGGCTTCGAGCTGAACGCGGTCGGCTCGAACCCGAAGGCGGCCACGGCCGCCGGCATGAGCCCCAACAAGGCGATCATCACCGCCATGGCGATCGGTGGCGCGCTCGCCGGTGCTGCCGGCGCGGCCGAGATCCTCGGCATCCAGGGACGCATCACCCAGGGCTTCTCCGCCGGACTCGGGTTCGACGGCATCACCGTCGCCCTGCTCGGCCGCGGGAGCGTGGGCGGGACCGTCGCCGCGGGTCTGCTCTTCGGCGCGCTGAAGTCCGGCGGCCGTGCGATGCAGGCCCAGACCGGCACCTCGCTCGACCTCGTCGTGGTGATCCAGGCGCTGATCATCGTGTTCATCGCCGCGCCGGGGCTCGTCCGAGCCCTGTACCGCATCAAGGCCGACGACGGCCTCGCAACGACCCAGGTGGCCAAGGGGTGGGGATCGTGAGCAGCGTGACCGTGACACCGACCCTGGGCGCCACCGCTCTGCCGGCCGCGCAGATCCGGCGCGAACGCCGCTTCGCGGCCTACACCCTCCTGCTGGCGCTGATCACGGGGGTCGGGCTCCTCCCGAACGCGGAAGGGTCGGCGACCTTCCGGATGAACGCGGGGCAGACCCTGGCCCAGCTTCCCGATCTGGTGCTGCCCGTCGCGGCGACCCTCGTCGGCGTGCTCGTCGCCTGCCTCGCCGCCACGGTGCTGCTGTTCACCCACCGGACGGGCGGGCGAACGGTCACCCTCGTCGGCATCGCGTCGGGGATCTTCGTCTTCGGCTACCTCGTCTACGCCGTCGACGGGCAGTCGGCATCGATGGTGGCCCTGATGCGCGGCACGATCAGCGCGGCGACCCCGATCGCGTTCGGCGCCCTCTGCGGCGTCCTGTGTGAACGTGCGGGCGTCATCAACATCGCGATCGAGGGCCAGTTCCTCGCCGCCGCCTTCACCGGCGCGGTGGTCGGCTCGATCAGCGGCAACCCCTGGATCGGTCTGATCGGCGGGGTCAGCGCCGGCGTCCTGATCGCGGCGATGCTCGCCGGTCTGTCCATCCGCTACAAGGCCGACCAGATCGTCGCGGGCGTGGTCCTGATCGTGTTCGCGACCGGGTTCACCTCGTTCCTGACGACCCAGATCCTGTCCGGCAACCGCGCGCTCAACAGCCCGCGCCGCTTCAGCTCGATCGCGATCCCCGGTCTGTCGGAGATCCCGTTCATCGGGCCGCTGCTGTTCAACCTGACGCCGCTGACGTACCTGATGCTGATCCTGGTCGTCGTGCTGCAGTACGCGCTCTTCCGCACCCGCTGGGGGCTGCGCCTGCGGTCCGTCGGCGAGAAGCCCCGCGCCGCCGACACCGTCGGCATCAAGGTGAACCGCACCCGTTGGCGTGCGGTGCTGCTCGGCGGTGCCGTCGCCGGGCTCGGCGGGTCGTGGTTCACCCTGGATTCGGTCGGCGCGTTCAGCCGCGAGATGACGGGAGGGCGTGGGTTCATCGCCCTCGCCGCGATGCTCGTCGGCCGCTACAGCCCCGTGGGGGCGTTCGGTGCCGCCCTGCTGTTCGGCTTCGCCACCGCGTTCGCGGACGCGCTGCAGATCCTCGCGACCGGTGTCCCCGGCTCGCTGCTGCGGACCGCCCCGTACGTCGTCACGATCTTCGTGGTCGCCGGCCTCGTCGGACGCCTCCGGCCTCCCGCTGCCGACGGCCAGCCCTACGAGACCGAGTGACGGGCGCTGGCTGCCAGACCGGTGCGAGTGGCACAGCATGTGGACACGGAGGCTGATCATGCCCTCGAGCCTGCCCACTACCCCGAGAGAGGAGCGGGCAGCTTCAGCTGATCGCTCGCACCGCGACGTGGAGGCGGTGCAGAAGACGTTGTGGGGGTGACCGGTGTGCGGCGTGACCACGCCGAAGCTGAACGCATCCGCGGCGCGCGCCATCAGGCGCGGCCGGGGGCCAGCGCTTGGGGGGTCTGGTCGGCGGTCTCGTCAGCGGCCTCCCGGGCACAGGCGGTGGCTGCGTCCCTCCGGAGGCGATCTGTCACCGGGACGGGCTCAGTGACCTCGAGGGTCCGCGTCCCCGGCGTCCTCGGCGTGCTCGGCACTCGTGCCTCGCTCTGCGAGCTGGAGGCCGAAGTTGGTCACGGCGGTGCCGTCAGAGTCGTTGCGGGTCTGGCGGTCCTTCCAGCCGAGGCGTCGGTAGAAGGCTGCGGCGTCGACGTCCGCGGTGACGAGTTGGAGCTCGTCGACGTTCCGGGCGATGGCTTCGGTGACGAAACGTTCCGTCAGGAGCCGTCCGAGCCCCTGTCCGCGACGGTCGATCGCGACGGCGACGTGGAGCAGGACACCGAACCGTAGGTGCGCGGCCTGCTGCGCGGGCGCGGGCGTGGAGGCCGGCAGGGCTCGCCGAAAGCGGCGCAGGTAACGCCGTGCGCGTGTCCTTGTGAACAGGACCAGGGTGCGTGGGTGGGTCAGCAATCCGATCATCCCTGCGGTCGCCAGACGTAGCCCTCGGCGGCGCAGCATCCAGTGCTGGTGGCGGGGCTGGTCGAAGCTGCCGACCAGGAAGCCCGCGAGACCGCGCTCGTCGGTGGCGACGAGGGCGACCGTCTCGGGGCTGTCGAGGAGGGCCGCGTGGTAGCGGCGGAGGAAACCGGTACCGAGCCGTGGGAACAGGCCGTAGCTCAGCTCGTCGCGGTGGAGCGCCGCCACGTGAGCGAGGTCATCGGTCCTGGTGGGCCGGAGGAGCGACGCTGCGGTCGGTTCAGGCATGTCGGCGCGCCGATGTACGGGTGGCCCGTGGACGCAGGGTCGCCAGGTAGACGGCGACGAACAGGGTGGTGTGGGTGAGCACGATGGCGGGTCCGGACGCGATGTCGAGGTGGTAGGACAGGTAGAGACCGACGATGCCGGCGACCGCGCCGAGTCCGGTGGAGGTGACCAGGACGCGGCCGAAGGAGGCGCTGGTGAGGCGAGCGGTCGCGGCGGGCAGGATGAGTGCGGCAGCGATGAGCAGCACGCCGAGGACCCGGAGCGAGATCACGACCACAGCTACGACGAGCGCGTTGAACAGCAGCTCGACGTAGGCGGTGCGCACGCCCTGGGCACGGGCGACGATGGGGTCGTGGGTGGTGAAGACCAGGACCTTGTAGTAGCGCCACAACGACCAGGACGAACCCGGCCGCGATCGCGGCCGCGAGCACGAGGTCGAGGTCGGTGACCCCGAGCACGTTGCCGAACAGCAGGTTGGAGACGTTGAAGTCGCGGCTGCGGTTGGCGGAGATGATCGCCACGCCGAGGGCGAACACCGAGGTGGTCACCAGCCCGATGGCGGCATCGGCGTGCAGGCCGCGGCGGCGTGAGACGCGGTCGATCGCACCGGCGGCCAGGGCGGTCGCGGCGAACGCGCCGGGGTAGAGGCCGAGGCCGATCGCCTGGCTGATGGCCACGCCGCCGAGCACGGACTGCGAGAGCCCCATGCCGATGTAGCTCATGCGGCGCACGATGATGAAGACCCCGAGCGCGCCGCACATCGCGCCGACCACGATCCCGGCGAGCAGTGCGCGGCCGAAGAACGCGAACACGAACGGATCGATGAGCCAGCTCATGCCCAGCGCTCCCCGGACAGCAGCGGCTCCTGGTCGGCCACGAGCAGCCGGTGGCCGTCGCGCACGATGTGCATGCGGGTGCCGTAGGTGGCTTCGAGGATCTCTGGGGTGAACACCTGCTCGGGGGTGCCGTCGCCGATGATGGTCTGGTTGACGCACACGACGCGGGGCAGGTGGGCAGCGACCCAGTTGAGGTCGTGGGTGGTGACCAGGGCGGTGATGCCCTGCTCGCGGTTGAGCTCGCCGACCAGGCCGAGCACGTCGGCACGGACCTGAAGGTCGACTCCAGAGGTGGGTTCGTCGAGCAGGAGCAGCCGGGCGTCGTGCATCAGCGCCCGAGCGATGAAGGTCCGTTGTCGCTGGCCGCCGGAGAGCTCGTCGAGCGGGCGTCGTGCGAGCTCGGTCAGACCCAGCCGTTCGAGCAGGCCGTGGGCCCTGGCGTGCTCGGCGCGGGAGAACCATGGTCGGCGTGCCGATGCGGCGGCGTCACCCGAACAGCACGGTCTGCAGCACCGTGACCGGGAACTGTGCGTCCGCTTCCCCGAGCTGGGGGACGTAGCCCACCCGGGGGTTCCGACCTCGGCCGAGCTCGTGCCCGAGGAGCTCGACGCGTGCCGGCGAGCCGGTCGGCGTGCCCGGTCAACAGCCGCAGCAGCGTGGTCTTGCCCGAGCCGGACGGGCCGAGCACCCCGACCAGCTCCCCGGCCTCGATCCGCAGCGTGAGGTCGGTCAGCACGGCGGTGCGTCCGTAGCCGGCCGCAACCTGCTCGAGGACCAGGGCCGGCGGGGTCACGGTCCCGAACCCAGGTCGATGCCATCGAGCGGGGTCGCGTCACCGCCGAGGGCTTCGACGATGGTCCGCGCGTTCTGGACCATCATGCCGAGGTAGCTGTGCTCCGGATCGCCGGGTTCGCCGGGAAGACGGTCGTCGTTGAGATCGGCGACGTGGTCCGCTCCGGACTCGCGCGCGACGGTGTCCAGCACATCGGAGGGGAACACCTCCGAGCCGAAGAACGCCGGGACGTTCTCGGCGCGGATCTGCTCGACCATGGCACCGACCTCCGCGGCCGACGGCTCGGAGAAGTCGGCGGGTTGGATCGCGCCGATCACCTCGATGCCGTAGTTGCGGCCGAAGTAGGACCACGAGTCGTGGTAGACGACCAGCTTGCGGGTCTCGGCCGGGATGGTGACGATCGCCGCGGCGATCGCCTCCGACAGCAGCTCGAGTCGATCGTTGAGCTGGGCAGCGTTGCCCTGGTAGATCTCGGCACCCTCGGGGTCGAGCTCGGACAAGGTCTCGGCGACCGCGTCCACGTAGCGCATCGCGTAGGGCGGGTTGGTCCACAGGTGCGCGTTGGCGGCGTGGCCGTGCGCCTCCCCGTCGCCGTGCGAGTGCATGTCGGTGTAGAGGACCTCGTCGCCGCGGATGGTGTTGTTGGCGAGCTTGACCATCGGCGAGCCCTCGGGGAGGTTGCCCTCGGCGAGCTGTTCGATGGCGACGTTGAGCCCACCCCCGTTGCCGATGAACGCGTGCGCGGTCGCGAGGGCCGACACGTCGCTGGGGCGTGGTTCGTAGGTGTGCCCGTCGAGACCGGACGGCACGAGCGCGACGACATCGGCACGTCCCCCGGCGACCTGCTCGACCAGGTCCCGCAGCGGATCGAGATCCACCACGACCGTGAAGCTCTCGCCCGCGACCAGAGGAGGTGCGGAGCGCTCGCCGGCACAACCCGCCCCGGCCACGCTCAGCACCGCGGTTGCGATCACGATCCTGGGGGCGAGCCTGTACCGGCTCGAACGTGCGGTTCGGTTCCTTGTCATCGTGCTTCTACCTCCACGGTCGAGGTGACCGTCGGTGTGAAGGGCAGGCCATCAGCCGAGACGAACTCGGTCCGCAACCTCGCCGGGCCTGGTGGGATCGTCACGTCGAACGCCACCGCCGTACACGGTTCGTCCACCGTGCAGCCACGATCGTTGGCGGTCGGAACGGGCTCGCCGTCGAGGAACAGCCGCACGTGACCGAGCTGGGAAGGGTCCTCGGGCATCCGATCGTCGGGGACCACCGGTGGGCCGATCGTGCCGCCGAGGACCGCCACCGCGACCGTGCGACGTCCCGCATCGACCACCGCGCCTTCCTCGAGATCGACGAACCACACCCTGGTCTCACCAGCCAGCGGCAACGCGGCCAACTCGTCGACGGAACCGGTCGGCAGCACCGGTCCGAATCCGACCGCCGCGACCGCCGCGGCGGCCGCCACGGTGCCGACCACCGGCAACGAACCCGCCTCGCGGTCCCCGAGCGCCGCCACCGTCAGACCGACGAGCAGCACCACGGCCGCCGGCGCGACCCAGGCGAACCAGCCGCCCACGCTCGTCTGCAACGGCGCAGCCGCCACCGAGGCCACCACCAGACACACCGCCAGCGGGGCAACCAGATCGTCGAGCCCGGCCAGGCGGAGCCGACGCGCCGCCACCAGGACCCAGATCACGGCCAGCCCGAGGCCCACCAGGACCACCAGCGCCGCCCAGACGGGCGGATCGGCGGCATGGCCGCCAGGGTGCGCAAGCACCACCATCACACGCTCCTCGACAGGTAGCCGTCGAGGAGCGGACGACTACCGGACCGACATCAGCCCAGGAGCCGCCGGCGGTCCGCGCACGTCCTGTAACCGCAGGGCCTCCACGCGCACCCGCCCCGCCACATCGACGAACGCCGGCACCCGAACCCGCGAGAACGACGCCAACGACAGACGCTCGGGTACCAACCTGTCGACCACCGCGCAGCCGGCGCGGACCAGGGCGAGCACCACCCCCGCGAGCAGCAGCTGCACGGCGAGCCCCAGCCACACCGGCCCGCTGGACAGGACGCTCACCGATCCGGCCGACCACGCCTCCAGCGTCGCGTAACCGACCGTCTGCAGCGCCAGCAGCGAAAGCACGTCCAGCCGTGCACCCCGTCGACGGTCCGCGACCGCCCACGCCAGCCCGGTCAGCCCGAGCACCGCGACCACGGCCATCACCAGCGGGGTCACCCCATGACCGTGCAGGGCCGAGTGGGCCACCGGACCGTGATGGTGAACGAACAACGGCATCAGCGCATCACCTGCCGCCACCGCAGCAGGCGCGAGCAGCATGGCGCGCCGGTCCATCATGGGCGCAGGCTACACACGCTCTGCCCCGACGGTTCCATCGGAGCCGAAGGTGAGCCGCGACGGTCCGAACCCGTAGCCTGCGCCATCTGATCGGAGACCCGCATGCCGAAACATCCCGACCCAGTTCGCGCCTCCCGCGACCGTGCGCACGATCATCAGCACGGCGGGCACAGCTCAGGGCTCCTCGCGCGGTTGCGTGCCCTCCGCCCGCACAGCCACGACGTCACCGACCAGCTCGACGACGCGCTCGTGACCAGCGGGCACGGGATCCGGACCACCAAGCTCACCCTGGTCATCCTGCTCATCACCGCGCTCATCCAGATCGTCATCGCCCTGATCAGCGGCTCGGTGGCGCTGCTCGCCGACACGATCCACAACGTCGCCGACGCCATGACCAGCATCCCGCTCTGGATCGCGTTCGTGCTCGGCCGGCGCGCCCACACCCGCACCTTCCCCTACGGCTACCGGCGCGCCGAGGACCTCGCCGGGATCTTCATCCTGCTCATGATCGCCGCATCAGCGATCTGGATCGGATGGGAGTCGATCCGACCGCCTGCTCGACCCGACACCCATGCAGCACACCGGGTGGGTCCTCGCCGCGGGCATCATCGGCGCGGCCGGCAACGAGTTCGCAGCCATCCTGCGGATCCGCACCGGCCGTCGCATCGGCTCCGCCGCGTGGTCGCCGACGGCTACCACGCCCGCACCGACACACTCGCTTCCTTCGCCGTCATCGTCGCGGTCATCGGGACCTGGCTCGGACTGCCGATCCTCGATCCACTCATCGGCCTGCTCATCACCGGCCTGATCCTGTGGATCCTCAAGACCACCGCCGTGCAGGTCATCCGCCGCCTCATGGACGGTGTCGAACCCCACACGCTCACCGACATCGAACAGGCCGCTCTGAAGATCGGCGGCGTCCTCGAGGTCGGCACCGTCCGCGCCCGCTGGAGCGGCCACCGCCTGCTCGCGGACCTCACCATCACCGTCGACGGCCACCGCACCCTCAGCGAGGCGCACGAGGTCGGCGAACAGGTCCGGCATCGCCTCCTCCACGACATCCCTCACCTCGAAGACGCCTGGATCCACGCCAACCCCACCGACGCGAGCCAGGACGCGCACCACCTCACCGCCCACCACCGCGAACACCCCCGGAGCACCACCCACGAGCGGTGAACCACCGTGGGGGAGCGACGGGGCTGACGATCGGAGGGCGACGTGGATGTCGACGTGCTGACCGAGGTGGAGGTGGCGCGATCTCGTCGCGACGTCGCGTCGTTCGCTGCCGATCCCGACAACGTGGCCGCCTGGTACCGCAACATCCGGAGCGTCGAGTGGGAGACGCCGCCACCGCTTGGTGTGGGCACGCGTGTTGCCTTCGTCGCCCAGTTCCTCGGGCGGCGGCTTGCCTACACCTACGAGGTCCGTGCCCACGACCCTGGCGACCGGCTCGTCATGAGTGCTGCCGACGGCCCTTTCGCCATGGAAACGACCTACGAGTGGGAGGACACAGCCGACGGCACGACGCGGATGACTCTGCGCAACCGCGGCACTCCATCCGGCTTCGCCGCCGTCACCGCGCCGGCGATGGCCGCTGCGATGCGCCGCGCGAACCGCAAGGACCTCCAGCAACTCAAGCGGATCCTCGAGTCACGCCCCCGCTGAGCGGCGCCCTGGCGCCATGGCCGGGAGAGCCGACCGACGCGACGAAGGACGGCAGCCCAACCGCCCTCGGAGCTGGTGGCTGCCGGACGGGCACGTCGCTGCCGATGCTCAGCGGCTGAGGAGCTCCGCGATCCGGCTGATGCCCTCGGCGAGGTCGTCGTCGCCGAGCGCGTACGAGAGGCGGGCGTAGCCGGGCGCACCGAACGCCTCGCCGGGCACCAGTGCGACCTTGGCCTCGTCGAGGAGCACCTCGGCGAGGTCCAGGGTGGTCCGCACCGTCCGTCCGGCGATGTCGCGTCCGAGCACACCCTCGAAGGAGGGGAAGACGTAGAAGGCGCCCTGGGGTTCGACGACCTCGACCCCGTCGATGGCGGACAGCTCCGCCACGGCCAGCTTGCGCCGACGGTCGAAGGCGGCGCGCATCTCACCGACCGCCGTCTGCGGGCCCGAGAGCGCCTCGATCACCGCGTGCTGGGCGACGTTGGCGACGTTGGAGGTGATCTGGGTCTGCAGCTTGTTGATGCCCTCGGCGACCTCGACCGGCGCGATCGACCACCCGACGCGCCAGCCCGTCATCGCGTAGCTCTTGGCGACGCCGTTGACGACGATCGTGCGCGGGGCAGCCGCGGGTGTCAGCACCGGCAGGGACGCCATGCTCGCGTCCCCGTAGATCAGGTGCTCGTAGATCTCGTCGGTGATCACCCAGATGCCGTGCTCGGCCGCCCACGCGCCGATGGCGGCGATCTCGTCGGCGGGGTAGACGGCGCCGGTCGGGTTCGACGGGGAGACGAAGACCAGCAGCTTCGTGCGGTCGGTGCGATGCTGCTCGAGCTGGTCGACGCTCGTCCGGAACCCGGTCTCCTTGGTCGTCGGCATCGCGACGGGGACGCCGTCTGCGAGCAGGACCTGTGCCGGGTAGCTCACCCAGTACGGCGCGGGGATGAGCACCTCGTCGCCGGGGTCGATGAGCGCCTGGAAGACGTTGTAGAGCGCGTGCTTCCCGCCGTTGGTGACCGTGACCTGGCCGGCGGTGACCTCGAACCCCGTGTCCCGCAGCGTCTTGGCGACGATCGCCTCGCGCAGCGCGGGTAGACCGGCGGCGGGGGAGTAGCGGTGGGTCGCCGGGTCGGCTGCGGCCCGCTGGGCTGCCTCGACGATGTGGCCCGGCGTCGGGAAGTCCGGCTCACCGGCACCGAACCCGATGACGGGTTCCCCGGCGGCCTTCAGCGCCTTCGCCTTGGCGTCGACGGCCAAGGTCGGTGACGCCTCCATGTCCACGATGCGGCGGGCGAGGGACACGTGATGCTCCGGGATCGGTGACAGCGCCGGCCGAGCGTAGCGGCCGGCCCTCGCGCCCCCACTTGGCGCTCCGGGCGCCGCAGCGGTTGACTCGGCCACCGAGACGACCCCGCACCCGCTCCCGCCCACGACCCGAGGCCCGCCCGTGGCTCCCGACCTGACCCTCCCCGCCGAGCTCCTGCCCGCCGACGGTCGCTTCGGCTGCGGACCGTCCAAGATCCGCCCCGAGGCGGTCACCCGGCTGGCCGAGGTCGCCGACGGGCTCCTCGGCACCTCGCACCGCAAGCCTGCGGTCAAGCAGCAGGTCCAGCGCCTCCAGGAGTCCATGGCGGACCTGTTCGGCCTGCCGGACGGCTACGAGGTGCTGCTGACGCTCGGCGGCGCCACCGCCTTCTGGGAGGCGGCGGCGTTCGGCCTGGTGCAGCAGCGGTCGCGGCACTACTCGTTCGGGGAGTTCTCCTCGAAGTTCGCGAAGGCGACGGCCGCGGCGCCCTGGCTCGACGACCCGGACGTCGTCACGGCCGATCCCGGCACACGTCCGCGGGCGTCCGCGGCTCCGGAGGGCGTGGACGTCCAGGCGTTCACCCACAACGAGACCTCGACGGGCGTGATGCAGGACCCCGAGCGGACCGACGATGCGCTCGTCCTCGTCGACGCGACCTCGGGCGCCGGGGGCCTGCCGGTCGACCTCGCCGCGACGGACGTCTACTACTTCTCGCTGCAGAAGGGCTTCGCCTCGGAGGGCGGTCTGACCGTCGCGTTCGTCTCGCCTGCCGCGGTCGAGCGCATCGGGTCGATCGCTGCCTCCGACCGGTACGTCCCGACCTTCCTCGACCTGAAGACGGCGCTCGACAACTCCCGTCAGCACCAGACCTACAACACCCCGAGCGTGTCCACGGTCTTCCTCGCCGCCGAGCAGGTCGACTGGATGCGCGCCACCTACGGCGACCTCGCCGGCGTGGTCGACGCGCAGCGTGCCAAGGCCGCCACCGTCTACGGGTGGGCGCAGGAGCGTGCGTGGGCGGCGCCGTTCGTGACCGACGTAGCAGCGAGGTCGCTGGTCGTCGCGACCATCGACCTCGACGATGCGGTGTCCGCGGACGACGTGAACGCCGTCCTGCGGGCGAACGGCGTGCTCGACACCGACGCCTACCGCAAGCTCGGCCGGAACCAGCTACGCATCGGCATGTTCCCCGCGGTGGACGCCGCCGACCTCGAGGCCTACACCGCCTGCGTCGACTGGGTGGTCGAGCAGCTCGCGTAGCGAGACCTCGCGGATCGGTCGAGCAGCTCGCGTAGCGCAGGGGCGGGGTCGGGATCCGGTGCGCCGGTGGTGGACCAGCTCGGCCGCGGTGAAGACCACGGTGAACACGACCGCGAAGGTCACCGCGAAGACGAAGCCACCGTCGGTCACCCCGATGAGCTCGAGCAGCGGGTCGCGCCGAGGTCCCGAGCGCGAGGACGGCCGTGCGCCGGAGCGATGGAGGTGGCCGTCGCCCACGCACGTTCGCTCCTCCCGACGCGGTGCTCGAGCGACCGTAGACGACGGTGACGGCACGAGGCGCTAGAGGCCGAGGTCGGGGAGCCTGTCGGGGTCGATCAGCGCCTCGATCCCGATGACGGTGGCGATGGCCGCCAGCGCCGACCAGACGACGACACCGGCGGTGAGCCAGACGAGGGTGGGCCGCCGATCGGACCCAGCAGCGAGGGCGACCACGGCGGCGACGTGGATGCCGGTCAGCAGCGGACCGAGAGCCGCGAGCCCGGGCAGACCGAACCGGTCGAAGAGTCGGCGTGCCCGGCCGCTCCGGCCCGGGGGTTCCTCGGCCTCGAGCGCCCCGGCCGGGTCGGCGGGTTCAGCGGGACCGCGACGCGCCCGCCACCAGCCCCGGAGCCGATCACCGGCGAGGACCAGCGGCACGAGGGTGAGGGTGTTACCGACCGCTGCCACGACCACGGTCGGGACCGGCGGCAGGCCAGCGATGATGCCGGCGGGTACCACCAACAGGACCTCGAGCCAGGGGATGGCCGCCGCGACGAGGACCGCGAGGTAGGCGAGCAGCTCGTTCACGCGAGGTGGGGCCGGACCTCGTCGGCCGCTGCCTCGCCGTAGACGGTCCCGAGCCGGCTCAGGAAGTCGTCCGGCTGCAGCTCGTACTCCTGGGTCCCGACGTGCTCGAGGACGTAGGTGGCCACCATCGAGCCGACCTGCGCCGAACGCTCGTGGTCGAGGTGCCAGGACAAGCCGGCGAGGAACCCGGCCCGGAACGCGTCGCCGACCCCAGTCGGGTCCTCACGGCGCTGCTCGGGCGCCGCAGGCACGTCGCAGAGCACGCCGTCCCCGGTCTCGATCGAGCAGCCCTTGGGGCCGAGCGTGGTGATGCGGGTCCCGACCCGTTCGAGGACCTCCTCGGAGGACCACCCGGTCTTCGACTCGAGCAGCGCCTTCTCGTAGTCGTTGGTGATCAAGTAGGCCGCCCCGTCCACGAGGCGCTTGACCTGTTCGCCGTCCATGCGCGCGAGCTGCTGACCGGGGTCGGCCATGAAGGGCACACCGAGCTGCCGGCACTCGCGAGTGTGGCGGAGCATCGCCTCGGGGTCGTTGGGGGAGATGACCACGAGGTCGAGCCCGCCGGTCCGCTCACCGATCGGCGCCAGCTCGATGAAGCGAGCCTCCTCCATCGCGCCGGTGTAGAAGGACGCCATCTGGTTCTGGTCGAGGTCGGTGGTGCACAGGAACCTGGCGGTGTGCTTGAGCTCGGAGACGTGGACACCCGAGGTGTCGACCCCGTGACGGGTCAGCCACGCGCGGTAGTCGCCGTCGAAGTCCTGGCCGACGGCGCCGACGAGCACGGCGGACCGTCCGAGCTGGCCGAGGCCGAAGCAGATGTTGGCCGCGACGCCCCCGCGGCGGACCTCGAGCTCGTCGACGAGGAACGACAGGCTGACCCGGTCGAGCTGCTCGGCCACGAGCTGTTCGGAGAAGTGACCGGGGAAGGTCATCAGGTAGTCGGTGGCGATCGAACCGGTGACGGCGATCCGCACGGGAACCTCGACGGTCGGGCACGGGGGAGCGGAGGGCGGAGGCTACTGCCGACCCGCCGATGTGCGCCTATCGGCCGACACGTGACGACCCTCGTGCTGGCGACGCCCCCGTGCCTAGGTTCCGCGGCAGCGCCCGTCCACACGTCCCGAGGAGCAGCACGTGTCGAACCCGACCCTCGACCTCGCCACCCGGATCGATGGCGAGCCCGTCGCCGGCGGCCGTACGGTCGAGAACCCGAACCCGGCCAGGCTGGACGACACGGTCAGTCGCGTCGACCTGGCCGATGCGGCCACCTTCGCCCGCGCGTGCGAGCGGGCGGTCGAGGGTCAGCGGGAGTGGGCCGCGACACCGGCGCCGGTCCGGGGCGCCGCCATCGGGGACCTCGGTCGGATCGTCAGCGCCAACAAGGAGGCGCTCGCCGCCCTGGTCACGCGGGAGATCGGCAAGCCCTACCCCGAAGCCCTCGGCGAGGTCCAGGAGGTCATCGACACCTGCGTCTACTTCGCCGCCGAGGGTCGCCGCCTCTACGGGATGACGGTGCCCTCCGAGATGCCGGACAAGCAGCTGTTCACCTTCCGCCGGCCCGTCGGGGTGATGGCGGTCATCACCGCCGGCAACTTCCCGATCGCGGTGCCGTCGTGGTACCTCGTGCCGGCCCTCGTGGCGGGCAACGCCGTGGTCTGGAAGCCAGCCGAGTACGCCCCCGCCATCGCCGACGCGTTCGCACGATGCATCGAGGCGGCGGGGATCCCGACCTCGGCGGTCCAGCTGGTGCAGGCCGACGGGCAGGCGACGTCCGACGGCCTCGAGCGCGCCCTGTCCGCTGGCCACGTCCAGAAGGTGGGCTTCACCGGCTCGTCCGCGGTCGGCCGGTCGATCGCCGCGATGTGCGGGGAGCACCTCGTCGCGCCGACGCTCGAGCTCGGCGGCAAGAACCCGCTGGTCGTGCTCCCCGATGCGGACCTCGACCTCGCCGTCGAGGGGGCGCTGTTCAGCGGTTTCGGGACCGCCGGGCAACGGTGCACCTCGCTCGGCGTCGCCATCATCCACGAGCAGGTCCACGACGAGTTCCTGACGCGGTTCACGGCGGCCGTCGAGCGCGCCGCCATCGGCGACCCGACGGGCGAGGTGCTGTACGGCCCCATGCTCAGCCAGCGGTTCGCCGACGGGTTCGAGCGCTGGCTCGACCACATCGAGCCGCACCACCGTGTGTCCGGCTCCACCTCACGCGGCCGCATCACCGCGGACGCGCCACGCGCCGGGTTCGTCGGAGACCCCGACGCCGGCATCTTCGAGCACCCCACCATCGTCGCCGGCGTCACCGAGGACGACCTGCTCTACCGGGAGGAGACCTTCGGGCCCATCGTGCCCGTGGTGACCGCAGACAGCTTCGACCAGGCGCTGCACCTCGCCAACGCGCACGGGTACGGGCTATCGAGCGCGATCTACACCACCGACGCGAGCGCGGCGTTCCGGTTCGCCGAGGGCGTGACCGCGGGGATGGTGTCGGTCAACAACTCGACGTCTGGAGCGGAGGCCCACCTGCCGTTCGGCGGCAACGGGAGGTCCGGCAACGGGGCGCGGCAGTCCGGGGTGTGGGTGCTCGACCAGGTCACCCGCTGGCAGTCGCTGAACTGGGACCACTCGGGGAAGCTGCAGAAGGCGCAGATGGACGTCGCCACGGTCCCCGCCGACCTGGGGTTCCGGGTCTGAGCGCCTGCGGATCGGGCCGCGTCAGTCCGCACGTCCTCGCAGGAACCGCTCGACCTCGGCGGCGATCTCCTCGCCCGACGGGACCTGCTCGGCGGTGAGGTCGGCCAGGCGACCGTCGCCCGGTTCGAGCCGCTCGAGCCGCTCCGCCTCGAGCATGGCGTCGTACATCGACTCGAGCCCACGCACGTGCTCGGTGATCTCCTCCGACGCGGCCGCCGCCTCGTCGAGCTGGAGCCGCTGGTCCTCGATCGCCGCGTCGAAGTCGCTGGTGTCCACCGGGGTGCCGGTGTAGGCAGAGAAGCGTTCGAGGAGGGACTTGGACGCCGCGGGGTAGTCCGTGGCGACGTAGTGGGGCAGCCGGGCCCACAGGCCGAGCGTGGTGAGTCCCGCCGACCGGAAGGTGGCCTCGAGGGCGACCTGGCACGACGCCGGGACCACGACCTGCTCGTGCGGACGCCCGAAGCGGTCGAGCAGGTCCGGGTCGGAGGAGGTGGAGATCAGCTGCACCGGTCGGGTGTGGGGGATCGGACCGGGGACGCTGCCGAGGCCGACGTACCGGCGGATCCCGAGCAGCTCGGTGAGCTCGACGAGGTCGTCGGCCACCGTCCGCCACCGCAGGTCCGGTTCGGCGCCGCCGAGGACCACGAGGGTCGGGCCCGCGGGCGGCGTGACGATGTCCACGTGCAGTTCGGGCCACCGGGGCGCGCCGAGGAGGCCCTGGTCGATCTCGACCACGGGCCGGCGGTCGCGGTAGTCGTAGAGGGCGTCGGGATCGAAGACGCCGAGCTCGGTGACCTCGAACTGGTCGAGCAGGCGTTCGGCGGCCGTCGTGCCGGCGCTCCCGGCGTCGGTCCAGCCGTCGAGCGCCGCGACGAGCACCGGATCGGGGCCGACGGCGGGCAGGTCGGAGGCGAGGCGGAGGAGTCTCATACGGCGGAGGGTACGGCCCGGTGTGGGTGCCACCGGCGCAAGCTCCGTCGGGCCGGCGCAGGAGCGATCGGAACTGGGGGAGGGGGTGACCGGTCCCGGTCACCCCCTCCCGATGCTGCTGCCGTGCTGGCTTCTTAGAGGTCGCCGGCGCGCACGGTGCCGCGCTTGTTGCCCTTGGCCCGGGTGGCAGCCTTCGAGATCACCTCGTTGACGTGCTCGTTGAGCGCGTCGATGAACTCCGACGACATGCGCACGTCCTGCGCCTTGACGGCTTCCTTCACCTTCGAGGCGACGACCACGTTGCCACCTCCAGCGGTGGCCTTCTTCGTGGCCTTCTTGGCCGTCCCCTTCTTGGCGGCGGCCTTCTTCGTGGCCTTCTTGGCGGTGGCCTTCTTGGCCGTCGCCTTCTTCGCGGTCGCCTTCTTGGCCGTCGCCTTCTTCGCGGTGGCCTTCTTGGCTGCGGCCTTCTTGGCAGGTGCCATGGCTGCTGTGCCCTCCCATCGGGTGCCGTACCACCCGGACGGCGGTACACGGGCGGGACCGTAACCGTCCGTTGCGCGCTCGCCTAGCACCTCTTCTCGTGAGCGCTCCGCCGCTTCGGGCCACGAGGCGCCCGGATCCGGGCGTTCCAGGCCGCGCGCTAGCGTCGGCGGCCCCGATGCCGACCCCCCTGGCTGCCCGGTGGATGCCCCCGACATCGACCTCCCGATCGCCACGTGGCTCGTGTCGTCGCAGGGTCTGGGATCACTTGCGGACGTCGTCGCGGCGCTCGACAGCGGCGCGGATGCACTCGCGATCGGCAGCCGCCTGCGGTCGGCAGGTATCGAGCCACCGCGGGCCACCGCCCTCGTCGGTGCCGCCGCCGCCCGTCGCCGCGCGCGGGACCGGTGGCACGACGCGGACCGCCTCGTCTTCACCCGCGCCGGTCTCGAACAGGCCAGCGACCCCGTGGTCAGTCGGTGGCGGGCGCGCAGGCTGGCGGACGCCGAACGGCTGGAGGACCGGGCGGCGGGGTGCGGAGGGGACACCCTCGCGTTGGCCGCCACCGGCGCGTCGGTCACGGCGATCGATCTCGATCCCGGACGCCTGGCGCTGCTCCGGCACAACGCCGAGGTCCGGGGCCTGACGGTGGACACCGTCGTGGCCGACGCGCTCGTCCACCCGGCTCCCGCCGCGGGGCCGGTGCACGCCGACCCCGGCCGGCGCGTCGACGGTCGACGCGTCCGACGGTTGGCCGACCATCGGCCGTCGGTGCCGGCCCTGCTCGACCACCTCGCGGACGTCCGTGGGGGGCCGGGGGTGGCTCTCGTCCTCGGCCCGGGGGTCGATCTCACCGATCGCGACCTGCCGACGGACGTGGAGCTCGAGTTCGTGCAGGTCGGTCGGCAGCTGATCGAGGCGGTCGTGTGGACCGGCCAGCTGCGCCGACCGGGGGTCCGGGCCACGGCCACCATCCTCGACCCCGACGCCGCCGTGGAAGCGACCGATCGCCACGAGATCCGGTGGGGCCCGCGGCGCGCGACTCGCCGACCGGCCCGGTCGGTGACGTCGTCCTCGAGGTCGCTCCCGCCGCCGTCCGGGCGCGGCTGCACGACGACATCGGCGCCGAGGTCGGGGCGCACCGGGTCGCCGACCGTCGAGCGCTGCTGACCGCCGCCGGTGATCCCGGCCCGTCACCGTGGTACCGGGTGCGGGTGGTCGAGGCCGTCCTGCCGGCACGCGCCCGACGCCGTCCGTCGGCACCTCGCCGCCGTCGAGGACCGCCCGTACGAGCTGGTCCTCCACGGGCTGGACGTCGACCTGGTGGCGTTCCGCCGCGGGCTCCGCGGTCTGCGTCCCGGGCCGGGCGGTCGACGGATCGAGCTGGTGCGAACCGACGACGGCGCCGTGGCGATCGTCACGCGGGCGGGGACGGTACCTGACGCGGACCGACGCAAGGAGGCGTCGGAAGTCCACGTCGGCAGGTCCACGACCGGTACGCTCGGTCCCATGGATGACACCACCGCTCCCACCGCCACCGCCCTCGTCGACGCGCGTCTCGAGGAGCGTCGCGACTGCACCCGCTGCGACGGCACCCAGCACCTCGTCGGCGCCTTCGAGGGGCTCGGCAAGTACCGCTGCGACACCTGCGAGCTGATCGTCGGGTTCGACCTCGATGCCGACCCGGCGGAGTTCCTCCTCGACCGTGGCCTGCCCCGCGCCTACACCAAGGACGTGTTCGGCCCGCAGCTGCTCGGCTCCGAGCGTCGCTTCAACTGACGCCGCGCGTGACCGCCGTCACCTGCGCCGAGTGCGGCGCCTCGTTCGCCCCGCGCGCCGAGCTGCTCGAGCGCTACCCCGGGTGGACGCCTCGGACCTGCCCGTCCTGTTACCGCGGCGGCGAAGGGCGGGTCCGGCGGCGCACGCCGGCGGGGCCCGTCGAGCGAGCTCCGCGCAGCTGACCACCGAGCAGGCACTCGCGCTGCCCGCCGAGCGGACCGGACGTCGGGCTGTTCACCGACGGTGGCTGCGTCCCGAACCCCGGCCCGGGCGGCTGGGGTGCGGTCTACGTCGTCGACGGCGCGGATCGTCGACGAGGCGCACGGGCACGACCCGGACACGACCAACAACCGCATGGAGCTCACCGCGATCCTGCGGGGGATCGAGCTCGTGCCGCCCGGCACGCCCTGCACGGTCCACACCGACTCGAACCTCGCCGTGCGCACCATCACCGAGTGGGCCGCGGGGTGGGAACGCCGGGGGTGGAAGCGCAAGACCGGCCCGGTCGAGAACCTCGACCTGGTCCGGCCGCTGTACGAGGCGCTCCGCGCCCGGCCGGAGCTCGAGCTGCCGTGGATCCGTGCCCACGTCGGGCACCGCTGGAACGAGTACGCGGACGCGCTGGCCGACCGCTGGCAGCTCGACCGCTGACCGTCGCTCTCTCAGGCGACGCCGGACAGGCGCGCCAGCGCGGTGACGCCTGCCCCGAGGACCACGACCACCCCGAAGGGCAGGCCTCGCCAGACCGCCAGCGCGGCGGCGCCCACACCGATGGCGCGCGCGTCGAGGACGAGGCGGTGCCGGCCCCGAGGGTCTGCGTCGCGACCAGGGCCGCCAGCAGCGCTGCCGGCAGCAGATCGGCCGGCGCGCGCAGGAGGGGCGGCAGCTCGCGGCCCGCCGCGAGCACGGGGCCGATGGCCTTCATGGCGTAGGTCCCCACGGCGAGGACGAGCAGGGCGACGGTCGTCGAGGTCACGGCAGCTCTCCAGGTACCGGCGGCGACGAGGGCGGCGCGGTAGGCAGCGAAGGCCCCGAGCGCCGCGGCCAGCAGGGGCACGCCCGGCGGTGCGACGGGCGTGAGCGCGACCGCCAGCACGGCGCCGGCGATGGCCGCCCGCCGCCCCGCGGGGCTGCGGAGCCACGGCGCGAGCAGCGCCATGAACCCCGCCGGGAACGCCGCATCGAGGCCGAACACCTCGGGGTCACCGAGCAACTGGCCTCCGTACGCACCGACGGCGGTCAGCCCGATCCACGACACCGTGACGGCCCAACCGACGAGCCGGAACCGGGCGCTGACCTCGCGCCGGTCCGCGCCACGGCCCGCCGCGCCGAGCGCGAGGGCGACGGACTCGTCGACGACGAGGTAGGCGTCGAGCATCCGTCGGGGGAGCGGGGCGCGCGGGAGCGCCTGCGCGATCGCGAGCCCGAACGCGGCGTACCGGACGTTCAGCAGCAACCCGCCGACGGCGCCGGCCATCGGGTTGCCCCGCCGGCGGCGACGACCGCGACGAAGGCGAACTGCGACCCACCCGCGAGCACCAGCAGGCTCGACAGGGTCGCGAGCGAGCGGGGACAGACCGGCCGCCGTCGCGAGCACGCCGTAGGAGAGGCCGTAGGCACCGACGGCGAACGCGACCGTGGTCGCCTCCGCCCACGACGAGCCGGCCCCCTCGATGGGTGGCGCCTCGGTGGTCGTCCGGTTCGCTGGATGGCATCGTCCGGTAGTCTGGACGCCGCGACGACGTCCTGTCGAACGGACGTGCGTGGTCGGTACGCTGGACGCACGGCGCACCGACGGTGGCCGAGGGAGGCGCGGCCGGTGACACCGATGAGCGAGCACGGCAGGCCCGCCGCCGACGAGGGGGGCACCGCAGCGCTGCGAGCCCGGGTCGCCACGAGCGTGCGCGAGCACCGCGCAGCAGGACGGGCGCAGCCTCGCCGAGCTGGCCGCGGCCGCGGGGATCGGCAAGTCGACGCTGCACGCCATCGAGACCGGCGACGCGAACCCGTCGATCGAGACCATCTGGGCGCTCGCGCGGGCGCTCGACGTGCCCGTTCGGTGAGCTGCTCGACCCGCCGGCGCCGGCCGTCCGGGTCGTGCGCGCGGGCGAGGGGCCGCGGGTCGAGTCGGCGAGGGTGCGGGGATGGTCGCCCACCTCGTGGCCACCACCGCCCGCGGGGTCGCGCACCGAGTGGTACGTCCTCGACCTCGCGGCCGGTCCGTCCCGTGCCGCCGACGGGCACACCAGCGGTACCGTCGAGCACGTCCTCGTGATCGCCGGTCGGCTGCGGGTCGGGCCCGCTGCCGAGCCGGTCGAGCTCGGCGCCGGTGACCTGGCCACCTTCCCGGGCGACGTCACCCACCGCTACGACGCGCTCGAGGACGACACCCGCGTCCTGCTGCTGCTCGAGTACCCCTGACCGGCCCGGCGGCCGACCGCCGACCGTCCGTCCCGCCCGCGAGGAGCACCGTGCCCGCCGTCGTCACCGAGTCGCTCACCCGCCGCTTCGGCGACACCGACGCCCTCGCCGGCGTCGACCTCGAGGTCGCCGAGGGCGAGGTCCTCGGGCTGCTCGGTCCGAACGGCGCCGGCAAGACCACCCTCGTGCGCATCCTGGCCACGCTGCTGCCGCCGACCGACGGCCGCGCCACCGTGCTCGGTCACGACGTGGCCCGCGACCCCGCCGCCGTCCGACGCGAGATCGGACTGACCGGCCAGTACGCCGCCATCGACGGCCTGCTGACCGGCCGCGAGAACCTGCGCATGTTCGGCGAGCTGTTCCACCTCAGCGCCCGCGACGCCCGGCGCCGCGCCGACGAGCTGCTCGAACGCTTCGACCTGGTCGACGCCGCCGACCGCCGGGCCGGCGGCTACTCGCGGCGGGATGCGCCGCCGGCTCGACCTCGCCTCGTCGCCTGCTCGTCCGTCCGCGGCTGCTGTTCCTCGACGAGCCGACCACCGGCCTCGACCCGCGCAGCCGCAACGCCATCTGGCAGGTCACCCGCGAGCTCGTCGCCGAGGGCACGACGCTGCTGCTCACCACCCAGTACCTCGAGGAGGCCGACCAGCTCGCCGACCGCATCGCGGTCATCGACCACGGCCGCATCATCGCCGAGGGGACCGGCGACCAGCTCAAGGACGACGTCGGCGGCCAGGTCGTCGAGGTCCGGCTGGAGCGACGCCGGCGCGACGCGGCGCGGCGCTCGCGGCCGTCGCCGGCGCCGAGTGCTCGGCCGCCGACCGCTCGGTGCGGGTCCACGTCGGCGAGGCGACCCGCTGGCCGTCCTCGCCGACGTCGCCCACGCGCTGGTCAGCGCCGGGCGTCGCGGTCCGCGAGGTCGGCGCTCGCGCGGCCCACGCTCGACGACGTGTTCCTCGAGCTGACCGGCCGACCCGCGCCCGGCAGCGGACCGCGCCGGCCGACGCGGCCGACCGCACGCCTCCGCCGGCGCGGAGGACGCCGCGTGACCGCGCCGACGCCGCCGGCGACCCCGGCCCGGCCCTCGATGCCACCGCACGTCCCGACCACGCCGGCTGTGGTGGGCGCTCCGCGACACCTGGACGGTGACCAAGCGCAACCTGCGCCACTTCGTCCGCCAGCCCCGCCTGCTGGTGTTCTCCACCATCCAGCCGGTGATGTTCGTGGTGCTGTTCGCCTACGTCTTCGGCGGCGTGGCGGCCACCGCGCTGCCCGAGGGCCTGAGCTACATCGACTTCCTCGTGCCCGGGCATCTTCGTGCAGTCCGCGGCCTTCCGGACCACGCAGACGGCCGTCGGGCTGGCCGAGGACCTCGAGCGTGGCGTCATCGACCGCTTCCGGTCCCTGCCGATGGCCCGCGTCGCGGTCCTCGCCGGCCGCACCGGCGCCGACCTCGTCCGCAACGTCGCCGTGCTCCTGCTGATGATCGCCGTCGGCTACGTCATCGGGTTCCGCTTCAGCGAGGGTCCGCTGGCTGCGCTCGGAGCGATCGCCGTGGTCGGCGCTGTTCGGCTTCGCGCTGAGCTGGGTCTTCGTGCTACGTCGCGCTGCAGGCGCCGGGCGCCGAGACCGCCCAGTCGGCCGGCTTCGTGACCATCTTCCCGCTGGTGTTCGCCTCTCTCCGTCTTCGTCCCCGTCGAGACGATGCCGGGGTGGCTGCAGGCGTTCGCGTCGCGCAGCCCGGTCACCGCCGCCGCCGACGCGGCCCGCGGGCCTGTCGGTCGGCGGGCCCGTCGCGGCCCCGCTGACCCTCGTCGTTGCTCTGGTGCCTCGGGATGCATGCTCGTCGCGGTGCCGCTGGCCAGCCGCCGCTACCAGCGCATGACCTGACGTGTCCGTCCTGGACCGGTGGGCGCGGCGGTGGGACGCCCGCATCCTGGCGGGCCGGGACCGGCTGCGACGGCGCTCGCCGGCGGCCTACCGCGTCCTGCTCGCGGTCGTCACGGCCAGCTACCTCGCCACCGAGGCGGTGGTGCCCACGACGCCGGGTCCGGCGCGCTGACGTTCGCCATGGTCGCCATGACCCTGTTCGACTCGGTCGCCACCTACGTCTGGGTGACGCGCTCGGTCGCGGTCGAGGGCAACCCGCTCGTGGACCGCGTGATGGGGCACCTTCGGTGAGGGGCTGGGGCTTGACCCTGCGCACCGTCTTCTCCGCGCACGCTCGTGCTCGCTGCTCGGTGCGCTCGCCCGGCGCTACTGGGAGGCACGCGGCGGCCTGGCGGTCGCGGCGGTGATCCTGTCGCTGGCCACCGCCGTGCACGGCCTCGTGCTGGGCCTGGTCGTACGCACGGTGCTGGGTTCCTGACCGACGCAGGCGGGCCCCCCGTGACACGGCGACCCGGCCCGCAGGTCGCACGGGCCGGGTCGGTGGGGGCGGCCGAGGTCAGCTGACCTCGAGCGTGCCCTCCATGGCGGACCGGTGACCCGGCACCGAGCAGTAGAAGGTGTAGGTGCCAGCCTCGAGGTCGATCGAGCCGGTCGCGGTCTCGCCCGGCTCGGCGTGGGCGACGTCCTCGTCACCAGCCTCCTCGATGACGAAGTCGTGCTCGACGGCCCCGACGTTGACGAGCTCGATCTCGATGGTGCCGGCCGCGGCCGTGATGGTCTCGGGATCGAAGTAGAGATCGCCGGCCTCGACCGAGATGGTGCCGCCCGCCTCGGGGGTGCTGTCGGTCACGGCGTCGTCGCCGCCGACGCCGTCGTCACCGCCACATCCGGCGAGCGCCAGGGTCGCAGCGAGCAGGGTCAGGGTGGTACGGGGTGCGCGCATCGGGAGCGTTCCTCGTTCGGGAGCCAGGACCCGCGGGTCGCGTCGGGTCGGGTCGGGTCGGGTCGGTGGAGCGTTGCCACGACGCTCAGGGTAGGTGAGGACTAGCAGGACATCGTTCCGCCCTTGAATAGCAGGACATCGTTCCGGGTGCGCAGGTTGCGGTGTAGCAGGACCTCGTTCCGGTTTCGTCGATGGCCGGGGCTGCCGCCGGTGGTGGCTCAGACCGCGGAGGAACGATGAACGAGGCAGAGCTACGCCGTGAGGCTGTCCGACGCCGCCAGGCCGGTGAGACCACCGAGGCGATCGCAGCCTCGCTGGGACGCACGGGTCGGTGGGTGCGCAAGTGGGTCGCTCGTCACGATGCCGCCGAAGCGGGAGCGGACTGGGCGCAGTCACATTCGCGGGCCCCGAAACGTTCGCCGCGGCGCACCCCCGAGCGGCTGCGTCGACAGGTGCTGGACGCACGGGCGAAGCTCGAGGCCAACCCGATGTCGCAGTACGGCGCGTTGGCGATCGCGTGGGAACTGCAGCTGCTCGGTGTCGAGCAGGTGCCCGAGGTGTGGACCATCAACCGGATCCTGGCCGACGCCGGGTTGACCCGCCGCCGGGGCCGCACGCCGGGCTATCAGTCCAAGGGCGCGCCGTATCCGCACCCGATCACGAGGGGGCCGGGCGAGTACCACCAGGCCGATCTGATCGGGCCCCGCAACCTCGACGGCGGGATCGGCTTCCACGCCTTCAACCTCATCGACATCGGCACCCACACCGCCGGATCGGAGATCATCGACATCCTGCGCCCGACCACGATCGCGGCCTCACTGGCCACGATTTGGGGCCGGGTCGGAATCCCCAAGGTCGTGCAGTTCGACAACCATTCCAACCTGCGCGGCGGGATTCCGCCCCGGGCATCGACGTTCGGGCCGGTGGTGGCCACCTGCCTCGACCTCGGCGTGATCGCCCGATTCGCGCCGCTGCGGGAGCCCTGGCGCAACGGCGTCGTGGAGCACTTCAATGACGTGTGGGACAAGTCGTTCTTCCGCACCGCTCGCTACCCCGACCTCGACATCCTCCGGGAGGCCACCGCAACGTTCGAGGCGTTCCACAACGCCCGTCACCGCTACTCCGCCCACCGCGGCGCCAGCCCCGACGAGATGCGCACCGGACTGGCCCTACGGCTCCCGCCAGAGGGCTACCAGCCCCCGGGACGGCTGCCAGCCAAGGGCCGCATCGAAGCCGTCCGCTACGTGCGCTCCGATGGACTGGTCAACCTCTGGGGCCACAAGATCCACCTCCCCACCGAGCAGACCTACCAGTACGTCACCGCCGTCATCTCCGTGCGCGCCAAGCAGCTGCGCGTGGTCACCCGCCACGGCGAGATCATCCACGCCGCCGGCTTCGACATCGACCGGCACCTTCGATAACGGAACGATGTCCTGCCACAACCCACCTGAGCCCGCCGGAACGATGTCCTGCTACAAGCTCACCTGGGCAACAAGCGGAACGATGTCCTGCTAGTCACCAGGTAGGTCGATGGGTCTCATCAGACCCGGTCAGGTCCGAGTTCAGCCCCGACACCTCTACCCGCACGTGAGTCGCGGCTGCGAACGCTTCCGCAGGAGCGTCGACCCACGACGAACCGGTCACCAGCCGGATCAGGATTCGGCGGAAGCAGACCTCGTCAGGCACGCGCGGGCGGTGACAGCCGAGGGGATGCGACATGTTCGGCGGCAGGAGCAGCGGTTCGATCGTCTGCCAGATGACCCGTCCCACCTCTGGGTCCGGTGCCCGTGTCATGCTCGCGAGTGATTCGGCCACCCTCGCTTTCGTGGCCGAGGAGAATGCGCTCGCGCGACGTCTACAGTGTCGGCTCTGCGCGGAGCAAAGGTGGAACCATTGGGCTCTCCGACTATCTCCGGCCACTACACCAGCGGCACCCTGCTCGAGCGCCTGCGCGCCGCGCTTGCCGCGGACGGCGCCGATCCCGAGCGCCCGGGGCTCGAGGCGCTCGCGCCCTACGACCATTTCCACGGCCGCGGGCTCGAGGCGACGCGCGAACTGGCCGACGCGCTGACGATCGGCGCGACCGATCACCTGCTCGATATCGGCAGCGGCATCGGCGGGCCGGCGCGTTACTTCGCCGAGCGCTTCGGCTGCCGCGTGACCGGGATCGATCTGACATCCGAGTTCTGCGCGGTCGGCGGGCGGCTGACGGCGCTGCTCGGCCTGTCGGAGCGCGTCGTGCTCGAAGAGGGCGACGCGCTGTCGATGCCGTTCGCCGGGGCGACGTTCGACGGCGCCTACTCGATGAACGTGTCGATGAACATCGCCGACAAGGCGGCGTTCTATCGCGAGATCCTGCGCGTGCTCAGGCCGGGCGGCTGGCTGGTGCTCTCGGAGTACACGCGCGGCGCGGGTCCGGACCCGGACTACCCGACGCCCTGGGCGGCGAGTGCCGAAGCGAGTTTCCTGGCGAGCCCCGAAGCCACCCGCCGCGGCCTCGAGGCTGCGGGGTTCGAGGTCGTGTCGCTCAAGGACACGCTCGCCGCGGCGCTCGAATATGGTGCACGCAGCCGGGCGATGGCCGAGCGCGGCGAGAAACCCCCCCATCGCGCGGTTCAGCTCATCCACGGGGATGGCGCCAAGGCGATGATGGCCAACACCGCGCGCGCCATGAAGGACGGCGGCATGGTGCCGATCGAGGTGCTGGCGCGCCGGACGGGGTGAACGGTGTCCAACACCTCTGGTTCCCCGGTCGTCTCGCGGCCGTGATCTTCTTCGCAGCAGCGGATCGCCTGATGAGACGCCACGAGCGTGATCCTTTCGTAACGGTCCGCCGTGCCGCCGCCCCAGGCTCGCATCGATTCGCGGCGCTCGTGGTGCGGAGCGCGGTGTCGTCGGAGCGCGGAACTTGCGCGCCCCACCGTCCCGATCTGCCCGCCCGCAGTCACGGCTTTCGCGTCCCACGCTGCGGGCGGTGTGTCTGACGAGGAACCAGGCAGAGCTGCGATCGACGCCGAACGAGTCACGGGAGCTCGACGGGTACCGGCGCGGATCGGGCCAATCGCCCATCGAGGGTCAGCAACGTTGCGCTGAGCGTCTCGGCGCACGCGATGTAGAGCCCATCACGCAGAGCGATGTTCTCCCTCAGCTCCCATGCCCGCTGGATCAGCGGCGCGATCGGGAGACGCTCGACGGGAAGCCGGACCAGGCGGTCGAGTGCCCGAGTGACCGTGGCAGCTTCTGCGTCGCCGGCCCGCACCAGTCGACCCAGCGCGGACAGCACCTCGGCATCGAGGTGGGCGGGCGCCGCGAGCGTGGCCCCACGCATCCTGGCTGCCACCGCATCGCCACGGTCCGATCGGCGCAAGCACCTCGACCACGACCGATGCGTCGACCACGAACAGCTGTCGCGCTCACGCGACGTCGATGTCCCGCCGGCCCTCCTCGACCAAGGTGACGCTGTCCGGGCCTTCGCTCGGCAATGGAGGGTCTCCCCGCACCTCGTCGAGCCACTCCTCCAGGGTCGGGAGGGCAGCGTGGCGGTGCAGGATCCCTACCACGTAGGAGCGCAGACTCATCCCGGCAGCGTCCGCTCGCCGGACCAGCTCCCGATGCGTGGGCTCGTCCAGGTCTCGGATGTGCATGTTCACGGCCATACCTGGATGGTAGCATTTCGCTACCATGGTCGCCTGCTGCGGCAGGCCGATGCCGCAGCAGTTGTGTGCAACCGGGCCGCACGACCAAGCCGCAATCACGGTTCCGTGCGTCGGGTTCAGGTGGCGTGAGCGGTGACCTCGCGGTCGGGCCGGTCGGCGAGGCGGTCGGCTTCGACATCGAGCTCGTACTGGGCCCGGAGGTTGAGCCAGAACCGTGGCGTGGTGCCGAAGTAGCTCAGTGTCCCGGTCGCGGTAGGTGCGAGCCCGCGTGGCCCCGCTCCCGGCGCCTTCCGTATCCCCCATAAGTGACATTACGTAAACTACCTCTCCTCCTCCCGAGTGTGTTCCCCGGGGGCGCGACGCGCCGAGGGGTGCGTTCCACCCGCACGGGTGCACCGCGCCCGTGGACCCGGACGAGGTGCACCCACTCGGGCGGGCTGCACCAGGCACCGTGACCGCGGCCGGCGCCTGCGACCTAGACTGTGCCGTTCGGGGTCGACGGCGCACGAGCCGTCGAGAGGCACAGCGGAGCTGCCAGGTGACCGACGGGGACGACGACGCACCGCAGGGCCGCTCCGACGCGCCTGCCGGGCTGCTCGACGCACCCGTCGGGTCGATGACCGCCGCAGCGCTCGCAGCCGGCGATGCCGCCAGGGTCACCGAGGCTGACGTACGTGCCGAGGCAGCACTGGTGGCCTCGTGGTTGCTCGGGGTGAGCGGATCGATCTCGCCCGAGGGGGTCGAGGCGCTGCGCGCCATCGTCGGACCGGTCGCTCCCGCCGAGGTGGCCCGCCCGGATCTCAGCCTCGTCGCGCCGGACGCGGTCATGACCCGGCTGCTCGACGGGCGGGCCCACCTCGATGCCTGGCGGTACTACCTCGCCGTCATGGAGCTCGCGCACGCCGTCGTCGCGCTGGACGTCTACCCGACCTCGGGGGCGCTCGGCCTGCTCGACGTGCTGCGCACCACCCTGCTCGCCACGCTCGACGCCGCCGGCGCCCGCCCGGGTCGCGCTCCGGGTGCGCCCTCCCCCGCCGCCGCCGCAGAGGCGGAGGCGGCAGGCGACACCGACACCGACGCCGAGACGGCCACCGATGCGGACCGGCCGACCGAGGAGGACGTCGAGGAGCTGCTCGCCGAGCTCGACGAGCTCATCGGGCTCGACCCGGTGAAGGCCGAGGTGCGCCGGGTCGCGGACCGCCTGCTCGTCGACCGCCTCCGGACCGACGCGGGGCTCAAGGTCCCGGACGTGTCCCGCCACCTGGTCTTCACCGGCAACCCCGGGACGGGCAAGACGACCGTCGCCCGCCTCCTCGGCCGGCTCTACGCCGCGATGGGGCTCGTCGAGCGTGGGCACCTGGTCGAGACCGACCGCGAGGGCCTCGTCGCCGGCTTCGTCGGCCAGACCGCGACCCGCGTCAAGGAACGCTTCGACGAGGCCGACGGTGGGGTGCTCCTCGTCGACGAGGCCTACTCCCTGACGCGTGGCGGTGAGCGGGACTTCGGACGCGAGGCCATCGACGCCGTGGTCAAGCTCGCCGAGGATCGGCGGGACCGGATCGTGGTGATCCTGACCGGCTACCCCGCGGAGATGGCCGATCTGGTCGCCTCCAACCCGGGCATGGCGTCGCGCTTCCCGCGGACGCTGCACTTCCCCGACTACACCGACGCGGAGCTGCTGGCCATCGCCGAGCTGCTGGTCGAGGGTGGCGCCTACCGGTTGACGGCCGGGGCACGGGAGCAGTTCCGCGCGCGGTTCGCCGAGGCCGAACGCGATCGCGGGTTCGGCAACGGCAGGTTCGCACGCAACCTGGTCGAGGCGTCGATCGACCGGCAGGCGTCACGGGTCGCCACCAGCGTCCGCGGCGGGCGCGATCCGGACGCGTCGGCGCTGTCACAGATCCGCGCCGAGGACGTCCCGACCAGCGACGAGGTCGCCGAGCTCGGTGGGCGACCCGCAGCCGCATCGGACGCCGACCTGTGAAGCGGCTGCTCGCCGTCCTCGTCGCCGTCGGGCTCCTCGCGATCGGGTTCGTCGTCCGCGACCTGCGGTCGGGCGAGGGCCGTGGTGACCTGCCGACGCTCCCCGGTCGCGACGCGACCGCCTCGGTGCTGTGCGACGAGGCGATCGCCGAGGTGTGCGACGCGCTCGCCGACGCAGGCGAGCTGGAGGTGCGCCGTGAGGCGGCAGGGACGACCGTCGACCGGTTCGTCGCCCTCCCCGACGGGGCGAGCGGTGGCGACCTGCCCGACGCCTGGGTCACGATCGCGCCGTGGCCGGCCATCGTCGACGAGGACCGCGGGCGCCGCGGGTTGGCCCCGTTGTTCGGGCCGCCCGCGGACGAGGGCGCGGTCGCTTCCTCGCCGCTGGTCCTGCTGACGTGGGACGACCGGGGCGAGGTGCTCGGGGACGCCTGCGACGAGGGGCTCGGGTTGGCCTGTCTCGGCCAGGCCGCCGGCCGGTCGTGGTCCGAGCTCGGCGGGCCCGACGCGTGGGGCGCGTTCAAGCCGGGGCTCGAGGATCCGGCCCGGTCGTCGGTCGGTCTGGCGGCCTGCCGCGCGATCGGCTCCGTCTGGTCGTCGAACAGACCGAGGTCCTGGCCGTGGAGGCGGCCCAGCAGAAGGCGAACGCGTTCCTGCCGACGCTGGCGGAACGGGTCGTGCACACCGACGTGATCCCCCTGTGGTCGACCCCGGGAGCTGGCCCATGACGCCGGGACGGTCGGCAGCGCTCGGCCGACGTCAGTCGATCCGGAGCTCGAAGCTGCCCCCTTCTCCGGCCCAGCCCTCGACGATGACCGTGTGCCGGCCGGACTCCAGGTCCAGCTCGAGGTAGGGGTCGAGGGAGCTACCGCCACCTCGCGCGCCCGGCCCACGATCGTCGTTGCTGCCGAGGGACACGCCGTCGGGACCCACGACCTCGACCATCCCGTCGAAGCTGTCCTCGCCCCGGACGTCGAAGCTGATCCGAGCGGGCCGCTCGACCGTGAAGCTCGCCTCGAACGCCCCGTTGCGCGGGATGGTGCCGGTGAGCCGGTCACCGATCCGCGCCTCGACACGGGTCGTCACGGTCGTCGGCGGGTCCACGGTGAACGCATCGGTGTCGAACTCCGCGAAGCGCATGGCCGCGACACCGATGACACCGATGACGACGAGGGCGAGGACACCCAGGACCGCGGCGACGATGATCCCGGCCCGCACCCCGTTGCCACGGTGCGGGGCGGGAGCCGCCGCTTCCCAGGCCGTGGACGACCCCCAGGCCGGCGACGATCCCTCGGTCGCCCCGCTCCCCCAGGCGCTGCCGAGCGGCGCACCGGACGGCGGTGGCGGCCCGGCCGGAGCGGCGGGTACGCCGGCGCGGAAGGGTCCGCGGTCGCGTGATCGGTCCACGCGGCGCCGTCCCACCAGCGCAGCTGACCAGCCGCCCCGCTCGGATCGGCGTACCACCCCGCTCCTGCACTCACCGCACCCCTCCTCTGCCCCTGCCGTTCGCGAGACCGGACGCCCTCGCGGAACCTAACGGGTCCGGGGCACCCATCATCGTTGGATGCTTCGCGGCACCCGGACCGCGGCGGAACGGGCTCGGCCGTCCCCCTCGCGTAGGAACACACCGTCAGCGGCCGGGACATCTGTCCTGTATCGAACGGCCCCGTCCGGGTCTACCATCAACGCCGCTCGTGGAACGAACCGCATCGGGGGCTGTGGGTCGTCCCGGAAGGACGGGAGCGCAGTGGAGGGGAGAACGGGGCACGGCAGCGCGACTAGCTCGCGCCGCCACGGGGGTCGGCGGTCGCGACCCGCTACCGCGGGCGCGATCGCCGCGGTCTCCTCGCCACGTCACAGCCGTTGGGTCCGTCCTTCCGACTGGTCACCGCGTTCGTGGTGCTCGGCTTCCTCCTCACCCGGCTCGGGCCAAGCGAACCCTTCGACCCCGCGCAGATCGCCCGCGTCGAGGCGTCGTTCACCAGCGCGGCCTTCACCGTCGCGCTCGCGGTGGCTGGCCTGTGTTTCCTCCGCTGGAAGCTCATCGGTGAGGCTGCTGCGCTCCACCTCGGACTCGCGAGCGGCGTCTACGCCACGTGCGTGCTCGGTCCAGGTCTCGCATCGGCTGGTGCGACGGCGTTCGGCGGTTCGGGATCGCTCCCGGCTGGCGGCCGCGTCGTTACTGCGGCCCTCGTCGTCGTGGCCCTGATCGCTCCCGAGGTGGATTCCGGCCTGCGACCTTCGCGGTCGATCCAAGGGACCCTCGGAGGCCTCGTCGTGGTCGTCGGCGTGTTGACGTCGTCGCCCGGTGTCACGGAGGTCCTCCTGACGCCCGCGGAGCTGCACAGCGGCGCTGGCACCGCGATGGGCGCATCCGGGGCGCCCGTCGTCGCCGTCTGGCTCGTCCTCGGCGCGTGGGCGCTCTGGCCTCGCCGTGGGCCGCGACGGCCCTTGCTGGCGTGGTTCGGGCTCGGCTGTCTGGTCCTGGCCGCCAGCGCGGCGCCTGGCGCGGTGTCGGACCTCGGTCGCGCCGTCCTCGAGCTCCTCGCGTTCCTCAGCATCGGGGTCGGGGCGATCATCGAGCTGGTCCGGGCCTTCCGTGACAAGGACGGTCGGCTGCTCGCTTCGGTCGCCGCGGCCCGGGCGGCTGCGAGAGACTCAGGTGCGACGCGGAGGAGGAACGCGAACGCACCCACGAAGCCCAGAACGTGCTGTTCTCGATCGAGGCGGCAACGATGACGCTGGAGCGGTACCGCGACCGGCTGGATCCGTGCCGAGCGGGCCTCCCTGTCCTCGAGCATCAGCAGCGAGGTGCAGCGCTTGCAGCGGCTGGTCGAGCCGCGGCCGCAGCAGGTCGAGGTCGGACGATTCCACCCATCGGAAGCGATCGCCCCGCTGCTGACCTGTCTGCGACCGATGGCCACCCACGTGCACGTCGACGTGCCGTACCACCTCGTGGCGATCGGCCGGCCCGTCGACACGGTCCAGGCGGTCCACAACGTGCTCGAGAACGCACGTCGCTACGGCGGCGGCAGCATCACGGTGCGGGCGACCCTGGAGCACGATCGGGTCGTGTTGCGCATCTCGGACCGTGGCCCCGGTGTCGCCGTGGGCGAGCGGGAGACCATCTTCGAGCGAGGCGTGCGTGGCTCGTCCGCGGACGGTACGACCGGTAGTGGCCTCGGGCTGTACATCAGCCGGGAACTGATGCGCGGACAGGGGGGGGACCTCCGTTTGACGCCACCCGACGGGGCAGGAGGCGCGGCCTTCGAGATCGTGCTGCCCGGGTTCTCCACCTTGCTCGACGGCGGAGCTGGGGCCGGCGACGACCAGCCCCTGGATCTCCGTGATCCGCGGCCAGGCGTCGCCGGCTGCGGCTGGTCGAGTCGAGGGACGATGGACCGGATCGTCCCGCTGCTGTCGACGGGGGCGAGCACGGCGGGGACGTGGTGGCCTGGTAGGCCGAGGTCCGCGCCGTTGGTGATGGCGTGCCCGCGGCGCCGTCGCTAGCGTGCTCGCGGGGGGTGATGGTCGGGAGGTGACCGTGACCGAGCAGGGGCCGGTCGACGTGATCGTGGTCGAGGACCACGAGCTGCTGGCGCAGAGCCTGACCCTCGCGCTACGGGCGCAGGGCTCGCGGTGGCGAGAGCCGGGGACCTGGCGCCCGACGCCGTGGAGACGCTGGTGCGATCCGGCCGGCCGCGACTGGTGTTGCTGGACCTCGACCTCGGCGATCACGGCGCCAGCGTGCCGCTGATCGCCCGCTGCGTGGAGGCCGGCGCCCGCGTGCTGATGCTGACCGCGGTCACGGATCGAGCGAGGCTGGCCGCCTGCATCGAAGCCGGGGCGGTCGGCGTCGTCAGCAAGACGGAGCCGCTGGAGGACCTGGTGACCGCCATCACCGAGGTGATGGAGCAAGGCCCCTCCCTGAGCGATGCCGAGCGACAGGAGTGGCTGGCGGAGCTCCGCCGACACCGCAGCCAGGATGCGGAGCGGCTCGAGCCGTTCGAGCGGCTGACCGAGCGCGAACGGCAGGTGCTGGACGCACTCATCGACGGCTGGTCCGCGGACGATCTGGCGGCCCAGTGGGTGGTGTCGGTCTCGACGGTGCGCAGCCAGATCCGCAGCATCCTGCTGAAACTCGGCGTCAACTCCCAGCTGGCGGCCGTCGCGATGGCGCGCCGGGCGGGGTGGTCCGCGCACCGGGCCGGGCCAGCGCCGGGACTGACCAGGCACCGGTCTCTGACCGGGCGGGACCCCTGTCCCGACCTCGGCCGGACGACCACCATCTCCCTCAATTTTGAGGATGGCGGTGAGGTCCGCGGCGCGGATTCTCCCGGAGCCGAAGACGTCGCCACGAGGGAGACGTCGCGAGCTACCAAGGAGCTAGGACATGTTCGAGCGTCTGCATCTCACCCTCCAGGTCCTCCGCGGCGACGTCGCCGCCCGCTTCGAGCGCGAGGAGGGCGCCACCGCCGTCGAGTACGGCCTCATGGTCGCCCTCATCGCCGTGCCGTCATCGCTGCCGTTGGGCTCAGTCGACGACGGCCTCAATGGCATTTTCGGCCAGGTCTCCGACGAACTTAGTGGTGTCGCCGTGACCTGACCTTCACCCACGGGAGGTGTGACACCCCACGCGCTGTCGCACCTCCCACCCCGGCTGCGGCTCGAGGAGGTGATCGCTATGTGGCACCGTGATGGACAGGAGGCCGAACCGCCTCGAGTACGCGCTCATGGCGGGCCTGATCACGGTCGTCATCGCCCTCAGCGTCGGGCTATCGGTGATGCGGCCATCGGCCTCGAGCGCTTCACGACCGGG
>CAWKMM010000004.1:0-45262 GCA_963850715.1 uncultured Nitriliruptoraceae bacterium | reverse complement strand
GCGTCCCATCCTCGGTGTAACAGCGACACGGGCGTAGGTTCCTGAAGACCTTCCAGAGTCGATCAGGAGTACGCCCGTGTCGAAGCAGAGAGTAACCGCCACCGATCGTGTCCGAGCCGAGATCGATGGCCTGTTCGCCGATCCCGACCGTGAGCTCGGCGAGGTCCTCGAAGAGGTCGCCCGCCTCAGCGTCCGGCTGGTGATGCAGACCGCCCTAGAGGCGGAGGTGACCGAGTTCCTCGGCCGGGAGCGCTACGCCCGGGGCGATCGTGCCCGGGCCGGGATGCGCAACGGCTACAGCGACATCACGGTCAAGACCACTGCCGGCGCGGTGGCCCTGAAGCGTCCGAAGGTGCGCGGCACGCTGGAGTCGTTCGCCTCCCGGCTGCTGGGCAAGCACGTGACCCGCACCAACGCGCTCGAGTCGTTGGTGATCTCCGGGTGGGTACGTGGGCTCTCGGACCGCGACGTCGAGGCGGCACTGCGCGAGGCGCTCGGCCCCGAGGCCACGGTCAGCAAGTCGACGGTCAGCCGGATCTGTGAGCAGATCAAGGACGAGTTCGAGGCCTGGCGGACCCGCGACCTGTCCGAGGTGACCATCGACTACCTGTTCGTCGACGCGTCGCACTTCAAGATGCACGACGGTGCGCGGTCCGAGCCGGTGCTGGCGGCCTACGGGATCACCACCGAGGGCAACGCCGTGTTCTTGCATCTGGACGGCGTTTCAGCCGAATCGACCGACGCGTGCGTTGGGTTCCTCGAGGACATGGTCGCCCGCGGGCTCGCCTCTCCGGTGCTGACCGCGACCGATGGCGCGCCCGGGCTGTGCGCCGCGATCGACCAGGTCTTTCCTGACGCGCGGCGGCAACGGTGCCTGATCCACCGAGCTCGCAACTGTGTCGCGAAGGTGTCCCAGATCGACCAGGACGCCGTGCGGGGCGACTTCTGGGAGATCTTCGACCTCGACGACAGCTTCACCCCTGGCGAGGTGGCCGTCGGCGAGGCCCGTCGCCGCGCCGACGTCTTCGCCTCGACCTGGGGCAAGGCTTACCCGGGCGCGGTCGCGTGCGTCACCGACGGGTTCGACGAGCTGGCCGCGCACCTGCACTACCCGCGGGCGCACTGGGGCCGGATCCGCCACACCAACCTCATCGAGCGGACCTTCGGCGAGACCCGCCGGCGGGTCAAGGTCATCGGCCGGCTCCCCGGCGAACGGTCCGCCCTCTCGCTGCTGTGGGCCGTCCTGGACCGTGCCGCCGGCGGCTGGCGCGGCATCACCTACACCCCTGCCGACGTCCGACTGCTCCAGAACATCCGCCGCGATCTCGGCCTCACCACCAGCAGGAAGGAGCACCCCGAACCCGACCCCCACGGCGAGGTCACAGCCGCCGCCTAACATGCCCTCAGGAACCGCGCCCGGTGTCGTTGTTACACCAGCCGCGGGACGCGACCTGAACAGCGGTGCGATCACGCGCTCGTCGAGCCCAGCTGCCTCGGCTGCAGGACGTACGTCATCGCTCGTCGGTAACCGACCACGGCTTGCCACGCGACCGTGTCCTCCTGGGTGTCGAGCGGTTGGTCGCCGTCGACGGCCGCGACGGCGTCGTCGAGGCTGACGTGGTAGCCCTCGATGCTGTTCGAGGGTTGGACCGTGTCGGGTGTCATCGCGCGGCTCGTGCGATCCGTGCCCCGAGGTCGTCGAGCTCGTCGAGGAGATCGGTGACGCCCCACACCTGATTGCGCCTCCTGTCGGTCAGGGGCCGCACCACCTCCGCTTGCGCGAGGCGATCGATAGCGGTGTACACGCTGGAGAGCGGGCCACCGATCTCGTCGTGTGCGTCCTCGGCGGTGAAGGCGACCACGCCCGTGAGCCAGGACATGAGCCGTCGTGTGGCGCTGCCCGCGCGCACCCGCCCGACCGCGTCGCTCCAGACGGCGGGCAGTTGCTGGAGGCGATCCGCAGTCACGCGCGACTCGGCGGCCGCGAGGCGCGCTGCGTCGCTGAACGCCGTGATGAGCGATCCCGCATGTCCCTGTCGGTACTCGTCGAGGAGATCGAAGTAGTGATCGCGGTGCGCGACGAGCGCGGAAGCGATCGGGACGACCACGTGGCGGGTCACACCTCGGCGTCGGAGAACCGCGTTGATCAACGCTCGCCCGATGCGGCCGTTGCCGTCCGTGAACGGATGGATCGACTCGAACTGCGCGTGCGCGAGAGCCGCTTGGGCCACGGCGGGGAGGTCCGTCCGGTCACAGAATGAGACGAGATCCGCCATGAGCTCGGCGACATCTGCAGGCGGGGGTGGCACGTAGACCGCGTTGCGAGGGGAGTGATCGCTGCCGCCGATCCAGTTCTGGACGTCCCGGAGTCGTCCCGCGTACGCCCGCTCGGCCGGATCCTCCCGCATCAGCGCTGTGTGGGATCGAAGGATCGCGGCGGTGCTGATCGGCGAGCTCGCCGCTGAGGTGATGAGCACGTCGATGGCCGTCGTCGCCGCCGCCATCGACGACGCAGCACGGTTCGACCGGTTGCCGTGGAGGGCGCGGGCGTAGTCGTCGCTGCGGGCCGCGATCCGCTCGATCTTGGACGAGGCGACGGATTCGGTCCGCAGCAGGGTCGCAGCGAGGAGGCCCAGCTGGTCGTGCCGTTCGCGGTCGAGCGCCGCGATCTCGCGGGCCGCAGCCTCGATCGAGGCGGTGGTGGGACCGTCGAGGAGGACGGGAGCGTCCGCGATGCGCGGGGGGAGGTGCACGACGACCGACGCGAGCATCCGGTCGTCGCGAGGACCGCTGCGGTACGCGTTCCGAGTTGGACGGTGGGACGGAAGATTCGGTACTCCGTCTCTACGCCCGCCGCGGATCACGCGTCTACGCGTCGGACCGGAGCGCGCGACGGGCTGAGCGAAGCTGCTCCTCGATCGTGCCCGCAGGGTCGGAGACCTCGAGCCTGACCTCACCCGACGCCACCTCGATGTAGCCGAGCTTGGTCCCGTCGAGGGCGTTCGCGTAGAGACGGTCCTTCCCGTACCGCGTCCAGCGGTTCACGGTGGTGGCCTCGTGAGCGGCGAAGGGTTGGCTCGCGGCGACCAGCGGTGGAGGGGGAGCGGCCGTGGCGTTCGACGGTGAGGGAGGCGTGGCAACCTCGGTGGCCGGGGAGGGGGGCGGCGGCATCGGCGCTCGTCTCGGCCTGCCCGGTGGAACCCACGTCTGCGGGTCGCGGGCCGCACGTTCGATCCGTAGGGCCTCGTCGGGGGGCAGCACCTCGGGCAGGCCCTGCAGCCACCTCGCCAGTCGCAGGTAGCCGATGACCCGCACGTCGATCGGCGAGCCCTTGACGTCGGCTTCGGCCGAGCCAGTGAGGACGATCACACCGCGAACGGGAACAGGCGTGCCGATCGCGGACGTGAGTTGCTTGGCGACCTTCTTGGCCTCGGCCCGCGCTTTCGGCAGGAAGTGGTGGTTCTGTCCGTTGTGCAGGACCGCCTTGTCGTAGACGGTGACCCTGCCCTTCAGGTTCTTGGTGTTGAGCGTGAACACGCCCGCGGGGCCGATGACGAGGTGGTCGAGGTTGGCACCCTGCGTGCCGATGGTCAGATCATGGATGACGACCCAGCGGTCGTCGAGCTTCTTGGCGAGCCGTGCCGCGACCCTCTCCTCGCCTTGGGCCCCGCGGCGCCAGTTCCGGTCCGCGGTCGGGACATCGAACGCGGTCTCGAGCAGTCGGCGGATGCTGCCCTTCCCCGCCGCGAGCTCACGCTCCATCTCGCGAGCGCCGGAGCCCGCTGCCGGGTCGAGGTAGCCCCGGTCGATACGGATGTGCCACTCGTCCTGCACTGCGCAGCCCCCGGCCCCGAAGCGGCGCCCTCCGGCAGCCGCACCCCTCCGTTCGGCACGACCGTCGCCGAACTTGAGGCTCCGAGCCGCCAGCGGCGCGATCGGGAGACGCTCGACCGGGATCCGGACCAGGCGGTCGAGCGCCCGAGTGACCTGACAGCTTCTGCGTCGCCGGCCCGAACCGATCGACCCCGTGCGGACAGCACCTCGGCATCGAGGTGGGCGGGCGCCGCGAGCGTGGCCCCGCGCATCTCGGCTGCGACCGCAGCGCCACGGCGCGATCGGCGCGGGTGTTGGGCCCGTCGCCGTAGACGGTCATCTGGGAGATGTCGGCGAGTAGCGTGGTGGACGTGTCGTTCGACCGCGGGGTCATCGGCGCGGCCTCGCACCAAGGAGCGACCGATGGGCACGACGGCAGCGCCTTCGGGATCGGAGCTCGCGGACCGCCTCCAACGGCTGCTCGAGCGGGCGGTCGACCGGGGGCGCTACGTCCGGCACGCCCTCCTCGCCGTCGCCGCCGTCGATGGCTCCTGGAGCTGGGAGGGCGGCCACGGGGTCCTCGACGAGGACGGGACGTCAGCCACCTCGGAGGCGCGCTACCCGATCGCGAGCGTGACGAAGCTCGCGACCGCGACGGTGACGATGCGGGCGGTCGAGCGCGGTGCGCTGACGCTGTCCGACCGGCTCGTCGACCTGTTGCCTGCGGAGCAGACCCGCGGGCTGCACGTCACCCATGGTGTGGACCGCACCGACGAGATCACGATCGAGCACCTGCTCGGGCACACCTCGGGGCTGCCGGACTACTACGAGCAGGCACCCCGTGGGGGACCGAGTCCGCAGGCACGGTTGCTCGCGGGGGAGGACGTGCCGTTCCCGTACGAGGAGGTGCTGCGCACCGTGCGGGAGGAGCTGACCCCGCACTTCCCGCCGCGGGATCTGCGGGCCCCGAAGGTGAAGGCCCGGTACGCCGACACGAACTTCCAGCTGCTCGGGGCCGTCGTGGAGGCCGTCGAGGGCCGACCGCTCCGAGAGGTGTTCACCGAGGACCTGTTCGTGCCGCTCGGGCTCGACGACACCTCCTGCTACCCGGACCGTCCCCGCTCCGGACGTGCCGCCGAGCCCGACGCGCGTGTGTGGTCGAAGCAGGTCGTCCTGCAGCCGACCGGGATGCTCACCACACAGGTGCCCGATGGCGGGATGATCTCCACCGTCGCCGATCAGGTCGCCCTCATGCGCGCGCTGGTGACCGGCACGGTGTTCGAGGATCCGGGGACGTGGGAGCGGATGCGCTCGGGCTGGCACCGGGTGATGTTCCCGATCGAGTACGGCCTCGGTGTCATGCGCTACGCGCCGTCGCGGTGGATGAACCTGGGAGCAGCGGTGCCCGAGATGGTTGGACACACCGGCTCGACGGCGACCTGGCTGTTCCACGTCCCCTCCCTGGACCTGATCGTGGCCGGCGCGTTCGACGTGGCGCAGCCACCGATGCCGTTCCGCTTCGTCCCACGCGTCCTGCGAGCCGTGACCAGCGCACGCCCCTGACCGTTCCCGGCGCCGGTCGGCGCGAGGTGCGAGGATGCAGATCGGCGGGCGTGGGGGAGTCGGGGTGACAGAGCCGTACGAGAGCCTCGGCATCGGGCCGGGAGCGAGCAGGGACGAGATCCGCGCGGCGTACCAACGGCGGTTGCACCAGCGGCGCGCACCTGACGGGCGACGGTCGGACCCCACCGATGGGGGCGCGACGGACGAGAGCGGACGGGTGCGGTTCGGTACCCGGCCCCGGACTTCCCGTTCGGCGTCAGCTCCGCGAGGACGTCCTCCGGCTCCTCCGGCACTACGCCATCGACTCGTGGTGAGGCCCGGCACCGGCTCGAGGGTGGGATCGACGTGACGCGACCGCTGCGGTACAGCATCAACGTGACCATCGACGGCTGCGTGGACCACACCGCGCTCGAGCCCAACGAGGCCACCCACCGCCACGCGATGGAGTTCATCGCCGGCGCCGATGCGCTGCTGTTCGGTCGCGTCACCTACGAGCTGATGGAAGCTGGCTGGCGCGGCCCCGAGGCGATCGCTGGCCTCCCGCCCTGGATGACGCCGTTCGCCCGGGCCATGGACGCGGCGCGCAAGTACGTGGTATCGAGCTCGCTGCCGGGGGTGGACTGGAACGCCGAGCTGGTCCGCGGCGACCTCGCCAGCGCGGTGCGCCGTCTCAAGGACCAGCCCGGCGGCGTTCTGGCCACCGGCGGCGTGATGCTCCCCACGGCGCTGGCCGAGCTCGGGCTCATCGACGAGTACCAGTTCGTCGTGCACGACCACGTCGCCGGACGCGGCCCGAGGCTCCTCGCTGGCCTCTCCCGGCCGCTCGGCCTCGAGCTCGTGGACCGGGTCACGGTGACGCCCGGGGTCGTGGCGTCGCGGTACGTCCCCAGACGTGGTCCGGATCCTGGCCGCAGCGGCGAAGGGTCAGCCGGCGCGTGAACGTCGACCGGCGCGCTAGCCGGCTGAGGTGTCGAGGTCGGCGAGGACCACGTCGACGAGGGTGCGCAGTCCCTGCTCGGCCGTCGTCAACGACTCCGTGCTGAGGTTGATGGTGGCTCCCACGTGGCCGATTGCCAGCGATGCGAACGCGGCCCGTGTGAAGTGGCTCTCGATCCGGGCAGGGACGCCGAACGCCCGTGACCACCGCGGCCCCCGGGATGCCGGCAGGCGGATCGTCTGGGGCTCGACCGGCTGGGTGTAGGCGACCAGCACCCCCGTTCGGCCCTCGAGTTGCCTGACGGCGGTCGCTCCGAGCGGGATCCCACCCATCGCGAGGATCGCCGGCACCGCCTCCGCGGCTGGCATCCCGGTCGTCGCGACGCGGACGTCCCACCCGACGAACGCGTGCCCGCGCTTCCCGCCGTGTGCCGCGGCCCACAGCACCCGACCGGCCCCGTGGGCGCGCATGCGCGCGACGGTGTCCTCCGCGACGTGCCGAGGGACCCCGGCCTCGAGTTGTCCAGCCAGGTAGCCCTCCATATCGAGGTAGCGGACGTGACCGCGCGGATCGAAGTACCAGGCGGCTTGGCTCGCGTGCGGGAACGGTCCCGACGGGCCGAGCGACAGGAGGCCGGACATCGCCGGTAGCGGTGGTGGCTCGGACACGGATCCTCCCGGCACGAACTCGGCCCTCTCGCTGAGACGGGTACGCGGCACATCGACACGACAGCGGCCGAGCTTGACCACCGCCGAGGTTCTAACCGCCCAAGCGCCACCGTCCCACGCGCGGGCAGGCCGGACCGCTGTCCTGGCGGATGACCGGTTCCTCGATCGTCGGTGCGGGCGGGTCCGGGTAGCTGCCTCGTGGGACGCCGAAGATCTGTGTCGCCCACATGCGTCCGTCGTTCCGGCAGACGATGCCGACGCCGATCGCGGTGAAGCCCGGGTAGAGGATGTTGTCGCGGTGGCCTGCGGAGCGCATCCAGCCGACGTGGACCTCGTCCGCGCCGGCGTACCCCATGGCGATGTTCTCGCCGGTGCCGGGGTAGGCCGGGTGGGCGCGGAACTCCGCGGTCGAGTGCTCGTACCTGCCGGCGATCATCGTCTCCGACCAGCGGCGCGCGAGTTCAGCCAGGCCCTCGTCCCACGTGAGCGGCGGCAGGTGGCGGGCGGCGCGCTCGTCGTTGACTCGCACGTAGACGTCTCGGGCCAGGTGATCGGCCTCCATCGCGGGAGCCCACCCGATCCCCGCGGACCCGAACTCGAGCTCCGTCGGCGAAGCGGGCACGATCCTCGAGATCAACGTGTCTGCGCCACCGAGGGCGAGCAGCAGTACCGCCACCAACGGGATGTAGCGCTTCACCACCCAGGTCCCCCGGATCTCGCTGTTCCCCCACGCAGCCCTACCTATCGACCTCGGCGCTCGCGACTTGAGGTGCGAGCAGCGGTCGGGTGCTGGGGGCTATCGGCCCGCCCGGCCGCGGCGGAGCCCGAGCGGCGTCCAGGCGCCGACGAGCAGTGCCGCCGCGAGCAGCACGAGCAGGATGCCGACCGGCAGGTGGAGGCCGAGGCTCCGCGCGTGCCCGAGCTCCATCTGCGCGAGGCCCGTCAGGTGGGAGGCGATCGCGACCAGCGGCACCCACCCAGCGCCCCCGGCGGGCTTCCACCACAGCAGCCCGACGATGTCCTGCAGGATCGCCACGCCGAGGAAGGCGACGCCGACGGTGAAGTGGAGGCCGAGCGCGGCGCTGTCGCCATCGAGGCTCCGGCCCGCGAGCACCGGCTGGGCGAGCAGGAGCAACGCCGACACCGTGACGATGACGCGGAACAGCGGGCGGATGATCGCCGCGCCTCGCGGTCGTCGATCCGTGAGGTCCTCCGACGGACCCGTCTTCGCCTGCGTGTCGGACACGTTCCCGGCTCCTCGTCGGCACATCGTTTGTAGTGCTGCTCTATCGGATAGAGGAACACTACACCGTTCGGGTGTGCGCGTGCACACGTTCCGATGCGCCGGGTTCCGCGGCCGCCGGGTCGAGGCGGTGGCGAACTCAGGGAGCGCCGAGGACGAGGGCGCCGATGGCGGCTCCGAGCCAGGTGGCGTACTGCTCGCGGCTCCAGCCGGATTCCTCGACGAAGTAGAAGTAGGCCTCCGGCCACGTCAGGTAGCCGAGGACATCGGCGGTGGTCTGCCGTCGCTCGGCCGGCACGAGCCCGCGCTCGATCATCAGGTCGACCCCGAGGAGCATGTCGCGTCGGCGGCGCTGTTCGAGGTCGGCGTAGGCGGCGCGGGCCTGCCGTCGGCATCAGCGGCAGCGCGCATCGCGTGCACGATGCCCGACGCGCGCTGGTTGGCGTCGACGAGGAACGCGACGTACCGGTCCAGCACGACGGCAGGGTCGGGTTCGGCGACGATCTCCGCCAGCTCGGGTCGTTCGAGGAGGGAGTGGCGGCCCTCGTCCCCGGCGAAGGTGCGCTCGAACGCGGCGATCAGGAGCGCAGCCTTCGGACCGGCGAGGTGGACGGACTGGATCGACACCCCCGCCCGCTCGGCGATCGCGCGCAGCGGCGTGGCGGCGTACCCGTCGCGGACGAACAGCTCGCCGGCGGCGTCGACGATCCGGGCACGGGTCCGAGCCGCCTCGGCCTCCCGCAGCGGAGAGGAGTAGCGTCGTCGCACGGCCACGTCGGTCGCCGTTCCTCGACTCGGGTTCGCTGGAGTGGCAGTCTAGTCGTTCGATGTCGAGGGGACCGACGGTGGCCACCTACCTGCTGTGCAGCAACCCGATCCATGGCAACCTCGTGCCGCTGCAGGCCATCGGTGAGCACCTCGTCTCACGTGGCCACCGGGTCGTCGTGCTGACCGGCTCCCGCTTCGCCACGAGGATCCGCGCGGCCGGGCTCGGGTTCCGGCCGCTCGGCGGCGACGCCGACTACGACGATCGGGACGTGGACACCTACCTGCCCGATCGGGGTGACAAGCGTGGCCTGGCGCTCGCGAGGTACGACATCGAGACGATCTTCGTCCGCCCGATCCCAGCACAGGCTGCGTCGGTGCGCGACGCCATCGCCGCAGAGCGGCCGGACGCCGTCCTCGTCGACGGGATGTTCGCCGGGGTGGTGCCGCTGCTGCTCGGCCCCCGGGAGGGACGCCCACCGATCCTCGCCGTCGGCGTCACCCCGCTCGCCCAGTCGAGCCGCGACGTGGCGCCGGTCGGCACGGGTCTCGCGCCGTCGTCCGGTCCGCTCGGCCGGCTGCGCAACCGGGCGCTCCACGTCATCGGCGAGCGCGTCCTGTTCCGCAGCACCCAGCAGCTCGCGCGCCGGATGGTCGCCGAAGCCGCCGCGGCCGGCACGCCGCCGCTCCGCTCGCCGATCATGGACGCCTCGTGCCTGTTCGACCGCTTCCTCCAGCTCAGCCCGCGGGAGTTCGAGTACCCCCGCAGCGACCTGTCGCCGAACACCACCTTCGTGGGCGCGCTGCCGACGCCGGTCAGCGACGTCGTCACCCCGGACTGGTGGGAGGAACTCGAGGGTCTCGCCCGATCGTCCACGTGACGCAGGGCACGATCGACAACCGGGACTTCGATCGACTGGTCCGTCCGACGCTGCAGGCGCTCGCCGACCAGGACGTGTTCGTCGTGGTCACGATGGGTGGCGGCGATCCCGCCGACCTCGGCGACGTCCCCGCGAACGCACGGGTCGCCGCCTACCTGCCCTACGACCTGCTGTTGCCGCGGATCGACGTCTTCGTGACCAACGGTGGGTACGGCGGGGTGCAGCAGGCCCTCGGCGCGGGCGTCCCGGTGGTCGTCGCGGGCGACACCGAGGACAAGCCGGAGGTCGCGGCCCGGGTGCGTTGGGCGTGGGTGGGTGTCGACCTGCGTACGGGATCACCATCCGCCGACCAGGTCGGCGCGGCGGTGCGGACCGTCCTCGAAGACCCGACGTACGCGGAGCGAGCCCGCGCCCTGGCCGCCCACATGGCCGCCTACGACCCGTTCGGCGCCATCGAGCGCGAGCTCGTCGAGTCGATCACGGACCGCCCAGCGACGTCGTGATGCGTGTCGTCGGCGTGTCGTGCCGGGTGAGCGGCTACTGACGACGGTGAGCCGAAGGGCGGCAGCCGAGCGGTGGGAGGTCGGGCTCGACCGTGCCCGTAGTCTCCGACGATGCTGTTCAGCTTCCACCTCCTCGACACGACCCGCAGCCGTGGGCTGCGGTTGCTCGCGCGGCGTCGAGCGACTCACGAGCCAGTCGGGCTGCACCACGCCGAGACCATGTCGCTGATGGAGCTCGGCGCGCCGATCGTGTCACCGCGACGGCTCCAGTCCCGACGCGTGGCGCTGTTCGGCGCGTGGGACTCGGCGGACCACCTCGATGCCTTCCTCGCCGCCGACCCGATCGGCCGTTCGTGGTCGCCCGGCTGGCACGTCCGTCTCGAGTTCCTGCGACGGTGGGGGCAGGTGGTTCCGTTCGACGGTCTCCCCGTCCACGGTGCCGCGCACGAACCGAGCGAGCCGGTCGTGGCCGTCACGTTGGCGCGGCTCAAGGTGCCGCAGGTCCCACGGTTCATCCGTTGGGGACGCCCGGTCGAGGTCCAGGTCCGTGACGACCCCGGTCAGACGCTGGCGGTCGCCGCCGCGGCTCCACCGCGGACGGTCTCCACCTTCACGGTCTGGCGGACGGCACAGGCGATGACCGACATGGTCAGCGGGCGGTCGACCGCCACCGACCGGATGCGGCACGCCGCGGCCATGACCGAACGGGAGCGCAAGGACTTCCACTTCGAGTTCACGACGCTGCGCTTCCGTTGCCTCAGCGAGCACGGGTCGTGGCAGGGCCGGACGAACATCGTCCCGACGGCGTCCGCGGACGGATGAGGCGCACGGACCGTCAGCCCCCGTGGTGAGCGACCACCGAGCTGACCAACGCCCTCGAACGGGGTGTTGATCGCCGTCGTCATGCTGTGCTCAGAGCTCGCTCGCTCACGAGGTCGCGCAGCCAGTCGGGTGTGTGGTGATCGTCGACGCCGATGCACAGCGTCGGCCGCGGCCCCTCGGCGACCGCTCCGGGGAAAGCCAGGCTTCCCCGGAACCGAGGCATCAGTCGAGAGCGAAGAACGCCCGGGTGTCGTCGAAGGAGAACGTCTTCTCGATCCGGATCGTGGCACCGTCGACCTGGTCGGAGGCGACCCCGTAGCAGACGTTCCCCGACACCGAGCCTCCGGGGTAGGTCTCACCCTGGTCGCCGAGCGAGTTCGGGATGACCCCGCAGTAGTCCTCCATGTCGCCGCTGGCACCGAAGGTGTTGCCGCCCGAGCCGACGATCGCCCACGAGAAGTCGAGCCAGGGGTCACCCGACTCCTCTCCGTCGTAGGTGGCCTCGACGGCGAACATCACGAACTGTCGACCGTCCGCCGGTGGATCGTTGAACTCGTTCTCCGCCATGATGAGATCCGTGGCGTCCTTCGTGACGTCGGTCACGGTGAGGATCCAACCTGCGAGTTCGATCCGAGTACCCAGATCGAGCGGGTTGCCGCGGGTTCCGAGGGATCCTTCGTCGGGTACCCTCTTCCTCCACTGGTTCCTCGTCGTTCTCGTCGTTCTCGTCGTTCTCGTCGTCCTCGTCCGTCCTGACCGTCGGGTCGTCGATCGCGACCGCATCCTCGTCGGTGACGACGTTGGCGCCGCTACCGGATGCGGGCTGTTCGCCGCATGCACCGAGCGCCAGTGCGAACACGCCTACGAGTGCGATGTATCGGTTCATGTCGAGCCCTCTCGTGGTTGCTTCTCGTCCGGTGACATCCCTGGGTGCCAGGGATGCGAGCCCGGCCCCCGGTGGTTGGAATCCCCGGCGCTCGATGGAGGTGTGGGGTGTGATTGCTCCACACCTACCCCTGATGCCAGCCACTGATCGCCGACGTCAGCGCCGTGCCCCCGACGGCAGAGCATCGTGACGCTTCGGTGTGACACGCCTCGACCATCCTCTGGCGCAGGCATCCGCTCCAGGTGCTCCGGCTCTTCGAGTCACGGCCGCGTTACCAGCGGCGTCACGGCGGCGGGATCGCGGGACGCAAGCCCGCCTCGGCCAGCCACCACCGGGCTCGTCCGAGCCACCGCTCGGAGGACAGCAACGTCCACTCGTGACGCAGCTCGTCGTCCTCGTAGACGACGTCCTTGAAGCGGCGGAACGCGCCCTTTCCCTCGATGGCCCGGCGGAGCCGCTCGGTGAGCAAGGCGTCGTCCACCGTGGCGATGAAGTCCCGCATGTCCCCGTACCCCGGGTTCGAGCCGAGGCTGTGGATCGTCACGAACGCGTGGGGGTCCTCGAAGTCGTCCGGCTCGTCCTCGCCCATGAGCATGACCGGATCGGCGGGCCAGAACCGCCCCCTCGCGACCTCCAACCTCCAGTCTCCCTCGGGATCCGCCGGGCCCTCGAGGTGCATGAGCAGTTCGTCGAGGGCGACCGGTACCGGCCGGAGGCCGACGTCGCTGTCGGGCACCAACGCCCGCTGGATCTCGACGGCGAGCTCGTCGTCGCCGAGCCAACCCCGTTCGCTGAGCTGGTCGGCGAGGACGACCGCGATCGCCATCGCGTCGAGGTCACGCTCGAACTCCACCGCGTGCAGCAGCGCCGGCGCCGCGTGGTGCGCGACGGTCAGCGCGTCGCGAGGCAGGAGCAGGTCGACGACCGAGGAGGTGTCGCTCTGGTGCACCGCCGACCGTAGAGCTGCGGCGTCCTCCCGTGCCCACGGGAGCGCTGCACGAGGTCGTATCCCGACGTCGATCGCGTCGTGGGACCAGGGGCCGGTGATGACCGTGCCGTCGTCGACGGTCGGCTCGGGGGTGGAAGGGAAGGCCCGCGATCCCCAGGTGTAGTGCAGGTTCGGGAGATCGCTCTGCGGGGGGTCGGGCTGCGGCGGGATCGGCGACGAGCCATCGTCGTCCGCCCACCGACGACCGTGCTGATCGGGGATCGCACCCCACCCGAAGTAGGCGACCGGTCGGTCCGGGACGCCGCCGTACACCTCCGTCGGGTCGACCTTCCGATCCGCCACCGTGCACAGGTGCATCCAGCTGTCACCGAGGTCGAACTCGAACGCGAACTGCTCCCCGAGCGACAGGCGGCTCAGCTTCGTGACGGTGTCGTCGAGGGATCCGTCGTCGAGTTCGTCCCACGGCGTCCGCATCGCGATACGCGTGCCATCGGCGAGCGTGAACGCGTGCAGGTGGGACAGCTCCCACCGGGCGAACGCCTTGTTGATCGCATCGGCGAGCGTGCGGAACGTCATGCCTGGCCGTGCCAGCAGGACCCTGCCCGGCCGCGGCCACAGATCGTGCGCGTGCATGCCGTCCACGAGTTCGACCTCGATCGACAACCACGTCCGCGCCATCTGCTGACCATCCCGTTCGGCCCCACCGACGCTACCCAAGGGACCGGCGAGCGTCCGGCCGTCGACGAGTGGTCATCGCGGGTCTACCTCGACCCGGCCGGCCACCCGTTCTGCCTCGTCCTTGCCGACGGCTGACTAGGGCCGCTCCGCCGACCGCAGGCGCGCGATGCCGGCCCCGAGCAGGACGAGGGCGATCACCGTGAAGGTCGGTATGTCGGTGCTCGGCGTCCCACCGAGGTCGCGGTCGATCACGTGCCCCACGGCGTGGAACGCCGAACCGAGTCCGACGCCGAGCAGCGCCACCACCAGCGCGTCGCGCCACACCAGCGCACCCAGCAGCACCGCGCCGAGCCCGATCTGGAACGCCCCGATGTCGCGCAGGAAGTGGTCGTTGCGCGGTTCGAAGGTCGCGAGCACGTCGAAGAACGACCCCGGCGCCACGAACGCCCACATGCCGAACACCACGAACATCAGTCCGACCAGCCCGGCGGAGGACCGGGCGAGCCGATCGGTCCGCCCCCGTTCGCGTGGATCGGTCGACCTGCGCACCGTCGCTGTCATCGCCAGCCCTTCCCCGGCTCAGTATGTTCGAGCTGGTCACCGGTGTCCACGCCCGGACGGCGAGGTGGTGGCGCGCTTCCGGCCGAGGACCACCCCGGACGACTCCGCCGTCATCGACGCCATCGAGGCCGCCCTTCCGCGCTGACCGTCAGCCCGCCGGACGGTCTCCGCGGTCACGCCACGCTCGCCACGCCCCGGTCGACCACAGCGCCCAAGCGATGAGGATGGGCTGGAAGAACAACCGGATGAACCGGGCACGGTCGGTGTCGAGCCCGAAGGCATCGGTGCCCTCCACGTACTGCGCCACGTTGCCGGGGAAGATCGCCACGAGGAACGCAGCGGTGACCCACCCCACCTGCGTCCGGTTGCGACCCGACAGCAGCGCGAGCCCGAGCGCGATCTCGATGACCCCGGAGCCCACCACCACCGCATCGGTGCTCGCCGGCACCCAGTCCGGCACCTGAGCCGCGAACTCCTCCCGGCCGACGGTGAGGTGGGCGAGACCGGCGAAGGTCAGGAACCCGCCGAGGGCCCACCGTGCGAGCGTGCGGACACGACCCTCCGCGCCACGGGACGTCGGCGCCGCGACCGCCTCGCCCTCGCCGCTGCCGTGCGTGTCGTCCATGGTCACCGCCGCTCCGTCCGTCACGTCGTCCCCAGTGCTACCACCCACCGGTTCGGATCGCCGGCGTCGCCGGACGGCACGGAGGACCACATCGTCGACGTGCCTGGCACCGGAGTGGTGATCGCCGGGACGCGGACGGGTCGCGTGGACCTCGACGGTCCACCGGTCGCGCAGGTGCGGGAGGACGCGCCCGGGCGTCAGGTGGTCGGCAGGATCGAACCCGTGCTCACCACCGTGGCCCGCGTGTCCAGCGTCGAGCAGGTGGTGGACCACCAGGAGCGTGCCGCCGGGCGCGACGGCGTCGAGCAGCGCCCCGACCGCGGCGTCGCCCTCGGTCCGCGACAGCACCGCGTACTGCGCGGACACGAGGTCGTGCTGGCCGGCGCCGCCCGGCACCTCGGTGAGGCCGGCGCGGACCCACCGGACGTCGACCCCCACCTCTCGGGCTGCGACCTCGGCCCGCTCCAGCGCGACACCGGAGGGGTCGACCGCGGTGACCTGCCACCCACGCTGCGCGAGCCAGATCGCGTCCGCGCCCTCCCCGCAGCCGACGTCGAGCGCCGTCCCCGGCGGGAGGTCCTCCACCTCGCCGACCAGCGAGCCGTTCGGTCGGCCGGACCACCGCGGTCGGTCGCCCTCCTCCCCGGCGTAGAAGCTGTCCCACCGGTGCGTGTCCGGGACGTCTGGACCGGGCATCACGCGACCTCCAGCGCCAGGGCGGTGTCCTCGGCCACCAGGTCGGCGTTGACCTGCGCCCCCACGCTGTTGCCCTGCGCCGCGGCCGCGATCACCAGCACGACCCGATCGCTGAGCTGACGGAACAGTCCGACGTGGTGCAGCGCCACCGCCGAGGTCGCCAGCACCCCGATGGTGCGGTCGCGGACCTCCCACCCGTGGCAGTACGGGCAGTGGACGGCGTCGCGCCCCCAACGCTCGGCCAGACCAGCGATCGGGGGCAGCTCGTCGACGAGTCCCGTGGTGACCACCAGCCGCCGTGCGGTCACCTCCTCGCTGTCGTCGAGCTGCACGACGAACCGATCGCCGACCCAGCGAGCGTGGACGGCCCGCCCGAGGTGGTGGCGGACGCCGTAGCGGGCGACCTCCTCGCGGCCGAGCGTCAGGGCCGCCGACAGTCCGGCGGGGCCGCCGCCGACGATCAGCACGTCGACCTCGCGTCGATCGACCGGGTGTGGGGGAGGGGGCATCGGCGTCGTCCATCTCGGTGGGGGTGGCGGCAAGGTGCCGACCCGCTACCTTCCTGGCAACACGCTTTGCTGAACTGGCAAACGATGCCGGGAGCGTCACCCCGGTGGGAGGCGGTCATCGTGGTGGACGACGCGGACGCGAAGCTCGATCAGCGCGTCAGGGGACGACTCCGACAGCTCCGCGCCGAGCGTGGTCTCACCCTGCAGCAGGTCGCGCAGGCGGCGAACCTCGACGTCTCGACGTTGAGCCGGCTCGAGTCCGGCAAGCGCCGCCTGGCCGTCGACCACCTCCCCGGGTTGGCACGGGCGCTCGAGGTCACCGTCGACGACCTCCTCGGTGCAGCGGTCACCAGGGACCCGCGGGTCCGGCGCGAGCCGCACAGCGGGGACGGGCTGACACTCTGGCCGTTGACCCACCGGGGGCCCGCCGCCGGCCGGCAGGCCTACAAGTGCCGCATCGATGCGGCCCGCGACACCCCACCCGACCCGTTGCCCGTGCACGACGGTCACGACTGGATGTACGTGCTCAGCGGGCGGATGCGGCTGGTCCTCGGCGAGGACGATCTGGTGATCGAACCGGGCGAAGCGGTCGAGTTCTCCACCCTCACCCCGCACTGGTTCGGCGTGGTCGACGACCCCGTGGAGCTCGTGGCCATCTTCGGTTCCAACGGCGAACAGATCCACCTGCACGAGTCGTGACACCGGGCTCGGGGCCGCGACCCCCGCAGCCCCACCCGGCGGCGACAGCTGGCAAGCTCGCGCCCCGCTGACGAGCACCTGGAGGTGATACGTGGCCCCGCACCGCTTCGTCGCCCTCGGCGACTCGTTCACCGAAGGCCTCCACGACGAGGTCGGCCCCGACGGTCGCCACCGAGGGTGGGCCGACCGGGTCGCCGAGGCGCTGGCGGTCCACCACGGTGGCCTGCAGTACGCCAACCTCGCCGTCCGAGGTCGCCTCCTCCACGAGGTGATCGACGAGCAGCTGCCGGTCGCGATCGACCTCGGTGCCGACCTCGTGTCGTTCCACGCCGGCGGCAACGACGTGCTCCGGCCGGGCGCGGATCTGGGCCTGCTCGCCCAGCGCTACGACGCGGCCGTCGCGGCGCTCAGGCACGCCGGAGCCGAGGTCGTCCTGTTCACCGTCCTCGAACGCGCCGGGTCGACCGGCAAGTTCGCCGACCGGCTCGCGCGACGCATCGCCGCGTTCAACGGTCAGGTCGTCCGTCCCGCCGCCCAGCGGCACGGCGCCACCCTGGTCGACATCGGGCACCTGCGGTCGCTGCACGACCGCCGGCTCTGGGCCGACGACCGGCTCCACCTCACCCACCCGGGGCACCGGCGGGTGAGCGCCGCGGTGCTCGAAGCGCTCGGTGTCACCGACCCCGACCTCGTCGGCGGCGCTCCCGGGTGGTGGCGGGGCAGCGACGATCCGGCACCGACGTCGACCCGGCTGGCCACCGTCGCCCGCGATGTCCGCTGGGTGCACCGCCACCTGCTGCCGTGGGTGGTCCGCCGGGTCCGCGGCACCTCCAGCGGAGACACGGTCACCTGCAAGCACCCCGACCTCATCGACCTGCGACCGACGTGATCGTGGCCACCACGTCGGTGACGAAGGCGGCCACGTCCGCTTCGCCGTCGTGTGGTTGTGCGGTCTCCTCGTCGAGGTAGGTGTCACGCCGGATCTCGAGCATCACGGCGGACACGCGGTCGTCGAGGCCGTAGCGGTCCATCGGCACGTACGCCCCGGCGAACGGGGTGTTCACCGCCGAGGTGAGCCCGTGGTCGGCGGCGCAGGCGAGCACCACGTCCACCAGCACCTTCGGGGTGTGGCGCTCGTCGACGCCGACGCACAGCTGTGGGCGTGGTCCGTCGTCCAGCTCGTAGGGCAGCTGCTCGCGCGGGTAGGAGTGCACGTCGACGACGGTGCACGCCCCGAAGTCCTCGAGGAGGCGACCGACCTCGGCGGCGAAGGCCGCGGCGTACGGCTCGAAGTAGGTCTCGAGAAGGCGGCGACGGTCCCCGTCGGTGAGTTCGCGGATCGGCGAACGATCGTGGCCGTGGGTGTAGACGGGTCCCATGCCGACCTGCAGCATCGGTTCGCTGTCGTCGGTGAACCGTTCGGGGTCGACCACCAACCGTGACCGCCGGTTCACGAACCGCGTGGCACCGACCGCCGCGACGCCCTCCGCCAGCACGTCGGTGCGGTGGTCGGTCAGGCGGAGCAGCTCGGTGGCGAGCGCCTCGTCGTCGATCGAGAACCCCGCGCGCACGTCGGCCGGGATGCTCGTCGATGCGTGGGGCACGTGGACGAGCACCGAGGCAGCGGGCCCCGTCGGTGCGATGACCTCGAAGTGCGCGCGGTCACGCAGCTCGAGCACCTCGGCGAGCAGCCGCTCCTTGAACTGTTCCAGCGATTCGCCCGGGTCGGGTCGCAGCAACCGCGGATCCACCCGCGGCTCCTGGCTCCGCTGATCCGGCACCTCGTCGTCGGTCGCGGTCATCACGGCCCACCCCTCGTCGTCTCCTGATCCCCCGCCCCGGGGGAGCGCGGACGGTACGACCGAGGTGTGACGCGGACGAGAGGCGTCCGGCCTCACCGCTCGACGAGGTCGATCAGCCGGTGCACCGGTGCCACGTTCGGGACGCCGGCGCACGTCAGGCGACGTGCCGTGGCGTCGCGGTCGGTGGTGACGGTCACCACCACCTCGCTGCCGTCGGGACGGACGAACCTCGCTTCGGTCCGGCGGCCATCGCGACGCCCGCCCACGAACCGGAGCGCGTCGTCGCGTCGGAGGTCGAGCTCGCGTCGTGCGAACACCTCGGCCGACTGCACCGCGAACGGCACCGAGGACCGGCCCCGCCACCGGTCGAGGTCGACCTCGCCGTCCTCGTGGGTGCGGACGACCTCGAGCGCCGTCGAGGGATCGAGGTGGCCGTAGAACGCCCCGGTCGGTAGGCACACGAGGTTGCCGGCGAACCGGTCCCCGCCGACGTGCGAGCACTCCCACAGCCGCCCGCCGAGCCGCGGTGCGAGCGTGTCCACCACGGGCCGGCCGTACTCCGCGCAGCACGCGTCGTGCTTGCCGTTCGTGCACACGAGGTAGAACGGCTCGGTCACGGGTGTCCCGCCGACGGACCGTTCGTCGGCGAGCGGCGACAGGTCCACGTCGGCGAGCTCGTCCCTGCCGTGCAGGTCGATCCGTTCGAACCAGCCGCCGGCGGGGGTCGTCACGCCGACGAACAACGCGTGCTCGGGCACCTCACGAGGCACGCCCGGCGCCCGGCGCAGGAGCAGCACCCGGGCCGGCAGCTCCTCGGCCGCGCGGGCCAGCAGGGCGCCGATGTGTCCGGGCAGCGTGCCGTCGGTGAGCACGTGCGCCCCCCACGCGCCGGGGTGCTCGAACAGGACCCACCGCCGCGCCTGCGACGCGGTCCCGTGGAGCGGTTCGCCGCAGGCCTTGGAGCGGACGACGCAGCTGTCCTCACGCACCGTCGGCGTCGCGGTCGAAGGTCAGCAGACCTTCCTCGAGGAACCGGCGACAGAGCACCAGTCGGCTCGGTCCGTCGGCGAGCTCCGCGAGGTCCTTCGGGACGAACCGCTCCGCCGCGGCGAGCCAGCGGACCGCGTCCTCGGCCGCGGCGGGCAGCTCGAGCTCACGGTCGCCGAGCTGCACCCGGACGTGCTGGCCGTCGGTGGTAACCCGACAGGTCGCGTACGGACGCCGCCGCAGCGGCGTGGTGTCCTCGAGCTCCTCGAGTTCGAGCAGGTCCCGGAGGCCCCCGGTCAGCTGCGGGGAACGCCGCGACCAGAACGCGTCCGCGGCGGCGGACAGCGGTGCCACCAGATCGACCTCGCCGAGACGGTCGGCGAGCGCGGCCAGGTGGTCCTGCGCCGACGACACGAACGCCGCGGGCTCGTCGGCCCACCCCGCCGGCAGTGGCGCGTCGAGGGTCTCGTCCGTGAGCGCCTGATCGACGACACGCCGCAGCACGTCCCGCCAGGTGGTGGTCCGGACCCCGATGGTCAGGTGCAGCGACGGCCGGTCGAGGGTCTGCGCCGCGTGGCGCGTCCCCGCCGGCAGGTACAGCACGTCACCTGGACGCAGCTCGAGGTCCCACGGCTCGGACCCGTCTGGCGGGTGGACCACCCACCGCTTGACGCCGTGCGTCTGGATCGCGAACACGTCGTGCGGGTCGGCGTGCAGGTGCAGACCCTGCGCGACGGGTGGGGTCAGGTAGGCGTTGGCCTGCACCGGGTGGGTCAGGACCTGCTCGAGCTCGCGGCACAGGTCGGTCACCGGCCCGAACGAGCGGTGCAGCCCCTGCAGCACGATCGTCGCGCCGGCGGCGAACTCGCGGTGCACGGCCCGGACGTCGGCGAGGTCGTCGACCGGCCGCGACCCGATCCGCACCGACCGCGTGACGCTGGACCGCGGCAGGGTCCGGCCCTCGCGCACCAGCCGGAACGACGGCGCGCGCAGGGCCGACGCCGCGACGATCCGGTCGACATCGTCGAGGCTCAGCAGGTCCTGGAACGCCGCCGGATCGGTCCCGGCGTGGTGGACCGGCGCACGACCGAACCGGTCGGCGAGGAACCCGTCCGGGTCGCCGACCAGCCGGGCGAGCGCCGGCGTGGGGACGGTCACGTCAGGCTCAGGCGTCGGTCCCGTCGGCGTCCGCGCCGTCACCGCTGTCGGTCGAGTCCCCGTCGGTCACGTCGGTCGCGTCGCCGTCGCCGGAGTCGCTGTCGTCCCCATCGGTGCCGTCCGCGTCGCCCGAGTCGCCGTCCGTGACGTCGGTGGCGTCGCCGTCCTGGGTGTCGGCGGAGATCGTCCCGCCGCTGGTGGTGGTGATGTCCTCGTCGGTCAGTCCCTCGACGCGCATGGTGGCTCCGTTGATCGGTGGTCGCTACGGCGCGCGTGCTCGCGTGCCGCCCATCCGACTCTACGAGCGCGAGCGAACTCCCGCCGCGGCCGCCCGGGCACCGTCGCCCCGCGTGTGGCCGACCGACCGTTACCGTCCACCGGCCCTGAGCGCCTCGGCGCCGGTCGTCCGAGGAGTTCCCGCCCGTGCTGGTCACCCGTCGTCCCGTCGTGGTCATCGTGGCGACCGTCCTCGTCACGCTGGCGCTCGGCGCCGTGTCGAGCCAGTCGGTGTTCGAGGACGGTGCCGCCGTCGACAACGAGCTGTCCCGCGCGCTCGAGACCATCGACGAGCGTTTCGGCGACCGCACCTCGGTGCTGCAGGTGGTCGTCGAGGCCCCCGACGGCACCGACGTCCGGTCCGCCGACGCGCTGGCGACCACGCTCGCGCTGCAGGACGCGATCGCGGACTCGCCGGTCGGGGACACCCTCGTCGACGAGGGCGCCCAGCCGCCGATCGTCAGCTTCCTCGCCGCCGCCGAACAGGCCGTCCGCCAGCGGGGCTCCGACCCGACCACCCTCGACGATGACGAGGTCCAGGAGCTCGACCGCGCCGGCCGTGACCAGCTCCCGGATCAGGCGGCCGCCCAGATCGACGAGCTGCTCGGTGACGGTGAGCCGCCGAACGTCGGTCTCGTGCTCGTCTTCCAGGACACCTCCGACCTCGACGACGAGCAGGTGCTCGACCAGCAGCGCGAGCTCAGCGACCTGGTCGCCGACGTGGAGCCGGCCGGCGACATCGAGGTGTCCCCGCTGGCCTTCGAGCTGCTGCTCGAGGACGGGGAGATCGGTGGCGAGGTCGGCCGTCTCTTCGGCACCGCCCTGCTGATCATCCTCGCCGTCCTCGCCGTCGTCTACTGGGTGCGCCCGAGCGCTGGACGTCGTGCACGGATGGTGCGCCGCACGCTGGCCGACGTCGGGCTCACGCTGCTCGTCATCCTGTTCTCGGTGGTGTGGATGCAGGGCGCCGGCACGCTGCTCGGGCCCGGCTTCCTCGACGTCATCGGCCCGTTCAACTCCCAGACCCAGGTCGTGCCGATCCTCATCGTCGGGCTCGGCGTCGACTTCTCGATCCACCTCCTCGCCCGTTACCGCACCGAGACCGGCGACAGCGGCGATCCGGCCACCGGGTACCGGCGTGCGTTCCGGACCGTCGGGCTCGCGCTCCTGCTCGACACCGCCGCCACGGCCATCGGCTTCCTGACCAACCTCGTCAGCCCGGTCGAGTTCCTCGCCACCCTCGGGGTGTTGGCCGCCATCGGCATCACGGCCGCCTTCGTGCTGACGATGACCTTCCTGCCCGCCGTGCGGATCCTCCTCGACCGCCGCGCCGTCCGCCGCGACCACCTGCCGACCGTCGAGCTCGCGGGTTCGGAGACCTCGGTGCTGCCGCGGATCATGGAGCGCACGACCGTGCTCGCCGAGCGGGTGCCGGTCCTCGTGATCGTCGCGGCCGTCGTCCTCACCGCGCTCGGCGGGTACGGCTTCACCCAGCTCGACAGCCGTTTCGAGCTCACCGACTTCGTGCCACAGGACGACCCGCAGCTCGCCGTCTTCGAGACCGTCCAGGCCGAGTTCGGTGGCGGGTTCGACGAGACCACCGAGGTGCTCCTGCAGGGCGACCTCGCCGACCCTGCGGCGTTCGCGGCGCTTCGCGAGTCGCTCGACCGCGCCGCCGACGTCGACGGGGTCGCCACCCTCGGCGGCAGCGCCGACGCCACCTCGGTGCTGTCGGTCCTCGGACGGGCCGCCGAGCAGGACGACCTGCGCGAGCAGCTCGCCGACGTCGGCGTCACCCCCGACGGCGAGGTGGCGGACGACGCCGACCTCGACGCGCTCTACGAACTGCTCCTCGACGAGATCCCCGCCGCCGAGGAGGTCCTCGCGCGTGACGAGGACGGGTGGACCGCGCGGGTGGGTCTCCGCACCAGCGCCGGCCAGGAGCAGGCCACCCGCCTCAGCGCCGACCTGGCCGACGCGTTCGCACCGGCGTCCGACGCCGGTGTCGAGGCCGTCGTCACCTCACAACGCATCGTCCAGGCCAGCGTCAGCGAACGCATCGAGGAGGCCCAGCTCCAGGCCATCGCCATCGCCCTTGCCGCGGTCATGGTCCTGCTGGCTCTCTACTTCGGGCTCCGCCAGCGTCGGCCCTGGATCGGGGTCCTCACGGTGCTCCCGGTCGGGTTCGTGCTCGCGCTGACCTTCGGGATGATGGCCCTCACCGGGATCCCGCTGAACCCGGTCACCGCCACCCTCGCCGCCTTGTCGATCGGCATCGGCGTGCCGTTCAACATCCACATCGCCGCCCGGTTCCTCGAGGAACTCGACGCCGGCCAGGACGGCCCCGACGCGCTGCGCCGCGCCGTCGGCCGGACCGGGGGAGCGGTCATCGCCTCGGCGCTGACCACCGCCATCGGCTTCGGGGTGCTCACCACCTCGACGTTGGTGCCCTTCGAGCAGCTCGGCTACGTCATCGTCTACGCCATCGCGCTGTCGGCGGTCGCCTCGACCGTGGTCCTGCCGAGCCTGCTGACCCTCTGGGATCGGCGGCGCTGACGGGTCGGGACGTGCGGGAGGCCGGGACGTGCCGGAGGGCCGGGCGACGGATCCGTCGCCCGGCCCTCCGGGGTGGAGCTGTGGTGCGTCGGTCAGAAGGCGACCGTGTCCTTGCGGAGCTTGAGGACGATGAAGCCGAGCAGTGCGAGGGTGAGACCGACCACCACCGCGAAGGCCGAGAGGGCGTAGGCCATGATGCCCATGCCGAGGACGGTGGTCAGCGCGGTCGCGTCGAGCCACGACATCCGGGCGTCGTTGGGACCCATGACCGGCTCGCCGGCTTCGTCGAGGACCGGTGCGCCGTTCTCGTCGAGCACGGGGACCTCGCGGTCCATCTCGGCGTAGCGCAGGCCACCGGTGCGGTCGAGCTGGTGGGTGGTGATGATGTCGGACTGTGCCCACATCGAGATCGGGCCACGGACGGGGACCTCGGCGAACACCGCGTCACCGGGGGTGACGATGTTCTCCACCGCTGCCTGCTGGTAGGTGTAGGTCGCGCCGGCCAGGCCGCCGAGGACCGAACCGAACCCGATCACCATGGCGAAGATGGCCACGAAGGTGAACAGCCGGTTGGGGCGGAGCTCGAGTTCGATCGCGGGGGCGGTGCGGGCCTCGACCTCGGGGGCGTTGAGGATGCTCATCGTGTGACCTTCCTGTGTGGTGCTCGTGGCGCTCGCTGGGTGCTGCGCCGTTGACAGGAGTGTGGAGGTCACGCCGGTGGCGACCCACGGGCGGAGGACACACCTCCGCCGCCGGAGGTCCCGAACCTGGTGGGACCCTCGGCGGGACCGCGGCTCGGGACCCGGCCGCGCGTCGGGTGCGGGTCGCGACCCGATGCGGGTCGATCAGCTTCGCGTGGGCTCAGCGTCGCCTGGGGCTCATCGGCGCCGGGCTCATCGGTGCGCCGCGACCGGCACCGTGTAGGTGAACCGGGTCCCGGCACCCGGCGTGCTCGACACGTCGATGGTCCCGCCCTGTCCTTCCACGAGCGACCGGGCGATGAACAGCCCGAGCCCGGTGCCCTTGGCGCCGCCCGGGTTCCGCCCCACGCGCGAGAACGGCTGGAACAGCTTGTCGAGGTCGTCCTGCGCGATCCCGATGCCGACGTCCTCGACGTGGACGTGCAGCAGGTCGCCACCGCGATCCTCGAGCGTGACCCGGACGGGGCTCTCGTCGGAGGAGAACTTCACGGCGTTGGACAGCAGGTTGTCGAGCACCTGCAGCTGACGGCCGCTGTCCGCGTGGGCGCGGCGGATCCGGTCGGGGAGCCGGACCTCGATGTCGCGACCGGTGGTCTTGCCGACGTCGGCGGCCACGGTGCGGACGACCTCGGCGAGGTCCAGGTCGGTCAGGTCGTAACGGAACCGACCGGATTCGAGCTGTGCCATGGCGAGCATGTCGTCGATGAGACGCTCCATGCGGTGCGCGCTGGCCGCGGCCGTCGCCAGGTTGTCGCGGATCTCGGCCGAGTTCAGGTCGTCCCAGTTCCGTTCGAGCAGGGTCAGCAACCCCGACACGACGACGGTGGGGCTGCGCAGGTCGTGGACGAGCATCGCGGTGAACTGCCGCTGGAGCCGGTCGGCCTGCGTGCGGGCGTCGAGGGCGGCCTCGAGCCCCGCCTGCCGCTCGCGCAGGGCGTCACGTTCGTTGGCCCGCGCGATCGCCTCCTGCTCGAGGATGGCGACGGCTCGTCTCCGTTCGCCCGGATCGAGCAGGTCGCTGTAATCCTCGGACGGGATGACGGCTGAGTGGGCGTCACACACCGTTCGGAACGCGGTGGTGTCCTGCGCGTCCGCGAAGGCGCTGGTCGGGTACCCGCAGAACAGCGAGAACGGCCGCGTCGTGGCCAGCTCGTTCCACAGCGATTCGAGCAGCAGCGCGCCAGCGACGTCGCCTCGGTCCCACAGGATCGCGACCAGCTCGCCGAACGCGTAGACCCGGCGCCCCTCGGTCGCGACCGCGTCGATCGCTCCGCCGATGACCCTGCGGAACAGCTGCGGATCCACCTCGCCGTCGCGGCTGATCGCCTCGAGCGTCTCGTGGGCGTCGAGGGGGACGTAGCGGTCCGTGTCCGGGTCGTACCCGCGAGCCTCGAGACCGGTCCGGATCTCCGCGAGGTGGTCGGCGGTCCCCAGCACCAGCGCGACCCCGTCCCCGTCGAGCGCCGGGGCGATGTAGCGGACCACCGAATCCGTCAGGTACTCGTCGGACCCGTAGAACCCGACGAGGTGGTCGTGCGGGTGAGCACGAACCTCGGTCGATACGTCGGGCGCAGCCACAGCGGGGTCCTCAGGAGCGGGCAGAGAAACAGCGCGAGCGGGATATTCGGTCGAGGAGCATACGGGTGCTCGTCGGCGATCCTCACGTCTTCCATCCGTTCCAACGTCCGTGCCACGGCGCCGCCCCTGGCCGGACGGACGGGCACGTCGGCGCTCGACGGTGCGGCCGGGACCATCGTCCCGTAGCTTGCGCCTCCCGACTGGGACCCAGGTCCCGGTCCGTGGGCTCGCGGGCGTGCGACCGTCGCACCCGCCGTCGCACCGGGAGGTGAACGCCCCCATGGGCGAGGTGCTCGTGCGTGACGTCACCCGGGCCGGCCGCGAGCTGGGTCGTGCAGTCGTGACGGATCTGGCTGCTGCCGTGACGATCGGCGCTCTGCTCGAGCGCCGGATCCACGACGAGGTGACGGCCTACAACCGCGCCCCCGGTCCGGTCCTCGTCGGCCTCGTGCAACCCGCGGACTCCATCCGCCACAGCGATGGCTTCCGGATGCGCACGCCCCGCGAACTCGACGCGGATGCGGCCGTGCTGGCGTTCCGCGACGCCGTGGCGACCGGGATGCTGTCGTTCCGCCTCGGGGACGAGACGACGAGCGACCTCGAGCACGTCGTCGACGTCGACGGCCGCGCCGAACTGCTCGTCGTCCTCGAACGCCCGGTCGTCGCCGACATCTGACGTCGATGCTGCGACGGGTGCGCGAACGGTGAAGACGCAGGTGCGCCCTTGTGGATGACTAGTTACGCATCCACCAACTCTCGCTAACGTTCGTGCCTCTTCGTCCGGTCGATCGCGACAGCCACGGGGGGCGCCAGGTGCCACGCAGGGTCCGCAGCACAGCTCTCGTCGTGTTCCTGGCGGTCGCGACCGCGTGCTCCGGCGGCGGGGACGACCCCGTCGACGATCCCACGCCCACGGCGACGGCGACGCCCACGGAGGCACCCGACCCCGAGCCGACGGAGACGGAACCAGACGACCCGTTCGCCATCCCCGACGAGATCGACGAGGCCTACGCCCAGCGCGGTGGTCGACGAGCTGTTTGCGGCTCGCAAGCGAGGCTCTGAGTCTCTCCGTCAGCCGCCAACGGTGAACCATCGATTCCCGTGGAAGCGCAGCCACTGGTTGCCGAGCCCAGTCGGTGGCCCAATACGGCTCGCGGAACTGGCTCGACTTGCAGGACGCAGTTCTCGGCACCAACATCGATCGAGATCTGTATCTAGCCGCCGGACGACATGGGCGATCGAGCGCTTCCACGTCCTCGACCGTTCTCGAGAGCATCAGACACCTGCCTCGTCGTGCCGTTGGGGAATACGACGCTTACTGCGAACCGCTCGCACTACCGAGAGGCCCCGTGCACCTACGTCAGTTCTGAGCCTCGCGCTTCGGGTACTGAGCAGCGGAGGTCGAGCGTCAATGCCACCCCATGGCTGCTCACGACCTGACGCGCTTCGTTGACTGACGGCGGATGAGCCAGCATCACGCTGAGCAGGTCGAGGAGTGCGACCTTCGATGAATCTCCGAGCTGGTCTGCAGCACACATGCGAGGGGGCTCAGTGATGCGACGCCGTCGAGCGTGGGCACTGTCTGCCCGCTCTCGCCGTAGGCCTACTGGGCGGCGCCTCGGCTCAGCGCTCAGCGCAGTCGGCGTGTCGTGGAGAGGCGGCGAGCAGCTGATCGAACGGCGGTGTTGAGGCGAGCGTCGATCCGACCGACAGCCGTGTCGGCGCTCCACCGGCAGCTGTAGCCGTGCATCTCCGCTACGTGTGGATCCCGGTGCCTCGGATCGGGAGTTCGGGGGACCCTGACGACGGCAACCAGGGGTTCTGCACGCAGCGGGAATGGACGCGGGTGCTGCCGGAAGACGCCGCCGGTACGCAGGCTGAGGCCGAGCGGCAGTACATCGCGCTGTTCACCGGCTTGGGGCTCGACCGTGACGCGATCAGCGCGGCCGTGCCGTGCCCGGCCGACCCGGCCGCGGAGCTGCCGGTCGCGATGGTCGAGGAGCTCATCGCCGCCAGGGTGAGCGAGCAGCTCCCGCGTCCGGTGTTGTCGCTGCCCCCCGGCTACGCGATCACCGGGCTGCGTGCCTACCTCGTCACCGGGCACGAGCTCACCTTCGAGCCCGTGACGGTTCCGGTGGACCTCGGGATCGTCACGCTCAACGTGCACCTCAGCGCCACGGGGGAGAGCACCGTCGACTGGGGTGACGGGACGGTCACCACGCACCGCACCGGAGGGACCGGGTACCCCGACGGGCAAGTGAGCCACGTCTACACGCGAGCGGACATCGTCGACATCTCCATGACCGACACGTGGACCGTCTCGTACGAGGCCGGCCCGTTCGTCGGCACGATCACCGCTCCGCTGCTGCCGGTCACGCTCCCCGACGTGCAGGTCCAGGAGCGCCAGGCTGTCCGCACGGGCTGACGCCGACGGCTCCGAACGCCACGGTCCGCGCCGGCCTGTGGATGAGTTCACGTCGTCCACACCTCCAGCGAGATCCATCTGAGGGATGTCACAGCCGGGCGTTACGGTCGGTCTCGTCGCACAGTGAAGGAGCCGCGACGTGACCGATCGCCAGGACGAGCAGCCGGACCGGGCAGCGGGGGAGCTGCCAGGTCTCGTGGCCAGTCCAGCGTTGGCTGAACTCCTCGCCAACCTCGAGGCGGCGGACCGCGCCAACGCTCGCGTCACGGCGCTCCTCGGCGATCTGCACGCCAGCGGCGAGGTGGAGGGGGCCACCGGTGTCTCGCTCGAGATGTGGCTGCTCTGGGCCGGGGCGACGGGCTCCGACCGGCGCATGCTCACGACGTCCGCCGTCCAGCTCGGGCGTCTGCCGGCCGTGCGGGAGGGCTTCGATCGGGGGATCCTGAGCTGGGGCCAGGTGCGCACGCTGTGCCTGCTCGCCGAGCGGCTCTCGTCCGACGACGCCGCGGAGTTCGACCTGACCCTCGCGCCTACGATCGAGCGGTACGCCGGGACGGACGCCGACGCCGTTCTCTCGGTGGCTCGCCAGATCGTCGACCGGCTTCGCGACCAGGAAGCGGTCGACGAGGTCGAACGCGCCGAGCGGGGCTCGTTCCTCTCGTTCCAGCCCCGCATCGATGGCACGGGCGCGCAGGTCTTCGGTGACCTCGACGGGCTCGGGTACGGGCTCGTCTCCGCCGCCCTGGACCGCGGAGCACCGCTCCCGGGACGACGCCGCGACCTCGTCGGCCAGCGACGCGGTCGCGAGCCCGCCGCCGAACTCGGGCGGGCGCTCGGCCGCCACCGCGCGGACCGGCTGGTCCAGTTGGCTGCCGATGATCTCGCCCGCCACGGCCAACCGCTCGTCGCCGCAGCCGCGTCCGCCGCTGATGGCCCGCACTCCGCCGGCATGCCCGACCCAGCCGCGCAGACCGCTGGCTCGCCCGCCGCAGCCGCGCACACCGCCGGCTCGCCCGCCGCAGCCGCGCACACCGCCGGCACGCCCGCTGGCGCCGGTGATGTCGATCGGACCCGCGCCCTGGCACCGGAAGCCATGCTGGTGCTCTCCGAGGATCAGCTGCTCGGCCGCGACCTCCTCCCCGCCGAACTGATCTCGAAGGTCACCGGGGGCCGCCTCAAGGTCGCTGGTGCGACCGCCCGCCGGTGGATCGACGAGGCGGGTGCACGGCTCCGGACCGTCGTGCTCGACGACACCGGCCAGGTCCTCGGCGTGGGGACCCGGACCCGTGTGCCCCCCGGTTGGCTCGCCGACGCCATGCTCGCCACCGACGCCGTGTGCCGCGCTCCTGGCTGCCGGACCGCAGCCGCCGCGTGCGATCTCGATCACCACCAGCCGGTCCACCCGACGCGGCCCGGCGACCCGGTCGGCCCGACCGACGTGGACAACCTCGGCCCGGTGTGTCGCTCCGACAACGTCGACAAGGAACGGCAGGGCTGGCAGGTCCGCCGGCAGGCCGACGGCACCATCAGCTGGAGCCACCAGCGCTCGGGGATCGAGCTGCGCACCGTGCCCTGGGCCCAGCAACGGGCCGCGGCACGCCCACCCGGCACCGGCCCACCCAGATCACGCACGACGCCGACGTCGCGGACCGTGCACCGAGGCGAGCCTCGCGCCCCCACCTGATCGACTCCGCGCAGGGCACCGCAGACCGACCCGGTTGCCGCTCGTGCCGAACCAGCAGCGCACCACAGGACACGCGCTGTGCTCGGTTGGACCCGTCCACCCCGCACCGATCACGGTGACGGGGTGGACGTCGTGCCCGTGGGCCGTGGGCCGCCGCCAGCTGCCGACCCGCGATCCCAGCGTGGCGTCGAGCTACCGGTCGGGCCAGCGGCCCTCTCGCTCGAACTCGAGGTGGCGCAGCACCTGACGAGCCTGGTCCTTGGCCTGCTCGGTGCCGGTCTCGTTCGCGATCAGCATCGCGAGCGCCCGGTACAGGGGCGTGCCCGCCACCCACGGGTCGGCGTCGACCACCATGCCGCGCTGCCGCTCGGTCAGGTCCGCCTCGTCGAACCGGTCGCGGAGCCCGTCGGAGTTCCGCTCCAACCACCCTCGCAGGTTCCGTCGGTGGGTCGGGGTGTACGACGCCAGCTCCTCGACCACCCCGGAGGACGACGTCCAGGTGGTGGCCTGCAGCAGCTCGACCGGGTCGACGTGGGACGCGCCGCGACCGCCCTTCGCGCGGGCCTCCTCGAGCAGCTCGTGCACGCGGCGGTGCAACGGGGCCACCTCGTCGAGGGGTACGTCGCCGTTGGTCACCCGGGTGGCCAACGCCTCGTCGTCGGGCGCGAACGCGGCCTCGTAGCTCGACCGGTGGGTGTGGAGCTGCCGGGCGATCCGTCGCAGCATCCGCGGGTCGGCGTCGGCCAACGTCACCGTCCGGCCGTCGGTCAGCGTCAGCTCGTCAGCCTGGTTGACCTCGTCCGGGTCCAACGTGATGCGCACCACGGGCGGCCTCCGGACCCGGCGGAACCTACGACGAGCGTGATGCTACGCGCCGTGACGCCGGCCCATCGCTGACACCGCGGTCCTTGCCGTGCCGGCCGAGCACGGGTAGGCAGGCGTCCCCACCGCCCACCTCGGCGAGCTCACGCCGTCGACCGCCCGCGATCGCCGGCGATCGCCCGCGATCGCCCGCGCCGCCCGCCCGCCGACCCCCCGCCGACCCCCGCCCGTCCGTCCGGAGCCGCCCGTGCCCGACACGCCCACCTCCCGCATCGCCGTGCTCACCAGCGGTGGCGACGCCCCCGGGATGAACGCCGCCGTCCGCGCGGTGGTCCGCACCGGCATCGCCGAGGGCGTCGAGGTGTTCCTCGTCCACGAGGGCTACCGCGGCCTGGTCGACGGCGGCCCCGCGATCGTCGCGCGCGACCTCCGCGGACGTCGGCGGGATCATGCAGCAGGGCGGGACCGTCATCGGCACCGCCCGCTCCGACCGCTTCCGCACCGCGCGAGGGCCGGCGGCAGGCGTGCCGCGAACCTCGTCGAGCGCGGCATCGACGCGCTCGTCGTCATCGGCGGCGACGGCTCGCTCACCGGGGCCGACACCTTCCGCGCCGAGTGGCCCGACCTGCTCGCCGAGCTGGTCGACGCCGGCGAGCTCGACCAGGACGACGGCCGACGCCCACCCGCACCTGCGGCTGGTCGGGCTGGTCGGCTCGATCGACAACGACATGTTCGGCACGGACATGACGATCGGCGCCGACACCGCGCTGCACCGCATCACCGAGGCGATCGACGCGCTCCACTCGACCGCCTCGAGCCACCAGCGCTCGTTCGTCATCGAGGTCATGGGCCGCAACTGCGGCTACCTCGCGCTCATGGCCGGGCTGGCCACCGGCGCGAACTGGGTGTTCATCCCCGAGCACCCGCCGGAGACCGACGACTGGGCCGGTCGCGCTGCGCGGCGCGGTCGACGGCGGGACGACGCGGTCGGCCGGCGCCAGAACCTCGTCGTCGTCGCCGAGGGCGCCCGCGACCGCCACGGCCAGCCCATCACCGCCGACCAGGTCAAGGACGTGCTCGAGGAGGGCCTCGGCGAGGACACGCGCGTCACCATCCTCGGCCACGTGCAGCGCGGCGGCGCCGCGTCGGCCTTCGACCGCAACCTCGGCACCCGCTGCGGCTACCGGGCCGTCCACGAGCTGCTCGCGCTCCAGCCCGACGAGCACGCCGAGCTCGTCGGGCATCCGCGAGAACCGGATCACCACCTCGGACCTCGTCGAGGCGGTCGAACGCACCCACGCGGTCGCCGAGCTCCTCGACGACCAGCGCTACGACGAGGCCATGGCGCTGCGCGGCGGCAGCTTCGTCGAGTCGCTTCGAGACCCTCGCGCACCCTCGTCCGCGCCCAGCCCTCGCGCCCCGGACGCCGGGCGGCCCGCCGCTGCGCATCGCCGTCCTCCACGGCGGCGGCCCCGCCCCCGGGATGAACACCGCCGTCCGCGCCGCGGTCCGGCTCGGCCTCGACCGCGGGCACGAGGTGCTGCGCATCGACCGCGGGTTCGAGGGCCTCCGCGACGGACGCGTCACGCCGTTCGACTGGATGACGGTCAGCGGCTGGGTGTCGCGCGGCGGCGCCGAGCTCGGCACCTCGCGGTGGCGGCCCGACGGCCGCGGACGTGCCGACGCTCGCCGCGAGCATCGCCGAGCACCGGATCGACGGGCTGCTCGTCATCGGTGGCTGCGCGGCTACGAGACCGCGCACGCGTTCATCGCGACGCCAGATCGACCGCCGGCCTCGACCTGCCGATCGTGTGCCTGCCGGCGACCATCAACAACGACGTCCCCGGCACCGAGCTGACCGATCGGCGCCGACACGGCGCTCAACGCGATCGTCGGCGACGTCGACAAGATCAAGCAGTCGGCGGTCGCGTCGCGGCGCTGCTTCGTGGTCGAGGTGATGGGCAGCGACTCCGGGTACCTCGCGCTGACCAGCGCGCTCGCGACCGGCGCCGAGCGGGTCTACCTGCCCGAGGTCGGCGTCACCCTCGACCAGCTCAGCGAGGACGTCGCGACGCTGACCGACGGCCTTCGCGACACGGCCAGCAGCTCGGCCTGCATCGTCCGCAGCGAACGCGCCGACCGCGATCTACACCACCGAGTTCGTCCGGTCGGTGTTCGAGAACGAGAGCGGCGACGTCGTTCGACGCGCGCTCGTCGATCCTCGGCCACCTGCAGCAGGGCGGCGACCCGTCGCCGTTCGACCGCATCCAGGCGACGCGGCTCGCGGTCCGGTGCGTCGACCGCCTGCTCGGCGACATCGAGGCGGGGGACGCCGGCGGGGCGATGGTCGGCCTGCAGGGCGGCCGCGTCGCCTTCACCCCGCTCGCAGCGGCTTCCCCGCCCTGCTCGCCGACGGACGCCGCGCCGCCCCGCCGACGCAGCAGTGGCTCGAGGACCTGCTGCCCATCGCCCGCGCGATGTCCCTGCGGGCGTGACCACCCCACCCGGGGCGTCGGTACCTTCGTGCGACACCGACGGGGGAACACCGGATGCGGGGCATCACCGGCGCGGCGTTGCCGCGCTTCGTTCGTTCACGCGCGGGCATCGCCATCGCGGTCGCCAGCGTCGCGCTGCTCATCCTGGTCGCCCTCAGCGTCACCACGGTGGCGTACGGGTCGACCGTCCGCGACGGCCAGCACCTGCTGCCGGGGACCACCATCGCCTCCGTCGACGTCGGTGAGCTCACACCGGCCGAGGCAGCCGATCTCGTCACCGCGCACCTCGATGAGCGCCTCGACCGCACGATCACCGTGACCGACGGCGACGACAGCTGGACCACCTCGCCGCGCGAGCTCGGCGCGACCACCGACCTCGACGCGGTCGTCGTCGACACCGTCGCACGGGCCGACGAGCTCGGCTTCGTCGACCTCGTCCGGCTGCGCTGGCTCGGCGGCAGCGGCGAGCTGAGCGCGGACGTCGCCGTCTCGGTGCCCGAGGGTGCGGCCGCGGCGTTCGTCGCGGCCATCGCCGACGACGTCGACCGCGACCCGAGCGACGCCGAGGTGACCTGGGTCGACGACGCGGCGGTCGTCACCGCCGACAGCGTGACCGGCCGCGAGGTCGAGCGGGACGACGCCCGACGGGACCTGATCGCGTTGGCGGCCGGCGGCGAGGCCGACACGCTCGAGCTGCCGGTCGCGGTCACCGACCCCGACGTGGACACCGACCGTGCCAGCGGCGTCGCCACCGAGATCACCGCCATCGTCGACGAGCGTCTCGACCACGTCGTGACCGTGGTGCTCGAGGGCAGGACCGAGACCACCTCGGCCCGTCAGCTCGGCGGTGTCCCCGACATCGACCCGCTGGTCGAGACCGGATTCGCGGGCGACGACCTCGACGCGGAGACGCTCGTCGTGGCGCTCCCGGAGGGGGCGATCACCGGCGTCCTCGACGAGGTCACGCGCGGGACGACCGTGGCCGCCAAGGACGCCAGCCTGGACATCAGCGGCGGCGACTTCCGCATCATCCCCGAGGTGGTCGGCGCCGCCGTCGACCGGGGCGAGGCCACGGAGCGCATCCGGGCCGCACTGGCCGGTGCGACCGACCGCGTCGAGCTCGAGCTGCGCACGGTCCGCCCGACGGTGACGTCCACGTCGTTCCAGGACGTGCTCGTCGTCGACCACTCCGAGACGACGCTGACGCTGCTGCGCGGCGGGGAGATGGTCCGATCCTGGCCCGTCGCCATCGGCACCAACAACAGCCCGACGCCGCTCGGCACCTTCGTGGTCGGCGCCAAGCGCTACGAGCCGACGTGGGTGAACCCGGCCCGCGACCGCTGGGGCAAGGACATGCCCGCAGCGGATCGGCCCCGGCCCGGACAACCCGCTCGGCGCTCGCGCGATCAACTGGAACCGGCCCGGGGGCGGCGACACGCTCATCCGGTTCCACGGCACGCCGAACGAGGCGTCGATCGGGACCGCGTCCTCGAACGGGTGCGTGCGGATGTTCAACGCCGACGTGATCGAGCTCTACGACCTCGTCTCGACCGGCATGGTGATCATCAGCACCTCGTGACGCGGGCCGGTCGCGCCCTCAGGTGCGGCGCCCGCCGACCACCACCACGCCGCCTCCGGCCGCGAGCGCGAGCGCGACGATCCCGGCGACGAAGACCCACGCCGGGGTGCGCTCGGCGTGCTCACGTTCGGCGGGGGTCATGCCGGCGAACCGGTCGACGGTGGTCCGCATGGCGGCGAACTCGCCACCCATCTCCACCCCCTCGAAGGTCCACCGCAGCTGCTCACCGTCGGTGCAGTCCTGCACCGCGGGGATCCAGACGTCCCGCTCGTCCGCCCCGCGCGGGACGTGCACCGCGACGTCCACCGCCGCGGCGCCGCTCACTCCGGCGGGGTCGGTCGTCTCGAACCGGAGGTCCTGGCCGGAACGGCTGACCGTCCACCCGTCGGTCGGCACCGGTTCGATGTCGAGCTCGGTGGGGACGGTGACGGTGATGGCGCGGGTCGGGGACCCCACCGAATCGTCGATGGGGATGGTCCCGTCCGGGCCGCAGCCGTGGACGATCACGATCTGGCTGGGGGTGTTGGTCCCGGGCGCGTACTGGCCGGGCATCAGACCGGCGTGGGCGAGGGCCGGTGCGGCACCGCCCAGCGTGAGCAGGCCGCCGACGGTCAGGCAGGTGAGGGTGCGTCGCACGTTGGTCTCCGAACGGTCACGTCCGGAGAGCATCGGGTGCGCCGGCCGCCGTGCCAGCCGGCGTCGGTCACCGATCCACGGGACCTTCGCCTCTCAGCGGTGGTCGTCGACGAGGTCCTCGGGGTCGATCAGACCGCCGGCGGCGGCCAGCGCGCCGGCCGTGCCGACCGCGCGGTCGTAGACGACGCCGAAGTACTGCTCGGCGATCTGCCTCGTGGCCCGGCAGCGGCGGCGGGCCGAGCGAGCGCGGCACCGCCGCCGGGTCGTCGGTGATCCGCACGTCCTGGCTCGACCTCGGGCAGCTGGCTGGCTGTCGCCCCAGAAGCGCGGCCGCGTCGTGCAGCACGTCGGGACGCCGGTTCTTGCCCCGCCGGTTCTGCGACCGCTTGCGGTTGCCGCCCTTGCGGCCGCGCTTGTTCCCGCCACCGCCGCCACCGCCGCCCCCGCCGCCGCCTGCCGCCGCCCGCCGCCGCTGCTGCGGTTGCCGGCCACCGCCGTCTGGCGGTCGCCGCCGGCGGCGGTCGCCGCCGCCGCCGCGGCCACCGCCGCGCGCGGCGTCGACGCGACGAGCCGCCGCCGTCGTCGCCGGAGCGCGGGTCCGCTCGCGCTTGCGCTCGCTCACGCCGCGTCCTCCTCGTCGAGCCGGCCGTTCGGCTCGGTGAGCAGCGCCGTCGCGTCGATGCCCGAGCGCGCGGCGCAACTGGTCGGAGTCGAGGTCGCCGACCGAGCTCGACTTCGGCAGCACCAGGTCGGCGATGCGACGCTTGCCGGCCACGACCTCCTCGACGCGTTCGTCGACGGTGCCGGGGCACACCAGCCGGTGGGCGACGACGGTGCGGGTCTGGCCGATGCGCCACACCCGGTCGCGGGCCTGGTCCTCGACCGCCGGGTTCCACCAGCGGTCGTAGAGCACGACGTGGCTGGCGCGCCGTCAGGTTGAGCCCGGTCCCGCCGGCCTTGAGCGACAGCACCATCGCGCCCGGTCCGGTGCCGGCCTGGAACTCCGCGACCATCCTGTCGCGCGCCCGCGCGCCAGCCCGCCGTGGTAGCAGTGCGATGTCGAGGCCGGTGCGCTGCGGTCAGGTGGGCGCGCCAGCCGCTCGCCCCAGGTCGCGAAGTGGGTGAAGATCAGCATCCGCTCGCCGGACGCGAAGACGTTGTCGACGATCTCCTCGAGGCGGGTCGAGCTTGCCCGGACCGGCCGGCGAGCGGCGCCGTCGTCGCCGGTGTAGGCCGCCGGGTGGTTGCAGATCTGCTTGAGCGCGGTGATCGCCGCGAGCACCGCGCCCTTGCGTCTTCGGCGCACCGTCGGCTCGGTCTCGGCGGTCTCGACCACCAGCTCGTCGAGCACGGCCTGGTACAGGCCGATCTGCTCGGCGGTCATCGGGCAGTGGTCGAGCGCGTCGATGCGGTCGGGCAGCTCGGCGGCGATGACCGGCTCGGCCTTCGTGCGGCGGAACACCAGCACGCCGTTGAGGGTCTTGAGCGCCGACTCGGCGCTCGAGCCGCGCTCGGACGCCTGCGTGCATCTGCGCGACGAAGGTGGCCCGGTCGCCGACCAGGCCCGGGTTGACGAAGTCCATCAGCGCCCACAGGTCGCCGAGGCCGTTCTCGATCGGCGTGCCGGTCAGCACGATCGCGGTTGCGCGCCTCGAGCCGTCGCAGCTGCTGGGCGGTCTCGCGAGGTCGGGTTCTTGATGACCTGCGCCTCGTCGAGCACGACCTTGCCCCACGTCGACGTCGGCGAGGTCGTCGATGTCGCGCAGCGCCGTGCCGTAGGTGGTCAGCAGCACGTCGGCGTCGGCGATCTCGGCGGCGAGCTCGTCGTCCGTCGGCGCGGGACGACGCCGTGGTGGACCATGACCCGCAGCTCCGGGACGAACCGCTTGGCCTCGGCCGCCCAGTTGCCGACGACGGCCGGCGGGGCGATGACCAGCGCGGGCGCCGCTCGCGCGGTGCCGGCGCGAGGTGGGCGAGCAGCGTCGGGGTCTTGCCGAGGCCCATGTCGAGGGCGAGGCAGCCGCCGAGCCCGGCGCCGTCGAGGAACGCCGAGCCACGCCAGCGCGTCGGCCTGGTAGCTGCGCAGCTCGCCCTCGAAGCCCTCGAGGCGTGGTCGGCGGGTGCTCGGGGATCTCGCGGGCGCTGCGCAGCAGGTCGGCGGCCCAGCCCTCGCCGGCCGACCGAGACCGGCCGGCCGAGCGCGGTGCCGTCGAGGCCGAGCGCGCATCCGCAGCATGTCCGCGCCGGAGAGCTTGGTCTGCTGTCGGCGCGTTCGGCGAGCGCGGCGGCCGCCGCCTCGAGGTCGGCGTGGTCGACCTCGACCCAGCGTGCCGTGGGACTTGACCAGCGGCCGCGACTCCGGCCGACAGCCGCCGGATGTCCTCGGCGGACAGCTCGACGTCGTCGAACACCGCCGACCAGCGCACGTTCGACAGCTGCTGGGCGCCGACGGCGGTCTCGTGCCCGCCGGCTCGGAGGTGACGCGCAGCGACGGCGGTCGCCTTCTTCGGCGACAGCGGCGGGACGCGGACCTCGAACCCGGCGGCGACCAGCGTCGGACCCGATCTCGGTCATCAGCTGCCACGCCTCGTTCTGGCTCAGGATGACCTGGCCGCGGCGGGTGTCCTTGCGAGCGGCGCAGCGGCAGGTAGAGCCCCTCGAGGCGTTCGAGCTCGCGCTTGATCGCCTCCTTGCGGTCGTGGTTGGCGCGCGACATCGCCGCCTCGACGTTCTCGTCCTTGCGGCGGCCGTCGTTGGTGAGGGTGCGCAGCAGCCACGCGTCGCCGTCGTCGGGCGGGTCGAGCTGCACGGTCAGCTGCAGCTTGGACGCACCGGTCACGCCGCTCGGCCCACGACGCGAGCGCCTTGCCGACCTCGCTGCCCTGGTGGTGCGGCGCCTCGAAGGTCGACCCGTTCGAGCCGTCCGAGGACGGCCTCGGCGACGTCGGCCGGCGGTGCGCGGCTGCGGTGGGGGAGCGGGGACCTCGACCCGGCCGGCGCGCGTCGCGGCAGATCGCGTCGACGAACGCCGGACACGATCGAGCGGGTGACGATCTTCGGGTCGGGCTGCTGGTCGAGCGACGGCGACCGCGCCGGGCATCGATGCGGGTCAGGCTCGACAGCTCCTCGTGGTCGATGAGCGTGGGTTCCCACCGCACGGCGAAGTCCGAGCGGTTGCCCGGCGCGTCGGCCGACCTTCCGCAGCTGCGGGACCATCCGCCCGTGGGCGACGAGGCGGACCGCGAGGCCGGCGGCCAGCCCCATCCAGGTGACGCTGGCGCCGAGCGCGTCGTCGCCGCCGGTGGTGACCAGCGACACGAGCCACCCGAGCGAGGACTGGATCGGGGCGGACACGGCGTCGGCGACGGTGCCGTCGGGCAGGTCGATCGGTGTCGGACGGTTCCCAGTTGCCGGGTGAGGCGCCGGCGGCCTCGAGCCTGGCGAGGACCTGCGGTTCGGGTTCGGGTTCGGCGTCGTCGCCGCTCGCCCAGGCGATCGACGTGCCCGTCGCTCCAGGTCAGCTGCAGCTGCGGGGTGCCCAGCCCGGTGCGCTCACGCGGGTGCCGGGGTCGGCGCCTGGCTCCGCTCGGGGTGCGCCCGGACGGGCGTCCGCCGCTGCTGGTCGCTGGCGCCGCCCTTGCCGCCGGGACGACCGCCGGCGTCGAGCGGCTCGGGTTCCTCGCCGGTGAGGTCGTACAGATGACCTCGTCGATGCGCCCGCAGCTCGTCCTCGAAGTCGCCGATGCACGAGGTCGCGTTCGGGCCCGGTGACCTCGGCGCGGAGCCGATCGATGGTGCGCACCACGTCGCGACGCAGGTCGTGCAGCGCGTCGATCCAGGCCGCCTCGTCGTCCTCGAGACGGTCGAGGTCGTCGTCGCTGGCGACGCCGTCGAGGTGCGCCTGCGCGAGCAGCCGCGCGTCGTGCAGGTCGAGCGGCGGGCGCCGGGTGGGCGTCGTGGTGATCGCGGATCCTCCCGTGCGATCCGGAGCGTCCGGATGCGGGGGTGGCGACCGGCCCGGGTGGGCGGTCGCCGTCGGCGGACGTCCAGCGTGGGCGTGCGTGCGTGCCGGCGACGCGGCGAGGACCGTCCCCACGGTGCCGGGTGCGTCGCTGGTCGTGTCGCCACGGCGGTCGTGGCAGGGACCCCGGCGGACCGGGGCTCGTCGCTCGGCGCCGCTGGGGCGCCGTCCCGCGTGGGGGGTCGACCGCGGCGCTGCGAGCCAGGGACGGCTCGGCGGCACCGGGAACGGCGGGGTGGGGCTCCACCCGCGGGGACTCGAGGCAGCGTACCGCGGTCGCGGCCGGAGTTCCAGCTTCCGGCCGCCGCGACCGTCGACGCGTCAGGAGCTGGCGTCACCGCGGTGCGGCGGGCGCGACCAGGTCGTAGGCCGGCTGGGTCAGGAAGTCGACGAAGTCCGGCGCCGAGGGCGACCTGCTCGAACAGCGTGGCGGCCGTCCGCACGCGCTCGACGGTCCCCTCGTCGGGGGACGCGGCCACGAGCCGCTCGACCTCCTCGGTCGAGGATCGGCGCGCACCATCCGCTCGTCCACCGCGGTGCCGTCGTCGAGGCGTGCGCCGGCGTGGCACCACTGCCACAGCTGGGCGCGCGAGATCTCGGCCGTCGCGGCGTCCTCCATCAGGTTCGCGATCGCGACCGCGCCGCGGCCGCCGAGCCATGCCGCGAGGTACTCGACGCCCGACGGCGACGTTGGTGCGCACCCCCTCGGCCGTGATCGCACCGCCGGTCGCGGCGACGTCGAGCAGGTCGTCGGCGCCGACCGTCACCTCGTCGCGGGTCCGGTGCAGCTGGTGGTCACGCCCGTCGAACGCCGCGGTGAACACCTCGGTGCACAGCTCGACGAGGTCGGGGTGGGCGACCCAGGACCCGTCGAAGCCGTCGGCGGCCTCGCGTTCCTTGTCGGCACGGACCTTCGTGAGCGCGCGCTCGGTCACCTCCGGGTCGCGCCGGTTCGGGATGAAGGCGGACATGCCGCCGATGGCGTGCGCGCCCCGCTGGTGGCAGGCGGACGACGAGCAGCTCGGTGTAGGCCCGCATGAACGGCACGGTCATCGGCACGTCGGCTCGGTCGGGCAGCACGAACTCGGGCCCGGCCGAACGGAACACCTTGATGAAGCTGAACAGGTAGTCCCACCGCCCGGCGTTCAGCGCGGTGATGTGCGGCCGCAGCTCGTGCAGGATGGCCTCGAGCTCCAGAGCGGCCGTGATGGTCTCGATCAGGACGGTCACCCGGACCGTCCCGACGGCCAGCCCGAGGTGCTCCTCGATGGCGGTCAGCACGTCGCGCCACAGCGCGGCCTCGTCGGCCGACTCGAGCTTGGCGAGGTAGAGGTAGGGGCCGCTGCCGCGCGCGAGCTGCTCGGTCGGCGTTGTGGAGCAGGTAGAGCGCCGCGTCGACGATGCTGCCCGACATCGGCTCGCCGTCGACCTCGAGGTGGCGTTCGTCGAGGTGCCACCCGCGGGGGCGGGGGACGATGACCGCCAGGTCGCGGTCGGTGGCGAGCTCGTAGACCTTGCCGTCGCCCGAGGTCGTGCCGCAGCGTGCGACGCACCGCGTCCTGGAGCACGACCTGCCCCTCGATGACGTTGCGCCAGTGCGGGGTGTTGGCGTCCTCGAGGTCGGCCAGCCACACCTTCGCGCCGGAGTTCAGCGCGTTGATCGCCATCTTCGGTTCCGTCGGACCGGTGATCTCGCACCGGCGGTCGACGAGGTCCGCCGGAGCGGGTTCGACCCGCCAGTCCGGGTCGTCGGCGGCGGCCCGCTCGGCGACGGTGAGCGCGAGGGTGCCGGTCCCGCTCGGCCTCGGCGTGGCGCACGGCCCGCGCCCCGAGCAGCTCGACCGCCGGAGCGGATCGAAGCGACGGTGCAGGTCGCCGAGCAACGCGAGCGCGTCGCGCGTCAGGACGCGGTCGATCCCGTCGACCGGTGGGCCGACGACGGACGGCGGAGGTCGGGTCGCTCGGCATCGGGGGCTCCTTCGGTCGAGCACTCGAACCTAGCCAGGGGTCAGCGCAGCGGGGCGTCCGCCAGGACCTGCGTGGCCCACATCCGACCGCCGAGCACGACCGCTCGCTGCGACTCGTCCACCCCACCCTCGCGATCGCGTGCCCCGCGCCGTCACCGTCCTGTCGGCCTCGCGGTGCGCGGTCCTGAGCCCACCGCGGTCGGCCACCGGGCGGCCGACCGCCCCCCGGCCGTGTTCGGCGAACGGACGGTGCCGCGCGCTCACCGGGTGTGTTGTAGTGCGGGGGACCGGGAGCCACACCCACCCCGGGACCAACCCACCCGGAGAGAAGGACCGCGACAGTGATCACCCTGGGACTCATCCTGCTGATCCTCGGCATCGTGCTCAACATCGGGATCCTCACGACGGTCGGCGTCATCCTGCTGGTCGTCGGCGCCGTGCTGTTCCTGCTCGGGACCGCTGGCCGCGCCGTCGGGGGTCGCAAGCACTACTTCTGAGCGGTGGTCCGCGGCGGCCCGCCCGTCGCGCCACCGGCTCGTGCCACCTCGACCCCTGCTCCGGCGGGGGTCGAGGTCTGCGATGGAACCCGGAGGTGACGCCGTGAGGGACCGCACGTGACAGCCGCGCTGGTGGTGGCGGCCGTCGCGTTCGCCATCGTCAACGGCGTCAACGACGGGGGCGCCCTGCTCGCGGTCGGGCTCGACGTCCGGCGGCTGACCCCGCTGTCGTCCCTCGCTCGTCCTCGCCCTCGCCGTCGCCATCGCACCGCTCGTCATCGGGACGGCTGTCGCCACCACCCTCACGACCCGCCTGGTCACCTTCGACGGTGCGGACGGCACGGCGGCGTTGCTCGTCGCCGTGATCACCGCCGTCGTCGTGACCTGGCTGCTCGCCGGGCGGGGTCTGCCGACCTCGCTCACGCTCGCCGTCGTCGGCGCCATCGCCGGCGCTGGCGTCGGCGCTCGGCTCCCGGTCTCGTGGGGCACGGTGGCGACCGTCCTCGTGCTCGGTGCACTCGCGCCGATCGCCGGGCTCGGGCTGGCCTTCGCGGTCACCCGGGTCGCGGCGGCGTGGTCGTCCGATCGACCGCTCGACCAGCGGACCCAACGGTGGCACGTGGCCGCGTTCGGGCTGCAGTGCCTCGCCTACGGGTCCAACGACGGCCAGAAGATGCTGGCGGTCCTCGCCGTCGCCACCGGGACCGTCGCCGACGGGCGGGTCCCGGCCTCGCCGCTGGCAGTTGGCGGTCGTCGCGGTGGCGTTCCTGATCGGGGCGGCCATCGGGTCTGCCGAGGGTCGCGCGCGACCCTCGGTGGCGGCGTCGTCGCCGTGCGGCCGCACGAGGCGGTGGCCAGCGAGTTCGCCGCCGCGACGGTCGTGCTCGGCCACCGGGGTCGCTCGGCTCGCCCGTGTCGATGACCCAGGCGGTGTCGGGCGCGCTGCTCGGTGCCGGGGGGACGCGCGGGTGGTCGCGGGTCCGTTGGGCCCAGGTCCTGCACCTGGCCGGGGCGTGGGTCGTCACCCTCCCGGCCACGTTCGTGGTGGCAGCCGTGGCCACCGCGTCCACCGTCCGACTCACCTGAGGGAACGGAGGTCCACGTGTTGGAACGGATGAGGCGCTTCGGCCGTGAACTGACCGGCCGCAGCGACGGGGTGCTGGTCGGGTACCTCGTCGATCAGCTCGAAGCGACGACGGAGGCCGTGGACACCCTCCGCGCCGTCGCGGCGGGGCAGCTGCCGACCGCCGAAGGACGAGCCCGGGTCGGCGAGCTCGAGGGGGTCGGCGACGCGGCGCGTCGCGCGCTGATCCACGACCTGTCGCGCACACTCGCCGCCCCGATCGACCGTGAGGATCTGTTCCGGCTGTCGCGGTCCGTCGACGACGTGCTCGACAACCTCCGGGACCTCGCGCGCGAGTTCGACCTGTTCGAGGTGCCGGGCGAACCGCTCATGGCCGAACCGCTCGCGAACATCGCCGACGGGGTCACCGCGTTGCGTGATGCCGTGCAGTGCCTGCTCGACGAGCCCGAGCACGCGGCGCTCCGGGCCGCCGAGGCCAAGAAGAACGACGTCCGCGCCAGCTACCAGCGGGCGCTCGCCGAGCTGCTCGCCGACGGGCGACCCGTGACGCCGGAACTGCTGCGCCGGCGCGAGCTGCTGCGGCGCGTCGATCTCACCGGGTTGCGGCTGGCCGAAGCGGCGGACGCGCTCGCGGACGGGGCGATCAAGCGCAGCCCCTGACGGTGACGGCACGGCCGGGAACGCGGAAGGACCCCGCCGGAGCGGGGTCCTTCGAGGACGTTGGATCATCGAGGCGGTGCCTCGCGGGCCAGCGTCCGGGTGGCGGTCTGGATCAGACCGCTCGGACGTCGGTGGCCTGCGGGCCCTTCTGGCCCTGACCGACCTCGAAGCTGACCTGCTGTCCATCCTCGAGGGTCTTGTAGCCCTCGGACTGGATCGCAGAGAAGTGCACGAACAGGTCCTCGCCGCCTTCGGCCGGGGTGATGAACCCGTAGCCCTTGTCGGCGTTGAACCACTTAACGGTGCCCTGTGGCATGTGATGCATCCCATCTGAAGCGCTCCGGTCGGGTCGCCTGCAGAAGCGCAGACAAGTGGAACCCGTGCCGGTTGCGTGATGGGGGCAGCCTACAGGGCCGAGCGCCTCCCTGCCCACGTCGTTCGACGTGGGGTGTGGTAGGCAGGCCGCCGCGCCTGCGGCCGACCGCGAGCGGCGCGCACCCCGCCGCACCGAGGAGACCGTGTTGACCCCGCAGCAGCGCGACCGTCAGGCCCGGGCCGTGGCCGCAATCGCCCGCGCCTGCGGGTTCGGCCAGCCCGTCGCGCCCCTGATCCTCCGCCACGTCCCGGACGTCGACAAGCTGCTGCGATCCGACGATGCCACGCTCCGCCGGGTGCTCGGGGACCCGGGGCTGCGCGGCAGCCTGCGGGCGGGCCTCGTCGAGGGGTTCCGCGACACCTGGAAGCAGGCGACGCTCGCACGGATCCGCAGCGACCACGAGGACTGGCTGCGCGCCTGGTGGCTGCCGGTCCTGACCGCGACCGAGCTCGACCGGCTGCTGCGGACCCCGACCCCCCGTGGCGACCACCGGCGCGTCGCGCTGCACCGACCGGCCTACCCGACGACCGCCGGCGCTGCGGAGATCACCGTCGAGACCACCCACCGCAGCGAGGTCGGGCCCTACCTGCTGGTCGAGCGCCGCATCGCGGCGGCCGTCCTCGATCTCGCCCACGAGGTGGCGCGCGAGGACGGCCTCGACGCGTCGGGTCCCGTCCGAGGTGCGGACGAGCTCGACGTGCCACCCGCGGGCATCGACCACCGCGAGTACCCGCACGTCGCCTGGTGGCACGGGGGCCGACCGGCGTAACGTGCCCGTCACCGAACCTGAGGAGGAGCCGGTGGCCGACGGCTGGCGCGACCGTGACGGTGAGCTGCCACCCGACCCGTGGGCGGGCATGGCACCACCGCCGACGCCGCGTGCCGACGACCCGCCGGTGGCACGTCCGAGCCGGTCGGTGTGGCAGCACCCGGGCGTCTGGATCGCCGTGTTGGTGCTCGCCGGACTGCTCCTGCTGGGCGCGCTGCTCGAGAGCCCGCCCCGCCCCACGCAGACGCCATCTCCCGACGCAGTCACCGCCGTCGGGTGGTGACCGCGAGCGTCAGCGGTCGCCGAGCCGCCAGACGGTCCGCCCGGTGTCGTCGAGACCGACGAACCGGACCGTGATCCGCTGACCGAGACGCCATGCGCCGACACCGGT
>CAWKMM010000003.1:0-11739 GCA_963850715.1 uncultured Nitriliruptoraceae bacterium | reverse complement strand
CGATCCGCCGGTCTTCCGCGGGTTCGTAGCCCCTTCGGGGGCGGGACGGCACGGGCGGAGCGATCGGTCGGCGAGGGTGGGGCCAGCCGGCTCGATCCGCACCGTCGTGGAGCCGACCCGGCGCACATCCGTCGTGCCGACGTGCGCGGGCCGGCCGGTCGGCCGCGCGCGCTGGCGGGCCCTTTCGGTCGGTGGCGCCCGCCTCGCCCGGACCTACGGTGGCCGGGTGACCACCCGCCGACGTCCTCCGACGGGCCCCGCCGTCCTCGGCGGTGTCCTCGCGCTCGCCATCGCCGGTTCCCTGCTCGCGGGGTGCACGGACGACGGCGCTCCGGACGCGGCTGCGCCGACGGCCCTCGAACCGGCTGCCAGCGCCGCGCTCGCGGACGCCGCGGAACGACTCGCGCTGGCGTTGGCTCGCGACCAGCCCTGCGCCGCACTCGAGGAGGCGGCGACGCTCGAACAGCGCGCCACCGCGGCCCTGGCCGACGGCACAGCGCCGGAGGCGGTCGTCGACGAGACCGTCCGGGTCGCGACGGCGCGTGACGGTCGGCCTCACGTGCGACGAGGCGGAGGACGACGCGGACGAGACGGAGGACGCCGACGACGACGAACCGGAGGACGACGCCGGGACGACCTCCACCCCGGCGCCACCCGCTCCCGCTCCGGCACCCTCGCCCGACCCGGCCCCCGCACCACCGAGCGGTGACGGGAGCGGTGGCGACGGCGGAGACGGTGGGGGCCCGGGGAACGGGCCGCCCGGCGGCGACCGCGGCGGCGGTCCCCCGCCCGGCCGTGGACCGGGCCAGGGGGGCGGACCGTGAGCGCCGCACCCGATGCCTCGGGCAGCGACGCTCCTGATGACGACGAGGCGGAGCCCACGCGGGCGCACGCCCCGACCCCGATGCTGCCCGACCACATCGCCTCGGGCCGCTACCGGGTGACCGGTCGGCTCGGCGTCGGCGGGATGGGGGTGGTCGTCCGCGCGGAGGACGAGGTCCTCGGGCGCGAGGTCGCGATCAAGCTCCTCGCCGACAACCTCGCCCTCGACGAGGGGTCCCACGAACGGTTCCTCCGCGAGGCGCGTGCCGCAGCCTCCGTCAGCGACCCGCGAGTGGTCGGCGTCTACGACGTCGGCGAGGAGACGGGCCGCCCGTACATGGTGATGGAGTGCATCGACGGCCCGAGCCTCTCCGAGGTCCTCGCCGCCGATGGCCCCCTCCCGCCCGAGGTGGTCACGCAGGTCGCCACCGACGCGCTCGGTGCCCTCGACAGCGCGCACCAGGCGGGCCTGCTGCACCGCGACGTCAAGCCCGGCAACCTCCTACGGGCGCCGGATGGCACCGTCAAGGTGACCGACTTCGGCGTCGCCGTCGCGGTCGACCAGGAACGGATGACCCGCACCGGGTTCGTGATCGGGACCGCGGGGTACCTGGCTCCCGAACGGCGGCGCGGCGAGCAGGCGACGGTCCGCACGGACCTGTGGGCCCTCGGCGCGACGCTGACCGAGCTGCTGACGGGCCACGCCCCAGGTGGCGACGCGACGGCGCGCCTGGCGGCACGAACCGACGTTCCTCCGCGTCTCCGTGAGCTGCTGCGCCGCCTGCTCGCCGAGCATCCCGACGACCGCCCACGGGACGCGCTGGCAGCCCTCGAGATCCTCGCCGCCGACCCGTTGCACAGCGGTGCCCCGACGCCGCCGCCGCACCGTGATGCCACCGCCGTGATGGCCGTGGACCCGAGCACCGGACGTCACGAGGTGACGAGCGGCGGCGCCGACCAGGGTGTCTTCGAGCCCGCGGGGTCCGACACCCCCACCGGCGCCATCGCGGTCGTCCCACCCATCGGCGCGGAGGACGACCCGCGCTCCCCGGGGGACGGGACGCGTCCGCGGACGATCGCCGAGCTCACGGTCGCCACGCTGGTGATCCTCGCGTTGGCCGTCGCGGCGGCGTTCGTCCTGGGTCCGCTCGGCGACGGCCGGGAGCCGACCGAACCCGCGGAGAGCTTCGGTCCGATCGTCATCGATCCGGACGACCCGAGCGGCACCGCACGGGAGCTCGCCCGGCAGCTCCGCGAGCACGCGAGCCACTGACCGGAGGATCAGATGCTCCGCTCCCGAGCGGGCGGCCGTCTCGGGCTCAGAACCCGACGACCTCGACGCTCCGACGCACCGCGTTCCAGAACCTCTCCGCCGCCGGCGACATCTCGACGTCGACGATGCCGTCGCGGCGGAGCTGGGCCACCCACGTGTCCACGTTCGTCTGGTGGAAGACGAACGGTCCGAGATCACGCTCGCGCGGCAGCTCCAGGGTGACCTCCCCGACCGGCGGCACGCGGTTCGATCCGGACGAGCATCGCCTGCAGCACCCGGTGGACGGAGTCCGGAGCGCCGGACGAGCTCGGCAACCTCCCTTCCTCCTTGCTGCGCGCGATCGCGCTGCGGAGCCGGTCCATGTAGACCGCCCAGGCGTGGGCGTCCGCGCCGTCGACGGTCACCTCCACGCCCCCGGGACGCACCGTCGCGCCGTCGTGGACCACGTAGCGCCCCTTCCCCGCGTGCTTGGCGGCCAGCAGTGCCTCGTCGGCGGCCAGCTCGAGGGTGCCGAGGTCGCCTGCCGCCTCGCGGACCGCGATGCCGATCGACACCGTGACTTCGACCTCGGTGCCACGCAGGGTGCGCGCCGGACGGATCGGTTCGGCGATCGCGGCGAGGATCTCATCGGCCAGCGCCCGGGCCCGCTCGTCGTCGGCGCCCTCGAGGACCACCGCCAGCTCGTCACCACCGAGCCGGGCGACGAGGTCGCTCGCCCGCACCAGGCGACCGATCCGGTCGGCGATCGCCACCAGCACGCCGTCCCCGGCCGCGTGCCCGTGGAGGTCGTTGATGCCCTTGAAGTCGTCGATGTCGAGGTGCATCAGGGTCACCGGGACCTCGGCGCGGTCGGCCCGGAGGGCGGCCTCCCGCAGCCCCTCCTCGTAGCGCAGGCGGTTGGCGAGCCCGGTCAGTGGGTCGTTGCTCGCCCGCTGTTCGAGCCGTGCCTCGAGCTCGCGCCGGGCCGTGATGTCCACGAACGTCGAGACCATCAGGTCGTTGCGGTGATCGTCGTCCTGCCGCAGCGGGACGGCGCTCTGGAGCAGCCACCGCGGGGAGCCACCGTCGACCACGAACCCGACCACCTGGTCGTGCAACGCCTGACCCGACCGTCGTGCCAGCTGGGCCGGCTCCTCCTCGAGCGCCATGTCGCGCCCGTCCTCGTGCAGCAGCTTCCAGGGGTGATCGGCGGCTCGCGAGCCGAGCAGGGCGCCGTTCGAACCGAGGACGCCGTCGAACAGCCGGTGCGCCGCCTCGTTGGCCGTGAGGACCCGCCCGTCGGCGTCCGCGACGACGACTGCGACGCCGATGCTCTCGGCGAAGGAGCGGAACGCCGTCTCGAACCGCACCTCCGCCCCCCGTCCCGGTCCCCGCCGTGTCGACCGTCACCACATCATCGGCCGGAAGGCTCGGAACTTCACCTACGGTCAGTACCACTTCGTCGGCAGGTCGCTCTCGGGTGGGAGCGCCACCAGTTCGAGCAGCTCGCGCACGTCGGCGGCCACCCCGTAGAGCCGGCGGTAGTCGGGCCGAGCGAAGTCCGCGGCGTAGAGCTGCTCGAAGAACGCGAGCAGGCCGTCCCAGAACCCGTCGACCTGGAGCAGGACGATCGGCCGACGGTGGTAGCCCAGCTGCTTGAGCGTGAGCACCTCGAGCAGCTCCTCGACGGTCCCGAAGCCGCCCGGCAGGGCGACGAACGCGTCCGCTCGGGCGATCATCTCCTGCTTGCGGCCACCCATCCCCTCGGTGATCACCAGCTCGTCACAGGCCTCGTCGGCGAGCCCGCGGCCGACCATCAGCTCGGGGACGACGCCCGTCACCCGGCCACCCGCTTCGCGGACCGAGCGGGCGACGATGCCCATGAGCCCGACCGAGGTGCCGCCGTAGACGAGCTCGTGTCCCACCTCGCCGAGCGCGGTGCCGTACGCGCGGGCGACCTCGCCGTAACGGTCGTCGATCGCCTCGGACGAGGAGCAGTAGGTCGTGATGCGCACGCGGGTGGCTCCGATCAGCGGGCCCGGACGTCGGTCACGTCGGGGACTCGGGTCGCAGCGTCGGGAACAGGATGACGTCGCGGATGTTGTGGACGTCGGCCAGCAGCATCACGAGCCGATCGACCCCGATGCCGAGCCCACCGGTGGGCGGCAGCCCGAGCTCCATGGCCCGCAGGTACGGCTCGTCGATCGGCATCGCCTCGTCGTCGCCAGCCGCCTTCGCGCGCGCTTGCGACTCGAAGCGCTCGCGTTGGTCGACCGGGTCGATGAGCTCGGAGAAAGCGTTGCCGAACTCCCGCCCGGCGACGATCAGTTCGAAACGCTCGGTGACGTGCTCCTCGTCGCGGTGGCGGCGCGCGAGCGGGCTGACCTCGATCGGGTAGTCGGTGACGAACGTCGGCTCCCACAGGGTGTGCTCGACGAGGGCCTCGTACACCTCGAGAGCGAGCTTGCCGACCCCCCAGGCATCCTCGTGGTGGACCTCGTGGACGTCGCAGACGGCCCGCCAGGTGGCGAGGTCGTCGTCGTAGGTCAGCTCGGCGCGACCGGTCGCCTCGCGGACGAGGTCGAGCAGCGGCACGCGACGGAACGGCCCGGTGAGTGACACCTCGCGGCCGCCGTAGGTGAGCTCGAGGGTGCCCACCGCCTCGCGGGCGGCGCGCTGCAGGAGCGCCTCGGTCAGGTCCATGACGTCGTGGTAGTCCGCGTACGCCTCGTACGACTCGAGCATCGTGAACTCGGGGTTGTGGCGGGTCGACATCCCCTCGTTGCGGAAGCTGCGGTTGATCTCGAACACCCGGTTCATGCCGCCCGCGATCAGCCGCTTGAGGTAGAGCTCGGGCGCGATGCGCAGGTACAGGTCGGTGTCGAGGGTGTTGTGGTGCGTCACGAACGGACGCGCCGCCGCGCCGCCCGGGATGGGGTGCAGCATGGGGGTCTCGACCTCGACGAACCCGCGCTCGTCGAGCTCGGCCCTCAGGGCCTTCAACACCTTGGCCCGGACCGTGAAGACCCGGCGGGCATCGGCGTTGACGACGAGGTCGACCTCGCGCTGGCGGAAGCGCGACTCGGTGTCGGTGAGGCCGTGCCACTTGTCCGGCAGCGGTCGCAGTCCCTTGGCGAGGAGGGTGAGCTGCGACGGCTTCACCGACAGTTCACCGGTCTTGGTCGCCAGCACCTCGCCGGTCGCGCCGAGCCAGTCACCGACGTCGAGGTGGCCGAGCAGATCGCGCGACGGCTCGTCGACGGCCTTGACGGCGATGAACAGCTGGAGCTGCGCGTCCGCCTCCCGGATGACCAGGAAGTGCAGCCGGCCCATCGAACGCTTGGCCACGATCCGGCCGGCGACGGTGACCTGCTCACCCGTCTCGGTCCCCGGTTCGAGGTCCGGGTGACGGGCGACGACCGCAGCCACGGTGTCGGTCGGCCGGAACGCGAAGGCGTACGGTTCGACACCGGCAGCGCGCAGCTGGTCGACCTTGGCACGCCGGGCGGCGATCAGCTCGTCGAGCTTGGAGCCCTCGTCGGGTGACGCCCCCTCGGGCAACGCCTCGTCGGACGGGTCACGCGGGGCATCGGACACGGGAGTCTCGCGGGCCGGGTGCGGGGGGCCGCACGGTAGCGCTGGCACGCGAGGGCCAGGCAGCCCGCTCAGGGACGGTTGCGTGCCCACACCAGGCTGAGGCCCTTGAGGGTGAGCCACGGGTCGTGGTGGTCGATGCTGCGACACGCATCGAGCACAGCGTGGGCGAGCCCGCCGGTCGCCACGGTCGTCACACCCGGACCGAGCTCGCGGGTGATGCGATCGACGAGCGCGTCGACCTGCCCGGCGGCACCGAAGACGATGCCGGACTGCAGCGCGGTGACCGTCGAGCGGCCGATGGCGCTCGGCGGCGTGACGGTCTCGACCCGCGGCAGCCGTGCGGCGCGCCGCACGAGCGCATCCGCGGACGTGTTGACGCCAGGCGCGATCGCCCCACCGACGAACTGCCCCTCCCCGTCGACGACGTCGAACGACGTCGCGGTCCCGAAGTCGACGACGATCGCCGGGCCGCCGTAGAGCTCGTAGGCGGCGACGGCGTTGACGATGCGGTCCGCGCCGATCTCCCGGGGGTTGTCGACCCGCAGCGCCAGACCGGTCCGCACCCCGGGTTCGACCACGAGCAGCGGTTCGCGCAGGTAACGGTCGGCCAGGTTCCGCAGGGTCTCGGTCACGTTCGGGACGACCGACGACACGATCGCACCGTCGATGTCGGAGCCGAGGTCGAGACCGACGAACCGGAGCAACCCCGCGAGCTTGAGGGCCAGTTCGTCGGCGGTCTCGTGGGCGTGGGTCGACAGCCGCCAGTGGTGGCGCACCTCGGCGCCGAGCAGGGTCCCGACGACCGTGGTGGAGTTGCCGACGTCGATCGCGAGCAGCACGTCAGACCTCCGCGCGATCGGTGGCGTCGGGACCGACGGACCCGATGCCCGACGTCGTGACGTCCAGCGCGATGTCGAGCTGGGGCGCCGAGTGGGTCAGCGCCCCGACGGCGACGCGATCGACGCCGGTCGCGGCGTAGGCGGCGACCGTGTCGAGCCGGATCGTCCCGGACGCCTCGAGCAGGATCCGCTCGGGCAGGTCGCGGGCCGCGACGTGGGCGACCGCCTCGGCACAGCCCTCCGGGGTGAAGTTGTCGAGCAGCACGTCCCGCGCGCCGGCGTCGACGGCCGCGTCGAGCTCGGTCAGCGAGGTGACCTCGACCTGCACGTGGCGGTCCCCGGCGGCGGCGAGCGCGCGTCGCGTGGCTTCAGCGACGCCCCCGGCCGCGGCGACGTGGTTGTCCTTGACCAGCAGGGCGTCGGCCAGCCCGACGCGGTGGTTGACCCCGCCCCCGGCACGGACCGCCGCCTTCTCGAGCAGCCGCAACCCGGGCGTGGTCTTGCGGGTGTCGCGCACCACGCAGCCCGTGCCGTGGACGGCTCGTGCGAAGGCGCGGGTGCGCGTCGCCACGCCCGACAGGTGGGTGAGGAAGTTCAGGGCCGTCCGCTCGCCCGCCAGGACGGACGCGAGCGGCCCCGACACGCGCCCGAGCACCTGGCCCCGGGTGACGCTGGCGCCGTCGACGACCTCGAGGGACACCTCCAGGCTGGGATCGACCGCCGCGAAGGTCAGCACCACCAGATCGGTGCCCGCGATCACGCCGTCGGCCCGCGCGACGAGCGAGGCGTCACCCGGCAGGTCGGGCGGGATCGTGGCCGTGGCCGTCACGTCCGCGGACCGCCGCTGCGCGGGGGTCGCGTCGAGCGCGACGCCGAGATCCTCGGCGAGGGCACGGGCGACAGCCGCCTGCCCCGCGGCGTGGATCGCCGCCGGGTCGAGCACGCCGTCCCCCGGCAGGGCGGCGGACGTGGGCACGTGCCACCCGGTGCTCAGGCCACACCCCGGACCTGGCCGTGGTGTTCGGCCGCCTCGACCGAAACGGGCCGGTTGTCGGCGTCGACGAAGACGACCGTCGGCTCCCAGGTGCGGGCCTCGGCATCGTCGAGGTCCGCGTAGGAGATGATGATCACCGTGTCGCCGGGCTGGACCAGCCGGGCGGCGGCGCCGTTGAGGCAGATCACACCCGAGCCGCGTTCCCCCTCGATCACGTAGGTCTCGAGCCGGGCGCCGTTGTGGTTGTCGACGACCTGGACCTTCTCGTTGACGAGCAGGTCCGCGGCGTCCATCAGGTCGCGGTCGATCGTGATCGAGCCGACGTAGTCGAGGTTGGCCTCGGTGACCGTCCCGCGGTGGATCTTGGACTTCATCATGGTGCGGCGCATGTGCACCCGCCTCTCTGCCGTGTCGTTCCGGGACGCTCCCACGTCCAGGTTCCAACCGGGCCACCGGTGACGGTGGCGTTCAGCTCGTCGCTGCCAGCAACCGTTCCTCGTCGTCGGTGTCGCCGAGCACGACGTTGTCGATGAGGCGGACCGGCCCGACGTCGGCTGCGACGGCGACCAGCAGCTGCTGGGCCTCCGCAGGTCCGTCTCCCGCCTGCCCGCGCGGTGTCGCGTCGGGCGGTGCGAGGGTCTCGGGATCGAGCACCTCGACGTAGTCGACGGTGACCCCGGTGGCGGCCGCAAGGGTACCGGCGACCTCGTCGGCGACCCGAACCACGTCGATGGGTCGGCCGCCTGCCCGGCAGGCACGGGCCACGGCGACGCCCGCTCGCAGCGCACGGGACAGGCAGCGGGCACTGCGCCGCTCCGCGGGGTCGAGGCGACGGTTCCGTGACGACATCGCCAGCCCGTCGGTCTCCCGCACGGTCGGTGCTCCAACGACCTCGACCGGCAGGTCGAGGTCGGCCACGACGCGCCGGATGACGGTCAGCTGCTGGAAGTCCTTGCGACCGAACACGGCCAGGTCCGGCTGGACGATCGAGAACAGCTTGGTGCAGACGGTCGCGACACCATCGAAGTGGCCGGGACGCGAGGCGCCGCAGAGACGGTCGGTCAGCTCGGCCACGTGCACGCGTCGTGACGGGCGGGCGGGGGTAGACCTCGGCCACCTCCGGCGCGAAGACCACGTCCGGGTCGAGGCTCCCGAGACCAGCGAGCTGCACCTCGTCCCCCTCGAGGTCGCGCGGGTAGGCCGCCAGGTCGTCCGAGCGGTCGAACTGCGTCGGGTTGACGAAGATCGACACCACCGTGACGTCGGCCCGGCGGGCCGCTTCGCGGACCAGCGCCAGGTGACCCTCGTGGAGCGCGCCCATGGTGGGGACCAGCGCGACGCGACCCCCACCTCGACGCACCTCACCCACGGCGGCACGCACCTCGGCGATCGTGGTCAGTCGCTGCACGCGGTCTCCCTCCGGCGGCGGCGCAGGGTACGTGGCCGCACGCGCTGATCAGTGGGCCCGCGGCTCGAGGAGGGCATCGAGCTCCGCTGCGGCCGCCGGGGACAGCTCGGCGCGGACCCGGCCGAGCAGGACCCGCGCGAGATCGCGGTACGCCTCGAGCAGTTCGGGGACGTCAGCCGCGAGCAGGTCGAGGTGCGCGGTGACCGTCCCGACGTCACCGCGGACGACGGGACCGGTCAGCGCTGCAGCACCGGCCGTGGCCGCGTTGTCGACGCTGCGCGCCACCAGGGGGGCGAGGAAGGCCCCCGGGTCCGCGATCCGGGCGCCGAGCAGGAGCTGGCGCGCGACCACGACGGCGGCGGCCGCGGCGTTGCTGCCGATGGTCAGCCCCGCGTGGTAGAGCCCCCGGACGTCGTCGTCGACGTCGTGCGGGTCGCCCCCGAGATCGGTGACCAGGTCCCGTGCCCAGCCCCGGTCGGTCGCGGGGGCCGTCACCGCCCACGCCGTCCCGACGAGGAGGTCGGGGTCGCTGGACCCCGTCGGGACCGTCATCGCGGGGTGGCACGCCGCGACGCCGGCACCGCTGAGGGCGGCGCGGCGGAGCGGCGCGAGGCCGCGCGACCCCGCCACGTGCACCACACGGTGGCCTTCGCCGATGACGTCAGCGCGTGCGAGGTCGGTGACCACCTGTTCGATGGCATCGTCCGGTGTGGCGATGAACACGAGGTCGGCCTCCGACGCGGCCTCGACGATCCGGGCGTGCGGCCGGCAGCCCGCGACGAGGGCCGCGACCCGCCCACGGGACACGTCGGACCCGCCGGCGACCGCGACCGTGCGGTGGCCCGCACGCGACGCGGCCACCGCGAGCAGCGTCCCGAGACGGCCAGGACCGATGACGGCGACGCGGCGACGCGCGCGGACCGAGCTCACGCGCCACCCGCTTCGTCGGGGTCGAGCCCGGGCCGCTCGAACGATGCTGGCGGTGCGCCTGGCCCGTCGGGCCGCGTCACGTGGCCGCCCGGGACCTCGTCGAGTCGGACCACGAGCTCGATGCCGGTGATCGGTGCCAGCGCGGCGAGCGCCTGCGTGACCCGCCGGCCGTCCGGCAGCGCACCTCCCGGCCAGACCTCCGCGAGGGGGACCAGGACGAAAGCACGCTCGGCCAGCCGGGGGTGGGGGAGCTCGAGGTCGACCGTGGCGATGCGCTCGTCCCCCACGAGCAGCAGGTCGATGTCGAGGGGGCGTGGTCCCCACCGCTGCTCGGTGGTGCGGTCGCGCCCGAAGGCGGTCTCGAGGAGCTGGGTCTGTCGGAGCAGGGCACCGGGCGTCAGCGCCGTCCGACCCCGAACCACGAGGTTCAGGTACGGATCCTGCGGGACGTGCCGTGGGTCGTCGGGGGGCGGCCACGGATCGGTCTCGTACACCGCGGAGACGTCCTCGACGGCGAACCCGTCGAGGTCGTCGAGGGCGTAGACGGCGGCGGTGAGCGTCTCGAGCGCGTCACCGACGTTCGCGCCGAGCGACAGGAAGGTGAGCTCAGCCACGGTCAGGCACGGGTGCGGCGCACGGTGACCGCCACCTCGGCGGCCACCACCGGGAGCGGCGCGCAGGGCTTGTGCACCGTGACCTCGGCAGCGCGCACACGCGTGTCCTCGAGGCAGCGGGTCGCGACGCGTTCGGCGACGGTCTCGATGAGATCGACGGGATGCTCGGTCACGAGGGTCGAGACCGCAGTCGCGAGCTCGCCGTAGTGGACGGTGTCGGCGACGTCGTCCGAGGCCGCCGCCGGTGCGAGATCGAGGTCGAGCGCGAGGTCGATGACGAAGCGCTGGCCGAGCTCACGCTCGTGCGGCAGGACGCCGTGGTGCGCGAACACCTCGATGCCGGTCACGGTGATGCGGTCCAACGTGGATCCTCCCCGGGACGGACCGCGAGGCTACTGCCGGCCCGTGGACGCCGATCCGACGGGCAGCACGCCTGCCGCGATGGCGTGAGCCACGCGGACGGCGCGGACGGTGGCAGCGACGTCGTGCGCGCGGACGATGCGGGCCCCCGCGGCCACGGCGGTCGCGGCCACGGCGAGCGAGCCCTCGAGCCGGTCGGTCGGGTCGTCCGATCCCGTGACCGCGCCGATGAAGGACTTGCGCGACGCGCCGACCAGGACGGGTCGGCCGAGCGAGGTGAGATCGCGCACCGCCTGGAGCAGCGCCAGGTTGTGGCGCGCGTCCTTGGCGAACCCCAGCCCCGGGTCGACCACGATGCGCTCGGGGGGCAGGCCCGCGGCCGCGAGGTCACGGACACCCCGGGCGAGGTGGTCGAACACCTCGCGCACCACGTCCTCGTAGGACGCGTGCTGCTGCATGGTCCGTGGCTCGCCGCGCATGTGGCTGAGCACGTAGGGGATCCCGAGTTCGACCACCGTCGCGTGCATCCGCTCGTCCAGCGATCCGGCCGACACGTCGTTGACGATGCTCGCTCCCGCCGCGACCGCCGCCCGTGCTACCTCGGCCTTGACGGTGTCGATCGCGACGATCGCGCCCTCGGCTGCGAGGGCCTCGATGACGGGCAGGGTGCGTCGGCGCTCCTCGTCGGCGGTCACCGGATCCGCACCCGGTCGCATCGATTCACCGCCGACGTCGATCGCGTCCGCACCGGCTTCCAGCAACGCCAGCCCCGCCCGGATGGCCGCCTCAGGGTGGTCGTTCGCGTCGTAGGCGGTCCCGCCGTCGGAGAACGAATCGGGCGTGACGTTCAGGACGCCGAGGACCACCGGGCGCGAGCCGGTGGGCAACGTCCCCGCGGGGGTGACCAGATCCGGAGCCCCGCC
>CAWKMM010000002.1:0-19895 GCA_963850715.1 uncultured Nitriliruptoraceae bacterium | reverse complement strand
CGCGCTGGGAGGGATTCGAACCCCCGGCCGCCTGATCCGTAGTCAGGTGCTCTATCCGGACTGAGCTACCAGCGCAGGTGGTGCGGTGTTGCGAGCGGAGGCTGAGGGATTTGAACCCTCGAGGGGGTTAGACCCCCAACGGGATTAGCAATCCCGCGCCATAGACCAGACTAGGCGAAGCCTCCAGGCGCCCGCGAACCCCGGTGGTGGGCGCGCGGCGGCGCGCAGGGTAGCAGCGGCCGCGGGACCGCGAACCCGGCCGAGGGCCCCCTGCGCCGGTCCTGGACGCCCGCCTGCGCATGCGCCCGGCCTACGCTCGGCGCGTGCACCCCCTCACCCGCCGCTCATCGACCGCAGCCCGCCGCGCGCTGCGGCCCGCGGTCGAGCTGGTCGCCGCACCGTCCGGGCCGGTCGCCGACCGCCTCCCCGGCCTCGCGGCGGAGCTCGCGTTCTGGGTCCTGCTGTCGCTGCCGGCGTTGCTGCTGACCCGATCGCCGCCTCGAGCCTCGTCGCCGGCGAGGGTGGCGGCTGGCAGGACGAGCTCATCGACCGCATCCTCGAGGTCGCCAGCGTCGCGCTCACCGCGCAGACGCTCGACGCGTCTCCGGCCCGTCCTCGAACGGCTCGTCGCCGAGCACCACGTCTGCCGGTCGTCTCGTTCGCGTTCCTCGACGACGGTCTGGACGGCGTCGCGTGCGGTCAAGGTCGTCCTCGTCACGATCGCCATCACCTACGGCCGCGACCGAGCCCCGCGGGTTCGGGCAGCGGCTGCTCGGCCTCGGCGCTGACCTTCGTCGGCGTTGCGTCGTCGGCCTGGTGCTGCGCCGCTGCTCCTCGCCGGACCGCGCTTCGGCGAGCGCTCGTCACCGTCGCTCGGCTTCGACACCGACCTGCTCGCCGCCGCGTGGCGGATCGGCTACTGGCCGACCGTGCTCGTGGTCGCCACCGCTCGCGACTCGCGTCGCTCTACCACCTGGGCGCCCCGTGGCGACACCCGCTGGCGACGCGACCTGCCGGGCGCCGTGCTGGCGACCGGCGCTCTGGCTGGCCGGCAGCGCCGCCCTGCGCCTCTACGGCACCTGGATCCTCGCTCCGACAGCGCGTACGGCCCGCTCGCCGGCCCGATCGTCGGCGCTGCTGTGGGTGTGGCTCACCGGGTTCGCCGTCCTGCTCGGCGCCGAGCTCAACGCCCAGATCGAGCACCTCTGGCCGACCCGCGACCCGGACGGGAACGACTCGCCCCCGAGCCGCCTGCGCCGTGCCGGTCTCCACCGTCACCTGACCGGTGCCGTCCGTCGACCGCAGCGGACCACCCGACGCGAGCGGCAGCCGGAACGCGAACCGGGTCCCTGCCCGAGCTCCGAGGTCACGCAGCTCGCGCCCGTGCGCCCGACGATCTGCTGGCTCAGCGCGAGCCCGAGCCCGAGGCCACCGCTCGGACGCGTCGTCGGCTCCCCCGCCCGGTAGAAGCGTTCGAGCACGTGCGGGCAGGTCCTCCGGTGCGATCCCCGGCCCGTCGTCGGACCACCTCCACCTCGACCTCACCGTCCGCGCGCCGGCTCGCACGAGGACCGCCGTGCCGGGTGGGGTGTGCCGCGCGGCGTTCGACAAGCAGGTTCTCGATGACGTGCTCCAGCAGCGACGGGTCCGCGTCGACCCGCAGCCCGTCGGCGACCTCGACCGTCGTCGGGTGCTCCTCGAGCAGCGACGCGAGCCGACCGAGCACCGCGTCGACGCAGGCACCGAGATCGACCGTCTCCGGCGGGGCACGATCCGCCCCCGCTCGAGCGCGGAGGTGTCGACCAGCGAGCGCACCATCACGGCCAGCCGCTCCGCGTTCTCGTCGATGCGTCGCAGCAGGTCGGCCCGGCGGGCCGGATCGAGGTCGTCCCACCGCCGTTCCAGGGTCTGCCCGAGCCCGTCGATCACCGTCATCGGCGTCCGCAGCTCGTGGCGACACCGTCGACACGAAGTCGTGCGTGCGCTCGTCGAGACGACGCAGCTCGCGCCACCGTGGCCGCGTCCGCGGCGAACCGCGCGGGCTCGCCGGAGCGCGATGCCCGCCTCCTCGGCCAGCAGCTCGATCGCCTCCACCTGGCAGGGCGGTGAGCCCGAGCTCGCGACGGGCCGCGAAGAGCACCGCGGCCAGCTCGCCGTCGACGCGGACGGGCACCGCGACGGCGCCCCGCGAGGTCGCCCGAGTCCGGCAGCGCGGCCCGGTGGGACCGGTACTCGCGCACGACCACCGGACCGACCCGTCCGCCGGGCGATGTTCGACCAGGCCTCGTCACCGGAGACCCGGAACGGCGGGTCCTGACCGCCAGCGGGACGGGCGGCGACGAGCCGGAGGCCGTCACCGTCCACCGACCGCAGGATCGCGCTGTCGAACCCCGCCTCCCGGACGCCGCGCGACCACCGCCTCGGCGACCGCGTTCGGCTCGAGCGACTGCAAGCGGAGCACCGATGCCGAGGAGCGAGGCCCGGGTCCGTGACGCCCGGCTCGCGACCTGCTCGACCCGGAGCGCGGCCTCGAGCGACGCGGTCGTCCGCAGCGCCACCAGAGCGAGCAGCGCGGCCCCGCCGAGCTGGGTCGCGATCGCCACCGGATCGCGGACCCCACCGACCACCAGGGCCACTCCCCAGCCGACCCAGGCCCAGACGATCAGCGATCCGCGGCGACGACGTGGGATGGCGAACGCGGCGGCGACGATGACCACACCGAAGATGCTCGTGAAGCGCTGCGGATCGTCACCGACCGCCGCGGTCACGACGGAGACGACCACCAGGGCGACGGTCGCGCCGACGACGGCCGGCGTGACCGACCGCTGTGCCTCCTCCCGTCCCTGCTGCTCGTCTCCGGTCACGGCTGCACCGTCGTGGAACGCCGCAGAGGGAGGATCAGCCGGAGCCCGCCGGGGATCCGCTCGCTGCTGGCCCCAGCGGCCACCAGCAGCTGCTCGGCGAGGGACCTGGCGAAACCGCCCTGCAGCCCATCGAGCTCGGAGCTCGACGTCGATCGTCACGGTGTCGCCGACCTCACGGACCGTGAGCCCCTCCTCGGCGGCGAACGTGCCGCGCCGCAGCATCTCGACGGCGCGGCGAGCCAGCTCGCGGTCGACCACCACCACGGGACGTCCCCGGACGTGGAGCCTCGAGCCCGGTGCCGCCCATCGGCACCGCCAGCAGCTCGACCAGATCGACCGGTTCTGGCCGCGGATCGACCTTGCCGACCCTGACGCGCGAGAAGTCGAGCAGCGCCTCGAGCGTCCGCGCGAGGTCCGTCGCCTGCCCCGTCAGGCGACCGAGCATCTCGTCCCGCTGCTCGGCGGGCACCCGTTCGGCGTGCGCGCGCGAGCGTCTGCGCGACGCCGCGGACCACCGTCAGCGGATCGCGGAGGTCCTCCGACACCCGGTCGACGAAGTCCGCCCGGAGGCCATCGAGCTCGCGCAGCCGGGCGAGCAGGACGGCCTGGTTCTCCTCCACCCGCTCGAGGGCCAGGGCCCCGCCGAGGTGCGCGGCGAGCACCTCCACGACCTCGACGTCCCCCATCGGCGGGGCGCCGGCGTCGGGGACACCGACCGTCAGCACGCCGATGTCGCGCCCGTCGGCGCGGATCGGGGTGGCGACCACCGCGCCGAGGTCGAGGTCCGGGAGGCGGAGCTCGTCGCTGCGGTAGTCGGGCGAGATCACCGTCCGGCCGGTCTCCAGGGCGTGACCGCTGACCCCGGAGCCGAAGTCGGGGCGCTCATCGACACCCGCGACGCGACGTGCTGCCAGGGCACCAGCGTCGACGAGCAGCACCGCGGCGACGGGGAAGCCCAGCTCCTGCAGGGCGTCGACGGTGACGTCCACGACCTCACCGCGTCCGGCCCGGCTCAGCTGCCGGACCGCCTCGAGCAGCTCGGCTCCGTCGATCGGCGGCGCGGCGCGTCGCGAGCTCGCGGCGACGTGACCGTTCGAGGTCACCGGCCAACGAGCTCGCGAGAACGGTCACGGCGACGAGCAGCACCACCGGACCGAGCACCGCCACCGCACCGTCGATCGTGCGCGGATCGGGCTGGTCGACCACCAGCAGCGTCCACGCGCCGATCACCAGCGCGGACTGCATGATGGTCCGGAGCTCCGCGTGCCGGATGGTCGACATCGAGACCGACGAGGCCGCGAACAGGGCGAGCCACGAGACCGCGTCCAGGGTCGAGCGGGCGACCAGGACGACCAGGAAGAGGGCGGCGAGGCCGGTGCTGGCGACGCGGACCCGGTCGTTCCGAGTGGCGTCGGCCTCGCCCCCAGCGAGGCGGGCCGCAGCGATCCCTGCCGCGAGGAGGACCATGGCGACGAGCATCACCCGGTCGGGTCCGCCGCCAGGCCCGGCGAGGAGCGCCGCCGGCAGACAGGCTGAGGCGGCCACGGCGCCGAGCAGCGGGCGGATGGCGGGCCGCGGGGCGGAGCGCGCCGGGGCGGGTCACGGGGCGAGCGGCCAGTGCACCGACCTTCCCCCCACCGGGCCGACGCGCGACCGTTCCCGCGACCACCGGTGGTGGTCGTCGCGGAGGGTGTGGGATTCGAACCCACGGGACGGCGTACACCGCCCGGCGGTTTTCAAGACCGCTGCCTTCGTCCGCTCGGCCAACCCTCCAGGCCCGAGCAACACTAGCGATGGCGATCCGCGCATCCCTCGCGTACGCTCCCACGCGGATGTTACACGGAGGCGTTCTATGTCAACCTCCGCCGGTCTCGCGGTCGCGCGGCACACCTCGACCGGGCGTGCCTCGCCCGACGGTCGCCTGGCCGACGGTCACGCTCACGGCGATCCTGCTGACCGTGTTCGTGGGCGCGGCCTGGGGCGCCATCACGGGCCGCGTCACCGCGTGGGTGACGATCCCGGTGCACGCCGTGGTCTGCTTCGCGATGTTCACGGTGCTGCACGACGCGACCCACCGGGGGGCGGGCAAGGTCAAGACCGTCAACGAGGTGCTCGGACGCATCGCCATCCCGTTCGTGGCGCTGTACGCGTCCTTCCCCCTGTTCCGCTACATCCACCTCGAGCACCACAAGCACGTCAACGAGGACCCCGACGCCGACCCGGACGCCTGGGTCATCGAGGGGCCGGCGTGGCAGTTGCCCCTGCGGTGGGCGGTCGTCGACCTGCGCTACGCGTGGTTCTGGGCCCGCGACGTCCGCACGCGGCCACGCGCTGAGGTCGTCGAGTCCGTCGCCGTGATGGTCGCCGCGGTGGCCGTCCTGATCGCCCTCGGCGTCACGGGCCATCTCGCTCCCTTCGCGCTGGTGCTGCTGGTTCCGCAACGCATCGCCCTGGTGGTGCTGGCGTGGTGGTTCGACTGGTTGCCCCACCACGGGCTCGAGGCCACCAACGCCGACGACCGGTTCCAGACCACCCGCAACATCGTCGGTGCGGAGTGGCTGCTCACCCCGCTGATGTTCAGCCAGAACTACCACCTGGTGCACCACCTGCACCCGATCGTCCCCTTCTACCGCTACGTGCAGGCGTGGCGGAACGAGGAGGAGGCCTACCTCGCACACGACCCGCCGCTGGCGACCGTGACGGGCCGCGAGGTGACGGCGGACGAGGAGCGGGCACGCCGGGGCCTGACCCCCGCGCGCTGACCTACCGGGTGATGCCGAGGTGACGGCACAGGTTCTGCGCGAACCGGTCCCCCATCCGGGCCATCGTGGCGTGCATCACGCGGGTGACCGCCGGACGCGACATCGCCGGCAGCGGCAGGTCGACGTGCACGGTCATGTCGACGGCGAGGTGGGTGCCGCCCTCGATCGGCTCGAGGGTGTAGATGCCGTCGGCACCGGCACGTTCCTTGCCGACCGGTTCGTGGGTGAAGTCGATGCGCTCGGTCGGGTCGAAGTCCATCCGCACGGTGAAGCACGGGGACACCGCGACGCCGACGCCCGCGACGTTGGCCAGGTGCCAACGCCAGTGCGAGTCACCGACCTCGTCGATGTGGTCGATCAGCGGCGTCATCTCCGCCAGCAGCCGCGGGCTCGTCAGCACCTCCCAGATGGGCTCGGGCGGGACGGGCAGGCTGTCGCTCGAGGTGTTGCGGGCTTCGAAGCGGGTCACGGGGTCCCCTCCGCGGCGGGGGCGCCGCCGTGACGGCCGGCGAACAGCACCTCGGTCCCGAGGTGCGGCACCAGGGCCTCGGGCACCGCCACCGACCCGTCGGCGCGCTGGTGGGTCTCGACGAGCGCGATCATGGCGCGCTGGACCGCGAGCGCGGTGCCGTTCAGCGTGTGCACGAGGACGTTGTCACCCCCGGCGACCCGGATGCGGGTACGCAGCCGGCGGGCCTGGTAGTCGGTGGTGTTCGAGCACGAGGTCACCTCGCGGTAGGCGTCCTGCCCCGGCAGCCACGCCTCGATGTCGAACTTCCGCGCGGCGGAGGCGCCGAGGTCGCCGACGGGGATGTCGACCACCTGGGCGTGGACGCCGAGCCCGCGGAAGATCTCCTCCTCGATGGTCAGGATGCGCTCGTGCTCGTCGTCGGACGCCGTCCGGGTGGACGAAGCTGAACAGCTCGACCTTCTCGAACTGGTGGACGCGCAGGATCCCGCGGGTGTCCTTGCCGTGGGCCCCAGCCTCGCGCCGGAAGCACGGCGAGTACCCGGCGTAGCGCAGCGGCAGGTCGCCCTCGTCGAGCAGCTCGTCCATGTGGAGCGCGGCGAGCGGCACCTCCGAGGTGCCGACGAGGTAGAGCTCGTCCTCGGGCAGGGCGTAGAGCTGCTGCTCGTCGGTCGGCAGGAAGCCGGTGCCGTACATCGCCTCCTCGCGCACGAGCACCGGCGGGATGACCGGGCATGTGCCCGTGCCGGCCGGCGACCTCGAGGGCGTAGCGGACGAGCGCGAGCTCGAGCAGCGCGCCCTCGCCCTTGAGGTAGGCGAACCGGGCGCCCGAGGTCCGCGCCCCGCGGCGAGGTCGAGCGCATCCGCCGACTCCATCAGCTCGACGTGGTCCCGCGGGGCGAAGTCGAAGCGCGGTCGCTCCCCGAAGGTGCGCAGCACGATCCCGTCGCCCTCCTGCCCGTCAGGGGCGTGCGGGGTGGGGCAGGTTCGGCACCGCGGCGAAGGTCGCCCGGTGCTCGGCCTCGGTCTCGGCGAGCTGCCGTCTCGAGGTCGGCGACGCCGACCTTCAGCTCGCTCGGCGCGGTCGATCAGTGCCTGGCGCTCCTCGGCGGAGGCCTTCCCGATCGACGTGGACGCCAGCTTCTGGTCGGCGCGGGCACGGTCGACGTCGGCGGTCAGGGACCGGCGGCGTTCGTCGAGGTCGACGAGCGCGTCGACGCGGGCCCGGTCGAAGCCACGGCGCGCGAGCGCGGCGGCGACGGTGTCGGGGTCGGAACGGAGCAGGCGGGGATCGATCATGCCGGTTCGAGGCAACCCGCGGAGTGCGGGCACGCCACTCGCCGAGCCAGTCGGCAGCGTCGCGGTAGGCGGCGTCGTCGGAGGCGATCGCGTCGGCCTCGGACGGTCACGCGCGCCCCGGAGCGGCGGTAGGAACCGAGCACCTTGACGTCGCGGTGGGTGCGCTTGACCGCGGCCAGCGCGTCCCCGACCCGCTCGTCGGCGAGGTGCCCGACGGTGTCGAGGAAGAAGCAGTACTCGCCGAGCTCGGCCTTGGTCGGGCGCGACTCGATCTTGGTCAGGTTGAGGTCGCGCTCGGCGAAGATCTCCAGCAGCTGCAGCAGCGCACCGGGGCGGTTCTCGTCGATGAAGACCACGAGCGAGGTCTTGTCCCAGCCGGTCGGTGGGCCGAGCTCGCGTCCGACCACGACGAAGCGGGTCGAGTTGGCCGACCGGTCGGCGATGTCGCGCGCGAGCACCTCGAGGCCGTAGCGCTCGGCCGCCAGCGGGTTGACGATCGCGAGGCGCGGACCGCCGAGTTCGGCGACCTCCTGCGGCGGCGCGGGCCGTCGACGTCGACGGGGACGACCTCGGCCCCGGACAGCACCGTGCTGCAGCCACCGCCGGACCGGCGCGAGCGCGACCGGGTGGGAGCGCACCTCGGTGACCTCGTCGAGGTCGGACGCCGGGCGGCAGCCGCCGCCACCAGCGTGATCGGCAGCTCGAGCTCGCCGTTGATGAGCAGGTCGGTGTCGAACGCGAGCGCGTCGAGCGTCGCGGTGACCGACCCCTCCAGGGTGTTCTCGATCGGGCACGACCCCGCGGGTCGGCCACACCCTCCTCGACCCGGCGGAGCACCTCGGCGACGTCGCCGCAGGGCTCGAGCACCGGGGCGGTGCCGCCGACGATCAGCTGGGCGGCGGTCTCGGTGAAGGTCCCCGCGGGACCGAGGTAGGCGACATCCGCGCGGGGGGCGCCCGTCGAGCTCGCCCGCTCCGAGGTCGGGACCTCGGTCACGGTGACGACCGCCGGCGGCGGCGCGTCGGGGCCGGGGCCTCGCCCATCCCACCGCCACGAACGGCCGTCTCGATGGCGGCCTCCTCCTCGGCGGAGAGGTTGTGCTCCGAGCGACGACCGCGTGACCGGCTTGGCGTAGCAGCGGGTCTCGGTCCGGCCGTTGATGGCCGAGAGCACCATGCCGTCGCCGTGCTCGTCGAGCAGCGCCGCGGAGAACGACAGCGCGCCGCCCATGTCCTCGAAGGCGTCGTAGCGGACCATCCCGACCCGGGACACCGTGCCGCGTAGGAGCTCGCGAAGCTCGCCGGATCGGGCGTCGAGGGCACGCACGTCGCGGTCGATGGCCTGGATCGTGTCCTCGTGGCGACCGAGGACGGCGATGACGTCCTCGCCGCGCTCGGGGTCGATGGCGCGCCGGTGCTCGCGCACGAGACGGCGGGTCCGCAGCGCGAGCACACGACGACGAGCAGGAGGAGCACCACGGCGGCGACACACGCGGCGACGGCCAGCGTCGCGGTCAGCTGCGGATCGAGATCGAGCATGTACGCCTCGTGGGTCCCCGGTGGTGCGCGGCCCGCCGCGACGGCTGGTCGGAGCGGCCTCGATCGACGTCCTCGATCCGACCCGAGCGGGCGTCGGAGCGTAGCGCCCGTCGCTCGCCCCACCTGTCGGCGCAACGTGCTGACTAGGCTCCGCGCGTCGCCGACTCCGGGAGCAGGGCCGTGAGCGCACGCGTGCGAGCGTTCGCGCTGAGCATCGCTGTCCTCGCTGCGTTGTCGCTCGCCTTGCTCGCCCCGGCCGCCGCGGCGCTCGCGCCGGCGGCTGCGGCACCGGTCGACCCGGCGCGGAGCGACGCTCTGATCCTCGCCCAGGAGGACGACGGCGAGGAGCCGACCCCGAGACGAGCGGCGACGAGGCCGAGCCGTCGGTGCTGTTCGGGACCTTCCGCAACGCGGACGGTCCGGTCGAGGGCATCGAGCTGACCATCGCCGAGTCGGGCGGCGCGGAGCTCGGCGAGGCCGTCTCCGACGAGAACGGCCAGTGGGAGTTCGAGGTCCCCGGTCCCGGCGACTACACCGTCACCGTCGACGCGCTCCCGGAGGGCGTCGAGCTGCGCAACCCCGACAGCGACACCGTCGAGGTCAGCATCGGGACGGGCCGGCGTGCCGTCCCGATCCCGCTCGGTGAGGGCGGCGCGGTCAGCGGCCAGGTCGCGCTCTTCCTGCAGCAGACCCTGTCCGGGCATCCGGTTCGGGCTCATCATCGCCATGACGGCCGTCGGCCTGTCGCTGATCTTCGGCACCACCGGCCTGATCAACTTCGCCCACGGCGAGATCGTCGTCATCGGTGCGGTCGTCGCCTGGTTCGCCAACGCCGCCGGGCTCCACCTGGTGCTCGCGGCGGTGATCGGGGTCGTCGCCGCCGCGGCTCGCCGCCGGCGCTCTGACCGCGGGGTCTTCCGACCGCTGACGCCGGCGCGGCGTCGGGCTGTTCCAGCTGCTCGTGGTCACCATCGGCCTGTCGCTGGTGCTGCGCTTCGTCCTCGCTGATCTTCTTCGGCGGCCGCGCGCAGCCCTACGCGCAGTACGCGGTCCAGCAGCGCGTCAGCTTCGGACCGTTCGCGACCACGCCCCGCGACCTCGTCGTCATCGCGGTCGCCATCGTGGTCCTCATCGGCGTCGCGACGGCGCTCCAACGCAGCCGCATCGGCAAGGCCATGCGGGCCGTCGCCGACAACCGCGACCTCGCCGAATCGTCCGGCATCGACGTCGAGCGGGTCGTCAGCGTCGTCTGGATCGCCGGCGGTGCCCTCGCCGGTCTCGGCGGCGTGCTCTACGGCGACCATGTTCCGCGTCAGCTACGACTTCGGCTTCCAGCCGATGCTGCTGCTGATGTTCGCCGGGCATCATCCTCGGCGGCCTCGGCACCGCGTACGGCGCGATGATCGGCAGCCTCGTGGTCGGCCTCGTCACCGAGCTGTCGGTCGTGTACTTCCCGAACGAACTCAAGACCGCGTGGGCGCTCGGCGTCCTCGTCATCGTGCTCCTCGTCCGACCCCAGGGGTTGCTCGGACGACGCGAACGCATCGGCTGAGGGGACCACGGTGGACTTCGAAGCGATCTTCGGCAGCGCCCTCCGCTCGGCCTTCGGCCCCCAGGCAGCGGTGTACGCGCTGCTGGCCATCGGCCTCAACGTCCACTACGGCTACACCGGGCCTGCTGAACTTCGGCCAGGTCGGGTTCATGCTCGTCGGCGCCTACGGGCTCGGCATCTCGGTGGCGACCTTCGGGCTGCCGCTGTGGGTCGGGCGTGCTCGTCGGCCTCCTCGCCGGTGTGGTCCTCGCGCTCATCCTCGGTGCCCCGACGCTGCGGCTGCGCGCCGACTACTTCGCGATCACGCACCATCGCGGTCGCCGAGGTGCTGCGCCTGCTCGTTCCGCTCCGGCCCCGCCGCGCCCCCTCACCGGCGGCCCCTTCGGGCTCCAGTCGGTCGCCGGCGAGTTCTACGCGCTCAACCCGTTCACCCGCGGGATCCGGCTCGGACCGCTCACCTACACCGCCACAGGTGTCGCTGGGCGCTGCTCGTCACCTGGGTGCTGGTCGCCCTCGCCACGCTCCTCGTGGCGCTGCTGATGCGCAGCCCCTGGGGCCGCGTGCTGCAGTGCCATCCGCGAGGACGAGGACGCCGCCCGCGCCCTCGGCAAGAACGTCTTCAGCTACAAGATGCAGAGCCTGGTGCTCGGCGGTGTCCTCGGGTCGGTCGGCCGGCATCATGTTCGCGATCGCCGGCTCGACGGTGAACGCCGACACGTTCCGGCCCCAGATCACCTTCTACGCCTACGCCATCCTGATCCTCGGCGGGGCCGCGACCCGCATCGGCCCGATCGTCGGTGCGATCATCTTCTGGTTCCTGTTCTCCGGCGTGCAGGTCGCGCGTGCGCCAGATGCAGAGCGCCGACCTGCTGCCCGGCGTTCCTGTCGGGTGCCAACGCCGTCGGCGCGAGCGCGCTGATCCTGATGGGCCTCGCGCTGGTGCTGCTGGTGGTCTTCAGACCGCAGGGCATCTTCGGCGACCCGAGGGAGCTGAAGCTCGATGCCTGAGACCCGACCCCGCCACCGCGCATGGACACGCTCGAGCCGCGCCCCGGCGTGGCGCAAGCCCGACCCGATCCTCGTCATCGACGGCGTCGCAGCGGCGCTTCGGCGGCCTGAAGGCCGTCGACGTCGACCACCTCGAGATCCAGCGGGGGGTCATCACCGCGCTCATCGGCCCGAACGGTGCCGGCAAGACGACCTTCTTCAACCTGCTGACCGGCTTCGACGCGCCCGACGAGGGCACCTGGACCTTCGAGGGCGAGTCGATCGGTGGCGTGCCCGTCGCACAAGGTCGCCCGCCAGGGGATGGTCCGCACCTTCCAGCTCACCAAGGCGCTGTCGCGGCTGACGGTGATGGACAACATGCTGCTCGGCGCCACCGGCCAGCGCGGCGAGCGGTTCCTGCCGGCGCTGTTCAGGCCGGGCTGGTCGCGAGCAGGAGCAGCGACAACCGAGCGAACGGGCCGAGGAGCTGCTCGAGCCGGTTCAAGCTGATCGACAAGAAGCGACGACTACGCCGGCGAACTGTCCGGTGGGCAGCGCAAGCTGCTCGAGATGGCACGCGCCCTGATGGTCGAACCCGTCGCTCGTCATGCTCGACGAGCCGATGGCCGGCGTGAACCCGGCGCTCGTGCAGTCGCTGCTCGGCCACGTCACGGCGCTCCGCGACGAGGGCATGAGCGTCATCTTCGTCGAGCACGACATGGACGTGGTCATGGGCATCAGCGACTGGGTGGTCGTGCTCGCCGAGGGCCGCGTCATCGCCGAGGGACGGCCGACCGACATCATGAGCGACCGGCCGTCATCGACGCCTACCTCGGCGTTCCACGACGACCCGAGCACGCGCTCGCGAGGAGTGAGCGACGTGACCGTCCGACACGAGCCGATCCTGCATCGCCCGCGAGCATCCACGCCGGGTACCTGCCCGGCATCAACATCCTCAACGGCTGCGACCTGACCCTCGGCGACAACGAGGTCGTCGGGCATCATCGGCCCGAACGGCGCCGGCAAGTCGACGCTCGTGAAGGCGCTGTTCGGGCTGGTCGACATCCGCGACGGGCGAGGTGACCCTCCGCGGTGACGACATCACCAACCTCAAGGCGCACCAGCTCGTCGAGCGCGGCGTCGGGTACGTCCCGCAGACCAACAACATCTTCCCCTCGCTGACCATCCGCGAGAACCTCGAGATGGGCCTGTTCCTGCGGCCCGACGCGGTTCAACGAGCGGTTCGCCGCGGTCGTCGACCTGTTCCCGCTGCTCGGCGACCGGTCCGCGCAGCCGCGCCGGGACGCTGTCCGGCGGTGAGCGGCAGATGGTCGCCATGGCGCGCGCGCTGATGATGGAGCCGTCCGTCCTGCTGCTCGACGAACCGTCGGCCGGTCTGTCACCCGCCAACCAGGACGAGGTCTTCCGTCGGGTCAGGACCATCCGCGACAGCGGCGTGTCCATCGTCATGGTCGAACAGAACGCCCGCCGCTGCCTGCAGATCTGCGACCGCGGCTACGTCCTCGACCAGGGCACCAACGCCTACACCGGGACCGGCCACGAGCTGCTCGAGGACCCGAAGGTCATCGAGCTCTACCTCGGCACCCTCGCCAAGGTCCGCTGACGCGCACCCGCCGGTCTCGAGACCGACGAGTGACCGATCGGTGGGCCAGCCCTTGCCGCGTGCCCGGACACGCGAGCGGAGCCCCGTCCCGAGGGCGGGGCTCCTGTCGTTGCGTGCGGTGTGGCGTTGGATCAGCCGACGTCGGCCAGGTCCACGTCCTCGGAACCGACGATCTCGAGGCCGTCGGCGGTGAACTGACCGATGGCGTAGCGACCGAAGGTCGGGTCCGGACGGACCAGGTCCAGCGGGCCGGACGCACCGGTGTAGTCGATGTCCTCACCGTCGGCGAGCAGGTCCCGGCACTCCTCGAAGGAGGTGCACTCGGTCCCGCCGCTGGTGACGTCCTCGATCTCGTCGTTGAAGACGGCCGGGTCGGCCGACTGCGCCGCCTCCGCCGCCAGGGCGATGACGATGACGCAGTCGTAGACCTGGCCGCCGTAGATCACGTTGCCCTGCTCGCTCGTCCGGCATCGCCTCGTTCAGACGCTCGTTGAACTCGTCGTCACCGGCGGCGCCGATGACCTTGAGCCCGGTGATGTCGGTACCGACCGCGTCGGCGAGGGCCGGGCCGAAGACACCGTCACCACCGTAGAGCGCGTCGGCCGGGAACCCGGCCTCGATCAGGGCGCCGTACAGCGACCACCGGCCTCGTCGAAGCCGATGACGACGGCCGCGTCAGCGCCAGCACCGGTGACCTGGCTGCACGAGCGCGTCGAAGTCGTCGGTCTCGGTGTCGTAGGTCTCGACGAGCACGGGCTCGACGCCCTGCTCGGTCAGGCCGGCCTCGACGAGCTCCATGCAGGCGACGCCGTAGTCGTCGGCACGAGCGAGGACGGCCGGAGCCGCGTAGCCGTCACCGATGACGGTGTTGGCGATGATCGGGGCGACCGCCTCGTCCGGCGGGACGGTGCGGAAGTAGAAGCGCGTTGTTGTCCTGGTCGGTGAACGCCGGCGAGGTGTTCGAGCCGGAGCACTGCACGATCTCGTTGTCGTTCAGCGTCTGGATGAACTCCTGCGACATACCCGACGACGCGGCACCGATGATGGCGTCGACGCCGTCGTTGATGAGGCGGGCCGCGGTGTCACGAGCGACGGCAGCGTCACCAGCCTCGTCACCGGTGGTGAGGGTCACGTCGGCCCGAGGACGCCGCCAGCGGCGTTGATGTCCTCGATGGCCATCTCGACGGCCGTCGATCTGCGGCGCGCCGAGGAAGGCGAGCGGGCCCGACTCGGGGAGGATGTAACCGATGTCGAGGACGTCGTCGCGCTCGGGCCGGTCGATCCCGCGGCCCCTCGCCGTCCGTCCTCGCCGTCGTCCGCCGGCTCTTCCTCGGTGCCGTCGTCTCGGCCGGTTCCTCGGTCTCGGTCTCGGTGGTCTCGGGCTCGTCGTCGCCACCGCAGGCGGCGGCGACGAGAGCGAGCGCGGTGGCAGCCGCGACGCGGCGCAACCAGAGCGATCGATGCATGGACTTCCCTCCCGGAAGCTCGTCCGTCGGCGCACGCGCGGGCGCGCAGCGCCGACCTCCACCCCACGGTCGTGAGGACGGTGTCCGACGAACGCTACTACGCAGGTAGGAGGAAGGGAACCGTTCGCGCGCAGGTGTGCGTTCCTGCGCGGTCCGCGAGCCCGCTGTCCCGGGCGCCGCGGCCGTCCCGTGCCACACGGCCCGTCCCGGCCGGCCTAGCGTCGCCCGTCCCCGACCGTCGAGGTGCCCCGTGTCCGACCTGCTGCTGTTCCCCTGCTCCCACGCCGAGGATGCCCCCGAGCGGGCGACCGTGCCGTTCATCGCCGCGGCGACCGCCGTGGCCTCCGGTCAGCGGGCGATCGTGGTCTGCACCGTCGACGCGGTCACGCTCGGCGTCCCCGGCGTCGGCGGAGCGCATCGAGGAGGAGGGCATGCCGCCGCTCGCCGACCTCGTCCGACAGGTCGCCGACGGCGGTGGCGAGATCTGGCTCTGCTCCGCGTGCGCGACCAAGCGCGGCATCACCGGCGACCAGGACCTGGTCCCCGGCGCCACGATCGTCGGCGCCGCCCGCATCGTCGAGGCGCTCACCGAGGGCCGCGCCATCACCCTGGCCTGATCCAGCCGTCGAGTTCGCCGGCAGGGCCGGTCGGACCCCTACCGCGCGAGCCAGTCGTCGAACGACGCGCCGGTGAGCCGCTCGTAGGCCTCGATGTACCGCGCGCGCGTCGCCGCCACGACCTCGTCGGGCAGCTCGGGCGCCGGCGGCTGCTTGTCCCACCCGGTCGAGGTCGCGAAGTCGCGCACGAACTGCTTGTCGAAGCTCGGCGGCGTCGCGCCCGGCTTCCAGGCATCGGCCGGCCAGTACCGCGACGAGTCGGGGGTCAGCACCTCGTCGGCGAGCAGCAGCTCGCCGTCGCGCAGCCCGAACTCGAACTTGGTGTCGGCCAGGATGATGCCCCGCTCGGTGGCGTGGGCGCCCCGGCCGCGTACAGCGCCAGCGACACGTCCCGCAGCTGCGCCGGCGAGCTCGCTCACCGAGCGCGTCCGACATCACCTCGAAGCTGACGTTCTCGTCGTGGTCGCCCTGCTCGGCCTTCGTCGCCGGGGTGAAGATCGGCTCGGGCAGCCGGTCGGCCTCGACCAGCCCGTCCGGCAGCCCGATCCCGCAGACCGTGCCGTCGCGCTGGTACTCCTTCCAGCCCGAGCCCGACGAGGTAGCCCGCGGACCACGCACTCGAAGGGCACGATGTCGACCTTGCGGCACAGCATCGAGCGCCCCGCGAGCCGTTCGGCGTCCGACGCGTCGAGCTCGACGGGCAGGTCGGCCAGGTCGGTCGAGACGAGGTGGTGATCCACCTCGAGACGGTCGAACCAGAACGCGCGACACGGCCGTCAGCACCCGGCCCTTGTCCGGCACCGGCGTCGGGTGGACCACGTCGTAGGTCGAGACGCGGTCGGAGGCGACCAACAACAGGTGGTCGTCGTCGACCTCGTAGAGGTCGCGGACCTTGCCCGAGCGCAGGTGCGTCAGGCCACGGACGGTCGGATCAGCCACGAACGGGTCCTCGTGCGGCGGCGGGAGGCCGTGAACCTACCGGGAGGTGTCGGTGCGTCGGCTGCGGACGGCACGCGAACGCCCGAAGCGATGACGCGACCTGATGGTCGCTGACGGCGCGCCGCCGGGCTACCGAGGCTCGCGCCTCCACCCCGCTCGACGGTGGCCGGCGGGGTGAGGCGAGTTGCTGCCCAGCGGGCGTGGATCCCACGTCCGGGGCGGATCGGAACGGCAGCGGTGATCCGTGCGGGACCTCGGGCGACGTCAGAACGGCAGCCCGGGTGGAGCCGGGGCTGGGGTGTCGGGTCCGGCCAAGATCGGAGCAGGTGGGCCGGCGCGTGGGGTGGCTCCCGGGCCGGCGCGGGGGACGGTGTCGGGGAGGTCGTGGCGGGGTGGGGGGAGCTGTCGGTCGGTGCGGGGCAGGGTGGTCCAGGCCCGACCGCGTCGGCGGAGCCGGTAGGTCCCGTCCGGGTCGAGGGTCTGGTGCCAGCCGCGGCGGTGCACGATCGTGTGGTGCCGTCGGCACAGCGACACCAGGTTGGCCGGGTGGTGATCGCCGTCGACCGCGTCCGGGTGAGTCTCCGTGGCGCGGGGTCGGACGTGGTGCACGTCACACCACGACACCGGGGCGGTGCAGCCCGGGAACCGGCAACCCCCGTCACGGGCGGCGACGGCTCGGCGTGTGGCGACGGTGACCTCGGGGGCGTACCGGCGGGCGGCGAGCAGATCGGCCCCGTCACGGATCACCACGTCGAGCGCCGCGTCACACGCGATCCGGTCCAACGCACGCCGGACGATCCGGGGTGGACGTCCTCGGACGCCGGCCGTGATGTGGCCGGCGGCACGGTCGGTGACCCGGTCGGCGTCCACGATCACCGACAGGCGCACCGACGATCCGACGCTCCCGTTTGCACCAGCCTGGCTGGTGCAGAGGCGGACCAGCGCGTCGGCCAGCTGCCGGCCACGGGACGGGGGCGGCCCGTCAGGTCCGTCCCGGTCGCCGGGGCACGGGGTGGCCTGCGGTGTGTCGGCTTCGGCTTCGAGCCGGCCGACGATGGTCGCGAAGCTCTCCGGTCCGAACTGGCCGTACAGGCTGCCGGACCCGTCGAGCTGGCCCTGCACAGCCAGGAACTCGGCTCTCGGTCCTGCCGGTCGGCCCGCCGCTCCAGGGTCCGTTCGGGACGGTGATCGTCGACCGCGTCCTCGATCGCCCACGCCCGCCGCTCGGGATCCAGAGCTTCGAGCCGGCCGGCATGCTCGCCGAGATGGCCGTCGAGCGCGGTGCGGGTGGCGGCATCGAGACGGCGGACCCCGGTGGTGAGCTGGCGGACGTGGCCCCACGACAGCACCCCACGAGCGAACAGACCAGCGACCGCCGGCATCGACGCGAGGACGTCGGCGGCGGTCAGGACCATCGCCACGTCACGACCGACCAGACCGGTGTGCAGACGCAACGCCCCGTCGCAGGTCATGCCCTCCTCCGCCGCCACACGACGGGCATCCAGCTCACCTGCGAGCCGGACCGCACGGGCGGTCAGCCGATCCGCCGCCCGCAACGTGGCCACCAGCTCAGCCAGCTCACCCTCCGGCACCGGAACGGGCGGGCCGTCCTGGTCGGCGTTGATCGCGGCGACCGCCTCGTCCACCGTCCCGGCCACCGCATCGTGGTGTTCGGGCCGGTAGTTCGGGCGGTGTTCGCGGGCGATGACGAGCGAGGTCGGACGGCGGGTGGGGTGCCGGTGGACCTGGCTTCGCATCGGGTGCCTGACGCTGGACGGACCCTCCCAGTGTATTCGTACATATGTTCGATGCAAGTATCCGTCCCCGCCGGCTGTGGAGAACGGGACGAGACGTGCGATGGCCGATCGCGCCTACCGAGCCTCACGGGCGGCGAGGTCTCCGGACGGTCGACTACCGGGGGCGCGCCCGCGACGGCCACCTCCACCGCCCCGAGCTCGACGACCAACTCGCGGGCACCCCGTCGCCCTCGAGGCCGAGCAGCGGCCGAACACGGCGCGGCGAACGCGACAGGGTGGCCAGCCCGTCGTGGTAACGCGCCGCAGCGCGGCGCGCCGGCGCGCACCGCTCCGACCACGGCGTCGACCGCGTCCGGGGTGACGTCCGGTTCATCGGCGAGCAGCACCACGACCGCACCAGCGCCGCGCTGGCGCGCCGCCGCCACCCCCACGCGGAGCGAGCTCGCCTTCCCGTGAGGTGGTCGGGGTTGACCACCAGCTCGGCAGGGCCGTCCGCGGTGGCCGCCGCCGCGACCTCGTCGGCGTCGTGCCCGACCACGACGAGGACCCCGTCGACCATCGCTGCCGCCCTCGCGCAACAGACGACGTGGCCGACCAGCGGGCGGCCCGGTAGCTGCGCGACCTGTTTGGTCGCCCCGAACCGCGTGGCCCACCGGCAGCCAGGACGACGGCGACCACCGGCTGCCTATCCTCCGCGGAGGATGCGGACGCGGGAGGTCCCAGGTGGCTGGTCGACGCACGGCGGCGGTCGTTACCGCCAGTGATGGGGTGGCCTCGGTCACCGCGAGGACGCTTCGGGGGACCGCGGTCGCGGACTGTTGACCGAGCACGGGTTCGAGGTCTCCGGCGTGAGGTGGTCGCCGACGAACGGCCTCGGATCGCGGCGCTGCTCGCGGCGCTCGCCGACGAGGACGAGGTCGCGGTGGTGTGCATCACCGGGGGCACCGGCTTCGGGCCGCGGGACGTCACCCCCGAGGCGACCACCGACGTCTGCGACCGCGAAGCGCCGGGCCTGGCCGAGGCGATGCGGGCGGCGGGGCGGGCATCGACGCCGATGGCGACCTGTCACGCGGGGTCTGCGTCATCCGTCGGTCGACCCTGATCGTCGACCTGCCCGGCAGCCCGCGTGGCGCCACCGAGTCGCCGGCGCCATCGTCGGGTTGTGCCGCACGCCGTCGACCTGCTCACGGGCGACACCGAGCACCCCGAGGGCGCCCCCGCACCGTCCGACTGACGAGCGGTCGGGTCACCGGCGGCGGCGCCACCACAGCAGCGCGACGACACCGCGACGAGGACCAGCGGCGCAAGTCGCTCCGCGACAGCCCCACGGCCACCTCGACCAGGTCGAGCGCTCCGGCTCGCGTGCCGGCGGCGCGATGCGGCGCGGTCCAGCCGCAGCCGGGGGCTCGACCTCGTCGGTGACGGTGGCCGCCACCGACGTCTGCCCTCGTGCTCCCCGTGGTTGGGACAGGCGCAGCGTCGGCCAGGGGCGCGTCGGTCGCCGGCGGCAACTCATCGATCGCCGGCGACGGCTCGTCAGCTGCTGAGGGATCCCCGCCGACCGCCGGGTCCTCGTCCTCGGCGATCATGGCCGACAGTCGGTCGGCGAAGGTGTCGATCAGCTTGGTCCCGACCTCACCCATGACGCCGCGTCCGAACTGGGCCGGTTTGCCGGTGATCGTGAGGTCGGTGGTGACCTTCACCCGCGTGGTGTCCTCGGTCTCGACCACGAGGTCCGCGGTGACGTCCGCGGTGGCCGTCCCCGCCCCCCGCGCCTCCTTGCCCGCCGCGTGGATCACGGCGTGCTTGGCGTCGACGTCCTTCTCGGTCAGCTCGGCCGTTCCCGCGGTGGTCACCGCGATCGGTCCGACCTTGACCTTGACCTTGCCGGTGTAGGCGTCCCCGTCGACCTCCTCGAGGGTGGCACCCGGCAGGCACGGCGCGACCCGTTCGAGGTCGATCAAGGATCTCGAAGGCGCGGTCGATGCCGACCGGCACCGTGAACTCGTTGACGAACTCCA
>CAWKMM010000001.1:0-392817 GCA_963850715.1 uncultured Nitriliruptoraceae bacterium | reverse complement strand
GCGGCGACGTCTCGCTCGACTGCAGCACGCCCGCCTTCATATACGTCGCGATCTTCTCGCGCGTGTCCGCGATGTCGAGCTCGCGCATCGTGAGCTGGCCGATGCGGTCCTGCGGCGTGAACGACGCCGCGCCCTTCTCCATCGTCAGCCGCTCGGGCTTGTAGGTGAGGTTGGGGCTCTCGGTGTTCAGGATCGAGTAGTCGTTGCCGCGGCGAAGCTCGAGCGTGACCTCGCCCGTGATCGCGCGCGCGACCCAGCGCTGCGCCGTGTCGCGCAGCATCATCGCCTGCGGGTCGAACCACCGCCCCTGGTACAGCAGGCGGCCGAGCTTGCGGCCGTTGTCGCGGTACTGCTCGATCGTGTCCTCGTTGTGGATGCCGGTGACGAGGCGCTCGTACGCCGCGAACAGGAGCGCCATGCCGGGCGCTTCGTAGACGCCGCGGCTCTTCGCTTCGATGATGCGATTCTCGATCTGGTCGCACATGCCGAGGCCGTGGCGGCCGCCGATGGCGTTCGCCTCGAGCATCAGCGCGACTTCGTCGCGCGAACGTCTGCCCGTTGAGCGCCACGGGACGGCCTTCCTCGAAGCGCACGCTCACGGTCTCGGCCTTGACCGCCACGTCGTCGCGCCAGAAAGCGACGCCCATGATCGGCTGCACGATGCGCATGCCCTTGTCGAGGAACTCGAGGTCCTTCGCCTCGTGGGTCGCGCCGAGCAGATTGGAGTCGGTGGAGTACGCCTTCTCCGTGCTCATCTTGTAGCCGAACCCCGCCTTGTGGAGGTACTCCGACATCTCCTTGCGGCCGCCCAGCTCGTCGATGAACGCGGCGTCGAGCCACGGCTTGTAGATGCGCAGCTCGGGATTGGCGAGCAGTCCATAGCGGTAGAAGCGCTCGATGTCGTTGCCCTTGTACGTGCTGCCGTCGCCCCATATGTGGACGTCGTCCTCGCGCATCGCGATGACGAGCATCGTGCCCGTCACGGCGCGCCCGATCGGAGTCGTGTTGAAGTACGTGAGGCCCGCGGTCGAGATGTGGAACGCGCCCGCCTGCAAAGCGGCGATGCCTTCCGCGACCAGCGCGGCGCGGCAGTCGACGAGGCGTGCCGTCTCGGCGCCGTATTGCAAGGCCTTGCGCGGGATCTCGTCGTAGTCGCTCTCGTCGGGCTGGCCCAGGTTCGCGGTGTACGCGTACGGAATCGCGCCTTTCGCCCGCATCCAGTGCAGCGCCGCGCTCGTGTCGAGGCCGCCCGAGAACGCGAGGCCGACCTTGTGGCCCACGGGAATGGATTGCAGGATGTGCGACATGGAAGTAAGTGGTGGACCCGGAATCCGCTATTCTAGTATGGCGATGCCGGCCAAGACCCACGCCTATGCGGGCAAGGAAGCGACCATCACGTGGGACGCCGCGCGTTGCATCCACGCCGCAGAGTGCATACGCCGCGCCCCGCGATCGTTCGATGCCGCAGCCCGTCCCTGGATCGTGCCGGACCAATCGGCGCATCGACGTGCTCGCCGACGCGGTCAACGCATGTCCGTCGGGCGCCTTGTCGATCCAGTACGCGGACGGCACGTCGGCGATGACCGCATCCGACACGAGCACCTGCGACGTGCGCGCGGACGGGCCGTACTATTTCCGCGGCACGCTCATGCTTTCACCGGACACGACGCAAACGCGCATGGCGCTGTGCCGCTGCGGCGCCTCCGCCAACAAGCCATTCTGCGACAACGCGCACAAGACGATCGGATTCATGCATGCGACAGCGTTGCCCGTCGCCAAGGCGCCGCCGGCCGGCGCGGACGTCGCGGCACCGGTGACCATCACGCCGACGCGCGACGGACCCTTGCAGATCAAGGGGCCGCTGACGCTGCGCGACGCCTCGGGCACCTCCGTGTTCGTGGAGTCCGGCTACCTGTGCCGATGCGGCGGCTCGAACAACAAGCCGTATTGCGACGGCACGCACGTCAAGATCGGCTTCAAAGGATAGATTGCCCCATGCCATCTTTCGACATCGTCTCCGAAGTCAACCAGGTCGAGGTCAACAACGCCATCGACCAGGCCAACAAGGAAATCACGAACCGCTTCGACTTCAAGGGCTCCGATGCGCGCATCGAGTACAAGGAGAAGGACAAGGTCCTGACCCTGTATGCCGACGACGACTTCAAGCTCTCGCAGGTCACCGACATCATGACCGGCAAGCTCACCAAGCGCGGCGTCGACATCCGCTCGCTCAAGTACGGCGACGCCGAAAAAGTCTCCGGCAACAAGGTCAAGCAGGCGGTGACGGTGCGCACGGGCGTGGAGCAGGAGCTCGCCAAGAAGATCGTGAAGTCGATCAAGGACAGCAAGCTCAAGGTGCAGGCTTCCATCCAGGGCGACGCCGTGCGCGTGTCGGGCGCGAAGCGCGACGACCTGCAAGAGCGCGATCGCGCTCGTCAAGAAGTCGGTGACCGACTTCCCGCTGCAGTACCAGAACTTCCGCGACTAGCGCAGCGACGTCGACCAGGGCGTGCAGGTTCTGCGGGGCCACGCGAATGACGCCGCCCGCGCGGCGCATCGATGTCCGCGATGAGGAAGAACGCGATCGCGATGGATGAGCGGGAACAGCGACCGCGAGCCGCATCGGTCGCTGCCCGGCCGCTTCGCGCCCGAGGCCCGACCAGGAAGTTGGCGCACATCGGCGATCAGCGCCATCAGCAGCCAGCGCCGCTCGCGGAATCCGGTTCCACCACGCCGCCTGCGTGTAGCCCTGCGAGTTGATCGACGTCGTTGATGCTCGCGACGGCGATCGGGTGAGCGGACTCGGGATTCGCCATCGCCGGCGTCGCGGACGGCCGCCCACAGTTCGTTCTGCAGATTTCCCGTGCGCGCGTCGATCGCGGCGAGCTCGTCGCCGTCGCGCGTCGTGTAGAAGCGGACGCGCTCGGTGGTGTATCGCTTGCAGCAGCGTCGCGTAGCTTGCGCCGCGTGGGGCTCTGCCGACGAGTCGGCGCGAAGATACGCCGTGCCGATCGCATTGGCCTCCTCCTCCTCGAGATTCTTGCGCTGGTCGTAGCGGCTGACCGCCATCGAGAACGTGAAGCCGATGATGAGGCCCGAGCAGCGTCAGCGTCGCGGTCTGGACGACGTTGAAATCCTCGCGAGCCTCGTCTGCCATCGGCGCTCGCCGCGAAGCGACGTATCCGCCCACCCACGCGGCGAGCGCCATCACGCAAACGAGACGAGAACAGCAGCAGCGGATAGTCCGATGAAGATCGAGCATCCGTGTCCTATGAGGCATCAGAGCGGATTGCGCGACGGTCCTGCGGCGATTCTAGAGGCCGTGCCCGAATCGCAGGCGCCACGATAGTCCCGACCTAGGCGAGGTCTTCGGCGAGCGCCTTGCGCGTGGCCTCGCCGACCGCGGGAATCTCCGCGGTGTACTCCGGATGGTCCACGCCGATGCCCAGGGCCGCGCCGCTCTTCAGCGCGCCGGCCATGGGCTGGTCGAGCTCGAAGCGCAGGAAGTGCACGGCGGAGGTCTTCTCGTCGGTCTCGCGGTCGAGATCCTCGTCGGCGATCGCGTAAACGCGCTCGAATCCGCCGACCTGCACCCATACGCGATCCTCGATGCCGCGCAGGCGCGCAGAGCGCGCGCGGCGCTCGTCGACGTCCTCGTACTCGATCAGCATCGTGGCCTTGAAATTGCGTGCCGTCCGGAACGAGCGGGTTGTACGCATCGAGCTCGTCCTGGATGCCGGCTTCCTCGAACGTCTTCTCGATGCGCAGCATCTCCTGGATCTGGTAGCGCAGCGTGAGCTCGTCCTCGAACACGAGCGTGAGATGCTCGCCCAGGTGCACCGTGCGCGCGCGCTTGTGCTCGAGCACGCGGGCGCGAAAATGCGCCCGCTCCTTCGCGTACGTCTCGAGCGTCATCAGGCTTTCGCGCGTGATCTTCATCAGCAGGCCGTACGCCATCCGCAGAAGGGTCAGCGGGTGCTCCTTGCGCCCGCGCATCGCGCCCTTCTCCTCGATGCCCTGGGCGATCCTGCGGCCGGCGATGGGACAGTCGGAGCTCACGAAGTCGGGATCGCCGTCAGCCATGCGCGCGAACACGGGCTTGCCGATCTTCATCGACATCGCGAAGAACTCGGCCTTCACGCCGTAGCTGCCGTCGTGGCCCGCGCAACGCTCCACCGTGTTGATCTCCGTGCCCGGAACCCACGACAGCGCCTCGCGCGTCTTCTGCCCGACGTTCTGCACGCGCGCGTGACACGGTATGTGATAGCTCACCTTGCCCAGCGGGCGCACGAAGTCGCGGCGCATGAACCCGTCCTTGTCGCGCAGCACGAAATATTCGAAGGGATCGAACATTGCGTCGCGCACGAGCTTCACGTCGTCGTTATCCGGGAAGAGCAGCGGCAGCTCCTGCTTCCACATGAGCGTGCACGACGGCACGGGCGTCATGATCGCGTACCCTCGCGGGCGAGGCGACGAAGCGATGGCAGGTTCCGCTCCATCAGCGACTGCACGGTCGCAAGGTCGCCGATCTCGAGCTTGGGCATGCCGCAGCAAGCCTCGCCCGACGCGAGCTCGTAGGGGATCTCGTTGTGCTCGAGGATCGCGAGAAGGTCGCGGCCGATGCCAGGCTCGTTGTAATTGACGTAGCAGGTCGTGAACACCGCGACCTTGCCGGGCGAGCGCGCGCCGTCGCGCACCGGCCACGCGACGCTGCGCGGCGCGTCTTCGCGCAACGTCGGATGTGCGTAAGGCGGAAGCGCGGCATCCTTCGCAATGCCGAGCGTCGCCTGCATCGCGGCGCGCATCGCGGGCGTGCGGTTGACGGCGTTCACCATCTCGACGACGACCGGGATCGTGGCGAGCTTGCCCAGCTTGTCGGTGCTGGTCAGGAGCTTGTCGCGGAACGAAAGCTTGCCGTCGCGGAACTTCTTGACCTTCGCGCGCAGCATCGTATGCGGGAAGTCGACGTTCCACGGATGCGGCGGAACGTACGGACACTTCGTCATGTAGCAAAGGTCGCACAGGTAGCACTGGTCGACGACCTTGCCGTATTCGGACTTGGGGACTGCGTCGAGCTCGCCGGTCTTGCCTTCGTCGATCAGGTCGAAGAGCGTCGGGAACGCGCCGCACAGGCTCACGCACCGGCGGCAGCCGTGGCAGATCTCGAAGATGCGCTCCAGCTCCTTGTCGAGCGCGTCCTGGTCCGTGAATTCCGGATTGCGCCAGTCGATGGGATGGCGCGTGGGGGCCTCTAGACGAACCTTCGCGACTAGCTCATGGGTGGGCGCGCTCGGCCCCTCAGCCCGACCCGCTCGCGCACGGGAGAGAGGCAGCGGCATGCGCATCGTCGTGGCTAATCCGCGAGCGCGTCCAGCGCCTTCTGGAACCGGTTCGCGTGCGAGCGCTCGGCCTTCGCGAGCGTCTCGAACCAGTCGGCGATCTCCTCGAAGCCTTCGTCGCGCGCCGACTTCGCCATGCCCGGGTACATGTCCGTGTACTCGTGCGTCTCGCCCGCGACCGCAGCCTTCAGGTTCTGGCGGCTCGAGCCGATCGGCAGGTCGGTCGCGGGGTCGCCGCACGACGGCGAGATAGTCGAGGTGCCCGTGCGCGTGTCCGGTCTCGCCTTCCGCGGTGGAGCGGAACAGCGCGGCGACGTCGTTCTGGCCTTCGACGTCCGCCTTGCTCGCGAAGTAGAGATAGCGGCGGTTCGCTTGCGACTCGCCGGCGAACGCAGCCTTGAGGTTGTCGTGCGTCTTGGTGCCTTTAAGGGGTTTCATCGGAGCTCTCCTCTTCAAGGTGAAACTTGGTGCGTCGCCCGACGTGCCGGCGATCGGCCGTCGATTTTGCGCGCCCGTGACCGCGGGCGTCTAATTCATTATGCCAATAGTTGCGATAGGATGGCTCAATGAGCGCGAACAAGCCCTGAAGCGCCGTAGCGCGAAGGGTAGTTCCATAACCCGTCCACTTCCGAAAGAGGCATCGATGTCCCCATTGTCCGACGAGGCGCTCGACCGGCTGTTCCGCGAAGCGCGGACGTTCCCGGCGTTCCTCGACAAGCCGGTGAGCGACGACATGCTGCGCAGGATTTACGACCTCGCGCGCATAGGCCCCACGTCGACCAACTCCAATCCCGGCCGCTTTGTCTTCCTGCGCTCGCCGCGGCGCGCGCGCGGCTCGCGCCTGCCCTGTCCGCCGGCAACCTCGACAAGACGATGAAAGCGCCCGTGACGGCGATCCTTGCCTACGACCTCGAGTTCTACGAGCACCTGCCGAGGCTCTTCTCGCACGTCGACGCGCGCAGCTGGTATCGTGGGCAAGCGCGAGCACATCGTGACGACCTCGTTTCGCAACAGCACGCTGCAGGGCGCGTATTTCATCCTGGCGGCGCGCGCGCTGGGCCTCGACTGCGGCGCCATGTCCGGCTTCGACAACGCGAAAGTCGACGCCGAATTCTTTCCCGACGGCAAGCTACGCAGCAACTTCCTCATCAACATCGGCTACGGCGACAAGACGAAGCTCCTGCCGCGCCACCCGCGCCTCGCGTTCGAGGAGGCATGCACGTTCCTGAAGTCGGCGCGTCATCGCGGCGTGCGTGCTCGTCGTAGGCTCGCCGGCTCAGTCGATCTTCTCGTACGCCGGCAGCGTCAGGAATTCGACGAAGGTGTCGTTGTCGACCAGGTCCGCGAATATCTTCGCCGCCTCGTCGTAGCGTCCCTCGCCGAACGCAGGGCCGAGGAGATCGCGGATCTTCTGCATCTCCTCGGGAATCATCGCGGCGACCATCTCCTTCGTCACCTTGCGCCCGTCGTCGAGCTTGCCCTTTGGGCGAGCGGATCCATTGCCACACCTGCGAGCGCGAGATTTCCGCGGTCGCCGCGTCTTCCATGAGATTGAAGATCGGCACTGCGCCCTGCCCCGCGAGCCACGCGCCGATGTACTGGATCGCGACGTTGATGTTGAGCCGCAAGCCTTTCTCGGTGATCGGCGTCTCCGGCTCGAACTTCACGAGGTCGGCCGCGCCCGCCGTCACATCCTCGCGCTTCTTGCTCGCGATCTGGTTGGGCTGCGGCATCAGCCTGTCGAACGCTTCGAGCGCCACCGGCACCAGCGCCGGATGCGCGACCCACGTGCCGTCGTGGCCGTAGTTCGCTTCGCGCTCCTTGTCGGCTTTCACTTTCGCGAACGCCTCCGCGTTGGCCTGCTCGTCGTTCTTCACCGGAATCTGCGCCGCCATGCCGCCCATCGCGTGGATGTTGCGGCGATGGCACGTCTTGATGAGGAGCTCGGCGTAGCTCTTCAGGAAGTGCGTCGTCATCGTGACGAGCGCGCGGTCGGCGAGGCAGAAATCGCTTGTTGCTGCGGAATTTCTTGATGCACGAGAAGATGTAGTCCCAGCGTCCCGCGTTGAGGCCCGCCGAGTGCTCGCGCAGCTCGTACAGGATCTCGTCCATCTCGTACGCCGCGAGGATGGTCTCGATCAGCACGGTGGCCTTGATCGATCCGCGCGGCACGCCGAGCTCGTCCTGCGCCATCACGAAGATGTCGTTCCACAGGCGCGCCTCGAGATGCGACTCGAGCTTCGGCAGGTAGAAGTACGGCCCGCTGCCGCGCGCGAGGAGCTCCTTCGCGTTGTGGAAGAAGTAAAGCCCGAAGTCGAAGATGCCGCCCGACACCGGCTGGCCGTCGATCGTGACGTGCTTCTCGGGAAAGTGCCATCCGCGCGGCCGCACGAACAGCACGGCGGTCTTCTCGTTCAGGCGATACGCCTTGCCTTCGGGCGACGTGAAATCGATGCGGCGGCGGATCGCGTCGCGCAGGTTGATGTGCCCCTGCAGGTTGTTGTCCCAGCGCGGCGTGTTGGCGTCCTCGAAGTCCGCCATGAACACCGATGCACCGCAATTGAGCGCGTTGACGATCATCTTGCGGTCGACGGGACCCGTGATCTCGACCCGGCGGTCCTGGATGTCGGCCGGGACCGGCGCACAGGTCCAGCTGCCTTCGCGAATCGCGCGCGTTTCGGGGAGAAAGTCGGGCAGCTTGCCCGCGTCGAACTCGGATTGACGCGCTGCGCGCCGCGCGAGGAGCTCGTTGCGGCGGCCGCCGAACGCGCGTTGCAGCTTGGCAACGAACCCGACAGCCTCGGGCGTCAGGATCTGGGCGTACTCGGGCGTGACGCGACCGGTGATTTCCACACCGGGACCATACGTGGGGCTGCTCATGGGAGGGGCCTTTCGAGGAAGATCGCTCGCGCGCGCATCGCGAGCGACCCCGAATTTTATCAGGCCACCGCGGTCTCTCCCGAGCGAATCGTCAACATGCGCTGCGCGATGCCGCGATTGATCGCGCTCGTCAATGCGCGCAGCGTCGCGGTGACGATGTTCGGGTCGCGGCCGACGCCGTACACGGTGCGATCGGTGCCGACGCGGATCTGCACGTACGACACGGCCATCGCGTCCTCGCCCGCCCCGATCGCGTGCTCGTGGTAGTTCAGCACGTGAATGGGAAGGCTCATTCCCGAGCGCACGGCCGCGACGAACGCATCCACGGGCCCGTTGCCCGCGCCGTGCAGCACCGTCTCGACGTCGTGCGACGCGAAGATGCGCGGTCAGGTGCTCGACGGTGCCGTCGACGCCGTTGTGCTGCGCGCGATGGCCGACGTAGTGGATGGGGGCGGCGATCGCAAGGTATTCGCGCTCGAAGGCTTCGAAGATCTCCGCCGACGACAGCTCCTTGCCCGATGCGTCCGTGATGCCCTGGATCACCTGCGAGAACTCGACCTGCAGAAGACGCGGCAGCGCGAGCCCGTAGTCGCGCTCGAGAAGGTACGCGATCCCGCCCTTGCCCGACTGGCTGTTGACGCGAATGACCGCTTCGTAGGTGCGTCCGAGGTCCGCGGGGTCGAGCGGCAGGTAGGGGACGTCCCAGACCTCGTCGCCACGCGCAAGGTCGGCCGTGCGCGCCGCGAGCCCCTTCTTGATCGCATCCTGGTGCGACCCGGAGAAAGCGGTGAACACGAGCTCGCCGCCGTAGGGGTGGCGCGGATGAACCGGCAATTGATTGCAGTATTCGACGGTGCGGATCACGTCGCCGATGTCGGAGAAATCGATGCCCGGATCGATCCCTTGCGAATGGAGATTGAGGCCGAGCGTCACGAGGCACACGTTGCCCGTGCGCTCGCCGTTGCCGAAGAGGCAGCCTTCCACCCGATCCGCGCCGGCCATCACGCCGAGCTCGGCCGCCGCCACGCCGCAGCCGCGGTCGTTGTGCGGATGGAGCGAGAGCACGACGCTGTCGCGGCGCGCGAGGTTGCGGTGCATCCACTCGATCTGGTCCGCGTACACGTTGGGGGTGGCCATCTCGACCGTCGCGGGGAGGTTCCGCACCCTAGCTCCGGCCGGTTCCGGCTCGGAGCCCCGGCCGGTTCGCACGAGGCGCAACAACCTCCGTACGCTCCCGCCCGAGACCGTCCCCGGAGGCCGGTCACCGACGAACCGACAGGAACCCGCGATGGCCACCATCTTCTACGACGACGACGCCGACCTCTCCCTCATCCAGGGCCGCAAGGTCGCGGTGCTCGGCTACGGCAGCCAGGGCCACGCGCACGCGCTGAACCTGCGCGACTCCGGCGTCGACGTCCGGGTCGGCCTGCGGCCCGGGTCCGTCCTCGCGCGCCAGCGCCGAGGAGGCGGGCCTGCGGGTCCTCGACACCAACGAGGCGGCCGCCGAGGCCGACGTGGTCGTGGTCCTCGCCCCCGACACCGTCCAGAAGGCGATGTGGGAGGACGGCCTCGCCGAGACGCTCGAGGCCGGCCAGGCGCTGGTCTTCGGCCACGGCTTCAACGTCCACTACGGCTGGATCGACCCGCCCGAGGGCGTCGACGTCTTCCTCGTCGCGCCGAAGTCGCCCGGGCCACATCGCCCGCCGCACCTACGAGCAGGGCCAGGGCGTCCCGGGCCTGGTCGCCGTGCACCAGGACGCCACCGGCGACGCGCTCGAGCTCGGCAAGTCGTACGCCGCGGCGCTCGGTCTGACCCGCGCGGGCGTGCTGCAGACCACCTTCGACGAGGAGACCGAGACCGACCTGTTCGGTGAGCAGGCCGTGCTGTGCGGCGGCGTCAGCCACATGGTGCAGGCCGGGTTCGAGACCCTGGTCGAGGCCGGCTACCAGCCCGAGGCGGCCTACTTCGAGACCCTCCACGAGCTCAAGCTCATCGTCGACATGATGTACGAGGGCGGCATCTCCTGGATGCGCCACTCGGTCTCCGAGACCGCCGAGTACGGCGACTACGTCACCGGCCCGCGCGTCATCAACGACGAGTCCAAGGCGGCGATGAAGCAGGTCCTGACCGAGATCCAGGACGGCACCTTCGCCCGCAACCTCGCCGCCGAGTTCGAGGGCGGCGCCAAGACCTTCGCGGCCAAGCGCAAGCGAGGGCCGCGAGCACCAGATCGAGACCGTGGGCAAGCAGCTGCGCGCGATGATCCCGTTCATCACCACGCCCACCGAAGAGCTCGAGTAGAGCGCCCTCGTGGACCTGCTCACCGCGGCCCTCGTGCTGGTGGCCGCGGTGGCGGCCGGCGCGATGAACGCCGTGGTCGGCGCCGGCACCATCATCACGTTCCCGACCCTGCTGGCCGTCGGCGTCCCACCGGTGGTCGCGAACGTGTCGAACACCGTCGGGCTCGTCCCCGGGTCGATGGCCGCCGTCGTGGCCTTCCGCGAGACGCTGGTCGGGCTCGGGCCGCTGGTCCGGCGACTGGTCGTCGCCTCGGCCGTCGGCGGCCTGGCCGGTGGCGGCGCTGCTGCTCGCCCTGCCCGCCGAGACCTTCGAGCTGGTCGTCCCACCGCTGCTCGTGCTGTCCGGCGTGCTCGCCGCCATCCAACCCCGCGTCGCGGCAGCCCTCGCCCGACGGCGCGCGCGGGGGCGAGGTGCGTCCCGCCACGTCGGCGCTCCACCTGCGCGCGAGTCCGCTGCTGCTCGGAGCCGTCGCCGCCACGGGGGTCTACGGCGGCTACTTCGGCGCCGCGCAGGGGGTCATCCTGCTGGCGGTGCTCGGGGTGTTCGTCGGTGGGGACATGACCGCGGTCAACGGCGTCAAGAACGTGCTCGCCGGCGTGGCCAACATCGTGTCGGCCGTGCTGTTCATCGCGATCGCCGACGTCGACTGGGCCGTGGTGGCGATCGTGGCCGTCGGGGCGACGATCGGCGGCGGACTCGGCGGCCGCTACGGACGGCGGCTGCGGCCCGGGCCGCTGCGGGTCCTGGTGGTCACGGTCGCGTTCGTCGCGGCGGCCTGGCAGCTGGCCCGCTGACTCATCGACCAGGCAGCGGCGTGGCCCCGAGCTCCTCACCGGAGACGACCTGGTCCCCGCCGCCGGACTTCGCGGCGTAGAGGGCGCGGTCGGCCCGCACGAGCAGGGTGTGCACGTCGTCGCCCGGGCGCAGGGTCGCGATACCGATCGAGGTCGTGACCTCGCCGGGTCCGGCGGCGAGCCCGAGGCCGGCCACGGCCGCCCGCCACCGCTCGGCGACCTGCGAGCGCCTCGACGTTGCCCGTCGCGGGCGCGACGACGAGCAGCTCGTCACCGCCCCACCGACCGAGGATGTCGGTCACCCGGAGGTCCGACTCGAGGGCGTCGACGACCTCGATGAGCGCGGTGTCCCCCGCGGCGTGCCCGAGGTGGTCGTTGCGGGCCTTGAACCCGTCGAGGTCGAAGAGGGCCACGGAGAGTTCGCCGCCGTACCGCGCCACGCGATCGAGCTCGGACGCGAGCGCCATCTCGATGCCGCGCCGGTTGTTGGTGCCGGTGAGCGCATCGCTGCGCGCGAGCTCGTCCAGCGTGCGGGCCCGGGTCCGCTCCTCCGCGAGCTTGACCTTGATGGAGGCCAGCGCGTAGGTCATGCCGGCGATGATCGCCAGGGTCAGCGACTGGCGGACGAGCGCTGCAGCGGCCGCCCAGTCGGTCGACGCCGCCTCCTGGATCGGTCGCACCAGCGGCAGGGTGAACGCCACCCACAACGCGATCGACCAGCTCCGCGCCCGGACCTGGTCGAACGCGAGGTAGATGACGACCACCGACACCATCGCCGTCGGACCGGAGGTCTCCGCGACCAGCTGCCGGAGCGCGCCCACGGGGATCGGGTCGACCAGGGTGACGGCGACCAGACGGGCGAGCATCAGCAGGGGGACGGAGACGATGATGATCCGCTCGGCGCGGACCACCGGGAGTCGGCGGGTGATCAGCCCGGCCAGCGTGGCGATGATCACCGCGGACATCAGCAGGTAGATCGGTCCCGCGAGCGGCTCGTCGCGGCGCATCCACGCCAGCCAGGGCACCAACGGCGCGAGGCCCCCGAGGACCATGAGGTAGGTCCGGCGGCGCATCTCGAGGCTGCGGGGTGCGGCGTCCTCCACCTCACCTCCGATCTCGGGGCCGACCCGGCCGACCGTCCACGGTACGGAGCCGGAGGGCCTCAGGAGCGGACTCGGTCGCGATCGGACGAGAAGCGCACAGTTGCGCGCGAGCACCCGTCCCCGGGTGTACGGACGAGGCGGTCACGTGGACGTGGCCCCCCCGTGCATCGCCAGGACCAGCAGGGCGAGCTGGACGTCGAGCCGCACCCGCGCGTCGGTCGTGAACGGTCCGAGTGCGGACTCGAGCTTCTCGATCCGGTAGCGCAGGGTGTTGTAGTGGAAGTGCAGCCGACGGGCGGCTTCGGCCACGTTCCCGCCGGCGTCGAGCAGCGCCTGCAGGGTCGCGCGCAGGTCCGCCGCGGCCGCCGTGTCCGCGGCGAGCTCACCGAGCACCTCGTCGGCGAACGAGCGCAGCTCGTCCTGGTCCTCGACGAGGGACAACACCCGGTAGGCACCGAGCTCGTCGAAGTGCGCCAGCGCACCCGGTCCGTGGATCCGGCGGCCGATCACCAAGGCCCTGGAGGCCTGGTCGTACGCGCCGGCGATGTCGCCGACGTCCACGACGGGACGCGACAGCCCTGCCGACAGCGACACCCCCACCGAGCGCGAGGCCTGGTCGAGCAGCCGCCTCGCGAACCGTCGCGCGTCGTCTCGACCATCGCCCCCCTCGAAGGCCGCGGTCACGATGACCACCTCGTGGCTGAACCTGGCCACCGCCGCCGCCGGATCCCGCTCGACGATCGCCGGGTGGATCACCGACAGCAGGGGCGTCCGGCGGGTCACCTCGTCGGGCACCACGGGGTCGCCCGGCTGGTCGAGCCGCATCACGAGCACCACCACCCGGCGATCGAGGTCCCAACCGAAGCCGGCGGCCCGGCGCAGGACGTCCTCGCGGTCGTCGACCCGGCGGAGCAGGTCGTGCATCAGGTCGGACCGGTACTTGTCCTCGACCGCCTGCACCTCGAGCTTCTTGGTCAGCTCGAGGGCCGCCACGGTCGCGGCGTTCTCGAGCGCGACCAGGTCGAGCGGTGGTGGGTCGCCGTCGCGCAGGCCGATGACGTGGCCGTGCTCGCGCGCCCCCGCCGAGATGACCACCCCGATGCAGCCGAACCGATGGCCGTCCTGGTCGCCGGCCCACGCTCGCCGCCCTGGGAGGTCGACGACGAACCGGTCGGGCAGCGGCCCCCCGCCCGTGTCCAGCTCGGCGAGGCGTGCGGCGGCCAGGACGCTGCCGTCGGGGCCGACGATGGCGGCGGGGCCGTCGAGCAGCTCCGCGAGGTCACGGGCGATCTCGGGCAGGCCGAGCCCGCCGAGCACGAGGGCGAGGAAGGCGCGGTGGATCCGCTCGGAACGGGCGAGCTGGTGCGCCTGCCGGTTGAGCAGGCTGGTGAGCACCTCGTTGAGGATGTCGTCGAAGCTGACGTGGTCGGGGAGCTGCACGATGGGGAAGCCACGCGCGTCGGCCACGGCCAGCATGTCGGCCGGGACCTCGTCGAGGTAGCGGCCGAGCTTGATGCCGAGCCCGGCCAAACCCGCGTCGTCGAGGTCCTCGACGAGCGCAGGGAGCGCCGCCGGCCGGCCGCGCAGCGGGTAGCCGGTGGTCAGCAGGAACTCGTCGGCCTTGACCCACGGCCCGATGTCGGGCACCTCCATCACGTTGAGCCGCGTGACAGCGCGGTCCAGGCCGGCGTCACCGGCGAGCACCCTCGACCCGGTGAGCGACGGCGTCTCGAGCACCTCGCGGAGCGCCTGCGCGTCCGGTAGCCCGGCGGTGGGACCGGTCGTGCTGGTCACGTCGCTCCGCTCCGGCGTCGACGCTGCCGAGCGGGAAGTGTCCCGTGACCGGCAGCTGTGCGTTCGGCAGGTGACGCTACCCCCGGCACGTTCCCGTCGTACGAAGTTCACATGGAGCCACGAGGGGGCGCGGACTAGCGTCGGCGCGAGGTCGGCGCGTGCTGGCCCCCGCCGCCGTCAGGAGCCCGCGATGCCGTTCGAGGTCCGCAAGGTCGAGTTCAAGAGCGTCAACGACGCCTCCGGGCTGGCCCAGCTGATCGACGACGGCGTGTTCGCCGCCGACGACGTCGTCGCCGTGATCGGCAAGACCGAGGGCAACGGCGGCGTCAACGACTACACCCGCATCCTGGCGGACCAGGCCTACCGCGGCGTGCTCGTCGACCGGGGCAGCCGGAGCGAGGCGCAGGTCAAGCAGGTCCCGATGGCGTGGTCGGGTGGGTGCGACGGGGTCATCACGCCGCACGCGGTGGTGTTCGCCCGCGTCCCCGACGAGGCCGGCGTCGACACGGTCTCCTCGGGCTCGGGGAGCGATGAGATGGCGAAGAGGTTGTCGGTCGGGTTCGCCATGTCGGACGTGCTGCTGCCCGAGGACATCGGCCGCCCCGCCATGGTCGAGAAGGTCGGCGAGGGCGTGAAGCGCGCCATGGCCGAGGCCGGCATCACCGACGTCGCCGACGTCCACTACGTCCAGACCAAGACCCCGCTGCTGGTCCAGGAGACCATCGCCGACGCGCACAGCCGGGGCGAGACCGTCTTCACCGAGGACACCCTCTACTCCATGGACGTCTCCAACGGGACCACCGGCCTCGGCGTGGCCTACGGCCTCGGCGAGATCAGCGAGGTGCCGGACGCGGACCAGATCTGCAAGGACACCTCGCTGTACTCGGCGGTGGCGTCGTGCTCCTCCGGTGTCGAGCTCGACCGCGCCCAGATCGTCGTGGTCGGCAACGCCGCGGGCGCCCGGTCGAGGTACCGGGTCGGGCACAGCGTCATGAAGGACGCGATCGACCAGGACGGCATCTGGGACGCGATCCGTTCCGCCGGGCTCGACCTGCCGGAGCGGCCCCACCACTCCGACCTCGGCGACAAGCTGGTCGGCGTGTTCCTCAAGTGCGAGGCCGATGCCGCCGGGCAGCTGCGCGGCCGCCGCCAGCTCATGCTCGACGACTCCGACGTCCACCACCACCGCCAGATCAAGGGCGCGGTCGGCGGGGTGACCGCCGCGACGATCGGCGACTCCGCGGTGTTCGTGTCCGTCGGCGCGTTGCACCAGGGGCCCCAGGGCGGCGGACCGGTCGCCGCCATCGTCCGCGTCGACTGACTGAGCACCCCGGTCGGCTCCACCTCGACCGGCGCAGCGGTCCCGAGCCGGTGCCGAGGACGCGGCAGGTGTAGGTGACCCCGCCTAGCGCGACGGACGCACCATCCCGGGACCGACGCACCACCTCGACGTCGGTCGTCGCCGCGTCCAGGTGCCGACGGGCGACGCGGATACCGCTCGGTCAAGACTACTGGCTGAGCGCATCGACCTCGATGATGCTCACCGGACGCTGGATCGACTGCCACGTGTGAACTGCAGTGCGGACACGCGAGAGTGCAGCATCCTCGGCGCACGACCTCGATGAGGACGTACGTCGCCCGCTCGGCAAGCTCTTGCGCGCGCAGCCGCCTCCGCTTAGCTCCCGGACGTTCGACCGCTGACGGGACAGCGGCGCGGACACGCGGGTGCAACACCGCCGTCACACGACCCGGTGAGGCTCGCGGACCGGACGGGAGGTCACCTGATCGGACGGCTGCGATCGGCACTGAACGCCACCCTGGTGGTGGTGCTCCTCGGCGCCCTGTGGGAGGGGTACCGAGCCGCCGCGCTCGCGCTCGGCAACACCTGGCCGGGGACCGACACGGCCCTGCCGATCGTCGTTCGCGGCAGCGGCAACGCGCAGACCTTCCCCCACCTGTGGGACATCGCGGCCGCCTTCGGCCGGCCCTACCGCGGCGGTGGCGAGACGCTCGGGGCGTTCCTGCTCAGCGGCGTCGCCCACACCGCCCGTGAGGTCGCCGTCGGGTTCCTCCTCGGGGTCGTCCTCGGCTTCCTGCTCGGTGTGCTGTTCCGCCACTCCCCGCTGGCCGAACGTGCCCTGATGCCCTACGTCGTCGCCTCCCAGGTCGTCCCGTTCATCGCCTTCGCGCCGATCCTGGTCGTGGTGTTCAACCAGTGGCGGTTCCTGCCGTCCTGGACCGGCGTCGCGGTCCTGTCGATGTACCTGGTGTTCTTCCCCGTCGCGATCAACACCGTCCGAGGTCTGCGCTGCGCCGAAGCCACCGCCGAGGAGCTGATGCGGTCCTACGCCGTCTCCTCGTGGACCCGGCTGTGGAAGCTGCGGGTCCCCGCCGCGCTGCCGCACCTGTTCGTCGGCATGAAGATCGGCGCGACCGCGGCCGTCGTCGGCGCCATCGTCGGCGAGATCTCCGCGCCGAGCTCCGCGGGCATCGGCGGCGCGATCTTCGCCTTCGGCCGGGTGAGCAACAACGCCGTGCAGCTGTTCGCCACCACGGCCGTCGCCGGCCTGCTCGGCATCACCGCCTACCTCATCATCGTCGGCCTCGAGCGCGTCGCCCTGCGCTCCCACGGTCGCCCCTGACGAGGGGCGCACAGGAAGGTGACCCGCTCCATGACGGCACCGCAGCGATCCGACACGCCCGCCGGCGCACCGCTGGTCTCCGTCCGCGGCGTCACGAAACGCTTCGGCCGCGGGGACGAGTCCGTCGTGGCCCTCTCCGACGTCACGCTCGACGTCGCGCGAGGCGACTTCGTGTCCCTCATCGGCCCGTCCGGCTGCGGCAAGTCGACGCTGCTGCGCACGATCGCCGACCTCACCCCGGCCACCGACGGCGAGGTGTCGGTCAGCGGGAAGTCGGCGCACGACGCCCGGCTGGACCGCGACTACGGCATGGTCTTCCAGAAGGCAACGCTGTTCAACTGGCGGACCGTGCGCAAGAACGTCGAGCTCCCGCTCGAGGTGATGGGCTACTCCCGCCAGGACCGAGCCACCCGCGCGGACCAGATGCTGGAGCTGGTCGAGCTCGGCGAGTTCGCGCGGAAGCGGCCCCACCAGCTCTCCGGGGGCATGCAGCAGCGCGTCGCCATCGCACGCGCGCTGGCCTTCGAACCCTCGCTGCTGCTGATGGACGAACCGTTCGGTGCGCTCGACGAGATCACCCGCGAGCGGCTGAACGACGAGCTCCTGCGCATCTGGGAACGCACCGGCACGACCATCGTCTTCGTCACGCACTCGATCCCCGAGGCGGTCTTCCTCTCGAGCCGCATCGTGGTGATGAGCCCGCGCCCGGGACGCATCCTGTCGGAGATCGCCGTGGATCTGCCCTACCCCCGGGGTGAGGACACCCGCGAGCACCCCCGCTACTTCGAACTGGTGACCGAGGTCCGCGAGACGCTCCGAGCGGCGGAACGCGCGTGACCACCACCACGGCTCCCGCCGCGCCGGTCGCCGACCCGGGTCTGCCCGGCCGCGTCGGGTCGGGGCTCCGCCGGCTCGTGCCGGCGGTCATCGCCGCGCTGCTCGTGCTGCTGCTGTGGGAGCTGATGGTCCGGGTGTTCGAGATCCGGCCCATCCTCCTGCCGGCGCCGCTGGCCATCCTCGCCACCTTCCTCGACGACCTCCCGCGCCTCGGACTGGCGGTCTGGACCACCGGTCGCGCCGCGCTGCTGGGCTTCCTCGTCGGCGGGGTCGCCGGGTTCCTCGCCGGTGCGCTCGTCGCGGGCTCGGCGTGGCTGCGGGAGGGGATGCTGCCGGTCGGCGTGGCGCTCGGGGCGATCCCGATCGTGGCCACCGCACCGATCTTCAACCTCTGGTTCGGCGCCCTGTCGATCTGGTCGAACGCCGCCGTCGTCGCGCTGGTGGTCTTCTTCCCGATGCTGGTGAACACCATCACCGGGCTCAACGCCGCCGAGGCCGGCCACACCGAGCTGATGCGCTCGCTGGCCGCGAACCGGCGCACCGTGTTCGTCAAGCTGCTGCTGCCGACGGCGCTGCCGTTCGTGTTCGGCGCGCTGCGGGTCGGGGCGGCGCTGGCGGTCATCGCCGCCGTCGTGTCCGACTTCTTCGGAGGCTTCCGCTCGAGCGCGGGCTTCTTCATCAAGACCTTGATGGCGACGGCGAACTACACCGGCGCCTGGGCGACCGTGCTCGCGTTGTGCCTGTTCGGGCTCGCGCTGTACGGGACGGTGGCAACATTGGAACGGTGGATGGTCCCGACGGCGACGGAGTCGTGATCGGCGCACCGCTGGACGCGTGAGGTGAGGGAGCGGACGAGAGCACGAGCACGGGGTTGCGCGGTGACCGCCGGTCACCGCGACGAGCACGAGAAGGGACGACCCGAGATGATCCACACCCGACGCAAGGTGGTGGCTGCGGCCGCTGCGTTCGCGCTGCTGGCCACCGCGTGCGGTGACGGCGGCGACACCGACGACGGCGCGACGGCGACCGACGACGGCGCGACCGACGACGGCGCGGCCGACGACGGCGACGACGGCGCACGGCCGCCGAGGGCGACTGCGAGGAGCTCGAGCAGACCAGCGTGCAGCTCAAGTGGGTGGCGCAGGCGCAGTTCGCCGGCTTCTTCGCTGCCGACGACCAGGGCTTCTACGCCGACGAGTGCCTCGAGGTCGAGATCCTCGAGGGTGGCCCCGACGTCGGTCCGGCCCAGGTCGTGGCCGGTGGCGGTGCCGACTTCGGCATCGACTGGGTCGCCTCGACGCTGTCCCAGCGGGCCGCAGGTGAGGACTTCATCACCATCGCCCAGATCTACCAGCGCTCCGGCCTGATGCAGGTCGCCTGGGCCGACAGCGGCATCGAGTCCTTCGAGGACCTCGAGGGCACGACCGTCGGCGCCTGGGGCTTCGGCAACGAGTACGAGCTCCTCGCCGCGCTGCAGCAGGCCGGCCTCGACCCGAACTCGGACGTCGACCTCGTCGACCAGCCGTTCGACATGACCCTGCTGCTCGACCGGGACATCGACTCGGCGCAGGCCATCACCTACAACGAGTACGCGCAGCTGCTCGAGACCGAGAACCCGGACACGGGCGAGCTGTACCAGCCCGAGGACTTCGTCACGCTCGACATGAACGACGCCGGCGTGGCGATGCTGCACGACTCGATCTTCACGACCCAGGAGTTCGCCGAGGCCAACGAGGACCTCGTCGTCCGGTTCCTGCGCGCCTCGTTCCGCGGCTGGATGCACTGCCGCGACAACCCGGAGGACTGCGTCACCTCGACCTTCGAACGCGGCTCGATCCTCGGGCAGGGCCACCAGCGCTGGATGATGAACGAGGTCAACGCGCTGATCTGGCCCTCCGAGAACGGCATCGGCTTCCTCGACCCGGAGGCGTTCGACCGCACCGCGGAGATCGCCACCACCTACGTCGACGGCATCACCGAGCAACCCGGTGACGACGCCTACACCAACGACTACGTCGAACAGGCGTGGGAGGGCCTCGAGGGTGACACCACCGGTGACGGCTGGGAGAAGGAGGAGGTCGAGGTGACACCGGGCGGCGAGTAGTCGCACGGCGTCGCACCCGACGCGCACGACAGCAGCGAGGAGGGGCGGTCCCCGACGGGGCCGCCCCTCCTCTCGTGTGGCGCGGTGTGACGGCGAACCCTGCCGGCGGCGGTGGGCGACCTTCGGCACTGGTCGCCGAGGCCCGAGGCGTGGCGAGGACCTAGCGTGTGGGTGCGGCGGTCGTCCCACGCTGCGCCGAGCGACGAGACGAGGCGACCCCGGTGAGCGAGCGCACGGTCATCGCTCTCGGTGGCAACGCCATCTCCCCCGTCTCGACGGCCGGCACCGCCGCCGAGCAGACCACGAACATCCACCGCAGCATGCGCCAGGTCGCCGAGCTGGTCGCGGCCGGGATGACGGAGCTGGTCCTCACCCACGGCAACGGACCGCAGGTCGGCAACGTGCTGATCAAGAACGAGCTGGCCCGGGACGTCGTGCCGCCGGTGCCGCTCGACTGGTGCGTCGCCCAGACCCAGGCGACCATCGGCTTCACGATCGCCAACACCCTGAGCTACGAGCTCGCGGCGCTCGACCGGGCCCAGCCCGTGGTGCCCGTGGTCAGCCGGGTCCTGGTCGCCGTCGACGATCCGGGCTTCTCCGCGCCCACCAAGCCGATCGGCCCCTACCTCACCGACGACGCCGAGGTGGCGCGCCGCGAGGCCGCCGGGACGCGCTTCGTTCGGGTCGGCGACCGGGGCTGGCGACGGGTGGTGGCCTCGCCCGAGCCGCTCGCCTGCGTCGACCGGCCCGCCGTGGAGCTGCTGCTCGACGACGGGGCCATCGTCGTCGCCAACGGTGGGGGTGGCATCCCGGTCGTCGACGACGGCGCAGGACCCCTCCGCGGGGTCGAGGCGGTCATCGACAAGGACCTCGCGGGGGCCCGGCTCGCCGAGGAGCTCGGTGCCGCCGTGTTCGTCGTCCTGACCGACGTCACCGGCGTGGCGGTCGACTACGGGACGGCCACCGAGCGCTGGCTGTCCTCGGTGACCGTGGCCGAGCTCCGCGACCTGCAGGCCGCCGGACAGTTCACCGCCGGATCGATGGGCCCCAAGGTCGAGTCGGTCTGCCGCTTCGTCGAACGCACCGGTGGTCGCGCCGCCATCGCGTCGCTCGACCAGGTCGTCGGAGCCGTCCACGGCGACGCCGGCACCCAGGTCCGCCCGTGACCGACGTCCGGACCGCGACGCCACCCGTGCCTCCGACCACGGCCAGGCCCGCGGCGGCGTCCGCCGCGATCCGGCACGTGCTGACCGGGCCGTCGCGGCCGGTCCGCGTCGTGGCGGTCTTCCCCGCCGCCACCTACCTCGTACACGACGACGGCGTGGTGGCGCTGGTCGCAGCGGACGGGGTGCGGCACCCGAACGCCCTCGTGGTGGCCGACCCGGTGGCCGCCGCGCCGTTCGCCGGCTACCGCGTCCACGAGCCCGGCACGGTCGGTGACGGTGAGCTCGTCGTCGCCGGCCGCCGCACGGTCGTCACCCGCTGGTTCGACCCGGTCCCCCGCCTACCCGACACCACCCCCGCGCAGCTCGCCGCCGCGACCGCGGCAGCCCGCCACCACCTCGAGGAGGCCACCGGTCCCGTGCCGGACGGGTTGGCCGAAGGGGTCGCGGAGGTGGCCGACGCGCTGGCCGACGCCGACGTCACCGAGGCGGTCGCGGCCGCCCGCGGGTTGGTCGGTCTCGGACCGGGCATGACCCCTGCGGGCGACGACTGCCTGGCGGGTCTGCTGACGGCCGTGTCCGCGCTCGATCGTCCGCTCGGGGGTGCGAGCGTCGCCGCGCTGGCCGCGGTCACGCGGACGGTCGGGACGGCGATCGCGGACCACGCTCGCCACGCCACCACCGCGATCTCCGCCGCGCTCCTCGCCCACGCGGCCCGAGGCGAGGTGGCGGCTCCCGCGGCGGACCTGCTGCACGCGCTCGCGGGCCGCGGACCCGTGGCGCCGGCACTCGACCGCCTGCTCGCCGTTGGGGCCACGTCCGGCCGCGACCTCGCGATCGGGCTGCTCGCCGGCGCCGACCTGATGGCGACCACCGCCGACCGGCTGGCACCCGCGGCGGCCGCCGTCGCGACCCACGGACCGTCGACCCCGAGGATCACCCCATGACCGATCACGTCGAGCTCCGCCGCGGCGCCTACGCCGACTCGGTGAGCCTGATGCAGGTCAGCCGCCGCGTCGGCGACGTGGACGGGGTCAGCAAGGCGCTCGTCGCCATGGCCACCGAGCTGAACCTCGGGCTGCTCGACGGGGATGGGGTTCGACGCGGTCGGACGCCGGCCCGAACGACATGGTCGTCGCCATCCGAGCTGACGGCGACGACGCGCTCGCCGCGGCGCTCGCCGAGGTCGACGCGGCGCTCGCCGCCAGCTCCGGCGGCGGGGCGGGCAGCTTCGGCGACGGGCCACCCCCGCGCACGGTGCGCGACGGGGCTGCGGCGGCCGCCGCAGGCGGCGAGCCGGCCGACCTCGCGCTCATCTCGACCCCCGGCGAGCACGCGTACGTCGAGGCGCTCGACGCGCTCCGGGCCGGGCTCCACGTCATGCTGTTCAGCGACAACGTTCCCGTCGACGCCGAGGTGGCGCTGAAGGACGAAGCTGCCGATCGCGGGCTGCTGGTGATGGGTCCGGACGCCGGGACCGCCATCGTGTCCGGCGTCGGCCTCGGGTTCGCCAACGTGGTGCAGCCAGGTCCCGTCGGCATCGTCGCCGCCTCCGGTACCGGCGCGCAGCAGCTGACCTGCCTGCTCGACGACGCCGGCGTCGGGGTGTCCCACGTCCTCGGCGTCGGCGGTCGCGACCTCAAGCGAGGCCGTGGGTGGCCGGTCCACCCTGCAGGCACTCCGGGCGCTCGACGAGGACCCGGCGACCGAGCTGATCGTCGTGCTCTCCAAGCCTCCGGCGGAGAGCGTCGCGGCGATCGTGCGGGACGCCGCCGACGCGTGCAGCACGCCGGTGGTGATGGGCCTGCTCGGCCCGGGCGAGCGCGACCTGACCGCGATCGCCGCCGAGGTGGCCGACGCGCTCGGGCGGACGCTTCGACGAACCGAGGTGGTGGCGCGCGCCGACCGAGCGGCGGGGCACCTACACCGAGCTGCGCGGCCTGTTCGCCGGCGGGACGCTCTGCCAGGAGGCGACGCTGCTGGCCGCCGACGCGCTCGGGGACGTCGCCTCGAACGTCTCGCTCCCCGGTGCCAGCGGGCTGGTCGACGGGCTCGACACGACCGGGCACGTGCTGGTCGACCTCGGCGAGGACGAGTTCACCCGTGGGCCGGCCACACCCGATGATCGACCAGTCGCTCCGCCTCGAGCGCATCGCTGCCGAGGCGGCGCGACCGGGCGGCAAGGTGCTCCTGCTCGACGTCGTGCTCGGCCACGGGGCCCACGCGGACCCCGCAGTCGGAGCTCGCGCCCGCCATCGAGTCGGCGGTCGCCGACGCCGTGGACGACCTCGCCGTGGTCGTGTCGCTGTGCGGTTCGAGCCGGCGACCCCCAGGGCCGAGACCGGCAGGCGGACGCGTTCGTCGCCGCCGGCGCATCGGTCCACCTCTCCAACGCCGCACGCGACCCGGAAGGCCATCGAGCTCATCGGAGGTCCGTCGTGACCGCCCACTCCGACCGACACCGCCGACCACCTCGCCGCGTTGCTGTCCGGCCCGCCCCGCGTGGTCACCGCCGGGGTCGAGCTGTTCGAGTCGACCCTGCGCGACCAGGGCGGTCGAGGTCGTGCCGGTCGACTGGCGGCCGCCGGTCGAGGCTGGCCTCGCCGAGCCGCTGGCGCGCATCGCCGCCGACCCGCGCACGGCCGGGGCCAACGCGACCGCGCTCGAGCGCATCACCTCGGCCGAACCGCACTGGGTCGGCATCCGGACCGCCGGCGACGCCGTCGGCATCGAGCGGGGCCAGTTCCTCCACGCCGGGCCGCCGATCACCTGGGAACGCGCGTCCGGCCCGATGCGCGGCGCCCTCATCGCCGCGATGCTCTACGAGGGGATGGCCGACACGCCCGAGGAGGCCGAGGCCATCGGCGCCGCCGGGAAGCTCGAGCTGTCGCCCTGCCACCACCACGCCGCCGTCGGTCCGATGGCGGGCGTCGTGTCCCCGTCGATGCCGATGTTCGTGATCGAGAACGGCGCCTTCGGCAACCAGGCGTTCTGCACCCTCAACGAGGGGCTCGGCAAGGTGCTGCGCTACGGCGCGTACGCGCCCGAGGTCATCGACCGGCTGAACTGGATGCAGCGCGTGCTCGGGCCGGCGCTGGCCGCCGCCGTGGCAGCAGCTCGGGTCGCTCGACCTGCGGGCGCATCATCACCCAGGCGCTCCAGATGGGCGACGAGCTGCACAACCGCAACCGCGCCGCCTCGGCGATGATCGTCAAGCGAGGTGGTGCCGCCGCTGCTGGAGGCGGGGATCGACCCGTCCGACCTCGCCGACGTGGTCCGGTTCGTCAACGGCAACGAGCACTTCTTCCTCAACCTCGGCATGCCCGCGGCCAAGGCGACGATGGACCCGGCGCGCGACATGCCCGGCTGCAGCGTCGTGGTGGCGATGGCCCGCAACGGCACCGACTTCGGGGTGCAGGTCTCGCGGCACCGGCGACCGCTGGTTCACCGGCCCCGCCGAGGTCCCCGACGGGCTCTTCCTCGGCGACTACGGCCCCGAGGACGCCAACCCCGACATCGGCGACTCGACCATCATGGAGACCGCCGGGGTCGGCGGGTTCGCGATGGCGTCCGCGCCGGCGATCGTCCGGTTCGTCGGCGGGCAGGCCGCCGACGCGCTCGACGCGACCCGGTCGATGTACGCGATCACCCTCGGCGAGCACCCCCACTACCAGGTCCCGATCCTCGAGTTCCGCGGCACCCCCGTCGGCATCGACGTCACCCGGGTCGCGCGGACCGGGGTCCTGCCGTTCGTCAACACCGGCATCGCGGGCAAGGTCGCCGGGACCGGGCAGGTCGGCGCCGGGCTGGTGTCGCCCCCGGTGGCGGCGTTCGCCGACGCCGTCCGGGCGCTGGCCGACGCGGCGCGGACACCTGCTCAGGAGGGCCGGTAGCCAACCGGCCACGGGTGTGCGACGCTGACACGTTCGTGCCCCGGCCCCCGGCACGCTCACTTCGAGGAGTCGAGCCGGGGGGAGCCGTGGATCAGGAGCAGCTCCTGGCGATCCTCGTGCGGTTCGCCACGACGTTGACCGCGGACTTCTCGATCCAGGACGTCCTCGACCAGCTCGCCGACCGGGTCGTCGACCTGCTCCCGGTGACCGGCGCCGGGGTCCTGCTGATGGATGGCGCCTCGCAGCACCACTTCATCGCGACCACCGACGAGCGCATCCGCCGCATCGAGGGCCTGCAGGTCACCCTCGGTGAGGGACCGTGCCTGACGGCCTTCCGGAGCGTCGCCGCCGTGGCGATCCCCGACCTGGCGATCGACCGGACGCACCCGCGGTTCTCCGCGGCCGCGGTCGAGGCGGGCCTCGGTGCCGTCTACAGCTTCCCGCTGCGGCACGCAGCGGGCTGCATCGGCGCGCTGGAGCTGTCCGGCGTCGGGCCGGTCACGCTGACCACTGGCGAGCTCGCCGGCGCACAGACGCTGGCCGACGTGGTGGCCTCCTACCTGCTGATCGCGCGGCGCCGTGAGGAGACGTCGGCGGCCAGCGACCTCCTCGCCCAGGCTGCCCTTCACGATCCGCTGACCGCCCTGCCGAACCGCCGGTTGCTGAGGGATCGGCTCGACCACGCGGTGCGACGTGCGGGGCGCACGCGACTGCCGATCGGCATCGTCTTCGGGGACGTCGACCACTTCAAGCGGATCACGACGTCCACGGCCACCTCGCGGGGGACCTCGTCCTGCCAGGCACCGTCGCGGCCCGGGTCGGTGCCATCCTGCGCCCGCAGGACACCTTCGCCCGGGTGTCCGGCGATGAGTTCGTCCTGGTGTGTGAGGACGTGGTCGATCTCGCGGAGATCGATGCCATCGCGACCCGGATGCTCGCGGCACTGGACGAACCCATCCGACTGCGAGCGCTGGACCTCGAGGTCGTCATCAGCATCACGATGAGCCTCGGGGTCGCCTTGGCAGGTGCGGGGTACGGCGACGCCGATCTGGCGATGCACCGCGCCGACGTGGCCATGTACGAGGCGAAACGGCGCGGTGGCGGGCAGCGGGTGCTGGCCCGACCGCAACTGGTGGAGGGGCTGGCGAGGGTGGATGAGCCTGCGGTGGTGGATGAGCCTGCGGTGGTGGCCGATCCGGGGCCCCCTGGGTCCTCCGGCTAGCGTGCGGGAACGCGCCGACGGCGCCTGGGAGCCCACGCCATGGAGCAGCACCGGATGGTGCGGGTGCTCGAGGCCGTCGGGTCCGCAGCCCCCGGACCGCTCGTCGAGCGTCTCTGTGCTGCCGCGGTGTCCGCGATCGGTGCCGACGGCGCCGCCATCGCGATGATCGTCGAGGACGGGTCGCTCGAGCCTGTCTGTTCGACCGACGGCGCCCGCGCGGGCGAAGCGCTGCAGGTCGACCTCGGCGAGGGCCCGGCCTTCCTGGCGCACCGGATCGGATCGCCGGTGCTCGTCGACGACCTGCGGCTCGACACCACCTGGCCGGCGTTCGGTCCCGCCGCGACGGAGCTCGGGCTCGGCGCCGTCTTCGCGTTCCCGCTGCGGAGCGGGTCGGTGCGCCTCGGGGACCCTCACGGCGTACCGCCAACGGGCCGGGAACCTGACCGCCGACGAGCACGCCGACGCCCTGGTCCTCGCCCGGTTCGCCCTGGACATCCTGCTCGCCCTGCAGGTGGGGCGGCCACCGGACGACCTCGACGAGCTGTTCGTCGACGGCGCGGGGAGCACCACCGAGATCCACCAGGCGACCGGCATCATCTCGGTCCAGCTCGGGGTCGCCGTGGGCTCGGCGATGGCGGTGCTCCGGGCTCACGCCTACGCCGAGCGGCGCGCGCTCCGCGAGGTCGCGCGGGACGTCGTGGCGCGCGACCTGCGGTTCGGCCCGGACCGATGAGCCCGAACCCGGCGCGCGACCATCTACCCTCGGCGAGGGGGAGGGACGGCGTCCCCACCAGCGAGGGAAGCAGGATCCCGATGGTCGACCTGACCGCCCGAAGCCCCGTCGGCGAGCGCCGTCTCGTGGAGACCTTCGTCGAGCTCGCGGACACCCTCGTCGAGGACTTCGACCTCCTCGAGTTCCTCGCGACGCTGAGCGGGCGAGTGGTCGAGCTGGGTCTCGCCACCGAGGCAGGCATCCTGCTGGCGGACGAGACCGGCGATCTGCAGTTCGTGGCCGCCTCGCACGAGCGGGCGCAGCTGCTCGAGCTGTTCCAGGTCCAGGCGCGTGAGGGTCCCTGCATGGACTGCTTCCGGACCGGCGCCGCCGTGCTCGTCGACGACCTCGAGGGCGAGGTGGAGCGGTGGCCGGCGTTCGCGCCGCGGGCGCTCGAGGCCGGGTTCCGATCGGTGCAGGCGGTGCCCCTGCGACTGCGGGGCACCCGCCTCGGGGCGCTGAACCTGTTCCTGACCCGCACCGGCGGTGTCCACGCCGAGGGACGGACCATCGTCCAGGGGATGGCCGACGTCGCCACGATCGGGCTCCTGCAGCAGCGCGAGATCCACCGTGCCCACGACGTCGAGCGCCAGCTCCAGCAGGCTCTCCACAGCCGGGTCACCGTCGAGCAGGCCAAGGGCATCTTGTCCGAGCAGACCGAGCTCGAGATGGTGGCCGCGTTCGAGCTGCTGCGCGCCCACGCCCGCCGGACCAGCACCAAGCTCGGCGTGGTGGCCCGCCTCGTGGTCGAGGGCACGCTCACCGCAACCGATCTGGCGACGCCACCTCGATGAGCCACCGACGGGTGCTCGTCACCGGCGCGGGCGGGAAGACCGGACGAACCGTCCTCACGGCGCTCGGGGCCTGCGTCGGCGTGCGGACGCGCGCTCTCGTCCGCGACCCCCACCGCCTCGCCGGTCTCGAGCTCCCGCACCTCGAGGTCGTCACCGGCGACCAGCGGCGCGTCGACGACCTGACCGCCGCGCTCGACGGCGCCGACGCGGTGTACGCCATCGCGCCGAACGTGTCGGTCGACGAGGTCGAGATGGGCGGCGCGATCGTCGCTGCCTGTCGCGCCGCGAAGGTCGCTCGGCTGGTGTTCCACTCGGTCATCCACCCGGAGCTCACGGCGATGCCGCACCACCGTGACAAGGGGCGGGTGGAGGAGCTGGTCGTCACGAGCGGGCTCGACTGGACGATCCTGCGGCCGAACGCCTACCTCCAGAACCTGTCCGGCTACGTGGAGGAGCTGCGTGCGGGGCGGTACGAGGTGCCCTACGCGACCGACGCCCGGCTCGCGATGGTCGACCTGCGCGACGTGGCCGAGGTCGCCGCTCGCTGCCTGGTCGACGACATCGGCGTGCACGCGACCTTCGAACTGTCGGGACCGAGCGAGGTCAGCCCGGAGGACGTCGCCGGGGCGGCCGCCGACATCCTCGGCCGCGACGTGACGGCCACCCGCCAGGACCCGAGCGCGTGGGCCGAGGGTCCGGGCGCGGACCTCCCCGCCGAGACCTGCGCGCGCCTGCTGGCGATGTTCCGCCACTACGACCGACACGGCTCCCCCGGCGACCCGACGGTGCTGACCGCCCTCCTCGCCCGCCCGCCTCGCGACCTCCGTGCCGTCCTGACCGACCTGCTGCGCTGACGGGCGCGCGCTCGGCACGGTCGCACAGCGGGCACCGGCCCGGTTCGGCAGCAGTTGCCGACGAGCGGTCGCCACCCATCGGCCGATAGCGTCGGCTGCCGGGTGGACACGAGGAGCGACGCGGAGCGGGCACCGATCGGGCGCCACGTCGGCCACGCCGTCAGCCTCGCGCCACCGGCGCGCGGGCGGTACCACGCGTGAAGCCGGCCGCCTTCGCCTACCACGCGCCCGAGACCGTCGAGGAGGCCCTCGCCACGCTCGCCGAGCTCGGCACGACGGCAAGGTCCTCGCCGGTGGCCAGAGCCTGGTGCCGCTGCTGAACATGCGGCTCGCCGCGCCCGCCGCGCTGGTCGACATCGAACGCCTCGACGAGCTCGACACCGTCGAGGTCACCGCGGACGCCGTCCGCGTCGGCGCCCGCGTCCGCCACGCGCGCGCTCCACCGCGACGCCGAGGTGGCGCGCGGCCATCCCGCTGCTGCGCCAGGCCCTCGACTGGGTCGCCCACCCGGTGATCCGCAACCGCGGGACCAGCGTCGGCTCGATCGTCCACGCCGACCCGGCGGCCGAGCTGCCGGCCGTCCTCGCCCTGCTCGGCGGCCAGCGTCGAGCTCGCCTCGCACCGCGGGCACCCGCACCGTCAGCGGCGGCCGACTTCCTCGTCGGGCCGCTCGAGTCCGACCTGCGGCCGGGCGAGCTCGCCGTCGCGGTCGACTTCCCGCGGCCGGCGCCGGGCACCGGCACCGCCTTCGTCGAGCTGTCCCGCCGGCACGGCGACTACGCCCTCGCCGGCGCCGGGGTGACGGTCACCCTCGACGCCGACCGGCACGTCACCGACGCCCGCGCGTCGTTCATCGGCGTCGACCGACGTCCCCGCCGTCGTCGACCTCGACCGCGGCGCTCGCCGGGCAGGCGGCGTGACGCGCTCGACCTCGACGCGGCGCGTGACGCTCGCCGACCCGGTCGCTCACGCCCGACGACGACATCCACGCCACCGCCGACTACCGGCGGCACCTCGCGGGCGTGCTCCTCGGCCGCGCGCTCGAGGCCGCCGTCGCGCACGCCGCCGGCCGCGCACCGCACCGACGAGGAGGACCGCCGCGTGACCGAGCAGCTGCACGAGATCACCGTCACGGTCAACGGTGCGCCGCGGACCGCGACGCGTCCCGGCGCGCCGGCTGCTGTCCGACTTCCTGCGCCACGACCTGCAGCTCACCGGCACCCACGTCGGCTGCGAGCACGGCGTCTGCGGCTGCTGCACGGTCCTGCTCGACGGCGCAGCCGGTCCGCAGCTGCCTGGTGTTCGCGGTCAGCGTCGACGGCCGCGACCCTGACCACCGTCGAGGGGCTGGCCGCCGACGACGGGACGCTCCACCCGGTCCAGCAGGCGCTCCAGGACCACCACGGCCTGCAGTGCGGGTTCTGCACCCCCGGGCTTCGTGATGAGCGCCTGCGGGTTCCTCGCCGAGCAGCTCCACGACGACGCCGCACCGGATGACCGCGACGAGGACGAGATCCGCGAGGGCATGGCCGGCAACCTCTGCCGCTGCACCGGCTACACCGGCATCCTCGCCGCCGTCAAGCAGGCCGCCGGCGTCCTGCGCGAGACCGGCGCCGACCCGCGGGACCGGCACCGCCACGCCAGCGTCCACGCGCGTCGGCGACCCGGCGCGGAGGTGGCGCCGTGACCACCGCGATGGTCGGCGCAGCCCATCCCCCGCGGCGAGGACCCGCGGCTGCTGCGCGGCGAGGGCCGCTACCTCGACGACCTCGGCCACGACGCGCTCGCGCGTCGCGATCGTCCGCAGCCCCCACGCCCACGCCCGCATCACCGGCGATCGACGTCGACGACGCGCTCGACGTCGACGGGCTGGTCGCCATCTACACCCACGAGGACCTGCCCGACAAGCTGCAGGCGCCGCTGCCGCTGCTGATCCCGCACCCGGCGCTGACCCACGCCCGGACCCAGTACGTGCTCGCCAACGGCGAGGTCAACCACGTCGGCGAGGCGATCGTCGTGGTCGTCGCGCGCGACCGCTACGCCGCCGAGGACGCGGTCGAACGCATCCGCGTCGACTACGAGCTCCTGCCCGCCGTCGTCGGCCTCGAGGCGGCCGTCACGGCCGACGCACGCCGTGCACGACCGAGATCCCCGACAACGTCGCCGCCGAGATGACCCAGGAGATCGGCGACCCGGACGCCGCGATCGCCGCCGCGCCGCACCGCTCGACGCTCCACCTCGACATCGAACGGTCCGCCTCGACCCCGCTCGAGACCCGCGGCGTCCACGCCCACTGCGACCCCGACGCCCGCCGGCTGCTCGTGCACTCCTCGACCCAGGCGCCCACCAGCGTCCGCGCCGCGATCGCGACGCTCCTCGACCTGCCGTTCGGCGACGTCGAGGTGGCGGCGCCCGACGTCGGCGGCGGCTTCGGGGTCAAGATCATGCACCCGTGGCCCGAGGAGCTGCTGGTGCCGTGGGCGGCGATGCAGCTCGGCCAGGACGTGAAGTTCACCGAGGACCGGCGCGAGCACTTCGTCTCCGCCAACCACGAACGCGGCCAGGTCCACGACGTCGACGCGTCGGCTTCGACGACGACGGCCGCATCCTCGGGATGACCGTCGACTTCGTCCACGACCACGGCGCGTACATCCCCTACGGCCTGATCGTGCCGATCATCACCTCGACCCAGCTGCTCGGCCCGTACCGGATGACCGACTACCGGGCCACGTTCCGGAGCGTCTTACACCAACACGGTGCCGGTCTCGCCCTACCGCGGCGCCGGCCGGCCGCAGGGCTGCTTCGTGATGGAACGCACGATGGACGCCATCGCGCGCGCACCTCGGCCGCGACCGCACCGAGGTCCGCGCGGACCAACTTCATCCAGCCCGACGAGTTCCCCTACGAGTTCGGGCTGACCTTCCAGGACGGCCGCGCCTACACCTACGACTCGGGCGACTTCCCGGCCTCGCTCGCCAAGCTCAAGCGAGCTCGTCGGCTGGGACGACTTCCCGCGCCTCAAGCAGGAGGCCGCGGCCGAGGGCCGGATGCTCGGCATCGGCCTGGCGACCTACGTCGAGGGCACCGGCGTCGGCCCCTACGAGGGCGGCCACGTCCTCGTCGAACCGACCGGCAAGGTCCAGGTCGCCACCGGGCTCGGCACCCAGGGCCAGGGCCACGAGACCGTCTTCGCCCAGATCGTCGCCGACCAGCTCGGCGTCGCCTTCGAGGACGTCGAGGTCGTCACCGGCGACTCGCGGCGGCTGCAGTACTCGGTCGGCACCTTCGCGTCGCGCGCGGCGGTCATGGCCGGCAACGCCATCCACCTCGCCGCCCTCGAGGTCCGCGAGAAGGCGCTGCGGATCGCGGCCGACGCGCTCGAGGTCGACGTCGAGGACCTCGAGCTGGTCGACGGCCGCGCCCAGGTCCTCGGCAGCCCGACACCGGTCTGCCGATGTCGGTCATCGCCACGATGGCCAACCCGCTGCGCTACGCCTTCAGCGACGCCGCGAAGGTCGCCACCCAGTTCTCCGGCACGTCCGACCCCGACGCGCCGCCGGTCGCCGAGGGTGACCGCCCGGGCTCGAGGCCCACGGCTACTACAGCCCGGTCCGCTCGACGTTCGCCAACGGCATGCACGCCGTCGTCGTCGAGGTCGACCCCGACACCTCCGACATCGAGGTGCTGCGCTACGCCGTCGTGCACGACTGCGGGAAGCTGCTCAACCCGCGGATCGTGGAGGGCCAGGTCCACGGCGGCGTCGCGCAGGGCATCGGCGGCGCGCTGTACGAGCGGATGGCCTACGACGACGCCGGCCAGCTGCTCAACGCCTCGTTCATGGACTTCCTGATGCCCTACGCCACCGAGGTGCCGACGGTCGAGATCGACCACCTCGAGACCCCCTCGCCGCTGAACCCGCTCGGGATCAAGGGCGCGGGCGAGGCGGGCGTCATCCCGGGCTCGGCCGCGATCGCCGCCGCCATCGAGGACGCCACCGGGATCGTCATCACCGCGATGCCGATCTCGCCGTCCGAGCTGCACCACCTGCGCCTGACCGCCGCGTGAACGCCGCCGCCACCGCGAACGCCACCGACCGGAGCACCGCCTCGTGAAGATCACCGGTAGCCACACCGTCGAGGTGCCACGCGAGCGGCTGTGGGCCGCGCTCCAGGACCCGGCGGTCCTCGCCCGGACCCTGCCCGGCTGCGCGTCGCTCGAGGTGGTCGGCGACGACACCTACGCGGCGACCATCACCGCGGGCGTGGCGTCGATCCAGGGCACCTACACCGGGCAGGTCCAGCTGCACGACAAGCAGGCGCCGGGCTCCTACCGGCTCAGCGCCGAGGGGTCGGGCGGCCCCGGGACGATCAACGCCGACGCGCAGGTCCGGCTCGAGGACGCCGGTGGCGTCGACCACGGTCCACTACGACGCCGACGCGGTCGTCGGCGGGATGATCGGCGGAGTCGGCCAGCGGATGATCGCCGGCGCGGCCCGTCGCACGGCCGGCGAGTTCTTCGACGCCGTCGCCACCGACGTCCTCCACGGCCCGACCGTCGGCGGACCTGCTGCGGCCGCGCTCGCCGGCGGCGAGCTCGCGGGTGTCGGTCAGGTCTTCGCCGGCGGCACCCAGGCGGCCGGCGGCGGTGCCCCCACCGGACGGCGCACGGATCTGCTCATCGCCTTCGGGCTCGGGGCGCTGGTCGCGCTCGTGGGGGTCGTCCTCGGCCGGCGCACCGCTCGCTCCGGCCGCGACGCCTCGCCGTCGTGAGGGATGCCTCGTCGCTGACGGCGCTCGCGGCGGCGGCCGCGATCCGGGACGGTGACCTCACCAGCGAACAGCTCGTGTCCGACTGCCTCGACGGCCATCGCCGCACGCGAGGACAGCCTCCACGCCTGGGCCCACCTCGACCCCGAGGTGGCGCTCGCCGAGGCACGCGTCCCGGGACGCCGAACCGTCGCGTGGCCCCTGCACGGCGTGCCGGTCGGGCGTCAAGGACCTCATCGACACCGCCGACCTGCCGACCCGGTACGGGTCGCCCATCCACGCCGACCACCAGCCCGAGTGTCCGCCGTCGCCGTGACCCGGCTCCGCCGCGCCGGCGCGGTCATCCTCGGCAAGACCGTGACCACCGAGTTCGCGGTCTTCACCCCCGGCCCGACCACCCACCCGCAGGACCCGACCCGTACCCCCGGCGGCTCGTCGTCCGGATCGGCCGCGGCCGTCGCCGCCGGCACCGTCCCGCTCGCGCTCGGCACCCAGACCGCCGGGTCGGTGGTCCGACCCGCGTCGTTCTGCGGCGTCTTCGGCGGCAAGCCCACGTTCGGGGCCATCCCGACCGACGGCGTCAAGCTGTGCTCGTCCACCCTCGACCACGTCGGCGCGTTCGGACGCGACGCGGCCGACGTCGCGGTCGCCCTCGGCGTCATGGCCGAGGACCCGGACCGCTTCCGCCCGACCGACCTCGGCGACCGCCCGCGCATCGGCTTCTGCCGCACCCCGTGGTGGGACGAGCTGGATCCCTCCACCCGATCGCTGCTCGAGGCGGGCGCGGCCTCGCTCGCCCGGGTCGCCGACGTCATCGAGGTCGACCTGCCTCCGGAGTTCGCCGGTCTGGTCGACGCGCAGCAGGTCATCATGGGCGTCGAGGTGTCGCCGCTCCCTCGCGTGGGAGCGCCAGCACCACGGCGAGCAGCTGAGCGACCAGCTGCGGGCCTACCTCGACGCCGCCGAGGGGCTCGCCGACCGCTACGACGACGCGCTCGCGCTCGCCGGCCGCTGCCGTGACCAGCTGCACGGGCTGTTCGCCGGCACGCCGGTGCTGCTCGCGCCGTCGCGTCCTCGGCGAGCCGCCACCGATCGCCACGACCGGCGACCCGCTGCTGTGCCGCGCGTGGACGCTGCTCGGCACCCCCACCGTGTCGGTCCCCGGCCTCACCGGTCCGAGCGGTCTGCCGGTCGGTGCCCAGGTCATCGTCGGCTCCCGGTGACGACGGCACCGCGCTCACCGCCGCCGCCCTGATCGCGCCGGCGCTCGAGGCCGTCCCCTCGCCGACCTCCTGCCGGGAGGACCCGCCCGTGAGACGCATCCGCATCGGCATCGACACCGGTGGCACCTTCACCGACGTGGTCGCCTTCGACGAGTCGACCGGGCGGCTCACCACCACCAAGACCCCGTCGACCCCCGCCGACCCCGCCGAGGGCTTCCTCGCCGGCGTCGACAAGGTCCTGCGCCTGATCGAGGCCGGCGGCGCCGACGTCGCCGCCGTCTGCCACGGCACGACGGTCGCGACCAACGCCCTGCTCGAGGACGACATCGAGCGGATGGGCCTGATCACCACCGAGGGCTACCGCTACGTCCTCGAGATCGCCCGCCAGTCGGTCCCGTCGGGCTACGGCAACAGCTACTTCTGGGTCAAGCCCGACCGCATCGTCCCCGTCGACCGGGTCAAGGAGGTCGCCGGACGCCTCGACGTCCGTGGCACCGAGGTGCGACCGCTCGACGAGGACCAGGTCGCCGAGGTGGCCCGGTGGTACCGCGACCGCGGGCATCGACACGCTCGGGGTCTGCCTGCTGCACAGCTACGCCGACGACACCCACGAGCGCCGCGTGCTCGACATCATCCGGCGCGAGCACCCGGACGCGGTCGTGTCGCTGTCCTCGGAGGTGCTGCGCGAGTACCGCGAGTACGAGCGCACCATCACCACGCTCGTCGACGCGTCGGTCAAGCCCCGCGTCGGCCGCTACATCGCCGCGATCGCGGAGCGTCTCGCGTCGTACACGGACACCGGTCCGAACGGAGGCACCGGTCCGAACGGAGGCACCGGTCCGGACGCCGATCCGGACGGGGGCGCTGGCGGGCGCGACACGGTGTCGGTCCCGTTCTACATCATGAAGTCCAACGGGGGCGTGATCAGCTCCGACGAGGTGGTGCACCAGCCGATCACGACCGTGCTGTCCGGTCCCGCGGCCGGTGCGCTCGGTGCGGCGCTCGTCGCGGGCGAGGCCGGCTACGACCGCATCCTGACCTGCGACGGCGGGGGCACCTCGACCGACGTGTCGGTCGTGCTCGGCGGCGAACCCACGCTGACCACCGAGGGGACGATCGGGCGGTTCCCGTCCAAGATCCCGATGATCGACATCGTCACCGTCGGGGCGGGTGGCGGATCGATCGCCTGGATCAGCCCCGAGGGCAACCTCAAGGTCGGTCCCCGGTCCGCCGGCGCCGACCCCGGGCCGCTCTGTTACGGCAAGGGCGGCACCGAGCCCACCGTCACCGACGCCCACGTCTTCCTCGGCCGCATCCCGCCGCACCTGCTCGGCGGCGAGATCGCCCTCGACGCCGACGCCGCCCGGGCCGGGATCGAGCGGCTCGCAGGGAAGCTCGGGCTCTCCCCCGACGACGCGGCCCGCGGCATCCTCGAGATCTCCGCGTGGAACCAGGCCAACGCGATCCGGCAGGTGACGGTCAAGCGGGGGCTCGACGTGCGCGAGTTCGCGATGGCGGCGTTCGGCGGCTCCGGGCCGCTGCTGATCTGCCGGCTCATCGACGTGCTCGGGCTGGACGCGGTCATCGTCCCGCTCGACCCCGGCAACCTGTCGGCCTTCGGTCTGCTCACCGTCGACGTGAAGAACGACTACGTCCAGACCCACGTGGTCCGCGGCGACGAGCTCGACCGCGACGAGCTGGCCGCCATCTACCGCGCCGCTCGAGACCCGCGCCGCCGACGCGCTCGACCGCGAGGGGTTCGCCGCCGACGACCACCGGTTCGTGCGCACCGCCGACCTGCGCTACGACGGCCAGGCCTTCGAGGTCCGCGTCCCGGCCCCCGACGGTCCCATCGACGCCGCGTTCACAGCGGGCGGTCGTCGACGCCTTCCACGACGAGCACGAGCGGCTCTACGGCTACTGCTACCGACGACGCCAGACGGAGCACGCCGCGCCGACCATGTCCACCAGCCACCCGGTCGAGTGGGTCAACCTGCGGGTGTCCGGGATCGGGCCCGATCGCCCGGCCCGCAGCTGCGCGCGCCTGGATCGCGGGCGACGGCGACCCGTCGCGCGCGCGGACCGGCTCGCGACCCGTGACCTTCGAGGGCGACCCCGTCGAGACCCCGCTGTACGCCCGCGAGCAGCTGCTCGCCGGTGACGTGATCGCGGGGCCCGCCATCGTCGAGGAGTTCGGGTCGACCGTGCCGCTGCACCCGGGGTTCACCGCCCGCGTCGACGAGCTCGCCAACCTCGTCGTCACCTCGGACCCGAGCACCGGCCGTGACGCCGGCGCGCCCGCTGGAGGTGCCGCGTGAGCGCCATCGACCCGATCGTCCTCGAGATCGTCCAGGGCACGCTCGCGTCCATCGAGAAGGAGGTCGAGGACGCCATCGGCCGCACCTCGCGGTCGCCGATGATCCGCGACGCCCACGACTACCGCGCCGGCATCTACGACGCGGCGATGCGCAAGCTCACGGGCCGGTCCTACTCGGCGCTGGTGCAGCCGGTGGTGCGCGACTTCCCGATCGACACGATGCGGCCCGGCGACGTCTACTTCCACAACGACGTCTACCTCTCCGAGGGCGGCATCGGCCACCTCCCCGACCTGTGCGTCACCGTGCCGGTCTTCGCCTGCCGCGACGACCCGAGCCGGCCATCGACGTCGCACCGGCGATCCGGTCCTCACCGACCCGCAGGTCGTCGGGTTCGTGCAGGCGTTCGGTCACCACGACGACATCGGCGGGGCGGTGCCCGGATCGATGCCCTCGGGCGCGACGAGCGTCTACGAGGAAGGGCTGATGGTCCCGCCCATCAAGCTGTGGGACCAGGGCGTGCCGAACCAGGCGGCGCTGACGATCATGACCCGCAACTCGCGCATGCCCGAGTCGCTGGCCGGCGACCTCGACGCCGAGTGCTCGGCGTGCCTGATGGGCGCGCGACGGCTCGGTGAGCTGTTCGAGCGCTACGGCGTCGCCACCGTCGAGGCGTGCTTCGACGCGATCGTCTCCAACAACACCGACACCTACCGGCGCGAGATCCTGCCGAAGATCCCCGACGGCACCTACGTGTGGGAGGACTACGCCGAACACGACGGCGTCGACGAACCGAAGCTGCACCGCCAGCGCATCACGCTCACCAAGGAGGGCGGCGACGACCGACGACGCGCGGCTGATCCTCGACTTCACCGGCACCTCGCCGCAGGCCAAGGGCCCGATCAACCACGTCGCCGACCGCGCCGACGGCAACTTCCTCAAGAAGTGGCTCGCGCCGATGCTGCGCAACCTCGCCGACACGCCGGAGCGGATGGCCGAGCTCGACGTCAACGAGGGCATCGTCGACCTCATCGAGATGCGCTTCCCGCCACCGGGCACGCTGCTCACCCCGATCTTCCCGGCGCCGACCAACGCGCGGACGTTCGTGATCCTGCGGCTGCTCGGCGTGCTGTCGGGGGTGCTGGCCAAGGCCGTCGACGGCCAGATGCCCGCCGACCAGGAGACCATCCGTTACACCGGCGTCTACGGCACCCGCGCCGACGGCACGAGCTACCTGATGCGCGAGGTGCTCGGCGGCGGCTCCGGCGGTCGCCCCCACGGCGACGGCGAGGACACCATCCACGTGGTCCCCGACTCGCGGAACCTGCCGACCGAGTTCACCGAGTCGCGGTTCCCGTTCCGGGTCGAGTCGCTCGGGCTCGCCCAGGACTCCGGTGGTGCCGGGCTAGCACCGCGGCGGGCTCGGCTACGACAAGCACATCCGGATGCTCGAGGACGCCTACTTCATGTCCATCGCCGACCGGTCGATCCTGTCGTGCTGGGGGGTCAAGGGCGGCAAGGCCGGCGCGCCGTTCCGGGTCACCATCGACCCGGGCGGCCCGAACGAACGCGAGATGGAGGGCCTCGTCGACGACGAACCCGTCAGGGCCGGCGAGGTGATCCGCATCCGCACCACCGGCGGCGGCGGTTGGGGCGACCCGCTCGACCGCGACGTCGACGCGGTCCTGCGCGACGTGGTGTGGGGCAAGGTCTCCCTCGCCGCAGCCGACCGCGACTACGGCGTGGTGTTCACCGGCGACGGCGCCGACCTCGATGCGCTGGAGGTCGACCACGACGCGACCGTGACCGACGCGCGCCAGCTGCGGGAGGAACGCGGCGAGGTGGTGGCGTTCTTCGACCGCGGCCCCGGCTACGCCCAGCTCGCCCCCGACGGCCGCATCCCACGCCGACGTCGACGTCCTCTGACCCGCGACCGAGGAGGTCGTGAGGCACCCCGTGCTCGCGGGGTCCCCGCTACGACCGTGGCGCGTCTCGGAGGCGGGGAGGGTCGGCGGCGCTGGCGTACGACGCACGGAACTCCCGAGCCAGCCCGTCCAGCTTGGCTTCGAGTCGCTCCAAGGTCGCCTCTGCGGGTTCCTTCGAGCGGAGCGTCACGTGCCGCTCGGCGATCTCGCGCAGCAGGGCGGTGTAGCGCATCTCACGCTCGGAGGCTTCGCGACGCAGCTCCTCGACGACCGCACGCGGGATGCGTAGGGAGGTTGTCACCATCGGTTCCGGGGTGACGTTCTCACCGGACGCGATCTCTTCAGCGGCGTCGGTGACGCTGTAGTGCTCCGCCAGGCGCTCGAGTTCCTGTTCGGTTCGTGGCAAGCGATCGGTCATCTCATCGACCTCGTTCACCTCGTCCATGCTGACGCCGGTGACGTGCGATGTGGGCTTCGGACCAGTCGCTCGGTCGCGCCTCGCTGAACGGCATGACGGAAACGTACTGCGTTCGCAGTGCGTTGTCGAGGCGTTGCTGGCTTCGGCCGCGGACCCATGGGTCGCCCGCGACCACTCACCGACGGAGCAACGAGCCTGGGATCAGGCGAGGCCGAGGAGGCGGCGGAGGCGGTCAGGATCCATCCCGCGGCCGGGTCCGGTCCACGACGCCTGCGTGCGTTCCACGTCGTCGAGCAGCCGCAGCAGCGCACCGCGTCGTGTCGGGTCGTCGACCGCTTCGCGCGGGGTGATGCCGCCGAGCGCGGGCACCGGGTCGTCGACCCACGCGTCCTCGTAGCGGACCATCATCGGCTCGAGCTCTCCTCGAGCCCCTGAGGTCATCCTGGGCGAAGGTCGTTGAGACCGACCCGCGTCCGCCTACGCCGTCGTTCACCTCATGGTCCTCGAGCGAGCCGATCAGGTCATCGGCCGGTAGGCGCTGCTCGTCGACCAGTTCGGCCTCCGGCACGACGCGCGCGATCAGTTCGGTGAACCACGCCGCCCGCGGCGCGGACGTCGTCGCCACCCGCAGCTGCCCGTCCACCACCTCGACGCTGCCCTTCAGCCACCGGGTGCCGCGGCGTTCCTCGAAAGCGCGCAGGACCCCACCGTCCAGATCCTCCTCCAGTTGCTCGGCCAGCACCTGCCGGGCCGCGTCCGGGTCCGGCACGGCGTAGACCTGCCGGATGTCGAGCCACGCGTCCCCGGCGGTGGTCGCCAAGCGGGGTGGGGCGTGGAGCTCGCGCAGCCAGCGCGCCAACACCGTCGCGGACGGGTCATCGTCGAGCAGGTCGAGCAAGCTCTCACGCGCTCGGTCGGGCACGGGCACCACGCTGTGGAACGGTGCGGTCCCGGCCTCGTCGGTCACCAACCACGCGAGCACCGCGTCCCCGACCTCGAGCCTCGCGGCCAGGGACTCGTCCGCGAAGGGGTGCGCTCTCCGTCGAGCAGGTCGAGCAGGCTGCCGGTGCCGTCCGCGTCGGCCTCCACCAGTTCGACCTGGAACGCACGCGGGACCAGCCGCGCAGCAGTTCGAGCTCGTCGGCCGGGAGCAGCGAACCGCGCATGTCGCACAGGTCGGCGATCACGCCGCCCTCGAACAGCGCGAGGTTCAACGTGGCGGTGTCGCGGTAGCTGCCGGCGGCGCCTTCCTCAGCCATCCCGGCACTGAGGGCGACATCGAGCACCGTGTCGCGGGCGGCCGCGCTGGTGTAGAACGTCATCACCTTGCGCATCAGCCACGGCATCCGCGCCCGCAGCGGCCACCCGCCGCGAACGGCGCAGCACGCCTTGTGCTTGCGGCCGGAGCCGCACGGGCACGGCTCGTTGCGGCCGGCCGACATCGGGCCCGCACCGGCGAACGGCGTCAGGAACTCGACGAGTTCGTCGACCCCGGGACCTTCCATGCCGATCAGGAGCCCGAGCGCCGCACCGGCCTGCCCCCGGTCCGACAGGTAGCCCGCGAGGTCGAAGGTCGCCGGACCGTGGCTGGGGTCGAGCTCGGTCGCTCGCCGTAGCTCCCGCTCCGCCTCCGCGTGGTCGTCGGCGGTGAGCTCCAGCGTGCGGGCTCGCACCCAGGCGAGCTCGGCGCGCAGCCGGCGGTCCTTGGTGGTGGGAGCCGCGCTGTCGAGCACGGCGAGCAGGCAGGCCGCTGCGAACGGGGCGTCGTCCAGGATGTCCTCGACGAGCGCCATCGCGGCCTCCCTGTCGGCGAGCACCGTGGCGAGGTCGCCGCGCGTCACCTCGCGGTCGACCTGCGTCTTGCTGTCGGCGCTCTCCTCGACGGGGGCATCCCACAGCCCCGCGAGCGCCTCGGCAGGCGAAGCCGGGACCGGTTCGGGGTCGCCCTCCGCCTGGTCCCGCCACGCGACGAGTTCGCTGCGCAGCAGCTCGTTCTGGAGCTGCAACACCACCCGCTGCACACCGAGGACCGCAGCGAGCTGCGGCGCGTCGAGGTCGCGCTCCTCCCGCAGGTGCTCGATCAGGGCGTCGGTGGACGAGGTGTCGTCCATCTCGTCGGCGAGCTCGGCGGGGACCACCCCGCGGCGGGTCATGGCGAGGTCGACCGCATCCAGCAGCGCGCCGAGCGGCGCTTGCGGCTGGGTGAGCAGCAGCGGGTAGCGGGCCCGCCCCTCGATGATCAGCTCCACCTCGTCGAGCACGCGGCCGTCGCGCAGGTCCCACGATCGGACGGTCGCCTCCAACCGTTCCGCTGTCGTCTCGTCGAGCTCCGGCACCGCGCCGAGGCCGGTGACCGCCACCTCGCCGTCGACGATGCGCGCCACCAGCACCTCGCCGTCCGGCAGCCACCCGTCGGGCCCGGTCAACCCGTTGGATCCGTCGGATCCGGCGGTGAAGGTCAGCTGCCCGCCACCGGTCAGGGGCATGTTCCGGCCGTCGTCGCTGAGGATGTGTAACGGGCCGAGGTCCGGATCGACCGCCACCTCCTCGCGCCGCCGCTCATCGGCCGTGACGACGTGGGTGAGCGTGACTCCCTCGAGCAGCCCGTGCAGGTGGCACAGCCGCCCGTCGGCCAGCGGGAAGACCGTCGGCTCACCCACCTCGTCGTCGAGCAGCAGCTGGTACAGCTCGCGGCCGCTCCAGGTGCCGAGCTCGAGGTGGGCCACCAGCTCGTCCGGGGTCGCGGGACCATGGGCGCGTAGCCACGTCCGGGCGAGGTGGTGGACCTGCTCGTCGTCGTGCACGGCTGCTCCTGAGGCCGGGACCGCGGGTGCACCATGGCACGCCGTTGCCGTCTGACACGGACGCGCTCGCCAGTCGGCGTACGGCTGGACGCGCGTCGGGGCCGGCCAGGTCGCCGACCCGGAGACCACCCTGGCCCGCGTGCTCGTGCAGATGCTGGCCGCACCCGACCATTGGTCCTCCTGCCCGGTCACCGCGACTTCCACGACCTCGCTCGACGCATCGATGCCCCGCTGCCACCACAGGGCGGACACGAGGCCCTCCAGCGCCGATGCGGCGCGGGCCGGTTCCGGTGAGCTCTCCGAGGCCCGTCGCGGTAGCGGGCGACAGGCATGTCAGCTCGGCGGGTCCGGTGGGGCCCGCAGGATGTCCAGCAGCTCCTCCTGGGAGTTGACCCCGAGCCGGCGGTAGATGCCCGTGAGGTGGTTCCGCACGGTCGACTGCGAAAGGAACAGTCGGCGGGCGATGCCTGGGACGCGCTCCCCGCGCTGGAGCCGGTCGAGCACCTCCCACTGGCGGGGTGACAGGTCGGCAAGCTCCGGCAGGTGCCTCGCCGTTGCCCGGCGGCTGCTGGTCACCCCCTCGACACCCGCCACGCCGACCGGAACGCCGGAGGCTTCCACCTCACCGCCGATGCGTCGCAGGCGCTGCTCGAGCGCTTGGATCCTGGCGGCGACGTTCTGCTCCGCGACGACGATCGGGACCAGCGTGTAGCCGATCTGCACATCGTCGCTGGCGAGCGGGGCGAGCATGACGTGCATGTGCCGCCAACGGTCGTCGTGGTCCCGGATCCGGAGCTCGGTGGCGATGCCGGCGCGTTCAGCGAGGGCGTGGGCGACCGAGCTCAGCAGGACCGGCACATCGTCACGGTGAACGAACCCGGTGGCCGGGTGCCCGAGCACCTCGGTGCGGCGGAAACCGAGCGTTCGTGCCACGCCCTGGCTGACCTGCGCCACCCGGAGAGCTTCGTCCAGCACGCCGATGATCGCACCGTCGATGGCGCGCGGCCACCGTGAGCGGGACGGGGGCGGGAGGGGCCGTAGCGCGACGTCCTCGGAGACCAGCACCCACAGGGCTCGCTCGCGTCGCCGGGTGTCGACGATCGAGAACCAGTTCACCGCCTGGAGGGAGGAGCCGTCCCGACGCTGGAGCACACACGACGCTTCGACGGTGTCCAGGCCACCGCTCTGCAGGAGCTCGATGACGGGTTCGAGCTCGGAACCGGCGGGGACGATCCCGCGCATCTGGACGCCGGCGGTCGAACCCTCGAGGCCCAGCTCCATCGCGAACGCCGGGTTCGAACGCACCAACGACCCGGCCGTGAGGTCCACCACGGCGAGCGGCAGCGGGCACTGCTCGAGCAGGACCAGCGGGTCGGTCCGAGCCAGATCACGCCCGACGGTGGCCGTCGTCAACGCCAGCCAGGCCATCACGGTGCCCCGCTGCAGCACGCGTTCCTCCCTCTCGGCGGAGAGCGTGGACGGTTCGGTAGCACGACCACGCCTCGAAGGGCGTCCTGGGTCGGAAGTCACCGAACGAACGGACGGAATGCCCACCGTTGCGTGACACAACGTCACTGTCTAGTCACGGAGCGTGACCGATGCTAGAGCAGACGGGCTGCTGAACCACAGTCGGCCGCGCTCAGGACGAGGATGCACCGTGCCGTACGTCGGGATGACCGCTGCCGCGCTCCGCGAGGGGCAGCTGGAGCTGCACTACCAGCCGATCGTGTCGACGAACTCCGGCCGGATCGTCGGTGCGGAGGCGCTGCTGCGCTGGTCACACCCCACCGCCGGGCTCCTCGGACCCGCCGAGATCCTCGCCGACGCGCAACGCAGTGGCTCCATGGACGCGCTCGGACGGTGGGTGGTCGACACGGCCATCGCGGAGCGCTCCCGCTGGCCCGGACACCTGTTCGTCACCATCAACGCTGCACCGAGCCAGCTTGTCGACGGCGACCTGGCCGGCACCATCCGCGACGCGTGCCGGCGCCACGGGGTCCGGCCCGCGGACGTCTACCTCGAGGTGACCGAACACGAGATGCCGGACGTGGATGCGGTCCGCCGCACCCTCGACGAGATCGTCGCGCTCGGTGTCCGTGTCGCACTCGACGACTTCGGGGCCGGGCAGACCTCCTTCGCGCGCCTCCGGGACCTTCCCTTCCAGGTGTGCAAGCTCGACCGCTCGCTCACCATCGACGAAGCCGGTTCCGACGTCGTCCACGCCATCGTGAACCTGGCCCACGCGCTCGGCATGACCGTGATCGCCGAGGGCATCGAGTCCGGTGAACAGTGCGCCCGGATGACCGATCTCGGCTGCGAACTCGCGCAGGGTTTCGCGCTCGTCCGACCGCTCACCGCTGAGCGGTTGCGCCGGATGCTCACGGTCCGCGACGCCCGCTACCTCCCCGCCCTCGAACGTCCCGAGCACCGGCTGGTCCTCCACCAGGACGAACGGGTGCTGGTCCACGACGTCGCCACCGACCTGGCCCGCGCGTTGGCGCAGGACGAAGCCGTGGTCCTCATCGTCACCGACACCCGTCGCGGTGCGCTGTCCGCCGCCCTGTCCGCCGCAGGGGTCGACGTCGCTGCGGCCGTCCGGGACGGACGGCTGCGCGCCATCGACGTGGACGAGCTCATCGACACGCTCCTGGACGACGGTCGCATCGACCCAGCACTCCTGGTCGAGCGCGTCCGGGCGACGTTCGAGGCGACGTCGGATGGCCGACCGATCCGGGTGCACTGCGACCTGGGCGGACAGCTGTGGAGGCGGGGCCACGTCACGGTTGCGCTGGGGTTCGAGGAGCAGTGCCGTCAGCTCGGCCGGGACCTCGACGTCCGCATCACCTGCACCTACGCGCTGTCCACCGTGAGCGAGACCAGCGACATCACGGTGTTCGAGCACCTCTGCCGCCACCACGACCGGGTCGTGCCCGCGGAGCCCGCGCCGGAGGAGCGCAGCCGTGGTGGACGCGAACGCCACATCGCGCGCATGCAGTGGGACGCGGTGTCCCTGGCCGCCTGGCGGGAGCTCGCCAGATCCACCGTGCACGAGGTCCGCAACGCCAACACCATCGCGACCCTCGCGCTCGCAGCGTTGGCGTCCCAACTCGAGGACCTGCCCGACGGAGCGCCGGTCGACACCGCCATGCTGACCATGGCACGCGACGCGATCACCCGCGTCGATGCCGCGAGCGACAAGCTCGCGCAGGGGCCGACGGGGGCGGTCACGCACGTCGTGGCCCTCCTCGGAGGACCCCTCCCGAACCGTGAGCTGACCGTCGTACCGGCCGGCCGCCAGAGCGCCTGAGCGCCTGAGCGCCCGAACGACCGACCGACCGACCGACGTGCCACGGACCGGCCGGCGGCCCCGGGCGGCCGGCTCGGCGGGTGACTAGCGGCGGCATGGTCACCTGTCCTCATGTCGACCCGGAGGATGGTTGACACTGTTGTGGCGGCCGTTCGGCCGACCGATGCAGGGGGTGTCCGGCACGGCGACGCCACCCCGAGGTGGCGACGCGAGAACCGCGGGATCCACCCGATCAGCCGGCTCCCAACATCGATCAGAGAGAGACCCCAATGCGTACCAACCGCTCCAAGCGCCTCATCCTCGGCACCGCCGCCGCGACGCTCCTCTTCGCCGGCTCCGCCTTCACCGCCAGCAACACCCTCGAGGGCCCGAACGTGGCGGGCTACGGCACGGCCACCGTGACCGGCGCGACCGTCAGCTCGATCGCTCACACCTTGAGCGCCGACGGGACCGCGATCGAGTCGACCGCGCTCGTGTTCACGACCACCCAAGCCGCCCGGACCGTCCGCGCGGGCTTCGATGGCACGATGGTCGACTGCACCGTCGACACCGAGGAGCCCACCAAGGCCTCCTGCACGTTCACCGGCGTGGTCACCGCGGACGCATCCAGCTTCGCGGTCGCCGTCTCGTAGGAACCGCCGCTCGACCGAGCAGTGACGTGAGCGGTGACGGTCCGACTGGGAACGGCCAGCCGGGCCGTCCGCTCGAGGAGGCCAGCCCGATGGGCAGACGACGAAGCGTCGTCAGCGTGATGGTGACGCTCGTGCTCGCAGCAGCCTGGATCCACCTCGGGCCCGCGCCGCTCGGCGGAGCCGCGAGCTACGTCTCGACCTTCGGCACCAGCATGGAGCCGACCTACACCGCCTCCGATCTGGTCGTTCTGACCCGGCAGACCGGCTACGGCATCGGCGACGTCGTCGCGTACCGCAGCGAGCAGCTCGACACCGTGGTCATGCACCGGATCGTCGCCGAGGACGCCGCGGGGTTCATCACCCAGGGCGACGCCAACGACTGGCTCGACGACGACCGTCCGACCGACGCTGACATCCTCGGCGCCCCGCTGTTCCACGTCCCCGGTGCTGGTCGCCTCCTCGACGTGCCGGTCCCCGTCCGCGCCGCCGCCGTCACCGCCCTCGCCGCCCTCGCGCTCGGCGGTGGCGGCAAGCTCTCCCGCCGCCGTGCGCGGCGTCCCACCTCGACGACCGGAACTCCGATCGTGACCTCTTCGCCGCGTCGTCGTCGCTCCGCCGGGCCCACCCCTTCCGAGGCGCCGCTCGACGGCGTCCCGACCGTTCCGGTCGACACCGAGGCATCAGGGGAGGCGCCTACCAGGCGCCTGGCCTGGGTGGGCTGGCCGTCCCGCGCGGCGGCCACGGCGACGGTCGTCGGGCTGCTCTCCGTGGCGCTCGCCGCCACGGCGTTCACCCGACCCGTGACCACGAGCGGCGACGTCACCTACACCCATCGCGGCGACTTCACCTACACCGCCGATGCCCCGACCAGCCTCGTCTACCCCACCGGACGGCTCGTCACCGGCGACCCGGTGTTCCTGCGCCAGGTCGACGAGCTCGATCTGGGCTTCACCTACGGCCTCGACGAGTCCGACGCGGGGTCCTCGGTCACCGGGCGACTGTGGCTCGACCTCGCCGACGGTTCCGGTTGGTCGCAGCGCTCACCCCTCGGCGCGGCGAGCACCTCCGACGGCGGCCCGCTCACCCTCACGGGTCGGCTGACCGTCCCGGAGCTGCAGCGAACCCTCACCCGCGTCGCGGACGCGACCGGCTTCGGTGGTGGGAGCGCGACGATCACCGTCAGCGCCGAGGTCGTCGTCGACGGCTCGATCCGTGGTACGGCGTTCACCGACGCCTTCACGCCCGAGCTGCAGTTCCAGCTCGACGCCGACCGCCTCGTCCCGCGCGACGACGCGAACGCCAGCGACCCCACGCTGCAAGGACCGGCTTCGGACGCAGCGGTCGACGGGACCGGCGCGGACGCGGACACCACCGAGGCCGAGACGATCGTGCGCACGGCGGAGGGCACGATCACGGTCGCAGACGCCGAGCCGGCGCAGTTCAGTTTCGCCGGGCGCAGCCTGTCGATCTCCGATGCGCGGACCACGGCGGCGACTGGATTGGCCGCGGCTCTGCTGGCAGTGCTCGTCGGTCTGGTCGGCGCTGCCCGTCAGCGTGGGTTCGACGAGGCGGCACGCACCCGTGCTCGCTACGGCCGCCGCCTCGTCGAGGTGGACGCGGTGACCACCCCGGCCGGGTACGGGATCGTCGACGTCCGGGACGTGACGACGCTGGTCGCGCTGGCCGACCGCATCGACCGCCCGGTCCTGCACCACCGTCCCGAGCCTCCGGAGCCCGAGACCTTCATCGTCGAAGGTGACGCCACCGTCTACCGCTACCGGTTCGCCCTTCCCGTTGCGGGCGACCCACTCACCGCCACCGACGAGCAGGCGGCCTGCCTCGTAGGGAGTGCGCCCCAGGCTCCCTCGCCCCCGAAGCCTCCGCCATCACCGCCATCACCGCCCTCCGCGGCCACCGCACCTCCGCCAGCAGTAGCCATGACGTCCGTCGTCGCCAACTCGTCACGACGTTCTGCGGGGCCGTCGCCGCGGGAGCTCACCCGAGCGCGGGTGCACGCCGAGATGGAGAGATGGTCCGCTGGATCGGTACCTCGGCCTACCGACCCGTCCACCGCCGATCCGCCAGGCTCCGCGAGCCCGCTCGGGCGCGGGTGAGGGACCGCCGCAGCGGTCCCTCACCCGGTGGTCGTTCGGTGCGCTCAGCTGGCGCGCTTGACCCGCTCGTCGAGACCCTCGTAGCTGTCGAGGTAGGCGGCCGCGCTCGGTCCGGAGCCGGTCGACGATCTGCTGGTACTCGTCCGTCGCGGCCCTGACGCTCGTAGAGCTTGCGGGGCTGGAGGAGCTCCTCGTCGTCGAAGTCCCGGGGATCGACGCGGCCACGAGGTAGCCGAAGTCGGGGTCCTCGACCCACTCGATCGTCCCGTCGACGATGCCCTTCTGGACGGCCGCCGAGTGCGGGATCCGGACCTTCTTCGAACGCTCGTCGTCGTCGGTGCCGCCGACCCGGCCGGTGTTGACAGCAGGTAGACCTCGAGCGGCGAGCTCGTCGAGCAGCTCGAGCAGCCGGTTGGCCTGCGAGGCGTCGTTCTCGAACCAGAACGGGTTGGTGCCGGGCACGCGCAGGTTCTTGCCCGCCTCGGCGGCGCCACCGGCCGAGGTGCCCTTGGTCTCACCCAGCATGAAGTAGTACGCCGCCTGCTCGGGCTTGAGCTTGGCGACCGCCGGGATGATGTTCTCGTTGCGGTTCAGGATGAACAGGTAGCTTGGCCTTCGGCAGGTCCGCGGGGTCGCGGTGGCGGATGTCCTCGAGCCCGAAGGTGCAGCGCCCGTTGGCGGTGTAGCTGGTGTCGAAGAAGTCGACCTTGCCGTCCTCGTCGACCGACACCGACTCGAGCCACGCGTCCGCGGCGGTCGCGCCGCCGTAGATGGTCGGCTCGTCGTCGGGGTCGAGCCCGAAGGTCTTGGCGAAGCAGCCCTCCTCGGTGGTGTAGACCTGCCGCCGGGCATCAGGGCGATGAAGTCGTCCTGGACCGGCAGCGATCCCATCACGTTGCGGAACGTCGTGGTGGTCTTGCCGGTCCCGGACAGGCCGATGATGAGGGCGAGGTGCTCCTCACCGTCGGGGGTCTGGTCGGCGGGGAAGGTCTTGGCGCCCGAGTGCATCGCCAGGCCGCCGCGGTCGTAGACCAGCTTGTTCCACATCCGCAGCGCGCCCATCTTCGACTCACCGAAGTAGTCGGAGCCGAAGACGCGGGTGACCCAGTTGTCGAGGTCGACGGTGATCAGGCAATCGTCGGGCTTGCCGGGAGCGTGCAGGTTCGGGGTGTAGATGACGGTGAACTCGGGGCTGAACCCGGCCTCCTCGGGCGGGAAGTACAGCTGCTGCTGCATGCCGGGGACGTTGGCGTTCGCCTTCTCGATGTAGAGCTGGCAGGCGGTGCGGAAGTCCGCGTCCGGGCCGATGTAGCCCTCGATCAGGACCATGTCCTGGTCGGCGATGTACTCGTCCTGCTTGCGCGCCCACTCCGCGGCTTCCTCGCGCGAGATGGTGGGCTTGGCGTTCGGCTCGTCGGAGACGAAGAAGGTCGACTTCGCCAGCCGCGACAGGATCCGCGCCTTGTAGTTGAGGTTGCCGAACTCGGTCTCGCTGATGCGGTCGGACGGCATCAGCTCGAGCGCCCACGCGCGCAGGTCGGCCTGCGTCGGGTTCTCGGCGACGGACTTGGCCTTCGGCAGCTCGAAGGTCACGGTTCCTACCTCCCGCGCACGGGTGCGCTCGACGCCCCAGGCGACGTTGCCGGGGGGAGCCGGACCATACCCATCCCCTCCGCAGCCCTCCGAACCGAGTAGCCCCCGGCGACGGACCGACGGACTGCCACACGACGTCGTTCCGAGGTGCCCCCCGCCCCGTCACTGGCCGGATCGGAGAGCGCGACCACGAGCGCTGGATGCGATGTGACTAGCCTGTTCGGGTCACCGACCAGGGGGCGAAACACCACCTACCTCGCCCATCCACAACGCTGCGTGACCGATGCATACTGAGCGTGAGGACGGAGCCACCTCCCGGCGCCGTCCCCCCGACCGACCGAGGTGCCACCGTGATCTCCGTTCCCCGCCGCCGTACACGCGCCCTGGTCGCCGCCATCGCCACCTCGGCGTTGCTGCTCGGCGCCGCCGCCCCCGCCAGCGCCGCCCCGGGCGAGCGTGGCCCGATCAAGAGCGTGGGTGGCACGTCCGTCACCATCCAGGGCTTCAGCTGGCTGTGAGCCACCTCGGCCCCTCTACGCTCCCTGGCTCACCGCATCCCCCGTGGTCGCGTCGTCCGACGTGAGCACCACCGTGACGGCCCCGCGCCAGGATCGAGCAGCGAGGTGGCTGAGCGCACCTCCGGTGCTACGTCCTGACCCTCGTCGCGCTCGCGGCGGGGGTCGTGACCGCGCGTCTCGGTGCGTCCTCGACCGATGCCGGGTGGCCGAACCTCCTCGAAGCCGCCGTCTGATCGCCGCGGTCGCGCTCGCCGAACGCACCGAGGTGGTCTTCCGCTGGGACCGCGAGGCCGGCCGGGTTCACCCTCATCGAGGTGGCGGTCACCGCCGCGCTGCTGCTGCTCAGCCCGCCGTGCACGTGGCGGCTCGCTGTCGTGCTGGCGTCGTGCTCGCCCACGCCGCGTCGCTGCGCACCCCGGTCAAGGTCGTCTACAACTCTCGCATCGACGGCGCGTCGGCCAGCGCTCGCCGGAGCCGATCGCTCGCGGCCTTCCCCGCGGTCGGCCCGCTCGTCGCCGGTCGTCCCGTGCTCGGCGTGGTCCTCGCGATGCTGGCGTACGGCCTGATCGTCGACGCTGGCGTTCGCGGGGCTGCTGGCCCGCGTCTGGCCGACCGGCGCTGGGCGGTGACGCTGCGACGCCAGCTGCCGCTGCACGCCGCCACGACCCTCGGGATGACGTCGGTCGGCATCGTGCTGGCGACGTTGTGGGAGCTGCGGCCCGAGCTGGTGCCGTTCGTCCTGGCCCCGGCGGCCGCCATCCACCTCGCCCTCGCGCGCGTCGCTCCGGGCCTCGGCACTCCTCGCCGAGCAACAGGCGGAACACGACCGGCTCGTCCGGGTGGTCGGCGGCGCGTCCGACGGCATCATCCTGCTCGACGCGTCGGGGTGCATCCAGGTCTGGAACCCGGCCATGCAGCGCCTGACGGGCTGCGCCACCGCCGACGCCGTCGGACGGTCCATCGAGGAGGTGCTGACCTCCGACGTGCACACGGCCGCGAACCCGGTCGCGGGCCGCTGGACGCTCGCGACAGCCCACCAGGGCACGCCGGTCGTCGAGCAGGACGCCAAGCTCACCGACGATGCCGGGACGGTCCGCGACGTCCGCGAGAGCCACGCGTTCACCTTCGACGATCGTGGCCGGTGCACCGGCGCGGTCGTGGTCGTCCGCGACGTGTCCCGCCAGCGCGAGCTCGAACGGCTGCGGTCCGACTTCGTCGCCCGCGTCTCGCACGAGCTCCGCAGCCCCGCTGACGCCGATCCGGGGGTTCGCGTCCGTCCTGCTGCGCCGGGGCGACCAGCTCGACGACGACCAACGCGCCGAGGCCCTCACCCGCATCGTCGACCGCGCCGACCACCTCCACGAGCCTCGTCGAGGACCTGCTCCTCGTCACCCGGATCGACCACGCCGACGTCGCCGAGCTGGTGCACGCCGAACCCGTCGACCTCGACCCGCTCATCCGCGCGGCCGTGGACCGCATCCGCATCGCGGCCGGCGGGCGGACCATCACCTGCGCGGTCGCAGACGGCCTGCCGCTCGCGCACGCCGACGGGGCTCGCGTCGCACAGGTGGTCGATGCACGTGCTCGACAACGCGACGCGCTACTCGCAGCCCGACACCCCCGTCGAGGTCGAGGTGGACGCCGACGGCGACGACGTCCGGGTCCGCGTCATCGACCACGGCCCGGGGATCCCGCCTGCGCGAGCGCGAGGCGGTGTTCGAGCGGTTCCACCGCCTCGAGGACCCGATGACGATGCGGACCGGCGGCGTCGGAGTCGGCCTGTTCCTCGGGCGGCGCTTGGCGCGAGGCCATGCACGGGTCCCTCGGCTGCTCGACACCCCCGCCGGGGACGGTGCGGTGCTCGAGCTACGCCTGCCCGTCGCGGCCCCCTCCACGCCGACCGCCATACATCCGATGGCGCACGAGATCCATGGTGCACCGCCTCGCGGATCCGGACCATCCCGCTAGGGTGTACCGCGCACCTCCGAGGCGACGTCATAGTCGCCGCTCCCCCCGGAGGCATAGTCGTGACCGGGACGATCCCGGAGACAGGCACATCCCGTGGCGAAGAAGTCCGACAGAAGCGGTTCTCCATGAGCGACGAGCACAAGGCTGCGCTCGCCGAGGGTCGCGCCCAGGGCCGCGCGGTGCGCGAGTACCTCGCCGCCATCGAGGCGGACCGCAAGCCCGGCCGCAAGGTCGACAAGGGCGCGGTCGAGGCCAAGATCGCCGACGTGCAGAGCACCATCGACGGCGAACCGGACCCCAGCAAGCGGGTCGAGCTGATCCAGAAGCGGCTCGACCTCGAGGCCAAGTTGATCGACCTGCAGGACGACGTGGACCTCGACGCGCTCGAGCAGGGGTTCGTCGACGCGGCCGCCCCGTACTCGGAACGCAAGGGCATCACCTACGCCGCGTGGCGCGAGGCCGGTGTGCCGGCCGCCGCCCTCAAGCGCGCCGGCGTCAAGCGCACCCGCAAGAGCAACTGAACGGCGGGACCGGCCCGGGTCAGCGTGCCGGGCCGGTCATCGCCTGACGGCCACCGAGCCGCTGGCACCTGCTGTCGGCCGGCAGCGGGCCGGGCCGGGCGAGGTGGTAACCCTGGACCGCGTCGGCACCGAGATCGATCCACGTGTCGAGATCGTGGTCGTGCTCGATGCCCTCGGCGATCAGCTCGCTGCCGGTCTCGCGGGCGAACCGGATGAGGCAGTCCGCGAGCGCCCGGCGGACCGGATCGTGGCGCAGGTTCTGGGTCAGGCTGATGTCGAGCTTGATGATCTCCGGCGCCAACCGGACGATGTGGCGCAGGCTGGCGAACCCGGCGCCCGCGTCGTCGATGGCCAGCTTCGCGCCCCAGCTCCGCAGCCGTGCGATGGCGGCGTCGAGCAGCTGGTAGTCGTCGACGATGGCGTGCTCGGTGAGTTCGAGGATCACGGGCCGCGGCCGCTGCGTCAGGAAGAAGGCGGGCAACCTCGGGTCAGCCAGCGCCTGCGGTGAGCAGTTCACCGACAGCGCGACGTCGTCCGGGACGAGCGCGGCGTGGCTGAAGGCGGATTCGATGGCCGCCAGCTCGAGCTCGACCCCGAGCCCCGCACGAGCCGCCGCCGCGAACCACACGTTCGGCGGCCGGGACGGGTCGCCGTCGAACCGCGCCAACGCCTCGACGGCGCGGAGCCGGCCGTCGTGCAGCGAGTAGATCGGCTGGAACACCACGTGGAACCGCCGCCGGGTCAGCACCTCCGCGACCTCGCTCCGGGTCGGCAGCTGGCCAGCAGGATGCCGGGGGGAGCCGGGGCCGGCCCCGGCGACGTCGTCGGTCAGGTCGATGTCGATGTCGAGCTCGCGCTCGACATGGCGCGCCACCTGGAGCTGGTAGGCGCGCCCGACGGCGTGGACGAGCGATCCGACCAGCGCGCCCACGAGTATGAAGAACAGGCCCCGCGAGAGCCAGTTCACCAGCGGCTGGCTCGCACCGGACGCCACGTCGAGCGGCATCAACGGGCCGCACAACAGCGTCGCCACCAGCGCGGTCACGATGCCGCCACGTCGGGCGAACCGGGCCGCCCCGGCGATGATCACGAGGTAGAACAGGTGCGGGACGGCGGAGCGGGTCCCGCCGGCGGCGTGGACCCCCCAGGCGGTCCCGGCGAGCGCCACCCCGAGTGCGGCCCACGCGACGAGGGGCGAGCTGCTCCGCCAGGCGTCGAGCAAGCGTCCGCTCGCGCCGACCTCGGGCATCGGTCCCTCCTCGTGCGCTCGTGCACCCGCTCGGGAACATCCCGGCGTGACTCTCCGTACGCACCTGACTACCGTCCGCAACCATCAAGCGCCAGGGCGAAGGTCCTGGGCGCATCGACCGGACGCAAGCGCGCGTTGAGCGCACGCACAGGGCCAGCACGGGACGTCCGCCGATGCGACGGGACGTCAGGGGGCGAGCGCTCCGATGGGGAGGACCACGACCCCATCGGGCCGGCGGTAGCCGTACCCGGTGGCACAGATCACGCCGAGCACGGCGGGTGGGCCGGAGCGGGAGGTATCGACCTGTTCTACGAAGCGGAGGAGGCTCTGGGCGCCGTGGTCGATCATGCCCGGGCCGAGCTTCACCTCGAACGCTCCCCACCGGCCGTCGGCAAGTTCGACGACGGCATCCACCTCGATGCCGTAGTTGTCGCGGTAGTGGAGCACCTGACCGTCCAGCGGCTGCGCGAGGACCCGCAGATCCCGAACGACGAGCGACTCGAACAACAGACCGAGGAGGTTCAGGTCCCCGAGGAGCCGTTGCGGACCGGTACCGAGCGCCGCGACGGCCAGGGATGGATCGACGAAGTGGCGCTTCGGTGAACGCCGCAGGACGGCTTTCGACCGCAGGTGCGGTGCCCACGCGGGTTGATCCTCCAGGACCATGAGCCGAAGGAGCGCGTCGAGGTAGTCAGCGACCGTTCGTTGGTCGAGCGCGCCGTCGGTGCCGCCCGCGTCGGCGGCGAGCACGGAGTTCTTCACCTCCGTGGCCACGTTGCGGGCGAGCGAGCGCAGCACGGCACCAACTCGACGTGGGTCTCGTTTGCGGTCCCCCACCCGACTCACGTCGACCTGACGTACCTGCTCGAGGTAGTCCCGGGCGGCACGGGCTGCGTCGGTGACGGGACGTCCTTGTTGCGCGGGCCACCCCCCGACCGTGATGAGGTCGGCCAGGTCGCGGACGGTGAGCCCAGGATCTCCTGAGCGTGGTGAAGCGCCCTCGAGGAGCGACTGGAGCGACACGTCTGCGGTCGAACGCCCGGTCTCGAACAACGTCATGGGCCGCATCCGCATGAACGAGAACCGACCTGCCCCGCTGTGGCGGTCCGCGTCGCCCGCCGGCACGGCAGAGCCGGTCAGGATGAACTGGCCAGGTCTGTCAGCTGCGTCCACGGCACGGCGTACGTGGTTCCACATCGACGGTTCGACCTGCCACTCGTCGAGCAGCCGGGGGCGCGGACCCTCGAGCACGAGCGACGGATCCACGGCCAACGCTCGTCGGGCCTCGAGATCGACATCGAGAAGAACAGTCGACGCTGCGGCACGGCTCGCCGTCACGGTCTTGCCGCACGCTTTCGCTCCCTCGATGACCACGACGCCCGACGCGGCGAGACGTGCAGCGAGCTCGGCGTCCACCACCCTGTCCCGGTACTCGATCGGCGTCCCTCGTCTCGTTCCACCGCCGAATGCTACAGATGTCGGCCCAGCGATGCTAACTTCGTAGACTTCCTGATGCTATGAACGTAGGAGCGGTGGTGCGCTCTTCGTAGGATCACCGAGGTGGCGGACGTCGGACCTCGCGCACCGGACCGACGCTTGAAGTCGAGCCCGCTCGCGTCGACTCAGCGGGCGAGCTCGGGCAGTCGGAGCTCCATGTCGCCGACCACACGCCGGGCCCGAGCGACGCAGGCGTCGAACGCCTCGACGAACCGTTCGGCGTCGCGGCGGTACGCTCCAGCTGCGACGGGTCGGCGCTGATCCGCTGCACCACCTCGAACTGCTGGTAGAGGTCGCCCGGCGAACAGCCGGCGCCGGCGTTCGACGGCGGCCCGGACCGACTCGACGGCCGACTCGACCTGCCGGTCGACGTCACGCAGCAGCTCGGCCGCGATCTCGTCGAGCCGTTCGACCACGGCGCCGCGGGCCCTCACCAGGTTGCGCTGCCCGGCCACGATGCTCGACAGCTTCCAGCCGACGAGCGCACCACCGAGCAGACCGATCGGGCCGAGCACGACGCTGCCCGCGGCCACGAGGGCCGACCCGCCACCGGCCAGACCCGCCGACCGAAGGCCGAGGTCCGCGACGCGCTGCGGGTCCGGGCCTGCGCGCGCTGCATGGCCTGCACCTGGTCGGGGGTGGTCAGCAGCGCGTTCGAGGACAACCGGACCTGCGGCAGGTTCGGCGCCAGGTCGGTCATCACCGCCTGGAAGCGCTCCTGCAGCTGTATCTGCAGCCCGACCGACGAGGTGCTCGAAACCCTCGGCGAACTGGCGCGACGCGAGCTCCCCGGCGACCTCGAGCTGGCGGCGGAACCGTGACGCGAACGCCTCGAGCTCGTCGGCCGACTCGAGCTCGGCTGAGATCCTTCTTCGCGCGCGTGAACGGCTGGAGCACCAGCCCGCGGATCCGCATCTTGAGCGGGGCGACCTCGGTCAGCGCCAGCGACACCGCGTCGTCGAAGCGGCGTTCGAGGTCGAAGATGTTGGCGTCGAGCTGGCGGCGGAACCCCTCGAGCTGCTCGGGGTCGTCGAGCAGCTGCTGGCGCACCCGCACCTCGGCCTTGGCCATCTCGGCGGCCTTCTCGATGCGGTCGGCCGCGTCGTGCAGGACCAGCTTGCCCGCACCCTTCGACAGCTCGTTCTCGAGGTCACGCAGCAGCCGGTCCGCACCGGAGCGCTTCCACAGCGTCGATGTCGTCGGTCTGCCGGGCGTGCCACGCCTCGAGGGCGCAGACGGGGTAGACGCGCACCTCGCCGCTGCGCCGCGCCTTGCGTGACGCCTCGACGATGCGCTGCACCGACGTACTCGAGCACCGCCTCGCGGGTCTCCGGGTCGTGGAAGTGCTGCGGGTACATGTTGCACACCAGGAAGGTCTTCTTCAGGTCGCGCGCCACGACCTCCTCGAGGAACTGCAGCTCGGTCGCACCGACCGTCGGGGGCGAGAGGAACAGCACCACCCCGGCGTCGACGACGTCGAGCTCCTGGAGGGTGCGCTCGGTGTAGACCTCGTCGGCCTCCGCGTCGTCGAGCCCCGGCGTGTCGATCAGGCGGGTGCCGTTGCGCAGGAAGCCGACCGGGACCTGCTGCTCGACGAAGGTGACGCCGAGCTGGTTGTTGGGGTTGGCCTTCTGCGAGGTGAACTCGCTGACGTCCTCGACCGCGACGTGCTTGACCGAGCCGTCGGCGAAGTGCACGGTCGCCTCTGGGGCGTCGCCGTACGAGACGTACACCGGGACGGCCGTCTCCGGCGTGACGTGCATCGAGGAGACCTCGCGCCCGATCAGCGCGTTCAGCAGCGTCGACTTGCCGCGCTTGATGAGCCCGAAGATCCCGACGGTGAACTCGGTCGCCGCCAGATCCTTGCGGACCTGCGCCAGCTCGGAGGCGATCAGCGAATCGGAGTCCTCGGCGCCCTCGACCTCGAGCGCGCGCCGTTCCTGGAAGCGGGACCAGACCTCCTCGACGTGCGCGAGCGCGCTCAGCAGCGCGCTGCGTTCGACGTCGAAGCTGTCGAGGAACTCCGCCACGGTCGGTCCGCCTCCGGTGGTCGTCTCGCCGATCGAAGCACGCGGGGGGCGCCAGCGCACCGACCAGCCACCTGGAGGGTTCGACCACCCGGAGTGATGACTTGAGCGGCCGACCGGCCCCCAGCGCGCCTCAGCTCTGCTTGGGGTCAGGCTTGCGTGAGGCTCCGAGGGTTCCATCGTCCAGAACGAAGACGTGGCACGCAGCAACGAGCTGCTTACCGTCGAAGATGAAGATGGTGTCACTGGCGATTCCCGTCGGCTGATTCGAGGCCGGGCTCGGATCAGCGCTAAGAGGGTCTGCTCCGTGAGTTCACCGGAGAGTACCTCTCGAGGTAGTGCTCGTTGAACAGCTCTCTGAGCCGCTGCGCGCTAACGACGATCGTGGTCACGGGAGGGCTACCTCGATCCGAGGTGAACGCCTACCATGCGGGCATGGATGTGAGCGAGCGTGTTCAGGCGTACGTCTCGGATCAGATCGGGCTGGCCGAGCTTGCCCAGGATCTTCGAGCGATATCGCACCGCGAGCTGCGCCGAGACCGCGTCGCCGCTGGCGCCCTGCACGCTCTGAACGAAGCCACGACGGTTGGCTGGGATGAGGACGTGCTCGTCGCCGAGTTGAAGCGGGTGCTCGCAGAGCGTTCGGTGGAGGGAACCATGGTCGCCGGCGGCTGAGATCTGCGACCTGATCCTCGTCGACCGATGCGTGGCCGGCGCCATCGACACACCCCTCGCCCTCGGCTGTGAAGTCTAAGTCCAGCCGTCGGGGGTGGCGGTCGAGTGCTGCGGGTGGTGTGGACGCCTGTCGGCGGCCGCGCCGCCTCAGCTCGCTCGCTGGAGGCGGCCGTCGGCACCGGTGCGGACCTCGCCGGTCGACGCGAGGTGGTCGAGCGCGGCGCGGGTCGACGCCTCCGCCGCCCCCCACAGCCGGCGGTCCACCTCGGCGTAGATGACCGCGACCAGCTCGGCCGGGGTGCCGGCACCGGCCTCGATCGCGGCCAGGATCTGCGTCAGCCGGAACCCGCGGTGATCGGCGTAGAAGCGCAGCACCGCCTCGGGGTCCTCGGACAACGACGGCCCGTGCCCGGGGTGCAGGACGTGCGCACCGAGGTCGAGGGTGCGACGGAGCGAACCGAGGTAGGCGGCGAGGTCGCCGTCCGGGTGGGCGACGACCGAGGTGCCCCGGCCGAGCACGTGGTCGCCGGTCAGCACCGCCCCGTCCGCGAGCCGGTAGGCGACGTGGTCGGCGCAGTGCCCGGGCGTGGCCACGACGCGGAGCTCGAAGCCCGGCAGGTCGACGCGATCCCCGTCGCGCCAGCAAGCGGCCCTCACGGGCGACGTCGCTGGCGAGCGGCGCGTGGACCGGGCGCCGACGCGGTCGCCGAGCGGCCTCCGCGGCCTCCGTGTGGTCGACGTGGTGGTGGGTGACGAGCACCGCGCTCACCTCGGCGTCGCGGGCCGCGACCGCAGCGAGCACGCGATCGAGGTGGTCCGCGTCGTCCGGACCGGGATCGATGACCACGACCGGTCCACCCGTGGCCACGCCCACGACGTAGGTGTTGGTGCCGTCGAGCGTCATGGGCGACGGGTTCGGCGCGAGGACCCGGGTCACGGCGGGGGAGAGCACCTCGGTGACCGGCATCTCGCCGAACGCGGGCAGGTCCCACGAGGTGCGCGGGTCGACGGGGGCGGGGGGGAGGTCCACGCGGCCGACGCTACCGAAACGGGCGCGGCGAGACGACGGCCCACAACAGGTGGAGCGGCGGTCCGGATCCGGACCGCCGCTCGCACTCTCCCGCTCCCGACGGCTCCCGCTCCGTCCTGGAAGTGGTGACGAAGGTACGGGCGGACGGTGGCCGATGGAAGGGGGTCCACGAGTCCGGCGCACGGTGCCGTCCGGTCGACCGCTCGACGGCGACGTCAGAGGTCGGCTCGGGTCCGGCCGCCGCCGGGGGTGCTGGACCATCGGCACGCCGTCGACCACGACCGCGGTCGGCTGGGTGCGTTCGGTGTCGGTCGCACCCGCGAGCGCCGCGTCCACCGCGGCGGTCGCGGCTCGGGTAGACGCGCCAGATCGCGCAGGTTGCAGCGCGTCGGGAAGATGATCGCCACCTCGCCGTCCTCGGACGCCCGGCCAGCGCCGCCGCGGGGGTGAGCCACCGGGCGCTCGAGGTCTCGACCTCGTCGTGCGCAGCGACGTCGCGCTGCGCGTCCGGGACACGGGCGATGAAGAACCGCGTGTCGTAGCGGCGGTGCTGGCCCTCGGGGGTCACCCACCAGGACCAGAACCCGAGCGCGGCGAGGTCGAGCACGAGGTCCTCCTCGTCGAGCCAGGCGTGGAAGTCGGCCACCGGGCCGCGATCGTTGAGCGCCGCGCGAGCCGCGCTGGAACGACGGCCGACCGCAGGTCCGGCCGCGTCAGCGGCGAGCCGTCCGACCGGGTGGCGAGCAGCACCCCAGCCTCCTCGAAGGTCTCGCGCACCGCGGCGGCACGGGTGGCGAGCGCCGTCGCCGGGTCGCGACAGCCGAGCTCCTCCGCGTCGAGCTCGGGGTCGGGTCCACGCCACCGGTCGGGGGGCAGGTCTCCGTCCGCGGCGTCGACCTTGCCGCCCGGGAAGACGAGCGCCCCGCCGGCGAAGTCGCTCCGCAGCACCCGTTCGAGCAGCAGCACCTCGAGCCCACCGGCTCCGTCGCCGTCCGACGCGGCGCCGTCGCCGTCGCCTCGCAGGTCCGTGTCGCGGACGAGCAGCACCGTCGCCGACGGGGTCGGTTCGTCGGTCCACGCCTCGGCCACGTCACGCCTCGCTGCTCGTCGATCCGCCGCGCTACACGGCGGAGGGAACGCGCAGGCTAGAGGGACTCGTCGCCGTCGGCGGGAGGCGACGGGTTGGCGATGTCGCGGAGGTTCTCTGGGCGGACCGCGACCCGTGGCTACCGTCCGGTGGATGCCCGCCGCGCCCGCCCCCCGTACCCGCACCCGGACCGCAGCGGTCCGGGGTGCCGACCGGACCGCTGCCGCCCGTGGCGCCGGGCAGCCGCGTCGCCGCCGGCCGCGGAAGCCAGCGAGGTGGGACGGGCTCGACGCGGCACGGGGGATCGTCGTGCTGGCGGCCGTGGTCATCGGCGCCGGCGCCCTGCTCGCCCCGGCCGCGCTCGGACCGACCGTCTGGCTCGGGCTCGGCGCCGCCGACCTCGTGCCCGGCGCGTTCCTGGTGGTCGCCGGGGCGGGGATCGGCTGGCGGCACGACACGGACCGGCGCTGGCCGCCCGCGCGGAGGTGGCGACGTGCCGGCGTGCTGGTCGTCCTCGGCACGGGGATCGCCGTCGCCCGAGCCGGTGGGGACCCCGGGGCGTTGGCGATCGACGAGCTCCTGCGGCTCTGGCCGCAGCCGGGGCGATCGCGAGCCTGGTGCTCCGGTGGCGCCCGGTGGTCGTCGTCGCGCTCGCCGGTCTGCTGGCGGTCGCACCCGCCGCGCTGGTCGCCGGTGACCCGCTCGGCCGCGGGCTCCGGCGGGCCGACCCGGCAGCCGCGTGGTGCGCTGGAGGGGACGCTCGGGCTGCCCGGTGGGGGCGTGCCGCTGCTGAGCCTGGCGCCGGCCGTCGCCCTCTGCCTCGCCGGGGCGGCGTTCGGGATCTGGGCCCACCGACGTCCCCCCGGGCCGGCACCGCCGCCGCCCTCGGGACCGTCGGCGGGTGGTGCCTGGTCGGCACGCTCGTCGTGGGCCAGCGTCGTCCCCCCCGTCCCGGTCCTGCTCGACCTGCCCGTGGCGCTGGCGGCGGTCGGGTGCGCGGCGCTGGCGCTCGCCGCGGGCCACCTCGCTGCGCACTGGGGCGCCGCCCCCGGCCTGGCCGCCGTCGGCCGGACCGCGCTCCCGATCGTCGTGACCGGCACGTTCGCCCTGGCGTTCGTGCCTCCGAGCGTCGTGCCGGACCTGCCGACCGCAGCCGCCCTGACCGCCGGCGGCGTGGCGGCCTGGGCCGCGCTGCTGGCTGGCCGCCACCTCGATGCGACCCGCTGGGTCCTCCGCGCCTGACGCTGGCTGGGCCTGCCCCGCCGGCTGTGCTCGACTGGTGGGCCTCCCGAGGTCCGAAGGCTGCGCGTGTCCGATCTGCGTCCCGTCCCCGACCCGCGGGCCGACCTGCCCCAGGTCGACGCCGTGGTCCGTGTGCTGCCGGACCTCGTCGCATCGGTCGGGCGTGGTCCGGTGACCGACGCGGTCCGCGCCGAGCTCGCGGAGCGGCGCGTCGAGCTCGCACCCGGCGACGTCGGCGCCGACGCTCGCCGAGGTCGCGGACGCCGCCGCCGACCGGATCCGGGCCAGCCGCTCGGGACGGCTCGTCGCCGTCGTCAACGCCACCGGCGTCGTCCTGCACACCAACCTCGGTCGAGCACCGCTGTCTGCGGCCGCCCGTGACGCCGCCGTCGCCGCCGCCGGGTACAGCTCGCGTCGAGCTCGACCTCGACCACCGGCGAGCGCGGGTCCCGCACGGCCCACGTCGGGGAGCTGGCCGCCGCGCGCCTGCGGCACCGAGGCCGCGACGGTCGTCAACAACGGCGCCGGCGCGCTCCTGCTCGTCCTGGCCGCGCTCGCGGGCGGACGCGAGGTCATCGTCTCGCGCGGCGAACTGGTCGAGATCGGCGGCTCCTACCGGCTGCCCGACGTGATGGAGGCGGCCGGTGTCGACCTGGTCGAGGTGGGGACCACCAACCGGACCCGGCTGGCCGACCACCGGCGCGCCGTCGGCCCGACGGACCGGCCTGCTGCTGAAGGTGCACCGGTCCAACTTCGACATCGTCGGGTTCACCGAGGACGCCTCGCTGGCCGACCTCGTCGACCTCGGCCGCGAGACGCACGTCCCGGTCGTCCACGACCTCGGGTCGGGTCTGCTGGTGGACGCGCCGCACGGCTCGCCGCTCGCGGGCGAGCCGTCGGTCGCCGCCTCCGTCGCAGCGGGCGCCGACCTCGTGGTCATCTCCGGCGACAAGCTGCTCGGTGGCCCGCAGGCGGGGATCATCGCCGGACGCGCCGACCTCGTCGCGGCGTGCCGGGCCCACCCTCTCGCCCGGGCGCTGCGCATCGACGCGCATGCAGCGCGCGGCGCTCGAGGTGACGTTGGAGGCACACCTGCGCGACCCCATCCCGCACGAGCTGCCGGCCGTGGCGATGCTGCACGCCGACGTCGAGGTGCTGCGGGAGCGGGCGCTGCGGCTCGCGGCAGCCTGCGGACCGGACGCCGAGGCCGTCGCCACGACCGGGCGCGTCGGCGGCGGCTCCCTGCCGACGACGGAGCTGCCGTCGTGGGCGGTCGCGATCGGCGGCGGCGCCCCCGCGGGGGACGTTGGTGGCCCGGACGCCCCCTCGGCCGAGGCCGGCCGCAGCGCTTCCGCGGAAGCGCTCGCCGACGCGCTCCGGGCGGGTGACCCTCCCGTGCTCGGCCGGATCACCGACGGCCGGCTGTTGCTGGACCTCCGCACGGTGCCGCCGAGCGGCGACGCACAGCTGGTCGAGCTCGTCGCCATCGCCCGCACCGTCGCTGCACGCGCGAGCTCGCGAGACGCCTGACGAGCACGGAACACGCGCGGGCGCGGGTTCCGTGCACCCCCGGCGCCACCGACCCGCACCCCCTGCACGGAACACGCCCAGGTGCGGGTTCCGTGCACCCCCGACGCCGCCGACCCGCACCCCCTGCACGGAACACGCGCAGGCGCGAGTTCCGTGCGCCCCGGCGCCCCCGGCCGTCCCCGGCGCCCCCGCCGTCACCGGGCCCCGCCACCGGGCCCCGCCACCGGGCCCCGTCTCCGGGCCCCGTCACCGACCGACACCACGGCCCACGGGCCTCAGGCGGGACCGGGGCCTGCCCGGCCCGGGGTGTCCTGCACGTCGTCGGTGGGGCCTGGCGCGGCGCCGTCGTCGCTGCCGTCGCGGCGGCGAGCCTTCATCTCCGACTCGTGGACGTGCCGGTGGCCGCCGATCAGCGTCTCGCGGACCTCGCGCTCGAGGTCGACCGCGACGCGCCAGTAGGTGTCGTCGAAGCCCTCGACGATCTCGAAGGTCCAACGGTCGGGCAGGGCGTTGCGGCCGACCCACTCGCGTGGCGAGGCGGTCGGCGAGCTCGGTGTGGCCCGCGTCACGCAACCGCTGCACGCCCTCGCCGAGGACGAGGTCGGCGCGGCCCATCTCCTGGTGGAAGGTGTACAGCGCCCCGCGGGCGCGGATCATCCACTCGAAGGCCTCGCTGACCTTGCCGACCGCCTCGACGGTGGCGTCGTCGGCCCCGTCGGGGCGGGCGTGGTCGGGGTCCGGCTGTTCGGGCATCGCGTGCGCTCCCGGGCTCGAGCGAGCCGCGGAGGCGACCGCGGCGGCAGCGGTCAGGTCAGGTCAGGTCAGGTGGAGGATCGCCTCGACCTCGACGGGGCTGTCGAGCGGCAGCGAGGCGACACCGACCGCGGACCGGGCGTGCACCCCGGCGTCCCCGAGGACGTCGGCCACCAGCGTCGACGCGCCGTTGGCGACGAGGTGCTGCTCGGCGAAGTCGGGCGTCGACGCCACGAACACGGTGAGCTTGACCACGCGGACCCGGTCGAGGTCCGCGTCGCTCCCGCCGGCCGCGGCCGGCCACCGCCAGGACGTTGATGGCCGCGCTACGCGCGAGGTCCGCAGCCTGCTCGGTGGTGACCTGCGTCGCCGCAGCGGCCCGTGGCCGGCAGCGCGCCGTCGACCAGCGGGAGCTGCCCCGCGGTCAGCACGAGGTCGCCGACGGTCGCCCAGGGTTGGTAGGCCGCGGCGGGGGCGGGCGGGTCGGGCAGCGTCAGCCCGAGCTCGGCCAGGCGGTCGGCGGCTCCCACGGCGCTGCTCCTCGACGCGTCTCGAACGATCGACGTCCGATCCGGCGGACCGGACGCGGCGGCACCTGGCTCAGTCCGCGAGCGGGCGCTTGAAGTAGGCGACGTTGTCGACGACGCAGACCAGCTCCCAGCCGTCCGACGCCCCACTGGTTCAGGATCTGCTGCAGCGCGTGGCTGATCAGGGGGGCGGTGGCGTACTCCCAGCGGGTCACGGGGCACCTCGGTTCGTCGACCTGGCACGGTCGGGATCGACCGCGAGCGCGAACCTACGGGCGTCAGGCGCTGCGCGGCATGGGCCGCCGCTCGCGAGCGACCAGCGTCCGCCGGTCGGCCTCGCCGAGCCCGCCCCACACGCCGTACAGCTCGCCCTCGGCGAGCGCGTGCTGGCGGCAGGCCTCGAGCGCGGGGCACCCGGCGCAGACGGCCTTGGCACGGGCCTCGCGGGCGAGCCGTTCGCGCTTCGGTTCGAACCGGTTCGGGCCGAAGAACAGCACCGGGTCCTCGGTCCGGCAACGTGCACCGCGTTCCCAGGCATCCTCCGCGCGAGCCGTCACCAGCGCGGCCACCCGGTCCATCGATCTCGTTCCGCTCCCGCAACGCCCATCCCCCTCGGTGCTGGCGACGCCACGACGGGGACACTACGTCCAGGGGGTAGGGGTTGACTAGACCCTGACCGCTCGCGGTCGTTGGACAGATGCGAACCACCGCAAGCACCCGGGCGAGCGTCGGCCCGACCGCGGTGCGCTGGCGGCTCAGGCCCCGGCGGGGTCGCTCGTGGCAGCGGAGGACCCCACGTGCTCGGGATCGAAGGCTTCGACCAGCACCACGGGCCCGTCGACGGCGTGGACGCGCACCGGCGTGCCGACCTTCGCGCGCTTCGCGTCACCGGTCCACCGCGCCCGCCAGAGGGCGCCGTCGAGGTAGACGTGCCCCTCCGGGTTGAGCACCGAGCGCACGATGCCGACCTTGCCGACCAGATCGTCGACGGTCACGCCCTCGGGTCCCGCCTGGGCGCGCAGGATCGAGGTCATGACGAAGACGAAGAAGGCGAAGGCCGTGAGGGTGGTCACCGACCACCAGCCACACCGGCAGCGCCAGGACCTCGGCGTCGTAGAAGTTGAGCGAACCCGACCACGAACGCGACGGTGGCCGCCAGCGTCACCGGCCCGAAGCCGGCCACGGCCGTGTCCACCGCGTAGAGCAGCAGCCCGAGCACCACGAGGGCGACGGCCCACCACGTCACCGGCAGCACCGTCAGCCCGAAGGCGCCGATGGCGGCGGTGATGAGCCCGGCGAGTCCGGCCACCCCGAAGCCGGGCTGGAACACCTCGAACAGCAGCATCCCGAGGCCGACGGTCAGCAGCAGGTAGATGAACGGCGCGGTGGTCGCCGCGTGGAGCAGCCGGCGCACGCAGACCGAGCGAGTGGAAGCGCACCCCCACCTCGTCGCCCTGGATGGTCAGCACCTGACCGCCCACCTCGGTGCCGTCGAGCTCGAGCAGGAGCGACTCGAGCCCCGCGACGGTGAGGTCGGCGAGCCCGAGCGCCTCGAGCTCCTCGGCGGCGACCATCCGTGTCGAGCAGCGCGTCGAGCGTTGGCGCCGGCGTCGGCGCGGCCAGTTCGCGAGCCCGTTCGGCGTCGAGGTCGTCGGCCTCGGTCGGTGAGGTCGACCGGGGCGAGGGGGCCGACGGTCGCGTCGAGCGCGACCGCACGCACGTCCGCAGCGAGCCACAGCAGCCCGGCGGCGCCCGCGGCACGCGGACCGGAACCGAGCGGCCCGACCAGCACGGCGACCGGCACCGGGGAGTCCTGGATGGCGGCGAGCAGTCCGTCGGTGTCGACCGAGACCCCACCGGCGGCGTCGAGCTGCAGCACCACGAGGACCGAGCCCTCGTCGGCGGCCAGCTCGAGGACCTCGAGGATCTGTGCCGACGTCGGCGGGTCGAGGAACCCGCTGAGCGGCAGGATCTCGATCGACCGCTCGGCGTCCGTCGGGTCCCCGGACGGCAGCAGCGACCCGGCGCCCGACCGGTCGGTCTGCGCGGTCGCGAGCGACGCCGAGAGGCCGAGCAGCAGCCCGGCGAGCACGACGAGGAGGAGGGTCCGGCGGAGGGCCGGTGCGAGGGAGCTCATGGCGCGGAGGCGTACCGGCGCGACGGCCGGGGTCCCGCTCGCGCCGCCGCGAGTAGGCTCGCCGGCCTATCCGCCACCACCGCTACCCGACGGCTTCGACGGCCTGCTCCCGGCCAACGTCGTGATCGTCACCGGCAAGGGCGGCGTCGGGAAGACCACCGTCGCCGCCTCGCTCGCGCTCGCCGGCGGCATCCTCCGGACGGCGCACGCTGCTGGTCGAGGTCGAGGGCCGCCAGGGTTTCCACCGCACCTTCGGGACCGCACCCCTGGGACTACGCCGAGCGCGAGTTCCGGTCCGGCCTGTGGGGCGCGGCGCTCGACCCGGCCGACTCGGTGTACGAGTACCTCGAGATGTTCTACGGGCTCAAGCGGGTGCAGTGGTTGATGGAGCGTTCCAACGCGCTCGACTTCGTCACCACCGCCGCGCCGGGCCTGCGCGACCTGCTGCTCATCGGCAAGATCTACGAGATCGAGGCACGACGCCGCGACGACGGCCGCCGCCAGTACGACCTGATCGTGGTCGACGCACCACCGACCGGCCGGATCGTCCCGTTCCTCGAAGCGCCCGAGGGTGTCACCGAGATCGTGCGGGTCGGACCGATCAAGCGTCAGGCGGGCCAGATCCGCGAGATGCTGCAGAACCCCGCGCCGGACGCCAGGCGATCATCGTCACCCTGCTCGAGGAGATGCCGGTCCAGGAGACCGGTCGAGGCGGTCGCCGCGCTGACCGCCGCGGGCGTCGCCGTCGGGCCGATCGTCGCCAACCAGGTGGTCCGGCCGCGCCTCGACGACGCCGCGGCCGCCGCGCTCGACCGCGCTCGGCGCCGACGGGCTGCGGCCGCGTGCCGAGGCGGCTGGGCGCGACGATGTCCGGGCGCACCGCCGACCTGGCGCTCGCAGCTCGCCCGCGAGCACCACGCGCGGCGTCGGGCTGCAGACCGCGCTGCGCGCGCGAGCTCGAGGCCCGGACCGGGCACGGCCGGTCCTGGCCTGCCGCTGCTGACCGGCGCGACCTTCGACGCGCGCGACCTCGAGGTGCTCGCCGACGCGCTCGCGCTGCAGGTCGGCGAGCCCGGCCCGCGTGCGGCCGACCTGCTCGACGGGATCGTCGACCTCGACGCCGACCGGGGAGGCCACGCGTGAGCCCCGGACGGCTGGGCCCCGGGCGGCCGAACGGCCTCGAGGACGCGATCCGCGACGCGCACGTGCTGGTCACGACCGGCGCCGGCGGGGTCGGCAAGACCACCACCGCCGCCGCGCTCGGCGTCGCCGCGGCGCGGCGGGCCGCCGCGACGCTGGTGCTGACCATCGACCCGGCGCGCCGGCTGGCGCAGGCCATGGGCCTCGACGGCCTCGACGACACCCCGGCCCGGGTCGCCGCTCCCGGACGGACGTGCCCGGGCGAGCTGCACGCGATGATGCTGGACATGCAGACCACGTTCGACCGGCTGATCGACACCCACGCCACCTCGCCCGCGCAACGCCCGCGGCGATCAAGGCCAACCGCATCTACCGGACCCTGTCGTCGACCCTGTCGGGCACGCAGGAGTACATGGCGATGGAGCGGCTCCACGAGCTCCACGAGACCGGCGAGTGGGACCTGCTGGTGGTCGACACCCCGCCGACGCGCAGCGCGCTCGACTTCCTCGACGCGCCGAAGCGCATGACCTCGTTCCTCGACGGCCGGCTGCTGCAGCCTGCTGCTCAAGCCGTCGGTCGCGGCCGGGCAAGCGGCGTCGGCAAGGTCGTCGGGTTCGGCGCGACGGCGTTCATGCGGGTGGCCGGCAAGGTCACGGGCATGGACCTGCTCGAGGACCTCGCCGACTTCTTCCGCAACTTCGAGGGCATGTACGACGGGTTCAAGGAGCGGGCGGCGGAGGTGCTGCGTCCTGCTCCAGCAGCCGTCGTCCCGGTTCGTGGTCGTCACCTCGCCCGAACCGCCGCCGCTGCGCGAGGCGCGGTTCTTCCTCGAACGTCTCGAGCAGGAGGGTCTGCACGCGGCCGGGCTGGTGGTCAACCGGATCCGCCCCGAGGTCCCGCGCGACCCCTCCGACGCCGCGCTCGCCCGCGCGGCCGAGGCCCAGCCCGACGACGACCGCGGGCCGCGCGGTCGCCGGGGCCCTGTTCCTGCTCGGCGACGTGCGCGGCCTCGCCGGCACGCCAGCGCCGCGACGTGGACGGCGGCCAGGTACGGGCTCCGGGTCGACCCGGTCGTCCACGTGCCGCTGCTCGGCGACGACGTGCACGACCTCGATGGCCTGAGCGCCATCGCGACCACCCTGACGACGGGGAGCACCAGGTGAGCGACCGATGAGCGACGATCCCGACCGCGCAGGTCCGCACCTGCCGACGACACGGCTGACCGCACCGCCAGCGCCCGACGACGGCGGACCGGCGACCGAGCGCGGACGGCGACGAGCGCGGACGGCGACGAGCCGCAGGTCTCGTCCGCGCGCTCGCGGCGGTCGCGCAGGCGTCCAGCGCCGCCACGGCCGCCTCGGCGCACCGGGGTCTTCCTCGACCCCGACGACCTGCGCACCCACGTCGGTGCGCTGCTGCGCGCGATCCTCGGCGGCTACGAGGTCGACGCGTTCGGCAACTACACCTTCACCCACGAGGGCGCGCGGGTCTTCGTGACCGTCAGCGGGTCGCCGATCGGGCCCCAGGTCGGGCGTGTTCTCGGTGACCAACCTCGAGCTCGACCTGAGCCCCGACCTCGCCGCCTTCCTGCTGACGACCAACCACACGCTCGGGTTCGGCGCCTTCAGCTACGACACGCGGCAACCGTGCGGTGTGGCTGCGGCACACCCTGCTCGGCACGACGCTCGACGGCCCCGAGCTGCAGAGCGCGGTGGCCGTCGGTCGCCACCACGGCGGCGCGGCTCGACCACCCGATCCGGGACCGCTTCGGGGGCCGCACCTTCGCCGACGCCCCCGACGACGTGCAGCGCGGCGTCGAGCCGCCCCAGGTCGACCCCGAACCGCCGGCGCCGAACGCGTCCGGCTACCTCTGAGCCTGTGGACCCGCCGGTGACGGTCGGGGCCCCGACGGACTCGATCAGCTGACGCGTGCCAGGGCGCTGCCGGCGGGCGAACGCGCGCCGCTGCCGCTCGGTCAGCCCGCCCCAGACCCCGTGGTCGATGTCGTGCTGATGGCGTACTCAGGCACTCGTCCTTGACCGGGCACCGGGCGCAGACCTTGAGCGCCGGCCGCGCCTCGTGCAGCCCCCGGGCGAAGAACAGCTCGGGCTCGACCCCCCGGCAGCGCGCCTGATCCGCCCAGTCCTGGTCTCTCCACGGCCATCTCCTCCCACCGTTCGACGGCCTGCGGCCCCGACGGACGAGATCGCGCTGCTCGGTCCACGCTCAACAGGACGCTACGGACCGGCCTGCCGTGCTCCATAGCTCCGCTGGGGGGTCTTGGCGGCTGGACCGGGACTAGTCACGCACCGCGCGCGGCGCGTTCGGTCGGCGTCGACGCGTCCGCCGATCGACCCGTGCCGTCGAGCGCAGGCGCGCACGCTCGGACCACCACGGACACCGTCCGTCGGTACCCTCCGGCCTCGCCGCACCGTGGCCGGAACGGCCGCACCGCCCGTCGGCAGGTCGACGACCTGCGCCGCTCGGCGCGCACGCCAGCCCGTCCGCCCGAGGAGCAGCTCCGTCGTGACCGCCGCGGCACCGCACCGGACGCGACGGCCCCATCGTCGCCCGGCTGACGCTGCTGCTCGCGGTCGCGGCCGGGGTCGGGGTCGCTGCTCGGCGTGCTCGTTCCTGCCCGCCGCGCTGGCGACCTCCGACGTGCTCGACCCGCGTCGAGCGCGACGTGCTCGACGTGCCGCCGCTCGGCGAGGCGGACACGCCGCCGCAGAACTCCTACGTCTACGCCGCCGACGGCACCGAGCTCGCGGAGCTGAACTTCGAGGAGAACCGCGTCCCGGTCACCCTGGACCAGATCCCGCGGGACGCCGATCAACGCGGTGCTCGCCACCGAGGACGCCGACTTCTACGAGCACAGCGGCGTCAACCACCTCGCCATCGTCCGCGCCGCGCTGACCAACCTCCGGTCCGGCGGCATCGAGTCGCGGCGCGTCGACCATCACCCAGCAGTACGTCAAGCTCGCCTTCCTGACGCCCCGAGCAGACCTTCGCGCGCAAGATCCAGGAGGCGATCTACGCCATCGAGCTCGAGCAGCAGCTGCCGAAGGACGAGATCCTCGAGCGCTACCTCAACCGGTCCTACTTCGGCACGCGGCGTCTACGGCATCGGGACGGCCGCCGAGCGCTACTTCTCCAAGCCGGTCGAGGAGCTGACGCCTCGGCGAGGCGGCGACGCTCGCCGGGATGCTGCGCAGCCCCGAGCGCAACAACCCGATCGCCGACCCGGGCAACGCGACGACCCGCCGCGACGTCGTGCTCCGCCAGATGGCGATCCACGGGTTCGTCAGCGACGCCCAGGCCAGGCCGCGGCGATCGACGCGCCGCTCGAGCCGGTCATCTCCGAACCGCCCGCCGCCGGAGAACCCCTACTGGGTCGAGTGGGTCTCGCGGCTGCTGACCAACGACGACGTCGCGCGACGCGCTCGGCAGCCAGACCGACGCGCTCGACGCGATGGGCGTCGTCGTTCGAGGAGCGCCGTCGCACGCGTCTTCCAGTCGGGCCTGCGCATCCACACCACCCTCGACCCCGAGCTGCAGGCCGCGGCGCGAAGCCGTCGCTGCGCGACCACCTCAGCTTCGAGGACGAGACCGCCCGAGGAGCTCGCCCGCGAACCCGTCGGCGCGATCGTCTCGATCGACCCCGAGACCGGCGCGATCGTCGCGATGGCCGTCGGCCCGCGCGCGTACGGCTCGTGCGCCGAGGACGGCAGCTGGGTCGGGACCGGGCCGCGCGGCGAGCTGCTGTGCGACCGGACCAAGGTCAACCCGGCGGTCCCGACCAACCCGGGCGCGATCGGCCGCGCCGGAGGGCCGCCAGCCGGGGTCGTCGATGAAGCCGCTGCTGATCGCCGCGGCGCTCGAGGACGGCGTCTCGCCGGCGCTGACGGTCGACGCGACCGGCCCGCAGGACATCGAGGGCTGCGCCAACCAGGGCGAGCCGTACACGCGTCAACAACTCGCGGCGGCGACGGCGGTCATCGACATGTACGAGGCCGTCAAGCGGTCCTCGAACGTCTACCACGCGCTGCTGATCGCCGACATCGGTCCCGACAAGCTCGCTCGACGTCGCCGGGCCGGTTCGGCATCGACACTCACCGACCACGTCGCCGGGCTGCTCGCTCGCGCTCGGCACGGGTCCGACGACCCCGCTCGAGATGGCGTCGGCGTACGCGACCTTCGCCAACCGCGGCGATCCACTGCGCGCCCTTCCCGATCACCCGCATCGAGGACGCCGACGGTCGAGGTCATCTGGGAGCACCAGCCCGACTGCGACGCAGGTCATCGACACCGAGGTCGTCGACCGCGTCGTCGACATCATGGCCGGCTCGGTCGAGCCGGGCGGCACCGCGCCGGTCGCCAACCTCGGACGCTGGCCGACGCGCGGCAAGACCGGCACCACCAACAGCTACGTCGACGCCTGGTTCGTCGGGCTACGTCAAGCAGCTCGCCACCGCCGCGTGGATCGGGTACGACAACGGCACGCTCGCGTTCGAGACCGAGGAGGCCGCCCGCGCAGGTCTGCGGTCGGACGGACCGGCGCGACCTTCCAGAGCGGCGAGGTGTGGGTCTGTCCCGAACCGACTCCGCGCAGACGCTCGAGAACGTGACCATCGCCGGCGAGTACCGCGCGCGGGTGTTCGGCGGGACCATCCCCGCGCCGATGTGGGCCCAGTACATGCGCGCAGGCGGTCGCAGCGCTTCGAGCCGCAGGGCTTCCCCGACCCCGGTCCGCTGCCGACCGGGTCCGTGCCCGACGTGCTGCGCGCCGGCTCGGTCGCCGAGGCCGAGCGGATCGCGCTCGCGGCCGGGCTTCCGGCTGCGCGTCGCCGAGGTCGACGACTACCGGCCGGCGGGCACGTTCGTGCAGCAGTCGCCCGCCGGCGGGACCCGGGCCCCGCTCGGGTCGCAGATCACCCTGGAGATCTCCAACGGTCAGGGCGCCGTCCCCGACCGTCCCGATCGGTCGTCGGGCATGACCCTCGACGACGCGACCAGCGTGCTGACGCGACGCGGGCTACGGGGTCCGCCGGGTCGACGTCGAGGTGCAGGACCCGGCGAGCGGTGGGCCGCGTGTCGGCCAGTCGCCGAGCGCGGGGTCGACCCTCGTCCCGTACGACGCCGGACGTCTCGGTCGTGGTCGTCGAGGTCGGCATCGAGTCGACCACGCCCGACACCGATGCCGACGACACCGACCGATCCCGACCCGGCGGTGCGACCTGGCGGTGGCGGCGGCGACGACGGCGACGGCGGCGGCGGTGGCGGCGGCGGTCAGGGCGGCGCCGTCGGTGGCGGCGGAGGCGGCGACCGCGGAGGCGGCCCGCCGTCGGACCGGGACCCGTGATCGGCCGTCTGCACGCGTCGGCACGCTGGGCGCCGGAGCCGCCACGGCCGCCTACGCCACGCTGGTCGAGCCGCGTTGGTACCGGCTCCGCCACCGTCCGGTTCGCGGGGGCGCTGCGCCGACCCGGCCGGCTGCGGATCCTCCACGTGGCCGACCTCCACCTCGCTCCCGTGGCAGGACCACCGCGTCCGGTTCCTGGCGTCGCCTCGCCGACCTCGACCACGACCTGGTCGTCGCCACCGGTGACCTGCTCGGGTGGACCGACGTCGAGGACGCTCACCGCCGCACGCGCTGGCGCCGCTGACCTCGGGCGGGCGGCCCGGGCTCGTCGTGCTCGGCTCGAACGACCGCTTCGGCCCGGTGGTCAAGTCCCCGCTGGCCTACTTCACCGCACCCGAGCGGCGGGTCCACGGCCATCGGCTCGACACCGCCCGGTTCGTCGCCGCGCTCGAGCGACACGGCTACGAGACCGCTGGTCGACGCGACCACCGAGGTGGCGACCGCGGCCGGGACCGTCGCCGTCGGCGGCATCGACGACCCCCACCTCGCCTTCGGTCGCGGGCGTCGGCCCGGACGAGGTGCTGCCGCCCGCGGCCGCAGGTCGCCCCGACCGACCGCGATGCCGACGCTGCGCCTCGGCCTGGTGCACGCCCCCTACCGGGCGGCGCTCGACCGGCTGGTCGACGCCGGCCACGACGTGCTGCTCGCCGGCCACACCCACGGCGGACAGGTCCGCGCTCCCCGGCGTCGGTGCGCTGACCGCGAACTGCGACATCCCGCTCGACCAGGCGCGCGGCGCCTCCCGCTGGCGCGGCCGGTGGCTGCACGTCTCGCCGGGCCTCGGCCACTCGGCGTACGCGCCGGTCCGGTTCGCCTGCCGGCCCGAGGCGACCCTGATCGAGCTGACCGGCTGACGTCGCGGATCGCGTGCGCGCACCGGTGGACGTTTCGCGACCCCTCACGGGCAGGTGTACGCTCCCGCCCGCTCCTGTTCGGGGGCGCCCTCGTACGACGGGATGTGGCGCAGCTTGGTAGCGCGCCTCGTTCGGGACGAGGAGGTCGTGGGTTCGAATCCCGCCATCCCGACCACACCGAGGGTCGTCCCCGAGCAGGAGCGTCTCGCGTTGGACCTCGCCGAGCTGCAGGCCACCATCCGCGCCACCTACGGCGACGCCGACCGTGCCCGCGGCGTCGACGCCACGTTCGGCTGGTTCGTCGAGGAGGTCGGTGAGCTGTCCCGCGCGATCCGGCGGCAGGGCCACGACCGACGGGTCGAGGAGTTCTCCGACGTCCTCGCCTGGCTCGTGACGCTGGCCGACCTGTGCGGGCGTCGACCTCGCCGAGGCGGCGCGCCGCTACGAGCACGGCTGCCCGAAGTGCGCCGCCTCGCCCTGCACCTGCGCCCACGGCTGACCCTGCACCGCAGCCCGCCGTCGGTCAGGCGTCGTCCCTCGGGCCGGCGCCGCCGCCGTCACCGGACGCCTCTGCGCTCGCTCAGGTCGAGCTCGCGCTCGCGGAGGTCGAGCTCGCGTTCACGTTGGGCCGAGCTCGCTGCTGACGCAGCTCGAGCTCACGCTGGGCACGCTCGCGACGGACGGCATCCTCGACCGTCAGCGGCGGCGCAGCTCCGCGGCGGGCCGGTGCGGCACGCACGTTCCTGGCGCAGGCCCCGCAGCAGCGACCAGGTCGCGAGCAGCAGCACGATCGCGAACGGGAAGCCCGGCCGACACGGCACCGGCCTGCAGCCCCGACAGCGCCTCCTCACCGGCGAGCAGCAGCGCCGCCGCGACCAGCCCCTCGGTGACCGCCCAGAACACGCGGGTCTCGACGGCAGGGTCGAGGTCACCGCCGGAGGTGAGCATGTCGACCACGAACGACCCCGAGTCGGACTAGGTCACGAAGAACACGACGACCACGAGGATGACCAGCAGCGACAGCGCCGTGACCACGCCGCCGGGCAGGCCGAGGTTCTCGACGAGGGCGAACATGCCGACGTCCTCGCCGGCCTCGTTGACCTCGTCGACGACGGCCGGCGATGCCGAGCGCGGTGTTGCCGAAGATCGTGAACCACGCGAACGAGGCCATGGTCGGGGCGAGCAGCACGCCCAGCACGAACTCGCGGATGGTCCGACCGCGCGAGACGCGGGCGATGAACATGCCGACGAACGGCGACCAGCGATCCACCACGCCCAGTAGAAGATGGTCCAGTCGCCGAGGAAGGTGTCGGCCTCCTCGCCCGCGTAGGTGCCGGTGAAGGCCAGCGTGTCGAAGATGCCCTGGAGGTAGTTGCCGGTGTTCTCGCACGAACGCGAACAGCAGGAACACCGTCGGACCGACCAGCAGCACGATGACCGCGAGACCGGTGGCCAGCACGATGTTGATCTGCGACAGCCACTTGATGCCGCTGTCGAGGCCCGAGACCACCGAGTGGTCGCGAGCGCGGTGATGACGGCGATGATCAGCAGCAGCCCGCGCGTCGCCGCCGTCCCAGCCGAACACGCGTTCGAGGCCCGGCCGCCACCTGCGTCGCACCGAGCCCGAGCGAGGTCGCGATGCCGAACATCGTGGCGACGACGGCCAGCACGTCGATCGCGTGGCCGAGCGGCCGTCGATGCGGTCACCGAGCAGCGGGTGGAACAGCGACCGGATCGTCATCGGCAGGTCGCTGGCGGAACCCGAAGTAGGCCAGGCCGAGCCCGATGATCGCGTAGATGGCCCACGGGCTGAAGCCCCAGTGGTGGAAGGCGAAGTTCATCGCCTCCTGCGCCGCCTCGGCGGTGCCGGGCTCGGCCCGCGGCGGGCGCGCCGGCCATGAAGATCGGTTCGGCGACGCCCCAGAACACCAGCCCGATGCCCATCCCGGCGCTGAACAGCATCGCGAACCACGCACCGGTCGAGTAGTCGGGCGTGCTGTCGTCCGGTCCGAGCTTGATCCGCCCGTACGGCTGATCGGCGAGGAAGACCGCGACGCCGAGGAGGATCGCCACGGTCGCGATCAGGAACCACCCGAAGGTGTCCTGGATGAACGCCTGGGTGGCCCCGAACGCCGTCGCCGGCGGCCTCGGTCGCGACCACGGCTGAAGATCACGATCGCCAGGATGATCGCCGCCGACGACCGGGAACACGACGGGGTGGACGCTCGCCGGATCGCGCGGACGCGTTCGGACACGGGGCCAGCTCCGGCGTCGAGCGATCGGGGGGCGACGACGCGACGAGGTCGCGTCGCTCGCGACGGCGTCGCGGCACGACCCTACGCAGCTGGACGCGGTCGGCCAGGCCCGGCGGTGTCCGTACGGCCGAACTCGTGCCGACCCCGTGGACGTTCGTCCGGCGCGGTCAGCCGTCGGCAGCCACGAGCTCGGCGATCTGGACGGCGTTGAGCGCCGCGCCCTTGAGCAGGTTGTCGCCGACGACGAAGAGGTTGGCGCTGTGCGGGTCGGCGAGGTCCTCGCGGATGCGGCCGACGAGCACCTCGTCGCGCCCGGCCGACCCGAGCGGCGTCGGGTAGGCGAGCGGTTCGCCGTCGAGACCGGTGCCGTCCTCGACGACCAGGCCGGGCGCGCCGTCGAGCGGCCTCGAGCAGCCCGTCGCGCGTGACCGGCTCGGCGAAGGTCAGCCGGGCGGCGATGCCGTGCCCGACCACGACGGGGACGCGCACGCAGGTCGGCGAGACCCGCAGCGCCGGGAGGCGGAGGATCTTGCGCGACTCGTTGACGAGCTTCCACTCCTCGTCGGTGTAGCGCTCGTCGGTGAAGTTGCCGCAGTGGGCGAGCACGTTGAACGCGATCGGCCTTGCTGAAGGTCTCGGCCGTCGACGGCCGCTTCGGCGTCGAGCCCGCGCGGTGCGCAGCACGTTCCTCGTCGCCGACCAGCTTCGCGCGCTCTGCTCGAGCAGCTCGGCGATGCCGCGACTGGCCGGCGCCGCCCGGCGGCCTGGTAGCTGGTGGCCACCACGTCGGTCAGACCGAACGCGTCGTGCAGCGGCTTGGCCGCGACCATCAGCACCATCGTGGTGCAGTTCGGGTTGGCGATGATGCCCTTCGGCCGCGGTGCGAGCGGCGTCCGGGTTCACCTCGCTGACGACCAGCGGGACCTCGTCGTCCATGCGGAACGCCGAGCTGTTGTCGATGACGACCGCGCCCTGCGCCGCGGCGACCGGCGCCCACTCCTTCGACCGGCCGCCGCCGGCGGAGAACAGCGCGATGTCGACGCCCGCGAACGCCGTCCTCGGAGACGGCGCGGACCTCGACCTCGCCGTCCTTCCACGGCAGCTTCGTGCCGGCGGAGCGTTCGGAGGCGAGGAAGACCGGCTCACCGTCGATGTCGAAGCGCGCGGTCGGCGAGCAGGCGACGCATCTCGCGGCCGACCGCGCCGGTGGCGCCGACGATGGCGACCTTGGCACCCATCAGGCACCCTCCTGGCGACGACGAGGTCCTCGGACAGCCCGAACGCCTCGTGGACGGCCAGCACCGCGGGCTCGACCTGGTCCTTGGCGACCACGACCGACACGCGGATGGTCGAGGTCGAGATCATCTCGATGTTGACGCCGGCGGCCGACAGCGCGCTGAACATCTTCGCGGCGACGCCCGGGTGGGTCTTCATCCCGGCGCCGACGAGCGAGATCTTCGCGACGTCCTCGTCGACGATGACGCCCTCGGCGCCGATCGTCTCGGTGAACGGCTCGAGGATGGCGCGCGCCTGGTTGGTGTCGCCGCGGGGCAGGGTGAAGGAGATGTCGGTGCGCCCGTCGGCCGACGACGTTCTGGACGATCATGTCGATGTTGATGTTGGCGTCGGCCAGCGTCGAGAACAGCTTGGCGGCGATGCCGGGCTGGTCGGACACCTTGTTGACGGTGACCTTGGCCTCGGAGGTGTCGTGCGCGACACCGGAGATGATGGCGTCCTCCACGGTGGACTCCTCTCGAGGCCCGACCCACGTGCCGGGCGTGTAGCTGAACGACGAGCGGACGTGGATCCGCACGCCGTGGTTGCGGCCGAACTCGACCGACCGGACCTGCAGGACGCCGGCGCCGTGCGCGGTCAGCTCGAGCGCCTCCTCGTAGGAGAGGAAGTCGAGCTTGCGGGCGGACGGCACGATGCGGGGGTCGGCGGTGAAGACCCCGTCGACGTCGGTGTAGATCTCGCAGACGTCGGCGCCGAGCGCGGCGGCGAGCGCCACGGCGGTCGTGTCCGACCCGCCGCGACCGAGGGTGGTGATGTCCTTGGTGTCCTGGCTGACGCCCTGGAAGCCGGCGACGATGACGACGTTGCCCTCGTCGAGCGCCTCCTGCACGCGGCCCGGGCGTGATCTCGAGGATGCGGGCCTTGCCGTGCACCGCGTCGGTGATGATCCCGGCCTGCGAGCCCGGTGAACGACTTGGCGGGCACGCCCGCGTTCGGCGAGCGCCATGGCCAGCAGCGACATCGAGATGCGCTCGCCGGAGGTGAGCAGGATGTCGAGCTCGCGCTGCGGCGGGCGAGTCGGAGATCCGCTGCGCCATCGCGACGAGGTCGTCGGTGGTCTTGCCCATGGCCGAGACGACGACGACGGTCTGGTTGCCGTCGCGGTGGGTGCGGGAGACGCGGTCCGCGACCCGCTTCATCCGGTCGGTGTCACCGACCGAGGTCCCGCCGTACTTCTGCACCACGATGCTCACGGATGCGACCGCCTCGCCATCCACGTCGTCGGGAGCACCCGCGGGGCGGGACGCGGGACGCTCCGACACGGGTCGACCGCCCGAGCTTCCGGGACGGTCGCTCCGAGGGTAGCCGCCAGGTCGGCGTGATCCGCGAGCGGGCCGCAGCGTCCCGTCGGCCGGTTCCGGAGCCGGGTCCGCCGGGACTACCCTTCGGCCGGTCGGCCGAGCCTTGGGGGCGTGGTGCGAGGGTTCTCGAGGTTCGCGGTCGCCGCGCTGGCGGCTGTCGTGCTCGCCGCGTGCACCGGGGAGACGACCCCGAGGTGCAGGCGATCGAGCCCACCGCGGAACCGACCGAGGAGCCCACCCCGGAGCCGACCGAGCCCGAGGACCCCTACGCGATCCCCGACGTGATCGACGTCGAGTACGTCCAGTCGGTCATCGACGCCGTGCTCCCCATCTCGGTCGAGCCCGAGCTCGAGGCGTACCGCACGGCACCGCACCAGATCCCGCCGCCGGAGCTGCACGAGGCGGTCCGTGCCAGCTACTCGCCGGACCAGACCGTCAACATCATGGTCGGGTACATCGACGAGTTGTTCGACGAGGAGCGCGCGGCCCAGGCGGCGGCGAGCGCCGAGGCGGCACCTGAACCGCGGTGGAGCGTGACGGGCCTCGAGGTGGCGGAGCCGACCTGCATCGTCTTCACGTTCGAGTACCCCGAGGGTGGCCCGGAGGAGGGCGGCCGAGCGGCGCTCCTCACCGGGTACGACGCGCGCGACACCGCGGAGCTCAACCCGACCCCCTGGGTCATCGACACCAACGGCCCGGCCGACGTGTACCCGCCCGAGGACGTGGCAGCTCGTTGCACCGCCGAGCAGTTGCCCGAGGAACCCACGGAGGCGAACGACGCGTGAGCGCGGCCCGTCGACCGGTACCGATGTCACGTGCGGCCTGACTACCCTCCGCCCGAACGGCCGCCCTGGGGGCGTGGTGCGAGGGTTCACGAGGTTCGCGACGGCAGCGCTCGGCGCTGCCGTGCTCGCTGCGTGCAGCGGGGGGGACGAGCCCGAGGTGCGGGCGATCGAGCCCACTTCGGAACCGACCGAGGCGGCTCCCGAGCCGACCGAGCCCGAGGACCCCTACGCCATCCCGGACGAGATCGACGTCGACTACGTCCAGGCCGTCGTCGACGCCGTGCTCCCCATCTACCGCGAGCCCGAGCTCGAGGCGTTCCGGACGGCGCCGCACACCATGCCGCCCGACCCGCTCATGGCCGCGGTCCGTGCGATGTACTCGCCGGACCTGCGGGTCGAGCAGCTCACCTACTACGCCGGCGCGCTCGGCGATGCGGACATCGCCGCGGCGCGCGCGGAGGACATCGCGAACCTCCCCGAGGGAGGCTGGACGGTCACCGAGCTCGTGCGCGCCGACGACACCTGCATCGTCGCGGCCATCGAGTTCCCCGAGGGTGGCAGCCCCGAGGGTGGTCACGCGGTCCTGCTCTCGGGCTACGACGACGCCGATCCGAACGACCTGAACCCGACCCCGTGGGTGCTCGATCGCAGCGGCCCGGCCTCGCTGTTCCCCCTCGAGGAGCTCGAGGCGCGGTGCGAGGCCGAGCAGCTCGCCGACGACCCGGACGAGGGTGACGATGACGTCGGCCAGGCGGCCGACGCGTGATCACGACCTCTCACCCACCGCGTCCCGGCCAACGGATCCGTCCCGCGCTGGCCCTCGCGCTCGCGCTCGCCATGGTCGTCCTGACCGCCGCACCGGCGACGGCGGCGCCCCGTGCCTGCCAGCCGGGGAGGCCCCGGTCTACGTGCCGGCGACCGGGCAGATGTCGTGCTACATCGTCGTCACCGTTCCCGGGACTCCCATCGGTGGGGGAGGTGGCGACGGTGCCGGCGGTGGCACCTGGACCCCGCCGCCGGGCTTCGTGCTCGTCAGCTGGCAGAGCGGTGGCTCCGAGGACGACGGCACGCCCTGCATCGACACCACTCCCGGTGGATCGCCGAGGAGGACCGTCTCCGCTACCTCGACCCGTACCACCTCAGCTTCTTCCTCTGGTACGAGCGGCTGCCCTACGACTTCCTGCCCGAGCTGGCCGATTGCAGCTCCCAGGCAGGCGAACCTGCCGTGAACGTCGTCATGGTCCGGGAGCTGATCGACCTCGCAGCTCCCGCTCCCCGGGCCCTCGATCGACCCCGCGGTCGCGCGATCACCGGCCTGCGGACCTACCTCTCGGTCGGTGCCCCGACGGCAGCCGGTGACCGATTCGACGTGCTCGGCGCTGCCGATCAACATCTCCATCGACGCGACCGCGCGCTACGAGGTGGACTGGGGGGACGGCACGCGGTCGAGACGCACCGATCCTCGGGCGGCACCTGGGCGAGCCGTGACAGGGCGACAATCACCCACGTCTACACCGTCGCCAGCGCGTACACGTCAGGTCACACCGGTCTGGACGGTCGACCTGGACCGGCGGCGGGTTCGACATCACCTTCGAGGCGCGCTCGCCCCGGGCACCACGGGCGTGGGGTCACGAGGTGCAGTCGGTCCGCACAGACTGATCCGCGGCCCGGTGGTGGGCCGCCGTGCTCTCAGGTGGCGTTCGTCGCCGCGGCATCCCGGTGGGCCAGCAGGACCCCGGCGGCCATCGCCGCGTCGTCGACGGTCACGACGAACAGCCGGCCGCTGCGCCGCTCGATGCGCAGCCCTTCACCGCGCCGGACGACGACCGCGGTCGCGCCCGGCACCTGGCGCAGCCCCCACCCGCCGTAGCTCATCGGCGCGACGTCCTCGACGGTGACCGTGGCCACGTCCTCGATCGGGACCCGCAGGCGCGGGAACCCGAGCCATCCGCAGGCCACGTCACCCCGCGCGGGCCGACGGTCACGCACCTGCCCGAACGCCGCGACCGCGAGAGCGACGAGCGGCAGCACGATCACCAGCGCCGTCCGCACGTCCGGCGGGGCGAGCACCGCCCCGAGGCCGCCACGCGAGCGTGAGGGCCACGGCCGTCATCGTGCGACCGGGGCGCCCCCGGTCCACACGACGGCCTCACCCTCGCCACCTCGATCGCGGCGGGGTCCGCGCCGGTCGGCGGCGCGAGGTCGGGTCGGCTGCTGGCCGCCGCCCAGCCGATCGCCCCCGCGACCAGCCCGGCCCCGAGCGCAGCCAGGATGGTCGTCCCCGTGAGGCTGCCGGCCCGTTCCCAGGTGCTCGCATCGAGGTTGGCGCGGACCGCCGCGATCCGGACGCTCGCCAGCAGGACCGATCCGAAGCCCGCGACCGCCGCCAGCAACCGCGCCTGGCTCCGCGGCATCGGGAAGCGTGCGGCGACGAGCGGGCCGACGGCGATGAGCACGGTCGCGGCCGCCAGCAGGAGGAGGTCGAGGACGCGTGGCATCGAGCCGTCGGGCCGCCCCCCGAGCCCCCAGTGGGTCGCCACCGGGTCGGGCAAGCGGTTCCACACCAGCACGGGCGCGACGAGGGCGGTCCCGACGGCCAGGACGGGCAGCGCCTGCTCGCCGACGCGGTGTGCCAGCGGACGACCGGACGACGCAGGGGTCGGTGACGGCGAGGTGGGCGACGACGACGTGGCGTTCACGCGCGCTCCTCCAGCAGTGAGGACAGTTCCGAGGTGGTGACGCCGAGACGTGCTGCCTCGACGAGGAGGGCATCAGCGAGCTCGGCGAGACGGGCGCGGTCGACAGCGGCTCGGCGGATCGTCGCGCCGCGACCGCGCCGCAGCTCGAGCACGCCCTCGTCACGCAGGTCGCGGTAGGCGCGGAGCACGGTGTTCACGTTCACGCCGACGGCGTCCGCCAGATCCCGAGCGGCGGGCAGGGTGTCGCCCACGGCGACGTCACCGGCGGCGACGGCACGACGGACGGATCCCGCGATCCGCTCGTGGAGCGGGCCGCTGCCGTCGGGGTCGATCCGCAGGAGCACCATACGGGGAGCGTAGCGTGAAAGTGATAGTTCCACTAGCACTAATGTCGCGCTGGTCTCCGGCGCCGCGCTGAGGTCTCAGACGTCGCGGCGGCCGGAGAAGGCCCGACCGAGGGTGACCTCGTCGGCGTAGTCGAGGTCGCCGCCGACGGGCAGGCCGCTCGCGAGCCGCGTGACGCGGATCCCGAGCGGGCTCGAGCAGCCGGGAGAGGTACGACGCGGTCGCCTCGCCCTCGATGTTCGGGTTCGGGCGAGGATGATCTCGGCGACCGGTTCGCCGTCGAGTCGGCCGACAGCTCGTCGACGTGCAGGTCGTCGGGGCCGATGCCGTCGATCGGGGAGATGGCCCCGCCGAGCACGTGGTAGCGCCCGCGGTACTCGCGGGTGCGCTCGATCGCGACGACGTCGCGAGGCTCCTCGACCACGCACAGGACGCTCGCGTCACGGCGCGGGTCGCGGCAGATCCGGCACTCCTCCTGCTCGCTGACGTTCCAGCAGCGGGCGCAGAAGCGGACGGTCGCCTTGACCTTGTCGATCGCCGCGGACAGCCGCGCGCGCGTCGGCCGGGTCGACCTGGAGGAGGTGGAAGGCGATCCGCTGCGCGCTCTTCGGCCCGATACCGGGCAGCCGGCCGAGCTCGTCGATGAGGTCCTGGACGGCACCCTCGTACACGCGGCGGACCTCGAGGTCGGGAGCGGGGTCAGAGCCGAACGGCCACGAGCGTACCGACGGGGCACGCCCTCGGAGGCGCGCGGATGCCGGGCGCGGGTCGGGCGCGTCCGCTCAGTCCGCCGGCGGGCGGCGGGCGGTGCTCGAGCAGCTCGGCACCGAGCTCGGCGGCGAGCAGCGCATCGGTGCGTCGAGGCGTCAGGGGCCGTCGGGCGCGCGTGCCTCGGCCTCGCGGACGTCGGCGACCTCGTCCGCGGCGTCGGGTCGTCGTCGTCGATGCGACCGGCGTGCGGGCGTCGTCGGGCGTGACGCGTCGGCGGCTGGGGGCGACGGCGGTCGTCGTCGCCCTCGATGACCACGTCGACGCGGACCTTCAGCCCGGTCGAGCGCTCGACCGCCTCGATGAGCACGTCGGCGAACTCGCCCTTCGTGGCGTTCGCCGCGTGGAACGAGGCGTACCGCTTCGGGTAGCGCAGCGTCAGGATGCGGTTGCGGACCCGGAGCGGCGTCGCCGGCACGAACACCGCGTGGTGCGCGGCGCTGGCGCTCCTTGACCAGCTCCGAGGATCGAGCCTCCCACCGCGCGAGCACGGCCGCGTCGGGATCGTCAGCGGCCGCGTCGATCATCCGCCGCCGCCGCGGGAGCGGGTGCGGCGCAGGCTCCGGAGCGGCCGGCGCAGGCTCCGGAGCGGCCGGCGCAGGCTCGGCGGAGCGGCCGGGCTCGGGTCCGCGGCGGGCTCGGGTCCGCGCGGCGGGCTCGGGGACGCAGCGGGCTCCGGGACGCGAGCGGCGGCCGCGGCGCGAGCGGCGGCCCGTGCGCGCCGACCGGCCCGGGCGGGAGCGGCTGGGGCGTCGGACGCCGCGGCGGCGGGCCGGCTCCGGGGCGGCGACCGGCGACGCGGACGGCCGCCCGCGGCGCGGCGCCGGTCCCCCGGCCTCGAGACGGCCGACGCGGTCGGCGAGCTCGGCGACGTCACCGTCGGCGCCGGGCGTCGCCAGCGTCGCGAGGGCCAGCTCGAGCGGCAACCGCGGCGAGCCCTGCCGCTGCTCGGCGAGCGTCTCGGCGAGCCGGGCGACGGCGCGCAGCAGCGCGTCCTGCGGCAGCACCGCCGTCTGCGCCTGCAGCCGCCGGCGCCGGTCGTCGGTCGCGTCGACCAGGTCGGGCCGGTCCGGGCGCGACCTGCAGGACCAGCAGGTCGCGCAGGTGCTGGACGAGGTCGAGGGTGAACCGGCGCAGGTCGTGGCCCTCGTCGGCCAGGCCCTGCACCAGCGCCGAGCAGCCCGGCGAGGTCGCGCGCGCCGAGCAGGTCGACCGCCTCGACGACCCGTTCGAGCGGGGTGTGGCCGAGGACCGTGGCGACCGACTCGGTCGAGACGCTCGCCGCCGCGGGCCGTGGTCGCGTCCGGCGCCGGCGAACGCCAGCACCTGCTCGAGCACCGACAGGGTGTCGCGGACCGACCCGTCGCCGGCGCGGACGACCGCCTCGACGGCGCCGTCCTCGATGCGCGTAGCCCTCGGCCTCGCAGACGCGGCGGACGTGGTCGCCGACGTCGTCGGCGGCCACGCGGCGCAGGTCGAGACGCTGGACGCGCGACAGGATGGTCGGCAGCACCTTCTGCGGGTCGGTGGTCGCCATCGCGAACAGCACGTGCGACGGCGGTTCCTCGATCAGCTTCAGCAGGGCGTTGAACGCCGCGGTCGAGGCCATGTGGACCTCGTCGAGGATGTAGACCTTCCGGCGCGCGCTGGCCGGCGCGAACAGGGCACGGTCGCGCAGCTCGCGGGCGTCGTCGACCCCGCCGTGCGACGCCATGTCCAGCTCGATGACGTCGACCGAGGACCCCTCGGTGATCGCGGTGCACTGCTCGACAGGTGCCGCACGGCGTCGGGCGTCGGGCCGTCCTCGCAGTTGATCGCCTTGGCCAGGATCCGCGCCGTCGAGGTCTTGCCGGTGCCGCGCGGCCCGGTGAAGAGGTAGGCGTGGTGGAGCCGGTCCTCCTCGAGGGCGTGCACCAGCGTCCGGATGACGTGCTCCTGCCCGACGACGTCGGCGAAGGTCGCGGGCCGGTACCGGCGGTAGAGCGAGACGTAGGCCACGGGGTGAGCTCCGGGGACGGGCGCGGGCACGCGCCCTGGCATCGTACGGGCGGGAGCGACGACGCAGCAGCGGGGCCGCGCACTCGGTGGGGTCCGGCGACGGGCGCCCGGCTCGGCACCCGTCCGAGAACGGCTTAGGGCTGCTGCCTCTCGGCCCTGACCCGGTTCACCGGGGGACGTCACCGACGGACGCCCGTCACCGCACTCCACCGCAGGCGCGACCCCGCGGACCGCGGACGGTACCAACGCACCGCCGGTCGGGCGACCGCGTCCCGTGGCGACCCAGGTTCGGCGACCGGGCCGAGGTCGCGCCGACTACGGTGAGGACATGGTGGATCTCGTCCTGGGGAGCAACGCGGTGACCGTGTTCATCGTCATCGGCGCGATCGGCCTGCTGCTGCTGCTGGCCTCGCTCGTGCTCGGTGAGGTGTTCGACGGCCTGTTCGGTGCGTTCGACCTCGACGTCGGGGGCGGGGTCTTCTCCGGTCCGGTGCTCGGCGCGTTCCTCGCCTCCTTCGGGTTCGGCGCGGCGCTCATCATGTTCTCGACCGGCGTGGGAGCGACCGCCGGCGCCCTCGGCGGCCTCGCCAGCGGGCTGGTGCTCGGAGGTCTGTCGCTGCTGATGATGCGCACGCTGGTCAACATGCCGACCGACCAGACCGCGACGACGCAGGGGCTCGAGGGCTCTCCAGGGATCGTCATCACCACCATCCCCGACGAGGGCTACGGCGAGGTGACGGTCCGCCACCACGGCGAGCAGCGCAAGTACAACGCCCGCGCCGCCGAGCGCATCGCCGCGGGCCAGCAGGTCTGGGTCACCGCGGTGCTGTCGACCTCGGCGTTGCTCGTCTCCGCTTCACCACCGGCTCCGCCGGTGGCACCCACCGACGCCTGACCGGAGCTGCCCGTGTTCGACTTCATCACCTCGTCGCCGTTGATCACGGGGATCATCGGCGCCGGCGTCCTGCTCATCCTCGTCGCCTACCTGATCGTGTCGCGGATCAAGGTCGCTGGCCCGAACGAGGCGTACATCATCACCGGGCGCAAGGGCTCGCCGGTCAAGAACCCCGAGACCGGGGACGTCTCGCACGACATGAGCGGCCAGAAGGTCGTGATGGGCGCCAGCGTCTTCGTGCTGCCGTTCGTGCAGAAGCTGCACGTGATGGACCTCTCCAGCCGTCGCATCTCGGTGAGCATCCGAGGCGCCGTCTCCAGCCAGGGCATCAAGGCCGACCTCGACGGCGTGGCCGTGGTCAAGGTCGGCGGCAACGAGGATGCGATCCGCGCCGCCTCGCAGCGCTTCCTCACCCAGCAGCGCGAGGTCGACACCTTCACCACCGAGGTGCTCGCCGGTTCGCTGCGCGCGATCGTCGGCCGCCTCACGGTCGAGGAGATCATCAAGGACCGTGCGCGGTTCGCCTCGGCCGTGGCCGAGGAGGCCGAGACGTCGCTCACGAACCAGGGCCTGACGCTCGACACCTTCCAGCTCCAGGACATCCAGGCGGAGGGGACCTACCTCAACGACCTCGGACGGCCCGAGGCCGCCCGCGTCGAACAGACCGCGAAGATCGCCGAGGCGCAGCGCGAACCAGGCCGCCGAGGAGGAGCGTCTCCGCGCCGAGGAGGCCGTCGCGATCCAGCAGCGTCAGCTCGAGCTGAAGCAGGCCGAGATCAAGGCCGAGACCGACGAGGCGCAGGCGCAGGCGGCCGCCGCGGGTCCGCTGCGTGAGGCCGCCCGCAGCCGCGAGGTCATCCAGGAGCAGGAGCTGGTCGCCGAGCGTGAGGCGGCGTTGCGCGACCGCCAGCTCGACACCGAGGTCAGGAAGCCCGCGGACGCCGAGCGGTACCGCATCGAGCAGGAGGCCGAGGCGCGCAAGAACTCGGCCATCTTCGACGCCGAGGCCGAGAAGGCCCGTCGTGCCCGCATGGCCGAGGCGGTCGAGCTCGAGGGACGTGCCGAGGCGGAGGCGATCCGCGCCAAGGGTGAGGCGGAGGCCGAGGCCCGCCGCAAGAACGCCGAGGCGTTCAGCCACTACGGCCAGGCCGCGACCCTCGACCTCATCACCGACGTCCTCCCGGAGCTCGTCAGCGCCGCCAGTGAGCCCCTGAGCGCCGTCGAACGGATGACGGTCATCTCCACCGACGGTGCCTCGTCGCTGGCCAAGACCGTGGCGAGCAACGTCGAGCAGGGGATGCAGATCGGCTCGGACCTGACCGGGATCGACCTGCGCGCCCTGCTCGCGCGGCTCGGCTCGACGCAGGACGACGGCTCGCCGCAGGACGATGGCACGACGGACGCGGCCGGCTGAGCGTCAGCGGCCGAGCAGCCGATCCACGATCGACCGGCCGCGGACGGCTTCGGCGCGCTGCTCCAACGTGCACGAACAGCGCTCGTCGGCGGCGACGCCCGCGAGCGCCTGCTCGACGTGGAGGCCGCAGCCAGCCCAGGTCGCCTTCGAGCAGGCGCGGCAGGTGGTGGGGTGACACACGGGGGTCGCTCCGGGTCGGGTCGGGCTACCCACGCAGCCCGTCGACCGTGCAGGGAACCTCACCGGGCTCCTGGTCGCTCGGCCGGGAGCGCCGGTTAGGTTCCGACCATGAACCTCCCGAGCGGCACGGTCCTGGCCGACCGGTACGACGTCACCGACCGCATCGCCAGCGGCGGGATGGGCGACGTGTACCGGGCGGTCGACCGACGCTTGTCCCGGGCCGTCGCGATCAAGGTGCTGCGGACCGACGACACCGTGGCCGAGCAGCGGTTCGCCACGGAGGTCGCGACGCACGCCGGGCTCCAGCACCCCGACATCGTGGTGCTGTTCGACGCCGACGACCACGAGGGCGCGCCGTTCCTGGTCATGGAGTACGTCGAGGGGCCCTCGTTGGCTGATCTGCTCCGGTCGGGGCCGTTACCCGTGGAGCAGGTCCGCGACACCGGACGCCGCATCGCCTCGGCGCTCGCCCACGCGCACGAGCGCGGGATCATCCACCGGGACGTGAAGCCGAGCAACGTCCTCCACGACCGTGCGGGGTGCGCCAAGCTCGCCGACTTCGGCATCGTCCGGCTCGCCGATGCCGCGGGGCTCACGGCGACCGGGACGGCGCTCGGGAGCGTCGGGTACGTCGCGCCGGAACAGCTCACCGACGGGGACAACGTCGGTCCGGCGGCCGACGTCTACGCGCTCGGTCTGCTGCTCCTCGAGGCGGCGTCGGGCGAGCGGGCCTTCGACGGACCGGGGACCGAGGCGGCGTTCAAGCGGTTGTCGAGCGACCCCGCCATCCCCGCGCACCTGCCCGCCGACCTCGCCGACCTCCTGCGCGCCATGACCGACCGCGACCCGGGTGCTCGACCGAGGGCCAGCGACGTGGCTGCGCGGATCGCTCGCGGCGCACCTCGCGACGACGTCACGGCGGTCCTGCCCGACCCGGGCCCCACCGATGTGACCACGCCGGTCTCCACCGCGGCCGCGGAGGGGCGCCCGGGGACCGAACCGACCGAGGCGATCGACGGACCCGACAACGCTCCGTCGGATCCGCCTGGCCCGTCGAGGCCACCGAGGCCGTCGACACCGCCGATCCGCAACATCGACGACCTGATCCGAGCGCGACCGTGGGCGCCGTACGCGGTCGCGGCCCTGCTCGGCATCTTCCTGCTCCTGCTCCTCACCTCCCTCCTCGGTGGTGCTGACGAGGAGGCGGTGGACGCGACCGAGGGTGAGAACGAGGCACCCGAGGTGCAGCTGGACCCGGACCTCGTCGACGCGTTCGACCGGCTCGAGGAGGCGGTGCGCCCGTGATCACGTTCCGGACGCGGACCATCGCCGCCATCGTCGGCACCGGGCTGCTGCTCGCCGGGTGCGGCGGGTCGGCCGACCTGTCGAGCAACGCCACCACCCAGCTCCAGGAGGTCGCGGCCGCGGCCCGCACCGCTGCCGAGTCCGGCGATGACGCGGGCGCGGCGGCGCACCTGGCCGATCTGCGGACCCGGGTGGATCGTCTGCGGGACGGCGGCGAGATCGCCGAGGACCGCGCAGCGACCATCCTCGAGGTGGCCGACGAGGTGGCGGCGCTCCTCGCCGTCGAGGACGCCGAGCCGCCGGTCGAGCCCGAACCCGTGGAACCGGAACCATCCGAGTGACGCGGCCGCGAGGTGGCGGGGCTCAGCCGGCGTTCGACACGCCGAGCTCGCGCATCAGCCCCTCCACCCGCTCCCGGATCTGGTCACGGATCGGGCGCACGGTCTCGACCCCCTTCCCGGCAGGATCCTCGAGCGGCCAGTCGACGTAGCGCTTGCCCGGGAGGACGGGGCACGCGTCACCGCAGCCCATCGTGACCACGACGTCGGTGGCCTCGAGCGTCGCCTCGGTCCACCGCTCGGGCCGCGCTCCCGCGATGTCGATGCCGACCTCGGCCATCGCCTCGACCGCGGCCGGGTTGACGTGCTCGGCCGGCTCGGAACCGGCGGACAGGACCCGGACCCGGTCCTGCCCGAGGTGCCGCAGCCAGCCCGCGGCCATCTGCGAGCGGCCCGCGTTGTGGACGCAGAGGAACAGGACGGTGGGGGTGTCGCTCACGGTGCGGTCTCCTGGTGGCGTTGGTCGTCCGGGCCGTAGAACCGTCGGCGTGCCCACAGCGCGACGTAGACCAGGCCCACGAGGACGGGGACCTCGATCAGCGGTCCGACCACACCGGCCAGCGCCTGGCCCGAGGTCGCACCGAACACGCCGATCGCGACGGCGATCGCCAGCTCGAAGTTGTTGCCCGCGGCCGTGAACGACAGCGTGGCGTTGCGCTCGTAGCCGAGGCCGATCCGCTTCCCGATCACGAACGAGACGCCGAACATCAGCGCGAAGTAGACCAGCAGCGGCACCGCGATCCGGCCGACATCGAGCGGCCGGCTGGTGATCTGCTCACCCTGGAGCGCGAACAGCATCACCACCGTGGCGAGCAGCCCGTACAGCGCCCACGGGCCGATGCGGGGCAGGAACGTGCCCTCGTACCAGTCCCGCCCCTTGCGCTTCTCGCCGAGCGTGCGGGACAGGTAGCCGGCCAGCAGCGGGATGCCGAGGAACACCAGCACGGCCTGGGTGATCTGCCACAGCGACACGTCGAGGGTCTGCTGTTCGAGCCCGAGCCAGCCCGGCAGGACCGACAGGTAGAAGTAGCCGAGCAGCGAGTACGCCACGATCTGGAACACCGAGTTGATCGCGACCAGCACCGCGGCCGCGTCCCGGTCGCCGCAGGCCAGGTCGTTCCAGATCAGCACCATCGCGATGCACCGGGCCAGCCCGACGATGATCAGCCCGGTGCGGTACTCGGGCAGGTCCGGCAGGAACGTCCACGCCAGCGCGAACATGAGCGCCGGACCGACCACCCAGTTCAGCACCAGCGAGGTGACCACCAGGCGTCGGTCGGCGACCACCTCGCCGAGCTGGCCGTACCGGACCTTGGCCAGCGGTGGGTACATCATGACCAGCAGGCCGACCGCGATCGGCAGCGACACCGTGTCGATCTTGAACGCCTCGAGCGCCTCGCCGACGCCCGGGATCAGCCGACCGAGCAGGATGCCGGCGAGCATGGCCGCACCGATCCACACCGGCAGGAAACGGTCGAGCAGCGACAGCTTCTCCATCACCGCCGCATCGCGGGCGTCGACGGTCGCCTGGACCGAGGGTTGCAGGGGTTCCATCGTGGCTCCGGAGGGCGGGTTCGACCGACCCCGGGCGCGGGGCGGTGAGGGGGAGGTCGGTCAGTCGAGGACGGGCAACCGCGACGCGGTCTCGAGCGCGGCGATGACGTCGGGGTCGCCCGCACCGAGGACGCACCCGGCACGCTCACGGAACTCGAGCCGCAGGCCCAGGCGGTCGCGGACCGAGGGCTCGAGGGGGAGCGCGGCGATCACCGCGAGCAGCCCGGTGAGGCTCGGGTCGGGCGGCTCGACCCGGCGGTAGTGCACCCAGGTCCCGACCCGCTCCTGGGATGCGACCAGCCCCGCCCGCTTCAGCGCCGCCAGGTCGCGGGAGACCTGGTAGTCCTCGATCCCGAGGACGTCGGCGACCTCGCAGCCGCAGAGGGTGTCGTCCACCTCGAGGAACAGGCGGAGGATCCGCAGACGTCGAGGCATCCCGAGCACGCGGAGGACGTCCGCGACCTCGTCGAGGTTCGCGCCGACCGAGGTGAGCGACCCACCGGGGACCACGGGCATCGTGCGCGCTCCGATCTCGGCGCTGCTCGTCAAGCTGCTTGCGTTCGGGTGCAACCAAGGTACCGCCTCGCTTGCACCCGGGTGCAAGCAGACGGTGACGGTGCCGATCGGTCGATGTCGCGCCACGTCATCGCTGTCGCGCCAGTTCGTCACCGGTGAGCCGCTCCCGCGACATCGAGCCGCTCCCGCGACACGATCCTGGGCAGCGAGGGCCGCCGTGTCGGTGCCGTTCCTGCGCCAGCCCGAACCACCAGCCACGGTGTCCCGAACGTGTCCGTTCCCGCGAACGCGGCCGGAGAACACGAACGCCCCGACCGTCGTGGTCCGGAGCGTTGGCGCTGGTCAGCGGGTGTTTCTCTGGCGGAGGGTGGGGGATTCGAACCCCCGAGGGATGTGACTCCCAACACGGATTCCAGCCGTGCGCCATAGGCCTGACTAGGCGAACCCTCCGTGCTGACACCCCGGTCTCGGGGCGACGAGCGCCGGGAGCGTACGCGGGCGCTCGTCGACCGGCCAACGCGGCTGCTCACCGATCGGCGATCACCAGCGATTCGGCCCACCTACACATGCTATGCTCTCCTCATGGCGACGATGACGCGCAGGTTGCAGATCCTGATCGATGACCAGCGGTACGCCCTCCTCGAGCGGGAGGCGAACACGACGGGGCGTCCGGTGGCGGAGCTGATCCGGGACGCGATCGATACCCGCTACGGCGTCGATCTGACCGCGCGGCACGCCGCGTACCGACGGATCCTGGCCGCCGAACCGATGCCCGTCGACGACTGGGCCACGATGAAGGTCGAGCTGCTGGAGAGCTTCGACGACCAGCGTTCCCCGTGACCCTCGGACGGGCCCTCCTCGACACCGCGGTGTTCGTCTACGCCGTCGGCGCGGACCACCCGTACCGCGACCCGTGTCGCCGACTGCTCGATCCGGAGGCGCTGTACCGGTACGGCGGCGAGGCCAGCGTCCAGGCCATCCAGGAGCTGCTGCATCAACGGACCCGCCGCACGGGGGATCGCGGCGGCTCCGTGGAGGTCGCCCGGGCGATGGCCGAGCTCTGTCCGCTGCACGAGCTGACCCCTGCGGATCTGCGGACGGGGCTCGAGTTGTTCCGACAGGTTCCCCACCTGACCGGTCGTGATGCGCTGCACGCCGCGACCGCCATCAACCGTGACATCCCGACGATCGTGTCGCCCGATCCGGACTTCGACGGCATCGCCCAGCTCCAGCGCCTCGACCCGATCGAGGCCGCCACGCGCCTCTCGTGAGCCGCCCGTCACCCTAGGCTCGGCTCCCGCCACCTCCCCGGAGAAGAACCCGTGCGCATCGGCCTCCCCCTGCAGTACGCCGGCGACGTCCGCGCCGCCGCCGACCAGGTCCGCGATCTCGAGTCCGCCGGTCTGGACGTCGTCTGGGTCGCCGAGGCGTACGGCCTCGATGCGGTGTCGCCTGCTCGGCTACCTCGCCGCGACGACCGAGACGGTCGCGCTGGGGTCGGCGATCCTCAACGTCTACTCGCGCACGCCGGCGCTGATCGCCCAGGTCGCTGCCGGCCTGGACACCGTGTCCGGTGGCCGCTTCGAGCTCGGGCTCGGTGCGTCCGGCCCACAGGTCATCGAAGGCTGGCACGGCATGCCGTACGCGCAAGCCCGCTGACCCGGACCCGCGAGACCATCGAGCTCGTTCGCCGCATGCTGGCGCGCGAGGAGATCGAGCACGACGGCAAGGTCTTCACCCTCCCCCTGCCCGCCGACCAGGGCACGGGACTCGGCAAGCCACTGAAGATGCTCGCCCACCCGGTCCGCCCCGGCGTGCCCATCCACGTCGCCGCGCTCGGCGAGAAGAACGTCGCCATGACCGCCGAGGTCGCCGACGGGTGGCTGCCGATCTTCTACCTGCCCGAGCGCGCGGGCGAGGTCTGGGGCGAGTCGCTCGAGGACGGCCGGTCGAAGCGGTCGAGCGACCTCGGTGACCTCGACGTCATCGCCGGTGGCGTCCTCGCCGTCGCCGAGGGCGAGCAGCGCAAGCAGATCCTCGACGGCCTCCGCCACTTCTACGCGCTGTACATCGGTGGCATGGGCGCCAAGGGCAAGAACTTCTACAACGACCTCGCCACCCGGTACGGCTACGGGCGACGTCGCCGAGACCATCCAGGACCTCTACCTCGACAAGAAGAAGGACGAGGCGGCCGCCCTGATCCCCGACGAGCTGCTCGAGCTGACCAACCTCGTCGGTTCCGAGGGGTTCATCCAGGAGCGTGTCGCCGCGTTCCGCGAGTCGGGTGTGACCACCCTGAACGTCACCCCGCTCGGCGACGCCCCAGCGCTGATCGAGCAGGTCAAAGGCTGGGCGAGCTGACGCGGCGGATCGGCCCACCCCGCGACACGCGACGAGGGCGGACCCCCGTGGGGACCGCCCTCGTTCGCGTCGAGCGGAGGGTGAGGGATTTGAACCCTCGAGACCCTTGCGGGCCCCTACCCGCTTTCGAGGCGGGCGCACTCGGCCGGACTATGCGAACCCTCCAGGGTCGCGCCCCCGAGGGGCGACGACCGCGCGGAGGGTAGGGCGTCGCCGGCCCGCGGCAACCGCGCGCACCCGCGCGGGCCGTCAGACGGGGCGGAGCACGTCGCGGGTCAGCTCGGCGACGCTGCGCACGCCCGACAGCGCCATCGTGAGGTCGAGGTCGGCGAGCAGGCAGCGCAGCACGTGCTCGACCCCGGCCGCGCCGGCGAGCGCGAGGCCCCACACGTACGGCCGGCCGATCAGCACCGCGTCCGGCGCCGAGCGCGAGCGCGACGCGACGTCCGCGCCCGCCCCGCACCCGCTGTCGAACAGCACCGGCACCTCGTCGCCGACCGCGTCGACGACGTGGGGCAGCGCGTCGAGCGACGCGATCGCGCCGTCGACCTGCCGACCGCCGTGGTTGGACACGACCATGCCGGCGACACGCCGGCGTCGATCGCCAGCCGGGCGTCGTCGGGGTGCTGGATCCCCTTGACCAGCACCGGCAGCGGCGAGCGGTCGACCAGCTCGCGCAGGTCGTCCCAGGTCTGGCTCGGGTCGGAGAACGTCGCAGATCCAGCGCAGGACCGCCGCCTGCCGCGTCTCGTCGCCCATCGACCGCCATCCCTCGCTCCGCACCGCCTCGCCGCCGTCGGGGAGGCCGGCCGAGGAACGCCGGGTCGGTGAGGTAGTTGCTCAGCCCCTCGGCGTGCAGGAACGGCAGGTAGGCGGTCGCGAGGTCGCGCGGCCGCCACGCGAGCAGGCGCGTGTCGAGCGTGACCACGACCGCCTCGTAGCCGGCGTCGGCGGCGCGCTGGATCAGCGAGTCGGTGATCGCGTCCTCGGACGGCCAGTACAGCTGGAACCATCGCGGCGCCGTCGCCGGCCGCCTCGGCGACCTCCTCGAGCGGGTAGCTCGACACCGTCGACAGGACGGAACGGCACCTCGACCGCGGCCGCGCCCGGGCGACCGCCACCTCGGCCTCGTCGTGGACGATCGACTGGACCCCGACCGGCCCGCACAGCAGCGGCGTCGGGTGGGTCCGGCCGAGCAGCTCGACCGACAGGTCACGTTCGGCGACGTCGCGCAGCATCCGGGGGACGAGCTGCCAGCGGCGGAACGCGGCGCGGTTGGCCGCGTCGGTCGCCTCGCTGCCGGCGCTGCCCGGCGACGTACCCGTCGGCCTTGGCGTCGAGCACCTCGCGGGCCGCCTCGCGCAGCCCGTCGTAGGTCACCGGCAGCTCGGGCAGCGTGCCCGCCATCCCGGCGAAGTAGATGCCGTACTGGAAGGTGTTGAAGCCCACGAGCGTCTCCCTGCGTCGTCGGCCGGGGACGTAGTACGCCGATGCCCGCCGGCGGCGGAGCGGTCGACCCGAAGCGAGGATGCCGACGGGGACCGTCAGGCGTTCCGGGCGGCGCGCTGCGCGGAAGAAGTCGCGCAGCAGCTCGCCGCACGCCTCGGCGCGCACGCCGCGGACCACCTCGAGGCGGTGGTTCAGCCGCGGGTCACGCGGCACGTCGTAGAGCGCGCCGACGGCGCCGGCCTTCGGGTCGTCGGCGCCGAACACGACCCGGTCGAGCCGCGCGAGCACCAGCGCACCGGCGCACATCACGCAGGGTTCGAGCGTGACGTAGAGGGTGCAGCCGTCGAGCCGCCAGCTGTCCGACGGTCCGCGCCGCCTCGCGCAGCGCGAGGATCTCCGCGTGCGCGGTCGGGTCGCCGTCGACCTCGCGGCGGTTGTGCCCGCGCCCGACGACCTCGCCGCCGCACCGCGCCCCCGGACGACGACCGCGCCGATGGGCACGTCGTCGTGCGCCGCGGCCGCTGCGGCCTCGGCGAGCGCCTCGTCCATCCACGGCTCGTGCTCCACGGCGCCGAGGTAGGTCGAGACGCTCACGGGACCGGACGGCGGACACGCGCGCAGCGAGCGCCCAGCGGGCAGCCGTCGACGGGTGGACCGGCTCGGGAGGGTCTGTCTCCGTCGGCGGACGACGCGGCACCGTGCAGCCGGACCGAGGTGACGTGCCGGAGCATCCCGGCGCTGGAGCTGCTCGCTCCTCGAGGCGACCGCCGAGGCGCAGCGTGCCCTGCTGCGCGCTCGGCGGCCCGAGGAGGTCGTCCGCGCGCTCGAGCGTGCGGTCCGCCGCGCTCGGCGGCGAGGTCGTGCCCGGCCACGTCGGCGGCGACGAGGTGCTGCACCTCGACCTGTCGCTCGGCGTGCGCGACGCCGTGCTCCCGTGGGCGCCGCCCGACGAGCCCGCCCGCGCACGGATCCAGCGGGTCCTGCCCGGCCTGCTCGAGGACGCCCGGCGGCTGCTCACCTGCTGTGGGCCCGCGAGGACCGCGACGACCCGACGCTGCGCGACGAGCTCACCGGCGCGCTGCACCCGGCGCCACCGCACGGCTCGTGCGAACGCGGCCGCGGCCGACGACGTGCTCGTCGGGTTCGCGCTCGCCGGGACCGACGCCGTCGAGCGCGGTCCACGGCGCCAGCCGCGGATCGAGGTGCTGCTGCGCCAGCTCGCCCGGTTCGTCCGCAGCGAGCTGGACGTCGACGAGCGTCTCGGTCGGCTCACGCGAGCCGGCGCTCGTCGTGGTGCTGCCCGACCCCCGCCGCGGATCGGCCCGAGGAGCTGATCGACCGGGTCACCGACGCGCTGGGAACGGCAGCGGGAGGTCCCGCTCGGCCTGCGGACCTCCGCGGCGGCTCGTCGGGCGACCCCGGGTGGCCCTCGACGAACTCGCGGGATCGGATCGCTCGCGACCGGCAGCACGCTCGCCGGCCGCCCGCGGACGACCGCGGCTCGGATCTCGCGGGAGACGGACGCCCCGTGACCCCACGCCGCACCGTCGGACGCGCACCGCGGGCAGCGACGCCGACCAGCCGACGCGGACGACCGCTCCGACCGCGCGAGCCTGGTCGCCGAGCTGGTCGAGCGGTTCGCCCTCGCCGACCGCCGCGGCGCCGTGGCGCGCGACCCGCGAGCTGCTGCGCGCCGGGCTCGCCGACGCCGAGCTCCGCGAGGCCGTCGGCGCCGCCGTCCGCCACGTCGGGGAGCTGTGGCAGGCGGGGCAGTGGACCATCACCCAGGAGCACGCCGCCACGGCCGTCGCCGAGGCGGTCCTGACCAGCCTCGAGGCGGACGACGCCGCTGCGAGGCCGCCGGTCGGCACCGTCGCCGTCGTCGCGGCCGAGGGGGAGTGGCACGCCTTCCCGGCCCGGCTCGCCTCGCACGCCTTCGAGGCCGCCGGGCTCGCGGTCCGCTACCTCGGTGCGGGCGTCCCGGCCGACGACGTCGCCCGCACGCTGCCCGTCCGCCGGGGCGGACGTGCTGGCGGTCAGCATCACCGTTGACCGCGAACCTCGTCGGCGCCGCCCGGACCGTCGCCGCCGGGCGCGCCGGCGGGCCTGCCGGTCCTCGCTCGGCGGCGCCGCCAGCTCGCCGGCCCGCGCCGCGGCGCTCGGAGCCGACGCGCACGCCGAGCGACGTCGACGAGGGTGCCGCGATCGCGCGCCGCTGGTGCCTCGACGGCCCGCCCGACGCCGGCGTCAGCCCGACCTCGACCTGCGCGCCGCGGCGGCGTTCACGCGGCCGACCGCGACCGGCTGCGCGACGCCGCCTACGCGGGCACCGAGGCGCGCTGGCGCGCCGCTCGCCGACGCCGCGGACGGCTCGATCGACCGCACCAGCGAGGACCTCGAGCTCCACCTCGACCACCTCGCCGCCGCCCTGCTGGTGGGCGAGGACGCCGCCTACCTCGACCTCGTGCGCTGGCTGGCCGCCGTCCACGTCGGCCGCGGGCCTGCCACCCGAGGCGCTCGCGGCCGCAGGCTCGATGCGCCCTCGCCGAGGTCGCTCGACGGACTCCGCAGCTGTCCCCGCTGCTCGGCGGCGGCCGTCGACCTGGCCGCGGCAGGTGCGACCCGCTCGACCGGGACGACGGGTCGGCGGCGCCCGCCGAGGCCGCTCCGGACGGTCGCTAGCGTGGCCGAGCTCCTCGGCACCCGACGGAGGTGAGCCCGTGTCCGACACCCGCGTCTACGACGTCCCCGCCATCTCCTGCGGCCACTGCAAGGACGCCATCGAGGGCGCCGGTCGACCGCTCGACGGCGTCGACGCCGTGCCGGTCGACATCGACGCGCGGACCGTCACCGTCGACGGGTGACGCCTCCGACGAGGCCGTCGAGGCCGCCATCGACGACGCCGGCTACGAGGTCGCCGGCAGCACCGCTAGACCGCCGGCCGGGCACGGCCGACCCGACCGGGTCCCGCGACCCCACCAGCGGCGACGCACCTCGACCTGGACGACCGACCCACCTCCGGAGCCACCGTGCCGCCCCGCGCCCGCCCACCACCTCGCCCGCTCGACGGCGCCCGCACCCTCGAGGTGCTCGCCTCGCTCGACGCCCAGCTCGGCGCCGTCGACCCCGACGCGCGCGCGCTCGTCGCGCTGACCGCGGGCGAGGGCGACAGCGTCGCGCTCGACCGACGTCGCAGCTGCGCGACGACGGCGTCCTCGAGGTGCCCGACGACGCGCTCGGCATCGTCGTGGTGACCTCCGAGGACGTCCGGCTCGACGACGCCGACGAGGTCGTGCCGCTGCGCCAGCTCGTCGCCGTGCTGCCCGGACGGCACCGAGGTCGGCATCGTGCGCGTCGGCGACGACCCGACGCCGCGCACCTGGTCGACGACGACGCCGACCTCGACGGCGACGGCGCCGCCGCCGAGGGCCTGCGCCCGCGCGACGTGACCGCGAACACCGCCCGCCGCGCGCTCGGCCTGCCCTCGCTGGCCGAGGTGCCGCCGGTCGAGGACCTGCTCGCCCGCGCCTGGCTGCTCCAGGTCGCCGAGGAGGGCCTCGCCCGGTTCGACACGCCCGGACGGCCCCCGCGAGGTCGAACCCGAGGAGCTCGCCCACCTCGACGGCGCCGACCCGCTGTCGGGGCTGTGCACCGGCGACCCGACGACGCCGAGGCCGATCGCGTGCCCGACCTGGGAGGAGGTGCGGGCCGCCGCCGCCCGCGGTGACCTCCACCTCGCCAGCTACACGGTCGAACCGGCGCACGCCGCGTGGCTCGACGCCGACGGGTTCGCGCAGGTCGTCGACCGCACCCTCCCGTCCACCGAGCAGCTGCTCGGCACGCTGCGCATCGTCGGCGAGGACCCGCTCGTCGGCTGGGCCATCGACCACATCGCCGACCGCGGCTGGGGCCAGGCCGTCTGAGCCCGGCGATCCGGCGCGCGGTCGGCCGTGACCGGCGACCCGCCGTCGTTCGGAGCGCATCGGCGGCGACGGCGCCGCGTCCGCGTCGTCAGCCGGAGCCTGCCGTGACCCGCGTCTGCCGCACTGTTGGCCGTGCTGGCGTTGGCGCGTCCGCGTGCGGCGGCCCGGACCCGCAGGCGCTCCTCGACGGCGCGAGCGCCGCGCTCGAGGAGGCCGGGACCTCGCCGGTTCGAGATGGAGGTCGCAGGCGGCGGCCGCGACGCGACGGCCCGTTCGCCGCCGAGGGCGCGCAGGACCTGACCACCGGCGCGCTGCGGATGACCATCGACCTCGGCGACGCCGTCGTCGGACGACCGAGACGCTGCTGCTCGGCAACGAGGTGTTCGTCCGCAGCCCCCTGTTCGCGCTGTTCACCGGCGACGCGGCGACCTGGGTCCGGGTCGACCTGACCGAGACCGCCGAGGCGCGAGGGTCTCGACGCCGAGGCCCTGCTCGGCGGCCAGACGGGTCCGGCGGCGCTGCTGTCCCAGCTCGACGGTGCGGCCGGGGACCTCGAGGAGCTCGGCTCGGGAGGAGGTCCGCGGCGTCGACACCACCCACCTGCGGGTGACCATCGACACCGCGGCGGCGATCGAGCAGGCCGACCCGCCGATCCGCGAGCAGCTGCGCACCTACGCCGAGGCGAGCGGGCTGCCCGACACCTACCCGATGGAGCTGTGGATCGACGACGACGGGCTCGTCCGCCGGATCCGGACGCTCCTCGACGTCCCGGACGCGCGCGGCGGCGAGCCGAGGCGGGCGGCTCACCCAGCAGACCACCCTCGAGCTGTTCGACTTCGGGGTCAGCGTCGACCTCGACGCGCCGCTCGCCGAGCAGACCGTCGAGCTGTCGGACCTCATCGCCGAGCTCGAGGAGCTCGAGCGCCGTCGACGCCGCGCGCCGGAGACACGGCGGGCTGACGCCGGGGCCCAGCGACCGCGCGGCAGGCACGAGCCCGCCGGCGACCCGGCTCGCGCCCGGACGCGTCCCAGCCGCGACGTCCACCGGGAGGCAGCGACCGTGCGCACCCACCCGTCGCCCCTCGGTCCCGGGCGGCCGCGCGCTGCTCGTCTCTCGTCGCTCGCCGGTGTGGCGCTGCCGGCGGGGCAAGCGCCGCTCGCGGAGGCGCTGCCGGCCGCGCCTGACGGTGACTGGCGGCTGACGCGGGGGCGCCACGGCGCGAGGGGGACTGGAGCTCGGCGCCGGCGACGGGCGGGACAGCTCGTCGACGTCACGCTGACCATCGACGGGACCGCGTGGGGCGGGCAGCGTCTGCAACACTACGGCGCGCAGGACGTCGAGGTGGGCGACGGCGACCGTCCGCATCGGCGACGTGCCCCGGACCGAGATGGCCTGCCTCGACGACCGGCTGATGACGGTCGAGGACCGCTACCTGACGCCTTCGTCCCCGTCGACGGCTTACGAGGTGACCCCCGACGAGCTCCGCCTGGCCGGCGACCGGCATCGAGCTGGTCTACGCCCCGGTCGCCGCGGCACCCGACGCCGACCTCGTGGGCACGGTGTGGGTGCTGGACACCCTCGTCGCCGGCGCCGGGCCCGACGGCTCGGTCAGCACGGTGATCGGCGACGACGCTGACGCTCGAGCTGCGAGCGACGGGACGGTCGTGGCTCTCGAGCGGCTGCATCGTCCGCGAGGACGGCACCTACGAGGTGGCCGACGACCGGCTGGTGACCGCCTTCGCGTCCGCGGACGACTACGACTGCGGCAGCGACGAACTGTGGGCGCAGGACACGCACGTCTGGCAGACGCTCGGCGGCGACCCGCGTCCGCGATCGAGCGGGCCACGGCTGACCCTCACCGCCGGCGACCTCGGCCTGTCTACACCGCGCGCTGACCCGGCGGTCCCGGCGGGTTGATCCTGGACGCGGTGCAACCGGACGGGCTCGTGGACGTCGGACGGGTAGGACCGCCCGGGACCGACGGACGACCGATTCCAGCGGCGTGCTCGGACGACGCACCAGGAGCCGGACCGTGCACGACCCCACCGCCCCCGGCGACGCCACCCCGGTGCATCGCCACCCAGCACCGGTCGACACCCCCGGCCTGGCCACCCCGGGCCTCGTCGCACACGAGCGATCCGAGCGGCTCGCGACCCGGCGGCGGGCGCGCCTGTTCGTCGCCCTGTACGGCGCGTGCCTCGTCGCCCTGCTCGTCGCAGGTGCCTGGATGGCACCCGCCGCGCCGCGTCGGCGGAGCAGGACGCACCGACGTGGTCGGCTCGAGACCTCGACCGCCACCGTCCGACCAACGCCCGCGAGGAGCTCCTCGATGCCGCGCCTGCGCCCACCGTCGCCCCGCAACGACCTGCTCGGCCGGCGGATCGCGCTCGCGGCGCTCAGCTGCGCCTCGTGCTCACCGCGTGCGCGGCGGTGGCGTCGGCGACGCCCGGCCAGCGACCGCCGAGCCCGGCCCGGTGCCACCGCACCCGACGATGCCGATGACGACGGCGCGGCGACCTCGGCGCCGACGAACCGGCGATCGACGGGGGCGACGAGACCGGCGACGGCACCGAGATGGAGACACGGGTGCCGGGGCGCCGCCGCTCGACGACGACGCCTCCTCGGACGACCGCCAGCAGGACCCCGTGGACGCGGCGTTGCGCCTGGTCGACGTCCGGATCGGCACCCACGACGGCTTCGACCGGGTCGTGTTCGAGCTGGTCGGCGACGGTCAGGTCGGGTGGTCACCTCACCTCGGGTCGCCGAGGCGACCTCGCACGGCTCGGGCGACGAGGTCGACGTGGCCGGGGACGCGGTGCTGACCGTCGACCTCGTCGGTGTCCTCCTCCCGATGGACGCGCCGGCGGGGGTCCAGACGCTTCGAGACGACGCACGTCGCGGCGCCGGGTGGCGCCGCCGTGGTCGACCGTGGTGATCAACAACCACATCTTCGAGGGCCACCACCAGCTGTTCGATCGGCCTGCGCGCGCCGGTCGCCTACCGGGTCGAACGGCTCGACGACCCGCAGCGGCTCGGCGATCGACCTGCTCCACCCCTGACGCGCCCCCGCAGGACGGCCACGCCGGGCGCCCGTGGACGGCGGACGGAGCGGTTCGCCGCCGTCCCGTAGCCTCCGCCGCGATGCCCCCTCCCGCCGTCCCCTCCGCCTCCGCCCCGGGCCCCGCCGCGCTCGGGCGCGGCGTCGTCGTGCGCGCCGGCCAGGACGCGCCCGCCGGGCTGGGACGGCGGCACCTCGCTTCCGCATCGACGACGAGGTGGTGGCCGATCCCGGGCCCGTGGCCGACGTGCTGCACCACGCGTGGCTCGACGCGCCAGCCGGTCGTGCTCGAGCTCGCGGCCGGACAACGACGCGGTCCGCGAGCCGGAGGTGTGCCGGCTGCGCCCCGTACCAGCTGCCGCGCGACTTCGCCTTCCACCGCGAGCGGCTCCACTGGCTGACGTGGGCCAACACCTACGACGCGCGCGGCGGCGCACCCGATCTGGTGGCACGGCGTCCTCGCGCAGCGGCGAGGCGGCGCGACGGCCGAGCGACACCCACGACGTCACGCTGCCGGACGGCCGCCACGCCTGGGTCGACGGCGGCCCGCGCGGCCCGGTCGACGGCGCTCGACGACCCGCTCGTGCACCGCGAGTCGGTCGGGCTCGGGCGGCTGACCGTGCTCGGGACCGACGCCCCGGCCGACGAGCTCGCACCGGACCAGCTCGCCGCCGTCGCCCACCGCAGCGGCCCGGCGCGCGTCATCGCACCGGCCGGCAGCGGCAAGACCCGGGTGCTGACCGCCCGGCTGCGCCACCTGCATCCGCGACCGGCACGTCGAACCCGAGCTGATCACCGCCGTCGCCTACAACACCCGCGCCGCGGCCGAGATGCGCGAACGCACCGCCGACCTCGCCGCGGCGGGCGACGGGTCAACATCCGCACGCTGCACTCGCTGGCGCTGTGGATCTGCCGGATGGAGCGCGAGCGCGAGATCATCGACGAACGCGAGCAGCGCGCCATCCTCGACCGGCTGGTCCGCACCGCCCGGATCCCGAACCAGGACCCCTACCAGCCCTACCTCGAGGCGCTCGGTCGAGGTCCGGCTCGGCCTGGTCGACCCAGCCGCCGTCGAGGTGCAGCGCGGCGACGTCGACGACCTGCCCGAGGTGTTCGACCGACTACCGCGAGGAGCTCGCCCGGCGCGGGCGGCTCGACTTCGACGAGCAGATCTACCGCGCGCTCGAGCTGCTGCTGACCGACCCGGCCATCCGGCCGCGCGCCCAGCGCGCCGGCACCCACCTGCTGGTCGACGAGTTCCAGGACCTCACCCCGGCGTTCCTGCTGCTCGTGCGGCTGGTGGCGGGCCCGTCCCAGCAGGTGTTCGGCGTCGGCGACGACGACCAGACCATCTACTCCTACGCCGGCGCGACCCCGGACCACCTCGTCGACTTCGACCGCTGGTTCCCCGGCGCGGCCCACCACGCGCTCGAGGTCAACTACCGCTGCCCGCCGGGCGTCGTCGACGCCGTCACCCGGCTGCTGTCGCACAACCGCCACCGGGTCGACAAGACCATCCGCAGCGGCACCGAGGTGGCGTCGTGACCGCCGCCACCGGTCGCTCCTGCGGCGGTCACGCGACCGGGTGCGCCCGGGATCCACCTCGTCGATCCGGGCGCTGCCGCGGCGCGGGCCGTCGCCATCGTCCGCGACCGCCTCGACGCGGGCGCGGCCCCGACCGACGTGGTCGTGCTCGCGCGGGTCAACAGCGCCCTGCTGCCGGTCCAGGTCGCCCTCACCGACGCGGGCATCGGGCACAGCGCGCCCCTGGACCCGCAGGTCCTCGGGCGGACCGGCATCCGGACGGCGCTGGCGTACCTGCGGCTCGGTCTCGACCCGGACCGGATGCAGAAGCCCGACATCCTCGACACGCTCAACCGCCCCGCCCGCAAGGTGAAGTCCGCGGTCCAACCGTTCCTCCAGCGGGGCAACCGGTGGTCGATGCGGCAACTCGAGCAGGTGCTCGACTCGCTCGACGGCGTCCAGCACGAACGGTTCGCCGGCTACCTCGGCGACCTCCACCACCTCACCGGCGCCATCACCGCCGGGGCGGACACGGCCAGGTGCCTGTGGGTCATCCGCAACCGCATCGGCCTCGGCGAGGCCATGGACGCGCTCGACTCCTCGACGACCCGTCCCGAGGGCAGCTCCCACGGCGACGACCTCGACGCGTTGCAGCAGCTCGCCGACGACCACCCGGATCCGGTCACCTTCCGGGAGCGACTGGTCGAACGCCTCCGCGTCCCGGCCGACCCGACCGGGGTGACGCTGTCGACCGTGCACCGGGTCAAGGGGCTCGAGTGGGACCACGTCCTGCTGGTCGTCGGCCAACGACGGGCTGTTCCCCCACCGGCTGTCCGAGTCGCAGGAGGAGGAGCGACGCGTCTTCCACGTCGCCGTCACGCGCTGCCGCGTCAGCGCGGACGTCGTCGCCGACCGGCAGCGGCCGTCCCCGTACGTGGCCGAGCTGACCGCGAGCCCCCGCCGCACCCCGGCCGGTCCGCGACCCGGCCGCGGCGCCCGGCGCGGTCGACCCGCGACCGACCACGGGTGGGGCGGTCGTCGCCGAGCCCGGCCTGGCGGTGACGCTGCCCGGTGGCCTGTCCGGTCGTGTCACCGCCGTGGACGCCGACGTCGCGGTGGTGGCCGTCGAGTCCCCGTTCGGACGCACGCTCACCCGCGTGCCGTTCGGGCGCCCCGTCGAGGTGGCGGGACGCGCCACCACCTTGGCGGTCGCGCCCCGCGTGACCCGGGCGGGCCGCGGGGTGTTCGGCCCGGGGGGTGCCCCCGCGGGGTCGGGCCGGCTCGTCGACGTGGGTGGCGAGGAGGGCCAGGTCGATCAGGACCTGCTCGGGGCCCTCAAGGCGTGGCGGACCCGCACGGCGCAGGCGACCAACTCGCCCGCGTTCCTGATCTTCCACGACCGCACCCTCGAGGCGATGGCCGCCCGCAAGCCCGCGAGCGTCCGCGAGCTCGGGGCGATCCCCGGGGTCGGCCCCGCGAAGCTCGAACGGTTCGCCGACGACCTCCTCGAACTGGTCGACGCCCACCCCTGAACGCACGCTGACGTGAGCGCCGCGGTGCCGTGTGACGCCGCGGTCAGCCCGTGTGACGCCGCGGTCAGCTCCGTGTGACGCCGTGGTCAGCCCGGCGACGTGGCGAGGTCGCCGAGCAGCTGCAGCGTCCGCTCGAGGACGGCGTCACCGAAGCACACGTCGATCTGGTAGCTGTCCTCGTAGTCGACGAAGAGCGCTCCATCGGCCGCGAACCCGAGCCCCTGCTGCGACGGTCGGTCGACCTCGAAGGACTGGCCGAGGTAGCCGAGCGCGTCGTTGACCTGCGACAGCGCCAACGTCAGGCGGGCCCCGCTGCGCTCCTTGATGGTGTTGGTCAGGTTGGCGAACAGCTCACCGGGTCCGGCGGTCAGCGCGACCGCGTCGCCGATGCGGGCCGCGGCCACCGGCGCGTCGACGCTCGCCGCACCGGCCGAGACGCACGGCGCCGACTCGCTCTGGCCCACGCTCACCGTGCTCGGCTCGATCACGAACTCGCGGTCGATGAACCCGGGGGCGCCGAGCAACGTGAGCGGCAGGTTGCTGACCGGATGCCGGACGTGCACCCGGGCGACGCGGACGTCCGCACGGCGCAGGAGGTCACCCTGACCGGGCAGCGGGATCCGATCGGCGAGCGACGCACCCATCTCGAACCCGCCCGCCGTCGACAGGTTGCCGAGCCCCGTCTGCACGTGGACGGTGCGGCCGCCGTCGCGTGCATCGGTCACCGCCTCGAGCAACGCCGGCCAGTCCGCGTGCGCGACGCCGCTGCCCGCGTCGCGGGTGGTGGGGTGGGCGGCGTACGTGGCGAGCGTGCCGACGACCGCTGGCGTCCCGCGGTCCGCGTCGTTCATCAGGCGGCTGGCGTCGTCGCTGACGGCCAGGGCGCGGAGCACCCCGAGGTGCGGCTCCTCCGCCGAGCGGTAGGTCGTGCGGCGCTCCCGGTTGTGGTCGCGCGCGATCACCTCGACGGTCTCGAGCACGGCGGGCTGCAACGAGCCGACGGCGTCCCGGACCGCGCCCTCGATCGCCGCGGTCATCTGCCGCAGGTACCACTCGGGCACGCCTCCCCAGGCACCCATCGCGTCGGGGGAGGTGTGGCTGTGGGTGGCGTGGATCCAGATGCCGGCCGGGTCGATCCCGAGCTCCTCACCGAGCCGTTCGGTGATGGCCCGGGCCCCGCACTCGACGCACTCGCGCACGCGCTCGTACGGCCACCCGATGGCGTCGATCGCCGCCACGACGAAGGTGCCACCGTCGGTGCCCTCGATGGCGAAGGCGCGTGCCCAGAGGCCGAGCTCGGGGTCGACATCGATCATGGGGTTCATCGGCCCGATGCCGTACCCGCCGAGGTACATGCAGCCGTCGGTGGTCGGCCACAGGCGACCCACCTGCGTCACCAGCGCCTCGAAGGTGCTCCCGACCTGACCGAGGGTGGACGGATCGAGCAGCTGGCAGGTCGCCGCGTCCCGTTCCCACGCCTGACCCTCGGGGACGACCGGAGCGATCGGGTGCCGGCCGCTGCCGGCCCGGACCACGGCCGTGCCCTCGGGCAGGTGCGACCCCGGGCGCAGGCGGGCCGGCCCCCCGTTCCCGCGGTCGTCGGGACGCCCCGCCCCACGCCCTGCTGCCTCGAGCCGGTCGCCGACGCCCGCCCCCGCCCCAGCGGCAGCGTGCGGCGGCACCTCGCCGCCGGGCCCGCCGGTCGCGGTCGCCGACAGCTCGACGGGGACGCGCTGGGCACCACCGGCGGCGTACCCGACGCCGACCACGAGCACGCTGACGGCCAACGTCGCGATCACGCGGCGCAGCGGTCCCTCGAAGGCCGACACGCGCTGGTCCCACCGGGCGACGCCTCGCGGTACCACGTCACGTCCTACGGTGCGGCGGGCCGCATCGAGCGCGGTACGGAGGCGTTCGGTGTTCCGGTCCATGGTCAGCTCTCCCCGCGGGTCCCCGGTCGATCGCCGACCGCGGCCCGGCGGCCGCGGTCGTCCCACCTGCGGTGGTTTCGCGGTCACCGACGGTCATCCCTGCCCGATGTGCGCAGCCGCACGGATCTCGACGTCATCCGCACGGCCGGTCCCACGTGCGGTGGCCGGACCTCACGGCCGGCGCTTCGGCGCGGTCACGGGGCTGTGGCACCATCCGGCCCGCCCGGCTCCCGCCGCGTGCGTCGCGCTCCCCACGGCGCCTGACCGCTCCGTCCGAAGGTGCTCCCTCGATGGCTCGTTCCCTCCGCCTGCGCAGGTGGCAGAAGGAGGCGCTCGACCGCTTCGAGGACCAGCCCGGCCGCGACTTCCTGGCCGTCGCCACGCCGGGCGCCGGGCAAGACGACGTTCGCGCTGACCGCCGCGCTCCGCGACCTCGCCCGGTTCCCGCACCGCCGCGTCGTCGTGGTCGCGCCGACCCAGCACCTCAAGCACCAGTGGGCCGAAGCGCGGCGGCGCTTCGGGCTCCAGCTCGAACCCCGGTGGGCGTCGTCCGACCCGTTCCCGCGGGACATGCACGGCGTCGTCGTGACCTACCAGCAGGTCGCCGCCGACCCCCGGCCGCTGCGAGGCCCGTCCGACGACGCGTTCGTCATCCTCGACGAGATCCACCACGCCGGGACCGAACGCGCCTGGGGCGACGGCGTCTTCCACGCCTTCGAGCTCGCCGCCCAGCGGCTGTCGCTGTCGGGCACGCCGTTCCGCAGCGACCAGAACCCGATCCCGTTCGTCGACTACGACTTCGAGGAGGCGGTCGCCCACTACACCTACGGCTACGGCGAGGCGCTCGCCGGACGGCGGCGTGGTCCGGCCGGTGTTCTTCCCGCGCATCAACGGGCACATGGAGTGGTCCGCCCCCGACGGCGCCGCTGATGAGCGCGACCTTCGACGACCAGCTCGACCGCACCGCCGTCGTCGCAGCGGCTGCGGACCGCGCTGTCCCCCGACGGCGAGTGGCTGCCGACCGTGCTCGACCAGGCCCACGCCGAGCTGACCGCGGATCCGCGAGATCCACCCGGACGCCGGCGGGCTGGCGATCACCATGGACGTCGACCACGCCCGCGCGGTCGCCGACCTGCTGCGCCGGCGCCACGGCATCGACCCGGTCGTCGCCACCTCCGACGACCCGCTGGCCTCCGAACGGATCGCCGCGTTCGCCGCCTCGCACCGACCCGTGGATCGTCGCGGTCCGGATGGTGTCCGAGGGCGTCGACGTCCCGCGGCTGCGGGTCGGCGTCTACGCCACCAACACCGTCACCGAGCTGTTCTTCCGCCAGGCCGTCGGCCGGCTGGTGCGGTGGTCGGGTCCGCTGCGGCGCCAGAAGGCGTTCTTCTTCCTCCCCGACGACCTCGCGCCTGCGGACCTTCGCCGCGCAGCTCGCCGAGCAGCGCACCCACTCGCTGCGCCGCCGCGAGCAGGACGGGCGACCAGCTGCCCGGTCGAGCTCGACCAGCTCGCCGCTCGGCGAGGCCGAGGACCAGCTGAGCCTGTTCGAGGCCATCTCGGCCACCCCGCTCGACGACGGCGACCCGTCGTCGATCTTCGACGACGCCCACCCCGACGACCTCATCCACGACGCCGGACGAGGCCCACGACCTCGCGCTCGAGATCGAGCTGGCCGCACCGCCGCCGCTGTCCGGCGGGGGCGCGACGACGCCGGCGACGGCCGCGTGCTGACGGTCAGCCGGACCCAGCGCAAGCGCGAGCTCCGGCAGGCCAACACCGACCGCGTCGTGATGCTCACCCACCTGACCGGGCTGGACCCGCAGGTCGATCAACGGCCAGCTCAACCGCGACGTCGGGCCTGTCGAGCATCGACGAGGCCACCATCCGCGACCTCGAGAAGCGCCTCCAGCTCGCCGACCGCTGGGTCGACAAGGCCTGAGCGCCGGGCGTGCTCACTCGGCCCCCTGAGGGCCTCGCTCCGCGCCACCGGCGACGCCTGAGCATCCCAAGTGGCGGTGGTCAAGGGCTCGGTTTCTGGCGGGTCGGTCGGTTGTTGGCAGGGGTGGGCGTCCCGCGCGTGTGGCGGGTCTCGCGGCGGCGTTGGGTCGGCGGGTGGGGGCGGGTAGCCCGTGTGCCCGTCTCGGCTCTACCTAGCGTGCAAGCGGGTTGTTTCCCGACATCCCCTCAATCGAGCTTGGTGAGACGGGCGGGGCTGCTCATGCTCAGGCACGAGGTGGTCCTCAAGGCGACTTCGAGCTCGCCCCGCCCGGCTTCTGCCCGGACCGGGCTCATGCAGCAGCAGACACCTCCTGCTGTGCGTGACCGCCGGCGGCGATCTTGGGGTCCCAGGGTTGGCTGCGTGTGACCACAGCGTGGATCTGGCGGAGCAGCGATGCGACGACCGCGGCACGGGCCTGGCTGCCGGTCAACGGATTACGACGACGTCCGGTGAGGTGTGCGTGGCGGGCGGCGAGCACGGCGTTGTGCGGCAGGGCGCCCCACACGGCCCGCCAGGCGGCCAGCCGGAGCGAGGGCCGTCCGCGGCCGGAGATCTTGGTGTCACCCTCGAACTTGCCGGAGCGGTTGTCGCGGGGGCACAGCCCAGCGTGCTTGACGACCGCTCTGGCGGAGCGGTAGCGGGTCAGGTCCCCGGTCTCGGCCAGGATCGTGGCGGCGCCGACGGCTGAGAGCCCGTCGATCGAGGTGAGCAGGGCGGCAGCTCGAGGTCGTCGAGTATGGCGACCATCCGGGTCTCGACCTCGGCGATCAGGGCTCGGGTGTGGTGCCAGTCGGCCAAGATCAGGGCGTTCCGTTCGAGCACGCCGTGCCGTTGGGTGGGCACGCCGGTGTCGTTGTCGAGGGCGTCGTAGACGGCGCGGGCGATGCGCCAGCACACCCGCTGTCCGCCGAGGTCGGCGACGTTCTTGCGGACCGCGGTCTGGAAGCGGGTCCATCGCAGCCGGCGTCGCAGCCCGGGCAGGTCACCGCCCTCGACCCGGTCGACGATGACCTGCACCGTGGCCTGCCAGGTGACCGAGTCCAGCGGCTTGGCCGCCGCCTCCAGCACGGCGGGCCAGGCGCACTCGGCCAGCGCGGCCAGCTGTTGGCGGCAGGCGCCAGCACGACAGACCAGCTCCTGACGGCGGACACCGAGGTGTCGGAGCCGGGCGTAGGTCTGGTCGGTGCGTTCGGGGATGTAGCAGCGAAGCTGCGCTGCAAGGTCGGCGATCAGGGTCGCGTCACGCTGGTCGGAACGGTCACGGGTCAGATCCTCCCGTTCACGCTCGCGGTGGACTAGCAACGGCTGTACGCACACCAGCTCGAGACCGACCCGGTCGCACTGCTCAGCCACCACCCGCCACCGATGCCCGGTCGGCTCACACGCGACAACCACATCGTCGAACCCCGCAGCACGGGCCTGCTCGCGCGCCCACGCCAGGGCCGGCTCGAGCTCCCACGCCCGACGGTTCTTCAGCCCGCGGCGGCCGAGCACCGCACCGTCGTGGTCAACGACCACAAGCTCCTGGACCTGATCGGCCAGATCGATCCCGCAGATCGCCCGATCACGCGAGACGATCTCGCGCAACTGACGGCGGCGGTCGTTGCGGCGGGCATCACCGCGTGACAGTTCTGTACGGTTGCTCACGGACATCCTCCCGGTGGTTGGGACACCAAGCCTGAACGTCCCCGGGGGGATGTCCACCTCAACCACTACGGGACTTACTAGCGCGCCGGGCGGTCACCGAGAGGCGTCGAGCAGGCCGCGGACGTAGCCGACCTGACCGGCGTGCTGCGCCGCGTCGTCGACCACGCTGACGAGGCGCGTCCCGACGGTGACCGGCGGATCCCACGAGGCGTCGACGACGCGGTCGAGGTCATCGGCGGACAGGCCGGCCACCAGCTCGCGACAACGGTCGCTGACGGCATCGAGGTGGGAGAGCAGCACCTCGGCGTCCGGGACCTCGAGTCCGGCGACCTGGTCGCTCCAGCCGTAGCCGTGGTCGTTGGCGCCCTCGGGGAGGGTGAAGCGCTGGTCCCAGCCTCGGCCGTGGCCCACAGCGGCTCGACGTCGCACAGGTCCGCCACCTGGGCGTCCTGCTCGCGGGTGAGGTGCCACACGAGCCAGCCGAGCGGGTTCGCACCAGGCGCGGGCCGCCACCGCAGCGCGTCCCGATCGAGGCCCTCGGCGACGTGATCGCGCACGGCGTCGGGGATGCGGCTGAAGGCGTCATCGAGCAGCGCATGGACGTCCACGGTCGAGCTCCGTTCGGTCGGGGGTGCGCACACCTTGACCGCCGCATGGTCGGCTGCCACCCGACCGATGGACGGCGACGCGCCCCGGTGTCATGCTGCTGCGGGGGGGGTGTGGAGGCAGCGATGGGTGGGACCGTCGGCGTCATCGTGCGCTGCGAGGGCTGTGGGCCGGTGGAGATCGACCCTGCCCTGGTCGAGCTGCACCGGGACCGCGACCGCGGGTTCACGCTGGCGATCTTCCTGTGCCTGCGGTGCGGCCAGCTCGGCGCGTCACGCTGCCCCGACCGGGTCACCGCCTACCTCGCCGCCGGGGTCGTGGAGCGGCAGCTGCGGTGCACGTCCGCACCGAGCGTCCCGGACGTCCGCCCGTCCCTGACCGCGCGCCCCACCCACGGCGGGCACCTGTCACCGCGCCGGTACGGTTCGCGCACCCACCCACCGGCCCCCGCAGGAGCCCCCGCGTGGCTGAGCTCGCCGTCACCGCCGTCGGAGCGGACCGTCCCGGCATCGTCGCCGCCGTCGCCGAGGTCCTGCGCGAACGCGGCGGCAACGTCGAGGACTCGGCGATGACCATCCTCGGTGGACACTTCGCCATCGTGCTGATCGTCGCGTCCGACGACTCGCCGGGCGATCTCCGTGATGCGCTGCTCGCCGCCACCTCCGAGCTGGGCCTCACGGTGTCGGTGTCGCGCGCCGACGGGTCACGCGGCGCGATCGAACCGACCCACCTGCTGTCGGTCTACGGCGCGGACCAGCCGGGCATCCTCGCCGGCGTGTCCCGGGCGCTCGCGGACGTGGGCGCCAACGTCACCGACCTCGAGACCCGCGTGCTCGGCGCCGACACCGAGCCCGTCTACGCCATGGTCGTCGAGGTCGTCGTGCGTCGACGGCGACGCCCTGGCCGCGGGCCTCGACACGGTGTGCGAGGAGCTCGGCGTGGACCACACGCTGCGCACCATCGACGCCCAGACCTACTGACCGGCCGCCCCGTGACCGTCCGCAACGTCGTCCGCTACCCGGCGCGTGTCCTCAAGGGGCTCGCCGGGCCCGTCGGCGCCATCGGCCCGCGTGAGCGTCAGCTCGCCGACGACCTGGTCGAGACGATGTACGCCTCGCCCGGCTGCGTCGGCCTGGCCGCGCCGCAGCTCGGCGTGCCGTCACGCGCGTTCGCCCTGGACGTCTCGGTGATGAGGAAGCCGCCACCGGGCAACCACGGCCTGGTCGTGCTGTTCGACCCGGAGCTGGTCCTGACCGACGGCTCGGAACGCAAGCGTGAGGGCTGCATGTCCGTGCCCGACTACACCTGCGACGTGCGCCGCGCCGTGTCCGTCGTCGTCCGGGGCACCACCCCGGAGGGCGAGGTCCGGGTCGTCGAGGCGAGCGGCTTCGAGGCTCGGGCGTTCCAGCACGAGCTCGACCACCTCGACGGCCTGCTGATCCTCGACCGCGTCGCCTCGGCCCGCACCGACGTGTTCGCCCGCAAGCGCTTCGCCGAGAAGGGCGAGCACCTCAAGTGATCGTCAACGGACCGACGGACCGACGGCGGTCACCCCACCGTTCCATCGGGTGACGCTGTTGCGACGAGGTCGCGCCGGCGACCAGCAGCGCCACACCGAGCAGGCCGCGCCATCCGACGCCGGCCGTTCGGCCCGCGGGACCGGCACCCGGACGGTACCGGCTGGTTCGCTCAGTCGGTCACGAACCGGGCGTAGTCGCTCGCGAACGCGTCCAGGTCGGGCAACCCCTCCCGCACCGCGGCGTGGACTCGTCGGTCGTCGACGTCGTCGTAGAGGTGCACCAGTCGGTTGCGCAGTCCCGTCAGCGCCTGCAACCGCTCGACGAGTGCCGCGTCCAGCACGCCGTGCTCGCCCAGACGCTCGAACGAACGGCGGAACTCGGCCGCCGGCTCCCAGCCCTCGGAAGCGATGAGGTGGTTGGCCAGATCGATGCACACCTGCGCCGCAGCCTGGACCAGGTACCGGCCCTCCCACGCGTGGTCCGCGTCGTACACGCCCTCGTCGAGGCCTGCGAGCCGGGCTAACTCCGCGCGGAGCCGGTCCAGCATCGCCAGCTTGCTGCGGACGCGCGACGGATCGACCATCAGCGGGCAGCCACCGCGGCGAGGTAGGCGCGGTCCATCTCGCGGAGGGCCGGGCGGACGTCCTCCCAGCGGCTCTGCGTGTCGACCGTCACGCGGACCCGCGACGCCTCGTCCAGCGACACGAGGAGGTGACCCTCGAGCACCACCCGAGCCCGCAGCTCGAGCGGCGCCAACTCGAAGGCGACGGTCTCGACCGGCGCGGGTAGGACCGTCTCGAGCCGACCGGCGAGGTGGGACAGCTCCAACATGCTCAGGGGGGCCCGGTGCGGGCTGGCGAGGACAGCGACGTCGGTGTCCGAACCTTCCGTCGCCTCCCCGCGGGCCCGGCTGCCGAACAGCCACAGGGCTGCGACCTCGGCATCGACGGCGATCCGTTCCAGCTCCGCCCGCACCGCAGCATCTCCCAGGTTGGCGAGGGAGGGTCGACCCAGCGAAGGTGATCCAGCCATCTCCCACCACCTCCCCGCAGACGACGCCGGCACGAGGTCAGGGTAGGTCAGGGGCGTGTCCGCCGGTAGCGGGCACGCCTGGGGGCATCGACGCGATCCCCGCGGCCCAGCGAACGCCGGTTCAACCGGCTCGACGAGCGCTGATGACGCCGGTGTCGAACCCGGCCAGGTGCAGCCCACCGTGGAAGCGGGCGTGCTCGATCTTCACGCACCGGTCCATCACCACGGTCAGCCCGGCCGCCTCGCCACGCCGGGCGACGTCCTCGTGCCACGACCCGAGCTGCAGCCAGAGGGTCGACGCGCCGACCTCCAACGCCTCGTCGAGCACGGTCGGCAGGTCGTCGTGGCGACGGAACACGGCCACCAGGTCCGGGACGACCGGCAGGTCGGCGAGCGAGTCGTACGCCGGCCGGCCGAGGATCCCGTCGGCGCGCGGGTTGACGAAGGAGACGTCGTAGTCGGAGCTGCCCAGCAGGTAGGTCGCCACGAAGTAGCTCGCGCGCGACGGGTTGTCCGACGCGCCGACCAGCGCGATCGACCGGGTCCGTCGCAGGATGTCGCGCCGCTCCGGGGCCGAGGGGCCCTCCCAGTTGCGTTCGATCGTGTCGCTCACGCCCGTGCCTCCTCGATCGTGCAGGCCGGACCTGACGCGACCGGCGCCGGGGACGGCTCGGCGGCCGCGCCGTCGCGGGTCCGGCCCGTCGCCGCGGTCAGTCCCTGATCCAGGTCCCACAGGACGTCGTCGACGTCCTCCAACCCGATCGATACCCGCACCAGGTCGTCGGGCACACCCGCGTCGGCGAGCTGCTGCTCCGACAGCCGCTGGTGGGTGGTCGACGCCGGGTGGATCACCAGCGTGCGTGCGTCCCCGACGTTGGCCAGGTGGCTGGCGAGCTGGAGCGACTCGATGAACCGGCGACCGGCGTCGCGGGCCTCGGTCCCGTCCGGTGCCACCAGCCCGAACGAGAACACCGCACCGGGCCCCTTCGGCAGGTAGCGCCTCGCCCGCTCGTGGTGCGGGTGCGACGGCAGCCCGGCGTGGTTGACGTAGCCGACGCGTGGGTCGGCCTCCAACCACTCGGCGACCGTCTGGGCGTTGCGGACGTGCTCGTCCATCCGCTGCGGCAACGTCTCGATCCCCTGCAGCAGCAGGAACGCGGCGTGCGGGCTGAGCGTCGGGCCCAGGTCACGCAGGTGCTCGGAGCGGAGCTTGGTGAGGAAGCCGTACTCGCCGAAGTTGTCCCACCAGCGCAGCCCGTTGTAACCGGCGACCGGTTCGGTCATCTGCGGGAACCTGCCGTTGCCCCAGTCGAACCGGCCGGCCTCGACCACGACCCCGCCGAGCGCGTTGCCGTGACCGCCGAGGAACTTGGTCAGCGAGTGGACGACGATGTCGGCGCCGTGCTCGAGCGGTCGCACGAGGTACGGCGTGGCCAGCGTCGCGTCGATGACCAGCGGCACGCCGGCTGCGTGGGCCACCTCCGCGAGGCCGGCGATGTCGGCCACCTCGCCGCTCGGGTTCGAGATCACCTCGGCGTAGACGCACTTGGTCTCGTCACGGATCGCGGCCCCGTAGTCGGCCGGGTCGGTGCCGGGCACGAAGGTGGTGTCCACCCCGAAGCGACGCATCGTCCCGTCGAGCATCGAGTGCGTCCCGCCGTACAGCGCGGCGGCCGACACGATGTGGTCGCCGGCGCCGACCAGGGCGTGCAACGTCGCCACCTCGGCCGACATGCCCGATGCCGTCGCAACGGCGCCGATCCCGCCCTCGAGCGATGCCATCCGCTCCTCGAGCGCGGCCACGGTCGGGTTGCCGATGCGCGAGTAGATGTTGCCGTACTTCTGCAGCGCGAACAGGTTCGCGGCGTCGGTGGTGTCCTCGAACACGAAGCTCGAGGTCTGGTAGATCGGCACGGCGCGCGCGCCGGTCGCCGCATCGGGGATGGCGCCCGCGTGCAGCGCGCGGGTGCGGAACCCGAACTCGCGTCGGCTCATCGTCGGCTCGCTCCTGGTCGAGGTGAGGTCGGTCGTGAGGGTGTCGGTCGGCCGAGCGTCACGCCCAGCGCTCGAGCAGCCGACGCTCCGCGATGCCGATCACGGCGTCGGTGAGCTTGCCGAGCAGCGCCAGCAGCACGATCGCCAGCAGGAGCCGATCGGTGCGGCCGTTGTTCTGCGATTCGGTCAGGATGAAGCCGAGGCCCATCGAGGACGCCAGCAGCTCGGCCGCGACCAGGAACAGCCACGACTGCGCCAGGGCGAGCCGGAGTCCGGCGACCACCGACGGCGTCGCCGCCGGCAGCTGGATCCGTCCGAGCAGCTCGACACCGCGCAGCCCGTAGGCACGACCGACCTCGACCAGGTGCTGGTCGGTGTGCCGCAGCGCCGCCGCCACCGTGGTGTAGACCGGGAAGAACGCCCCGATGGCGATGAGCACGACCTTCGAACCCTCGCCGATCCCGAGCCACAGGAGCAGCAGCGGCACCCACGCGAGCGAGGGGACGGCCCGCACCGCACCGACCGTCGGTGCCAGCACCGTGTCCGCCAGCCGCGACAGGCCGACGATCGCGCCGACGACGAGGCCGAGGCTCGCGCCGAGCGCGAACCCGATCAGGACCCGCTGGGTGGAGATCGCCACGTGCTGGGTGAGCAGCCCGCGCTGCCACAGGTCGACGCCCGCTGCCCACACCGACACGGGCGCCGGCAGCTGGTGCGGCCGGAAGATGCCGGCGGCGGTGACCACCTGCCAGAGGCCGAGCAGGCCGACCGGGACGAGCCCTCCGAGCGCGATCCGGCGCACCCGCGAGGGCTGGTCGGTCCGACGGGAGCGAGCGGTCCGCTGCGCCGGGCCGGGCTCGCCGGGGGTCGCGGCCGTCGACGCGGTGCCGGCAGCGAGGTTCCCGCGCCCCGTGCCCGAGGCGACCGCGTCACCCTGGTGACGAGCCTGCACCGCGCCGTCGAGCGGAAGCTGCGTGACCATCAGCTGCCCCCGGTGGCGGCCTCGGCGAAGCGGGGCTCGAACAGCGTGGCGAGAGCCTCGTCGATCAGGTCCTGGCTGCGTACGTCACCGGTCTCGACGAACAACGGACCGACGACCTCCAGGACGTCGTACTGGACCTGGCCGGGGACGGGATCGAGGTCGATGACCGTGCGCTCGATCAGGACGGTCTCGGCGACCTCCGGGGCGATCTCGGCCTCGTCGGCCAGCAGCTGCACCAGCTCGTCGGGGTTCTCGAGCGCCCACTGGCGGGCACGCTCGTAGGTGTCGACGACCAGCTGGGCGAGGTCGGGCGAGGCGTCGAGGAAGTCCTCGTGGGCGTTGAGGAAGCCGTAGGTGTTGAAGTCGATGTTGCGGAAGAACAGGGTCGCGTCGGACTCCTGCTCGGCCGCGGCCATGATCGGGTCGAGGCCGGCCCACGCATCGACGCTGCCCTGCTCGAGCGCCGCACGCCCGTCGGCGTGCTGGAGGTTCTGGACGTCGACGTCCGTCAGCGCGACGCCGTGCTCGGCGAGCGCCTGGACCAGGAAGAAGTACGGGTCGGTGCCGAGCGTCGCGGCGACGGACCGGCCCGCCAGGTCGGCGACCTCGGTGATGTCCGAGCCCTCGGGGGCGACCAGCGCCGCCCACTCAGGCTGGGTGTAGAGCAGGACCGCCTTGATCGGCGAACCGTTGGAGCGAGCGAGCAGGGCTGCGGACCCGGCGGTCGAGCCGAGGTCGATCTCGCCGGCGCGCAGCAGCTCGTTGGCGCGGTTCGAGCCGGCCGAGAACACCCACTCGACCGCGACGCCCTGGTCCGCGAGTTCCTCCTCGAGCCATCCCTGGTCACGTATCACGAGGCTGAGCGGGTTGTAGGTCGCGTAGTCGAGCCGGAGCGTCGACGCGCTGGGGCCGTCGCCGCCATCGGCAGCCGCGGCCGCGGCCGGTTCGCCGGTGTCGGCGTCCTCGCCGGCGACGCAGCCCGCCAACAGCGCGGTGAGGGACAGCGACGCGAGCAGGACGAGGGATCGGGTTCGACGCACGTGGATGCTCCTGGGAGGGGGAGGTGACGAGGTGGGAGGTGGGACGAGGTGGGACGGAACGGGGGGAGGGGTCAGCGCACCCCGACCTCGACGGGTCGAGGCTCGTGACGGACGACGCCGAGCTCGTCGAGCAGGTCGACACGCAGGTCGGCGAGTTCGTGGTCGGCGCGGTCACGCGGCCGCGGCCCGGTCACGGTGACGGACCGCACGACGTGGTTGCCGCCGCCGGGGCTGCGGCCGAGCACCAGGACGCGGTCGGCGAGGGTGAGCGCCTCCTCCACGTCGTGGGTGATCAGCAGCACGGTCGTCGGCTCGGCCGCGTGGATGTCGGCCAGCAGGTCCTGCATCCGCAGGCGCGTCAGCGCGTCGAGCGCACCGAAGGGCTCGTCGAGCAGCAGGACGGCGGGGTTGCGGGCCAGCGCGCGGGCGAGCGAGGCGCGCTGCGCCATCCCACCCGACACGTGCCGTGGACGGTGGTCGGCGAACCCGCCGAGCCCGACCAGATCGAGCAGCTCGTCCACACGGGCCTGACCGACACCGCGGGCCGACCCGCGCGGCAGCCCGAGCGCCACGTTCTGGGCCAGCGTGCGCCACGGCAGCAGTCGTGGCTCCTGGAAGGCGACCGCGCAGCGCGGGTCGGCGGGCGCGACCGGCGAGCCGTCGATCAGGACCTGCCCACCGTCGGGCCGGTCGAGTCCGCACACCTGGCGCAGCAGGGTCGACTTCCCCGCACCCCGATGCGCCGAGCAGCGCGACGATCTCGCCGGTCCCGACCGTGAGGTCCACCCGGTCGAGGACGAGGTGGTCGCCCCCGCCGGTCTCGAAGCGCCGGGTCACACCTCGTAGCTCGACGGGCGCGGCACGGTGGACGCGGCCGTGGACGGTGCTGACGGTGCGGCTCATCGACGACCTCGGGCGGGGTACGGGAGCGACTCGGACGGGCCGCATGATGCTCACGCGCTCGCCCGCAGCCCCGTGCCGGGGTGACAAACGGTCACAACCCCTCCCGAGCGGACGGGTCCGGCACCTCGCTGGACGCCCGCGAACGCGGTCGTCCGATCCGGGTTCCGGCACGTCGTCGCCTGCTCCTACACTCGCCGCGCCGGTCGGCCGCACGACGTGGGAAGCCACGGACGGAGCGTGCGAGCCCCACGTCCGGACCCACCGAGGTCGGTCACCACCGAGAGGGATGCACGCGTGGACGCCGAGACGATCCTGACCATCTTCCGCGTCGTGGCCGGCACGGCCGTGATCGCCTTCTTCGGGGCGTGGGCCGCCAGGCGGATCCTGTTCCTGGTCAAGTTGACCCAGGCCGCCCGCCCGAACCCGGAGCGGAGCCTGCGCAACGCCGCCAAGGCCAACCTGCGGATGGCACTGGTCAACATCTTCGGCAACCGCAAGCTCCTGCGCTGGACCCTGCCCGGGGATCGCGCACTTCTGGGTGATGTGGTCGTTCTTCGTGGCGCAGACCACGCTGCTCGAGGCCGCCGGCGAGCTCTACGTCGGCCCGACCTTCACCCTGCCGCTCCTCGGTGACATCTCGCTGGCGGGCGTGACCGCCTACGACCTGCTCGGCTTCATGCAGGACAGCCTCGGGCTGCTCGGGATGATCGGCCTGGCCATCTTCGCCAGCATCCGGTTCTCGCAGGACCCGAGGTCCAAGGGCCGCTAGTCGCGCTTCGCCGGGTCGAACCTCCTCCAGGGCTGGTGGGTGCTCGGTGCCGAGTTCCTGGTCATCTGGACCCTCTGGGTCGCCCACGGCGTCCGCTTCGCCGAGGACCACGCCCCGACCGAGGCCGCGTTCATCTCGCGGCTGTTCGGCAACGCGTTCGCCGGGATGGACACCCTGACCCTCGAGTGGGTCGGCGCCATCAACCTCGTCATCCACATCGCGATCGTCGGCGCGTTCCTGGTCTTCACGCTGCACAGCAAGCACCTGCACATCCTGACCATCCCGTTCCAGGAGCTGTCGCGCGACCCGGGACGCGACAAGGCGCTCGGCAAGCTGAACACCGAGCTGATCGACATGGAGGCGATGGACGAGGACACCGTCCTCGGCGTCGGCCAGATCGAGCAGTTCACCTTCGACCGCTTCCTCGACTTCCAGACCTGCACCGAGTGCGGCCGCTGCCAGTCCCAGTGCCCCGCGTGGAACACGGGCAAGCCGCTCAGCCCGAAGCTGCTCATCCAGGACCTGCGCGACCACATGTACGCCAAGGGGCCGTTCCTGCTCGGCGAGATCGACGAGGCCGAGGCCGGCGACGTCATCAAGATCCCGCTCGTCGGGGACGCCCCCGGTGAGGCGGCCGTCATCGACTACGACGTCCTCTGGTCCTGCACCAGCTGCGGCGCCTGCGTCGAGGAGTGCCCGGTCGACATCCAGCACGTCGACACCATCATGGACATGCGTCGCTACAAGACGATGATGGAGTCCTCCTTCCCGCAGGAGGCCGGCGTCATGCTCCGCAACGTGGAGAACGCCGGTGACCCGTGGGGCGTCGGGCAGTCCAAGCGCGAGGAGTGGACCGAGAAGCTCGAGTTCGACATCCCGGTCCTGCAGCCCGGCTCCGACGCCGGTGGCGAGTACGAGTACATCTTCTGGACCGGGTGCGCCGGCGCGGTCGACGACCGCTCCAAGAAGATCACCCAGGCGACCGCACAGCTGCTCCACGACGCCGGTGTGAGCTTCGCGATCCTCGGCAAGAACGAGTCCTGCACCGGCGACCCCGCCCGCAGGCTCGGGATGGAGTACCTGTTCCAGATGCTGGCGCAGCAGAACGTCGAGCTGCTCAAGAGCGTCGGCGCCGAGAAGACCAAGATCGTCGCCTGGTGCCCGCACTGCTTCAACACCCTGAAGAACGAGTACCCGGACTTCGACGGGAACTTCGAGGTGGTCCACCACTCCGAGGTGCTGGCCAAGCTCATCGACGAGGGGCGTCTGGTCGCCACCTCCGAGCTCGACAAGCGGATCACCTACCACGACCCGTGCTTCCTCGGCCGCCACAACGAGGTGTACTCCGACCCGCGCAAGGTGGTCGACGCCGTCCCGGGCCTCAAGCCCACCGAGATGGCGCGCTGCCGCTCCAACGGGTTCTGCTGCGGCGCCGGCGGCGCCCGCATGTGGATGGAGGAGACCATCGGCAAGCGGGTCAACATCGAACGCGTCGACGAGGCCCTCGAGCTCGACCCGGACCTGATCTCGACCGCCTGCCCGTACTGCACCACGATGCTGTCCGACGGCATCGCGCAGAAGGTCCAGGAGGGCACGCTCGAGGAGGGCCAGGTCGAGGTGCTCGACATCTCCGAGGTCCTGCAGCGAGGTCGCCTGCTCCCGATGGCGGCGCAGGGTGTCGCCGGGAGCGGCACGCCCGCCCCGACCGAACCCACCCCCGACCCGGAACCCGCCGGGCAGCAGTGACGGCGGCGTGACCGCCGCGTCGGACCCCGGCCGGTGCCGGGGTCCGGTGCGTCCGGGGCGTAGAGTCGCCCGCACGGGACCCATCGAGCCGAGGTGATCCGTGGACGGCAGCGTGCTCCAGGTGAGCGTGCTCACCACCGTGGGCGTGGTCGTGGCCGTCGTGGTCGCCACCGTCGTGCTCTACAACCGGCTGGTGCGGGCCCGCGTCCGCGTCGACGAGGCCTGGGCGCAGGTGGACACCGACCTGCAGCGCCGTCACGACCTCATCCCGAGCCTCGTCGCGACGGTCGGGGCGTACGCCGACCACGAGCAGGCGGCGCTCACGGCCGTGACGGCCAGCCGGGCTGCCGCCCTCTCGCGGACCGATCCCGCCGGGCGCGAAGCGGCCGAGGACGAGCTCGGTGCCGCGATCGGGCGGCTCCTGGCCGTCTCGGAGGCCTACCCGCGGCTCCAGGCGGACACGGGTTTCCGTGACCTGCAGGCCGAGCTGGCCGACACCGAGTCCCGCCTGTCGTTCGCGCGCGACTTCGCCACCCACCGGGTCGCCACCTACCACGAGCTGCTCGAGACCTTCCCCTCGGTGCTGGTCGCCGGCGCCTTCGGCTTCGAACGACGACGGATGTTCGCGACCGACGGGCACGAGGCACGACGGACCCCGGGAGTCGAGCTCGGGACCGGCGTCCGCCCGTGAGCCGTGGCGTCAAGCTCGCGCTGAGCGCGCTCGTCGCGCTGATCGTCATCGCGGTCCCGCTGGCGGTTGGCCTCGTCAGCACCAGCCCGACGCGGGACGACGCCTTCCGCATCGACACCTTCGACCGCGAGGTGACCCTCCGCGCCGACGGCCGGCTCGAGGTCGTCGAGACCATCGCGGTGACCTTCACGCAGCCTCGGCGCGGCATCTTCCGCGATCTCGAGACCGAGGGCCCCGCCGGCCCGGTCACCTACCGGATCGCGTCCGTCGACGGCGGCGACGCGGCGATGCCGTGGCGGTGGGTCCAGGAGTCGACACCCGCCGGGGAACCCCGCATCCGCATCGGGGACGCGGCCGTGACCCTGGAACCCGGTCCGCAGACCTACCGCCTGATGTACGAGGTCGACGGGCTCGTGTTCCGTCCCGCGGACCGTCCGGACCAGGCGCAGCTGCGCATCGACGTCCCGGGCGATGCGTGGCCGGTGGACGTCGCGTCGACGACGATGACGGTGCGACTGCCCGCCCCATCGACCTCCGTCGCGTGCGTCGTCGGGACCGCCGGGGACGACGCGCCGTGCCCGGTGGCGACCACCTCCGAGCGAGTGGTCTTCCAGACGTTGCCGCCGCTCGGGCCAGCGGAGACGGGCACCGTCGCCATCGAGCTGCCGGCGGCGTCCCTGCCCGCCGCGCTTCCCGAGGTCGACGTCGCGGAGGTCACCACCCGGGGCGCGGGACGAGCGCCGTTCGAGGTCCCGACCGTGCCGGGCATCCTCGCGACCGTCCTGCTCCTCGCGCTGCCCGCGCTGCTGCTCGAGGCCGTCCGGGCCCGTCGCGTCTACCGCGACGTGGTGACGGACCCCGCCGTCCACGACCGCGTCGCACCGACCGCCGAGCTCGAGCCGCCCGACGGGCTCGCCCCCGCGGAGCTCGCCGCGGTCGACCGTGCCGGCGGCTTCCTGACCGGCGGCCAACAGGTGCTCCTGGCCACCCTCGTCGACCTGCAGATCCGTGGCGTCGTCACCTCGACCGGGGGGCAGGACGGCGGCGCGCCGCTCACGTTCGGGCCGGGCCCGAACGCGCCGGACGTCCACGAGTGGGAGCGGGTCGCCCTCGACCAGCTCATGCCGGGTGGCTCGCCGATCGTCTTCGACGGCGAGTACGACGCCGCCACCTCCCGCCGGTCATCGAGCGCGACGAGCTCCCTCACCGCCCACGCGAACGCGGTGTTCCAGCCGGGCAGCCGGTACGTCCACGGCGAGGGAGGAGCGCTCCGCGGAGGCGGGTACGTGCTCGGCATCGTCGCGACGCTCGTGGTCGGTGGGCTGGTCGGCCTCGCGGCGATGCTGCTGTTCGGGGTCCCCACGGCGGCCGTCGCCGCCGCGTGGATCGCGCTCCCGGTGGCGTGGGTCCTGCTGGCGCTCGTGTGGCGGCTCGAGCGCCGGCCGCTCACCAGCGAGGGCCGCGACGTCATCGCCCGGACGCGGGCGTTCGAGCACTTCCTGACCGAGGTGCACGCCGACCGCCTGGACTTCGCCGGGTCCCGCGCCGACATCGGGGTCACCCACCCGGCCGTCGCGCTGCTGCCCTACGCGGTGGTGCTGGGCCTCGGCGCGTCGTGGCTCGAACGCTTCGAGCCGGTGCTGACCGAGGCCGCGGCCCGGGGCCAGGCCGGCGGGGTCTCCGGCACCGACACCTGGTTCCTGCACCCGACCTCGTTCGCCGCGGCGTCGACGCTCCACAGCGCCAGCATCACCAACCCCGCCAGCTCGTCCGGTGGCGGTGGCGGGGGCGGCGCGGGATCCGGTGGCGGCGGCGGGGGCGGCGGCAGCTGGTGAGCGACCCGTCACCTGGCCCTCCCGTGACGCCGCGGCCCGGTCGGTCCACCCGCCGGGCGGGGAGCTCGCCTCGTACGCGTCTCGGCCGCCACGTAGGCTGCGCGCGACCGAACCGAGCCTGGGAGCCCCGATGATCCTCTCCGACCGCGATCTGCGCGCCGCGCTCGAGAGCGGACGGCTCCGCATCGAACCGCTCGGCGAGAACGCCATCCAACCGTCGAGCATCGACCTGCGCATCGGTGCCGAGTTCCGCGTGTTCGCCAACAACCGCCACCCGTACATCGACGTTCGCGAGCCGATGGACGACCTGACCGACCTGGTCGTGGTGGACGACGAGGCACCGTTCATCCTCCACCCCGGGGAGTTCGTCCTCGGCACCACCTTCGAGAAGGTCACCATCCCCGACGACATGGTCGCGCGGCTGGAGGGCAAGTCGTCGCTGGCCCGCCTCGGCCTCCTGATCCATTCGAGCCTGCCAGGCGATGAGCTGATCCTGTTCCGCCACGACGGCGAGACGCAGCTGCGGCCCATCGAGGACATCGTCCGCAAGCAGCTGACCGGCCAGGTGATCAGCTTCGACCCCGACAGCTTCGCGGTCACCCACACCGACGTCACCGGCTGGTACGAGGGCCCGGAGGACCGCATCTACGAGGTCGCCCTCGCTTCCGGCCGCACGGTCCGTGTGACCGCCGGGCACAACCTGTTCACCCTCGGCCGTGACGGCACCGTCGCCAAGGTTCGGACCGGCGCGCTCCAACCCGGTGCGCTCGTCGCGATCCCCCGTTCGATCCCCGATCCTGACCACGCCTCGGCGTCGGTGGACCTGCTCACGCTCGCACCCGAGGCCGCCTGGCACGAGCTGGTGTGTGAGGGGCCGACGGTCGCCGCGGCGTTCGACCGCCACGGCGACACCGTCACCGCTGCCCTCCGGGACCTCGGGATCGTCCACGTCGGCTTCTACCGGTCCCGAGCACAGCTCCCACTGCTCGCGGCACGGCAGATCCCCGGGCTACTGGACGCGCTCGGCGCTGACGACGGCATCCGCATCAAGGGCGGCAAGCACAGGCTCCCGCGGACGCTCGTGATCGACGAGGAACTCGCGTGGCTGCTCGGGCTGTACGTCGCCGAGGGGCACCGGCGTCGCCAGCAGGTGGTCGTGGCCAACACCGACCAGGCCATCTTGGACCGCGCGGCGTCGGTGCTGTCGCGGCTCGGCACCAGCGTCCACCGCAGCGCGGGCGCCGTCACCGGCTGCTCCACCCTGCTCTCCGCGGTCATCGAGTGGCTGGGGATGGGCGGCACGTCGAAGGCGAGACGGCTGCCGACCCCGGCACTCGGCTGGCCACGGCCGATCCTCGCGGCGCTCCTCGAGGGCTTCGTCGACGGCGATGGGTCGCGAGAGCAGACGAGGGTCTCGCTGTGGTCGTCGTCGCCACAGCTCGTCGATGACCTGCTGCTGCTGTGCGCTCGCCTCGGCCGTCGAGCCGCCGCCAGCAGCCGTGAGCGGGCGACGGGTACCGCCCATCAGGTGTCCGTGCCCCTCGGCGAGCACAAGCTGCTGACCGCCGTCCCGCTCCCCGACGAGCTGCTCGTTCGTCTCCGTCGGGCCGCCGGGCTCGATCAACGATCCGCGGCCGACCTCGCCGGGTACCGCTACGCATCGAGCCTGTGCAACCTCGAGCAGCGGACGGACCGCGACGCCGTGCGGCGGGTGACCTTGGAACGGCTCCGCGACGCGTACGCCGCTCGCATCGGGCACGACGGTGGCGAGGACCTCAGGCGGCTCGACCGCCTGGTGGACGGTGACGTCGCGTGGGACCGGGTCGTCGAGGTCCGAGACACCGGCCGCCGAGAGCCGATATTCGACCTGGAGGTGCGCCCCGGCGGCCGCCACGTGGAGAACTTCCTCGCCGGTGGAGGCGGCATCTTCGTCAGCAACACGGCGGGCTTCGTGGATGCGGGCTGGAGCGGGCACCTGACCCTCGAGTTGTCCAACGTGGCGAACCTACCCATCACCCTGTACCCCGGGATGAAGATCGGGCAGCTGGCGTTCTTCCCCCTCACCACACCGGCGGAGCACCCCTACGGCTCGGCCGAGATCGGCAGCAAGTACCAAGGGCAGCGGGGCCCGACGGCCAGTCGCTACCACGAGAACTTCAGGTCACCGGACCAGAGCACGTCACCCGACGTCGCCGAGGACTGACCGGACACCCAGGTCCAGGCCTCGAGCGCCGAGCTGTCCGATCAGACGCACGGGCAGGAGGTCGGCGCCTCGGTGGCGAAGCAGCCGACGACGCCCGTACCGATCGGTACGCCGCGGCGGTGGGACGGGACCGTCCCGACGGACCTGGAGCGACGACGTGCGACGAAGCATCATCACCACGACCGCAGCGGCCGCGGTGGTCGCGCTGCTCTCCCCGGTGGCGACCCTGCCGGCGGCGGCGGAGACCGGCGGGAGCGCGGCCGAGGTCGCGCTCGACGACCCGACCCACGTCGGGTCCGGGTACGAGGCGGTCATCCGTCGGACCGCCTACGGCATCCCGCACATCCTCGCCTCGGACTACGGCGACATGGGCTTCGGGTACGGCTACGCGTTCGCCGAGGACAACATCTGCACGGCGGCGGACTTCTACACCACCGCTCGCGGTGAACGCTCGCTCTACTTCGGTCCCGATGCGTCGTGGACCTTCCACGGCAACGGCACGACGCACGACAACCTCGACTCGGACGCGTTCTTCCTCGCCGTGCGAGAGAGCGGCCGCATCGAGGAGCTGATGGCGCAGGCGCCTCCGCACGGGCCGTCCGACGACCTCGTCGAGGGCGTCCGTGGGTACGTGGCGGGCTACAACCGCTACCTCGCCGACGTCGGGGGCGCGGACGGCATCGACGACCCCGCCTGCGAGGGCGGCGACTGGGTCAAGCCGATCAGCGAGATGGACGCCTACCTGCGGTTCTACATGCTCGCCGGGCTGGCCTCGACCGGGGTCGCGATCGGCGACATCGGTGGCGCCCAGCCCCCGACCCCCGACGTCGGCGGGGCGTCCGACGGCGAGGCGTCGGACGCGGACCTGTCCGCGTTCACCGACCTGCTCGACCCTGCGGCGGGTCCGATCCCGGTGGACCAACTGCCCGAGATCCCGGGCGTCTCCGCACAGCAGCGATCGGCTGCGGCGCGGTTCCCGACCCGGGCCGAGGGCATCCTCGGGATCGGCTCGAACGCCTACGGGTTCGGGTCCGAGGCGACCGAGAACGGCTCCGGGCTGGTGCTCGGCAACCCGCACTTCCCCTGGCAGGGCGGCGAGCGGCTCTACCACGCGCACCTGACCATCCCGGGCGTCCTCGACGTCCAGGGAGCGTCGCTGTACGGCGTGCCGGTGGTCCTCATCGGCACCACCGAGGGCGTCGCCTGGTCGCACACCGTGTCCACCGCGTTCCGCTTCACCCCGTTCCAGCTCACGCTCGTGCCGGGATCGCCGACGACCTACCTCGTCGACGGTCAGCCGCGTGAGATGGAACGGCGGCCGGTGACCATCCCGGTGAAGGGGGAGGACGGCTCGATCAGCGAGGTCGAGCGCACCCTCTACTGGACCGACTACGGCCCGATGTTCACCGGCATCCTCGGCCTGCCGCTGTTCCCGTGGACACCGGCGATCGGCTTCGCGATGGGCGACGCCAACGACCACCTGCGCTACCTCAACCACTTCTTCGACAAGAACCACGCCCAGAGCGTCGGCGACCTGCGCGAGCTGACCGTCCGCAACCAGGGGGTGCCGTGGGTCAACACCATCGGCGCGGACAGCTCGGGGAAGGCGTACTACTCCGACGTGAGCGTCGTGCCGAACGTGCCGGACGAGAAGGTGTCGGCCTGCCCGACGGCGCTCGGGATCGTCACGTTCGCCGCGCTCGGTCTGCCGACCCTGGACGGGTCGCGGTCGGACTGCGCGTGGGACACCGACCCGGACGCGGTCGTGCCGGGCATCTTCGGCCCGGACAACCTGCCGTGGCTGACCCGTGACGACTACGTGCACAACGGCAACGACAGCTACTGGCTGACCAACCCCGAACAGCCGCTGACCGGCTTCGACCGCATCATCGGCGACGAGGAGACCACCCGGACCCTGCGCACCCGCGTCGGGCTGCAGATGGTCGTCGACCGAGCCGCCGGGGACGACGACTGGGGCGACCAGGCTGGGCGCCGGTGGAACCGCGAGATCCTCGAGCAGGCGGTGTTCGACAACCGCCAGTTCGCCGGTGAGCTGACCCGCGACGACCTGCTCGCCCTGTGTCGCTCCCTCCCGCTGGTGCCGGCGAGCTCGGGACCGCCGGTCCAGACCGCGGAGGCGTGCGACGCCCTCGAGGGGTGGGACGTCCGCGACGACCTCGACTCGACCGGCGCCATCCTGTTCCGCCGGTTCGTGTCGAACCTGCAGGGGCTGACCTCACCGGTCGGGGACCCGACGGGGACCGGGCTGCTCGGTCTGCCGTGGTCCACGCCGTTCTCCCTCGACGACCCGGTCGGGACCCCGCGCGATCTCAACACCGCCGACCCGCGGGTCGCCCTCGCGCTCGGTGACGCCATCGACGACCTGCAGTCGGCCGGTATCCCGCTCGACGCGCCGCTGCGCGGGTGGCAGTACGAGGACCGCGGTGACGGGGAGCGCATCCCGATCCACGGTGGTCCGGGCGGGGTCGGCGTCTTCAACGCCATCAACGTGGTGTGGGACGGCGACGCCTCCGACGGCGAGGCCGGCTACCCGGCGGTCACGCACGGCAGCTCGTTCGTCATGGTCGCCACCTGGGACGACGAGGGTGACTGCCCGGTGGACGCGTCCGCCATCGTCACCTACTCGCAGTCCGACGACGTCACGTCGCCGCACCTCGCGGACCAGACCCGCCTGTTCTCCGAGAAGCGCTTCGTGCCGATGCGCTTCTGCGAGGCCGACATCCTCGCCGATCCCGAACTGACGGTGACCCGCGTGACCTCCGAGGCTGGCGCGAACGGCCGCGGTGGGAGCGGTGGCGAGACCGACGGCGACGGCGCAGCAGGGGGCGGCGAGGAGGTCGCGGCGCCCCCGGCCCGGCCGCTACCGGCGACCGGGACCTCGGCCGCGGCGCTGGTCGGTCTGATCGCGCTCGGCGCCGCGGGGACCCTGCGCCGCCACCGGACCGGCGCGTAGTTCGAGCTCCGGCCGCGTCGTTCCCCGTTGCGAGCGCTTCCGCGGAACGGATCGTGGATGACCCATGGTGGGTCTTCGCCACGACGATGTGTGCGCTACTCGGCAACGCTGTCCTCGATGGACTGGGTTGCACGTTCGATGGCCCGCCAAGGATCCGGCGGTACTGGCAGGGGCGACCGCTGCAACGGGAGGTGGGCCTCAGCGGACGGCGTCATGGTGCGCACCCGACCCGCCGTCAAGCTGCGGTCCTCCGCACCGCGATCACGGTTCGGAACCGTTGGTCAGAGGTCGAGAAGGTCGGCGAGGACCTCTCGGATCCGGGTGAGCGCCACGGGGCCGATGTTGCCGACCGGTGCAGCGAGCCGCTCGACGGCGACCGCTCGGATGTGCTGGCACTGCGCCGCGGAGACCACCTCGAGGCCGTTGCTCGGATCGGGCTCGATGGTCACCTCGGACCGATATCCGCGGACGGTCGATGTCAGCGGTACGACCTGCGCCACGCTCGGGTGCTGGTCGAGGACCACCTGTGCGGTCACGACCACGACCGGGCGCGGGAAGCCGGCCTCCCGCCCCCGCGGCTCGCCCAAGTCTGCGAGCTGGACGTCACCGCAACGACGCATCGAGCCACTCGGCCTCATCGTCGTCGAGCGGCGCCGCGAGCTGCTCGCCCATCTCCTTCTGGCGGAGCGCTCGAAGCGCCGCTGCGGCCACCTCGTCGATGGTCGCACCACGCCGTTGCGCTTCGCGACGGAAGCCGTCGTGGGTGCGGTCTGAGACCCGGAGCATCTTGGTTGCAGCCATGGCGCAGTATACGGGACCGTAAACGCTCGTCCAGTGGATCCAAGCAGTTGTGTGCGGTGCCTTCCCCTGGCGCGACCCCCATCGTCGCCTGCGGCGCGGTTGGCCGATCGCCAGGATCGTTGCCGGCCCAGGACCCAGCAGAACCTGGCTCGCCGGTGCGTACGCCGACGCCAGCGGCAAGCGGTCGTACGCCGCGGGCGATCCCGAGCTCCAAGATCTCTACCGTGCCGGCTCGGTCGAAGTCGACGCCGAGACAGGGGAGTTCGCACTCGACGGTGACGGCCGACCACGGTTCGGACCTGGCGGTCTGCTCGTCCGGCGGGAGGGAGGTGGAGTGCGACCCCACCGACCTCAACCCATCGCGATTCAGAGTGGATGTTGTCGGCGGCCGCTCACGAAGCACGGGATCGGTGGTCGTGGATCGGCCGTCCCGCTCGGCCCAGCCGGTGAGCCTCGTGGACCGTCTCAGCGTTTCGCCGGCATCCGCGCGACGAGGGCGACGAGGTGGTCGTGGAACGTCTCGGCCGGTGCGTCGTGGCTCCACCCGTGCCCGCAGAACAGCCGGTCGAAGCGCAGGCCCGAGCGGGCGAAGCGGGCGAGCGACTCGGTCTGGGCGTCCCACGAGTACCAGCAGGCCCGCCGGAAGGCCTGTGAGCCGTTCGCGCTCGGGGTCCCACGCGAGTGAGTCGCCGGAGAACAGCAGGTGACCGTCCACGTGCCACATCACGCTCCCCTCGGTGTGGCCAGGGACAGGGAACCCGGTGACCCCGGTCGTGACCTCGACGGGTTCGGTGCCCCGGACCAGGTCGGTGGCGTAGGGGGCCGCGCTGCGGTCGTCCTCGTGGATCCAAACCTGGGCGCCGAAGTGTTCGGCGTACCGATCGGCGTCGGCGACGTCGTCGCGGTGGGTCAGCAGCACGAGGTCGATGCCGCCGAGCGTCCTCGATGGGGTCGACCAGTTGGCGGGTCCACCGCGGGGCGTCGACCATCACGTTCGCTCCGTCACGGACCACCAGGTAGGAGTGGGCTCCGAACGACGACTCGGCGTTGTGGCCGAGCCGGTGGACGTTGTCGCCGAGGTCGTGCGGGGAACACCCCGGGCGGTGGCTGCCGGACCGACTCGTGCCCGACCGATCGCGTCGGGCAGACCAGCACGGCCCGCCAGGCCATCGCGACCTCGTCGTCGGTCTGCGGTTGACGGGCGAACACCGATACGCCGTCACTGGGGTTGCGGGCGATCAGGCCCGGGGCGACCTGGCGGGCGGCGTCGCAGTCGATACAGCGGTCGTCGACGAACCAGGGCCCGCCGGCGCCGGCGGGATGCCGCAGGTCTCGCCGTGCCATCGTCACCTCCCTGGCCACCGACGGTGCGCTCTCGCACCGGGCACCGGTGCAGGGCGCGCGCAACCACCTGAACGGCATCGTCCACTCACCGTCCGTCGCCGTCCACCCCTACCCCACACTGGTAGGTCGCAGAGAGACCCAACGCTCACAGCGCTGACGGCGGTGGAGCCACCTCGCCGACAGACGACGAGCTCGGATCGCGGTCGCTGCGGGTACCGGTGAACCGAAGACCGGTCAGCGTGCGTAGTTCCGGTGAGACGCCGACGTGGCGCCCCGTGACTGCGAGGTTCGTCCATGTCCACGACTTCCCGCCGTCTGGTCCCCCTGCTGGCCGCGGCCGCGCTGCTCCTCGCTGCCTGCGGCGGCGACACCGGCGCGGTCGCCGACGCCGAACCCGACGACACCGGGTCCGCCGACGCCGAGATGGAGGGCGACGTCGCCGACGTCCAGGTCAGCTCGACCGAGCTCGGCGACGTGCTGGTCGATGCCGACGGGATGACGCTGTACGTGTTCACCAACGACTCGGACGGGCAGAGCGTGTGCTACGACGATTGTGCCGCCGCTTGGCCGCCGTTGACCGTCGGCGCTGAACCGGTCGCTGGCGACGGGGTCGACGCTGAACTGCTCGGCACCACCGGACGCGACGACGGCGCAGCCCAGGTCACCTACGACGGCTGGCCGCTGTACACCTGGGCGGCCGACAGCGAACCTGGTGACGTGACCGGGCAGGGTGTCAACGACGTGTGGTTCGTCGTCGCCCCCGACGGTGAGGCGATCATGGGCAGCGAACCCGCGGCTGACGCCGCCGACTACTGACAGGTGGACGGGACGGAGGACCGCGATCCCGTCGGCGAGGGTCAGCTCCTCGCCGACGCCGCGCGCGGTGACCAGCGCGCCGCGACCGTGCTCTACGACACCTACGCGGACGCGCTCTACGGCTACGGGCTGCGTCGTCTAGCGCAACGAGGAGCTGGCCGAGGAACTCGTGCAACGGGTACTCGAGACGCTGTGGCGACGCGCCGACGCCTACGAACCGGCACGCGGTCCGGTGGGCGCCTACGTGTTCGCCATCGCCGGGTCCACGGTCATCGACCTGCAACGTCGGGCCGCCCGCTACCCCCGGCCGGTCGATGCCGCCGGCGCGAGTGCGCCGCCGGTCGACGACGCCGCCGACCAGGTACTGCTCGCCGAGGTCGTCCGTGCGGCACTCGACCGGCTGACCGTCGACCACCGCCGGGTCCTGGAGCTCACCTACACCCGAGGGCTGACGCAACGCGAGGTCGCCGACCAGCTCGAGCTGCCGCTCGGCACGGTCAAGTCCCGCACCTACTACGCGCTCAAGTCGTTCCGGCTGGCCTGCGAGGAACTGGGGGTGCGCCCATGACCGGCTGTGACGCGATCCGACCCGACCTCGCCGGCTACGTGCTCGGCGGACTCGCACCCGGCGAGGTGGCCGCCGTCGAGGCCCACCTCGCCGGGTGCGCCGCGTGCCGGGCGGAACTCGACGAACTCGCCCCGCTGACGCCCCTGCTCGCCCTGGCAGCCCCCGGATCACCCCCGGCACCCGACGACCTGCGCGCGCAGGTACTGCGCACCGCCGGGCGACGCCGCCAGGTTCCGGTCTGGGTGGCCGCCGCCCTGATCCTGCTGGCCGGGCTCACGGGTGGGATCATCGGAGCGCTGGACACCGGGGCGCCCGATGCCGACATGGTCGTGACGCTCGGCGCGGCCGGTGCGTCGGGTGTCTCGGGCGACGCCGAGCTCGTGCAGACCGACGCCGGGGTTCGGCTCGACCTGGCGCTCACCGGGGTCCAGCCCGCCTCGGACGGCTACTACCACGCCTGGTTGGAACGCGACGGGCGACGGGTCAGCGCCGGAACGTTCGTGGGTGCCACCGACGGCCAGGTACGCGCCCAACTGCTGTGCGGCGGTCGGTTGGAGAACTACGACCAGGTCACCGTCACCTGGCACGGGTTCGACCGTGACGACGAGCTGGTGGCCGCACGAGCCCCGTTGACATCCTGAGACCGACCGCGTGACCGGTCGCGGGATAGAAGCCACTCCCGACCGGGCGGCACGCGTCGTGTCGTCATGACCGCGACGCGAACCCTGGCGGACCCGCGCGATCACGGCTTCCGCGCGTGGGGTCGAGCTGGCGTGAGCGGTGACTGCGGCGCACATGCGAAACGCCCCGCGGGTTGCGGGGCGTTCGAGTGGATCTGCCGTCTGCGGGCCGTTGGGCCTGCTGGGTGACGTCACGTGGGCGGAGGGGGACTTGAACCCCCATGTCCTTACGGACACACGGACCTGAACCGTGCCGGCGGGTACCCGCACGTGGCGTCGAATCTCGCGATATACCGCTGACCTGCGGAAGTACCTTGGTGTCATCCGCTTGCGTGCCCGCACATCCTGGGCGTGTTCTAGCCGTGTGGTGTCACGATGGTGTCAGCGCGGTCGCCATCGTCCCGGTCTCGGTGGCTGCTACCCACCAGCCCTACCACCACGAACTCATCGACCAGTGCGGATCTGCTGGGGCCAAGCAGCGACCTCGTTCCGCAGCTGCTCGTACCCCGCCCGAGAGAGATCGAAGTCATCGGCATCGAGCCGGTCGAAGGCGGCAACTGCGTCCAGGAAGTGCTCGACGCTGAAGCCGGCGTCCTTCTCGCTCCCGAGCTCGAGCAGGACCGTCCAGCTGAAATGCGGGTCTACTGACGTGTTCGTGGGTCGTCATGCGGTCGCCGGCAGTCGTTGAGGACGTCCGGGAAGGTCGGGGCAGAGCCCGCCGAGGGCGAGCATGCCGAGCGCGATCATGGCTTGGGGCGTGCGGAACCCATAGGCCCGCCGGTGGATCACGCGAAGCTTGGTGTTGGTCGACTCGACCAGTGCGTTGCCAGTTCCGGTCATCAGTGTCTCGTTCATCGCGGTGCGGTGGCGACGGATGGAACGGCCGAGCGCGACGAACGCGTCGATGCGGCAGCGCTGGGCCCATTCGAGCCACCGGTCGAGCAGCGCGATGCCGGCCGGCCCGCCGAGGGCGAACACCTGCCGAAGTTGTTCCTTCAGCAGGTACGCCCGGTACAGGCGGCGGTTGGTGCGGGCGATGTCGGCCAGTTTGGCGGCCTGACGTTCCGAGAGGTCCTCGGGGTTCTTCCATAGGGCGTAGCGGGCACCCTTGAGGTCCTTGGCCACGGCGGTCTGACCCGCCCGGCGGGCGTCGTTCCACACTTGGCGGCGGACCACGTCGAGGGCATCGGTCGCCCACGCCACCACGTGAAAGGCGTCCATGGTGAGCTTGGCGTTGAGGCAGCGGGAGCGGACCACGTCACCGATCCAGTTGGCCGCATCTGCCGACACGAGCCGGATCTTCAACGTTCTGGAGGGTCCGAGGTCGTTGAAGAACCTGTTGACGGTGGCCTTGTCACGGCCCGGGGCGGCCCACACCAGCCGTCCGGTGTCGTGATCGACCACGACCGTGAGGTAGCGGTGGCCCTTGCGCTAGGAGATCTCATCGATCCCGATCCGGACCAGCCCGTCCAGCGGGTCGGCCCGGGCACGAGCGTCGTCGCAGACCCGCTCGACGATCGATCCCACGGTCCGCCACGCGATCCGCATCAGCTTCTCGATCGCCGACTTCGAACAGTGCACCGCCAGCCACGCGACCTGGTCCTCGAAGTCGCGGGTGAACCCGACCCCGTGACGTGCCCACGGCACCTCCGCGACCGTGACGCCATGAACCTTGCAGGCCACCCGCGGCGCGTCGGCCTCGACGTAGGTACGCGCCGCACCCTGGTCCAGACACCGCCACCGACGCCGCCCCCGCCGCGTCGTGTCCCGGTGACAGCCGCCCGCACCGGCCGCAGAACCCCCGCTTGGACCGGCGCGTGCGCAGCCGCACCGACACGACCACGACCGGCTCACCGTCGCCACGCGGCTCGAGCACGACCCGCTCGACCACGACCCGGTGGCCGACGCGCAGCAGCGCCCGCCATAGACTCTTGAACAGCACGCCGTCTCCTGCGCCTCGTCTCTGACCTTCGAACAGCCAGAAACGTAGGCGGAGACGGCGTGCTACCTACATCCGTGTGGTTCGGCCACCCACGAAGCCTGCGCAGCGCCGCCACGTCCTGGAAATCCCGGGCGGCGGCTCGACCGAACAGCGCGAGCACCTTGTCGGCAGCGAGCTCTTCCAGCGACAACAGCGCAACCCGAGGTTCTCGGTCCACGGGGCGCATGCGCACGTCGACCGCGAGATCGATCCGGCACTCCTCGTGCTCCGTCTCGACCGTGAGTCGAGCGAACGTGTCCGACGCGAGCTCGCGTCGCCACTCGATTCCGGCCTCGCTCAGCGCTCGCTCGACGGCGGCAACCATCGTGGCGATCGTGTCCGCCTCGACATCGGCGTGACCGATGAAGAAGTCGAGGTCGTTCGTGTTCCGATCGACCGTGCCACGCAGGATGAGCGCCGCGCCGCCAGCCAACGCGAACCCATCCGCCTCGGGCAGCCGACTGACGATGTCGAGCAACCGCTGTTGAAGCGGGGTCAGCACGGCAGCTCGATACCCCGTCGCTCCGCGAGCCAGTCCGCCCAGGCTCGGCGCACGTGGTCGGGTAGATAGAGCTCGTCCCAGAGGGCAACGAGTTCATCGACGTCGATGATCTCACGCACATCCTGCTCGACGCCCTCGACGAGAACCTGCTCGTACACCCGTGCCCGCTGGCGGCGATCCGCGAGGTCATAGCTGCGCGCCGGTGCGCTCCAGCGGACCCGTGTGGGCAGGCTCACCCGCCCCGTGGCCTTCACGACCGCGGGATCGCCGACGTCGTCGGGGATCGCCGGCGGACGCTTGGAGCGTCGGGCCTCCCCGATCTGCTGCGAACTCATGGACCCAGTATGCCGCAAGGCCAGACCGTCACCGTCGCCGATGGCGTCATCATCTGGCAGCGCAACGCCAAGAGCCACGACAGCGAACGCTCCATCGCGCTCGACACCCGCACACTCGCCATCCTCCACGACCGCCACCGACGCCAACTCGAGCAGCGGCTCGCCGCCGGCCCCATCTGGTCCACCAACGACCAAGACCGCGATCTGATCTTCACTCGTCCCGACGGCACCGCCATCCCACCCAAGCGCGCATCCCAGGCCTTCACCCACCACGTCGAAGGCGACGACTCCTCCGCCGCCGAGATCACCGCCACCGCCATCTTCGGCGAGCGATGACCACCGACCGACACCCGCCGACACCCCCGAACGCGCTGTCACCGCTCCCATGGTGTCAAGATGGTGTCAGCAGCCCGAGGAACGCCCCCGAACACCGGTCGGGGGCGTTCGATCGATCCCGTCAGCTCCGGCCTCACAGAGCGCCCTAGCTGTGAAGTGGGCGGAGGGGGACTTGAACCCCCATGTCCTTACGGACACACGGACCTGAACCGTGCGCGTCTGCCAATTCCGCCACCCGCCCAGGAGTGGAGGCGCGGAAGGTAGCAACGGCGCCGACGGCACCGGCAACGCGCCACCGGTGGGCGCTCGCGACCGGCCGCACGACCGGCGCGGCACGGCACGCTCGCGGGACCGCACCGCCGGTCGACGCACGGCCGCGCGCGGCGTCGCGTTCGGACGGGGACCGGTCGCAGGGGGTCGGTCGGCTACGTTCCCGCCGGTCCGGCGTGGGTGGAGCCGACCGCCCGCGCTCCGGACCGCCGCCGGGCACCTCGGGCCGTCCGCGAGCGACGACCGACGACGCGGGACTCCACGGATGGGCGTGCTCCAGGACTTCGAGAAGCGGCTCGAAGGTGCCGTCGAGGGCTTCTTCGCGCGCGCGTTCCGGTCCGGCCTGCAGCCCATCGAGCTCGCCAAGGCGGTCCAGCGCTACGCCGAGGACCACCAGCACGTCACCGCCGACGGCGTGGTCGTCCCGAACGTCTACCGGGTCCAGGTCAGCGACAAGGACCACGAACGGCTGTCGACCTTCGGCGCGTCGCTGCCCCGCGAGCTCGGCGAGGTGGTGGTCTCGCACCGCCGCCGACCGCGGCTGGTCGCTGCGCGGCCCGGTCAAGATCCGGGTCGAGGCGGCCGAGGAGGTCCGCGTCGGGCGCTACCAGCTCGCCGGTCGCGTCGAGGCCGTCGGCGACGCGCCGGCGCCGTCCGCGCGCCCGCGCGCCGCGGGCGCCGCCCGCCGGCGACCGGCGCCCGCGCCGCCGACGACCGCGCGGCCATCGACCGCACGATGGTCGTCGGCGCGGTCCCGCGCGCCACCGCTCGAGGTCCGGGTCGTCGCCGGCGGCGAGCGCCGACCTCCGCGCCGCCGTCACCGGGTCACGGTTCGTCGTCGGCCGGCTCCCGTCGTGCGGCCTGACGCTCGACGGACACCACCGTCTCGCGCGAGCACGCCGCCCTGGTGCGCCGCGGCGACGCGCTGGTGGGTCGTCGACCTCGGCTCGACCAACGGCACCAAGGTCAACGGCCGCCGCGCGGCCGAGCACCAGGTCGACGCCGGGCGACCGGCATCGAGCTCGGCGACGTCGTCCTCGAACTGGTCGGGGGCTGACGTGCTGCCCGGCGCCCTGCTGACGCTGCTGAAGTTCGCGCTGCTGCTCGGGCTCTACCTGTTCCTCGTCCCGTGCCATCCGCGCCGTCGCCGTCGACCTGTACGGGCCGCGTCGGCGCAGCGCCCCGCCGCCGCCCCGCCGTCGCGACGCCGCCGCCGACAGCTCCGCGGCAAGCACCGCAAGGCCGCCGCGGGAGATCGTCGTGCACGCCCCGTCGGGGACGCCCGTCGGTCCGCCCGCTCGGGCAAGCAGCCGATCACGCTCGGTCGGGCCAGCGGCGCCGACATCGTCATCGACGACGTCTACGCCTCCGACGAGCACGCCCAGCTGATGCCCGACGGCGACGGCGGCTGGACCGTCCGCGACCTCGGGTCGACCAACGGCACCTTCCTCAACGGCGCCAAGCTCACCCGACCGACCTGCCGTTGGCCGCCGGTGACCAGCTCCGGCTCGGCAAGACCCGCGTCGAGGTGCGCCGATGACCGCCGCGACCGATCGCCGCCACCGGGCTGACCGACGTCGGGCGCGTCCGCGAGGCCAACGAGGACGCCTACCTCGTCGGCGAGCGGCTCGTCGCCGTCGCCGACGGGATGGGCGGCCACCTCGCCGGCGAGGTCGCGTCCGCCACCGCGCTCGAACCGGTCCAGGCCCTCGACGGCGCTCGAGTTCGACGACGGCCCGCGCCGCCATCGCGGCGCTGCGCGACGCGGTCGTCGAGGCCAACGACACCGTGTCGCAGCATGGCCGACGACGACCCGGCCTACCGCGGCATGGGCACGACGCTGACCGCCGCCCTCGTCGAGGGTCGCCGCCTCCACCTCGCCCACGTCGGCGACTCGCGCGCCTACCTGCTGCGCGGCGACCGGTTCTCGCAGCTCACCGACGACCACACGCTCGTGCAGCACCTCGTCGACGAGGGGCAGATCACCCGCGAGGAGGCCGGCGACCCACCCGCAGCGCTCGATCATCACCCGCGCGATCGGGGTGTCGCCCGACATCGAGGTCGACGCGACTGTCGCTCGAGCTCGACCCCGGCGACCAGCTGCTGCTCTGCTCCGACGGGCTGACCGGCGTCGTCGAGCGACGACGACATCGCCGCCGAGCTGGCGACGCGGCGACGACCCCGACGCCGACCCTCGCGCCGGCTGGTCGACGCCGCCAACGCGCGGCGGCGGCCCCGACAACATCACCGCCGTCCTCCTGCGCTACGGCGGCGCGCGCCCCCGACGCCGGACCGCCGGTGCGAGGACGGCGAGGACACCGGCCCTCTCGGCGGCCACCGGCCCGGAGGCACGCGGCGGCGCGGCGGCGCCCCGGTGCTGATCGGCACGCGTCGGACGAGCGAGGCGGGCGACTGGGCCGCGCCGGCTCGGCAACTACGGCGCCCTCGACGCCGACCGGCGGCGGCCCGGTGCCGACGACGACGACACCGACGGCGCCGGCGCGGTCGCCTCGGCACGCTCGCTCGCGGTCCTGGTCGCGGTGGCCGTGCTGCTCGGCGTCTGGCGCTCGCTCGGCGGCCGGTTCCTGCTCGACCGCTCCTACTTCGTCGGCCTCGACGGCGAGCAGGTCGTCATCTACCAGGGCGTCGACGTGACCGCTCGGCCCGCTCGAGCTCGGCCGGGTGCATCGAACGCACCGACCTGACCGTCGACGACGTCCCGACCTGGTACGCCGAGGCCTCGAGGACGGCGTCACGCGCCGCCGACCTCGCCGACGCCCGGCGCATCGTCGAGAACGCCCCGCGCGACGCGACCGGCGAGGACGACGAACGGGACCGACACCGACGGCGGGACCGACGACGGCACGACCGACGACCGACGCCGGGGCCGACGACGACCGGGACGGACGCCGGTCGTGAGCGCCGACGGCCGGACCGCGAGCGCGCTCGCTCCGCCGACGCGAGCTGCTCGCTGCTGGTCGGCGCGACCTCGTCGCCGCCGGCGCGGCCGCCCTGCTGCAGCTGTCGCAGACCCCCGACGTGCCGCTGACCGCGCTGACCCCGGTCCTGGCCGTCGGCGCGCGCCGGGTTCGTCGCCCACGTCGCCGTGCGCGCCCTGGCGCCCGACGCCGACCCGACGCTGCTGCCGCTCGCGGTGCTGCTCAACGCGCTCGGCCTGGTGTTCGTCCGGCGCGTCGACCTCGCCACCGACGGGACCCTCGCCGTCACCCAGACCGTCTGGTCCATCGTGTCGATCGGCGGCGATGTGCGGGCTGCTGCTCGTCGTCCGCGAGGTCCGCCAGCTCGGCCGCTACCAGTACACCTTCGGCCTGCTCACCCTCGTGCTGCTGCTGCTGCCGCTGGTGCCCGGGCATCACCGCCGGGACGATCAACGGCGCCCAGCTGTGGGTCCGCGTCGCGGGCATGACGATCCAGCCGGGCGAGCTCGCCAAGCTGACGATGATCGTCTTCCTCGCCGGCTACCTCGAACGCAACCGGGCGCTGCTGTCGGTCGCCACCCAGCGGCTCGGACCGCTGCTGCTGCCCGCCGCGCGCTACCTCGCCCCGGTCTTCGTGGCCGCCGGCGTGGCCCTGGTCATCATGGCGGGCCTGCGCGACCTCGGCTCGGCGCTGCTGTTCTTCGGCGCGTTCGTGGCGATGCTCTACATCGCGACCGGGCGCATCGCCTACCCGGTCCTCGGCGGGGCCGCGTTCGCCGCCGGCTCGCTGCGTCGCCTACCAGCTGTTCAGCCACGTCCGGGTCCGCGTCTCGATCTGGCTCGACCCGTGGAGCCAGGTGCAGGACGCCGGCTACCAGATCGCCCAGTCGCTGTTCGCGCTCGGGACCGGCGGCCTCACCGGCACCGGGCCCGGCTTCGGCCGACCGCAGGACATCCCGTTCAGCGCGACCGACGCCATCTTCTCGGTCATCGGTGAGGAGCTCGGGCTGCTCGGCGCCTCCGCGCTGCTGCTGGCCTTCCTGCTGCTCGCGGTGCGCGGGTTCAAGATCGCCCTGACCGCCAAGGACGAGTTCTCCACCCTCCTCGCGGTCGGACTGACCGTCACCCTGGCGTTCCAGACGTTCGTCATCATCGGCGGGCTGACCCGGCTGGTGCCCGCTGACCGGCATCACGCTGCCGTTCGTGTCCTACGGCGGGTCGTCGCTGCTCGCCAACTTCCTGCTCGATCGGCCTGCTGCTGCGCACCAGCGACGAGTCGCGCGCGCAGGCCATCGGACGCGACCGGCGCCGTGACCGCGGCCGCGCGCCGCGAGGCGGCGCGCGTCGTGAACCGCTCCATCGGCCGGGTCGCCGCCGTCGTCCTGGTGCTGTTCGGCGCGCTGTTCGTCAACCTCAACGTCATCGCGCTGGTCCAGGCCGACGACCTCGCCAACCACCCGGCCAACCGGCGGCTGATCATCCGCGAGTACGCGATCGAGCGCGGTCCGATCGTCGTCGGCGAGGAGGCGATCGCCCGCAGCGTCGAGACCGACGGCGGCGACCTGCGCTACCTGCGCACCTACCCCGACGGGCCGCTGTACGCCCACCTCACCGGCTACTACTCCTTCATCCTCCAGCGCTCCGGCGCTCGAGTCGGCCCTCAACGAGGACCTCACCGGCCGGTCCACCGAGGAGGTCGCGCAGAACCTCGGCGAGCTGCTCGGCGCCAGCGACCGGGCCGGCAACACCGTCGAGCTGACCATCGACCCGGCGGTGCAACGCGCCGCGGCCGACGCGCTCGGCGGCGTCACCGGCGCCGTCGTCGCGCTCGATCCCGACCACCGGTGCGGTCCTCGCCAGCTACGCCAACCCGACCTACGACCCGAACCCGCTGTCGTCCCACGACGCCGTCCGAGATCCGCGAGACCTGGGAGGCGCTGAACGCCGACGAGTCCCGGCCGCTCGTCGACCGGGCCGCTGCGCGAGACCTACCCGCCGGGCTCGACCTTCAAGATCGTGACCGCCGCCGCCGCGCTCGAGGCCGGCGTCGCGCCCGGACGACCACCTTCGACGACCCGGCGGTCTTCGACGTGCCGCAGACGACCGCCGACATCGGCAACTTCGGCGGCGGGACCTGCAACGGCGGCAACTCGATCACCCTGGCCGACGCGCTGCGGGTGTCGTGCAACACCACGTTCGCCGAGCTCGCGCGTCGAGCTCGGCGCCGAGGGGCTCGCCGACGCAGGCCGAGCGGTTCGGCTTCAACCGCACCGTGCCCTACGAGCTGAACGGTGGTCGATTCGGCCATCCCGACCGAGCAGGACGTGCCCGCCGACCGCCCAGTCCGGGCATCGGCCAGCGCGACGTGCGGGCCACCCCGATGCAGATGGCCCTCATCGTCCGCCTCGATCGCCAACGGGGGCCAGCTCGTGCGACCCCACGTCGTCCAGTCCGTCCGCGACCCCGTCGGGACGGCAGCTGCGCGGTCCCGCCGGCGCGTCGTGGGACGTCGGCGGTCCGTCCGGCGACCGCCCGGTGTCGCCGAGCACGGCCGACCAGCTGCGCCAGATGATGATCTCGGTCGTCGAGAGACGGCACCGGCACCCGCGCCGCGATCGACGGGGTCGAGGTCGGCGGCAAGACCGGCACGGCCCAGACCGGCGGCGACCCGACGGTGTGGTTCGTCGGGTTCGCCGAGGAGCGGGTCGCCGTCGCGGTGGTCCTGCCCGAACAGCTCGCGAGGACGCCACGGGCGGCGCGCTCGCGGCCCCGATCGCCCGCGCCGTGATGCAGGCGGCGCTCGACCGCTGACGGGGTCGCCCCCTCCGGGGCGACGCCGTCCGGCCGCTACGCTCGGCCGTCGTGCGTCCCGTCCACCGCGGGCCCCGCACCACCCGCACCACCACCGGATCACGGAGCCACGGTGAGCGAAGGACGTGTCCTCGCCGGGACGCTACGAGCTGTCCCGGCTGCTCGGGCGCGGCGGCATGGCCGAGGTCTTCGCCGCCCACGACCGCGCGCTCGGTCGCGAGGTCGCGGTCAAGCTGCTGCTCGACCGGTTCCGCGAGGACGAGAGCTTCACCCGCCGGTTCCAGGACGAGGCCCGCCACGTCGCGCGGCTGAACCACCCGAACCTCGTCGCCGTCTACGACACCGGTCAGGACGAGGGCCAGCCGTTCATCGTGATGGAGCTGGTCGAGGGGCGCTCCCTCCAGCAGGCCATCGAGGCGGGTGGCCTCACCGAGGACCGCGCCCTCGAGGTCGTCGCCGACGTGTGCGCCGCGCTCGGGTACGCCCACGACCGCGGTCTGGTCCACCGCGACATCAAGCCGGGCAACATCCTGCTCGCCGACGACGGAGCCGTGAAGGTCACCGACTTCGGCATCGCCCGCGCGGTCGACAACGAGACCGTGACCCGGACCGCGGCCGTGCTCGGCACGGCCGCCTACCTCTCGCCCGAGCAGGCGCAGGGGCTCGACGTCGACGCGCGCAGCGACCTCTACTCGCTCGGCGTCGTGCTCTACGAGTCCCTCACCGGGGTGCAGCCGTTCCGGGGCGACTCGGCGGTGACCGTCGCCTACCAGCACGTCCAGGAGCCGCCGCAGCCGCCGCGCGAGCTCGACCCGTCGATCTCCGCGGCCGCCGAGGCGATCGCGATGCGGGCCCTCGCCAAGAACCCGGCCAACCGGTACCGCGACGCCCTCGAGATGCGCGACGACCTGCTGCAGGCCCGGGCCGGGGGCCCCGTGGCCGCCCCCGCGGTCATGCAGCCGGGACGAGACCGCGCTGCTCGCCCCCGCAGCCTCCACCACGCGTGATCCGCGGCCAGGACGAGCAGGCCCGCCGCCGCGGTGCGACCTACGTGCTGCTCGCCGTCCTCGCGCTCCTGGCGATCATCGGGCTCGTGTGGGCTGTTGACGGCTCTGCTGTCGGGTGACGACGTCCCGCAGGTCGACCGTCCCCGAGGTGATCGGGCTGACCGAGGAGCTGGCCACCGAACGGCTCGAGGCCGCCGGGCTCGAACGCGGTGAGGTCACCGAACGGCCGGACGACGAACGTCGAACCCGGCACCGTGATCGACCAGAACCCCCGGCCGGACGCGCAGGCCGACGAGGGCAGCCGGGTCGACATCGTGGTGTCGACCGGCGCGGACGTCGTCGTGGTGCCCGACATCACGAGCCTGTCCGAGGAGGACGCGCTCGCGGAGCTCCGCGGGCTCGGGCTGGTCGCCGGTGAGCGCACCCGCGCCTTCGACGACGAGGTGCCCGAGGGCCGTGTCATCTCCCAGGAGCCGGCGGCGGGCGGCGAGGTCCCGACGGCAGCCGGGTCTCGTACGTGGTGTCGCCGTGGCCAGGAGCTGGTCATCGTCCGGCCGGTGGTGAACCGGTCCGAGCAGGACGCCATCGCGGCGCTCGAGGGTCAGGACCTCGTCGTCGCCATCGATCGCGAGTTCAACGACTCGGTGGCGGAGGGTTTCGTGATACGCCAGGACCCGGGCGCCGGGCAACAGCTCTCGCCCGGCGACACGGTCCGGATCGTGGTCAGCCGCGGCCCGGAGCCGGCTCCCGAGCCGCCACCGCCGCCGGAACCGGAGCCGACGCCGGACCCGACGCCGGACCCGACCGAACCGCCGGCAGACGACGGCGACGACGGCGAGTCGGGCGGTCTGCTCGGCTGAACACCACCCTCACGTGACCGGCACGCCCGGACGGTCCACGGGGTCCGATCCCGGCGTGAGCACGGCCCGGCCCGCGGCGACCAGGGAGGTCAGCCCGACGCCGAGCACCACCGCCACCAGCGACCGGGCCACCGCATCGGGCAGCGAGGTGGGGACGACGGGCGCGGTCAGGGCCCGCAGCAGCAGCACCGACCACACCAGCAGCGGGACGCCGGCGAGCGCGAGGACCAGCTTCGGTCCGAGCCCGGGCCGCCCCCGGACGGCGAGACCGACACCAACCAGGGCCAGGGTGACCGCCGGCAGCGCCACCAGGGCGGGCTCGGTGTCCGCGCCGGGCGGGAGCCCGAGGCTGCCGGCCAAGCCCACCGTTCCCGCCGCGGCGGCGCCGACGAGGGTCACCAGCACCGAGGCGGCGGGTGCGCGCACGGCCACGACGATGCCGATGCCGAGGGCGACCAGCACGACGAGGGCCGCGGGCACGGGCGACACCGGCGCCTGCCAGTCGAGCTCACCGCTGACGGTGACGGGGACGCCGTCGACGGTCACCGGCAGCTCCCACGCCGTGACGCGCTGGGGGCCGTCGGCGCCAGGGTCGACGTTGGCGGGGCAGGGCCGGGGACATCCAGTGGACCCGGTGGTCGTGCCACGCGTAGGTCCCACCGTCGGCGACGGGCTCCCACCGCGGCGGCGCGTCCGACGACGCCTCGGGTGGGACGGCGGTGTCCCGTGCGCCGTAGCGCGCCTCGTTCAGCCACCTCGCGGGGGAGGCCTCGTTGCGTTCCACGGTGCCGTCCGGACCGATGCGCAGGAACGGTTCGCCGTCGTAGCCCGCCACCTCGACGGTGGTCCCGGGGGCCGCGGTCAGCACGACGAACGCGTCGCCGCCCCGCACCTCGACGTCGATGGCATCGGTCGCCGGGTCGACCCCGGTCACGCTGGAGGTGTAGTTGGTCGGTCCGGCGGGATCGGCTGCAGCCGGCGCCGCGCCCACGGCCAGCACCAGACCGGCCAGCAGCGAGGTGGTGACGACACGGTGGCGCACGGCGCGGCTCCTGATCGTCACGGGGAGGGGGGAGGCCCGTCGTGGGCCGTCGGGTCCAGCACGGGTCGGCGACGCGAGCCGATCAGCCCACCGACCGCAGCCAACAGCAGTGCCCCGCCGAGGATCCACACCCAGGACGGGATCCCGCCCCCGTCCTCCGGCGGTTCGGTCGGCAGCTCGTCGACACCGGTCGCGGCGTCGCCATCCTCGACCGCGTCGACGTTCGGATCCTCGGTGACCTCCGCGTCGGGCTCGTCGGCGTCCGTCCCCGGGTCCGCTGGCGCCTCGACCGGCGGCGCGGGGGGCTCCGGGGCGTCCGGGTCCGGGTCACCCAGCGTCAGTAGGACGGCAGGGTCCTCGGCCGGGTCGTCCGGTGTGCCGATCCAGCGGTACTCGAACCCGTCGCAGCCCTGGAACACCCGCAGGTACACCTCGTCGCCGGGCTGACCGTCGACCACCACGTCGAAGCGCAACTCGGGGGCGGGGACCCCACCGTCGGTGGCGGTCCAGACGACCACCTCCGGCACGGCACCGTCCTCGCCGCCCTCGGTGCTGACCTCGTAGCCATCCTGGTCGTCGGCGGCGAGGTAGGTGAACGCGTCGGGCACCTCGAGCGCGACCTCGGTGGTCGGGTCGCCACCCGCGTCGTCCTCGGTGCCGCACCCGTGCGCCATCGCGAGGGTCAGCGTCGTCAGCGACCCGGCCGGCGCGGTGGCGCCGTCGGTGACGAAGGGGTGGGCGCTGGCGGACGCCACACCGAGGGCGAGCAGGAGGGCGGTCGCGACCGCGGTGACGGTGAGGGGACGACGCATCGGGGTCTCCGGGAGCGTGGACGGGGGGCGGGCGAGGGGTCGGGACCCGGCTGCGCTACCGGATGGAGAACTCGAGGGTGGCCTCGGCCTCGTCGAAGCGGCCGAGACCGGCCACGACGCGGACCTCCCACGGGCCGGCGAAGCGCAGGTCCTCGATGGTGGCGGTCCAGTGGCCCGGACCGGCGACGAACGGTTCCACCACGAAGGGGCCGATGCCCTGCTCGGTCTGGGTGAACTCGAGCCGGAGGTCGTCGATGTCGCCGGTGAGCTGGCCCGTCGCGTCGAAGGCGTACAGGTGGATCGTGTTCAACCCGACCTCGGCGGGATCGGCGGCGAAGCTGAGCGACACCTCGTCGGTGAGCTCCCCGTCGACGACCACCGGGCCAGCGATCCCCACCGCCTCGGCGGCCGGTTGGATCGTGACGAGGAACCCCGTCAGCCCGAGGACGGCCACCAGCAGGACGGCCTCGACCTGCACGACCTGGGTCAGCCGCGACCACGCCGCCGCGGTGGACGACGTGCGCTCGACCGTCCCGTCGGGGGGAGCGTCGACGCTGCCGCCGGCGGGGACGGTCCGGGCACGGACGGCGTCGACGAGCACGCGGCGGTTGTAGGCGGCGAGGGCGACCACGACCGCGACGACGGCCACCTTCGCCAGCAACGTCCACCCGTAGGCCGTCGACGTCAACGCATCGAGCCCCCGGACCAGCGGCAGGGCCATCGCCGTGCCCGCCAGCGTCAACGCGACGACCGACCAGAGCGCCAGCCGGCTGAACCGGGTGACCAGCGTGGCGGCACCGACCGGGTCGTCCTCGAGCCGCGTCGCGCGGAGGGTGAGGGCCAGCAGGACCAGGCCCCCGAACCACGCCGCCGCGCCGGCGAGGTGGATCGCATCGCCACCGACCAGCAGCCACGTGGGTTCCACCGTGCGCTGGTGGCCGTCGAGCAGGAACGAGGCGAGCGCGAGGCTCGCCGCTCCCGCGAGCCACAGCAACGGGCGACGCGTCCCCCGCTCGGTGCCCTCGATCGGCGGCGGGACCTCGGACCGGTCGTCGTCGAGCGTTCGTGCCGACGGCACGACGTCGACGGTCACGAACCACGGCACGGCCAGCGCGAGCAGTGCGACGAGCCGGACCGTCGCGGACTGCCCGAAGCCGGAGGTGAGCGTGGCCCACAGGACGCCACCGTCGGTCAGCGCGCCGACCAGGGAGTAGCCCGACACGGCCGCGGCCTGGACCGGCAGGTGGAGCGCGATCGCCACGATCCCGACCACGGCGCCGCGGCGACCGACCCGCTCGGCACGGCGACGATCCGACGCTCCGCGCGCCACGGCCACCGCGAAGATCACCGCACCGGCGGCCAGCAGCGTGCCGAGGTAGCCGAGTCCTCGGAGCAGCGAGCCGGCGGTCCCGAGCCAGCCGCCGGTCGGGCCGGCGATCCGGGCGACGTCGTCGTCGTCGAGGGCTTCGCCGGCCCCCACCGTGAAGGTGATGGTGCCGTTGATCGGGTGCGAATCGGCCGAGACGACGCGGTAGACGGCCACGTACGCGCCGTCGGGCAGGTCGGGGAGCAGGACGGCGACCTCGCTGCCGTCGCCAGCCTCGTCGGTAGGTCCCTCGTCGACGCGGACGGCGTCCGCATCGAACACCCGGAGCGCCCCGTCGTTGACGGCGACGGGTTCGTTGAACGTGAGCCGGACCTCGTCGGGCGCGGTGTCCAGTGCGTCGCCCTGGGCCGGTGTCGCGCCCGTGAGAACGGCGTGCGCCGACGCCGGCGCGGCCGGGACGAGCAGGAGGAACAGCAGCAGCGCGGCCACCAGCGCGAACGGGCGAGCCGACCGCTGCCTGCCGCTGGACGCCGCGCGCACCACGTTCCCGATCGTCACGCGTGCACGGCCGCAGCCCGCAGGCTGGCGGCACGATCGTGGTCCCCGGCCGCGTCGAGCAGGTCGGCTTCGACCGCACGGAGCTCCGCGACCGCCTGGGCGATCTCCGGGTCGTCCTCGAACCGGCGGACCGCCCGCTCGAGGACGTCGATGGCCTCGCCCACGCGGCCGAGCTCGGCGAGGAGCTCGGCCCGCTCGACCTGGGCGGCCGCCGCCTGTGAGCGAGCGCCGAGCTCGGCGACCGCAGCCAGCGCCTCGGCCTCGGCCAACGCCACCACGGCCTCCTCGGGACGACCGAGGGCGCGGAGCGCCGCGGCACGGACCCGCTGGGCCATCCCGAGCTGTTCGGCCTCACCGGGCACAGCGCTGTCGAGCTCCCGGGCGAGGGTCGCCCCCGCGGCGAGAGCCTCGTCGTACCGCTCGAGCGAGAGGAGCGTCACCCCGCGGTTCACCCGCCCGCGGACGACCTGTCCGCGGGTGACCGGGTCGGTGGCGTCGCCGAGCTCGCCGATGAGCCGGTCGTAGCTCGCGAGCGCTCCGCGCGGGTCGCCGCCGGCATCCCGGCACGTCCCCGCGTGCAGCAGCAGCATCGCCAGCTCGTGGCGTTGGTCGGGATCGGCCTCGTCGAACGGGAGGACGTCGCACGCCGCGAGCGCCGCCGCCGCCGCAGCATCGAGCTCGTCGAGCTCGGCGAGCAGCGCCGCACGCTCGAACCAGGCGGTGAACGCCGACTCCCGGGTGACCGGATCGGTCAGCTCCACCGTGCGGAGCAGGAGCGCATCGCACGCAGCGAGCGCGTCCTGCAACCGGCCGTCCTCGTGCTGCTCGAGGATCCGGTCGGCGGCGGCGCGGAGGGACTGGGGGTCGTTCGGTACGTCCACGTCCGGCACCTCCGGTCTCATCGACGGGCCGGTCGACGGACCAACGTAGCCAGGCTCACCAGCGCAGCAAGCGCGCCGACCCCCTCGTGCGGTCCGAGCGGGGCGGCGGCCTCCTCGTCCACCGGGGTGACGAGCGCCCCGGTGGCGACGGCCTTCTCGATCATCCGCTCGACGAACAGCGGTTCGCGCGTGCATCTCGAGCTGCTCCGATTCGGCGACGATGCCCTCGACGCGGGGGTGGAGGGTGCCCTCGGAGGACCGGTAGCCCTCGACCTCGAGGTCGGAGACGTACAGCAGGTGCATGACACGCCCCTCGTTGAGCGCCTCGCACACCTTGCGGAGCCCGACGGCGGCCCCGTGACCGCCGAGGCCGCGCTCGACCGCCTCGTCCACCAGATCGGCCTCGCGCTGGCGGTGCACCGAACGCAGCAGCGGCCAGACCCGTTCGCGCGACCACGTGGGGCGCCTCGGACTCGAAGGTGTCGTCGGCGACGAGGACGCGGACACCGCGTGTTGTCGGCATCCCGTACCAGCTGCGCCACGTCCTCGCGGAGCTTGGGGTTGCCAGCGACCACCACGCGATCCCAGTCGCGCTTCTCGATCAGCTCGGAGACGTCGGCCGACGATGCTCTTGACGAAGCGGTGGAGGTTCTCGTCGAGGCGCGCCTCGAAGTCGTCGCGGTCCTGACACCCGCGCCGCTGTACCCGGCGTGCTTGGCGACGGGCGCGGTCTTGGAGCGCGCCATCACGTCGTCCTCCACCTCGAACCGGCTGCTGCTGAGCTCCTCGACCTCACCCAGCGACCAGGCCATCACCCGGGCCGTCTCGCGGGAGACGTTCAGGATCCCAGCGGCGCGCCCCTCGTCGTGGGCGGCCACCAGTGGACGCACGTACGCGCCGTCGTGGTGGACGACCCGGTCGGCGAACGGGATCTGCAGCGACACGGTCTCGGTCCGGCCCGAGCCGACCCCCACGAACAGCGCGCGGCCGCGGCCGTGTGCGTGGGGGTCGACGAGCCGGTCGAGGTCGGCCTGGATCTGCTCGAGGCGGTCCTCGACCTTCTTGGCCAGGTCCGGGTCGCGCGCCTCGAGGTCCGCCTTCAGCGCCTTGATGCGGCTGCGCAGCTCGAGGGGCGCGGTCGGTTGCGGGTCCGCCGCGCGATCGGGGGTGATCCCCACGTAGAACGAGAGCACCCCGCTCTCGTCGTCGAAGCGGAGCAGGTCACGGATGCGTGCGTCATCGAGAGTCATGGGCCCGACCCTAACCACCGTCGACGGCGGGCGCGGCCGGGCCGGGCGTCACGGCCAGCCGCGGCGGGGTCCGACCGGTCGGCGAACGACGGTGCCGGCCCACAGGGCTACCGTCACGCGCATGAACCGCGCCTCCGCGCCATCCGCGTCGCACGCATCCGGGGCGTCGAGGTCCGCCTCGACCCGTCCCTGCTGCTGCTCGCCCTCCTGCTGGCCTGGCTGCTGTTCACCCGCTTCGTCGCCGACCCACGGCGCCGGCCGGCGCGGCCGCCATGGCGGCGGTCGCGAGCTGCTGTTCTTCGCCTCGATCCTGGCGCACGAGCTCGCGCACGCCTTCGAGGCGCTCCACCGCGACATCGAGGTCGACGGCATCACCCTGCTGCTGTTCGGCGGCGTGACCGAGATGCACAGCGAGTCGCGAGCACCCGCGCGACGAGTTCGTCATCGCCGCGGTCGGCCCCTACGCGAGCCTGGTCTGCGCGGCGGTGTTCGGCCTCGTCAGCGCCGGCGCGTCGGCGCTTCGTCGCCGGTCCCGCGGGCGCCGCCGTCGTCGAGGTCGGCCGGCTCCTGGCCTACCTGAACCTGCTGCTCGCGGTCGTTCAACCTCGTGCCCGGGCGCGCCGCTCGACGGTGGCCGGGTCCTGCGGGCGGCGATCTGGTACGTGACCGGGGACCGCCGGCGCGCCGTCCGCGGCGCCGCCCGCGCCGGCCAGGCGTTCGCGCGTGGTCACGGTCGGGTTCGGGGTGCTCGAGTTCACCCGCGGGCTCGAGCGTCGCGGCCATCGGCGGCATCTGGTGGGTCTGTCATCGGCGTGTTCCTGTTCGGCGCCGCCCGCGTCCGAGCTGCGCCGCGCGGACCTGCTCGCCCTCTACGACGGCCGCACCGTCGCGCGACGTGCTCGGGCCCGGGCCGCCGATCGTCGACGCGCGACCAGCCGCTCGACGCTGTCGACGCCGACGCCGGGCAGCGACGACCACCTCCTCGTCGTCGGCGCGACCGGCGACGACGAGCCCGACGGGCTCGGACCGACCCGGTCACCGGTGGCTCGACGCGGCGACCGTCCGCGACCTGCACCCGGCGGACCGCGCGCTCCGGACGGCCGGCGACCTCGCCCGACCGCTCGCCGACCTGCCCGACCGTGGCGGCCGACCGCCGCTCGAGTCGCTCGTGCAGCGGTTCCTCGGCTCGGACGACGACCACCTCCGGGTCGTGCACGACGGGCGGCACCATCGCCGTGCTGTCCGAACGGCGGACGGCCCGCGCGCTCGCGGGCCCTCGGGGCCGGCCGGCACGGGGCCGCGTCGGCCCCGGCGACCCCCGACGCGGCCGCGGCCCGCCCGGTGAGCGACGCCGCGCTCCGACGGCGCCGGCACGACCGGGACCGGCAGCGGGCCCGGCCCGCCCGGCCCGCGCACGCCCCCGGCCGTGCGCCGCGCCCGTCGCTGCGTCCGCGCGGTGCGTCTACGCGGTCAGCCTCGCGCTCGTGGTCTGGGCCGCCGTCGTCGACGCCCGCTGCCGTACGTCGAGTACGCGCCGGGCCGGCCGAGCGAGATCCCGCCGCTGATCGAGGTCGACGGGGTCGAGACCACCCCGATCGACGGGACGACCGCCCTGCTGACCGTCTTCCTGCGCGACGCCACGCCGTACTCGGCCGCTGCGCGTGCTGCTCGACCCGGCCCGCGAGCTCGCGCCGGCGGCGACCGTCGCGCCGAGCGGGCTGACCCCGGAGTTCTTCGCGGCCCAGCGCGACAGCTTCGCCGACGCCTTCGAGATCGCCACGGCGGTCGGTGCCCGAGGCCGCCGGCGTCGACGTCGCGGTCACCACCGAGGTCCGCGATCGTCGACGTCCTGCGAGGGCAGCCCGGCCGACGGGCGTGCTCGCCCCCGGCGACCGGCTCGTCGGCGTCGACGGGCGGCCGCTCGACGGACGCGACCCAGCTGCAGGCGCGCACGCGCGCGCGCCGACGACGGCGACGAGCTCGACGCTGACCGTCGGCCACGCCGGCGCCGAACGCGACGTGCACGGTGCGCGCTGGCGCCCCTCGGCGGCACCGACCAGGTGGGGCTCGGCGTCCTGGCGCGAGACCGCCACCACCGGCGCTCGAGCTGCCGTTCGAGGTGGCGCTCGGCGCGACCCGCATCGGCGGGCCCTCGGCCGGGATGATGACCGCCGTCACCGCTCTTCGACCTGCTCAGCGAGGAGGACCTGATCGCCGGCCGGACCGTGCTCGGCACCGGGACGGTCGCCTCGACGGCCGCGTCGGCCCCGTCGGTGGCGTGCCGGAGAAGGTCCGGGCCGCGGCGGCGTACGGCGCCGACCTCGTCCTCGTCCCCGCGGTCCAGCTCGACGCGGCGCCGGCGGGCCGCCCCCGACGGGTTCACCGTCATCGGCGTCGCGACCGTCGACGACGCCATCGAGGCGCTCCGCGAACGCGTGAGCTGACGCGGCGGCCGGGTCAGGCGGCATCGGGGCTCGGCCCCGTCGCGCGCGTCCCGCGCGCGCCGAGGCAGCGGCGCACGAAGGTGCCGAGCAGCCGCATCCCGACGGTGGTCAGCACCGACTCGGGGTGGAACTGCACGCCCTCGACGTCGAGCTCGCGGTGGCGCAGCCCCATGATCAGCCCGTCGGAGGTCTCCGCGGTCACCTTCAGCACCGCCGGGAAGCTGTCGCCGGTCGACCACCAGCGAGTGGTACCGGGTCGCCTCGAACGGGACGGGCAGGTCGGCGAGCACCCCCTCGCCGCGGTGGTAGATCGGCGAGGTCTTGCCGTGGACCAGCACCGGGGCCCGGACGACCTCGCCGCCGTAGATCTCGCCGATGCACTGGTGGCCGAGGCACACCCCGAGCAGCGGCCGCGCGCCCGCCACGGCGCGGATGGTGTCGTTGGACAGCCCGGCGTCGGACGGGTCGCCCGGACCGGGCGAGATGACGACCCCGTCGGGCAGGTCGGCGACGAGGTCGGCGACGGTGAAGGCGTCGTTGCGGACCACCTCGACGTCGGCGCCGAGCTCGCCGAGCTCCTGGGCGAGGTTGTAGGTGAACGAGTCGTAGTTGTCGACGATGAGCAGCCGGGCGGGCCGCGGGTCACGCGGTCACCTCCCCGGTCAGCTGGCGGCGGAGCGCGTCGCGGTCGAGCTCGCCGACCACGTCCTCGGGCAGCGCGTCGACCACCTCGATGCGGTCGGGCACGGCGGCGCGGCGAGCAGGTGCGCGCGGCAGTGGGCCAGCAGCGCGTCCACGTCGACCTTGGCGCCGCTTGCGGTCACGACCGCGGCGAGCAGCGAGCGTCGCCCGCGTCGTCGGTCGACCACCGGCCGCGGCAGCGACCGCGCGGGTGGCGCACGCAGCGACGGCCTCGACGGCGCGCGGCGCGACGAGCTCGCCGTCGCGGCGGACCACCTCGCCGGCGCGGCCGAGCAGGGTGAAGACCCCGCCGTCGTCGACGGTGGCGAGGTCGCCGGTGACGAGCCACCCGTCGCGGAACGTCGCCGCGGTCGCCTCGGGTCGCTCGCCAGTAGCCGGCGGCGACCTGCGGGCCGTGGACCAGCAGCATCCCGGGCGTGCCCGGCGGCACCGGGCGTGTCGAGGTCGTCCGGGTCGACGACGAGCGCCACGGTGTCGGTGACGGGCAGGCCGATGGAGCCGGCCGCGACCCGGCCGTAGACCGGCTGGGCGTGGGTCAGCGGCGACGCCTCGGCCAGGCCGTAGCCCTCGCGGACGCGTGCGCCGCCGGTGCGGCGCTCGACGTCGGCCGCGACCTGCGGGTCGACGGGGCGCGCCGCCGGTGACGATCGACCCGCGAGCGAGGTCAGGTCGCGGCCGACGGTCGCCGGACGCCGAGCAGCTGCCGGCAGAGCCGGTCCGGGACCGGTCGGCCACAGCGTCGGCCGCTCGCGCTCGATCGTCGCGGTGCAGCTCGCCGGCGTCCGGGCCGGTCGACGCAGGATCAGCGTCGCGGCCGCCAGCATCCCGGTCAGCAGACCCGAGCGTCAGCGGGACGGTGAGGTGCAGCGGGTCGGTGACCAGCATGCGTTCGCGGCCGGCCTGGACGTCGGGGACCCACAGCCGGCCCTGGAAGGCGTTGGCGACCAGGTTGGCGTGGCTGAGGACGACGCCGCGCAGCTCGCGCGCGCGCGGGCGGTAGGCGAGGACGGCCGGGTCGTCCGGCGGGCGGGCGCGCGGCGTCCGGTGCCGTCCGCGCCGCGAGCGCGCCGGCGAGCAGCTCGGCGAGCGGTCGGGACGGTCGGCCGTCGGCGACCGCGGCCGCGGCGGACGCGCGGCAGACGGGCGGCGGCAGCGCGGTCGCCGGCAGCCGCCGCGGGACCCACTCGTCGCCGCGCACCTCGACCACGACACGGCGGCGCCGCGTCCTCGCCGCAGCTTCGTGAGCGCCCGGCGGTGGCGACGCCGCGGCGACCTCGGCGTCGCGGGCGACGCGCGGCCAGCAGGTCCGCGCGGGTGGTCGGGTCGACCGGCACGGCGACGGCACCGAGCCGCCACACGGCGAACAGGACCGTCGGCGCCGGCTCGCCGAGGGGCAGCGCCACGCAGCACGCGGTCGCCGGCGACGACGCCCGCGTCGGCCAGGCGCCGTCGCCAGGCGGTCGACCCGGTCGCGCAGGTCGACGAAGGTGGTCGTCGCGCCCGTCGACGACGAGCGCGGCGCGGTCCGGGAAGTCGCGCGCGGCGTCGTCGAGGAACCGCGGCAGGGCGACGTCCGGCAGCGCGTAGGTCGGCGGCACGCCCGGCGGGTAGGCCGCGACCCAGGGGCGGGCAGGGTCCCCGCCTCCGGGAGCGAGGGGCGGCGGGCGGCCGGCCACGGGCGGCGGGAGCTCCTCGGAGGCGGGCGACGGCGGGCGAGGCCGCGACGTGCGAGCCTACCGGCGCGGCGTAGCGTCCCGGTGCGGTCCGGCGGAGCCTAGCCGTGCCCGGTCGCGACCGACGGCACCGCCGGTGACCACCTCGGCGCACCCGCGGACCCGCCTCCGCGCTCGCCGACCCGGCCCGGTCGTCGACGCGGCGCTCGAGGACGCGCTCGCCGGCCTGCTGCCGCGGCTCGCCGCGCTGCACCCGGCGCTGGTCCCGGTGACCGACCACCTCGCCGCCTTCCTCGCCGGCGGCAAACGCGTCCGGCCGACGCTGCTGCTGCTCGGCCACGCCGCGGCGGCGGGGGCGACCGCGACGCGGTGCTCGGTCCGGCGCTCGCGCTCGAGCTGCTGCACACCTGCGCGCTGCTCCACGACGACGTCATCGACCGCGCCCCGACGCGACGGGGGCGGCCGACGGTGCACCACGCCGTCGCCGACGACCACCGCGCCGCCGGGTGGGCGGGCGACCCGCTCGGCGTACGGCGAGGCGGTCGCGATCCTGCTCGGCGACCTCGCGTTCGTGCAGGCCGACGAGCTGTTCCTCGAGCGCCGCCGTCCCGGCCGAGCGCGCTGCTCGCCGGGCTTCCGCCGCTTCACCGTCCTCCGCGAGGAGGTGATGGCCGGCCAGTACCTCGACCTGCACGCCGCGACCGCGCGGCTGACCGACCGCGACCTCGCGCTGACGCATCGCGACGCTGAAGTCGGGGCGGTACTCGGTCGCGCGGCCGCTCGAGATCGGCGCGCTGCTCGCCGGCGGCGTCCGCCGACCTGGTCGACGGGCTCGGCGCGCGTCGGCGACCCGCTCGGCCGCGCCTTCCAGGTCCGCGACGACCTGCTCGGCGTGTTCGGCGAGGAGGCGGTGACCGGCAAGTCCGCCGCGTCCGACCTCGCCGAGGGCAAGCGCACCCTGCTGATCGCCGAGGCGGCGGCGCGGCTGGGCGACGACGACCGTGCCCGGCTCGAGGCCGGGCTCGGCGACCCCGACCTGTCCCGGGCCGAGGCGGGCGCGCTGCGCGACCTGCTCGACGCGTGCGGCGCCCGGGCGGCGTGCGAGCGGTACGTCGACGTGCGCGGTCGCCGACGCGCTCGACGGCGCTCGACGGCTCGACCTCGACGCCGGCGTCGCCGCCGAGCTCGCGTCGGTGGCGCGTCAGCTCGGCGACCGTCGCCAGCCGCGCTGACACGGCGGTCTCAGGCGAGCGTCGGCTCGGCGGTGTCGGCGGCGTGGGGCCGCGGCGCCGAGCGTCGGGTCCTGTTCGAGGCTCTGCTCGACCGCGGGGAAGACGGTGGTGAACAGCACGTGAGCACGACGGCGATGAGCAGCACCAGCAGCAGGATCCGCGACGGGGCGAGGCACGTCGTCGGCTCCGGTCGTGGCGGGCCTCGGCGGTCGAGGGTGCGGCGGCGGTGCCGGCGCGATCGGCCGCGCGTCGGGGTCGTCGGCCGGGCCGATCAGCTCACCCCAGGCGATCAGCCGCTGCGGCGGCGCTGAACCGCGGGTGGCAGGTGGTCAGGGTGATGGTGGGCGCACCGAGGTCGATCGGGTCGTCCTCCTCGACGACCCAGACGTCGGTCGGCGCCACCATGCGCTGCTCGCGGTAGGCGTAGACCCACTCGACGCCGGCGCCGGTCCACCACGTGGATGGTGTCGCCGTCGGCGCAGCTCGTCGAGCCGTCCGAACGGCTCGCCGTAGGTGGTGCGGTGCCCGGCGATGCCGAGGTTGCCGTCCGCCCCGACCTGCGGCCGACTCGGGGTAGTGACCGGGACCGCGCTTGAGGTCGGCGACGCGAGGTGCCCTCGACGACGTAACAGGACGTCGTCGGGACGACGCGGTCGCCGTCGCGTTCGAACCACATCGCGGCGAACGCGTCGCCGAGCTCGAGCTCGGCTCCTCGACGTCGGCATCGCCGGCCGGCAGCGCTCGTGAGCGCTCGGTCGAACCGGTCCGACGAGGCCTGCGCTGCTCGGACCGTCGGTCGAGACCGGTGAACCACAGCAGGTAGACCACGTACAGCAGCACGACGCAGCCGGCGACGACGAGGGTCCAGCCCACCCCACGCACGACCCGGACCACGCCGACCTCACCCGTCCTCGGCCCGTCTCGGACCCGCGCGGAGCGTACCCCGGTAGCCTCCGACCACCCGGGCGGTGGCGGGCAGCGGGCTCGCCCGACCCAGCCCGCCCGAGCGGGCGCGACGGTCCCCGCCCGCGACCTTCGAACCACGAGGCACCGCATGCCGAAGAGCAAGCACCGCCGCAAGGGCCAGGCAGCGTCCCCGCGCCCACCAGACCGTGGAGCCACCGCCGCAACCCGACGCCGTCGGCCGCCTGGGTCGCCCCGACCGGTGTCGGCCTGCTCGTCGCCGGCGATCGCCGTCATCCTCCTCGGCTACCTCGTGCCTCAACGACGTGACCGGCAACTGGCCGATCTTCGGGCCCAACTGGGGCCTGGTGAGCGGGTTCGTGCTGCTCATCGCCGGGTTCCTCGTGCTGGTCCGCTGGAAGTAGGCCCCGTGCGTCCGCCGCCCGCCACCGCGGCGCCACCGCACGCGAGACCGCCGACCATGTCGCGACGAACGCACGCTCGCGCCTGGCGTTTCCACAGGCCACCCCCCTCCGTCCACAGGCCACCGGCCGTTCGGTCCACCGGTCGGGAACGCTCGTCCACAGTCGCTGTCCACAGCGCTGTGGACGGGCCCGACGTCCGCCCGCCGACCCGTCAGGAGCAGCCCGTGCCGGTCTACGAGTACGCCTGCGCGAGTTGCGACGCGCGCACGGAGCGGTTGCTGCCCCACGACCGGGCTGGCGATCCCGGCCCGTGTCCCGCCTGCCAGGGGGACGCTCGAGCGCCGCTTCAGCCGGGTCGCGGTGAAGCTCGAGGGCTGGGGTTTCTCCGCGACCGACGGGATGGTCCCCGACCGACCAGGTCGCGGCGACTTCAAGCAGGTCCGGGAACGCGCCGAGCGCCTCAGCAGCGGCGAGTCCTGACCGGGGTGCGTCGAGGGCGGGTCAGCTCGGGCGCAGCAGCTCGGTGCGCTCGTGCATCCGTTGGCCGCAGTGCGACGGCGGCCGTGACGTCCCGCGCACGAGCAGCAGCACCTCGGTCCCGCACTCCTCGCACCAGAACAGGGTGCGCTCGTTCGGGTCGACCGGCGGCCGGGTCGAGGACCTCGTCGTCGTCCGGCGCACCCATGCGCGCGCCGTGGGCCAGTCCGCGCAGGTTGCCCACGATGAAGCGGTAGACCATCCAACCCGAGACCGGCCCGAGCACGTACGCCCAGCCGACGTTCGCGCCCACGACGCCACCGACGACCAGGACGACGAGCGCCACGGCGAGCTTCCAGGCCACGGGCCGACCTCGGGATCGTGCGGACGGCGGGCGGCCCAGGGTGCCACGCCGGACGCATGCCGCGGGACACCCGCTCAGCTGCGACGCGGTCCGGGCCCGTCCAGGCGTCGCGCGACCCCACCTCGGCGCGGGTCCCCGACGTGCTGGCCGTCGGTCGCGACCGCGTGCACGCCGCCGAAGTACAGGTCCGACACCTCCCAGACGTTGACGGCGTGTCGCTCCCGCAGGGCCGCGACCGCGTCGGGGTCCCAGCCGGGCTCGACCTGCACGGTCCCGGCGGCGTCGAGGTGGATGCGCGGGGCGAGGACGGCGTCGAGCAGGTCGCGATCCTCGTCGACGAGCCGCACGATCGACCTGGGCGATGGCGCTGCGGATCCGCTCGCTGCCGCCGCTGCCGAGCACGGTCGTCGGCCGACCCGGGCGGTCGAGGAAGCTCGGCGCCATCATCGAGCCCGACCCGGATCCCCGCCGGGAGCCGGTCCTGTCCGACCGGGACGAGGTCCTCCTCGCCGCAGATGTTGTTGGCGAGCACGCCCGTGTCGCCGAGGTGCACGCCGCTGCCGCTGCCGTTCGAGGTCGTCATCGACGGCGAGGTTGCCATCCGCGTCGACGACGCTGACGTGGGTGGTCCCGTGGACCGCCGTCGGTCCCGCCGGGACGGGCGGGTCACCCATCGACGCCAGCGCATCGGCGAGCCGCAGCGACCCCGCGGCCTCGGTCGAGCACGACCGGTCCACCGGACGACTCGAGCGAGGCGAGCGCACGGGCGACCAGCGTCGCACCGGAGGACGGCGGCGGGTTGGTGACCAGCCGGGCACCGCGGTAGGTCACGGTCAGCGGCTCGCGCTCGTGGACGCGGTAGGCGGCGAGGTCCGCAGCCGTGAGCAGCCCGCCGTCCGCGCGGCTGACCGCCTCGATGCGCGCCGCGATAGCCGCGTCCTCGAACCCGGTCACACGCCCGGCGCCGATGCCCTCGAGCAGCGCGCCGAGCGGGGGGTCGGTGACGACCGCCGTCCTCGTCGAGCGGCGCGCCTCCGGGGTGGAAGCGCCGCCGCCCCTCCTCGGTGAGCGTCAGGATCGGGTCGACCAGCCGGGCGACCGCCGCCTGGCCCGCGCCGAGCGCCACCCCCTCGGTGGCGGCCCGCACGGCCGGGGCCGACCACCTGCTCGAGCGGCGAGCCGGCCGAGCCGGCGGTGGACGTGCAGGTAGCCGGCCAGACAACCGGGGACGGCGACCGACCCGTGGCCGACGTGGAACACCTGGTCGGTGCCGCCGAAGACCAACGTCACCGGCACCATCCGGGGCAGGACCTCGGGCGGCGACCCCCCGGCCGGGCGTGTCGACGAAGAAGTCGAACAGCACCTCGTCGCCGGCCGCCGTCCGCGCCAGCAGGAACCCGCCACCACCGAGGCTCGACAGCACCGGTTCGGCGACCGCCGCGGCGAAGCCCGCCGCGACGCAGGCGTCGAACGCGTTCCCACCCGCCGCGAGCACCTCGAGCGCCGCGTCGACGGTCGCGGGGTGTCCCGGCGGCGACCGCGGGGACGGGGACGGGCACGGGAGCTCCGGACCGGGAGGCGAGCCCGCACGGCGGGGCGCGGGTGGGACGGGTGGGAACGGGGCGCGTGGGTGGCCGCCGGGGCGGGCGGCACCGGGCGAACCTACCCGGCACCTCGGTACCCTCCCGTCCGCCGGGCGAGCCGTCCGGCCGCGGGGCCGTAGCTCAGTTGGCAGAGCGCTGCCTTTGCAAGGCAGATGTCGTCGGTTCGATTCCGATCGGCTCCACCCGCAGGTCTCGACGCAACCTCGAGATCGCGCCGACACAACCGTCGGCGGCACGGGGCCCCGATCGGGCCGTGTGGGGCGTACCTGTCCACGAGAGGTAGCCCGACCGTTGGTCGGGCTGGTCGGGGTCAGGCTGCAGGCGGGTCGGTGAGGCCGCCGATGACCAGCTGCCAGCCGACCTTGTCCGCCGTCGGGTAGGCGTGGTTGCGCCACAGGTCCACCGAGGTGAACCCCTCCGCTCGCGGTCAACTCGGTGGGATGCATCGAAGCTCCGGACCGCACTGTCGCGCTGACAACCCTTCACCTCAGATGATGTACGCTTCACCCATGACGATGCCGCAGTTCCACCCTGGACACTCCACGGCGCTGGAGGCTGTTCGTCCTGCGGTCGACCAGGACAGTACTGCTGCGGCGTTCCACGCAGAGGTCACCTCCGACGAGTTCTGGGCGGCCGTCGAGCAGCGCCGAGCCTCGGCCAGCGTCGAGGCGAGCCTTCAGGTCGCACGGGACTACCGACGGCAGCGAGCTGCGGCTGCCGCAGCCGAATTTCGCCGCTGACGAGTGCCGCGTCTTCTCCTGACCCGGCAGGCCTGCGTAGATCTCGGCATCGACGCCGAAACCTTCGCTGGTGTCGATGCAGCCGACGTCCTGGCTGCTCTGCGTGACCAGGAAGCCGTGGTTGTCAGTCGGGCGAACATCGACGTGCCTGCAACGGGCGTCGGCGAGGAAGCCGACCGGCGCGTCCGGGACAAGTACGGGCCACTCGTCGCGTTCGTCCGCATGAGAAGCCAAGCTCCGGAGGGCCAGGAGTACACCCAGAACCTGCCCCAGAACTACAAGAGGGTCTACAACCTCCACGCCGGCGACGACCGCGCCGTCACGTGGTGGGACCGGGAACGGGACATCGTGTGGCTCCTGGCCGCCGGGTTCCATCGTTCCGGACAACGCGACGACTTCTACCCTCGCGTCGTCCAGATGGATGGCCGCGGCGCGCTCATGCCGACCGGCGACGACTTCTTCGCCGCCGAGATCTGCCCCGACGAGCAGTTCATCACCGAGCTTGCCCGGCACGGCCGTGAACTCGTCGCCGAAGCGCGCGAGCACCCCGGGACCGAACACGCCAGAACCGTCGTGTCGCGCGCCCGGATGGGAGCCCACGTCGAGCTCCTGGTCGACGCCGACGACCGCGCCGAGGAGCTGTGGCTGGCGGTCCGGCCCCTCGGGAGCTACCAGAGCAGCGACCTCGTCGCCGACGTGCTCGCCCACGTCCTCACCGACGCTCCACGGGCAGCGATCGACTTCCCGCCCGGGCATCCGACCCGCCAGCTCGCACCTGGGGAGCGCGTTGTCCGGTGGACCATCAGCTGACCGCGGCGACCTCGTGGAGCTGACCCAAGGGCAGCTGACTCGACGGGATCACCGACCGCTTGCGCACCAGCCGTACCCACCTCCGCGGACCACCCGCCCGTCCGGCCGCGCTCGTCCAGTCGAGTGCGGCGGGGTCACGGGTCATCGGGCGCTGGACCACCTGTTGCGAGGTGATGGAGTACCCGCCACGCCGCTGCGGGTGGCCACCGTCCTGGTGGGGAGCCGCCTCTGCTGCACCGGCAGGGAGGACCGCCGATGAGGATCGCCGCCGTCAGCGGGGTCAGCGACCCGCGCTGCCTCGTCCCCGGGACCGTGCCGTCCGGCACCGAAGCCCACCTGTACGGCTCGGTGCACGGCGCTCGTCACGGCCGGTCACGAGGTGGTCGTCCACGGCCCCGACCGCGGCCACGCGGAACCGCCGACCACCGGTGACCTCGAGCTCGACCCGGTCCCCACCGGGGACGTCGACGTCGACGACGCGACGGACGCCCACGCGGCGGCAGCCGGGATCGACCGCTTCGCCGCCGCGCTCGCCGGGCGCTGGCGCTCGCAACCGCCCGAGCTCGTCCACGCCCACGACTGGTTCGCGGGAGCGGCCGCCCGCCGTGCCCTGCACGCCCTCCGCGACGACGCCGCCCCGGTCCCCCTGGCGGTGACGCTGCCCGCCCTCGGTCACGTCCACCGCCGCCACCTCGGTCCCACGCCCTTCAGCGCACCGCTGCGGCTCGCCGTCGAGAGCGACCTCGCCCGGACCGCCGACCTGCTGCTGGCCACCTGCGTCGACCAGCACCGCGAGCTGCTCGCTCTCGGCGCACACCGCGACCGCACCCTGACCGTCCCCGAGGGTGTGGACGGGGCGCGGTTCACCACCCCCCGCGCCCGTCGGCCGGGTGCGACGGTCCCGGTCCTCACCGTCAGCGACCTGGCGCCCCACCGCGACACCGAGTCGGTCATCGCCGCGATCGCACGCGTCCCCGACGCCACGCTCACGATCGTCGGTGGTCCGCCGGCCAGCTCGCCTCGCGACCGACCCGCGGGTCGCCGAGCTGCGCGCGCTCGCCGCTCGGCACGCCGTCGCTCGACCGCGTGCGCTTCATCGGTCGGGTGCCGCACGCCGACATGCCCGCGCTGTTCGGCGCTGCCGACGTCGTCGTCCAGGTCCCGTGGTTCACCGGCTTCGGCCGCGCGGCGGTCGAGGCGCTCGCGTGCGGACGACCCGTCATCGCGAGCGCCGTCGGGGGTCAGCTCGAGACCGTGGAGCACGGCATCAACGGCATCATCGTGCCCGCACGGGACCCACACGCCCTCCACGACGCGCTGCGCAAGCTCGTGACCGACGGTCGTGCCCGCGCCGTGCTCGGCAACGCCGCGCGGCCACGCACCCTCGACCGGTTCGGGTGGCCGCGCGTCACCGAGGCAACGCTGGAGGCCTACGACCGGGCGCTGCGGACGTCGGGGCTCGCCCACCTCGATGCCGAGGCGCCCGTCGAGGTGGCCTCATGAGCCGCGACCACAGCCACGACGAGACCGACGTGCACCCCGGCGGGACCGCGAGGGACGTGCAGCACGTGACGGACCGCCCGGGGGTGACCGTCGCGCGGAACTTCGACCACCCGCCCGAGGCGGTCATGGCGGTGCTCCTGCGCGCCCCCACCTTCCCGGTCTGGGTCGTCGGTCCCGGTCGGGTCGTCGACGTCGACGGGGCCTGGCCCGGCATCGGCTCGGGGTTCACCCACGAGACGGGGCGGGGGCCGTTCAAGGTGCGCGACCGCACGGTCGTGCAGTTCCTCGACGAGGAGAACGGCCGCATCACCTGCTGGCGTGCGTCCGCCCGGCCGGCGAGGCCGCCATCCAGATCCACGTGATCCCTCACGGCCGGGGCGGGAGCCGGGTCGTCATGCACGAGCGGCCCGTCTCCGGTCCCGGCTCGTGGCTGCCGCAGACGCTGTACCGGCCGGCGCTCCGCGCCCGGAACGTGGTGTCGCTCCGGCGCCTGGAGCGCCTGGTCGACCGCGCCGAGGCCGGCCGGTGAGCGTGTCGCCCCGGACGGGTCTCGGCACGCCGGACGCGCCCTTCGCCCCGCTGCCGGGCCCGCGTCCACCGCTGCCGGGACCGCGGTCGGCGGAGGTCGTGGTGGTCGGCGGGGGGATCGTCGGGGCGACGGCTGCTCTGCGCCTCGCCGAGCGTGGCTTCGACGTGCGTGCTCCTCGAGGCGCACCGCGTCGCCGGGGGTACCTCCGGGCGCTCGACGGGCAAGGTCACGAGCCAGCACGGACCGATCTACGCCCAGCTCGAGCGGCGACACGGGCGCGAGACGGCCCGCTTCTACGCCACGCGCAACGAGCAGGCCGTGCGCACCATCGCCGGGCTGGTCGACCGTTACGACATCGACTGCCGCCTGGAGACGGTCGCGACCCACCTCCACGCGCTGACGTCCCGCGGCGCCGCTCGGCTCGAGCGTGAAGCCGCGGTCGCGCGTTCCCTCGGGCTGCCCGCCACCCTCACCGACGACGCACCGGTCCCGGACGCGGTCGCCGCGGCCCTGCGGTTCGACGACCAGCGGCAGTTCGACCCGCGGGCCTACGTCTGTCGGGCTGGTGGCCGCCGCCGAGGGGCACGGCGCCGTCGTCCACGAACACACACCGGTGCGCAAGCTCCGGCCCCGGGCCGGCGGGATCATCGTCCACACCGACGTCGGGGTCGTCGACGCCGGCCACGTCGTGCTCGCCATGCTCACGCCCTGGCCCGACCTCGTCGGCGCCTTCGCCCGGGCCCACCCCTCCCGGGCCGTGTGCGTGGCGGCGGAGCTGTCGGGTCCCGTCCCGGCCGATCCGAGCCTCGGCGTGGACGGCCCGTCGCGGTCGACGCGGCGCGTGGTGACCGACGCGGGCACCGAGCTCCTGCTCCTGCTCACCAGCGGGTGGCGCCCGGGCGCCGACGACGAACGCGCCACGTTCCGCGAGCTGGCCGACGAGGCGATCCACCGCTGGGGTGCGACGCGCATCACCCACCACTGGGGGGCGATGGACCAGGTGTCGGCCGACCTGCTCCCCCTCGTCGGAGGGGCGCCCGGGACCTCGCGCGTCCTGCTCGCCACGGGGTTCAGCAAGTGGGGCCTGACCGGCGGCACCGTCGCGGCCGACCTCCTGGTCGCGCGCATCGCCGGCGATCGGACCCCCACACCCTTCGACGCCGCACGCCTCCCCGATCTGCGCGGGCTGGGGAAGATGGCCGCCGCGGGTGGGCGGGTCGGGTACGAGCTCGTCCGCGACCGCATCCCGCGACCGGGTGCCCGCCGGAGCATCCAGCAGGTCGCGGGGGCGCCCGGCGAGGGTCGCGTCATCGCGACCCCCACCGGGCCGGTCGCGGTGTGCACCGACGCAGACGGGGTCACCTGCTCCCTCTCGGCGACCTGTACCCACCTCGGCTGCACCGTGCGGTGGAACGCCGCCGCGGGTGCGTGGGACTGCGCGTGCCACGGGTCGCGGTTCGCGCCGGACGGGCAGGTGCTCGCCGGTCCGGCGACCACGCCGCTGCGTCCACGCGACCTCCCGGGTCGCTGACGGCGGGACGGCCGACCACCACCGTCCAGTTCGGCAGGACGCGCAGGTCCAGCTCGGGCCGGTGGGGTCCTCGGTCGGTGGAGCCTTCTGCCCCTGGACCGGCGGCCGTGCAGGGGTCACGATGACCGGTGCCAGGGAGGGATGGACGTGCCCCGCACCGGAGACCTGCTGCACCAGCTCGCGGACGAGCACCGCGACCTGGCGGCGGCGTCGCGGTCGCTCACGCAGCCCGGCCGAGGCACGGGGATCGACGTCGTGCGGAGGACGGCCGCCCGGATCGTCGAGCACGAGCTCGCGCACCGGCTGCTCGTCCACCCGCTGCTGCACCGTGAGTCCTGGGGGCAGCGCATCTTCACCGACCGGCGCGAGGAACAGCTGCTGCTGGCCGAGCGGCTCCGGGGCCTGTTGGCCCCGAGCCGTCCCACCCGTCTCGGGCCACCGGCCGCGCGCGTCGCCGCCACCGAGATCCTCGACCACCAACTCACCGAGCACACCGACCGCGAGGAGATCCTCGACTTCCCCCACCTGCGGCGGATCACCCCCTTCGCGGAGCTGTCGTCACTCGGTGAGCTCCGCGGTCGACTGCGCCAGGTGATCGGTGAGCGGCTCGAGGCCGATCCGACGGTCATCGAGGACGGCCGGTGGGCGACGACCCCGCGGCGCGAGCTGCCCGAGCTGCTCGGGCTCGACGAGGACCTCGTCATCGACCTGCCGACGGCCGAACGCGCGGCCGAGGCCGAACGCGCGGCGAGCTCGCGCTGACGCTCGACCCTTCGGTCCAGCCTGGACCCTCCGGAGGTGTGGGCCGGACGGCCAGGTCCCATCAAGGTGAGGTGGATGTGGCCACCCCCCACGCCGGCCCACCCCGGCCACGGGTGGGTCACACTGCGGTGACCCACGGACGGGGACGGCACGTGAGTACGGAACTCGAGCACGGCAACGGCACCTACCGCCGCGGGACCGACGGGGTGTGGCGGTACCCGTGGGGCGACCCGGTGCCCGGCGCCACCGACCTCACGGTGGCGGACCTGCTCGCGATCCACCACGGCACCGACGTCGAGACCGCGCGGATCCCGCTCCGGGCGGTGAGCCAGGCCGAGCTCGAGTGGCTCACGGGGCGCAACGGCGAACTCGACCAGATCTTCGTGCGGCGACGCGGACCGCAGGGGCCGGACACCGGCGACCTCGTGGTCGGCATGTGGGCACCCGAGCTCCACGTGCTGACGATGCTCACGGTGAACGAGATCGCCGACCTCGCCGAGGTCTCCAAGGCCACCATCGACAGCTACCGCTACCGGGGCTACCTCCCCGAGCCGCAGGCGACCCGCGGGCGGACACCCCTGTGGGCACGGCCGATCGTCCAGCGGTGGCTGACGACCCGCCCCGGCTGCGGTTGGCGGAGCGACATCTACGGCACGGAGCGACCGGGGCGGACGGGCCCCGACCGGGCGGGGGTCTCCGGCGACGACTGACCTGCTGCGCCGCCACGACGGCGACGACCCGCGCCGGAGCGCGGGTCGTCGGGTGCTGACGGCGGGGGGCCGTCAGCGAACAGTCAGGCGGACGAGCCCGGGTGGGTTCAGGCCTTGGTGGCCTGGACCTCGAGGACGATCTGGACCTTCTTGGCGACCAGGACGCCGCCGGACTCGAGCGCGGCGTTCCAGGTCAGCCCGAAGTCCTCACGGTTGATCTCCGTGGTCGCCTCGAAACCCGCCTTGGTGTTGCCGAACGGGTCGGTGTCGGTGCCGAGGTACTCGGTGGCGAGCTCGACCTGCTGGGTGACCCCGCGGATGGTGAGGTCACCGGTCACGACGTACTCGCTGCCCGACACGTGCTTCACGTCGGTCGCGACGAAGGTCAGCGTCGGGTGAGCCTCGACCTCGAGGAAGTCACCGCTGCGCACGTGCTCGTCACGGCCGGCGTCGCCGGAGTCGAACGAGTCGGCCTGGATGGTGACGCTCGCGGTCGAGCCGGCGAGGTCGTCGGCGACCTCGATGGTGCCCTCGAACGCGTTGAAGCCACCACGCACCTTCGAGAAACCGAGGTGGCGGACGACGAAGCCGACCGTCGAGTGCGACGGGTCGATGGTCCAGGTGCCGGTGGCGAGCGGGGTCGTGGTGGTCGCGGTGGTCATGTGGGGTTCCTCCGGGAGTTCGCTGGTGGGGTCGGGATCGGGCGGTCGTTGCGTGGTCGGGTGGTGGTGACGGGGTCCGACCGGGGGCCGGCGGGTTGTGTTGGCAACCTCTTCCTCGTCAAGCACATGCCCATGGTGCCGAGTCATCCTTGACTTGTCAACCTCTGACGCGGGTACCATCACACCACGCCACCCGAGGAGCCCGCCGTGGACCCCGCGTTCGCCGAGACCGAGGCACCCACCACCGACCCCGTTCCGTCGCGGTCGCCCGTGCCAGGCACCGACGACCCCGCCATCGGGACCTACGGGCGGCTCCACGAGGTCACCCGGCGGCTGCAGCGTGTCTTCGACCGGACGATCAACGACGGTTTCGGGATCCCGAGGCCCCGCTTCGAGCTGCTGCTCCGACTCGGGCGAACGCCGGGGGAGGAGCTGACGATGTCCGAGCTCGCCGACCAGCTCGGGATCACCTCCGGCGGGGCAACGCGGCTGGTCGATCGGGTCGCCGCCGACGGCCTCGTCGGCCGTCGGGCGTGCACCTCGGACCGCCGCGTGCAGCACGTCGGTCTCACCGACGCGGGCCGCGACCTGCTCGGACGCGTGCTCGAGCAGCACCGCGCCGACCTCGAACGAGAGCTGAGCTCCCGCCTCGACCCGGACGCGCAGCGTCAGCTCGACGCGCTGCTCGATCGGCTGCGCTGAGCGCGGGCTGTGCCTGTGGACACCCGTGTGGACATGTGGACGACCGACACCCCTGGAACTCCACAGCTGTGGTCACACCTGTGGAATTCGTACACGCGTTCGGCCCCGTCTCAGCCGGGTGACCCCGGGTAGAGCTCGAACCCGTTCCCGCCGACGCGGTAAGCCAGCCGGCGATGTCACGCATCGCATCGTCGTCGTTGCGCTCGGGCCGACCTGGTCCGAGAGCGGCTCGGCCAACGGTCGCAGGTCGGGGTGGACGTGGGTGAGCTCCGGCGGCGCGACCCGCCGCTTGACCTTCGAGAGCACGTCGTCGAGCACGAGCCCGCCGGAGCGCACGGGGGACAGCAGGTCGAGGTCGGTGAGGCCCTCGAGCTCGTCGCCGAGCACCTTGAGCCCGGACAGGGCGATGAAGGTGCGCAGCACGTCGTTGGAACCCTCGAAGATGGGGTAGATCCGGATGTCGCGGAGGATCTTGGCGTAGGGCTGGTCGTTCATGTACGCCTCGCCACCGGCCAGCTGGAACGCGCGGTTGGCCGCGTACCAGAGGAACTCGGTACCGGCGACCTTGCTCATCGCCGACTCGAGGCTGACGTCCTCGACGCCGCGGTCGTGGACCCGGGCGACGGCGAGGTCGATTCGGACGGGACCCGCACGTCCTTGAAGGTCAGGTGGCGCAGGTCGTTGCCGCGCAGGCCCATCGTGTCGTAGCGGAACGGCGAGTCGAACCCGTCCATGTCCGGGGTGAGGATGAGCGCGACGTGCCCGTGTTCCTCGCTGACCGGGCGAAGCAGACGACCACGTCGCGGTTGCCGTTGCCGATCCATCGCTTCTCGCCGTTCAGCAGCCAGCTGCCGTCGGCCTGCCGTTCCGCGCGGGTGTCGAGGTCGTACGCGTCGGACCCGGTGGTGGGTTCGGTGAGCGCGAACCCGGCGAGCTTGCGACCGGCGGCGAGGTCGGGCAGGAAGCGCTCCTTCTGCTCGTCCGACCCGAACAGGTGGATGCCCTTCATCCCGATCGACTGGTGGACGCCCATCACGACCGCGAGGGTCGCGTCGATGCGGCCGAACTCCTCGCTGACCCGGCAGTAGCCGGTCTGCGACAACCCCTGGCCGCCGTGGTACTCGGGGACGTAGAGGCCCATCAGGCCCGCCTCACCGAGCTCGGCGAGCACCTCGTCGCCGATCCACCGCTCCTCCTCGACGCGGCGCGGGTCGTAGGAGCTCGTCGGCGATGGTCGCGCAGGCTCGAGGCGAGGTCGGCGACCTTGCGCCGTCTCGTCGCGGTCGCATGCACCGGGTAGGGCGTGACGAGGTCGCTGGTGGAGCTCGCCGACGAACAGGCCCTTGGCGAAGGACGGCCGGAGGACAGCTCGGTCGTCGATCTGGTCGCGTCGGTCGGCGCACCTCGGGTGGGGCTGCCGGGTTGGCGGCGCGATCGGTGGCCGCGGCGTCGGATCGGGACGGCACGCTCCGCTGGGCGTCCCCGTCCGAGGTCGTGCGGCGCTCAGATCGAGCGGGGCTCCTCCCAGAGGGCCTCGTCGAGCTCCTGGTCGCGCTTCTTCTTGAGGGCGAACGAGCGCGCCGACCGACGGCGGCCGAGCAGCACGAGCAGGAACTTGCCCTTGCCGCCCTTCTCCGGTTCGGGGTCCGGGATCGCGTCGAAGCGGTCGTCGGCCTTCGCCTGGAGTCCTTGCCGCGGGCCGCCGCGGTCGTGGAGAGCTCCTTGCCCTTCTTCTCGGCCTTGGCGCGCAGCTCGTCGCCGCGCTTCTCGAGCTTGTCGAGCTTCTTCGACAGCTTCTTGGAGGTCTTGGACTTCCTGGCCATCGGGTGGCTCCTCGGTCGGGTCCCGGCACGTCCGCAGGAACGAGCCTGCCACGTCGCTCCGCACCACCGCACCCGGCGACGGCCCACGGGGCGTCCGGCACGAGGCCCCCGCACCGGCGCACGGCGCGATCGCGCCGCGGTCGGGCGGCGAACGCACGACGACCCCGCGCGGAGGCGGGGTCGTCGGAGGTCGCGACACGTGTGGGCCCAGATGGACTTGAACCATCGGCCTCACCCTTATCAGGGGTGCGCTCTAACCAGGCTGAGCTATGGGCCCGGAACGGGGCGCGGCGCCCGGAGGCGCCACGGCGGCGGGATGGTAGCGACGTGCCCGGAGGAGGTCGAGCCGAGGCTCAGGAGCGCCCGGACAGGTCGGCGCCTCAGATCGTCGCGACGAGTCGTCGGTCGCGATCGCCGCGGTCGCGATCGCGGTCGCGGCGTCGACCCGGGTCGCGCCGGCTCGCTGCCGTGCGGTCGTCGCGCGTCCGTCGTCGGCCGGACGGGCGGGACCGGGTCGTCGCGGCGCCGGCACGGTGCTCGTCGCTGCCGGCGGTGCGCCGCGTGCGCGTCGTCGACCGGCGGTCCCCGGGCGGGACGGACCTCGCGGTCGTCGACGGGCGCCGGTGCGCCGCCCGGGTGCGCCGGTCCGGGCGACCCGGCAGGCCGGGGTGTCGTCGAGCACCGACAGCGTCAGCCCGCCGGTGAGGTCGGCGATGAGGTTGTGCAGGAACGACAGGAACACCAGCACGGCGGTCTGGATGACGACCCCGAGCAGCCCGAGCAGCGCGATCGCGCGGAACAGGTTCCCGGCGTTGATGCCGCAGGCCTGGAAGCCCGACCTCGAGCGACGATCGAGCACACCTGGTCGACCAGTCCGAGGCGGTCGATGATGAAGAAGATCACGCCGACCACCAGCAGCCCGATGACCAGCAGCGCGACGTTGGCGACGGCACCGAACTTCAGCACCGACCACGGGTCGATGCGCCTGACGGTCAGCCGGCGGCGTGCCACGGTCGGGGGGCTCCTTCGGGGGGTGGCTGGCGAGTCTAAGCGCCGTGGCGATCGCGGTCGCGACCGTCGCGCAGGCGACCCCGTCCGTCGTGACGCCGCCCGGTTCACGCACGGTGCACGACCTGACCTCACGGCGCGTCGCCGGACGGCGAGCTCGTCCCGGTCGCGGCGGGATCGGGAGCAGCTCGAGCGGCGAGGCGTCGGCGGGCACGCCGAGGTAGTCGGTCCAGGCGTCGCCGAGGCACACCTCGGCGATCGCCGCGACCAGCTCGTCGTTGGTGGTCTGCTCGGGTCCGAGCTCGAAGACGTGGAACACCTCGAGGTCGTGTGGCTCGTCGCACCCGACGATGGTGACCTCGGCGAACCCGTCCGGACCGCGCACCCTCCGGTCGGGGTCCGGACGCAGTCACCGACGCTCAGGGCGAACCCGCCACCACCGCACGCGCGTCGCGAGGATGGCCAGGGTGGTGACGAGCCGGGCACGAGGCGACGTCGATCACGTCGCTCCTCGTCCGGTGCGTCTGCCGCGTCGTCACCGGCGCCGCGTCGCCGTCCGGCCCTCGTCGCGGCGCTCGCCGCCGTCGTCACGTCGTCCTCGGCGACGCGGGCGACCGCGACGACCGACGAGCCCTCGCCCGGCTTCATCAGCGACACGCCCTGCGTGGCGCGCCCGAGCGGACGCACGTCGACCGAGGTCCATCCGGATGACGACGCCGCTGTCGCTGACCAGCAGCACCTCGGCCTCGAACGGCACCGCCAGCGCGCCGACGAGCCCGCCGCGCTTCTCGTTGCCGAGCTTGATGGTCTTCACGCCCTGGCCACCGCGGTTCTGGGCGTTGTAGGCCGACAGCGGCGTCCGCTTGCCGTAGCCGCTGTCGGTCACGACCAGCAGGTAGCCGTCGGTGTCGTGGTCCTCGTCGCCGACGATGCTCATCGACAGGACCTGGTCGTCGTCGCCCTTCAGCCGCATCCCGCGCACGCCGGCCGCGGTGCGGCCCATCGCGCGGGCGTCGTCCTCGGGGAACCGGATGGCGTAGCCCTTGCGGGACACCAGCATGACGTGCTGGTCGCCGTCGGTGACCCCGACGCCGATCAGCTCGTCGTCGTCGGCGAGGTTGATCGCGATCAGCACGCTGCGCGGCGAGTCGAACGCGTCGAGCCGGGTGCGCTTGACCGTGCCCTGCTTCGTCGCGAACACCAGGAAGCGGTCGGCGGCGGCGAGGTCGCGGATCGACAGGATCGCGGCGACCGTCTCGTCGGGCTCGAGCGCCAGCCCGGGCACGTTGGCGACGTACACGCCCTTCGCCGACCGGGACTTCTCGGGCACCTGGTAGGCCTTGATGCGGTAGACGCGGCCCTCGTTGGTGAAGACCAGCAGGTGGTCGTGGGTCGAGCAGGTCAGGAGGGTCGACACGATGTCGTCCTCCTTCATCTCCGCGCCACGCACGCCGCGGCCACCGCGCTGCTGGGTCCGGAACGCGTCGACCGGGGTGCGCTTGATGTAGCCGTCGCGCGACAGGGTCAGGACCACGTCCGACTCGGGGATCAGGTCCTCGACCGTCATCGCGCCCTCGTCGGGGATGATGCGGGAGCGGCGCTCGTCGCCGAACCGGTCGCGGACCTCGAGCAGCTCGTCCTTGATGATGGCGCGGACCCGCTCGGGGTCGGCCAGGATGGCCTGGAGCTCGGCGATGAGGGTCTGCAGCTCGTCGTACTCGTCCTGGATGCGCTGACGCTCGAGCGCGGCCAGGCGGCGCAGCTGCATGTCGAGGATGGCCGAGGCCTGGATCTCGGACAGCTCGAAGCGCTCCATCAGGGTCCCGCGGGCCACGTCCGCGGACGCCGACCCGCGGATGATCGTGATGATCTCGTCGATGTGGTCGAGGGCGATCAGCAGCCCCTCGAGGACGTGGGCCCGGTCCTCGGCCTTGCGCAGCCGGTAGCGGGTGCGCCGCTCGATGACGTCGACCTGGTGGGCGACGTAGTGGGTCAGCGCCTGGTCGAGGGTGAGCGTGCGCGGCACCCCGTCGACGAGGGCGAGCAGGTTGACGCCGAAGGTGTCCTGCAGCTGGGTGTGCTTGTAGAGCTGGTTCAGCACGACCTGGGCGTTCGCGTCGCGCTTGAGCTCGATGACGATGCGCATGCCGGTCCGCGAGGACGACTCGTCGCGCAGGTCGGCGATCCCGCCGATCACCTTGCCGTCGACCAGCTGCGCGATCTTCTGCAGCAGCGTGGTCTTGTTGACCATGTAGGGGATCTCGGTGACGACGATCCGCTCGCGCGTCGAGCCCTGCGGCCGGCTCCTCGATGGTGCAGACGGCCCGGACCTTCACCGACCCGCGGCCGGTGGTGTACGCGTCGTAGGCCCCGGCCTGGCCGAGGATGAGCGCACCGGTCGGGAAGTCGGGAGCGGGCACGTAGCGCATCAGGTCGGCGGAGGTCAGCGACGGGTCGTCGATGAGCGCGACGGTCGCGTCGATCAGCTCGCGGAGGTTGTGCGGCGGGATGTTGGTCGCCATGCCGACCGCGATGCCGGTCGCGCCGTTGGCGAGCAGCGCGGGGAACCGCGCCGGCAGGACGGTCGGCTCCTCCTCGTACCCGTCGTAGTTCGGGACGAAGTCGACCGTCTCCTCGTCGATGTCGCGCAGCAGCTCCATGGCGAGGCGCGACAGGCGCGACTCGGTGTAACGCATCGCGGCGGCCGGGTCACCGTCGATCGAGCCGAAGTTGCCGTGCCCGTCGATCAGCTCGTAGCGGATCGAGAAGTCCTGGGCCATGCGCACGAGGGCGTCGTAGATCGAGGAGTCACCGTGCGGGTGGTACTTCTTCATCACCTCGCCGACCGCGGCCGCGCACTTGCGGTACGGGCGGTCCGGGCGCAGGCCCGACTCGTCCATCGAGAACAGGATGCGGCGGTGGACGGGCTTCATCCCGTCGCGGACGTCGGGCAGGGCACGCCCGACGATGACCGACATGGCGTAGTCGAGGTAGGACGAGCGCATCTCGTCCTCGATGACCACCGGCTCGACGCGGGCGGCCAGCACCGCGCCGGTCGGGGTCAGTGGCGTGCCGTCGTCGGCGCGCGCCACCGGGTCGCCCGGGCCGGGCTCGGGGGATCCGGGGACCGCGTCCACGTCACCGCCACCGGGGACCTGCGGGGTCGTCGGTCCGTCCGACGCATCCGGCGTGTCGGGGAGGTCGGGGGTCTCGTCGTCGGCCACGGGGGCTCCTACGGGCGTGGTGCATCAGGTCGGGGGATGGGGCGGCCGGTCAGCGTTCGGCGTCGTCTTCGGACCCGTCGTCGTGCTCGGGCGGGCCGGGGAAGCCGGGCGTCGGCGGGGTGGGCGCGAAGGTGTCGGCGCGCCGGGCAGCCGCGAGGATCAGGACGGCGGCCAGCACGGCGAGCACGACGCCGGCCACGAGGCTGCCGACCAGGTCGAAGCCGAGGAACGCGCCGAGGCCCGCGACGGAGGCGAAGGCGATGAACGCGGCGAGGAGGGCGGCACGCAGGGTGCGGTCCACGTCAGGCTCCCGGGTCGGTGGGCGGGTCGACGGCGCGATCGGTGGTCACCGGGCCGCGGCCGGTGGGGGCGGTGGGGCCGGCAGCACGGTCGCGTCGGCGGCGGGTGGAGACGAACAGCACCGCGACCAGCACGGCGGGGACGATGGCGATCAGGGTGATGCCGACGGCGCTGCCCGCGGTCGACAGATCACCGAGCAGCTCGGGCGCGATCGCGAGCATCGCGAGCACGAGCACGCCGACCCCGCCGAGCAACCACACCAGCGCCCGGTTCATCACACGTCGAGCGTGGCGTAGCGGGCGTTGGCCTGGATGAACGCGCGTCGGGACGGGACGTCGTCGCCCATCAGGACGCTGAACATCTCGTCCGCGGACGCCGCGTCCTCCATCGTGACGATCTTCAGCGTGCGGCGTTCGGGGTCCATCGTGGTGTCCCACAGCTGGTCGGGGTCCATCTCGCCGAGCCCCTTGAAGCGCTGGATCGTCGATCTTCTTGTCCGGCCCGCCGACTCGCGGATGCGCGCGAAGATCGGCGTCACGCTCGGCGTCGGAGAAGGCGTAGTGGACCTCCTTCTTCCGCGTGGGGTGCATGATCTGGTACAGCGGCGGCTGGGCGAGGTAGACGTAGCCCGGCCTCGATCAGCGGCTTCATGTGCCGGAACAGGAACGTCAGCAGCAGGGTGCGGATGTGGGCGCCGTCGACGTCGGCGTCGGCCATCAGGATCAGCTTGTGGTAGCGGGCCTTGGTCGACGTCGAACTCGTCGGCGAACCCGGTGCCCATCGCGGTGATGAGCGCCTGCACCTCGGTGTTGTTGAGGATCTTCGGCAGCCGCGCCTTCTCGACGTTCAGGATCTTGCCGCGGATGGGCAGGATGGCCTGGAACCGCGATTCGCGGGCCTGCTTGGCCGAGCCACCGGCCGAGTCACCCTCGACGATGTACAGCTCGCACTCGGCGGGGTCGCGGGACTGGCAGTCGGCGAGCTTGCCCGGCAGCGAGTTGGACCCGAGCAGGGACTTGCGGCGGGTGAGGTCGCGGGCCTTGCGGGCCGCGATGCGCGCCTGCGCCTCGGACTCGGCCTTCATGACGATCGCGCGTGCCTCGGTCGGGTGCTCCTCGAGCCAGGTCTGGAGCTGCTCGTAGGTGACGCGCTGGACGAACGACTTGACCTCGGTGTTGCCGAGCTTGGTCTTGGTCTGGCCCTCGAACTGGGGGTCGCCGACCTTGACGCAGACGATCGCGATCAAGCCGCCGCGCAGGTCGTCGCCGGAGAGGGTCTCGACCTCCTTGGAGCGCAGGAGGTTCTTGTCCTTGGCGTAGCGGTTGACCACCGAGGTGAGCGCCGTCCGGAAGCCCTCCTCGTGGGTGCCGCCCTCGTGGGTGTTGATGGTGTTGGCGAAGCTCAGCAGCGCGTCGTTGAAGTCGTCGATCCACTGGCAGGCGAGCTCGACCGACTGCGGGCCGTTCGGGCCCTCCTCCTCGGCGTCGAAGTGGATCGCCGGGTGCAGCGCTTCCTTGTCGCGGCGTGCCGCGGATGTGGTCGACGAAGTCGGCCAGCCCGCCGGGGGCGTGGAACTCCCACGCGTGGGACCGGTCGGGGCGTCCGTCGGTCGCAACGGCGGGCGTCCGAGGTCGGCGTCGCCCAGGTCGACGGTGCCGGGTCGGCGGCGGTCTGCGGCCGCTCGTCGGTGAGGGTGATGCGCAGGCCCGCGGTCAGGAACGCGGTGTCGCGCAGGCGCCGGACGATGGTGTCGGCCACGAACTCGGTCGACTCGAAGATGTCCGGGTCGGGCCAGAACGTGATGGTCGTCCCGGTGCGGTCGGCGTCGCCGACGCGCTCGACCGGACCGTCGGGAACGCCCGCGCTGGTAGGTCTGGCGCCACGAGCGCGCCGTCGCGGTCGACCTCGGCGACCAGCCGCTGCGACAGCGCGTTGACCACCGAGATGCCGACCCCGTGCAGCCCGCCGGAGACCGCGTAGGCCTGCGAGTCGAACTTCCCGCCGGCGTGCAGGACGGTCAGCACGACCTCGAGGGCGCTGCGGCCCTCCTTCTCGTGCAGGTCGACCGGGATGCCGGACCCGTCGTCGCCGATGCGGACCCCGCCGTCCTCGAGCAGCTCGACGTGATGTGGTCGCAGCGGCCGGCGAGCGCCTCGTCGACGGAGTTGTCGACGACCTCCCAGACCAGGTGGTGCAGGCCGCGCAGGCCGGTCGAGCCGATGTACATCCCGGGACGCTTGCGGACCGCCTCGAGCCCCTCGAGCACGGTGATGTTCTTGGCGCTGTAGTCCTCGCGCGCCGCGGGATGCTCGGGGGTCGGTCGGGTGCGGCCACGGTGCGGTCCTCCAGGTCGGAGCGCGCCGCACGACGGGGGCCGATCCACGGGCGCGGCGAGGACGGGACGGCAGCGGGCGCGTGCATCGAGGGCGCCGACGGGTCGCGCGCGGGAGCGCGCCGCGACGGCCGTCAACCTAGCAGGCCGGACCCGCGCGACGAGCGGTCAGAGCGCGCCTGTGGAGCGCTCGACCCCGCCGCCGGTGGGGGGGTACCCGACCGGGGGTCGGCGCCAGACGCGTCAGCGAACGCCTGGCGCGCGCGGCCCGGATGACGGCGCCGCGCGGCCCGGCTCCGACGCCGCACCGGCCGTCAGGCGCCCTCGAGCTGGTCGACCGTCCGCGGCCAGTCGTCCTTGAGCAGGCGGGACAGGCTGCGGTCGGCGAGGACCTTGCCGCCGGTCTGGCAGCGCGGGCAGTAGTTGGTCTCGTTGTCGGCGTAGCGGATGCGCTGGACCGGCGGTCCCGCACACCGGGCAGGGCTCGCCGTGCTTGCCGTGGACGGCGAACTCGGGCCGGAACGCGGTGACCTTGCCGGGGAACCCGTCGCCGGTCGCCTCGCGCAGCCGGGCGACCCACTCGGTCGAGCACCTGCTGGGTCGCGGCGTGGAGGCGGGCCACCTCGTCGTCGGTCGAGCTGGTCGGTGCGCTTGACCGGGGACAGCTGGGCGGCGTGGAGGATCTCGTCGCTGAAGGCGTTGCCGATGCCGGAGAACCGCCGCGGGTCGGTCAGCGCCCGCTTGAGCGGTGCGGCGCTCGCGGGTCAGCTCGGCGCGGAACGCCGTCGAGGTCGGCCTCGAGCGGCTCGATGCCGCCGCGGTCGTGGTCGGCGAGCCCCTCCTCGCCGCGGACCACGTGGAGGCTGGCGCGCTTCTTGGTCCCGGCCTCGCGCAGCAGCAGGGTCCCGCCCGGGGTGTCGCGGGTCCCCGATCGCCGACCAGTCGAACGCCGCCAGGCCCGACCTTGCCCGGCACCTTGGCGCCCGGCTCGGCCCAGGCCAGCCGCCCGGCGATCATCAGGTGCAGCACGGCGAACAGGTCTGGTCCGTCTCGGCCGCTCGTCCGCGCCGTCGGCGGCGGCGAACGCGAACACCAGCCGCTTGCCGAGCCGCCGGACCTCGGTGCAGACCCGACCGTGGAGGGCGTCGCACCGGCGGGTCGTAGGTCTTCAGCAGCGAGATGCCCTGGATCCGGACCCGGGTCAGGGTCGCGCCGACCACCCGGGCGGTCGAGCGCGGCGCGGTAGTCCTCGATGTCGGGCAGCTCGGGCATCGCGCCGAGCGTACGACCTCCGGCCGCGCCGACCGACGGGCGGTCCACGGCGAGCTGGGTCACGGGGCGATGCTCCTGGGCGACGCGCCACCTGGTCCATCCCGAGCTGACCGGCGGCTCGGGCGACGACCTCGCCGTCGCGCATCGCGACCCAGAACGGGGTGCCGGACATCCCGTAGGCCTCGGCGACGCGTGCCGTCGGCGTCGTCGACCAGGACGTGGCCGGTGTAGCCCTCGCGCTCGAGCCAGTCCTGCGGCGGCCAGTTCGGCCGGTTCGGGTCGAGCACCGGTGACGACGCCGCGGCAGCTCGACCCCGTCGGGCAGGCCGCCGCCGTCGAGCCACTCGACGAGCTCGGGCAGCTCGGCCTGGCAGGCGGGGCACCACGAGGCGAGGAACACCACCAGCTCGGCGCCGTCGTCACCGATGGTGGCTCGGCCTCGCCGTCGAAGCCGGCGCCGGTCGACCACCGGCGCGGCGGTGCCCACGGCCGGGTCCGTCGCCGGGTCGGGCGAGCGGCGGGCAGGGCGTCGCCGGTGACCGTCGGCGTCGCCGGCGACCTCCTCGACGGTCGGACCGGTGTCGCTGCTCGAGGCCGAACGCGGCGAACAGCAGAGCGCCGCGACGGCGACGGCGAGCACCGACGCAGCAGCAGCGATCGTGCGCGGGCCGGACCGCCGGTCGACTGTCGGCGGCGGGTTGCTTGGCCACGGCGGGGCCTTCGGGAGCGGTGCGTCAGGACGGTGAGGTCGGACGACGGTCCGGGTCGTCGGCGTCGGGCGGGTCGGTGGCGAGCGGGTCGGCCGGTCGGGCGGGCGGCGCAGGGTCAGCACGGCGATGGCGACGGAGCGCGGTCAGCGCCATCCCGGGAGGGTCAGGAACCCGAACTCCTCGACCCAGCGGACCGCGCACGGCGCGGCCGGGTCGCAGGCCCGCCGAGAGCGACGGGATCGCGTTCGACGGCCAGGTGCCAGACCGACACGGCCGACCCGAGCAGCGGCGATCGGCACGACGGTGCGCCACACCTGGGCGTCACGGCGCCAGACGGCGACGCCGAGGATGACCACCAGCGGGTACATCGCGATCCGCTGGTACCAGCACAGCACGCAGGGGATGTAGCCCGCGACCTCGGACATCCACAGCGACCCAGCGCGTGGTGACGTCGCGATGCGGCCGCGAGCGGCAGCGCCGACCTCGTCACGCAGCCAGTCCGGGACGCGGCCGACGCGACGAGCAGCACGAGGGTGGCGACGGTCGACGACCGAGCGGCGACCACGTCAGGAGCGCCAGCGAAGCGTTCGACGGCGGACTGCACGGGGACCTCGCGGATCGGGAGGTTCGGAAGCGTCCGACGGATCGACGGTTCGGGACCGACGGTGGTCGGCGGAGCCTCCGTGGCTGCCGGTCACCGCACGGCGAGGGTCGGAGGGCCCGACCGGGCGGGCCGTGCGACAGTCCGCCGGCGTCCGGGGCTCAGACGTCGCCGTGGCCCTCGAGCGGCCCGACGACCAGCCGGACCTCGCGGACGTGGCCGCCGAGGACCTCGTTGGCGTTCGCGACGCAGCTGGGGGAGCAGGTAGCGCAGCTGGGTCGCCCAGACCTGCGACTCGGCCCGCACCACGAGGGTCCCGCCGGCCAGCCGGACCGGTTCGCAGCGCGCGCCAGGTCCGGCACCGACGATCTCGGTCCAGCGCTGCGACGCGGTCGCGCCGGTCAGGCGCTCGCCCCAGCCGCGGCGGTCGAGGAACTGCTGGAGCGCCTCACCGAGCGGCGACGGGGCGGTGGTGCGCGCAGGCCGGCGCCGTCTGTCGTCCGCGACGGTCCACTCGTCGTCCGGGTCGGCGGGCGCCGGGTCGTAGCTGGCCCGGTCCAGCTCGGCGCGCGGGCGCGGGCCTGCTGGGCGCGCTTCTCGGTCGTAGAGGTGCTTGTCGCGGTCCGCGGCGCCGCCGGCGCTTCGCGGCGTCGTCGGCGCTCGTCCGCGGTGCGCTCGGTCGCGCTTCGGCGCGTTCCGCCGTGCCGCCGCGGCGCGTCCCGCGCGGCGGCGCCCTTCGCGGCGCCGCTGACCGGCCGCGCCCGCCACCGCGGTCGCTGCGGTCGCTCCACCGGCCGCCGCTCACGCCGCCGCCTCCGCGGCGCCAGGCGCGACCGTGCCGCCTCGATCGCGCACGTCGACCCGCGCGCCCGCGAGCGGGACGTCCTCCTCGACCGCGGCGGTGACCAGCACCTGGTCGAACCCCTCGCAGGCCGCCGCGAGCCTGCCCCGGCGGACGGTGTCGAGCTCGGCGAACACGTCGTCGAGCAGCACCACCGGCCGGTCCCCGACCTCGGCCAGGACGGCCTCGGTCGCGAGCTTGAGCGACAACGCGAGCGACCACGCCTCGCCGTGGGAGCTGTAGCCGCGCGCGGGCAGCGGACCGATGGTCAGCTCGAGGTCGTCGCGGTGCGGGCCGACCAGGGTCAGCCCGCGCTGCCGTTCGTCGGCCGCGACCTCGGCGAGCGCGGCGCGCATCGCGTCCGCGATCGGGCGCCGGGTCCGGCACCCGGTCGCCGTCGGCCCGTCGTCGCCGCGTGCCCGTCGACGCGACCCCGACCGAGGAGCGGTAGGTCAGGCCGATCGGCTCGGGCCGGTCGGCGAGGTCGCGGTAGGCGGCGTCGACGGGGCCGGCGAGCGCCCGGACCGCCGCGATCCGCGCGGCGAGGAGCTGGGTGCCGTGGGTCACGAGCTGGTCGGTCCACACCTCGAGGGTCGCCGCTGGCGGCCTCGCGCGCCGACGCTCGACAGCCCGCGGGTCTGCTTCAGCAGCTGGTTGCGCTGGCGCAGCACGCGTTCGTACTCGCCGCGGGCGGACGCGAACGCCGGTCGGCGTTGGGCGAGCAGGTCGTCGAGGAACCGGCGCCGTTCGGCCGGATCGCCGCGCACGATCGCGACGTCCTCGGGCGCGAACAGCACGACGCGGAGCACGCCGGCGGCGTCCGCCGCGCGCCGCACGTCCTGACCGTCGACCTTGGTCCGGGTCCGTCGGCCGGTGCCGACCTCGAGCTCGAGGGTGCGTCGCCGACCCTCGTCGGTGCATCAGCTCGCAGCCGGATGATCCCGACGTCGGCGCCGGCCCGGACGAGCGGCGCGTCGGACGCGACCCGGTGCGAGCCGCCCGGTCGCCGCCCGCAGCACCGCCTCGAGCAGGTTGGTCTTGCCCTGCGCGTTGCGGCCGACCAGGACCGTCACCCCGGGCTCGAGGTCGAGACGCGCCCGGTCGTAGCTGCGCACGTCGACCAGCTCGAGGCGTCGCAGGTGCACGGACGTCCTTGTCGGCGAGGTGAGGCGGTCCCGCGGATGGTGCCGCGTCGCACCGACGCCGGTCGCCGGCCGGTGCACGGCCGTCGCGGGTCAGGTCACCCGCATCGGCATCAGCAGGTAGGTGAAGTCGTCGGTGGTGTCGTCGCCGTCGACGTGGGGCCGGAGGACGGCCGGCTTGAGCCCGTCGCGCAGCTCGATGCGGATCCGTTCGGTGCCGGTCGCCTCGAGCCCGGCGAGCAGGAAGCCCGGGTTGAACGCGATCGTGAGCCCCTCGCCGTCGATCTCGGCGGGCAGCGCCTCGGCGGCGTCGCCGACCTCCTGGCTGCCGGCCTGCAGGTCGACCGAGCCGTCACCGAACGTCAGGCTGATCGGGGTGTTGGCCTGGCCCATCGCGACGACCGACGACGCGCTGGAGCGCCTCGACCAGGGCGGCGCGTTCGACGACGACCGAGGTCTCGTGGGCGTCGGGCAGCAGGGCGCGGTAGTTCGGGAAGCTGCCCTCGATCAGGCGGGTGGTCAGGCGGCGGTCGCCGAACAGGAACGACACCTGGCCGGCCTCGAGCGCGACGGTGACGGCGCCGCCGGCCTCGCTGACGCGGCCTTCGCGGCCTCCTGGAGCGCCCGCGCCGGGACCAGCGCGGTGCCCTCGACGGCCTCGTCCCAGGTCAGCGACCGCACCGCGAGGCGGTAGCTGTCGGTCGCCGCGGCGGTGAGCGTGCCGCCGGCGGCCTCGAGCTGGACGCCGGTGAGCACCGGACGGGCCTCGTCGGAGGAGGCGGCCCGGGCGACCTGGGCGACGAGCCGCGCGAACGCGTCGGCCTTGACCACGCCCTGCGCGGCGTCCTCGGCCGGTTCGGGCAGGGTCGGGAAGTCGTCGACCGGCATGCCGCGGACGTGGAACGTGGCCCGGCCGCAGGTGATCTCGACCCGGTCCGGTTCGCCCTTCACGTGGACGGGGCGTCCGGGAACCTGGCGACGAGCTGGCTCAGCAGCCGGCCGGGCAGCAGCACCCGGCCCGGCTGCTCGATGCGCACCGGGATGCGGATCTCGGCGGCGACCTCGAGGTCGGTGGCCCGGCAGGTCAGCTTGCCGTCGGCCGCCTCGAGCAGCACCCCCGACAGCGCCGGCAGCGTCACCCGCGCCCCGACGGTCCGGGTCGCCCAGGACACCGCGTCGGCGAACTCCGCACGCTCCGCGACCAGCTCCACGTTGCTCGTCCTTCGTTCGTCGGGGTTCTCCACCGCTCTGGTGGTGAACCTCTCTTCACAAGCTTCAATTCCGTCACACCCGTAGGGCCTGTGGAACCGTGGATGACCGGGCATCGGCGCAGGTCAGAGCGGGTTCCGGCGCGTGGACGGTGTGGGGACGACCGGCGGCCGTCCGTCCACAGGCGAGCGAAGTCACACCGATGTGCTTCCACCGGCGTCGAGCTCGTCGTCCACGGTGCCGTCCACCGTTCGTCCACCGGGCGCGGTCGGGGTCGGTCGTCCCCAGTGGGCCGGCCATCGTCCCACCGGACGGCGTCGTGTCCACCGCCCGTCCCCACGCCGTCCCCGGGTTGTCCACAGGGCCTGTGGATACTGTGGATGGTCGACACGCGACCGTCAACCTCCGCCTCGCGCGCGTCTTGACCCGTCCGGTGAGCTCCTGGACCTGGTCGTAGATGGCGCGGCGCTCCTGCATCAGCCCGGCGATCTTCTTGTTGGCGTGCATGACGGTGGTGTGGTCGCGCCCACCGAACGCCTTGCCGATGACCGGCAGCGACAGGTCGGTCAGCTCGCGGGCGAGGTACATCGCGATCTGGCGCGCCGTGACGAGCTGCCGGTTCCGCGAGGGCGAGCACAGGTCCGCGACGGTCAGCGAGAAGAAGTCGGACACCTCGTCCATGATGAGGCTGAGGCCGACCTCCTGCTCGCGGTCGTCGGGGAACAGGTCCTTGAGGACCAGCTCGGCCATCTGCGGAGTCCGGCGGCGCCTGCTGGAGGCTCGCGAACGCCGAGACGCGGATGAGCGCGCCCTCGAGCTCGCGGATGTTGGACTGCACCTTCGAGGCGATCAGCTCGAGCACGTCGGGCGGGACGCCGAGCCGGTCGTACTCGCACTTCTTGCGCAGGATCGCGATGCGGGTCTCGAGGTCGGGCGGCTGGACGTCGGTCATCAGCCCCCACTCGAAGCGGCTGCGCAGCCGGTCCTCGAGCTGGGCGATCTGCTTCGGCGGCCGGTCGCTCGAGATGACGATCTGCTTCTCGGCGTTGTGCAGCGCGTTGAAGGTGTGGAAGAACTCCTCCTGGGTGCGTTCCTTCTGCTCGAGGAACTGGATGTCGTCGATCAGGAGGACGTCGGCCTGGCGGTACAGGCGCTGGAAGCCGGTGATCCGGTCGTCGCGGATGGCGTTGATGAACTCGTTGGTGAACTGCTCGGTGGTCACGTACCGGACCTGACAGCCGCGGGTAGAGGTTGCGCACGTAGTGGCCGATGGCGTGCAGCAGGTGGGTCTTGCCGAGCCCGGCGCCGCCGTAGATGAACAGCGGGTTGTAGGACTTGGCGGGCGCCTCGGACACGGCGACCGCGGCCGCGTGGGCGAACCGGTTCGAGCTGCCGATGACGAAGTCGTCGAAGGAGTACTTCGGGTTGAGCTGGGTGTCGGGCTCGACCTCGTCGCGGTCCGCGGGCGGGGCCGCGGATCGGGGAGCGGCGACGACGGGGCCGGGCGGCCGGCCGGGGGCCTCGAGGGGGCGGCCGGCGTCGTCGGTCGCGGGGACGTCGTCGGCGTGCTCGTCGTCGGGCACGGTCCGCCGGTCGCGTCGGCCCTGCCGGGCGTAGCGGTCGTGCTCGTCGCGAGCGTCGTCGCGTGACGCCCCGCCGTGGGTCGCGCGGTGGTCGTCGAGCGGCTCGGCGGACGTCAGCGTGCGCACCGTCGGCGGCTGCGAGCTGCCGGTCGCCGAGGATGCGGCCCAGGAGCGGTCCTCCCGACGATCGCTGCGCAGGCTCGGAGGCGTCGGACGGTGGTCGCGGCCCGCGTCGCGGGGCTCGGAGGGGTGCGCGGAGGGCCCGGTCTCGGGCGCGGGCCCGCCGACTCCTCGTCGGTGGAGCTCGGTGGTCCCGCCAGCTCGGTCTCGGCCGCGCCGAGGTCGCCGACCGGCTCGGGCCGCGGCTGGACGGTGATGACCACCGTCAGCGGCCGGCCCGCCGCTTCGGACAGCGCGGTGCGGATCAGCTCACCGCAGCGGGTCTCGAGCCAGGCGCGCGCGAAGTCGTGCGGGGTGGCGAGCACCACGACGTCGTCGGTGTAGCCGACGGGACGGGTCGCCTCGAGCCACTGACGCTGGGCGGTGGAGGTGACCGCGCGCATCACCTCGTCGCGCGCGTCACGCCAGAGCGTCTCGAGGTCGAGCGTCGAGGGTCGTGACACGCCGTGCTTCTCCGGTCCGTCGTCCGGGCGACCCGTCCGGGGCGCCGTGGTTCGACCGGTGCACGCGTCACGTGGATCGGACCCCCACCGCCGCACGGTCGTGACCGATCCGAGCACCCCCGGTGAGGGATGTCCACAGGACCGTCCACAGGTGTGGATAGGTGATCGTATCCGACCGCACGCGCTGAGGCGCGTCCGATCTGCCGCGGGGAAGGTCCGGGAGCCGTCGGCCGGTCCGAGCAGGTGCTCCCTGGACCTGCACCACCGGCTCCGGTGGACGGTCGCGGACGGTAGCCCGCTGGGCCGCAGGCGCCGCAACGCCTCGGGTGCGCTGGTCGGTGCGCGGGACGCCGAGGTGGCACCGGCGCACACGCGGAGGCGGATCCGCGCCGGACGTGCTTGGCGCGAGCGACGGATGGTCGTGGTCCAGCGGACCGGCCCCGTCGGTACGCGACGCGTCGGTGTGCGGAGGGTGTGGTGCGCTGGAGCAGCAGCGGTTGGTCGCCTCGCCCGCGGCTCGGTACGCTCGCGGGCACGTCCCGTGCACCGGGACGGTCGCGGATCCTCACACCTCGCACCTCCCGCGTCGCTGCGTGCCACCTCGTCCCGCCTCCCAGCGGGCCCGTCCGGGCCGGTGACGCGGCGGGGAACCCGACCGCACCGCGTGCCCCACGTTCGATCCGCACCCGGAGGTCCGGTCGTGAAGCGCACCTTCCAGCCCAACAACCGCCGTCGTGCCCGCAAGCACGGCTTCCGCGCGCGCATGCAGACCCGCGCCGGTCGCGCGATCGTCAGGTCGCGTCGTCAGCGTGGCCGCGCCAAGCTCACGGCCTGAACGCACCGGACGTCCCCGTGACGTCTCCCGGAGCGGACCGGCTGCGCGACGGCCGGGACATCGCCGCCGTCCTGCGTGGACGGCGGTCTCGTGCTGGGCACCTCGCGGTGGTCCACGTGCGTGACGCCGACGAACGCCGGGCCCGCCCGCATCGCGGTCGTCGCCTCCAAGCGCGTCGGCAACGCCGTCTCGCGCAACCGTGCCAAGCGGTTGCTGCGCGAGGCGTCGGTCCGGATCGCCTGGGCACCCGGGATCGACGTGGTGCTCGTCGCCCGTGGCGCGTGCGCCAGTTCGATCGCTCGGTCCCGTCCACGCCGAGGTGGCGGCGCTCGCCGACCGGCTCGGCGTCGTGACCGCGGTCGCGGCGTGAGCGCGGTCGTGGACCGCCCCGCCCCCCGCCGAGGTACGGGCGCGGACGACCCGGCTGCCTCGCCCCTCCCTGCTCGCTCGGCTGCTGCTCGGCCTGGTCGGCCTCTACCGGGCGACGGCCGCGCTGCGCAGCCCGCGCTGCCGCTTCCTGCCCACCTGTTCGACCTACGCCGTGAGGCGCCATCCGGACCCACGGTGCGCTGCGTGGCACCTGGCTCGCGGTCCGAGGCATCGGCCGCTGCCACCCCTGGAACCTCGGCGGGTTCGATCCCGTCCCCCCGCGGAAGTAGACCGTCGTGTTGCAGCTCTGGCACAACATCCTCGACGTGTTCGAGCGGCGCCCTCGGTGGCCTGCGAACAGCTGTTCTCCGTTCACGGGTGCCGCGTCCTGGGGTTGGGCGATCATCGGCCTGACCCTCGTGATCCGCGTCCTGCTGCTGCCGCTGGCGATCAAGCAGATCCGCTCGATGCGCGCCATGCAGGCGATCCAGCCCCAGATGAAGGCCATCCAGAAGAAGTACAAGGTCGACCGGGACCTGATGAAGAAGGACCCGGAGCAGTACAAGGCCAAGAAGCAGAAGATGAACGAAGAGATGATGGCCCTGTACCAGACCGAGGGGGTCAACCCCGCGGCCTCGTGCCTGCCCCTCCTCGCGCAGGCGCCCGTCTTCTTCGCCCTGTTCTCGATCCTCCGTGGTGACCGCGCCAACGAGCTGGTCGGCGAGACGCTTCTACTTCTTCACCTACCTCGTCCGCCGAGGAGGGGCTGACGGCCCTCGTCAGCGCCGCGGGGTGGCCCGGGTGGCTGCTGATCGTGGCCTGATGGCGGCCACGATGTTCATCTCGCAGAAGCAGATGATGGCGCGGCAGTCGGCCACGGGCGGCGACAACCCGATGGCGCAGCAGCAGAAGGTCCTGCTGTACGTGATGCCGGTCTTCCTCGGCGGTCATCTCGTTCAACCTGCCGCTCGGTGTCCTGCTGTACTGGGTGACGACCAACGCCTGGCAGGCCGGCCAGCAGTGGTTCATGCTCCGCGAGGTCGAGCACGAGGTCGAGGAGGGCACCCTCGGCTGACCACCCCGGGGGCGAGGCGCGCCAAGCGCAACCCGGTGACCAGGAAGCGGACCAAGCGGCAAGAAGGGCGGGGCGAAGCCGCCCACCGCCGGTCCGAGCGGGTCGTCCGGCCGTCGCAACCGGAGCGCCACGAGCGAGGGCTCGGCCGAAGGTCCCCCAGCCCCATCGACGGCCGGTGGATCCGGAGAGTCGGGGAACGCCGGCAAGCCCGGAAGCCCGGCAAGCCCGGGAAGCCCGGCAAGCCGGCAAGCCCGGTGGGGCGGGCAAGGCAGGTGGGCCGAAGGCCAACGGGCGGAGCGGCCCGACCGGCCAGGCCAAGTCCACCGGCGGCAAGAACCGCGACCACCTCCCTCGCCGCGGGACCGTCGCTGAGCGGCGCTCCAGCAGCTGCAGGCGACGACACGACACCGACCACGGAACGCCCCGACAGGAGCACGACCGACGATGAGCCGACGAACCGATGGACGAGGCCCGACCCTCGTCGACGCCCTCCGCGATGCCCTCGCGGACCTGCTCGACACCGACACCGGCGACATCGTGCTCGTGGTCGACGCTCCGGGGCTCGACGACGTGACCGGTCGGCTGGCCTTCGAGCTCGAGGTGGTCCCGGCCAGCCCGGAGACGGCGTCGGAGCCGTCCGACGCGAGCCCGCAGGCCACGGTGACCGCACCCACCGCGACCAGTCCCGCCGACGTTGATGACGCGGCGACGACGAGGTCACCGCGGATACGGCGGCTCCCGCGCCTGCACGCGGGCACCTGTGGCGCGGCGACCACCCCCGCTCGTGGGCGTGACGAACGTGCGTCGAATGAGCGGGGCGGGAGCGACGCAGATCGCGACCGTGACGACCGCGGCCGTGACGGGGACGACGAGCCAGTGGACCGGGTGGTGACGATCGAGGACCTCGAGGAGGAGGCCGATGCGGCCGCGGACTTCCTCGAGGGCCTGCTCGACGCGCTCGACCTCCCGGCTGACATCCGCATCCGGACGACCGAGGACCACGCCGAGGTCGAGGTCGTGGACATCGGCTCGGGGGCCCTCATCGGCCGGCGCGGGCAGACGCTCGAGGCGATCCAGGAGCTGGTCCGATGCGCCCTCCAGCGCGAGTTCCAGCGGCGCTCGCGCGTCAAGGTCGACGCCGAGGGCTACCGCGCTCGCCGGCTCGAGAAGCTGGTCGAGAAGGCCGAGGAGGCCATCGATGAGGTGCTCGACACCGGCGAAGCCGGTCCGGCTCGAGCCGATGGACGTCTTCGAGCGCAAGTCCGTCCACCGCATCGTCGCCGACGTCGACGGCGTCACCAGCCGTTCGCAGGGTCGCGAGCCGGCGCGCCGGGTGGTCATCGAGCGCGAATGACCCCGAAGGCTGCTCCGTCACCGCGACCCGGGCCCCGGCCCGGGTCGCGGTGTGTCGCGGTGCATCTCGCACCGAGACGGTTCCACGTGGAACGGCCGCCCGCCGCAGGAACCCGCTCTGACCTGCGAGAACGCACGAGGATGGCGCCTGACGGACGACGGCGCGCGCCGAGAGGCACGGTGGCCGGCCAGGAGACGACTTGCGGGCCGGCGCGGGCGGCCAGCGCCCGAAGGCGCGCGACCGGGGTCCGACGTCCCGAGGGCATCGTCGAGGGCCTTGCCGCGCACCCCGGACCCTCGGTCACGCTAGGTCCGGGCCTGGACCAGCGTTGGCAGCACCTGTCGCCGACGAGTGGTGCGGGACGGCTGCCGAGCGTGTGGGGAGGGAGCGGCACCGGGAGGTCGCCCACGGGGCTGGCTTCCCGTGACCGAGGGTTGCCGCGGTGGAGGAGCGTGATCCGCGGGACCTTCGTCGTCGGTGGACGCGGTATCGACCTGGGGCAATGTGCGAGCACCGCTGGCGCCGGACGCGAGCTCAGCTCTCGCTCGGTGCGCCGGCCCCGCGGCGGTCGAGATGGCTGGGGCCCGCCCACGGCGGACTTGGCGTGGACCCGGTTGTTGCGCACGAGGGGCGGGGTCGCCGCCCCCTCGCCTACGGGGCCGCACCGATGAACCACCCTGGGCGGGGGTGTCGCCGACCGCGCCCGGCAGAGCAGGCTCGCCTCGGGACGCGGGAGCCCTCGGTCAGCGGCTCAACGCGTTGACCGAGCCGCCGCCAACGGCCGTGACCGCCGGAAACCGGCACCCGGTATCGGTGGAGATGAAAGGGGGTTCGATGTGCGCGGGGCCGGTTCGTACGTGCCTTGCGTGGTGACGTCAGCCTGATCCGTCTGCGTTCCACGTGGAACCATCTGCGGAGCCCCGGACGAGGAGAGGTTGTCGGAGGAGCCCGTCGGGCCCGACGGCGGTTGGCGCAGCGTGCGAGGAAGCCGCCTTGGCCCTCGGAGGCGGAGAACGAGATAGAAGAACCCGCCGGAGGCACTTCGCCTCAGAGCGTTCCACGTGGAACCTTCCCCGGCGGCCCGCAGCACTGGATACCGTTGGGTCTCGACCGCGACGGACCAGAGCGTTCCACGTGGAACACCAGAGCGAGCTGCGTGGCGAGATCGCGCCACGGATGTAGCGATGCGCGAGCGAGCATCCCCACCCAGTGCCGCCGGACGGGCTGCGTGGAGCAGCGGGACGACGAAGCCGTACGCGCCGAGCCCAGGGCCAGGTGACCCTCTCTCCTCGATGCCAGAGGGCAGCGGCACGTGGAAGGGAGGACCCGCGGCTCGCCTCGTTCCGGGCGAGCGGCGCCCGTGGGAAGGCGGTCGCCCCGACACGATCACCACGCCGACCTTCCGGGTCTGTGGTCGGTCTCGCATCACCGGTGCCTGCGGCCGTCGCGCCGACGTGCCCCACCAAGTCCACGACGGGTCTTGGGTTCGACCTCGTAGCGCCCGTTCCCTGACGCGTCCGGGTGAAGGGATCGGCCACCGCGGTGAAGGGATCGGCCACCGCGCTGCGGTGGAGCCCGAAGGAGGGAGCCTGGTTCTCGAGGCAGCGTCACCATCGCGGCGGGAGCTTCCCTGTGTTCATCGAGGAACGCCGATGACCGCCGTGTCCGCCGCCCCGACCCGGGGGCTCTCCCACTCGAGCAGAGCTGCGCCCCGAGTCGCTCCACACCCTCGGCCACCGCGCAGTCCATGACGCCTGGCGCTGGCGCACCGACCGCGTACGCGGTTGCTGGCCCGGGGGTCGCTTCCCGAGAACCCACGCCGTTGGGCGAGAATCGATCGGACGTGGGATCGCAGGCATCCGGACCGGGGTCGTGCTCCGGCGGCCTCCGAGTAGGGCGGCGTTCCACGTGGAACCACGATCGCGGGCCAGCCATGCAACCGCCAGGCGTTCCCCGTGGAACACGGATCGTGACACCTGCGCGGGGCAGAGGTCGTCGGTGCCCGCGCTCCGCGCCCCAGCCTGCCGCACCGGCTAGGTTCACCGCGTGACCACGCCCCCGGACCCCGAGATCGAGGAGCGCCTCCGGCGCTTCGCGGCGCTCGTGCGCGACAGCGAGCACAACCTCGTGTCTCGGCGCGCCCGGGACGAGCTCGACACACGTCACGTCCCCGAGTGCGTCGCACTGGCGACCATGCTCCCGCAGGGGGCACAGCGGTTGCTCGACATCGGGGCTGGGGGTGGGTTCCCGGGGATGGTCCTCGCCATCGTGCGCCCGGAGCTCGAGGTCCACCTCCTCGACGCGACCGCCAAGAAGACGGCGTTCCTCGCCGAAGCAGCGGAGGCGCTCGGCGTGCACGTGTCGGTACACACGGGACGGGCGGAGGAGCTCCAACGGGGTGCCCTCGCTGGCACGTTCGACGTGGTGACCGCCCGGGCCGTCGCGCCGCTCGATCGCTTGGTCGCCTGGGCCGTCCCCTTCCTCCGCCGCGGAGGCCTGCTCTACGCCGTCAAGGGCGAACGGTGGGCCGACGAGCTCGCATCCGCGAGGTCCGCGATCGGCCGCGCCGGGGCGAGCGTCGTCGCCACCCCGGAGGACGCCACCTGGTCCTCGGGATCCGTTGGAGCGGGTCACCCGCGCGTTGTTATGCTCAACCGGGTCAGCTGAGGGAGCTCCGCATGGTGAGGCTCGGATGGATCGGCCGGACACGGCCAGCACGACGCGTCACCGGTCGGGGAGCGTGGACCAGCTTCCAGCTCGTGGATGCCACCGGTCCAGGGGTACCGGACGTTGACTCGCCCGATCGACCGACGCCGTCGGCGTCCGCGGGCACGCCCGGCCCCCCCGAGCCGCCGACCGTGGAGCCCGTCGACGCATCCGACGTCGACGACGCGGTGTCGTCGACGGTGGGATCGGCCGCCGGGGGCGCGCCTGAACGCAACCCGGTCCCAGGGCTCGCCAACCTCGAGCTCCCGGAGCGGCGTGGACCGAACGTACGTTCGGAAGAACGCGCCGTGGTGGTCGGCATCGCCAACCAGAAGGGTGGCGTGGGCAAGACCACGACCACGGTCTCGCTCGCGGCAGCGCTCGCGCAGCGTGGCGTCCGGACGCTCGTGGTCGACCTCGACCCGCAGGGCAACGCCACCACCGGGCTCGGGCTCCGCGCCGAGGAGGGCGACCCGTCCACCTACAGCGTGCTCGTCGAGGACGTGGCGGTGCTCGACGCCGTGCAGACCACCGAGGTCGAGGGGCTCGACGTGCTGCCGAGCTCGCTGGACCTCGCTGGTGCGGAGGTCGAGCTCGTCCCCGCCTTCTCGCGCGAGCTCCGGCTGCGGCGCGCGCTCGAGGCCGTCGGCGACCGCTACGACGTCGTCCTCGTCGACTGCCCACCGTCGCTCGGCCTGCTCACGATCAACGCGCTCGTGGCGGCGGACCAGGTCCTGGTCCCCATCCAGTGCGAGTACTACGCGCTCGAGGGGCTCGGCCAGCTGATGCGCACCGTCCAGCTCGTCGGTGACAACCTCAACCGCGAGCTCGAGCTCGGCGGCGTCGTGCTCACGATGTTCGACGGGCGGACCAACCTCTCGCAGCAGGTCGTCGACGAGGTCCGCGACTACTTCGGTGACAAGGCGTACCGCACCGTCATCCCCCGGACCGTCCGGCTCTCGGAGGCGCCGAGCTTCGGCCAGCCGATCACCGTGTTCGACCCCTCGAGCCGCGGTGCTCGCTCCTACCAGCGTCTGGCCGCGGAGGTCATCGAGCGGCTCGGGCTGCCCTCGAACGCCCCGGACGAGCCCCACGAGGGCCTCTCCGCCCTCGATCGGCTGCTCGGGGGCCCGGCCCTCGCCGCACCCGAGGTCCCCGCTGGTGCCGGGAGCGCCTCGGACCCGTCGACCGTGCCGACGCCGCCGTCCGCGCCCCCGCCCCCGCCGCCACCGCCGCCGACAGCCTCGGTGGACCGGGCACCGTCGGGTGCCGACGTGGCACACGGCGCCGCCGGCGATGCGGCCGCCGGATCCGCAGCGCGGATCTCCGGGCCGGACGACGACCGCGAGGGGCCGGCAGCCGCCGGACCCCCCTCCGCTGCACCGCACGGACCGGAGGGACAGCTGTGAACCGACGAGGTGGCCTCGGGCGTGGCCTGGCAGCGCTCATCCCGCCGGGCGAGGGAGGGCCGGTCGGCGCGAACCGCGCCAGCCTCGCCGAGATCCCGGTCGACGCGATCGAACCGAACCCACAGCAGCCACGCGAGGTGTTCGACGACGAGGAGCTCGACGGGCTCGCCGCCTCGATCAGCGACCTCGGGCTGCTCCAGCCGATCGTGGTGCGCCCGACGGGCGAGGACACCTACGAGCTGATCGCCGGCGAGCGTCGCCTCCGGGCCTCCAAGCGTGCCGGGTCTCGAGCGCATCCCGGCCGTCATCCGGCACACCGAGGACGCCGCGCTCCTCAAGGAAGCGCTGGTGGAGAACATCCACCGCGTGCAGCTCAACCCCCTCGAGGAGGCCGCCGCCTACCAGCAGCTGCTCGAGGACTTCGACTTCACCCAGGAGGAGCTCGCCCAGGCGCTCGGCAAGTCGCGGCCGGCCATCTCCAACGCGCTCCGGCTGCTGCACCTGCCTCAGGGGGTGCAGCGCCGCGTCGCTGCCGGGGTGCTGTCTGCCGGGCACGCCAAGGCGCTCCTCGCCCTGAGCGACGATCCGGACACCATGGACAGGTTCGCGACCCGGGCGGTCGCCGAGGGTATGTCGGTCCGGGCGCTCGAGGAGCTGGTCCGCCTCACCCTCCTCGAACCGGCCGATCCGGCGCGGGTCCGCGCGAGTGGGAAGCCGGGCCGGCTCACCGCACCGGGGCTCGTCGAGCTCCAGGACGACCTCTCCGACGCCCTGCGTGCCCGGGTCCGCATCTCGATGGGGTCGCGTCGCGGCAAGCTCCAGGTCGAGTTCCAGTCCGTCGACGACCTCGAACGCATCGTCGGCGTCATCGCCCGGGGCCTCGAGGATCCCGCACCTGCGGACCAGGTGGGGTCAGCTGCGGGCGCCGGTACGGGATCGACCACGCCGGGGTTGCCGCCGCCGGCGTCGTGGACGGATCGGGAACCGCAGCAGGACCCCGGCGCGACCCCCTCGGCCGCGTCGGCCGACGACGTCGAGGACCTGGATCTCGACGACCTCGACGAGGACGACCTCGAGGCCCTCACGCGGCCCGACTGACCCAGGGTTCCGTCCGCGACGTCCGACGACCAGGAGTGCGGTGGTGTCCCGTCACGAGGAGTTCGCCGACCCCGTCGTCGTACCGGGGCCGAACATCCGCAGCCGCTTCGTCGACACCGAGGCGGTCGAGGAGGACACCGCCGGGCTGGTCGAGGACCGTGACGCCCGGTTCTGTCCGACGTGCCACCGGGTGCTGCCCGCCACGACCCTTGTCTGCCCCGACGACGGTGCCGCCCTCATCGACCTGCCGCCACCCCGCTGACGACGACCCGGCCACCGGGCGGGCGCAGGCCGGGTCAGTCGGTGAGCGGGCCGAGGCGTTCCACCTCGCCGTCGCCGCGGCCGAGCAGTGCCTCGGTGGCCAGGTCGACGAACAGGCCGGTCTCCGCGACGCCCGGCAACAGCGCGATCGTGACCTCGCTCACCGCCGGATCCGACAGCCCACCGACCGCGCGACAGTCGAGGATCGCGTTGCCGTTGTCGGTGCGGTAGCTCGCCGTCGCCGCGGACGGTCACCTCGAACCCGAGGTCCTCGATGCTGCGGCGGACGGGCCCGAGCGCGAACGGGACGACCTCCACCGGGATCGGGAAGGTGTCGCCGAGCCGGTCGACCACCTTGTCCGGCGTCGCGATGACCACGAACCGGTCGGCGAGCGACGCCACGACCTTCTCGCGCAGCAGCGCGCCGCCGCCGCCCTTGGTCAGGGTGAGGTCCCGGGTCAGCTCGTCGGCGCCGTCGACCGCGAGGTCGAGCCGGACGGCGTCCTGCGGGTCGAGCAGCGCGATGCCGAGCTCGCGGCAGCGATCGGTCGTCGCCTCGCGAGGTCGGGACCCCGCGCACACCCTCCAGGCCGCGTGCCGCCAGCGCGTCGAGGAAGTGGGCCACCGTCGACCCCGTGCCGAGACCGAGCCGCATCCCCGCCTCGACCAGCTCCGCCGCCGCTGCGCCCGCCGCCCGCTTGCCCTCGTCCGCCACCGTCGCTCCGTTCCACGTGGAACCACACCCGTGTGGTTCGGTCTCTCGCATCTGGTTCACCGCCGGTCGAGGCCGGCGGGCCCTCAGCCGTCCCGCCACCTCGACAACAGCAGCGGCAGCTCGCCGAGCCCCTCGAGCACGAGGTCGGGCTCGACGTCGTCCGGCAGGTCCTGCAGGTGGCCCCACGGGCCGCGCGTCAGCCAGCAGGTGCGCAGGCCCGCGTCGTGTGCCGGCACCACGTCGTTGTCCACGCGGTCGCCGACGTAGAGCACGTCGGCCGGATCGGTCAGCGTCGCAGCGGCGCAGCAGGCGCGTGAAGAACGCCGGGTCCGGCTTCTCCGCGCCGAGCTCCTCGGAGGTCACCAGGTCGTCGCAGGGCAGGTCGAGCGCGGCGCAGCTGGGCGCTGCGCCGCGCGGGCTGGTTGCCGGCGATCACGACCCGGAACCCGAGCGAGCGCAGCTCGTCGAGGCAGGGACGCACGTCGGCGTGGAGGTCCGTCCTCGCGGAAGCCGCCGTAGCGCCGCTCGTGCTCGTCCTCGAAGTCGCGCCAGTCGACGTTCGGCGCGATCGCGGGGAAGACCACGTCGTGGTCCTCGCCCTGGACGATGGCCGCGCCGAGGACCGCAGCGAAGGTCAGCGGGGTCACGCCGAGCAGCTCGGCCCAGCATCGCCCACACCCGGGTCTCGTCGATCAGCACCTCGCCGACGTCGAACACCACGATCCGCGGGGCGGGACCGTCCGGATCCGGCGTCCCACCGGCCACCGACCGCGTCCTCGAGCTCGTCGAAGGGGTCGGGTGGGGCGCCGAGGTCGGTCGAGCGGGATCTCGCCGGTGTCGGGGAACGCCGGGCGGACCGCTCACGCGCGCCCTCCACCGGCGTTGCGGACGGCGAGCTCGACCAGCGTCTCGCACAGGTCGGCGAACCCGATCCCGTCGGCCTGCGCGGCCAGGGGGACCAGGGAGGTCTCGGTCAGACCCGGTGAGGTGTCGAGCTCGAGCACGTGCGGGCTCCCCGTTCGCGTCGACGATGAGGTCGGCGCGGCAGATGTGTGCGTCCGCCGATCGCCGCGTTCGGCGGCGACCGCCACCTCGGCGCACCGCGGCGACACCACGTCGTCGAGCCGCGCCGGCGCGTGGAACTCGGTCGCGCCGGCGGTGTAGCGGGCCGCGAAGTCGTAGGGCGCCCTCCTTCGGGTGGATCTCGACCGCCGGCAGGGCGCGCCCGTCGAGGACGGTGACCGCCACCTCGGTGCCGGCGACGAACGATTCGATCAGCACCGCGTCGGCGTACGAGAAGGCCCCGACGATGGCCTGCGGCAGGCGCGCCGCGTCCTCGACGATCGACGAGCCCGAGCGACGACCCGCCGGTCGCCGGCTTGACCACGAGCGGCGTGCCGAGCGCGGCGGCGACCCGGTCGACGACGGCGACCGCGCCCATCTCGCGGAACGCCTGCTGGGAGAGGGTCACGCGGTCGGGGACGGTCAGCCCGGCCCGGGCGTACAGGCCCTGCGCGATCGGCTTGTTCCAGGCCAGCGACGAGGCGAGCACGTCCGGGCCGGTGTAGGGCAGGCCGGTCAGCTCGAGCAGCGACTGGATGGTGCCGTCCTCGCCGGCGGAGCCGTGCAGGGCGAGGAAGACGACGTCGAACCCGCCGCGCTCCAGGGTCGGGACGAGGTCGCCGTCGACGTCGAGGCGCGTGACGTGGTGGCCGCGGTCGCTCAGCGCGTCGGCGACCCGGCCACCGGAGCGCAGGCTCACCTCGCGTTCGAGCGACAGGCCGCCCGAGAGGACGGCGACGGAGCTCGTCACCTGGGTTCCTGACCTCGTGAGGCGGGGGGATCGGCGCGGCGTCGACGTAGCGGCGGAGCGCCGTCGGCACCGTAGACGGCGCGCACCAGCTCGAGCTCGTCGTGCAGCAGCTCGCCGAGGCGTGACGACGCCCTCGCGGATGCGTTCGGGTGAGGGCTGGCTGTAGCACAGACGCAGCTGGTCGCCGCCGGAGCCGTCGGCGTAGAACCCCCGACCGGGGACGAAGGCCACGCGGTGGGCGATGGCCTTGGCGGCGAGGTCGTCGGTGTCGATGCCTGCCGGGACCGTCATCCAGACGTAGAACGCCCCGCTCGGTCGGGTCCAGCTGACCCCGTCGGGCATCTCGGTCGTCGAGCGCGCCGAGCATCGCCTCGGCCTTGGTCCGGTAGACGTCGCGGAACGCGTCGATCTGCTCGCGCCACGGCTGGCTCGCGAACCACGTCCTCGACCACCATCTGGGTCAGCGACGACGGGCACAGGTCGGCGGCTTCGCGCAGCAGCACGAGCTTGTCGCGCACCGGCGCGGGTGCGGCGATCCAGCCCGTACGGACGCCCGGTGCGAAGGTCTTGGACACCGTCCCGACGTAGATGGTGCGCTCGGGGACGAGCTCGCGGATCGAGGGGAAGGTCTTGCCGGCGAAGTCGAGCAGCCCGTAGGGGTTGTCCTCGAGGATCATCAGGTCGTGCTGTCGGCGAGCTCGGCCAGCCGGTGTCGCCGCTCGACCGACAGCGACACGCCGCCGGGGTTCTGGTGGTTGGGGATGGTGTAGACGTACTTGGCGCGCCGGCCCTCGCGCGCGAGCTGCTCCGAGCAGGTCCTCGAGCAGGTCGACCTGCATGCCGTCGTCGTCCAGCGGCACGTGGCGGACGTCGGCCTGGCAGGAGGCCAGCGCGCCGATGCCGCCGACGTAGGTGGGCCCCTCGGCGATGACGATGTCGCCCGGGTCGACGAAGCAGCTGGCCACCAGCTCGAGCGCCTGCTGGCCACCGACGGTGACCACCAGGTCGTCGGCGTGGGCGGCGACGCCCTCGTGGGCCATGACCTCCACGAGCTGCTCGCGCAGCTCGGGGCGGCCCTGGCCGATGCCGTACTGCAGGGCGGTGCGCGCCACGGTCTCGCGGATGACGCGGCCGACGACCTCCTCGACGGCCCCGAGGTCGAGCGCTTCGACGGCCGGGTTGCCGCCCGCGAACGAGACGATCTCGGGCCGCGACGCGACGCGCGAACAGCGCCCGGATCGCCGACGCGTACATCCCACGCACGCGCGCGGCGTAGCGGTCGAGGTAGGGGTCGGTGTCGAGCCGCACGGGCTGCCTGGTCCTGTTCGTGTCGCGGACCGGCGGCCGCCCCCTCGGCACGAGGGCGCCCGCCGGTAGCATCGAGCACGAGCGTACGGGAACGGCGCTCGCGACACGCGGAGGCCGCCCGTGGAGCAGGTCGAGCACGTGATCGAGCCGGTCTCCGACCCGGCGCGTCGCGTCGCGGCCGGGGGCTGGCGCCGCGCCGCCGTCGGCATCGCGCTCGGCGTCGCTGCCGGCGCGCTCGTGCGCGCTCGTCAGCCCGCGGGACCGCACGCGGTGAGCACACCGCTCCCGCCGGGGCGCTGATCGTGTCGCGCCGCCTCGAGCCGCTGACCGGCGACGCGGTCGAGGCGCTGCCCGGCCCGTGCGCGTCCTGCCTGGTCTGGGAGCTCGGCGCGGCCACCCCGTCGCCGCGGGTCACCTCGGCGGTCGCGGTCGGGCGGCCGGCGGCCGGGAGGCAACCGGCGCCGACCCAGCCCGCAGGTCCGCAAGCAGGCGTGGGTGTCGGCCCAGGTCCAGGACGGCCACCCGCCGGGCCGGCTGGTCCGGATCGACGGCGAGGTGGCCGGCGTACGCGCTGTTCGGTCCCGCGCGCGGCGTTCGCCCCGCGACGTCCGCCCTGCCCGCGGACGTCGCCGGACGCGTTGCTGCTGGCGACCGTCTGGATCGTCGCCGCACTGGCGCGAGCGGGCTCGGCCGGCTGCTCGTCCAGGCCGCGCTCAAGGACGCCATCCGCGCCGGCGCGCCGGCGGTCGAGGCCTACGGCGACCGTCGGTGGCTCGAGCGCGGGTGCGTGCTGCCGGCGACCTGGCTGCTCCACGAGGGCTTCGAGGTCCACCGCGAGCACCCGCGCACCCCGCTGCTGCGGCTCGACACGCAGCGGACCGTGCGCTGGGCCGAGTCGCTCGAGCACGCGCTCGAGGAGCTCCTCGGCGCCCTGCCCCGCCGCGCTCCCGCAGCCGGTGCGCGAGGGCGGGCGGATCCCGAACGGGGTGCCGGAACCGAACCGCTCCGACCCGCACCGATCGGCGCCCTTCTCGGACGGCACGAGCCGCGACGAGCGGTAGGCTCCCGCTGTCTCTCGACGTCGAGACAGCTGCTCGGACCGCTCGGTCACGACGCAGCTGGACCCGTACGTCCCGTCGGTCGCCGGCGTCGCCCCGGCCCTCCGATGCCGGTCGCCCGCGACGGACCCGCTCGTGCGCAGCTACCTCGATCTGCTCGCACCACCCGATGCCCGCTGGCCGCTCATCACCTCGACGTTCTCGCGGCTGACGCCCGGGATGATCGCCCTGGCGCTCGTCCTGGCCAGCCGCGAGGCGGGGCTACTCGTACGCCATCGCCGGCCTCGTCACCGGCGCCCACCAGATCGGCGTCGGGCTCGGATCGCCGTTCCAGGGCAAGCTGGTCGACCGGTTCGGACAGGCGCGTGGTGCTCGTCCCCGACGCCATCGGGTACGCGCTCGGGCTCGGAACGCTGGCCGTCCTGCTCGGCGATGCGCGCCCCGGTGTGGGCGCTGGTGCTGGCGGCCGTCGTGACCGGGGTGGTCTACCCCCCGACGACCGCGTGCGCCCGGGTCGTGCTGTCCCGGCTGTTCCCGACCGGACCGCTCCGCGAGACCGCCTTCGCGGTGTCGTCGATCGCCGTCGAGCTCGGGTTCATCGCTGGTCCGCTCGCGGCGACGGCGGTCGCGGCGCGGTTCGGCGGCCGCTACGCGGTCGTGCTCGCGGGCATCTTCGCGCTGATCGGGGCCCTCGGCGTTCGCCGCGACGCGGGCGTCGCGGGGCACGGCCCGCGCGGGACGTGGCCGCCACCGGCCGTGGCGGCGCGCTGCGGGCACCGGGTGTGCGGGTGATGGTCGTCGCGCTCGGCTTCGTCGCGGTCGTCTTCGGCGCCATCGACGTGGTCCTGCCGGCGGTCGCCGAGTTCGCCGGCCGTCCCGAGGCAGCGGGCTCGCTCGTGGCCGCCATCGCCGGGGGCAGCCTGGTCGGCGGGCTGGTCTACGGCGGACGGATGTGGCCCGGCACGCTCCGCGAGCGGCTGCGCGTGGTCATCGTGGTGCTCGGGCGTGTCGCTGGCGCTCGTGCCGCTCGCGCTCCCGGGCGCTCGGCACGTTCGCGGTCGGGCTGTTCCTCGGCGGGCTGTTCCTCGGCCCGACCACGATCGTGGCCTTCCAGCTGATCGACGACCTGTCGCTGCCGGGCACCCAGACCGAGGCCCAGTCCTGGACCCAGTCGGCGGTCGTCGTCGGCGTCGCCGGGGGCGCCGCCCTCGCCGGTCAGCTGGTCGAGGCCGGGTCGCCCTCGCTGGCCCTGCTGGTCGGGGCGGCCAGCGTCGGCATCGGCACGCTGGTGGTGTTCCTCGCCGCCGCCACCTCGTGGTCGCCGACACCCGCGTCGTCGGGCGCCCGCTGGTGCCCACCGACGGCATCGCACACGCCGGGACGGGGACGACCGCGGCGGCCCGGGTGACGGTCCGGTCGTCGGCACCCCGGCGACCCCGGAGGACGCCGGTGTGCAGGTCGGCCTGGCCGACGAGGTGGTTCGAGGCGCGTTGGCCGAGCGGGTCAGGCCGCGGTCAGGCGCTCGCCGACGTCGCGGTCCCTCGACCCGGCGCTGACGCGAGGGGCGCCGCAACGCCCTCGCGGAGCCGGCTGCGCGGAGCGTCGACGGTCTCGGTCTCAGGCGGCGGTGGCGCTCTCGCCGCGAGGAAGCGCTGCAGGGCGTCGACCAGCGCCGAGGCGATGACCATCTGGTAGCTCGGCTCCAGCAGCTCGCGGCCCTCCTCGGGGTGGGTGAGGAAGCCGGGCTCGATGAGCACCGCCGGCGCGCGCGACTCGCGCAGCAGCGAGGTCGTGGAGGGGTGCGTCCGGCAGTTGGGGTGCCCGTCGCCTCGCACACCGCGTCGACGGCGAGCTGGGCGAGCATCCGGCCGTGTTCGGACACGTAGCCCTCGGTGCCGAAGTAGTAGGCGGCGGCCCCGCGGGCGGCCGGCGAGTCGACCCCGTTGGCGTGCATCGACACGATCGCCTCGACGTCCTCGGTGTTGGCGAGCTGGGCCCGGTCCGATGGGGTCGGCGAGGTCGCCGGGCCGCGGGCGAGCACCACGTGGGCGCCGAGGGCGGACAGCCGCCCCTCGAGCATCGAGGCGATCGCCCAGGTCACCTCGTGCTCGGGGGTGCCGTCGGGTGCGGTGAGCCCGGGCAGCTCGGGGCTGTGCCCGGCGTCGATCATGATGCGGGCGCCGGCGAGGGAGGTCCGGCGTGTGGGACGGCGGAGCTGTTCGCGCTCCCGGACGGCGTAGGCCGGCGCGGACTGGTGGGTGCGGTGCAGCCGCTGGAGCAGGTCGAGCGTCCCGGGGCCGGCGATGCCGTCGACCTCGAGACCGACGTTGAGCTGGAACTCGCGGACCGCGTCGAAGGTCTGGGCGCCGTAGATGCCGTCGTCGTACCCGGCGTCGAACCCGAGCCGGTTGAGGCGACGCTGCAGGTCGCGCACGTCGTCGCCGATGAGCGGCGGACGGGTGACGTACAGCATCCGGTCGCCGAGCCGGTAGCCGGCCGCCACGAGGGAGCGCCAGGTATCGGGACCGACGATCCCGTCGGCCTGGCAGGCCACGCTGCTGCTGGAAGGCTCGGACCGCCGCGACGGTCGCATCGTCGAACCGTCCGGAGTCGTCGGGGTCGCAGGTGAAGCCCACCGCCGACAGGCGGCGCTGGACGTCCTCGACCTCGGGTCCGACCGACCCGTGCTGGATGGCGATCACGGTCGCGGAGCGTAGAGGCTCCAGCCCAACCGGACGCGGGCCGCGCGGCCGAGCCCGGTCCCGTCCGACCGGCCGCCCCGCCCAGGTCGAGGTTGTGAAGCGACCACCGGGGGGAACACCCCCATGTCGCTTCACAACCACGGTCCGGGCGGCGCTGCGTGGTACGAGTGCGGGGTCCCAGCCTGGCGAGTGCGACGGAGTCGGCGGTGGTGGAGCAGGTGCTCGTCTACGTCGGGACGGTGACGTTCGCCGTCGCCGGGGCGCTCACGGCGGTCCAGAAGCGGTTCGACGTCGTCGGCGTGCTGGTGCTGGCCGCGGTCACCGCGATCGGCGGCGGCTCCATCCGCGACCTCGTGGTCGGCATCGTCCCACCCACCTCGCTCACCGACGAACCGCTGCTGTGGACCGTCTTCGTCACCGGACTGGCCGTCTTCCTCCTCCACCGCTTCGTGCCGGAGGGGCGCACGCTGTACCTGTTCGACACCGTCGCGCTCGGGATCTTCGCGGCGCTCGGCGCCGAGCGCGGGCTCGCCGCAGGCTTCGGCCTCTGGGGCACCGTCTTCGTCGGCGCCGTGAGCGGCGTCGGCGGTGGCATCATCCGCGACGTCCTGTCCGGCGAGGTGCCGGGGATCCTGTACCGGTCGGGGGACCTCTACGCCTCGGCGGCCGCGCTCGGTGCCGCCGTCACCTTCGCCCTCCACAGCACCTCACCGACCGCCGCGCTCATCGCCGGTGCGGCCGTCGCGATCGGGCTCCGGCTCGGCAGCCGTCTGGCCGGCCTCGACCTCCCGGTACCGCGGACCGACCCGTGAGACCGTGATCCGGCCCCGACACACCCGATGGCGCCGGGGCGTCGTCCGGCCGGGGCCGTCGTGGCCGCAGCCCCGCTGACGTTCCGTACCGTGGCTCGGACCCCCGGGTGCTCCCGTGCCCGCTCCCGAACCACCGAGGTCGAAGATGATCGCGTCGCTCCGACGCACCCGCACCACCCGCTCCCAGCCCACCGGACGGCGGGCCCGCCGAGGCGTGGCCGTCGCCGCGGCCCTCTCGCTCGGGCTCGCGGCCTGCGCCCCCGACGACGGCGCCGACGGCGAGGACGAGATCGAGGCTCCGGCCGACGACGGCGCGGCCGACGACGGCGCCATCGACGACGGCGCCGCCGCCGAGGACGAGGTCACCGAGGGCGAGGAGCTCGAGCAGCCCGAGGCTGCCGGGTTCGACACCCTCACCGCCGACGAGGTCGTCCCGGGCGTCTCTCTGGATGCTCCGGTCGACGAGGGCGCCTCCCAGGCGCAGCCGACCCCCACCGGGTCCGCGTTCGTCGGCTCGCTCGCCGACCAGAACGGCGCCGTGACCGTCAACGTCGAGTTCGAGGGTCAGAGCCTCGACGAGCTGCTCGCCGGCATCGACGACCTCGTCGAGGCGGGGCAGGCCGAGGTGACCTCCGGACCCGAGCCGATCGAGATCGAAGGGGCCGACGAGGCCTCGCGCGTCGAACTGGCCGCCCCCGGCGGGCAAGCGATGGCCACGGGCATCTTCGCCACCGTCGACGGCAACGCCATCTCGATCGCCGTCGAGGTCCTCGAGGGCTCCGACATCGACGTGGAGGCGATCATCGACTCCATCGTGATCGACGCCGACCGGCTGCAGGTCGAGGGCACCCTCGAGCTCGAGGATGCGCCCGCGCCGGCGGACCCCGACGACCCGACCGACGAGGCGACCACCGAGGACGACGACACCGAGGGCTGACGCCCCGCTCTCACGTGGCAGACCCCCGTCGCCGGCTCACGCCGGGACGGGGGTCTCCTCGCGGACCCACAGTCCGTCGCGGCCCTGCGCGAAGCCGACGCTGCTGAGGTAGCGCGCGTGCTCCTCGGTCGGCGCCGTGGTCGTGACGCGGCCCACCCCGCGGGAGGTGAAGGCGTCCGACTCGATCCACAGGAAGCGGCCGGGGCGCAGGTCGCGGTGCGCCGGCACCACGTAGTCGAGGACCACGTGCGCACCGTCGGCGTCGACCTCGGCCAGCACGGCACCGGCCGGGATGGCGTCGCGCAGGATCAGCAGCGCGAGCTCGTCGCCGCGCACCCCCGGGAAGTCCGGCTGGAAGCGATGGACGTCCTCGAGGTGGAAGTCCACGAAGCGGCGCAGGATCGGCGAGGTGGCGGGCACCTCGATGACCTCGAAGTACTCCTCGCTGGCCCGTGCCCGCAGCATCCTCGTCAGGTGGAAGATGTGGATGAGGATGATCGCGCCGTTGGCCACCGCGATCGGGAAGGCGCCGATGAGCACGCCCGTAGGCGGTGAACGAGATCGCGCCGAACAGCCCGATGACCCGCAGACGCAGGATCGAGCTCATCAGCAGGCTGACGACGATCAGCGCCGACGCGAGGTAGCCGATCAGCTCGTGGACGGTGGCGGCCTCCACAGCGGTCCCTCCGGGCTCGTTCAGGTCTGCGGGCTGCAGCGATCGGTGAGGCAGGTGGCACGCGATGAGCCCCGGCGCGGGGCCGGGGCTCGCGGTGGTGCGGGGTGCCGGCTGGCGTCAGGCGACGTAGTCGGCGAGGTCACCGAGCAGCGCGGACTTCGCCTTCGCGCCGACGATGCGCTTCTCGGGCTGCCCGCCCTTGAACACCAGCAGCGTCGGGATCGACATCACGCCGTACTCGCGGGCGGTGTTCGGGTTCTCGTCGACGTTGAGCTTGAGGACCTTGATCTTGTCGCCGTTCTCGTCGGCGATCTCGTCCACGATGGGACCGACCATCCGGCACGGGCCGCACCACTCGGCCCAGAAGTCGACCAGGACGGGCTTGTCGGACTCGAGGACCTCGTCGGCCCACTCGGCGTCGGTGACGGGCGTGGCGCCCATGTGGTGCTCCTCGTTCGGATGGATCGGGACGGGGGAGGTGCGTCGCGGGGGGAACGCGAGGAGGGTGGACCGTATTCCGGTCCGCCGGTCGAGGCAGGTGGCCGTGCGGGCCGGCCCCCCGGCCGCTCCGTGGCCGCTCAGCGGGGGTCGTCGGGTTCGGCGGTGGTGTTCTCGGCCAGCCAGCGTTCGGCGTCGATGGCGGCGCGGCAGCCGGTGCCGGCGGCGGTGATGGCCTGGCGGTACTCGTGGTCCATGACGTCGCCGCAGGCGAACACGCCGGGGACGTTGGTGCGTGTGGAGGGCTGGTCGACGAGCAGGTAGCCCTCGTCGTCGGTGTCGAGGACGTCGTCGAACAGCCAGGTGTTGGGGATGTGGCCGATGGCCAGGAACAGGCCCTGGCAGGGGAAGTCGCGGGTCTCGCCGGAGGTGGTGTCGCGCAGGGTGAGGGAGGACGACCTGGCCGTCGGCGCCGTGGACCTCGGTGACCTCGGCGTTCCAGATGAACTCGATCTTGTCGTTCTTGAACGCTCGTTCCTGCATGATCTTGGAGGCGCGGAGCGATCCGCGGCGGTGGATGACCGACACCTTGGAGGCGAACTTGGTCAGGAACATCGCCTCCTCCATGGCGGAGTCGCCGCCGCCGATGATCACCACGTGCTTGTCCTTGAAGAAGAAGCCGTCGCAGGTCGCGCAGGCGGACACGCCCGAGCCCCACAGTTCCGCTTCGCCGGGGATGTCGAGCCGGCGGGGCTTGGCACCGGTCGCGATGATGATGCGACCGGGCGGTGATGGTCGGCGCCGGAGGCGGTGGTGAGGGTCTTGAGCGTGCCCGACAGGTCGACGGAGGTGACGTCCTCGGTGATGAAGCTGGTCCCGAACCGTTCGGCCTGGGCGCGCATGCCGAGGATCAGTTCGGTGCCGGTGATGCCGTCGGGGAAGCCGGGGAAGTTCTCCACGTCGGTGGTGAGCGTCAGCTGTCCGCCGGTGGGTCCGCCCTCGATGACGCCCTCGATCAGCAGCGGTTCGAGGTTGCCGCGGGCGGCGTAGACGGCCGCGGTCAGTCCGGCGGGGCCGGAACCGATGATGACGACATCGTGCACACGGTCGGTGACGTCCACAGCGGGAACCTTCGGGGTGTCGGCGGTACGGGAGCCGCGGCCGGGCCGCGTGGGCAGGGTAACGAGGACGCCTCCGCGGACATTCCCCGACGCTCCTCCAGGTCACCCTCCACGCCGCATCGCCGTCCCCGCGTCGCCGCCGCCGCGTCGCCCGTCGCGAGGCACACGGGGCCGGGTTGGCACCTACCCTCGGGGGCATGGACGCCTTCCCCTGCTCCCGCCACCCCGACACCGAGACCCGCCTGCGGTGCTCGGTGTGCGAGACCGCGATCTGCCCGAACTGCTGGGTCGAGGCCGCGGTCGGCTACCAGTGCCCGGGCTGCGCGGGGACGCGCAGCGCGGCCAGCGAGGCGGCTGCGGCGGCCGCGGGCCAGCGGACGCGACGCCTGCCCGGCGTGGCATCCGGTGGCCTCGGAGGCGCGGCCAGCTCCAGCGGTTCCGCCGAAGGCTCGTCGCCCACGATCATCGCCCGCGCCGTCGCGGTCGGGGCGTTCGCCGCGGTCGCCGGCGGGTTGCTGCTCGGCCCGATCCTCCAGCAGGGGACCCTGTTCCTCATCAGCTCGGGGGCCATCGGCTGGGGTGTCGCCCGGGCGGTGTTCTGGGGCGCCGAGGAGGCGTCGACCCCGCTCATCCGGGCGCTCGCGATGGCATTCGCCGGCGCGACGGCGGCGGTCGGGCTCGTCGCAGCGGGCAGCGAGGAGGTCGGGATGTTGCTCCTCGCCTGGCCGGCGGCGATGTACGGCGGGTGGATCGTGGTCCGCCGCCGCTGACGCTCAGCGCTGGCCGAAGTAGCGCACGCTCGCAGCCGTCGCGCGCGAGCACCCACACCTCGCGCCGGGCGACCTCGCCGTCGGCGTCGCGACCGACCAGGCCGAAGGCGATGGCCGGCTCGCCGTCGAAGGTCACCAGCTCGGCGGTCACCGGGATGGCGAGGTCGCCGGTGGCGAGCAGGGTGTCGAGGCAGCGTGCGACGTCGGCGCGGCCGGTGTCGTCCACCTCGGAGCCGACACGCAGCTCGGCCGTCGCACGGCTGACGTCCGCTGGTCCAGCATCCGCGGGCGCCTCTTCGAGCTGGACGTCGTCGTCCGACGGCTCGTCCGGAGCCTCGAGGCCCGTCGCGCCATCCGCACCGGAGCCACCGGTCGCGCCGAGCGCCAGCGCCCAGTCGGTGCCGAGCGTGGCCGCTTCCTCGGGTGTCAGCCCCCGCGAGGCGACGTCCTCGAGCTCCGGCGAGGCCAACAGCTCGTCGGCGAGCCCCGCGTCGATCTCGCGGTCGCCCCCGGTGAGCACAGGCCCGGCGAGCTGCGTGGACATCGCGCCGGCCGCGTCATCCTCGGCGTTCTCGGCCGACATCGTCGCGGCCCCGCTGTCCATCGCGTCCTCGTCGGCGCCGGACCCGATGATGCCGAGGTTCGGCAGCGCCACCGCCACGGCCAACACCGCAGCCGCGGCGCCGCCGGCGGCGGTCAGCCACGTGCGGCGGGACACCGACCGCCGCCGCCGTTCGGCGAGCTCATCGCCCGGGAACGGGTCGGACGCCGCGGACCCGCCGAGCTCGTCGTCGAAGCTCGCGCCGAGGGCCGACAGCAGCCGGTCGCGTGCGCCGTCCGGCAGCGCGGTCGGCGCCACGCCGGACAGGGCGGCATCCGCACGTCGCATCGCCGCGAGCTCGCCACGCAGCCGAGGGTCCGCGGCGAGGTCGGCCTCGAGGGCGCGACGCTCGTCCGGGGACAGCTCCTCCGCCAGGTAGGCGGTGAGGCGCTCCGACGACGGCACGGGGGGCTCCAGGGGTTCGTGAGTGGCTGGCACGGCGGTGATGGAGGGGATGACGGGAGATCGTGGTGGTGGGACGTCGTGCGGCGGTCGACGGTTGCGCCGGCACCGACCGGTCGGGTCAGGTGCCGGTGGTCGGCGGACCCCGTGGGGACGGGCCACCCCCGGCATCCGTGCCACCGGGGTCGGCGGTCGTCACGGGAGCGACGGGTCCGGGGCCGTCCGGGTCGCCGTCGGCGAGCAGCTCGCCGAGCCGGACCCGGGCGCGGCTGACGCGGGACTTGACCGTGCCGACGGCGAGGTCGCTCGCGGCCGCGGCCTCGGCGTACGACAGGCCCTCGACGGCGATCAGGAGCAGCAGGGTCCGCGAGGTGTCGTCGAGCTGGGCGAGCGCCGCCGCGAGGTCCCCGGCGGTCTCGGCCTCGGCGTGGTGGTCGTCGGCGACGGCCGCGTCGTACCCGGCGACGTCGGCGACATCCGCGACGGGGGTGGCGGGCCGGCGTGCCTCGTGTCGGACCCGGTCGGTGGCCACGTTGCGGGCCACCGCGTACAGCCAGGTCGACAGCTTGGCGTCCCCGCGGAAGGTGGCCGCCGACCGCGCCAGGCGGACGAAGACCTCCTGCGTGGCGTCCTCGGCGTCGGCGACGTCCCCGCCGAGGGTGCGCAGGCACACGGCGAACACCCGTCGCTGGAACCGGTCCACGAGCCCGGTGAACGCCTGCTCCCTCTGGCCGCGGGGGAGCGAGGCGTCCACGTAGCGCGCGAGCAGCTCCTCGTCGGTCCGCGCGTCGACCCCGTTCACGAGGCCCGCTCCGACGCCCGGCACCGCATCAGGGCCCGAGGAAGGTGACCTCGGCCACCTCGGCGTTGAAGCTCTCGGACCCGGAGGTCGACAGGCCGGTGATCCACACCAACCAGTACCGGCCACTGGTGGGCGACAGCTGGAAGGTCTGGTTGGCCCGGATGTCGGAGGCCGACGCCAAGGGCGAACCCCACAGTTGGAGGTTGCCGAAGCCGGGGTCGACGTACTCCTGGCTGCGGAAGAGCGACACGTCGATGCCGCCGCGGTTGACGTTCAGGACCACGTCGCGGACCTCGACCGACTCCCCGAGATCGAACGCCAGCCCGATCCCGTCGCGGCCGTCGCCGATGAAGTCGCTGTCTCGGTCCGCGGTCCGCCACGCCGTGGTCGGGTCCCCGTCCGCGGCCGCGGCGACCTCGTCGGGGTTGTCGATGTTGCGTCCCACGGGGTCCCACAGCGCGACCTCGGCGACCTCGATGGGTGTGCCGAGGGTGGTGGTCCCATCCGGGCCGCGCAGGTTCTGGGTCGCGACGACGGCGATCAGGGTGAGCACCAGGCCGCCGATGAACGCCCCGACGAGCCGCCGGGCGTACTCGCTCCGGGTCGCCGGGATCGGTCCCGACAGCGGGCGCTGCTCGGGTTCGCGGGGCAGGGCATCGAGCTCGGACGACTCGCGGACCTCGGCGACGAGCATCGCGGTCAGCTCGGTGGGCTTGACCGGCACCTGCGGCGCCAGCGCGGCCGCCATGACGGTGCCGTCGCTGAAGCGGGCGGTCCGGTCGTTGCGGGTGGCCCGGACGATCGCGTCGTCGAGCAGGCGCGGGACGTCGGCACGGACCTGTCGAGGCGGCAGCAGCTCGTGGGTCAACCGCATCGCCGCGGTGGCGGTCGGGGTGTCGCCCGCGAAGGCCGGTCGACCCGTCAGGCACTCGTAGAGGACGACCCCGAGCGCGTAGACGTCCGCCCGGGCGTCGACCCGCCCCTCCTCGAGCTGCTCGGGCGCGACGTAGGCGGCGGTGCCCACCACCGTGCCGGGGGTGGTCAGCGTCGCGTCGCTGTCGAGCGCCTTGGCGATGCCGAAGTCGGTGACCTTCACCGTGCCGTCGGCGTCGATGAGGATGTTGGCCGGCTTCACGTCGCGGTGGACGAGCCCACGGGCGTGTGCTTCGCCGAGCGCGGCGGCGACCTGCTCACCGATCGCGGCGACGACGGTGGGTTCGAGCTGGCCACGGTCGCGTAGGACCTGGCGTAGCGACGGCCCGTCCACGTGCTCCATCACGAGGTAGACGAGCTGGTCCTCGTGCCCGGTGTCGTAGATGCGGACGGCGTTCGGGTGGTTGATCTGTGCGGCGGACACCGACTCGCGTTCGAACCGCTCGACCACCACCTCGTCGTTGGCGTGGTGGGGGTGGAGCAGCTTGATGGCCACGGTGCGGGCGAGCGTCTCGTCGAACGCCCGCCAGACGACCGCCGCGCCGCCCGAGGCGATGCGTTCCTCGAGCTGGTAGCGATCGCCGAGCCGGGCGCGGCCGGGCCACGGCATCTCTCCGGAGCTGTCACCGGCGTCGGGTGGGTCCGGGGGACCGGGGAGGGGACCGCTCACCCCGAGGATGGTGGACGCCTCGTCGCTGCCCGGGACCGGGGTCGGCTGCTCGTCGTCGGGGATGACGGGCGGTCGCCGCGCACCCGCGGGAGCGCTCGCACCGTCCGGTCGGGGGATCTCGGCCACGTCAGCGGACGTCGAGGGGTGCGCGCCCCGTCGCCTCGCGTGCACCGAGCTGCTCGGTGGCGGCGAACCGGTGGACGAGCAGCGTCGTGGCGCGGCGGTTCAGCGTCACCGTCAGCACCTCCCCGTCGATCGAGACGTCCGTCACCTGCGAGCGGTGGGTCTCCGCCGCCGTGACGGCAGCCTGCGCCGTCGCATCGAGCGAACCATCGGAGGAACGGTAGGCGTCCCGCGCCGCCCGTGCGACCTGGCGCGACGCATCGTCGACGGCGAAGGAGGTGACGCCGATGGCGATCAGCTCGTAGCCCGCGACGGCGAGGACGAGCAGCACGACGACGGTCTGCACGAGGGCGCCGCCGACCTGGCTCGCCCACCTCGAACCGCGTGCTCGGGCTACGTCCACGTCCTCGACCCTCCGATCGCCCGGACGGTCGCACCGGTGCGACGGCCCTGCTCGGCGACCTCTTGCGCGGGAGTGTCGCACCTCCGAGGCGGTCGCTGATCCACCGTCGCCCACCGGTTCACTTCACGAGCTCGAGCGCTCGTCGCCGCGGCCGTCGCCGCAGCACCCCGGCGAGCAGCAGGACCACCACGAGCAGCGCGATCGAGCTGAGCGCGACCCCGGAGATGGCGGTCGAGCGCACCGACAGCGTGGTCCGGTCGAGCTCGATGCGACCGGACGGGTCGGTGACGCGCACGCTGACCGAGAAGGTGCCCGTCGACAGCGCGCGGGTCTCGAAGGTGACCGTCTGGGTGGTGCCCTCCTCGAGCACGAGCGTCTCGGACCGGCGGCCCTCGGGCCACGCGAGCCGGCCCTGGGACGTGACCTCCACCTGCACGGCGAGCGGCCCGCCCTCACCTCGCTGCAAGGTCACCGGGATGGTCCCGGTGTCCGAGGTGAGCGTCACGAGCGACCCGCTGGCGATGTTCACCTCCGACAGGGTGCGGTCGATGGCGTTGGCGACGTCGTCGACGAGCGCGTCCGCCTCCCCCGACCCCGCCGGGAACCAGCGGGAGGTCGAACGCAGCAGCTGGTCACGAAGCTCGGCCGGCTCACGGTCGCCGAGGCGGGGTTCCTGTCCGCGAGCCGCCGCCGCCGCCGTGAGGTCGCCGACGACCGACGACAGGCGTTCGGCCTGGTCGGCGGTGAGCGTGGGCGCCGCGGGGGCAGCCAGCGTCGCCCGGTCGACCTGTCCGACCAGCCCCGCCACCGATGTGGCGTCGCGCAGGTCCAGCCACGTGGCGTCGGCCAGGCCGCTGAGCACCCGCCCGGCGAGCTCGGCCGTCGGAGACCACCCCCCGGGCGGGTGGATCGACAGCGCCCGTCCGCCGGTCCCCGGCGATCTCGAAGAACACCATCGCGGTCTCCGCGAGCACCCGCTGGACGGCGAGGATCGACCCGTCCGGCCGCGGACGCTCGAGCAGCTCGGTCACGTACGGATCGCCCACGACGAGGCGGAACGGGCGGCCCGACGCCGACCGGACCTCGCGGACCGGCTGCGGCAGCGTCGGGTTCGCCGCGGGATCCGGCCCCTCCACCGCGTCGTAGGGGACGAGGGCGACCTCGGCGGGGAGGAGGTCGAGCACCTCGGCGGACGTGCTGGCGGGTAGGAGGAAGCTGCTCTGCTCCGGGGCGCGCTCGACGAGCTGCTGGAGCCTGCGGCGTCCGGTGGTCGCGAGCTCGCCAGCCAGGTCGCGGACCGCCTGATCACCCGTCAGAGCCGCCAGATCGGCGTCGGCGTACGGCCCGGCGACGGGGGCGAGCGGCAGGTCCGCGATGATCGCACGGATGCGCTGCAGCACGTCGTTGGCCCGCCGGGCCGCCGACGACTCCGGTTCGACGTCGCGCGACTCGAGCGCTCCACCGTCGATCCGCTCGGTGCGTACGAAGCCGTCCGCCCGGTCGCGCAGGTCCTCGAGCAGGTGGGTCGACGGGGCGACGATCGCCCCCGCGGTCGGGAAGCGTTCGAGCGCCCGGAGCAGCGCGTCGAGGCGGCCGCCCGGTCGGAGCGAGGCGTCGACGTCCGCGGGGTACGCCGGCCCCGGTCCCCGCCAGGGTGGGGTGTCGAGCGGCCACACCGCGGCGGTGAGCAGCGGCTTCTGGGGGACCTCGCTGAGCCAGATGGCGGCGGTGAGCGTCTCGGCGAGCACCTCGGTCCCTCGCAGGATCGCGATCCGCACCGGGTGCACGCCGCCGCCGTCGGCCCAGTCCACGTCCGTCGGTGGGATCCGGAGCTCGACCCCGGTCAGCTCGCCCGCTTCGAGCATGCCGTCGGGGCGGACCCCGGTCACGTGGACCGACGGCAGCGTGACGGGGCCATCCTCGCCGTCGAGCGCCGAGCGCAGGCCGCCACGCGAACCCGCTGCGGGGTGGACCTCGACGACCAGCTGGAGCTGGTCGAGCGGGTCGCCGCCGGTGTGCTCGACGAGGGCCCGCACGACGAGCTCCTCGGGCGCCGCGGGGCCCTCGGTGGGAGGCGCGTCCTGCGAGGGCGGTGCCGGCGGGCGGCGAGATCCCGGACCGATCACCCCGCTGAAGCCGGACACCGTGAGGGTGACGTCGCCCGGCTCCTGCTGCGCCGCGGCATCCGGGACGGGCATCGCGCAGCAGGGCGAGGACGAGCGCGAGGGTGAGTGCCGTGAGGTGCCGCCGCGGACCCCGCCCCGGGGTCGACGGTGACGAGCTCACCGCTCCGACCGCACGTCCATCGGCGAGACCACCGGGAGCTCGGCGGTGGGGGAACGGCTGGCCCTGCTCGCCTTCTCCACCAGCTTGCGTTCGTTGCGGTGCGCGAGCCTGATCACCGCCACGTCGATCGGAACCCACTCGACGTGCTCGGCCTCGTCGTCGCGCGGCCCGGCCGGCCGTCCGTCCCACCACATCAGGAAGTAGTGGACGAACTTGTGGTAGCGGACCTCGTCCGGCCGCCACACGAACCAGTAGTCGATCGTGCCGAGCAACGGACCGACCTCCGCGCCGTGCCCGGTCTCCTCACGGACCTCCCTGAGCGCCGCCTCCTGCTCGGTCTCACCCTCCTCGATGCCGCCCTTCGGCAGGGTCCACTGGGGCCGGCCGGCGGCGTTCCGACGAGCGATGAGCAGGACCCAACGGCGACCGTCGTCGCGGTCGTCGCACACGACCCCACCCGAGGAGGTCGCGCGTCGCGTCGGGTACCTGGGCATGCCCAGAGCGTACCCAGGGCTCCTGCTCGCGCGACGGGCGCGCGCGGGGGGTCGTAGGCTCGCACGCCTGTCGAGCCGAGCGATCGAGGAGCAGGACGTGCGAGGCGTCGTCCAGCGGGTCTCCTCGGCGGCCGTGACCTCGGCGCCCGGCGGCCGGCGGTGACCCGGTGGAGACCGGTCGGATCGGCCCGGGGCTGGTCCTGCTGGTCGGCGTCGCTGCCGACGACGACCTGGCGTCGGCCTCGAAGCTCGCCGAGAAGGTGTGGAACCTGCGCATCTTCGGCGACGAGACCGGCGCGATGAACCGCAGCTGCGCCGACGTCGGCGGCGGGGTGCTCGTGGTGAGCCAGTTCACCCTCCTCGGGGACACGCGGAAGGGGCGCCGACCGTCGTTCGTCACAGCCGCCCGGCCGGAGCACGCCGAACCGCTCGTCGACGCGGTCGTCGATCGGCTCCGAGAGCTCGGCGCGCAGGTCGCCACCGGGGTGTTCCGCACCCACATGGAGGTCTCGTTGGTCAACGACGGGCCGGTCACGCTGCTGCTCGAGGTCTGAACGCTCGAGTCTCGGGGCGCCGTGGTCGATGGGGTCGGTGTGGAGGTCGAGTGACCGCTCGGCCGACATCCGTGCGCTCCGACGCGTAGCGTCGACCCTGCAGCGCTCCTCACCCGCACGCGCCCTCGTCCACCGGAGCACGCCGTGGAGTCCGTCGACCAGTACCTCCAGCACCTCGTCGACGTCGGTGGGTCCGACCTGCACCTGAAGGCCGGCGGCCCCGCCTACGTCCGCATCGACGGTGACCTCAAGCCCGTGTCGGCGCTCCCGCCGCTGTCCCCGACGGACACCGAGCGGTTCGCCCACGAGATGATGGCCGACCGCTCGGTCAAGGAGTTCGAGGAGCGCCAGGAGGCCGACTTCGCCTACTCCCTCTCGGGGGTCGGTCGGTTCCGCATCAACGCCTTCCGTCAGCGCGGCTCGGCGGGGCTGGTCTGCCGACGCGTGCTGCCCGGCACCCAGGACTTCGCGTCGCTCGGGATGCCGCCCGCGGTGCGGGCGATGGCCGAGGAGCACCGCGGGCTGGTCCTCGTCACCGGCCCGACCGGGTCCGGCAAGACCACCACGACGGCGGCGATGATCAGCCACATCAACGCCACCCGCCGGTGCCACATCGTCACGCTCGAGGACCCGATCGAGGTGACCCACCGCGACGACAACGCGATCATCGACCAGCGCGAGATCGGCGTCGACACCGCCGACTTCGCCACCGGCCTCAAGGCGGTCTCGCGCCAGGACCCGGACGTGATCTTCATCGGGGAGATGCGCGACCTCGAGACCGTCGGCGCAGCGCTGCAGGCCGCCGAGACCGGCCACTTCGTGCTCTCGACCCTGCACACGACCGACGCACGCGAGACCGTCAACCGCATCGTCGACATGTTCCCGAAGGAGCAGCAGAACCAGGCCCGCATCTCGCTGGCGAACTCGCTCAAGGGCATCGTGTGCCAGCGCCTGGTCCCACGTGCCACCGGTGACGGTCGCGTCGCCGTCGTCGAGACGATGGTGATGACCACCCGCATCTTCGAGTTCATCACCGACCCGCACCAGCTGCCGATGATCGAGGACGCGATCGCGGAGGGCGGCTACTACGGGATGCAGACCTTCGACCAGCACCTGCTGCAGCTGTACTCGTCCGGCGAGGTGACGCTCAAGGACGCGCTCGCTGCCGCGACCAACCCGCACGACTTCCGCGTGTCGCTGCGGGCCGCCGGCCTCGCCACCGCCTGACCGCCGCACCAGGACATGCGGCACGGTTCGCGTGACACGCTGGGGTCTGCTCGTGCGTGTCTGTGGCGAGCTCTCCGAAGGTTCTGCCGATGTCCGACCCGAGCCGCGAGGCCGCTGGCGCGTTCTGCGCCGCGCAGTACCCGCGCCTGGTCGGCAGCTTGACGCTCTACCTCGGTGACCGTGCGGTGGCCGAGGAGTTGGCGCAGGAAGCGCTCCTGCGGGCCTTCCGACGGTGGGGACGCGTCGAGAGGTTGGATTCCCCACAGGCGTGGGTGTGGCGGGTCGCGATCAACCTGGCCAACAGCCACTTCCGTCGTCGACTGGCCGAACAACGGGCGTCTGAACGCCTACGCACCTGCGTCGAGCCAGCGAGCGATGACCGCGACCATGCCGGGAGTCTGGCCGTCCGTCAGGCCGTTGCTGCCCTGCCGCAGCGGCAGCGGACCGCGCTGATCCTGCGCTACTACCTCGACCTCCCGGTCGAGGAGGCCGCACGCCGGATGGACGCCAGTCCGGACGCCGTCAGGTCCCTGACCAAGCGTGCGGTGGCAGCCCTCCGCGAGGAGTTCGTCCCCGACGTCCCCGCCCTGGAGGCCGACGATGGCTGACGAGATCCGACAGGTCCTGCACGACGCGGTGCCGACCCGCGATCTGCGGCCCGACTTCGACCAGCTGTGGAACCGCGCCCGACGCCAGCGGCGCTCGGCGCAGGTCGGGGGCGTTGCCGCCGGCATCGCCGTGGTGGCCGTGGCCGGTCTCGGTGTCGGCCGGTTGCTTCCCTCGACACCGACGTTGGAGGTCACCTCCACGCCGGACGGTTGCCCGGTCACGGTCCCCGATGGCGACTTCGTGCCGCCGGCCCCGTACCCGGAGCAGCCCGCGTCCGGTGGTGTCTGGTACGGGTCGTCCGAGCTGTGGACCGTTCTCGATGCCGACGGCGACCACCTCCCGCGCAAGAGCGTGTGGTGGAGCGAGAACTTCGAGGGTGGCCACCGCGAGCCGGAGCCGGAGATCTCGGTGACCTGGGAGCGGCTCGATGACCCCGACGAAGCCTCGGTGACCGTCGAAGTGGGCACCAACGCGCACACGCTCGACGATGGCTGGTTCATGATCGCCGGTGGCGATCAGGGCACCGGAGGCTGTTGGCGAGTCACGGCCAGCTACGGCGGTGCGGAGCTCTCCTACGTCTACTTCGTGGAGCCCTCCGATGCTCCGGAGGTCGACCGGGAGCAACCCGGCGTGGGTGAGGTCCAGGCCCTTGCGGCCGCGGCGGCGACCACGAGGCCGGCCCGCAGCTGACGGCCGTCGCCGTCGCCGAGGTCGAGGATGGTCAGGTCGCCGCCGGGGCCGGCGACGTGCGCGGTGACCGTGGCGAGTCCGAGCCGGCGCTGGAACCAGCTGGCTCGCTGCGTCACGCCCTGCACCTTGACGAGCGGCGCGAGGCCGGTCGTCACCGACAGCGCCCCGCTACGTCCCGCCAGGACCCGGTCGGTCCGGCCGTGGGCGAGCTGGCTGTACTCGACGAGCCCGAGCCCGCCGGCGACGAGCGGCAGGAGGACGCCGAGGGCGCGGAGCTCGACGACCAGGCCGGGGAACGCGAGCAGCGCGGCTCGCCGGCACGAGCGAGGCGCGGACCCAGCGGAAGATCGCGCGACGCCGGGCGCCGGACGGGTGGGCGCGCAGCATCGGGACGCCCGCGACGCCGGGCAGCAGCTCAGAGACGAGCCCGTCCACCTCGGCGTCCCGGACGAACGGGATGGTCACGCGGCGGTCGTCGTCACCACCCCCCGCGGAGTGCACGCGGATGGCGGCGTACCCGAAGCCCCGCCGGACCCAGTTGCGCTGCACCTCGACCAGCTGCACCCGCGCCAGGGGGATGACCGAGTCGCGGGTCGACAGCAGCCCGCGAGAGACGTGGAGGTCACCCCCCACGCGGCGCATGGTCCAGTTCCAGTCCCTCAGGACACCGACGCCCGTGGCCGCGACGACCGACGCCGGGATCAGCAGGACGACGATGCCGACGATCCCGAGCGCGAGGATCCGCCGGCCCAGCGTCTCCGGGTCGAGCGACCCGCCACCGAGGTCGGAGGCGTCCCCGAGGAACTGCAGTGACGCGGCGAGGATGGCGGGCAGGACCAGCAGCCGGCTGCCGGACACCGCGGCCAGGACGATGCGGCCGAGCGGCACGCGGACGACCTCGCGATCCTCGCGTGGTCCGGGCGCGAGCGGCTCCCCCGGCCCGTCCGCGCGGTGGTGGGCGGCCACGCTGCCGGTCACCGCGTCCTTGCCGGCGCGGAGCGCTTCCCGCAGGGTGACCGCGTCGCGCTCCGGGATGACCCGGAGCTCCACCTCGGCCTCGCCGCTCCCGCCAGCGGTCTCGACACGCAGCGTGGCCAGCCCGAGGACCCGGGCCGCCAGCGAACGGTCCACCTCGACCTGCTGGATCCGGGCGACGTCGAGGGCGCGGTGGTTGCGTGAGAGCACCCCCTCGTCGACGCGCAGCACCTCGCCGTCGAAGCTGAACCGGAACCGCTGCCAGGCGAGCACCCTCCCGATCCCGGTGACGACGAGGAGGACGAGGACCACGACGACGGCGAACCGCGGCCCGGGCCCCGCACTCGCGCCGATCACCGCGGGGAAGACCAGGCCCTGGATCAGCTGGCGGAGCGGGACGCCGAGCACGATCGATGCCGGGTGCAGCGCCCGGGGTGCGGCGAACCCCGCGCCCGACGCCGGCGGCCCCGGCGGTGCCGGGTCGACGGGCCGAGGCGCGGACCACGGGGGATCAGACGGCATCCTGGACCCCGTCGTCGTGGCTCCCGACGGCGGCCGCTGCCCGCGCCAGCAGCACCCGCCGGACACCGGGCGCCTGATCGGCGGCGATGCCCGGCAAGGTCACGCTGCCCGACGCGGACGCCGAGGTGACCTGGAGCGAGGCGAGGCCGAGGAGCCGATCCACCGGGCCCTGGGTGACGTCGATCTGCTGGATGCGGAAGTAGGGCAGCGCCTCGGCCTGCCGAACGACGACCCCGCGTTCGAGCTCGACCGCCAGGTCGGTCAACCGCCAGCGCCACCGCTCGTACCGAGCTCGCGGGTACCAGACGACGAGCGCGACGCTGATGGCGATGGTGAGCACGACGATCACGGGCGCCAGACGGCCGAGGAAGGCCATCCCGAGCCCGCTCAGGATCGCGCTCGGGACGAACGCCCCGATCGCTCCGCTGACGCGCCACACCGACACCACCCGGGGATCGAGCGGTCGATCGCGGTCGTCGAGCTCGGGTACCGGCGGTCCCGGTGCCGCGGGCGATCCCGGTGGCGCGGGCGGCCCCGGTGCGTTGGCCCCGGACGGCGGTGGCGGTGGAGGTGGTGGCGGTGGCGGCGGTGGTGTGGATGCGCCCCGCGGCGGGATCACCGTGCCGAGGTCCCGGTCACCGGTCACCGCCCACGCGGGCGGGTCGGGCGGCGGCGGACCCGGCACCCTGGGTGACGTCGGCTCGTCCGGTGCGGTCAACAGGTGATCCCTCGTCCAGCGGGGCTCGGCACGCCCCGATCACCGGGCCCACGTCCGTCGGACCCCAGCGGTCCGGACGCTACCGACCGTGCCCCACCACCCGCACCGCTTCGCTGCGGATCCCCCGCGTCCCCCTCCCGAGGAGCTCCTGTGAGCGCCCAGCCCACCCGCCCGGTCGACGTCGTCCCGGCCGACCTCGGCAACGCCCCGGAACCGCGCGCCGCGGAGCCGCACCGGGTGGTGGTGATCGGCGGTGGGTTCGGTGGCCTCAACGCCGCACGCGAGCTGGCTCGCGCTGCCGACGACCACGACCTCGAGGTCACGCTCGTCGACAAGCGCAACCACCACACCTTCCAGCCGCTGCTCTACCAGGTCGCCACCGCCGGCCTCCAGCCGCACGACATCGGGATGACGCTCCGCTCCATCCGCGGGGTGCGTCGCCGCGGCCCCGACGGACGCCCGACGCACCCAGATCCGGCTCGGCGAGGTCGTCGGTGTCGACGACGCGCGTGGTCGTCCTCGCCGACGGTGCGCGGCTGCCCTACGACCACCTCATCGTCGCCGCCGGCGGCATCACCAACGACCTCGGCATCCCCGGCGTCGCCGAGCACGCCTTCGGGCTCAAGTCGCTCGCCGAGGCGACGCAGCTGCGCAACCACCTCCTGCGCCGGTTCGAGGCCGCGTCGTCCGACCCGCGACCACCTCGACGACGGCACCCTGACCTTCGTGGTCGCCGGCGGCGGACCGACCGGCGTCGAGCTCGCCGGCGCGCTCGCCGAGCTGGTCGACCAGGTCCTGCAGCGAGGACCACCCGACGCTCGACCGCTCGCACGTGCGCATCGTCCTGCTCGAGGTGACCGACCGGCTGCTGCCCGGGTTCTCGGACCGCTCCCACCGCGGTGGCGCTCGGAGCCTCGCGAGCGCGGGGGGTCGACGTGCGGCTCGAGACCGGCGCCGACGAGGCCACCCCCGACCAGGTCGTGCTCACCGACGGCGAGGTGCTGCCCGCCCGGACGCTGATCTGGGCGACCGGCATCGCCGGTGTCCCGCTCGGCGCCGAACTCGGGGTCGAGCCGGGCAAGGCCGGTCGGGTCCCGGTCGACGGCCACCTGCGCGTCGGACCGCGCACGACGGGCGCGTCTTCGTCATCGGCGACCTCGCCGGCACGCGTCGGCGGCGGCGACCCGCTGCCGCAGGTCGCACCCGTCGCCATCCAGCAGGGCCGGTACGTCGCCGGACGTCATCGCGGCGCGAGCTGGCCGGCGAGCCGCGAGCCGGGCCCGTTCCGGTACCGCGACAAGGGCAAGATGGCCACGATCGGGCGCACCGACGCGGTCGTCGAGCTGCCGCTCGGCATCCGGTTCCACGGCTTCCTCGCGTGGATCGCCTGGCTGGTGCTGCACCTGCTGTGGCTGGTCGGCTTCCGCAACCGCGTGTCGGTGCTGGTCAGCTGGGCGTGGAACTACCTCACCTACGACCACGCGGCCCGGGTGCTGATCGACCAGCGCGAGGCCGAGGAGACCGACAGCTCCAAGGGCCGCGTGCGCCGATCGTGGGCGGACCGCCAGGACGACGCCCCACCGCCCGCACGGCAACGCCGACACCACCTGACGGGCGGGTCGGTGCGTCGTCGCAGCCTCGCTAGCCTCGGCCGCCGAGCTCCACCTCCCCTCGCCCCCGTCGCACCGGACGTCCCGATCGCCGACGCCCTGACCCCCGACCAGGCCGCCGCGCTCGGCGACCTCGTCGACGTGTACCCCGAGGCGCGCGAGCTCGGCGACCGCTTCGCCGCCGCCGGCCACGAGCTGTACCTCGTCGGTGGGCACCGTCCGCGACACCCTGCTCGCCGCCGGCGACGTCGCGCGGCTCGCCGAGGTGGACCTCGACTTCGCCACCTCGGCGCCGCCGGAGGAGACCGAACGGCATCGTCCGCCCCTGGGCGACCGCGGTGTGGCTCACCGGCGCCGAGTTCGGCACCGTCAGCTGCCAGCGTGAGCAGCGCGCGGGGCCGTCGCCGACCCGCGGCGGATCGAGATCACCACGTTCCGGGCGGACGCCTACACGCCCGGCTCCCGCCACCCCGAGGTGGTCTACGGCACGACGATCGAGGACGACCTCGCCCGGCGCGACCTCACCGTCAACGCGATGGCGGTGCAGGTCCCCGACTTCCGGTTCGTCGACCCGTTCGGGGGCTGCGGGACCTGCACGCCCGGCTGCTGCGCACCCCGATCGACCCGCGGACCTCGTTCGGTGACGACCCGCTGCGGATGGTGCGGCTGGCGCGGTTCGCGTCGGTCCTCGACGCCGAGGCCGGATCGCGGCGGCCGAGGCGGCGGCCACGGCCATGGCCGACCGAGCTCACCACCGTCTCGGCCGAGCGCGATCCGCGACGAGCTGGTCAAGCTCGTCTGCGGTGCGGCACCCCGTCGTGGTCTCGACCTGCTGGTGCGCGACCGGCCTGTCGGCGCACGTGCTGCCCGAGCTCGACGAGCTGCGTGCCTGCCAGGACCCGCAGCACCGCCACAAGGACGTCTGGGCGCACACGCTGGCGGTGCTCGAACAGGCCATCGACCTCGAGGACCGGCTGCCGGACGGCGGTCCCGACGTCGTGCTGCGGTTCGCGGCGCTGCTGCACGACGTCGGCAAGCCCGACACGCGCGAGATCCACGGCGACCGCACCGTCACCTTCCACCACCACGACGTCGTCGGCGCCCGGATGACCCGTCACCGGCTGCGCGAGCTGCGGTTCGACAAGGACACGGTCAAGGACGTCAGCGAGCTGGTCCGGCTGCACCTGCGCTTCCACACCTTCGAGAGCGGCTGGACCGACGCGGCGGTGCGCCGCTACGTCCGTGACGCCGGCCACCTGCTCGAGCGCCTGAACGCCCTGACCCGTGCCGACGTCACGACCGGCAACGCGCGCAAGGCCGCCCGCATCCAGCGCAACGTCGACCTGCTCGAGGAGCGCATCGAGCGCGCTCCGCGAGCAGGAGGAGCTCGACGCGCTGCGGCCGCCGATCGACGGCAACCGGATCATGGAGCACCTCGGCATCCCGCCCGGGCCCGCTGGTCGGCCAGGCGTGGAAGCACCTGCTCGAGCAGCGCATCGACGAGGGGCCGATGGACGAGGCCGCCGCGCTCGCCGCGCTCGACGCGCTGGTGGGCGGCGCGCGAGGACGCGGCGACCGACGGCGACGGGGTGGGCGGCGAGTGAGCCACCTGCCCGGCGGCGCCACCCCGCCGGCACGGGGGCGCGCTGCCGCCGTCGTGGCGGACCCACGACGACCAGCGCGCCGAGGTGCCCGCCGGTCCCCGGCCCGGACGAGCCGGCCTTCTACGTCCCGATCGGCGACTTCCAGGGGGCCGACTACCGCCGGAACGCCTTCGCCGTCGGCACCGCCGAGGAGGCCGCGGCGCTGACCGCGATCCTGGACCTCGGGCGCGGCACGCCGCGTGCTCGACGTCGGCTGCGGCGACGCCCGCCACCTGCGCGCCCTCGCCGGCCGAGCCGGGGATCGACGGCGTCGGGGTCGACGTGTCGCCGGGTCTGGTCGACGCCGCGCGAGTCGGCTGCCGTCGCTGGCGGGGTCGGCGTCGACGTCCGCGTCGGCGACGCCCGCACGCTCGCCGCCGACCTCGGCGCCGAGGCCGGGACCTTCGACGTCGCGTGGTCGCTGTGCCAGGGCGGGCTCGGCACCTCGCCGGCGACCGACCCGGAGGTCCTCGCCGGGTTGGCCGCGGCGGTCCGATCCGGGCGGACTGGTCGCGTTCACCCTCTTCCACGCCCTGTTCGCCGCGCGCCACCTCGCCCCCGGGCGACGCGTTCGACCCGGTCCACCTCGTCCACCACCAGGTCAGCGAGGTGCACGGCCCCGACCACGCCCGGCGGCGCTTCGACCTGTGGACGGCGAGCTACACCGTCCGGGACGCGGTTCGGCTGCTGCGCCGACGCCGGGCTCGAGGTGGTCAGCGTCCGCGGGGTGGAGCCCGGTGGCTACGGGCGCCGCAGCCGCCGGCGAGGTCGGGCTCGACGACCCGGAGCTGCTGGTGGTCGCGCGCCGACCCTGAGGCGTGCACCTCGCGTCGGTCGCCGGGGAGGCCGGTCGGCGATCCTCAGCGGTGGAGGCGGGTGCGCAGGTCCGGCCAGCGCCGCACGACGACGCGGCGGACCGCGGCGATCGGCAACGGGCCCCAGTGTCGCGAGTCGGTCGACGCCGCCGGGTCGTCGCCGAGGACCTCGACCCGCCCCCGCTCGCTGCTGGCGATCCGCTTGACCACGAGGTGGTCCGCGTCGCCCGGGTCGGCGACCACCACGACTCGACCGGGTCGCAACCACGCGGGGCGCGCCGGGACGGTCAGCAGCCGGTCGCCCGCCCAGAGCGTCGGCTCCATCGACCCGCCCCGTACCTCGACGACGGAACGGTTCACCGCGAGCGTGATCGCGTAGGCCACGGCCAGCAGGGCCACCACCCGCCCCCACGCACCTGTTCCCACGGCCGGCCCTCGTTGCGAACGGTTCGCACCCTGTGTCGGCTGCGAGTTGACCAGCGCAGTATGGACGACCGGTCCCGTCGGACGGGCGGTGCCTGCTGCCCTGCGTGCGCACTAGCCTCGGTCCCGACCAACCGTCGAACGTGAGGAGCACCACCGATGCGCATCTCGACCGCCCTGCGGGCACTGAACCCGCTGCGTGCCGTCACCACCGTCGACGCCCACTGCGACCTGATGTGTGGCGTCTACAACCCGGCTCAGGCCCGCATCGAGGCCGAGTCGGTGCACGAGATCGCGAAGAAGTACCAGGACTCGGACGACGAGACCTTCCGCGCCCGCTGCGTCATCATCAAGGAGGAGCGGGCCGAGCTGGTCAAGCACCACCTCTCGGTGCTGTGGACCGACTACTTCAAGCCGAACCACCTCGAGGAGTACCCCGACCTCCACGAGAAGTTCTGGCTCGCCATCAAGGCCGCCGGCGACGCGAAGAAGACGATGGACCCGTCAGGCCGGCGCCGACCTGCTCGCCAAGATCGACGAGATCGCGGACATCTTCTGGGCCACCAAGGGTGGCAAGCCCGACTGGATGACCAGCTAGCTCACGCGAGCACACCAGCACGAACGACGGAGCCACCGGGATCCCCGGTGGCTCCGCTCGCGTCGCGGGACGCGTCAGTCCTCGCGGATGCCGGGCCGCTTGATCGACAGCGGCGGCACGAAGCTGGCCGTGACGAGCAGGACCCCGACGCGAGCGGCATCGTCCCGCTGTCCGGTCCCGCGCCGAGGTACTCGGTGAAGCCGTCGGGCTCGACGAGCAGGACGAGTCCGACGATCGCGAACAGCACCCCGAGGATGCGGAGCCGACGCTCCGCGACCACGCCCGTCCCCGCGGCCACGACGACGATCCCGAGGACCAGCCAGATCGCCGCGAAGAGCGGCGTCGCCGACTCGGTCCCGATCTCGACGACGGGCTCGAACGGGCCGAGGTCCTCGAAACCCGTGCGCGCGAGGGCGACGAGGCCCGCCACGATCAGGACGAGCCCGACGACCCAGGCGGCGATCTGGAGGACGTCGAAGCGCATGCGCGGCGAGGTCCGGCTGCCATCGCCACCACCCCGGTCACCGACCCGGATGAGCTCCGTGCGGTCGCGGCCCTCGGCCCGGGCGGCGGCCGCGTTCGCGCGGGCTCGTGCGGGCGTCACGGTCGTCTGGTCCCGCTTCTCGTCGGCCACGTGGTGCTCCTCGTCGGGGGGCAGCCTGCCACGTCCCGCCCTCCGACGTCAGGATGGACCGCGGACCTCCAGGCCGAGGTGGTGGGCGTGCCACGCGAGCACGTCCGCACGCTCGTCGAGCAGCATCGCGACGGGCTTGCCGGCGCCGTGGCCCGCGTCCACGTCGACCCGCAGCAGCACCGGCGCGTCGCCGGCCTGCGCGGCTTGGAGCGCCGCCGCGAACTTGTAGGAGTGCGCGGGCACGACCCGGTCGTCGGTGTCGCCGGTGGTGATCAGCGTCGCGGGGTAGGCCGTGGGCGGTGAGGCCAGCGCCCGGTGGTAGGGCGACAGGGCGTGCAGCACGGGGAACTGGTCGGGGTCGTCGGGCGAGCCGTAGTCGCTGGTCCACGCCCACCCGATGGTGAAGCGGTGGAAGCGGAGCAGGTCGAGCACCCCGACCTCGGGGACGGCGCTGGCGAACCGGTCGGGCTCCGCGGTGATGCAGGTCCCGACGAGCAGCCCGCCGTTGGACCGGCCCTCCACACCGAGGTGTGCGGGCGCCGACCACACCGCGTCGACCGGGTCGCCGGAGGTGGTGGTGGCGCGTAGCTGACCGTCCCGGTCGTCGCCGGTGAGCCACGCGGCGATCGCCAGCGCGTCGGCCTGGACGGCGGGACGGTTCGCGCCCCGGCCGGCGTCGTGCCACGCGCGTCCGTACTCGCCACCGCCACGCAGGCACGCCACGGCCAGCAGCCCGCCGGCGTCGACCCAGGCACGCCAGGCCGGACGGAACGCGGGCGTCACCGGGATGTCGAAGCCGCCGTAGCCCCACAGCACGGTCGGGACGTCCCCGGTCGGGGTGACGTCCTCGCGGTGGACGAGGAAGACGGGGACGGCCACCTCGCCACCCGCACCGTCGGCATCACGGTGGTGCACGAGGAACTGCTCGGTGGCGACCGCGACCGCAGGTTCGGGGACCGCGGACGGCGCGACCAGCGAGGTGGTCCGTGCGTCGAGGTCGTGGTGCCAGAGCGCGTCGGAGGCCGCGAACGTGGTCACGCCGACGTGGATGGTGGTGTCGGTCCGGCCGCCCGTGACGGCGCTGACCGTGCTGGCCGCGGGGAGGTCGACGTCGTGCGACCACTCGCCGGTGCGGGCGTCGTGCACCGCGAGGCGGGAGGTGGCGTGACGCAGCGACGCGACCACCAGCCAGGCCGGGTCGTGCGGACCGTCGCCGCCGACCAGGCGTGCCCACTCCACGCGGTCGGTGGACTCGGCGACCAGCTCCCGACGATGCTGTCCGTCGGCGACGTCGATGGCCAGCACGCGGCCCATCGGGGCATCGAGGTCGGTCACGACCACCAGCTCGTCGCGTCCGTCCGGGTCGGTCAGGACGCCGACCACGTCGTACCGCGCGTCACCCTCGTCGAGCAGCGGAACCACCGCGCCGACGGCCGCGGCGTCACCTGCATCGCCGAGCGCAGCGACGTGGATCCGGTTGCTCGGGTCGGTGCCCCTCCACACGGTGAGGACGAGCCAACGATCGCCGTGCGCGACGTGGGGTTGGAAGCCCCACTCGGGCTGGTCGGGTCGGGCGTGGACGACCGCATCGTCGGTCGGGTCGGCGCCCACGGTGTGGCGCTGGAGCCGTTGGTCGGTGGTCCGCGCCGTCACCTCCTCGCCGGTGGGCGGGCGGTCGTACGCGCCGTAGAGGAACGCGTCACCGCCGGGGAGCCAGGCCGCTCCGGTGAACTTCGACCAGGGCACCACCTCGTCGTGTTCGGTCACCCGGCCGTCACCATCCAGGTCGAGCACCCGCCAGCTGACCCAGTCCGAACCCGCGTCGGAGCGGCCGTAGGCGACCCGGTCGCCGGCATCGGTGATCGCGAGGCCCGACAGGGAGGCTGTGCCGTCGTCGGACCACCGGTTCGGGTCGAGCAGCGGCGACCACGCGTCGTCGGTCGGCAGGACGCCGGGGGAAGTCGACGCCCGCGCGCGTGCGGACCACAGCACGTCCTGGTCCTGGCTGCCGTCGTTGCGGAGCTGGAACCAGGTCGTGCCGCGCCGCCACGGGACCCCACGACGCGGCACCGACCACAGCTGCTCGAGCCGTCGTCTGAACTCGGCCCTCGCCGGGAGCGAGTCGAGCACGGGTCCGGTGACCGCCCGCTGGGCATCGACCCAGGCGCGGACCTCCGGGTCGGTCGGATCCTCGAGCCAGCGGTAGGGGTCGGCGACCTCGACCCCGTGGAGGGTCTCGACGAGCTGCGCTCGGCGGGTCGTCGGTGGCGTCGACGCGGGGAGTGTCACCAACGGGCCGTGCTCCGGTGAGGGGGAGACCGACGCTACCGAGCCACCCTGCGGGTCCGGTCCACGACGAGGTGCTCGCCCATCCTCGAGCTGCGGTGGTCGTTCGAACGGGTCGGTGGTCGGGCGTCCGGTGGGGAGGCGGGACCCTGCGGATGGAGAGGGATCCCACCCGCACCCACCACACGGAGTCCCACGTGAACCGTTCCACCTTCGCCGTGATCGCCGCGGCGCTGAGCCTGACGATCGCCGGCTGCGGCACCGCCGGTGACGATGCAGAGATCTCACCGACCGGCACCGAGTCGACGCAGGACTCCGGCTCGGCGACCGGCGACCTGACCGCCACCATCACCGACGCCGAGGTCGCCGACGACGGCTCCGTCACCCTCTCGGTGGAGACCGAGGACGGCACCGAGGAGCTGGTCACCTCCACGGCGGCGTACATCACCGCGCCGTCGGCGGCGGGCGGCCAGCAGCGCACCCGCCTGACCACCTGGCTCACCACCAACGAGTTCGACGGCGAGACCACCTACGAGCTCCGCCAGCGCGACGGGGTCGTCACCCAGATCCGCGGCTGACCCACGCCCGTCCTCGCCGGTGCCCCGGTCCTCGGACCGGGGCACCGGCGTCCGCGTCCCGCGGGGCCGGGTGACGGTTCGGCGGTGGTGGCCGTCGCCCGTCGCAGGACCCGACGGACGCGCTGTCCGGTCCGTACCCTCAGTCGGATCGGTCGCCCGCCGGCGACCCGAGGTGGACGAAGCAGGAGGGACGGTGCGCCGAGGTCGCATCGACTACCGGATGCAACGGCGAGCGGTCCTCGCCGAGCTGCGTTCCGGCGTGCGTCCGGTCGGTGATGCCCGCGACGCGCACCCCGACCTCGTCCGCGCGGCGACCCACGTCGGTGCGGCCGCCCGCGAGCCGTGCCCCCTGTGCGGGGAGGACGACCTGCGGCTCGTGACCTACGTCTTCGACCGCAAGGCGCCGGCGAACCGAGGGGGGCGTGCGGTGCTCCGCGAGTCCCTGGCCCGTCAGCACGAACGCTACGGCGACCTGACCGTCTACACCGTCGAGGTGTGCACGGCATGCCACTGGCACCACCTCGTCGAGTCCTACCAGCTCGTCTCGCGGGACACGGCGGTCGGCTGAGCCGCTCCACACGTGGTGTGACTCAGCGTGGGATGAGCGCCCCGACGAGCAGCAGCGCCGCGCCCGCGATGACGACCCCCGGGCTGGCGCCCACGTACCACGCCAGCAGCAGCACCACGGCGCCGACGGCCGCGACGCGCGGGCCCCGCCATCCGGGGGGTGTCGCTGCCGTCCCCGTCGGCGTCCACGACGAACCGACCGGCGCGGTCCACCCAGCCACCCTCCGGGGCGTCGTACCACCCGGGTGACGCGCCGCCGAGACCGAGCACGGCGACGACGTCGTCGGCGGGGAGCGCGTGGACGACCTGGGCCCACGTGAGCGCCAACTCGGCGCGGAGGTCGCCCTGCTGGTCGCGCTCGACGTGGATCTCGACGTCGTCGTCGCGCGTGACCACCCGGTGCAGGATCCCCCGGTGCTCCAACGTGCGGCGCAGACGTTCGGCCACGACGGGGTGGAACCGGCCGAGCAGCGCGTCGGCCTGTCGAGGCGGCGCGACCCCGGGCGGCAGCAGCGTGTCGCCGCAGCTCGCGCACGTGGCGACGCTCGGCTCGTACTCGTCGAAGCAGCGGGGGCAGTGCATCGGTGCGAGGCTACGACACCCCCGCACCGAGGAGCCGACGTGACCGACCGGGTGTACTCGACCGACGCCTACGCGTTCGACATCGACGCGACCGTCGTCGACGTCGACGTGGAGACGGGCCGGGTCCTGCTCGACCGCACGGTCTTCTATCCCGGGGGCGGCGGGCAACCAGCCGACCGGGGGATGCTGCTGCTCGGTGACGACCCGCTCGCGGCCGCAGATGCCGGTGACCGGCTCGCCGTCGTCGGGGTCGGCGAGGACCGCCGCGGCGTCTGGCACGAGGTCGACGGCACGTTGCCGGCCGTCGGGACGCGCGTCCACGGCCGGCTCGACGTCGACCGGAGGCTCGCGCTGATGCGGACCCACACCGCCATGCACGCTCTCTGCGGGGTGGTGTGGGACCGGTTCGCGTCCCCGGTCACGGGCGGGAACATGGAGCCGGGCGTCGGCCGGCTCGACTTCGAGCTGCCGGGGTGGGACCCCGAGGACAAGGGCCCGCTCGAGGCCCGGCTGCGCGACGAGCTCGCCGCGGCCCGCCCCGTCGAGGTCGCGTTCCTGCCCCGAACCGAGGCCGACCTCGACCCCTCGTTGATCCGCACCAAGGTGTCGTTGCTGCCCGACGACCTCGAGGTGGTGCGCGTCATCGACATCGTGGGGCTCGACCGCCAGGCCGACGGCGGTACCCACGTCCGGTCGACCGCCGAGGTCGGCGATGTCCGCATCGTCAAGGTGGAGAGCAAGGGACGGGGGTTCCGCCGCATCCGCCTGGCGCTCGGGTGAGGGGCGGCTCCTAGGTACCGGTGTCGTCGGTGTTGTCCGCATCGGCGGTGCCGCCCGCGTCGTCGGGCGTATCCACGGCGCCTCCCCCGTCCGACGGCTCGGGCGCGAGTCCGGGGAGCGCGAAGGTGTCCGCGGCGATCTGGTCGCTGCGCACCCCCGCCTCGCCGCAGTCGGGGCACCGGTCCTCCCAGGGGGTCAACTCCCGCCGACAGGCGGGGCAGCGCTTCAGGTCCAGGTCGATGTGGAGGCCCGAGGCGCCGAGCCCACCGCCGTCGTCCTCGTCACCCTTCTTCGGGTCGATGAAGCCCACCGCTGTCTCCTCGGGGATGGTCCGGCCGGATGTCACGCAGGTGACCCGTTCAGGTCCCTGGTCGGACGATGGTGCCCGGTGATCGGCCCGGGGGTCAGCGCAGGTTGCGGCGCAGCACCACGACGTCGTGGCCGTACCCCGATGCGCTGCGTTCCTCGGTCCAGTCGACCCCCGTGTCTCCGCACCGGTGGATCGCCCGTCCGAGCCCGTCGGTCCGCGTGCGATCGAGATGTTTGCGGGCGTAGTCGGCCGCCACGTCCCCCGACAGGGTGTTGAGCACGTCGCACCTGCACCGCACCTCGGCGTCCACGGCGGACCTTCCGTTCGTCGCCCGACGGCGAACGTAGCGATGGCGCGCTCCCCGCGGCCGTGGGCGGCCGCTCGGACGCAGGGACAACGAGCTGACTAGGCCCGATATGGCCCGTTCGGGCGATGGCAAATGGCCCGGTCGACCGCGGACCATGCGACAGCCGGGAGAGTGGATGAACCCTCGTCCCGGTTCCGTCGTCCCGCGCCGCGGGTCGACGTTCGATTGATGGGCGGCTGTGTGGCGGCCCGAGGAGAGAACACCGTGTTGCGCACCGTCATCGGTGGTGCCGTGGTCGCCGTGGTCGCGGGTCTGCTCGCGATCGTGGGGGACGGCATCGGGATCACCACCCTCTGGCCCGTCTTCCTCGCCGTCGGGGTGGCGCTCGTCGCCGGCCCCGCCGTCGCCAGCCGCGTCGGCAGCTTCGCGCTCGGCGCCGTCATCGGCTTCGTCGCGATGGCGATCGACGCCGGGTTCCTGCCGGACGTGGCCGCAGCCTCCGCGATCGTGGTCGTGCTGGCCGTCGCCGTGCTCACGCTGGCGGCTGCGCTCTCACAGGGGCTGCTGCCGCTGTGGGCGAGCCTGATCGGGTACGCGGCCTTCGTCGGCTACTACAGCCCGATGTTCGCGGAGTCGCCCACGGCGTTCCTGTCCGAAGCTCCCGTCGCGCTCGTCGCGGTGCTCCTCGCCGCCGGCGTGGGCGCCATCGTCGCCATCGTCGCCGAGCTCGCCGGCGTCGGCGTCACCCGCACCGAGGACCGGCAGGTCGCTGCCGGAGAGGCTGTCTGATGCGCAAGACCATCCGTCACACCGCGACGCTGCTCGCCCTCGGCGGGCTCGCGGTCGCCACCAGCCTTCCCGCCGCGGCCCAGTCGGGGCGCGCCGAGAGCATCACCCAGCGTCAGTCGATCCTGACCGAGGTGTCGCCGACCGGTGAGACCGGCACCTCCCGGGTCTTCACCCAGCTGAGCGTGACCGGTGACGGCCCCGTCACCGTGACGCTCCCCGAGCAGTCCACCTCCGGGCTGCGCAGCCTCGACGGCTTCGGCAAGCCCGACGTCGAGGGCGACCAGGTCACCCACCGCCTCGACGCCGGCAGCGAGGAGGGCGACCGCGCCCGTACCGTCGCTGACAACACCGCCGAGCTTCCGGTGTCGATCTCGGTGGTCTACCGCCTCGACGGCGAGGAGGTCGACCCGTCCGACATCGCCGGCGAGAACGGCCGCGTGGAGGTCGAGTACACGGTTCGCAACCTCACGGCCGAGCCGCGGGACATCATCTCCTTCGACGCCCAGAACAACCGGACCGTCGAGACGATGGACGTCGCCGTCCCGATGGTCGGTTCGATGTCGCTGACGCTGCCGCCGAGCTTCGTCAACATCGAGGCGCCGGGCGCCGTCACCGCCGGTGACGGCCGCGGCAGCACCGTCGTGAACTTCTCGCTGCTGCTGTTCGCCCCGCTCGGTTCCGAGGAGCAGGTCGTCAGCTGGACCGCCGACTCGGTCGACACGGTCATCCCGATGACCTCGCTGCAGGTCCTGCCCGTCGACGACCGCTCCTTCGGGTCGCTGACCGCGACGGCGGACGCCTACAAGGGCGCGTCGGACTCGCTGACCACGCTCGCCAACGGCGCGCTGATCATCAACTCCAACCTCCAGCTCCTCGGCGCCGGCGCGAGCGAACTGCTCGCCGGTCTCGGCCAGCTCGCCGACGGCGCGAACGCGCTGAACGACGGGCTCGCCAACACGGCGGCCCCGGGCGCACGTCGAGCTGTCGGACGGCCTGTCCCAGGCCCGCGCAGGTGGCGGCGAGCTGTCCAGCGGCCTCGGTGAGCTCGCGCTCGGTGCGACCCGCCTCTCCGACGGTCTCGGCGACGCCCGCGACGGTGGTCAGCGTCTGCAGGCCGGCATCGCTGGCTTGCCCGCCACCGTAGAGAGCGGCATCGACGCGGCGCTCGGTGACACGCTCGCCAACACCGTGCTGCCGACCCTCGCTACCAACCTCGAGGCGGGACTGCAGTCGAACCTCGAGCAGGCGCTCATCGGGCAGCTCAGCCCGCAGCTGATCGCGGGCATCGGCCCGGGTCTCTCGGCAGCGCTCACCACGGCGTTGCAGGAACAGCTCGAGCCACAGCTGACGGCTGGTATCGGTCCGGGCCTGTCCGCAGCTCTGACTACCTCGCTGCAGGAGGACCTCGCGCCGCAGCTGCTCGGGGCGTTGCAGGCGTCGTTGGCTGCAGCGCTCCAGGGCCCGCCGGTCAACCTCGACGCCGGAACGGCCGGGGCGATCGCGGCCGGTTTCGCTGCGCAGGCTGGCCCGACGATCGACGGCGCGTTCGCGCAGTTCGCTGCCGCGTTCGGTCCCGGGTTCGCTGCCGGGTTCTCGCCGACCCTCGACGGGGCGTTCGCGCAGTTCGCTGCCGCGTTCGGCCCGGGATTCGCCGAGGGTTTCGCGCCGAACCTCAACGGTGCGTTCACGGCCTTCTCGGCGGTGTTCGCCCCCGCGTTCGCTCAGGGCTTCGCTGCGCAGGTCGGTCCGAGCTTCGAGTCCCTGTCGTCGCAGTTCGCGACCGGGTTCGCGTCGGGTCTGGCCGACGGCCTCGAGCGCGAGGCGTTGCCGGGGTTCCGTGCACTCAACAGCGGGCTCGCACAGCTCGACGACGGCGGGCAGCAGCTGGCTGACGGTGCTGGTCGTGCCTCCAGCGGTGCTGGTGAGCTCGCCTCCGGTCTCGTGCAGCTCGACGACGGTGCGGGGCAGCTCGCCGACGGCCTCGGTGACGCGGCCGACGGCTCGGGTCAGATCGCCGAGGGTCTCGACGCGGCGTCCGAGGGTGGCGCCAAGATCGCCGACGGCACGGTGGCCCTCTCGGAGGGCTTCGAGGGCCAGCTCATCGCTGGGGTCTCCGCCGGACGCCAGGGCGCGTCGCAGGACTACGAGCAGGTCAAGGCGGTCATCGCCCGTGGCCGTGAGGGTGCTGCGCCGTACGGCGTCGCCTCCGGTGCGAACTCGACGACCGTCTTCCAGTTCGACGTCGCCGGCGTCGGTACGGAGGAGGGTCCGTCGACGCCGCTGCTCGCGGGTCTGGCGGGTCTCGCGCTCGCCGGGGCTGGCGCCCTGGGCCTCGGCCTGAAGCGCCGGCTCGCCTGAGCCACGCCACCACCCGCACGCACGACGCCCCGGCCCTCGCGGCCGGGGCGTCGCGCGTCCCACCGCTACCTTCGCCGCGCCGTCCCCCGGCGGCCCCGCTCAGGAGCGAACGCGTGACCCCGGAACCCGCCCGCTGGTACCACCTCGCCGGTCGCCAACAGCTCGGCCCCGTCGACCTCGCCACCATGCGAGAGCGGGTCCTCGACGGCACGGTGACCCCGGAGAGCTTCGTGTGGGCCGACGGCATGCCCGACTGGATGCCAGCCCGGCAGGTGCCGGCGCTCGTCCCCCCCGCCGATCTCGACGTCGTGCCGGAGGGGTGGCGGCCGTGAGCACCGACCAGCACCCCATCGACGTCCTGCGGGCCCGCGGGTTCGTGCAGGACGTGACCGACGAACCAGCGCTCCGTGGCCGGCTCGAGGAGGGCCCCGTCACCTTCTACGTGGGGTTCGACCCGACCGCCCCGTCCCTGCACGCGGGCAACCTCGTCGGGATGATGGCGATGAGCTGGCTGCAGCGGCTCGGCCATCGACCCATCGCGCTCGCCGGTGGCGCCACCGGTCGCATCGGCGACCCGTCGGGACGCGACAAGGAACGCGAGCTCTTCGACGAGGCGACCCTCGAGGCCAACCTCGCCGGGATCCGTCGCCAGCTCGGCGTGGTGCTCGACCTGAACGAGGCTGGCGACGACGACCCGTCGAAGGGCCTGCTCGTCGACAACCACGACTGGTTCGGGCCGAAGACCTTCCTCGACGTCCTGCGCGAGGTCGGCACCCACGATGTCGGTCAACCAGATGCTCGGACGCGAGTCGGTCCGGCGCCGCCTCGAGGTCACGCGACCGCGGTCTGACCTTCGCCGAGTTCAGCTACCAGCTGCTCCAGGCCTACGACTTCGCCCACCTCTACGCCACCTACGGGTGCGAGCTCCAGGGCGGCGGCTCCGACCAGTGGGGCAACATCACCGCGGGCACCGACCTGACCCGGCGCGCTCCACGGCGCCGACGTGCACGGCATCGTCTGGCCGCTGCTGCTCACCGCCGACGGCCAGAAGTTCGGCAAGTCCGCCGGGCAACGCGGTGTGGCTCGACGCCGACCTCACCTCGCCGTACGCCTACTACCAGTGGTGGCTGAACGCCGCCGATGCCGACGTCCCGCGCTTCCTGCGGCTGTTCACCTACCTGTCGCTCGACGAGATCGCCGAGCTCGAGGCCGAACACGAACGCGACCCGGCCGCTCGAGCCGCCCACGGGGTGCTCGCGCGCGAGGCGACGCGGATCATCCACGGCGACGACGGGGTCGCGCAGGCCGAGGCGGCCACGGCGGCGCTGTTCGGTGGCGGGCCGCTCCGCGGGCTCGACGACGCCACGCTCGCCGAGGCGTTCGAGGGCGCCCCGACGGTCGAGCTCCCGGCCGGCCGCCTGACCGAGGACGGCGGGGTCGGCCTGCTCGAGGTGCTGACGTCGGTGGGCGCCGCGTCCTCCAACGGCGAGGCACGGCGGCTCGTCCAGGGCGGCGGTGTGCGGATCAGCGGCGACCGCGTCGACGACCACGAGCGCCGGCTCACCCCCGACGACCTCGCCTCGCCGACGACGGTCGTGCTCCAGGTCGGCAAGAAGCGCCGGTACCTCGCCCGGTTCGTGTGACCCCGCGTCGCTCGGGAGAGCGCATCTTCGCGACGAGTAGGGTCGGCGCGTGGAACGCGGGCTGCTCCGCGGCCTGGCCGTCTTCCGGTGGGCCGCCTGGATCTGGATGGCGACGGTGCTCGCCCTGGCTCGCCGCGCCCTCGACCGGCCCCTGATCGCGGTCGCCCTGGTCGGGGCGGCGCTGCTGGTCACCGTCGTCGCGACGCTGCGCCTCCGCGGGGACGCGCGACGGGTGATGGCCGCACCGCTGGTCGGTGCCGAGGTGGCGGTGGCGCTCGGGCTGCAGCTCGCCGACGGGTGGGTCTACCGGGCGCCGCACGTGTTCCAGCCCGAGCAACCCCTCGGCGTCGGCTGGCCGACGGCGGCGATCCTGTCGGCGGGGGTCGCCTTCGGGCCGTGGGTCGGAGCCGGGACCGGGGTGCTGCTCGGCTTCGGGCGCGCCGTGTCCTCGACGTTGGCGGTCGAGCCGGCGGTCGGGCGAGGCGGCCTTCGTGGCCGGACTGACCCCGGCCCAGAGCTGTCGCTGGTGACCACCACCGTCCTGTACGCGTTCGCGGGTGGCGTCGCCGGCTACGCGGTCCAGCTGCTGCGCGACGCCGAGGCGCGGGCCGTCACCGCGGAGCGGTCCCTCGGCGAGGCACAGGCACGCGAGTCGCTCGCCCGGCGGCTCCACGACGGGGTGCTCCAGACGCTGGCGCTCGTCGAGCGGCGGGCCGAGGACCCGGCACTCGCCCGGCTCGCGCGCGACCAGGAGCGCGACCTGCGAGCGTTCCTGTTCGCCGCAGGTGGCGACCGGGTGATCGGAACGGGGGCCCTCGGCGACGCGCTGCGTCGGGCGGCCGGCCGCTTCGAGACCGACGTTCGACGCGCGCGTCGACGTGCTGGTCCCCGACGACCTCCCCGACCTCCCTCGCCGCGGCGGTCGAAGCGCTGGCGGGCGCGACCGGCGAGGCCCTGACCAACGCGGGCAAGCACGCGGGTGCCTCGCGCGTGGTGGTCTCGGCCGAACCGCTCGAAGACGGGGTGGCGGTGTCGATCCTCGACGACGGGAAGGGCTTCGACCCCGGTGCCACGCCGGAGGGGATCGGCCGGTCCCGGTCGATCCGCGCCCGGATCGAGGAGCTCGGAGGGTCGCGTCGAGTGGGTCAGCCGTCCGGGTCACGGCTGCGAGGTGCGGCTCCATCTCCCCGCCTGAGCATCGCAACGGGACCTACCCTGCCGGCGCACCCGAGGAGGCCGTCGTGACCGATGCTGCCCTGCAGAAGGCCGCCGCACGTCGGCCACCGGTCCGCGTGGTCCTGGCCGACGACCACCCCATCTGGCGCGATGGGATCCGGGCCGACCTCGGCAGCGGGTTCGAGGTCGTCGGGGAGGCCTCCGACGCGGCGGAGGCCATCGCGCTCATCGAGCGCGTCAGCCCCGACCTCGTGGTCTGCGACCTGCAGATGCCGAACGGTGGCGGGATCGCCGTCGCCAAGGCCTGTGGCGAGGCGACCCGCATCGTGATCCTCACCGTCTCCGAACAGGAGCGCGACCTCCTCGACGCGGTCGCGGCTGGGGCCTGCGGGTACCTCACGAAGTCGACCCCCGGCGACGAGCTCCGCGGGGCGCTGAAGCGCGCCGCCGCCGGCGAGCCGGTCTTCAGCCCGCACCTGGCGATGCTGGTGCTCGGCGAGTTCCGCCGGATGGCCAAGCAGGCGACGGGCACCGACCCGCTGACCGATCGTGAACGCGAGGTGCTGTCGCTCGTGGCGCGCGGCTACCCCTACAAGGACGTCGGCGCGCAGCTCCACATCGCGGCCAAGACGGTCGAGAACCACGTGCGCAACATCCTCGACAAGCTCCACCTCGAACGTCGTCAGGAGCTGGTCCGCTACGCACTCGAGCACGGCATCGAGTGACCCGGGCGGCCGCGGTAGGTGGACTCGGAGGTTGCCCCTAGCTTGCCCCAGGTGGGGGTGGGGGGCGGCCCGGATGGAAGGCGACGGCGTGGTCGGGGACGGTGGTGGCGACGCCGAACCCCTGGAGCCCACCGTGGTCCCGTCCGCCTCCTCGACCCCACCGCCACCGCCACGGCCGTCGGACGCACCGAGGGCCGATCTCCAGCCTCCGCCTCCGACCGGACCGCCGCTCTCGGTCGACCGCCCGGTGTGGGAGCGCGTCGGACCCGCCACCGCCCGCCCGGTGTGGGAGGGCGCCCGTCACCCCAGCGATCGACCGGCACATGTCGACGCCGGCCCGTGGCCCGTCCGCGCCGGAGGCGTGCAACGTGACGCGGCTGGTCCGCCGCCACCGCCCGCGGGTGCGGTCCGTGGTGACGGGCCCGCCCGCAGCACCGCCGCGATGCTCGTCGCGGCGACCGGTGCGCTCCTGCTGCTCGCGGCAGCGGCCACCTTCCTCGCCGTCAACTGGGAACAGCTCGGCCTGACGGCCCGCGTCGCCGTCGTCGGCAGCGCCACGGCTGCGGCCATCGTCGGGGGCGCCAGGTTGCGCCGGACCCTGCCGGCGGTCGGCGCCGTCGTGTTCCACCTCGGCGCCCTGCTCCTGCCGGTCGATGCGCTCGGACTGGCCCTGCAGCTCGACGCGAGCCGCGCCGCGACCTGGGTGGCGGTCGGTGCGGTGATGCTCACGACCCTCCCGATCGCGGCGCACGTCGGCCGCTCACGCGTGCTGGCGTGGGTGGCGCTCGCCGGCGTCCCCGTGCTCGCGACCGGGCTCGGCCTGGCGGGCAGCGTCCCCGCGCCCCTCGTCACGGCGGTCGCTGCCGTCGTCGCGCTCGCCGGCCCCGACCTCGTCCGCCAGCAACGTCACCGTGGTGCGGATCACGAGGTCACCGAGGACCGACCCGCTGGGGACGGAGCCGTCGAGCACACGGCGGCCCGCCCCGCGCACGTGTCGATCGTCGCGGCCCCCGTCCTGGCCGTCGCCGCCGTCCTCGGACAGCTCGTCCTCGGCGCGGTCTCGGCGGCGGTGGCCCTCGACCGCGGGACGCCGCTCCTCGCCGGGGCTACGGCGGGCTGGATACCGCGCACCTGGAGCGAGGCAGCGGTCACCGGTGGCGTGGCCGTGCTCGCGCTTCTCGTCGCGGCCGCTCGCCGCCGGTCCGCCTTCCTCGCGGGCAGCGTCCCGGTGCTCGTGGCCCTGACGGCCGTCACCTTGCTGCTGCCCGGCGACGCCCCGAGGCTGGCGCAGCTGCTGCCCTGGCCGCTGTTGTTCCTCACCGTCGAGGCGGTGGCGGTCGCGACCCGCGGCGACCGATACCTCGCCGTCCTCACCGCGCGTGTGGCCACCGTGACCGAGCTGCTCGTGGCGCTCGCTCTGCCGGCGGCCCTCGGAACGATCGCCACCGCCACGCGCGATCTGCTCGAGCTGGTCGGCTTCGGTGCCAGGTCCGGCGCGCAGCCGGACCTCGTGCTGGCGGCCGTGGCGGGTCTGACAGCGCTCGGGTGGGCGGTGGTCGTCGCGCGCCGCGTGACCACCGGCGTCCTGGTGCCGGCCGAGCCCACCCGCGCCGCCATGCCCCCGTCGTCGCCGTTCGGAGCTTCGCTGGTCGGGACCCCGCCGAGCGGCGGCGAGGCTGCGCGCGACGCAGCGTTCGTCGCCGGTGCCACCTTCCTCGCCGCCGCGTGCACCTTCGCCCTCCCGTGGTCCGCGATCGGCGTGGCGGTGCTCCTCGTCACCGTCGCCCTCGCCACGACCGTGCGGGTCGGCGGCTTGCGTGGGGTGATCGCGAGCGCCGCCACGCTGGCGCTGGGAGGCAGCGCGATCCTCGGCGGTTGGGCGGTCGCGTCGCTGGACACCACCCGGTCCGACGTGCTGGTGGCGACGATCGCCGCGGTGCTGGCCACGGCGATCGCGGTGGCAACGCTCGTGCGCACCGAGCGGCACGCCGTCGTCGGCGAGGCGGCAGCTGCGCTGGTGCTCCTGCCCGCCGCCGTGGTGGCGCTCTGGATCACCGCCGCCGCGACGAGCGAGGCGTACGGGTCGGCGACAGCCGTGGTGGTCTTCGGCGTCCTGGCCGCCTCGTTGCCGGCCCTGCTGCCGACCCTGCCGGTCCCGGCGGACGTGCTCCGTGGCCTCGCCCTGGTCTCGGTCATCGCCTGGCCGGACGGGCCGTTCGAGCTCACCGGAGCCGTCGAGGCGGCGACCGCCGCCACGCTCGTCGGCGCCATCGTGGCGGTCGAGGCGGTCCGGTGCCGTCGGCTGCACCTGCTGACGCTCGCCGGTCCCGTGCTCGTGCGGGCGGCGGCTGGCGTGACGTTCGCGGCGACTGGCTCCCGCTCCTGGACGGGGGCGGTGTTGCTCGCGGTGGCGATCGCGGCGGCCGCCGCGTCGACGTTCCGCGAGGAGCTGCGGGCCGCGGGCGCCGTCACGGCGGTCGTCGCCCTCGTCCCCGCCATCGTGCTGTTGTCCGTCACGCCGACCGCGCTGGCGTGGGGGACGCTGGTGGTCGGCCTCACCGCCGCTGCCGGCGGGCTGGTCGCCCGTCGTCCGATCGTGGCGCACGTCGGTGGGCTCGTGGCCATCGCTCGGCGTCTGGCAGTTGCTGGCCATCGCCGAGGTCGACGCGGTCGACGCGTGGCTGGCTGCGCCGGCGCTGCACCTGTGGGTCGCGGCCGTCGGTCCTCGCCGCGCGGGCCGGCTGTCCTCCTGGACCGCCGACGTGCCACCGTTGCTGCTGGTCGTCATCCCGGCGCTGCTCGAGCGCCTCGCCGGTGGCAGCGGCTGGCACACGGCCGCGGTCGGGGTCATCGCGCTCGTCGCCGTCGTCGGTGGTGGCACCGGCCGACACGGTGGCCCGCTCGTGGTCGGTGTCGTCGCGCTCGTCGCGGTCGTCGCCATCGAGACGCTCGCGGTCGTGGCCGCCGTCCCGACCTGGGCCTGGCTGACCGTCGGTGGGCTCGTCCTGCTCGGCGCCGGCGCCGCTCATCGAACGGACCGGCGGCGCACCGGTCGCCACCGCCCGACGCCTCGTCGACGTGGTGGCCGAGCGCTTCGACTGATCGTCCACAGGCGGAGCGCACCCCGTCGCCGGCGTGTCACGGGGGACCCCTACGGTGGTCGCGTGGGAAGGACGCGACCGGCGACGCGGTCGTCGCCGCGGGACGTGCTCGAGGTGGGCGCGCCACGCGGGGCACGACCACGGCTCCGATTGTGAGTGGTCCGGGTGTCCGGTACGGTCCCGCGGTCCTGCGCGTGGCGCTCGCACCTGTGCGTGCTCCACGGATCGGGCGACACGCCCGGATCGCGGTGTCCGAACCGGACCCCAACCAGCAGGCCGCACCCCTCCCCCGAAGGTCCGACGACGCGCGTGCGCGTCGGTCCGAGGACCGGAGGGGGCCCGCCGACCGTCGGAGCTCGCTCCGCCGATCCGGCACCGACCGCACCGACCTGGTGCGGGCGGCGCGACCACAGGAGGTGCCACATGCGCCGCTACGAGATGATGGTGATCGTCACCGACCTGCTCGACGAGGAAGCTGCCACGGCAGCCTTCGATCGGGCCAAGAGCATCCTCGCCGCCCAGGGCGGGACGTTGCTCGACGAGGCCTTCTGGGGCCGCCGGAAGTTCGCGTACGAGATCAACAAGCGCGACTTCGGGTACTACGGCGTCCTCGACTTCGAGGCCACCGACGAAGCCGTGACCGAGCTCGAGCGTCAGCTCACGATCTCGGACGACTTCGTCCGCTTCAAGACCGTGCGCCCGGGCATCCGGGTCCGCAAGGTCGCCTGACCACCGCGTCCTCCCACACCGGCGCCGCGCGACCGCGTGGTGTCGGCACGCCCGAGACGAGCTCGAGAACCGCGAGCTCGACCCCGAGCCGAGCCCCCGCACCGGGAGCTCGAGACGCCCGTCAGGAGCTGCAAGTGGCCTTCGAATCCAACTTCGTCACGTTCATCGGCAACCTCACCGATGACCCCGATCTTCGCTTCACCGGTGGCGGCGCGCCCGTCGCCACGCTGCGGGTCGCCTCCAACCGTCGCTGGACCGGCAAGGACGGTCAGCAGCAGGAGGAGACGACCTTCCTCAACGTCAACTGCTGGCGTGAGCTCGCCGAGAACGCGGCCGAGTCGCTGAACAAGGGCGACCGCGTCATCGTCATCGGACGGCTGCGCGTGCGCAGCTACGACAACGCGCAGGGTCAGACGGTGTGGGTGACCGAGATCGAGGCCGACGAGATCGCCCCGTCGCTGCGTTGGGCCCGTACCAGCGTCAGCCGCACGAGCGGCGGTTCCTCCTCCGGTGGTGGTGGCACCGATCACGCCCCGCCGCCCCCCTCGGACGACGACGTCCCGTTCTGATACCGACCATCTCGGCCGGGGTACCCCACCTCACCCCGGCCGCCGAGCCGCGCTAGGAGCACGCCGTGGCGAACCCACGCAAGGACAGCAAGGACAAGAAGCCCCGCAAGCCGAAGCCCTGTCCGGTCTGCACCCAGGGCATCGAGTACGTGGACTACAAGGACCTGAGCCTGCTCAAGCCGTTCCTCAACGAACGCGCGAAGATCAAGGCTCGCCGGACCTCGTCGCGTCTGCGCCAAGCATCAGAAGCAGCTCGCGGCGGCGATCAAGAACGCCCGCGAGATGGCGCTGATCCCGTACGCGAACCGCTGAGGAGCTGATCGATGAAGGTCATCCTGAAGGGTGAGGTCGACAACCTCGGGCTCGCTGGCGACGTCGTCGACGTCGCCGACGGTTACGGCCGCAACTTCCTGATCCCCCGTGGGCTCGCCATCCTGGCGACCAAGGGTGCGATGAAGGAAGCCGAGGCCCTGACCCGTTCCCGCAAGGTCGCGGAATCGAAGACGCTCGGGACCGCGGAAGCGGCCCGGGAGACCCTCGAGTCCCGCACCCTGCGTATCCCCGTCCGCGTCGACGAGCGCGGCAACCTCTACGGCTCGGTGAGTGCCGGTGACGTGCAGCGCATCCTCAAGGAGCGCGGCCACGACATCGAGCGCAAGCGCATCGACCTGAAGGGCACCATCAAGGTCATCGGCGAGTACGAGATCCCCGTCCGCGTCCACCCGCAGGTCACCGCGACCGTCAAGGTCGAGGTCGTGGACGAGGAGGGCGTGGTCACCCTCGGCCAGCCCGAGCCCGAGCACGCACCGCTGCCGGGCGAGGAAGCCGAAGGCGCCACCGACTCCACCGACGCGCTGGCCGCCGAGGCGCTCGAAGCCGCGGCGCAGCTCGAGGCCGAGGGCTCCGACGACCCGGAGGGTGACGCCGCGGCGGCCGCCCAGGGTCCGGCGACCGAGGTCCTCACTGACGTCGACCAGCCGGTCGACGCCGACGAGGTGCAGCCCGACGCGCCCGTCGAGAGCGACACCACCGACGAGCTCTGAGCGACACGATGCACACGGCCCCCCCGGACCGTCACCGCACCGGTGACGGTCCGGGTCGGAGCCCGGGGAGAGCGATGTGAGCGGGGCGCTACCACCTCCACCGGAGGCCCCGTCGGACGATGGCTTCGCGCCATCGGACGGCACGGGCGGTCGCGCTCGCGGCAACGGGACGGCGGGACGCGGCTACGACCGGGTCCCGCCGCACTCGTTGGAGGCCGAGGTGTCGGTCCTCGGCGCGTCGCTGCTGTCGCGGAGCGCGGCGGGCGAGGCCACCGAGGTCCTCACCTCCGACGACTTCTACCGCGGCGCCCACCGGGTGGTGTTCGAGGGCATCCGGGCGCTGCTCGACGCCGGCGAGCCGATCGACACGGTGACGCTGACCGACTGGCTGGCCCGCAACGACCGGCTCGACGAGGTCGGGGGGCCGGCCGCCCTGCATGATCTGACGGTCGCGACGCCGACCGCCGCGAACGCCGCGTACTACGCCCGCATCGTCCAGCAGAAGGCGTTGCTCCGGCGTCTCATCGACGCGGGGACGGCCGTCACCCGCATGGGCTACGAGGCCGCCGACGAGGCCGAGTCGGTCGTCGACCGGGCCGAGAGCGTCATCTACGAGGTCAGCCAGATCGGTGCGCGCAGCGAGTACTCGCAGCTGCGCGACCTGCTCAACGACTCGTTCGCGGCCATCGAGAAGCTCGCCGAGCAGGGCTCGGAGGTGACCGGTCTCGCCACCGGCTTCGACGACCTCGACCGCCTGACGAGCGGCCTGCAACCCCAGAACCTGATCATCCTGGCGGCACGCCCGGCCATGGGAAAATCGTCGCTCTCGTTGAACCTTGCTCAATACGTGACGGTGGACCTCAAGAAGCCGGCGATCATCTTCACTCTCGAGATGAGCAAGCTCGAGGTGGTCAACCGCATGCTGTCCGCCGAGGCGCGGATCGACTCCAACAAGCTCAAGACCGGCCGACTCGACGACCTCGACTGGCGCAAGCTCGGTGACGCGCTCGGCAAGCTGTCCGACGCGCCGCTGTTCATCGACGACACCCCGGACCTCACCCTCATGGAGATCCGGGCCAAGTGCCGGCGGCTGAAGCAGAAGCACGGGCTCGACCTGGTCATCGTCGACTACCTGCAGCTGATGACCTCCTCGGGTCGTTCCGACAACCGCCAGAACGAGGTGGCCGAGATCTCCCGCGGCATGAAGATGCTCGCCAAGGAGCTCGACGTCCCGGTGATGGCGCTCTCGCAGCTGTCACGTCAGCCCGAGTCCCGCACCGACAAGCGCCCCCTCATGTCGGACCTGCGCGAATCGGGCTGCGTGACCGGTGACACGCGGATCCTCCGGGCCGACACCGGTGGCACGGTGACCATCCGCGAGCTGGTCGACAGCGGCGAGCGGGACGTCCCGATCTACGCGCTCGGTGACGACCTCAAGTTGGTCCGCGCGACGATGTCGCACGCGTTCTCGAGCGGCGCGAAGCCGGTCTTCCGCCTACGGCTGGCCTCGGGCAGGACGATCCGTGCCAGCGCGAACCACCCCTTCTACCGGCTGGACGGATGGACCCGGCTCGACGAGCTCGAGATCGATGACCGCGTCGCCGTGCCGCGCGCCCTACCGTCCCCGGACATCGAGCCGCTCGCAGACGAGCAGATCGTCATGCTCGCCCACCTCATCGGTGACGGCTGCTTCGTGCGCCGCCAGCCGCTGCACTACACCAGCAACGACCCGGAGAACCTGGCAGCGGTCGAGGCGGCGGCGGCGTTCTGGGGCATCACCCCGCGCCGCGTCGCGCAACGCTCGTGGTGGCACGTCTACCTCCCGGCGCCGTACCGCCTGACCCACGGGAAGCGGAACCCCATCTGCGCCTGGCTCGACGAGCTCGGTCTCTTCGGGCTCCGAAGCGGCGAGAAGTTCCTTCCCGACGTCGTTCTGCGGCTGCCCGATCAGCAGCTCGCGACGTTCCTCGGCCACCTCTGGGCGACCGACGGCCACGTGTCCGCCACATCGGGCCAGAAGCGCCGTGTCTCGTTGTACTACGCCTCGAGCAGCCGGCGCCTCGTGGATGACGTGCGGACGGCACTGCTCCGTCTCGGCATCGGTTGCCGCATCCGAACGGTCTCGAAGGCTGGCTACGGCCAGAGCTACCAGTTGTGGGTCGAGGGGACCGAGCAGCAGCGTCGCTTCCTGCAGACCGTCCCCGTCCACGGGCGTCGTCGTCGCGGTGTCGAGGACGCCCTCGCTGCGCTGAACGGCGTCCGAGCGGGCCACGTCACGACGGACACGGTGCCCACCGACGTGTGGAGGACGGTCATCGCTGGCGCGGCCGTCCACGGGTGGTCTCCGGCCGAGTTCGCGCGGTTGCTCGAGCCTGAGCACGTCGCTCCGGTCGCCATCCTCGAGCGGGCCCCTTCGCGCGACCGGCTGTTCCGTGCCGCCGATCTCGTCGACGAGCCGTACGCGGCCGAACTGGCATCGTCCGACGTGGCGTGGGACCGGGTCGTCGCCATCGAGCCGGCTGGTACCGAGGAGGTCTTCGACGCGACCGTCCCCGGCCTTCACAACTTCGTCGCGGATGGGATAGTTATCCACAATAGTATCGAGCAGGATGCGGACATCGTGGCGTTCATCTACCGCGACGAGGTCTACGACGAGGACAGCCCGGACAAGGGCATCGCCGAGCTCATCATCTCCAAGCACCGCAACGGCGCGACGGGCGTGATCAAGCTCGCCTTCCTCAACCACCTCACCAAGTTCGCCAACCTCCACCGCGGTACCTCCGGTGGTAGCGGCGGCGCCGGCGCCGGCGGGGCGCCGACCCCGATGTGAGGTCCGTCCGACCGGTACGAGGAGAATGCGGTGAGCGAGCGATGGACGGTCCGCCCGAAGCACGTCGACGGCGGCGCGACGACCTGGCGGGTCCACGACGAGCAGGACGCCGGCCGATCCGTGGCCGAGTTCGCCGAGGAGGACGCTGCCCGTGCGCACGCGGCCCGACTCGCCGAGGGCCCGTTCGACTGGGACGAGCAGGAGGCCTGGCAGGATCCCGACGACGAGGGCGAGGACGACGACCGGGCCAGCTCGTGACCTTCTCGATCGTGGCCCGCGACCCCGGGACCGGTCTCATGGGCGTCGCGACCCAGACCCAGGCCTTGGCCGTCGGTGCGTCCGTCCCGTGGGCGGTCCCCGGTTACGGGGTCATCGCGACCCAGTCGATGGGCGAGCCGATGTACGGCGAGCTCGGGCTCGACCTGCTGCGCAACGGTCTGACCGCGAAGGAGGTGCTCGTCGCCCTCCGGACCATCGACGAGAACCCCGAACGGCGCCAGGTCGCGATGGTCGACGTGTCGGGTGAGCTCGCGGTCTACACCGGCGCCGACTGCGTCGCGGAGGCGGGCCACCTCGTCGGGGACGGCTGCGCCGCGCTGGCCAACATGGTGGCCGGACCGGACGTGTGGCACGGGATGGTGGAACGCTTCGAGTCCACCGAAGGTCCGTTGACCTACCGCCTCCTGGCCGCGCTCCGGGCCGGGGAGGACGCCGGTGGTGACATCCGGGGCCACCGGTCCGCGGCTGTCCTCGTGGTCCGTCGCGAGCGCACCGGACGTCCGTGGCGGGACCAGCTCTACAACCTGCGGGTCGACGCGGACCCGGATCCGCTCAGCCGGCTCGGAGACCTCGTCGACCGCTCGATCCGCTACCACCGGGTGGTGGAAGCGTTCGAGATGGCGCTCGACGGTTCGCCCCACGAGGCCGCGGAGCTGCTCGACCTCAACCGCCTCGCGGTCTTCGACGATGAACCCGACCTGCGCATGTGGCGGGCGGTCGTCCTCGGCCTGGCCGGGCGTGAGGACGAGGCTCGGGCGATCCTGGCCGACCTCGCCGAGTCGGACCCGGCCTTCGTCGAGACGCTCCGGCGGTTCGTCCCCGCCGGTCTCGTCCCGGGAGAGCTCCTCGACCGTCTCCTGCCCGTCACGCCCCCGGCGTGATCGTCAGCTGAGCGGCTCGTCCTCCGAGGGCGCGTCCTCGGTGGGGAAGCCGTCGAGGTGCAGCGCCACGAGCGCCGAGTCGGGCACGTCGTCGCCGACCTGCTCCGCGCGGTAACGGTCGACGAGGTCGCCGAGCTCGTCCGTCAGTGCCGCGAGCTGCGGCCGGGTCAGCCGCAGCCGGGCGGTCATCTCCACCGACGCCTCGACCCACGCCTCTCCCCAGCGAGGGGCGTCGCGGTGCCACCTCGCGGTCCGCTCGGCCCGGCCGCGGCCCACCTCGTCGAGCAGGAACCTCGCCGCCGGCGCGGTGTCCTCGCGTTGGAGCATGGAGAACCCGTCGAGCGTCCACCCACCCTCCACAGCCCTCCAGTACCGGTCGCGGGCCGTGCCGATGCCCTCCGCCTCCTCGATCAGCCCGTGCTGGGCCAACTGGCGGAGGTGGTAGCTGGTCGATCCGCTGTTCTCGCCCACCAGCCGGCCGAGTCCGGACGCCGTGGACGGGCCGAGTTCCACCAGCAGCTCGAGCAGCCGCACCCGCAAGGGGTGCGCCAGCGCCTTGAGCGCGCCCGCGTCGAGGGTCCGGCCGGTCCGCTTCACGTCGGTCTCCTCGCGTCGCCCGCCACGGTTCCTCCGCAGCGATACCTCTGCAAAACAACGTTTGCAGAGAAGTCTCTGCGATGTTACGGTCGAGGAACCGCAGAACTTCTTCTGCGTTCCGAGACTACCGAATGGCGGACCACGTGACCTCGACGCTCGTTTCGGCCGCTGGCACGCAGCCGGATGGCCTGCGGGGGAGCGGCTTCGGGCGGCTGTGGACGAGCACGGGTGCGGCCAACCTCGGCGATGGGCTGCTGCTCGCCGGCCTCCCGGTGCTGGCGACGTCGATCACGACGGCGCCCACGGCCGTGGCAGGCGTCACCGTCGCGATCATGCTGCCGATGGTCCTGTCCGCCCTCCCGGCCGGCGCCATCGCCGATCGCGCCGACCGCCGGCGGGTGCTGGTCGGTGGGAACCTGGTCCGCGTCCTGACTCTCGGGGGCCTGGCCGGCATCGCTGCCGCGACCGACCTCCGGCTCGCCATCGTCTACCTCGCCGCCCTCGCGGCATCGAGCACCGAGGTGCTGGTGGACACGACCGCGCAGGCCACCGTCCCCGGCCTGGTCCCGGACGCCCGACTGGACGGGGCCAACGCGCGGTTGATGGTCACCCAGCGGATCGGCAACGACGCGATCGGTGCCCCGATCGGGGCGGCGCTGGCCGGCGTCGGCGCCGTCGCGCTGTTCGCTCCGAGCGCTCTCCTCTACGCGGTGGCCACACTGGCCGCCCTGCGACTGCGCCCGGACCGCGGCCGTCGGGTCGCATCCGCCGGACCGGCCGTTCCCGTGCTCCGGGCGCTCCGAGGCGAGGTGGCCGAGGGCCTGACCTACCTGCGTGGACACCGGATCCTGCGACGGCTCGCGATCGCCGCGGCGCTGTCCAACCTCGGGAACACCGCCTTCGGGGCCGTGGCGGTCCTGTACGTCGTCGGCCCGCTCGGCCTGCCCGCGTCGGCCTTCGGGTTCCTGCTCGTCGCCATCGCGGTCGGCGGTCTGCTCGGCGGTCTGGTGGCGGAGGCGCTCCTGCGCAGGATCGGCGTCGCAGCCGGGATCCGCGCGGGGTTCGCGGGCGCGGTCGTCGCGTACCTCGTCATCGCGGTCACGGTCGACGTGCCCGTCGTCGCCGGCGCATCGGTGGCGCTCGGCGCCTGCTCGATGGTCATCAACGTCGCGGCCCGCACGCTCCGCCAGCGGCTGGTCCCCGGCGCGTTGCTCGGCCGCACCACCGCCTCGATGGCGGCCATCGCCCTCGTGGCGACACCGGTCGGCGCCGTCCTCGGCGGGGTCATCGCCGAACTCGTCGGCATCCGCGCCGCCGCCGGGGTGGCCGTCGGCTCCAACCTCCTCGGCCTGCTGCTGCTCGCGCCGCTCACGGCGGCCGCCGTCGCGGTCGCCCGGACCGAGAGGGATCGCTCGTGACCATCGACACCGACGGCTGGTACCGCGTCTCGCAGCAGCGACAGGCCGAGGACCGTGCCGCCGCCGCCCGCTCCGCGCTGGTGCGGCGGGTCAGGGAGCGAGGTCGAGCGGCACCTGCCGTTCCAGCAGGCGTGAGAGCACCATCACCGACCGCGTGCGGATCACGAACGGCTCGCTCCGGATCCGTTCCAGGGTGGCCTCGAGGTGGGCGGTATCGCTCGCTCGCACGTGCACCATGGCGTCGGGGTCGCCGGTGATCGTGTAGGCGCCGACGACCTCGGGATAGCGCGCGAGCGTGGTCCGGATCACCGCGGGAGGGGTGCGCCCCTCGCAGAACATCTCGACGAAGACCTCGACGGTCCAGCCGAGCGCGCGTGGGTCGAGCACGGTCGTGAACCGCTCGATGACCCCGGCATCGACCAACCGGTCGACGCGCCGCTTCACCGCCGGAGCCGACAGCCCGACCTCGGCGCCGATCGCGCGGTAGCTCGTGCGGGCATCGGCGGTGAGCGCCGCAACGATCCGTCGGTCCAGCTCATCGAGACGCAACGTTCCACCTCCTGCGCGCAACGGAGCACGCTGTTCGTGCTGCTCCCGACAGCGTACGGTCCTGGGGTCCTTCGGTCGCCTCGTGCGGCCGCACCCGCACGAGGCGAGGAGACCCACGTGACCGTCGAGCTCCGGCGACCGACCGAGGCCGTCGCGCCAGCTGGCGCGCTGCCCGCCGACCGGGCGCTCGTCGACCCGGACCTCCACGCCCACAGTGCGCACAACTACCACCCCCTGCCGATCGTGATCGCCGAGGCGGAGGGGTCGTGGGTCACCGACGTGGACGGGCGCCGCTACCTCGACTGCCTCGCGGGGTACTCGGCGCTCAACTTCGGCCACCGTCACCCCGTCCTCGTCGCCGCTGCCCACGAGCAGCTCGACCGGGTCACGCTGACGAGCCGGGCGTTCCACCACGACCGCTTCGCGGGGTTCACCGCGGACGTCGCCAGGCTGACCGGGATGGACGCCGTCCTGCCGATGAACACCGGTGCGGAGGCGGTCGAGACGGCGATCAAGCTCGCGCGTCGGTGGGGGCACCAGGTCCGCGGCGTCCCCGAAGGCCGGGCCAGGATCCTGGTCATGGACGACAACTTCCACGGCCGGACCACGACCATCGTCGGCTTCTCCACCGACCCGGACGCCCGCGAGGGGCTTCGGCCCCTTCACCCCGGGGTTCGTGAGCGTGCCCTTCGGTGACGCCGCCGCGCTCGAGGCGGCGATCGACGAGCACACCGTGGCCGTGCTGATCGAGCCGATCCAGGGCGAGGCCGGCATCGTCATCCCGCCGGACGGGTTACCTGCGCGACGTGCGTCGCATCACCTCACGAGCGTCAGCGTGCTGATGATCGCCGACGAGATCCAGTCCGGCCTCGGTCGGACCGGCACGACCTTCGCCTGCGACCGCGAGCAGGTCGTGCCCGGACGTCTTCGTGCTCGGCAAGGCGCTCGGAGGGGGCGTGGTCCCGGTGTCCTGCATCGCCGCCCGGCGCGAGCTGATGGACGTGTTCACCCCGGGATCGCACGGGTCGACCTTCGGCGGCAACCCGCTGGCCTGTGCCGTCGGGAGCGCCGTGGTCGCGCTGCTCGAGACCGGGCGTTACCAGGACCGGGCGCGCGAGCTCGGTGCCCACCTCGCGACCCGGCTGCGGGACCTGCCCTCGCAGCAGGTGGCCGAGGTCCGGTGCGTCGGGCTCTGGGCGGGGGTCGAGCTCACCGCGCCGGTCGCACGCGCCGTCTCCGAGGCGCTGCTCGCGCGGGGCGTGCTCGCCAAGGACACCCACGCCACCACCGTGCGGCTCGCGCCACCGCTGACGATCACCGAGGAAGAGATCGACCTGCTCGTCGACGCCCTCGCCGCGGCCATCGACGAGGTGCTTGCGACCACCTAGATCACGCGGTGGCGGCGTCCGCCAGGGCGTCGAGGGCGGTGAGCGCCGCCTGCGTTCCGGCGCCGATGATCCTCCGGGCGACCGCGCCGGCGCGGGCCGCGTCCCGGGCCGCGATGGCCTCGACCAACGTCCGGTAGCCCTCGACGTCGTCGATCTCGACGCTCATCACGCTCGACAGCACGTCGATCGCGGGTAGGTAGGCGGCGCTCGAGAGCGTTGAACAGCAGCCGCTCGACGACGTTGCCCCCGCCGTCGACGATGGTCGACCACAGCGCGTGCACGGTCCGCTGCCGCTCACCCGTCGTCGCGTCCTCGAGCTCGGCCACGAGCTCCTCGAGGCGGCCGAGCACCGCCTGGTCGCGGCGCACCGCGCAGCGCCGCGCCACGTCGGGCGCCAGCGAGAAGCGGGTCTCGAGGATGGCTCGGACCACCTCGAGGTCCGGGGTCCCGTCGCGCACGAGCAGCCGAGGCAGCAGCTCCGGACCGGCGCTGCGTCGGAAGTCGCGCACGGTCGTGCTGTCGCCCTGGCGGACGTCGATCAACCCGGCCTGGGCGAGCCGCTGCAGCGCCTCGCGGACGGCGGGCCGAGACACCCCGAGCACCTCGGCGAGCCGCCGCTCCGCGGGAAGCTCGCTGCCGGGCGCGAGCTCACCGCCGAGGATGTCGGCCGCGAGCTGGTCGAAGACCGCGTCCGGGACCGAGCGGCGGGCGACGGGGGAGAGGGCCACGGAGCGCTCCAGCGATCGAGGGCGAGGCTGGCAGGCTAGCGGCCGCGCGGTCGATACCCGGTGAACTGGTGGTCGGACCAGCGGCCGCCGTTCAGGTACGACGGTGGCCGGCGGTACGACCGCGCGCCACTGTCGCGCCGCTCGATCCGTCACGACCCGTGGCGGAGCCGTGCACGGCTTCGGTACCGTCGAGCGCGACCGGCGCTCGGAGGGTGGCGATGGCGATCGATGACTGCACCGGCCGGCTGCTGATCGCCTCACCGCAGCTCGACGACCCGACCTTCCGCCGCACGGTCATCCTCGTGCTCGACCACGACGAGGACGGCGCGCTCGGGGTCGTCCTCAACCGGGCGTCGCTCGTCCCGGTCGGCGACGCCGCGACGGGGTGGAGCGACCTGGCCTGCGATCCCCCCGGTGGTGTTCGACGGGCGGCCCGGTCGAACCGGACGCCGTCGTCGCGCTCGGCCGCACCGGAGCCCGGGTCGGAGCCGCGGACGGTGGGATGCTCGACGAGCACGTGCGGCTGGTGGACCTGTCCGCGGACCCGGTCATCGAGCAGTTCGAGCTCGAGACGGTGCGCGTCTTCGCCGGCTACGCCGGATGGGCACCCGGCCAGCTCGAGGGCGAGCTCCTCCAGGAGGCGTGGATCGTGATCGACGCCGAGCCGGGCGACGTCTTCACCCCTGATCCGGGGGCCCTGTGGCACGACGGTGCTCCGGCGTCAGCCGGGGCAGCTGCGCCTGCTCGCGACCTTCCCCGACGACCCCTCGATGAACTGACGACCCCGATCGGGTGCCTCGTGCGGCCGACGACCGTCGCGTGGGTCAGTTCCCCGCGTCGCTCGGCGGCTGGGGGTCGTCGCACCGGGCCGGGGGCTGGCCCTCGGCCCCGTGGTAGGCCACCTCGTCACCCCCGGCCGCCAGCACGATGCGGTAGCCGGGGACGAGCGCCTGGGTGTACATCATCCCCGGTTCGGGGCAGCCGAGGGCGCCGTCGCTCCAGGTCACCCGCTCGGCCGCGACCACCTCGACCTCGCTCTCGGCGATCCCCGCCGTCGCGGCGAGGTCGGCGGCCGCCGCCGCGGTCAGCGCGTCGAGGTCGCCCCCGCCGCCGCCGGTCTCGAGCTCACGCGCGTCGTCGTCGGGGTCCTCGGGGCCGGCGATCGGATCGATCGTCGGTTCCGGGTCGGCCTCCGTGCCGCACGCCCCGACCGCCAGGACGAGCACGGCGAGGACGGCGAGCCGGGGGGTGGTCGTACGCATCGTCGGGTCTCCGGTCAGGGGACGGGTGGGACGTCGACCGAGCGTCGGGTGGTTGCAGGGTCAGCGGCCGCGAGCCGAGCAGGTCGCGGGCCGTCGGTGAGGTCGGGACCTGGCTCGGAGCGGGCTGGGTCCGAGGACCCGGTCGGCCGTCGACGCGGTGGTGACGGTGAACCAGTAGTTCTCGTTCTTGTAGTGGTGCAGGCGGTGGTGACGCCACAGGGCACGGTACGCGCGCCGTCCGGGGCCGGTACTCGGTGTGGACCAGGTAGTGGATCCACTCGTAGGTCAGACCGACGGGGTGACGATGCTGGCGAAGGTCAGCCCGAGGCGGTCGGAGGGGATGAGCCAGGCACCGCCCCGAGCCCGCCGGCCGCGCTCAGCAACGCGGGAAGCGGGATGAGGATCAGCTCGAGGTCCTGCGGGTCGGCGTGGTGCTCGCGGTGCTTGCGGGCGACGAGAGGGTCGATGGTCCGACCTCCGACCTCGCGCGGACGCCAGTGGAGCAGCGAGGTGTGCGCGACCCACTCGATGAACGGGAAGGCGGCGAGGTAGCCGACGACGGCGAGCAGGTCCGACCACCCGAACGCTCCCAGCAGGAGCGCGCCAGAGCAGGGCGATCGAGGCCGCTCCGGTCAGGAGCCACGGTTGGGGCCGGGTCGCGAACGTCCGCAGCGCCCGGCGGAGCGTGACCGGTGGACGCTCGCTCTGGCGATGTCGGGCCCCGGCGGCGTGGGGCGGCCCGGAGGCGGTCCGGTCGGTGACATCGGGGGTGGGCACGGTCGCTCCGTTCGCGTCCCGCGCTCCTCGCGCCGGGGACATCACACGGTAGAGAGCCTCGGTCTGCTGGTCAACAGGTCATACCAACTTGCCGGCGCGGCTGTGGCGATGGTCGCCGGCCCCGTCCGGACGCCCGTACCCTCCGGGCCGCCCCTCCCGTCACCCGACCGACGGATCACACCGTGTCCGACACCTCCTTCGGGTTCCTGCTCTTCGGCTCGGTCGGCGCCATCGGTGCCGCGCTCGCCCTCGGCACGCTCGCGGCGCTCTGGCGCTACCACCGCACGGGCGCGTTCCCCGGCCACGACACCGCCGAGGTGGTCCCGCGCGGCAAGCTCGTGCGCATGTGGATCCGGGTCGTGCTCGGGGTGCCTCGTGGCCGCCTACGGGGTCTACGTGGTGGATGCCTCCGGCGTCCTCTGAGGCAGGCGCCGTTCGGGTACGGTTCGAACCGGAACGTTCCGGTTCGGAACGTTCCGTTCGTCCGCCGAGTCCGGGAGGCCGCCGTGGAGCGCCGCATCTTCACCGAGGAGCACGACCAGTTCCGCCAGATGGTGCGCGGGCTTCCTGCAGGCCGAGGTCGTGCCGTTCCACGACCAGTGGGAGCGCGACGGCATCGTCCCGCGCGAGCTGTGGAAGAAGGCCGGCGCGCAGGGTCTGCTCTGCACCGACGTGCCCGACCGAGTACGGCGGCGGCGGGGTCGCCGACTTCCGTTACAACGTCATCATCACCGAGGAGCTGTGCAACGTCGGCGCCTCGCGGCGTCGGCTTCCCGCTCGCACAACGACGTCGTCGTGCCCTACTTCCTCAAGTACGCCACCGAGGAGCAGAAGCAGCGCTACCTGCCGGCGATGTGCTCCGGCGAGACCATCACCGCGATCGCGATGACCGAGCCCGGCACCGGGTCGGACCTCGCGGGGGTCAAGACCACCGCGATCGAGCAGGACGACGGCAGCTACCTGCTCAACGGCGCCAAGACCTTCATCACCAACGGCATCACCGCCGACCTCGTGATCGTGGTCGCCAAGACCGACCCGACCGCCACGCACGGCGGCATCTCGCTGCTGCTCGTCGAGCGTGGGATGGAGGGCTTCGAGCGTGGCCGCAAGCTCGAGAAGATCGGCATGGCCGCGCAGGACACCGCCGAGCTGTTCTTCAACGACGTTCGGGTCCCGGCGGAGAACGTCCTCGGTGAGGTCGGCAAGGGCTTCCTCTACCTGATGCAGGCCCTGCCGCAGGAGCGCCTCGGCATCGCGGTCGCCGGGTCGGCCGGCGCTGCGGCAGCGCTCGAGATGACGCTCGCCTACTGCAAGGAGCGCGAGGCGTTCGGGCGGCCCGATCGGGTCGTTCCAGAACACCCGCTTCAAGCTCGCCGAGATGAAGACCAAGGTCGCTCATCACCCGCGAGTTCGTCGACCGCTGCACCGAGCTGCACAACGAGGGCGAACTCTCCGTCGACGAGGCGGCGATGGCCAAGTACTGGGCATCCGACGTCCTCAACGAGGTCGTCGACGAGTGCGTCCAGCTGCACGGCGGGTACGGCTACATGCGCGAGTACCCGATCGCGCGCGCCTTCGTCGACGCGCGGGTCCAGCGCATCTACGGCGGGACCAACGAGATCATGAAGGAGATCATCGGAAGGACGATGGGTGTCTGAGCCCACCTCCCCGCCACCCGAGTCCGCGTCGTCCGGCGGTGGCGCCTGGTCGACCCTCGCGGAGCACCCGGACGCGGCCCGCTTCATCACCGCGATCCAGAACGGCGGGTGGCAGGACGGGGACGTCCTGCCTCGTCACGGCGCGCGGTGCTTCGGCTGCGGCCCGGACAACCCGGCCGGCTTCGGCCTGTACGCCACCGCGGCCCCCGGTGGTGGCGTCCACGTGGACTACAGCTTCGGTGACCGCTTCGTCGGCGCGCCGGGGCTGGTCCACGGCGGTGCGCTCGCCGCGATCCTCGACGACGTCTACGGGATGGTGATGGTCCGCGAGCTGATCCCGGGTGTGACGATCGACCTGTCGCTCAGCTACCGCAAGCCCATCCACCTCGGCGTCCCCTGCGAGCTCACGGGCAAGCTGGTCGACCGCGACGAGCGGGACGTCCACCTCGAGGCGACGATCGAGCAGCACGACCGGGTCAAGGTGACCTCGACGGCCACCTTCCGGATCCTCGACCCGCAACGGATCGCGAACCGCTACGAGCGCCTCGACAGCTGAGGGCCCCCCGGCGCACGAAGCTGGCGTGTGCGCGTGTTCCGTGGGCCTACGCCGTGGCGGCGCCACCGTCGGGGTCGAGCAGGTCCGCCTGAGCTCGCACGGTCCGGTCGATCTCGGCCGCCAGCGCCTGGGCGAGGAAGGGCCGCACGACCTCGATGGCGATCGGCCGGAGGCGCTGCAGCGACGACACCAGCTCCGAGGTGCCGATGGCGTCCTCGCGGCCCTCGATCATGGGGGCGAGCAGGTGGTCGGAGACCAGCTGCGAGGAAGCGGCGGGCGATGTCCCCCACGTCCTCGCGGATCGCGGCGACGAGGTCGAAGACCACCTCCATCGACACCCCGAGCCGGACCAGCTCGGTGCCCGCCTCCACGATCATCGGGGACGGGGCCACGAGGTCGCCGCGGTCGTCGACCTCGACCAGACCGAGCTCGAGCGCCCGTTCCATCAGGTCGGGGCGACCCTCGATGGCCGGGAAGCGGGCGGTCAGCTCGGCCATCGAGAAGGTGACCGGCTGCTCGTCGGTGAGCGGCGCCGACAGCAGGTGCTGGAAGCCGAGCAGGTCACCGAGGTCGCCACCGGTGGACCAGATGTCGAGGGTCTGACGGATCGCCTCGAGGCTGAACCCGCGCTGCTGGAGCTCGTCGATCAGCCGGAGCCGGTGGAGGTGCTCCTCGCCGTAGAACCCGGTGCGGCCCTCGAGCTCGGGGGCGGGCAGGAGGCCACGTTGCTGGTACGCGCGGACGTTCCGGGACGTGGTCCCGGCTGCGGTGGCGAGCTCGTCGATGCGCAGTCTCATGGCGGCGGAGCGTAACCGCCGAGGTGAGGTGCGGTACCGTGACAGCGTTCGGTGTCGCATGACGCCCCGACGGAGCGGCGATGGAGGTGCAGCGTGGTCAGCGTACGAGCGTTGACGGGCCTCGCGGTCGGCGCGTCCGCGGCTGGCCTGGCGTGGGGCGCGGTTCGCCGACGTGACCTCGCCGCCCTGGATGCGGACCCCCACCGCGGGATCCTGACGGCGATCCCGCCGGGACGTCCCACGTCGCTGCCGACGGCCGACGGGACCACGTTGCACGTCCGGGTGCACACCCCGCGGCAGCCCCGTGCGTGCGTCGTCTTCGCCCACGGCTGGGCCATGGGCATCCGGTTCTGGGTCCACCACCTGCGCGACCTGGCCGCGGACCACCAGATCGTCGCCTACGACCAGCGCGGTCACGGTGGCAGCGGTCACGTCGGCGAGGACGGGTTCACGATCGACGCCCTCGGTCGCGACCTGGCAGACGTCGTCGAGGCGTACGCCCGGCCGGGTCTGCCGGTGGTCGTGGTCGGCCACAGCCTCGGCGGGATGTCGATCATCGCCTCCGCGCGGGACGGTCGTCTGGTCGACCGGGCGGGTGGTGCCGTCCTGCTGAACACCGGTGCAGGTGAGCTGACCGCGGGCATGTTCCGGGGTCTCGGTGTCCTCGAGGGGGTGCTCGGTGGGCTCGGCGCGCGGGTGCTGCGAGCTCGGCTCCCCGTCCCGCACCGCACCACGCCGATCTCGTCGCGCGTGGTCAAGGCCGTCTCGCTCAGCCCGACCGCCTCGCCCTCGTCCGTCGCCCTCACCGAGCAGCTGTTCCTCGACGCTCCCGTCGACGCGCGTGCGAACCTCGGCATCACCCTGGCCGACCTCGACCTCTCCGACGCGCTGCCCCTGTGGAAGGTGCCGACGACGGTGGTCGTCGGCGGCCGAGACCGCATGACGCCGCGCCACCACGGCGAGCGGCTGGTGCGGGAGCTGCCGGATGCCGAACTGGTCGTCGTCGAGCGTGCCGGTCACCAAGCCCCGCTCGAGCGCCCGCACGAGGTCGCGGCCGCGATCCGCGGGCGCATCGATCGGGCGGTCGCCGCGGCCTGACCGGCGCTCCCGACCGGACACGGCCGTCGGACATTTGTGCGCTGGTGATCGATGTGCCATCATCTTGTGACGCATGAGGCGGTGCCGCCGTACCGGGTGCCGCGCGACACGAGAAGAGGCGCACCGATGGGTCTGGTCGACAGCTTCGCGCAGTTCGGGACGGACTGGTGGTACGTCGTCGTCCCCCTCGCCTTCGCCGCGCTGGTCGCCGCCGCCCTGGTGCGCGCGTCGGCCCTCCCCGCCGGTGAACGCGGGGTGCTCCTGCGCTTCGCGAGCGGCGCAGGACGCGTCACCGGGTGGCCGGACTGGGCCGCGGCCACCTTCCTGGTGTCGCTCGGCGCCATGCTGATCGCGTTCTCGGGCTTCTTCTGGGACGTCGCCTGGCACGTGTCGATCGGCCGCGACGAGTTCCTGCTCAGCCCCCCGCACGTCCACCTGCTGCTCGGGACGACGGGTGTCGGCGTCGCCGGCGCGCTCGGTGTCCACGTCGCCACGCGGACCGACGCGCCCGTCGGCTGGCAGGTCCGTCGCTGGCGGGTGCCCTTCGGCTGCGCCGGGCTCCTCGCGATGGGTGCGCTCGCGATCTCCGGGTACTGGATCGACGAGTTCTGGCACGCCATCTACGGCCTCGACGTGACGATGTGGTCACCCCCGCACATGCTCATGATCGGGTCGGTCATGTTCGCGCCGATCGCGACCTGGTTGGTCCTGGCCGAGGCGGGCCGCCGCCCCGTGTCCGACGGCCGCTCGGTGCCGCTCGCCGCGACCACCTCCGCGACGGGGACCCCGCGTTGGCGGGTGCTCCAGCACCGAACGATGGCCGGGCTGTCCGCCGGGGCCGTCCTGGTCGGCCTGTCGGCCGTCCAGTTCGAGTACGACCTCGCCGTCTCGGTCTGGCCGCAGGCCGCCCAGGTGGTCCTCATCGCGCTGGCGGCCAGCGTGGGCCTGATCCTGGCGCGGGTGGCTCTCGGCCGCGGCGGTGCCCTGGCGGCGGTCGCCGTCTTCGTGGTGCTCCGTGCCGGCATGGCCGTCATGACCGCCGGCGTGTGGAGCCTCGAGGTGCCGCGCTTCCCGCTCTACCTCGCCGCGTGCCGATCGCGGTCGAGCTCGCCTTCATCGTCACCCGCGGCCGGTCGTGGACCGACCCGGGCCTACGCCGCGGGCGCCGCGGTCGGGACCATCGGGCTCGCCGGTGAGTGGCTGTGGATGCAGGTCTGGGGCTACCACCCCTGGGGCGCCGGCCTGTGGCCGGAGGTGCTGCTCGCCACGGCGGCAGCCATCGCCATCGCGCCGATCGGTGTCGCCGTGGGGCGGGTACTCGCCCACCGGCCCGCCGCCATCAGCGGTCGGGTCGCGGGCGTCGGCGCGCTCGTCGCGCTGCTCACCGTCGCTCCGACGCTGGTACGCGACACCGCTGACGTGTCCGCGCGTCGTCACCTCGACGGTCGTGTCCACCGATGCGGGTGGCCGGTCGCTGGTCGACGTGACCGTCGAGGTCACCCCGGTCGACGCCGCGGTCGACGCCGACCGCTTCGAGGTCTTCCAGTGGCAAGGCGGGGAACGGACCATCCGGCCGCTCGTCCCGACGGGGGAGCCCGGTGTCTACCGGATCGAGGACCCCGCCCCGATGGGCGGCGAGCGCAAGACCATGGTGCTGCTCGCCAGCGGCTCGCAGCTCGGCGCGGTCCCGATCTACCTGCCCGCCGACCCCGAGATCGGCGCGAGCGAGACCCCGTTCGAACCCGTCCGCGAGGCCGACATGGTCCCGCAGACCGACCTGTTCCTGCGTGAGGCCCTCGACGGCGCCCCGGCGTGGCCCGGGTACATCGCCGGGGTGGTGATCGTCATCGCCATCGGCGGGACGATCGCGGCGCTCGCCGCTGGCGTCGTGGGTCTCGATCGCCGACGTGCGGGAGCGACGGCGCCCCCCGGAGCCCGTCGGCTCGCCGGTACCCGTGCCGAGGCGCGTGCGTCGGAGCTGGTGTGACGTTGCCCGACGCTGGCGTCCCGTCGGATCGGTCCCTCGTCAGAGCAACGTCCGGACCGCCTTGCGGTCGATCTTCATCATCGGGGTGAGCGGGAGGGCGTCGAGCACCCGCACGTCGCGGGGGTAGGCCTTCGGGCCGAGCCGTTCCCGTGCCCAGGACCGGAGGGCATCCACGTCCAGTTCGTCGACGCCGGGTGCCGCCTGCACGAAGGCGACCACCTCCTCGCCGACCTCGTCGTCCGGTCGGCCGACGACCGCAGCGGCGGCGACGTCGTCGCGCTCGGTCAGCGCTTCCTCGACGTCCCGGGGGTAGATGTTGAACCCGTTGCGGATGACGAGGTCCTTCATCCGGTCGAGGATGGTGAGGAACCCCTCGTCGTCGAGCGATCCGATGTCGCCGGTCCGGACCCAGCCGTCGGGGGTGAAGGCGGCCGCGGCGTCGGGCTCGCCGCGGTAGCCCCGGGCGTTGGCCGCCGAACGGACCCACACCTCACCGGGTGAACCCGTGGCGGCCGGTTCGCCATCGGTGTCGACGATGCGCAGCTCGGTCCCGGGCAGCGCCTGACCGACGGTGCCGATCCTCCGGTTGGTCCGGCGGTTCACGGTGGCGGCGGCCGCCGTCTCGGTCAGACCGTAGCCCTCGCAGATGGTCACCGAGGGCACGCGTCGCTCGATCTCGTGGATGATCGCGGGGGCGAGCGGGGCCGACCCGCAGACCATCCGCTGCAACGAGGACAGCTCGTGGTCCTCGAGCGGCAGGGTGAGCAGCACCCGCAGCATCGCCGGGACCACCGTCGCCTGCTCGAGTCGGTGTTCGGCGACCAGCTCGCAGAACGCCACCGGGTCGAACCACCGCTGCAGGACGGCCACCGCCGGTTCCGGGTCGTGGGTGCCGGTCACGCTGACGAGCAGCCCGAAGGAGTGGGCCAGCGGCAGCGGCATCAACGTGCGGCTGAGACGGTCGTCGGCCGTCGACGCGTAGCCCGCACGGCCGGCGTGCCAGAGGCTGGTGTGGGTCAGCTCCACGCCTTTCGCGCGCCCGGTGGTCCCGCCGGTGTAGAGCAACGCGGCGAGGTCGCCGTCGCGTCGGTCCACGATCCCGGTCGGCTCGGCGGATGCCAGGTCGGCGAGCGGCGTGGTCCCGGGCGAGTCGCCGTCGAGGACGATCGTCACGTCGAGGCCGTCCGCGGCACCGCGCACGTTGTCGAGGAACTCCGGCGTCGTCACCACGCATCGGGCTCCGCTGTCGACCAGGATGGTGCGCAGTTCGGCGGGTGGGACCAGGAACAGGACCGGTGTCGCGACCAGGCCCGCGCGCCAGCACGCCTGGTAGAGGACGCCGACGTCCGGTGTGGTCGCCATCACGACCACCACCCGGTCGCCGGGGCGCAACCCGAGCGACGTGAGCCCACCGGCGATGCGGGTGACGCGGTCGTGCAGCTCCCCGCTGGTCCACCAGCGCCCCTCGAACAGCAGCGCTCGGTGCTCGGGGTCGCGCCGCTCGGCAGCCTGCTCGGCGAGCACGCCGAGGTGGAAGGTTCCGGTCACGGTCACGACGCTCCCTGGTCCGTGGCACCGCTCCCGAGGCGCCGGTGAGGCCGTCCACCCCTGGGCGACCGGCCGGGGCACAACGCTACCGTCGGCGGGTCCATCCGGAGGTAGCCGTGCGGAGCGTCGATGTCGCCGAGGTGGCGATCGCCGCGATCGCCGTCGGTCTGGTCGTCGTGGTGTTCTCGGTGCTCGCGCGCGCGGTCGCGCGCCGCGGTCGACCTCTGGTGGCCCCCGCGCTGCTCGACGGAGCGCTGGCCGCCTCGCTGGTGACGGTCGGCCTGGCGACCCTGTCCCCGCTCGACCAGGTGGGCACCGAGGTGGGCGGGAGGGCCGAGATCAACCTGCGGCCGTTCGAGCTCATGGCCGGTGCCCCGGCGGTGTTCGCCGTGATCAACCTGCTCCTGCTCGTCCCGACCATCGTCCTGCTGGCGCAACGCTGGCGCAGGGCCGGGATCGTGCGGTTGACCGTCGCCGGGATGGCGCTGTCGGTGGCCATCGAGCTCGTCCAGCTGACCCACCCGGCGCGCGGGACCAACGTCGATGACGTGCTGCTCAACAGCGCGGGTGCCCTCGGGGCGGCGGTGGTCGGTGTCGCGATCCGTCGCGTGCGAACCCCTCGTCGGCGCGCTCGCCCACGGGCGGGACGCGCGGATCGGCGCGAACCCTGGGTCGGCAGCGGCAGGCCCTAGCGGACGGCTTCCGCCAGTTCGGCGAGCCGGTCGAGGGAGCGCGACAGCTCGCCCCGCAGGACCCGGATGGCGAGCCGGGCGCGGACGGGGACGCGCTTGCCGAGGTCCGCCGTCACCTCGGCTCGCAGGCGCGTGAGCCCCTCCTCGACCGGTTCCAGCGCGTAGGTGACGTCGACGGCGAGCGGGTCACGCAAGCGCCACGCGTACCGCTGCAGGGGCTCGAAGGTCGAGATCTCGAGCTCGAGGTCGACGGTGACCCCGAGCGCCCCACCCGTGGCGTGGAGACGGGCGCCTTCGCCGAGTTCGCCGACCACCCGGACCGACGTCGCCACGGTCAGCCAGGTCGGGACCTGGTCGGGATCGGTGAGCAGCCGCCAGCAGACGTCCGCGTCGGCGCCGATGGTGCGAGACTCCTCGAACCGTGGCACGCGAGCTCCTCGGGTCGGCCCCGGGTCCGACCGGCGCGCGAGCCTAACGGCAGCCCCGACGGCCGATCGGGCCGACGGGTCACGGACCCTCCGCCACCTGCCTACAGTCCGTCCATCGCCCCACCGAGGAGCCTGCCCTTGAGCGGCTACACCATGACCGTGACCATCGACGCGGAACCCGCGGAGGCGGAGGCTCGCGTCCGCGAGGTGCTCCAGGCGCAGGGTTTCGGCATCCTCTCGGAGATCGATGTCGAGGTTGCGCTGCGTGAGAAGCTCGGTGCGGAGGTCGGCGCCTACAAGATCCTCGGTGCGTGCAACCCCCCGCTGGCGAAGCAGGCCATCGACATCGACCCGGACGTCGGTGCCCTGCTGCCGTGCAACGTGCTGCTGCGCGCGAACCCGTCGGGTGGCACCGACGTCGTCGCTGCTGATCCGCACGCGATGATGGCGCTCGGTCCGGCGGCGCTCGAGGGCGTCGCGACCGACGCGCGCACGAGGCTGGACGCAGCCCTGTCCGCGCTGGCCGAGGACGGTGCGGCGTGACGCCCGCCGAGGCCAGTGCCGTGGCCGACGAGGTGCAGCTGCTCGACGTGCGCGAGCAGGACGAGTGGGACGCGGGGCACATCGAGGGTGCCGTCCACGTGCCGATGGGTGAGCTGTCGTCGCGTCAGGGCGAGCTCGCGCAGGACCGCACGATCATCGCCGTCTGCCGGTCCGGGAACCGGTCCGGCCAGGTCACGAACGCGCTCCGGCGCGCCGGCTACGAGGTGGAGAACCTCGAGGGCGGGATGCAGGCGTGGGAGCGTGACGGTATGCCGTTCGTCTCCGAGGACGGCCAGGACGCCCGCGTCATCTGACGCGGGACGATGACGGAGGGGGGACCGATGACGGTTCAGGATGGCATCAGCGAGGTCGTGCGACCGCAGGCGGGAGCCCCGAGCCAGGCCCAGCTCCTGGCGGCGTACGACCTCGCTCTCCTGGCGAACGCGCCGAACTACGACCTGGAGCACCCCGAGGAGCGGGCCCGTTCGGTCCGCGACCTCGAGCAGCTGTTCTTCCGCGCGATCCGGCTGCTGCAGCCGGGGGTCTTCATCGAGGCCGGAGCGAAGGACGCGACGGCGTCGCGGCGAGCTCGGCGGTACCTGCCCGACGCGAGGATCGTCGCGTTCGAGGCCAACCCGTACGTGCACGAGCGGTTCCGCGAACGCAACGAGGAACCGGTGCACCGGATGGAGTACCGCCACCTCGCGCTGAGCGACACGGCCGGCGAGGTGACGTTCAACGTCATGCGTGGCGCCGACGGTCGGCCGCTGGCGAACGGCAAGGGCTCGCTCAAGGAGCTGGTGCAGCACGAGCACGGGACGCAGCAGGTGACCGTCCCGTCCACCACGCTCGATGCGTTCTTCGCCGACCACCGCGGGACCCCGACGGTGATGTGGGTCGACGTCGAGGGCGCCACCGAGCAGGTCCTCGGCGGTGCACCCGAGCTGCTCGCCGACGTGCAGCTGGTCTTCATCGAGGTGGAGGACCGGGACCGGTGGGTCTGGGGACCTGCCTGGACCGCGAGCGACGTGTCGACGTTCCTGCTCCAGCACGGCCTCATCCCCGTGGGACGGGACTACCAGAGCCGGTTCCAGTACAACCTGCTGTTCGCCCGGGCCGAGGTGCTGCTCGACCACCGGTTCCGGCCGGCGCTGACGCTGCACCGCAGCGGTGCGAACCGCACGCCGCCCCCACCGCCACCAGCGCCCCCGGCACCGCCGGAGACCGTGGCCCGCAGGCTGCGGCGCGTCGCCGGCCGTGTGAAGCGGCGCCTCCGCGCGGTCGCGAAGCGGCGGCGGGTCTAGCTCGCACACCGGACGCGAGCCGGTGGCGCCGCAGGCTGGACCGGACCGGCGGGCGGACGGAGCGGGTGAGGGGAATCGAACCCCCGTCGCTAGCTTGGGAAGCTAGAGCTCTACCATTGAGCTACACCCGCGGGACGGCGCGGACGGTATCCCGCGGCTCGCACCGCCTGCAACGTCGGGCGGCTCGCGCCCGGGCCACCTCGCCTCCTCAGCGGCCACCCCCGACCGAGGAGCCTGCCCGTGACCGACCTGCGCCGCGACGGTGAGGTGTTCGTCCTCGATCTCGGGGACGACGAGAACCGGTTCAACCCGACCTGGCTGGATGCCGTCGATGCCGCTCTCGACGAGGTCGAGGGTGCGGACGGTCCCCGGGCGCTGGTCACCACCGCGACCGGCAAGTTCTGGTCCAACGGCCTCGACCTCGCCTGGATGACCGAGCACCCCGACGAGGTCGCGGACTTCGTCCACCGGGTCCACGGGCTGTTCGCCCGCGTCCTGAGCTCGCCGGTGCCCTCCGTCGCCGCGATCCAGGGGCACTGCTTCGCGGCCGGGGCGATGCTGTCGCTCGCGCACGACCAGCGGGTCGCACGCGGCGACCGGGGCTTCTGGTGCCTGCCCGAGGTCGACATCCACATCCCGTTCACCCCGGGGATGAGCGCGCTGATCCAGGCCCGCCTCACACCCGCGACGGCGCACCAGGCGATGACGACCGCCCACCGCTACGGCGGCGAAGCAGCTGCGGCCGCCGGTGTCGTGGACGTCGCCGTGGGTGAGGACCAGGTGCTCCCCGACGCGGTCGAACGGGCCCGCACGTTGGCCCCGAAGTCCGGGCCGACGCTGGCGGCGATCAAGAGCGGCATGTACGCCACCGCTCTGGAAGCGCTGCGCCGCGACATCCCGATCGTGCTGCCCTGAACTCGGATACCGCGCGGTCCGTGCGCTGCCAGTAGGAGACCCAGGCAGGGACGGGGAACGACCGGGGTGGACCCGATCACCGCCGGTGGTCACCGATCCGAGGTCACGCTCGTGCGCCGTCGCCACCCTCTCGCCGCCTCCGCTGCCGCGTTCGCCCTGCTGCTGACGCTCGGCACCGTCAGCACCGCGTCGGGCCACGAGATGGACCACCTCGTCCCGGGGTTCGCTCCCACCGCGAACCTCTCCACGGCGTTCAACGCCGGCGGCGACGGAGCGGCCTGGGAGCTGGTCACCACGATGGTCACCGGCAACCCGCACACCGACCTCGACTTCTTCACCCAGGCGGGTGACACCTACCTCGCCGCCGGCACGCTCGGGACGGGGGCGAACGCCGGCGGGCAGACGATCGTGCGACTCACCCAGGACGGCGAGTTCGCCCCCGAGTTCGTGGCCGGCCACCCGTCCGCGGCGTGCCTGTCGGACCCGAGCGCCATGCTGGGTCTGCAGCACGACGTCGAGGCGACGCCGAAGGGCGACGTGATCCTGCACGCCGACTGGGGCGACCTCGTCGACCGCGGCGCCGACGCGCAGCTCCTGCTCGACGCCACGGACGCCTCCGGCCGCTGTCACGACGGTGGGCCGGTGCCGGTCGTCGGCGCTGCCCCCCAGGGCGGGCTCGAGATCATCGACATCACCGACCCGTCCAACCCGGTCGAGATCGCGCTGACCAGCCACATCGGCGAGGCCCACACCGTCAACGTCGACCCCAGCCGGCCACACATCGCCTACGCGGTCACCTCCGACAGCGTGGGGGTGAACGCGGCCGGGCAGCGCGCGAACGAGACCAACGCGACGAACTCGAACCTCGATGGGTTCGAGGTCGTCGACCTGTCCAGCTGCCTCGAGGCGCCGTTCGGCGACCTGGCACCGGGGACGTCGGTCGAGGAGAAGCGCGACCGCTGCCGCCCGGAGGTCTACCGGTTCCGGTACGAGGACGTGCAGATGGCCCTCGGCCACACCAACAGGACCCAGGTGCACGGCTGCCACGAGCTCGAGGTCTACCCGGACGATCGCCTGACCTGCGCCGGCGGCGATGCGATGCTGCACTTCGACATCAGCGGCATGTTCGACGACAACGGCACCCCCGACGATCGCACCGACGATCGCATCAACGGCACCCCGCTGCCGTGCTCGGTCCGTCCGTCGAGCTCCGGGCAGGCCTTCTCGACCGACGCGATGGTCACCGACTGCGTCGTCGGTGCGGACGGGCAGGACCTGCGGGTCCGGAGCTGGCTGGCCGCCGGTGCGCCGTCGGTCGAGGGCGTCGAGTGGCTCGGGTCGGCCCACCACCAGGGCCGCGAGGCGCTCGTGAACAGCGCCGTCGCGCCGGCGTACGGCGCCGACGAGGACGTCGACTTCAACCACGAGGCGGAGTACACGCACTCGGGCAGGAACGTCATCGTCACCGACGAACGCGGCGGTGGGGTTGCCCCCGGCGGCGCGTCCTGCTCGCCCGGCCTCGACATCCCCCAGGGCAACGGTGGGCTGCACGGGTACGCCGTCGATCGGCTGAAGGGCGGCGGGGACCCGACCGGCTACCAGGCGCCGACCACCGCCGAGGAGGCGTGGGAGTCCTACGCGCGCACCTCCGAGGGGGACAAGGCGATCGCGCGTGCGCCGATCAACACCCCGCCGCAGGTGACCGAGTGCACCGCGCACGTGTTCCACCAGATCCCCGGTCAGAACCGCATCTTCATGGGGTGGTACACCCAGGGCGTGCAGGTCTGGGACTACGTGGAGGGCGTCGACGCCGACGGCAACGACACCCTCGACTTCCACCACGTCGGGTACTTCATCCCCGAGCTCGCCAACACCTGGACCTCGGCGGTCTGGCGGTTCGACGAGAACCCGGACGGCACCTTCACCTACGACGGCGTCAGCACGGACTTCAACCTCGGCAACGGTCGCAGCGCGCTCGACTTCTACCGGGTGACGCTGCCCCCGCCGCTGCAGCTCGCCGGCGAGATCGAGGGTGACGGCCCTGGCGGAGAGGAACCGGGCGAGGACGCGCCCGCCGACCGCGGCCGCAGCTGCGACGAGGACCGTCCTGGCAAGGGTCAGGGCAACCGGCCGCCGCACTGCGAGGACCGGGACCCCGGCTGCGAGCGTCCGACCCAGAGCCAGGGCAACGGACCGAAGCGCTGCGAGGCCGCCGCGCCGCCGGCCGATCCGGACCAGGGCGAGGCAACCGCGACGACCGCGTCCTCGGACACGCAGCTGCTCGACCTGCGCGACCTCGGCATCCTCGCCCGCGACGTGCCAGCACCGCGACGTGACCTGACGGCGTCGCTGGTCGCTCTCACCCTCGGGGCCGCACTGCTGGCCACGCGGTGGGTCCGCCGCCGACACCTCGGAGGTCGCGTCAGCCCTTCGTGAGGCCGCTGCCGCGCGAGATGATCGCGGCTCGGCGCGCCTCGACCTCGCCGGCGTCGACCGGGACCTCGAACGCGCGCTCACGCTCGGTGCGGAGCGCGTCGTCGAGCGGGACGCCGTCGAGCGCCCGGTAGGTCGCCAGGATCGCCGCGAGGATGCGTTGGTCGGCCTCGGCGATGGCGACGGCCGCGTCGACCGCTGCGTCGAGCAGCTGCTCGTGCGGCACGACCGCGTTGACCAGGCCCATCGACAGCGCCTCTGCAGCGTCGACGAAGCGTCCCGTCAGGCTCATCCCGAGGGCGTTCCGTCGCCCCACGTACCGCGGGAGCAGCACCGTCAGCCCACCGGAGGGGTGGATCCCGACCCGCCCGTGGGTGTCGGCGAACCGGGCGTTCTCGGACGCGATGGCGAGGTCGCAGTCCAACACCAGCTCGAGCCCCCCGGTGACCGCCGCGCCGTTGACCGCGGCGATCGTGGGCGTCGTGACCTGCTGGAGCGCGACCCACGGGTCGTCACCCTTCTCGCCGATGGCCTGCAGGTCGATCACCCCTGAACCAACCTCGGCGAGGTCGAGCCCGGCGCAGAACACCGGGTCCGAACCGGTCAGCACGATCGCCCGGACGTCGTTGTCGGCGTCGAGCTGCCGCAGCGTCGCCACCAACGTCTCGATCGTGTGCAGGTCGAGGGCGTTGCGCCGGTCCGGACGGTGCAGCGTCAGCAGCCGCACGTGATCCTCGGGGGTGGAGACGAGCAGGCTGTCCGACACGTGGGCTCCTGGGGGTCGCGGTCGCCGGCAGTCGAGCAGGCTCCCGCCACCTGCGCAGGCTGTCCGGTCGCCGCCAGCGCCCGGGTCCGGAGCCCATCGGCGGCCCGCGCGATCGCGGGAGTGGTGTCGATCAGAGCTCGTGCAGCCGGAGTCCCGACCTCGGACCCAACGGTCGAGCTCAGCGAGCGACGCGATGGCGACGACACCAGGTCCGACGGTCGTCGCGAGCAGTTCGCCGACGGCAGCGTGCATGCGCGCCCGGCGGTAGCGCGGCTCGGTGCGCCTCACCTCCTCGGTCTCGGGGACGTCGGCCCCGATGGGGATCGCCCGCAGCGGCGTCCACGGCATCAGGGGTGGGCGTCCCGCGTCAGGCGTGCGAGCAACGACCTACCGGCTCCCGCGGGGTCGGCATCGGCCGGGATGTGGAGCAGTCGTCGCAGCAGGCTTCGCCCCGTGGTACGGCGAGCGGGTCGCGTACGGATCACCCCGGACGTGCGTCCACGGCGTGTCGACGGACCTCGCTGCCAGCTCGGAGACCAACCGTGACTTCCGCCCACCGAGGTCACCGGTCACCTCGACGACCGTGCCAGTCCCGCGCAGAGCGTCGGCGAGCCCCTGATCGCGCAGGTCGCCGACCTCCGACGGATCGCTCTCCCCGAGCAGCACGACCACCCCCACCCCGGGGGCCTCGGCCCGGAGTCGGGTCGCTCGCCGAGGAGCGCCCGGATCGCGGTACGACCGAGCTGGCGACCTCCCGCCACGACCACACGCAGCGGTCCCCGTCGGACCGAGCCGTCCCCCGGGTCCCCCCCGCGACTCTGAGCCGTCCTCACCGTCGCTCCTCGTCCCTCGCCCGAGGTCACGGTCGATCGCCGTGCCGTCCGGTACCTCACCTGGACACCGTTCCCGGAGCGTTACGGGCGCGGACGCGTCCACGAGTGGTGTGCAGGATGCGCGTCCGTGTGGCGCAGGCGCGCGCTGCTCGACGCGAGCCCTCGGGTACCGTTCACCGCGCCCGCGGCGGCGGTCGGTGCGACCTCTCCCGCCCACGCGTGGCACTCCCGGCGCCTCGCGCGCCGACTCCCGAACCTCGAAGGAGCACCACCGTGGCCGCCGTCGAGGCCGAGGCGGCCCGCCGCCGGACGTTCGCGATCATCTCGCACCCGGACGCGGGCAAGACGACCCTGACCGAGAAGTTCCTGCTGTACGCGGGCGCCATCGGTCGGGCCGGCGCGGTCCAGACCCGCAAGACCGACCGCGCGACCACCTCGGACTGGCTCGAGCTCGAGCAGCAGCGCGGCATCTCGGTGTCGTCCGCGGTCGCCCGCTTCGAGCACGACTCGCACGTGCTGAACCTGCTCGACACCCCCGGCCACCGCGACTTCTCCGAGGACACCTACCGGGTGCTGTCGGGCGTCGACGCGGCCGTGATGGTCCTCGACGCCGCCCGCGGCGTGGAGCCGCAGACCGAGAAGCTCTACGCGGTCTGCAAGGCGCGCGGCACGCCCGGTCATCACGTTCGTGAACAAGATGGACCGGCCGTCGCCCGAGCCGCTCGAGATCCTCGACGACATCGAGGCGACCCTCGGTCTCGTCGGGCAGCCGGTCACCTGGCCGATCAAGCCCGAGGGTCGGTTCCAGGGCGTCATCGACCGCCGCACCGCCACGGCCTACCGCTTCGAGGCCGCCGGCGTCCGCGGCGGGCAGATGGCGCAGGAGGACGTCGACGACCTCACCGGCGCGGACACCTGGGTCGCCGAGGAGGTGCGCGAGGAGGTCGAGCTGCTCGACGCCATCGGCGCGGACGTCGACGTCGACGCCTTCCTCGCCGGGACCGCCTCGCCGGTGTTCTTCGGCTCGGCGCTGTCGAACTTCGGGGTCCGGCTGCTGCTCGACGCCATCGTCGAGCTCGCCCCGCCCCCGTCGGCGCGACCGACCCGGGACGGTGGCGCACCGCGACATCGACGAACCCTTCAGCGGGCTGGTGTTCAAGATCCAGGCCAACCTCGACCCGCGTCACCGCGACCGCATGGCGTTCGTCCGGGTGTGCTCGGGCCGTTCGAGCGCGGCGAGACGCTGATCAACCACCGCACCGGTCGCGGCACGACCGCGAAGTACGCGACCGCCGTGTTCGGGCGCGACCGCGAGACCGTCGACGAGGCCTACCCGGGCGACGTCATCGGCCTGATCAACGCGATGGACCTGCTGGCCGGCGACAGCCTCCACGCGGCGGACGCCGCCGGTGGTCTTCCCGCCGCTGCCGACCTTCACGCCCGAGCACTTCGCCACGGCGCACCCGACCGACCGCAGCCGGACCAAGCAGTTCCGCAAGGGCGTCGACCAGCTCGACGAGGAGGGCGTCGTGCAGGTCCTGCGCCACCCGGACATCGGCGACCAGGCGCCGATCTGGGCCGCGGTCGGTCGGCTGCAGTTCGAGGTCGCCGACCTGGCGGATGGAGCACGAGTTCGGTGCGCCCGTCCGGCTCGAGGGCACCCGGTTCGAGGTGGCCCGCGCCACCGACGAGGACGGCGCCAGGAAGCTGGCCGGGATGCGCGACGTCGAGGTCTACCGTCGCTCGACCGGGGCGCCGATGGCGCTGTTCCGCAGCCGCTTCGTCGCCGACCGCGTCGCCGCCGACCACCCCGAGCTGATGCTCGACACCCTGGTGCTCGGGTGACCGGCCAGACCGCCACCGCGAGGGCGTCGAGGCCCGACTAGGCTCCCGCGCGACGCCGAACCCGGTCGCCGACGGCCGGGACGGGGGACCCGATCGAGCGGTGCGCCGCTCACGGGGCGAACCCGGACACCCGTCCGGGCGGGCGACCTCTCCGCCCGAGCCCGTCAGCTAACCCCGTAGGCGTGACGAGAGGAGTCGGCACCGCCGTGCCGCTCCACGGGCCGATCGGCCCGAGCACACGACGGAGCGTCACCGTGTCGTTCGAGCTCCCCGAGCTTCCCTTCCACGAGGCGGGTCTGATCTTCGCGGTCCTGACCGCGGTGATCCTCCTCGCCCCGAGCGTCGCGCGCCGTCTGCGGCTGCCCGACATCATCGTCGTCGTGCTGCTCGGGTTCGCCGTCGGACCCGACCGGTCTCGGGCTGGTCGAACGGGCGGGGGTGGTCGAGATCCTCGGCACGCGTCGGGCTGCTGTACCTGATGTTCGTCGCCGGGCTCGAGCTCGACCTCGACGACTTCGTCGCCAACCGCCGGGACTCGATCGGCTTCGGGGCGCTCACGTTCGTGATCCCGATGATCCTCGGGACGGGGTCCGCGCTCGCGCTCGGCTACGACCTGCTGCCCTCGCTCCTGCTCGCATCCTGCTGGGCGTCGCACACCCTGCTGACCTACCCGGCCTTCCAACGTGCCGGGACGCAGGGCAACCGCGCGGTCGCCACCACCGTCGGCGCCACGATCATCACCGACACCGCCGCGCTGATCGTCCTCGCGCGTGGTCGCACGTGCCTTCGCAGGGCTCGCTCACGCCGGTGTTCTGGGTGACGCTGCTTCCCTCGCTGGCGGTGCGTGACCTTCGGCGCCGTCGCCGGGCTCCCGCGTCTCGCCCGCTGGTTCTTCTCCGGCCCCGGGCAGGACCGCGGCCTGCGGTTCCTGTTCGTGATGGTGGCGCTGTTCGTCGTCGCCTCGCTGGCCGAACTCGTCGGCATCGAGGCCATCGTCGGGCGCGTTCCTCGCCGGTCTCGCGCTCAACCGCAGCGTGCCGAACGGTGGCGCGCTGATGGAGCGCATCGACTTCCTCGGTGGCGCGCTGTTCATCCCGATCTTCCTGCTGGCGACCGGCATGCTCATCGACGTCGCGGTCCTCACCGAACCACGCACGCTGCTGGTCGGCGGGGTGTTCACCGTCATCGCGATGCTCGGCAAGTTCCTCGCCGCCGCGATCGCCGGGCAAGCTGTTCGGCTACCGAGGCGCCGAGGTCGGGGCCATGTTCGCCCTGTCGAACGCGCAGGCGGCCGCCACGCTGGCGGCGGTGGTGGTCGGGCTCAACGTCGGGCTCATCGACACCGACACCGTCAACGCCGTCATCATGGTCATCCTGATCACCTGCCTGGTGTCGTCGGCGCTGGCCACCCGGTACGCGAGCCGGCTCCCGGCGCCCGATCGCTCGCGCGACTTCGGCGAGGTCGTGTGCGTGCCGCTCGCCAACCCTCGCAGCGCCCCCCGCCTGATGCGTCTGGCATCGGCGTTCGCCCGCGCCGACGGTGGCCTGGTGGTCCCGGTGCTGGTCTCGCCGTCCGAGACCGACGAGGACCTGCTCGACTCGCTCCGCGAGCCCTCGACGCCGACATGATCGAGGTCGCCCAGTCCGCAGGTGCCGAAGCTCGCAGCGTCCTGCGCATCGACGCGCCGCCGAGCTCGGCATCACCCACACCGTCATCGAGCAGCGCGCATCGCTGCTGGTGCTCGGGTGGAAGGGTGCGACCGCCAGCCGCGGCGCGCGGTTCGGCGGCATCATCGACGGTGTGCTCGCGCGGACGCACGGTCCCGACGCTCGTCACCTACGAGGGTGAGGGGGCGACCGACCGCATCCTCGTGGTCGTCGACGAGAGCGTCACGGGCGAACGCGGCGACCCGTCCGCTCGCAGCTGGCTCTGGACGACCGCGCGCCTACCTCCGTGGCGAGTTCGGGCGTCGACATCGAGGTGATCGGCAACCGTCGAGGACGCCGCGCACGGCCCGACGCGTCGAGGACCGGCTCGGGGGTCGAGATGCAGTTCGACGGCCGTCGTCGCGCGATCGTCGTCAAGGAGCGGGCGCGCGAGCACCGACACCGTGATCCTGCCCACCATCGGCGACGAGGCGCACCTGCGGGCGGTCGCCACCCGCGTCGTTCGCGCGGTCCCGGAGGGAGCCTCGCTGCTGGTCGCCGTCGCCGAACCGACGCACGCGACGCTGCTCGCCACCGAGGAGGAGGGCAGCGCGGAGGAGCTGGTCGAACAGGCGCGCGAGGACCGCTGACCCGGGCCGTCACCGGGCCGTGGAGGTGGGTCAGGTGGGGTCGGCTCCGCGACAGCCGGCGCAGCGGCCGGTGACCACCAGCTCGACGTCCGCCACCTCGAAGCCGTGTCCCTCGTCGAGGTGGCTGCGGATCTCGGCGACCAGCGACCCGACGTGGTGGTCGACGTCGCCGCACGCTGCGCAGACGAGGTGGAAGTGCTCGTCGGGGTGCGCTCGCTCCCAGCGTGAGGCCTCCTCGCCTCCGAGACGGGTCTCACGGGCGAGGTCGAGCTCGGAGAACAGCGCGAGCGCGCGGTAGACCGAGGCGAGATCGACGTCGTCGCCTGCGTCCCGTACCGCGACGCTGATCTCCTCGGCGGTCAGGTGGGCGTCGGCTGCGTGCAGGACCCGCCACACCGCCCGACGCGGACGCGTGCTGCGCAGCCCCTGGTCGCGCAGGGTCCGGTCGAGCTCGGCGATCGTGTCCACGATGCGAGCCTACGACCGTTCCGCTGCGGCCGGAGGTGGACGCCGGGTCACGAGCAGTCCGGAGCGGAGCTTGGGGGTGATGTAGGTGGTCTTCGGCGGGACGGTGCGGCCAGCGACGGCGACCGCGAGCACCTCGTCGATCCCCGGGGGGTGCAGCGCGATCCCCACCGAGCCCGGCCGGTCGAGCGCGCCGAGGCCGAGCGGCGCCGGGACCGGAACCACCGCCGCATCGGGGACCTCGTGGCGCACGAGCGGCACGAGGTCCCGTTCGACGAGGCGCACGTCGAGCGATTCGACGACGTCGCCCGTCCGCACCCGCGACGACACGTCGAGGTACCACCACCTCCCACCCGCGACGAGGGCGACGGCGTGCGTCCGGTCCGGAGCCGCGGGTCGCTCGAGCGGCGTGAGGGCCAGGCCGGCCTCCTCGAACCGCTCGAACATCCGGGCCTGCGCTGAGGCGTCGGGGAGCACGGCGTCGATCCGCCGGTGGAAGGCCAGCACACCGAGCTGGTCGGTCGGGAGCACCGCGCACAGCACCCGACCCGCGGGGTCGTCGGGACCCGCTTGCACCGATCGCGCGTAGCTCGTGGCCGCGGCGGCGCGGTGGTGCCCGTCGGCGAGGAGGGCTCGACCCGCACCGCCGACCGCGGTGCAGAGACGATCGCGGAGGTCGGGAGCGGTCACGCACCACAGCGCGACGTCGACCCCGTCGGCGGCGCGGTAGGCCACGTCGGGCGGGGAGGCGGCGAGCGCCGCGTCGGTCGCCGCCGTCACCTCGCCGTCGGGCGTCTGTGCGAGCGCGACGGGTGACGAGGCGACACCCGCCACGTGGAGGTGGCGCGTCAGCTCGCGCACCCTGGTGTCGTCCACCTGCTCGTGCGGCAGCACCTGACCCTCGGTGAACGCGGGGACGGGCACGTCACCGATGATGGCGGTCGACCGCTCCGCGCCGGTGCCGAGCTGGAGCACCCCGACGGCGGGACGGTCGATGGATCGGTACCTGCGCGTCGGGAGCAGGTGCTCGACGACCACGACCTCGCCGGTGAAGGGGCGCAGCTCGAGCACGGTGACTCCGGTGCGGGGTGGGGGCTGCCGGGAACCTAGGGTGCGCCCGCCCCTCGGACCTCGGAGCTGCTCGTGGCGCGCGTCGTGCTGATGAGCGGCACCGACCGTGGACACACCTACCCCACGGTGGCCGTCGCGCTCGCGCTCCGCGATCGTGGTCACGACGTGCTGGTGGTGACGGGCCGCAAGCGCGGGCCGGAGTTGGACGTGGCGGGCGTCGACTGGGCCCCGATCCCGGAGGCGGAACCGCACGCCGAACGCGTGGATCTGTCGCAGAACCTGTGGTCGTGGGCCGCGGCCGCTGCACGTCCGACCGCGGCGCTGTTCGACCGGTTCGACGCCGACGTGGTCGTCAGCGACGTGTTGATGGCCGCGGGCGGGCTGGCTGCCGAGCTCGCGCGGGATGCCGTGGGTCCAGCTCGTCCCCCACCACCTCAGCGACCCCGCGGTCGAGCTGCCGCCGATGGGGCTCGGCCGCCACCCGTCACGGCGTCCGTGGGTACGTGCGGACGACCGATGGGTCCACCACCGGGCGACACGCTCGTTCGCACGGGGTCGCGACGACCGTCGACGGGCCCGCGAACACCTCGGCCTGACCGGGCGGGGCCGGCCGGCGGCGCGGCTGTTCGCCTCGCTGCCGGGTCTCGAGTACCCGCGACGGGTCTGGCCCGCCGACGCGCACCTCGTCGGCCCGCTCGCCTGGGATCCTCCGGAGGTCGGCGTCGCGCCGTGGCCCGGACCGGGTCAGCTCGGTGCCGCTTCCGTCGACGAGGTGCTCGCGCGCATCGATCCGGCGGGACCGCCCGTCGTCGTGGCCGCCGACTCGACGGGGACCGGCGCCACCGGGGGGTTGGCGGCGCTGGCCATCGAGGCGCTGGCGGGGCTCGACCTCCAGCTGATCGCCATCACGCATCGGCGCGACGTGGCGCTCGAGGCGGCGCAGCGGTGGCCGCTCGGCTGCGTGGTCGCGTCGCTCCCGCACCACCGTGCGCTCGAGCTGGCCGCGGTCGCCGTCGCGCCGGGTGGGGCGGGGTTCCTCGGGAAGGCGCTGGTGCGAGGGGTGCCGCTGGTCGCTGGTCCCGGACTTCGGCGATCAGCTCGAGGCCGCCGCCCGCGTCACGTGGGCCGGGGCGGGTCGCCGGGTCGACCTGCGGATGCCGTGGACGCCGCTCCTGCCCGACCCCGTCGGTCGGATCGGCCAGCTCCGCCGCGCCGTCGTCCGCGTGCTGGCCGACGACCGCTACGGCGAGGCGGCGGGCCGCCTCGCGGTCGAGGCGGCGGAACTCGGTCCTGCGGCCGCGGCGGCCATCGTCGAACAGGTGGTCACCGGAACGCTCCCCGAGGCCGAGGGCCCGATCCGGGCCTGAGCGGGCGGGCCCGCGTCAGCGTTCGTCGCGGACGTACGGGCACGCCGAGCGCCGCGGGCGCCCCGAGCCGCCGCCGCGTGTCGGTCGCCGACAGCACGATCAGGACCGCGATGGTCAGCAGGTAGGGCAGCATCGTCAGGAGCTGCGGCGGCACGATCCGCACGTCCGCGGCCTGCAGCGCGAAGTTCGCCCGGAGCGCGACGCCGAACAGGTACGCCCCGGCGAGCGCCCGGAACGGCCGCCACGACGCGAACACCACCAGGGCGATGGCGATCCAGCCGCGCCCGCCGGTCGTCGCCGCCTGGTCCCACGGCGCCCCACGGGTGGTGATGTAGGCGCCGCCGAGCCCGGCGAGCGCCCCGCCGAGCGGCGACGTGGGCGTACCGCACCACGCGCGACCCGGATGCCGGCCGCGTCGGCGGTCGCCGGGGACTCGCCGACGGCCCGGACGCGCCAGCCCCGTCCGGGTCCGGGCGAGGTAGAAGGCCGCGGCGGCGACCAGCAGCCACGACGCGTACACCACGAGGTCCTGCTGGAACAGGATGCGTCCGACCGCGGGCATGTCGGCGAGCAGCCGGGATCGCGGTCCGCCCGAGGCGCGACGCCCGGGTCGAGCGACCTGCCCTCGACCGGCTGGCCGAGGAAGATCGCCACGCCGGTGCCGAAGATCACGAGCGCCAGCCCGGACACGATCTGGTTCGCGCGCATCGTGATCGACAGGAAGCCGTGCAGCGACGCGAGCACGGCACCGGCGAGCGCGCCGACCACCAGACCGAGCAGCGGCTGACCGGTGGCCTGCGTGCCGAGGAACGCGGTGACGGCGCCGACGAGCATGATCCCCTCGATCCCGAGGTTCAGCACGCCGGCGCGTTCGTTCAGCAGCGCACCGAGCGCCGCCAGCGCGATCGGCGTGCCGGTGATGACGGCGCCGGCGAGGGTGAGGACGAGCACGGAGTCGTTCACGCTGCCACCTCCTCGCCCGTCCGCGCCGACGGCGACGGGGTCGGCCGGCGGTCCTCGGGACGCCGGGTCGGGCGGTAGCGGACGAACAGCTCACCGGCGAGCGCGAACAGCAGGATCGGCGCCGGTCAGCGTCGTGGAGATGGCGACCGGCACGTTCTGGCCCGGCAGGCTCTGCAGCGCCGGGCCCGGCGTTCAGGATGCCGCCGAGCAGCACCCCGACCGGCACGACGGCGAGCGGGTTGTAGCGCGCCAGCGCCGCCACGATGATCCCGTTGTAGCCGAGGTTGAGCACCAGCCCGTTGGGGTCGAGCCGCCCGGCACGGCCCGCCACCTCACCGGCACCGGCCAGGCCCGCGAGCGCGCCCGACAGCAGCAGGACCACCACGATGACCTGGCGCGACGAGATGCCGGCGTAACGGGCCGCCTCGGGCGAGTCGCCGAACACCCGCCACTGGAACCCCCACCGGGTCCGCGAGATGACGCACGCGATCACCGCCGCGGCCACGACCGCCACGACCAAGCCCGAGGTGCACGCGGGTGGTCCCCCAGCGCGGGAACAGCGGCCTCGGCCGGGATCGGTGCGCCGCGCGGGAAGGTCGGCGAGTTCGGGTCCCGCCACGGCGTGCTCGCGCCGAAGATGAGGTACTGCAGCAGCGACAGCGCGACGTAGTTCAGCAGCAGCGAGGTGATGATCTCGGAGGTGTTGAGGTACGCCCGCGCGATGGCGGGGATCGACGATCCAGACCATCCCGCCGACGGCGCCGGCGACCAGCACCGCGGCGATCATCAGCGGCGGGCGAGGTCCCCTCGCCGAGCCACAGCGCCACGCCGGCGGCGGCGATGGCGCCGACGTACAGCTGCCCCTCGCCGCCGATGTTGTAGAGCTTGAACCGGAACGCGACCGCGGCGGCCAGCCCGGTCAGGATCAGCGCGGACGCGGCGACCAGGGTGTCGGCGATGCCGTACCCGGTCGTGTACGAGACGCGCAGGATCTCGCGGTAGACGGCCAGCGGCGCCAGGCCGATGGCGGACAGGAACACCGCGCCGACCACCAGCGCGGCCAGGACCGACAGCGACCGGGACGGCCAGCAGCACGCCCGGCCGAGACGCCGCGTCGCGCGGTTCGAGCTGCCAGCCACGCATCACGGCGCGCTCACGCTCGGCGGCCCCGGCTGCGTCGTGGCCGAGCATCGCGAGGCCCGAGCTCGGTGACGTCGACCTCGTCGGCGTCGCGTCGCAGGACGATGCGGCCCTCGGAGAGGACGACGATCCGGTCCGACAGCGCCCGCACCTCGTCGAGGTCCTCGGAGATCAGCAGGATCCCGCAACCCTCGGCGCGGCGGCGGTCGAGCAGGTCGCGGACGAACTCGGTCGCGCCGACGTCGAGCCCGCGGGTCGGGGCTGCGACCACCAGCGCCGGCACGGCGCCGTCGCGGGTGTCGAGCTCGCGGGCGAGCAGGACCTTCTGGGCGTTGCCGCCGGACATGGTCCGCACCGCCGCGCCGGGACCGGTGGTGCGCACGTCGAACTCGGCGATGGTCGCGGCGGCCGCGTCGGTCGGCCCCGCGTCGGTCGAGCCACAGCGGCTGCTTGCGGGTCAGCCGCGAGGTTGTCGGCGACCGACAGGCCGGGCGCCAGCCCGGTCCCGAGCCGGTCCTCGGGCACGTACCCGAGCCCCGCGACGCGCGTCGCTGCGGGTCCGCGCCCGTCACGTCGCGGTGGTGGACGTGGATCGTCCCGCGGGTCGGGCGCCGCAGGCCGGCGACGGTCTCGGCGAGCTCGCGCTGCCCGTTGCCGGCGACCCCGGCGACGCCGACGATCTCGCCCGCCACGGACCTCGAGGTCGATGTCGTGCAGCCCGCCGCGGCCGTCGACCGCGTCGAGGTCCGACGCCGCGGAGGGTCAGCACGGGCTGCGCCGGCCGGCGGACCGGGCGCGGCGGGCGGACAGGTCGACCTGCCGGCCGACCATCAGCTCGGCGAGCTGCGACGGGTCCGTCTGCGCTGGCGGCGCAGCGACCCGACGACGCGCGCCGTCGCGCATGACGGTCACGCGGTCGGAGACGGCCATCACCTCGCGGAGCTTGTGGCTGATGAACACGATGGCCTTGCCGTCCGCGGCCATCGCCCGGACGGTGTCGAACAGCGCGTCGGCCTCCTGCGGGGTCAGGACGGCGGTGGGCTCGTCGAGCAGCAGCACGTCGGCGCCGCGGTAGAGCGCCTTGACGATCTCGACCCGCTGCTGCTCGCCGACCGACAGATCGCCGACGACGGCGCGCGGGGTCGACCGGCAGGCGGTAGCGCTCGGCCAGCTCCCGGACCGCGTCGGCGACCACGCGACCGGCGCCAGCGCCACGGCAGCCGGCCGGTCGCCGAGCGCGACGTTCTCGGCGACGGTGAACCGGTGGACCAGCCGGAAGTGCTGGTGGACGATGCCGATGCCGCGCTCGAGCCCGTCGCGCGGGGCTGCGCAGGGTCAGCGGCTGCACCGTCGCGCCGCAGCTCGCCGCCGTCGGGCCGGTACAGCCCGGTGAGCACCGACGGCGAGCGTCGACTTGCCCGCCCCGTTCTCGCCGAGCAGCGCGTGCACCTCGCCGCGGTGCAGCGTCGAGGTCGACCGCGTCGTTGGCGACGACCCCGGGGAAGACCTTGGTGATGCCGACGGCCTCGAGGGCCGGGGCGGCGCCGAGGCGCGCGGGCGCGGCATCGGTCACGCGGCGACCCTCCGTGGTGCGGGGCGGGCCCGCACCGTGACGCGGTGCGGACCCGCCGTCGTGCGGCGTGCGACGGGCTCAGCCGGTCGGCGAGCCGATGACGCCCTCGACGAAGAAGTCGATCGACAGCAGCTCCTCGAGCGTCATCGACTCGCCGTCGGCGACGACCTCGTTGCCGTCCTGGTCGACGATCGGGCCGGTGAACGGCTCGAACGCACCGTCGATGATCTCCTGCTGCCGGGCCTCGATCTCGGCCCGGACGTCCTCGGGCACCGACTCGCCGAACGGCGCGAGGTTGACCATGCCGTCGGCCATCGACCCGTAGTAGCTCTCCGACTCCCAGGTGCCGTCCATGACCTGCTGCACCGGTCTCGATGTAGTACGGGCGCCCAGTCCCAGACGGTGGCGGTCAGCCACGCGTCGGGGACCTCCTCGGAGCGGTCGGTGTGGTAGCCGGTCCACTACGCGCCGGCCGCGTCGGCGGCCTGCCCCGTGGCGGGGGTGTCCTGGTGCATGCCGATGGCGTCGACGCCGGCGTCGAGCAGGCCCTGTGCGGCCTGCCCCTCGGTCTCGGGGTCGTACCAGGTGGAGGTCCACACGACCCGGACGGTCGCGTCGGGGTTCACCGACCGCGCGCCGAGCGTCCACGCGTTGATGCCGCGCAGCACCTCGGGGATCGGGAAGGCGGCGACGTAGCCGAGCTCGCCGGTCTCGGAGGCGGCGGCGGCGGCCATGCCCTCGAGGTAGCGGCCCTCCTCGGCGGCGCCGAAGTAGTTGCCCATGTTGTCGGCCGTCATGTACCCGGTGGCGTGCTCGAACACGACGTCGGGGTACTGCTCGGCGACCGCCAGCATCGGCTCCATGAACCCGAAGCTGGTCGCGAAGATGAGGTCGTGACCCTGGCGGGCGAGGTCCTCGATGACGCGCTCCGCGTCCGGGCCCTCGGCGACCGAGTCGACGTGGTGATCTCGACCTGGTCGCCGAACTCCTCGGCGACCGCCTGGGCGCCGCGGTCGTGCGAGGTGGTCCAGCCGCCGTCGGTGACGGGGCTGGTGTGGACGAACCCGACGCGGAGGACGTCGCCGTCACCCTGCGGCCTCGCCGTCCGCCTGCCGTCGGCCGTCGTCCTCCGTCGGTCGTCGGCGGCGTCGCTCCGTCGTCGCACTCGTCGTCGTCGCCCGTCGCCGGATCGCTCGGGTCGCTCCACCGCACGCCGCGGCGACCAGCGCCGCGGCCACGACGAGGCAGCAACCTCCTGCGCACCCTCATCCGTTCACCTTCCTGCGGGCCCATCGACCCGCGCCTCGGCGGACCGGTGGCCCGCGACTCCCGACCCGGGCGGGAGCACCCGGAAGCCCTGTGTGGTCACGGCACCGTGGCGTCTCACGTCCACAACCGCCGCGAGCGACGACCGAGGTCGGCCCGCGCCGCGTCCAGGTCCATCGCCCGTCAGGTGCCGCGCATCTTCCGACCACGAGCTCCCCCTCGACGTAGACGTGGCGCGCGACGGCGGTCCGGGCCGAGCACCAGGGCGTCGACCGGATCGGGGATGTCCGGCAGGTCGTCGCGCGGGCCAGACCACGAGGTCGGCCCGGGCGCCGGGCTCGAGCCTGCCGATGTCGTCGCGGCCGAGGCAAGCTGCGCCGCCGGTCGGTCGCCATCGCGAGCGCGTCGGCGGGCATGCAGCGCGTCGGGCCGCTGCGAACCCTGGCGGGCCGAGAACAGCGCCTGGCGCAGCTCGGTGACGAGCGTGCCCTGCTCGTTGGACGCGACGCCGTCGACGCCCGAGCCCGACCGGGCACGCCCGGCGGCGAGCAGCTCGGGCGTGCGGCAGAAGCCCGGCGGCGAGCCGCGCGTTGCTACGACGGGCAGTGGGCGACGCCGGCACCGGCCGCGGCCAGCCGGGCCACCTCGGCGTCGTCGAAGTGGACGCCGTGGGCGAACCACACGTCGTCGGCGACCCAGCCGAGCTCGTCGAGCACGGCCAGCGGGCGCTTGCCGAACCGGGCGAGGCAGTCGGCCTCCTCCTCGCGGGTCTCGGCGAGGTGGGTGTGCAGCCGCAGCCCGTGGCGGCGGGCGAGCGCGGCCGACTCGGTCATCAGCTGCGGGCGTGACGCTGAACGGGCTGCACGGGCGCGACGGTGACCACGATGCGTGTCGCCGTCGTGCCAGCGGTCGATGACCCGCTCGGTCGACGCGAGGATCGCGTCGAGGTCCTCGACGACGTGGTCGGGCGGCAGGCCGCCGTCGGACTCGCCGAGGTCCATCGACCCGCGGGCGAGGTGCAGCCGGTGCCCCGACCTCGAGCGCGGCCTCGGCGGTGGCGTCGAACACGGTGTCGTCGCCGCGGGGGACGAGGTAGTGGTGGTCGGCGGCGGTGGTGCAGCCCGACAGCAGCAGCTCGGCCAGGCCGACCCGGGCGGCGGCGTGGACGTCCTCGACCTCGAGCCGGGCCCACACCGGGTACAGCGTCGGTGAGCCAGCCGAACAGGTCGCAGCCGACGGCGCGGCCGCGGGTCATCCACTGGTAGAGGTGGTGGTGGGTGTTGACCAGCCCGGCGGTGACGATGTCGCCGTCGACGCGGCGGACCTCGTCGCCGTCGCTCGGCCGGGACGTCGCCGACGGCGACGATGCGGCCGTCCTCGATGGCGACGTCGCCCGGGTACCGCGCCCCCCGCAGCGACGAGCCGGCTCACGCGCGACGTGGCGTCGCTCGGCGCGCGCGGCGCAGGGCGATGTCCTGCGGGCGGACCGGGACGCGCGTGAGCGGCAGCCCGGTCGCGGCGCGGATCGCCGCCACGACGGCCGGCGTCGAGGAGATCGTCGGCGGCTCGCCGACGCCCTTCGCGCCGAACGGGGCGCCCGGGTTCGGGCTGCTCGATCGAGCGTCGCGACCACCGGCGGCATGTCCAGCGCGGTCGGGATGAGGTAGTCGGTGAACGACGGGTTCCGGATCCGGCCGTCCGTCGACGACGATCTCCTCCATCACCGCGAGGCCGACGCCCTGGGCGATGCCGCCCTCGATCTGGCCCGGTGACGGCCCGCGGGTTGAGCGCCTTGCCGACGTCCTGGCCGGTGGCGATCTGCGACCACGCGGACGAGGCCGAGGTCGGGGTCGACGTCGACGACGGCGCGGTGCGCGGCGAAGGCGAACGACACGTGCGCGTTGCCCTGGCCGTCGTCGTCGAGCGGGTCGGTCGGCGGCGTGGTGGTGCTCGCGGACCTCCTCGATCGGGCCGTCGGCGAGCAGGTCCGCGACCGGGACGCCGACGCCGGTGTCGAGGTCGACCACCTCGTCGCCGCGCAGGTCGAAGCGCACGCGTCGGGACCCGGCGACCGGTTCGCCCTCGCGCGCCGGCGGCGCGTGCGAGCAGCGCCTCGCGGACGGCGCGGCACGCCAGCTGGACCGCGCCGCCGGACATCCACGTCTGCCGCGACGCGCGAGGTCGAACCGGCCGACCCGATCGAGGTGTCGGCGGGACGCGAGCACGACCCGGTCGACGTGCAGCTCGGTCCGGGCGATCTGCTGGGCGAGGGTCACGAACCCCTGGCCGACCTCGGCGGCGGCGCAGTGCACGGTCGCGACCGGCAGCGCCGTCGGCGCCGAGCTCGAGCCGGCAGCCGGCGGTCGAGTAGTCGTCGAACCCCTCGGAGTACATCAGGTTCTTGATGCTGACCGCGATGCCGATGCCGCGGCGGACGTCGCCGCGCGTCGGCGGTCAGGCCCGCGCCGCCGGGCAGCGCCATCGGCGGGTCGTCGGGCGCCGGGCTCGCCGGGCAGCGGGTGGGCGACGCACGCCTCGATGACCTCGCGGACCGGCGCCGTGCCGGTGATGACCTGGCCGGTCAGCAGCGGTCGCCGGTGCTGCATGCGCGTTGCGCAGCCGCAGCTCGACCGGGTCCATCCCGAGCGCGTCGGCGAGCTTGTCCATCTGCGCCTCGTGGGCGAAGCAGACCTGCACGACGCCGAAGCCGCGCATCGCGCCGCACGGCGGGTTGTTGGTCCGCACCGCCCAGCCGTCGATCGCCGCGTTCGGGACGCGGTACGGACCGCCGGCGAAGCAGACCGCGTTGGCGAGCACCGCCGGCGACGTCGACGCGTACGCGCCGCCGTCGAGCAGCAGGCGGGCCTCGACGCTTGACGAGGTCGCCGTCGCGCCGTCGCGGTGTGGCGGAACCACATGCGCGCCGGGTGGCGGTGGACGTGGCCGTGGAACGACTCCTCGCGGGAGTACTGGATCTTGACCGGCCGGCCCGGTGCGCCAGCGCGAGCAGGCAGACGTGCACCTGGAGGCTGACGTCCTCGCGCGCCCCGAACGCGCCGCCGACGCCGGCGAGGGTCAGGCGCACCTTGTCCGGCGGGCAGGCCGAGGCAGGCGGCGACCTGGCCGTGGTCGACGTGCAGCCACTGGGTCGAGATGAGCAGCTCGACGCCGCCGTCCTCGGTCGGGATCGCCATCCCGGACTCCGGGCCGAGGAAGGCCTGGTCCTGCATGCCGACCTCGTAGGTCCCCTCGACGCACGACGTCGCCGGTCGGCGTCCGGGTCGCCGTGGCGGAGCGGCAGGTGACGGAACAGGTTGCCGTCGGGGTGGATCGGGTCGGCGTCGAGCGCGGCCTCCGGGTCGGTGAGCGGCTCGAGCAGCTCGTAGTCGACCTCGATGGCCCGGACGGCCCGCAGCGCCTGTTCGGGGTGCTCGGCGGCGACGGCCGCGATCGGCTTCGCCGTGGTAGCGGACGACGTCGCCGGCGAAGACCGGCTGGTCGGTGTGCTCGAGGCCGTAGGTCGGGTCGCCCGGGCACGTCGTCGGCGGTCAGCACGCACGCGCACGCCCGGGCATCGCCGCCGCCTCCGAGGTGTCGATCGACCGGATGCGGGCGGCGGGTGCGGGCTGCGCAGGGTCCGGCCCCACAGCATCCGGTCGTGGTGCAGGTCGGAGGAGAACGCGAACCCGCCGGACGACCTTCGGGGTCCCGTCGGGGCGGTCGACGGTCGCGGCCGATGCCGCCGCGCGACGTCGCCGCGCGCCGGGCCCGGCGGCGACCGTGGTCGTGCTCACGAGCGCACCGCCCGCGGGGCGCGTCGCCTGGACGGTCGCGACCGCCTGCGAAGATGCGGCCGTACCCGGTGCAGCGGCACAGGTTGCCGCTGATCGCCTCGCGGACGCTCGAGCTCGTCGGCGTCCGGTTCACGGTCGAGCAGGTCGTGGACCGCGACGATCAGGCCCGGGGATGCAGAACCCGCACTGGACCGCGCCCTCGTCGAGGAAGGCCTGCTGCACGTCGGACAGCTCGCCCTCGGCGGCGACGCCCTCGACGGTCGTGATCCGGCGTCGACGGCGTCGGCGGCCAGCACGCAGCACGAGCACACCAGGCCGCCGTCGAGCAGCACCGAGCACGACCCGCACTCGCCCTGGTCGCAGGCGTTCTTGCGTGCCGGGCAGGCCGAGCCGTTCGCGCAGCACGTACAGCAGGCTCTCGCCGAGCCAGGCGGACGGCACCGAGTGGTCGCGGCCGTTGACGGTCAGCTCGTAGGCCAGCGAGTCCGGCGTGGCGGTGGCGGCGTCGGGCTCGGGCGGTCGCGACGTGGTCATCGGCGAGGCACCTCCGCAGGCATCGCGGGCGGCCAGCACGCCGACGGCGTGGCGGCGGTAGTCGGCGGTGCTGCGGTGGTCGTCGATGGGGGTGCTGGCGTCGGCGCACGGCCGCGGCGAACGCGGTCGACGGCGTCGGCATCGCAGGTCAGGCGCGTCCCAGTCGATGCGCCGTCGCTGGCGAGGTCCTCGGCCGTCGTCGGCCGCACCGGGACCGGGCCGACCGAGCCGAGGCCGACGCGGACGCGCCGGGCGCCGGTGTCGACGACGATCGCGAGCGACGCGACCGAGATGACCATCGCGTTGCGCGTGCCCGATCTTCGCCGACGTGCTGCGGGTCCGGCGACGCGCGGGACGCGGACGGCGCGGATCAGCTCGTCGTCGCGGCGGTGCGGTCGCGCTTCGGGCCGGTGATGAACTCGGCGCAGCGGCAGGACCCGTTCGCCGTCGGCGGCCGAGACCAGCACCACCTCGGCGTCGAGCGCGGCCAGCCACGGCAGCGTGTCGCCCGCGGGGACTGGCGGTGCCGACGTTGCCGCCGATCGTGCCGGCGTTGCGGATCTGCGGCGATCCGACGGTCCGCGCCGCCATGGCCAGGCCGGGCGCCAGCGTCGGCGAGGTCGCGCTCGACGGTGCGCGTAGGTGACGGTCGCGCCGAGCTCGAGGTGGGTGTCGGTCGAGGCGTGGTCGCGCAGCTCGTCGACCCGGCGGAGCGCCACGATCGGCGTCGGGCCGCCGGTGGCCGAGGTTGACCTCGACCATGAGGTCGGTGCCGCCGGCCAGGACGTGCGCGTCGGGACGTTCGGCGAGGGCCGCGAGGGCGCCATCGAGGTCGGTCGGTCGGGCGATGCTCACGTGGTTCACGACCTCCCCGTCGCCGGCTCGCGCTGCGGGCTCCGCAGCGGGCTGACCCTAGCTGTGGCGGCCCGCCAGCGGTTGACAGCGCAGGACGGGCTCGGGGAGGGTCCACCTCCATGGACCCCGCCGACCTCGTGCTCGTCAGCCGTCGCCTCGTCACCGACGGCGGCGAGCGTCCGGCGCCGTCGTCGTCGCGGGCGGCCGCATCGTCGACGTCGTCGACCCGTCGACCCCGGCGGCTGCCGCCGACCGCGCACCGTCGACGCGACGTCGGGGACCTGGCGGTCCTGCCCGGGTTCGTCGACAGCCACGTGCACGTCAACGAGCCGGGCCGCACCCACTGGGAGGGGTTCGCGACCGCCACCGCGGGCCGCCGCGGCCGGCGGCATCACCACGCATCGTCGACATGCCGCTCAACTCGCTGCCGCCGACCATCGACCCGGCGGCGCTGGCCGAGAAGCGCGAGGCCGCCGCGGCGCAGGTCCGCGTCGACGTCGCGTTCTGGGGCGGCGTCGTGCCCGGCAGCGAGCACCACCTCGCCGACCTGCACGAGGCCGGCGTGCTCGGGTTCAAGGCGTTCACCTGCGACAGCGGCGTGCCCGAGTACGGCGACTTCGCGCCCGACCGCGCTCGAGCCGACCTGCACGGCGAGGATCGCCGCCGTCGGACGCGACGCTGATCGTCCACGCCGAGGACCCGGCCACGATCGCCGCGGCCACCGCCGCGGTCCTCGGCCGGCGGCCCGACCCCCGGCGCGTACGCGACCTGGCTCGACGGCCGCCCCCCCGAGGCCGAGCGCACGCGCCATCGCCGGCGCTGCGTCGACGCCGCGCGCGCCACCGGTGCGCGCGTGCACGTCCTGCACCTGTCCGCGGCCGGCGGGCGCTCGACCTGGTCGCGCCGCCCGCGCCGACGGCGTCGCGATCACGGTGGAGACCTGCCCGCACTACCTGACCCTCGCCGCCGAGGACATCCCCGACGGCGCGACGGCCCCAAGTGCGCCCCGCCGATCCGCGACCGCGCCAACCGCGACCGGCTGTGGGACGCGCTCGCCGACGGCACCGATCGACGCGATCGTGTCGGACCACTCGCCGGCGCCCGCCGGACGCCAAGGCCGCTCGACACCGGCGAGCTTCGTCGCGGCCTGGGGCGGGATCGCCTCGCTGCAGCTCGGACCGTCGCTGGTCTGGACCGAGGCTCGCCGCCGCGGCCACGACGCTGGCCGACCTGGCGCGGTGGATGGCGGCCGGTCCCGCGCGCGTCGCCGGCCTGACCGCGCAAGGGCCGCTCGAGGTCGGCGCCGACGCCGACCTCGTCGTGTTCGATCCCGACGCTCGCGTGGACGGTCGACGCCGCGACGCTGCACCACCGCCACGCCGTCACGCCCTACGACGGCCGCGAGCTGACCGGGCGCGTCGCGTCACGACCTACCTGCGCGGCGACGGTGTCGTGGCGTCGGCCCGCCGTCCGGCGCTGCGACGTCCGCCGACGTCGCGGACGCCCACCCGCCGGCCGGCTGCTGCGCCCGAGGTGACGCCGTGAACGACGCCACTCCGGACCCGACCGGCGTGACCGATCGGCGTGCGCGCCTTCACCGGCCTCATCGACCTGGCCGCCACGCCGGCTCGGCGGGATGGTGCTGCCACGCCGACGACGAGTTCTTCGCCGCCAAGGAGAACCTGCTCGACCCGATCGACCCGCGGTTCGACCCGGACCGCTACGGCGACCGCGGCAAGGAGATGGACGGCTGGGAGACCCGCCGCCGCCGCGACCTGCCGGGCGTCGACCGGTGCGTGGTCCGGCTCGGGGTCCCCGGCGTCGTCGAGGCCGTCGTCGTCGACACCGCCTTCTTCCGCGGCAACTACCCGGACGCGTTCGAGCTCGAGGGCTGCGTCAGCGAGGGCGGACCGCCGGCCGAGGACGCGCGCGTGGTTCCCGCTGGGCGACCGGACCCCGCTGCGCGGTGACGCGCTCCAGCGCTTCGACGGTCGACGAGCCCGCGCCGCGCCACCCACGTCCGGTTCACGATCGTCCCCGACGGCGGCGTCGCGCGGCTGCGGATCCTCGGACGCGGGCTGCCCGACCTGCACCGCGCCGCGGACGGCAACGGCCGGCTCGACCTCGCCGCGGCGATCAACGGCGGCCGCGCCGTGGCGTGCAGCGGACGAGTTCTTCTCCTCGCCGCACAACCTCGTGATGGTCGGCGACGCCCGCGTCGATGGCCGACGGCTGGGAGACCCGCCGCCGTCGCGGGCCGGGCGAGGACTGGGCCGTGCTCGAGCTGGCCGCCACCGGCACGGTCGAACGGCATCGAGGTCGACACCACCCACTTCAAGGGCAACTACCCGGACCGCATCGTCGTCGAGGCGGTCCACCGCCCGACGGGCACCCGGCCGACCTGCGCGGTGACCGACGCCGGCTGGGTGACCCTGCTGCCCGAGACGCCGACTGCAGCCGCACCTGCGGCACGTGTTCGACGCCGCCGAAGCGCGTCGAGGCGACCCACCTGCGCCTGCGGGTGCTGCCCGACGGCGGCGTCGCCCGGCTGCGGGCCTTCGGCGTGGTCAGCGAGGACGGGCTGGCGTCGGCACGGGCTGGCCGTGCTGAACGCGGCGACGCCGGCCGCTCGCCGAGGCGGCCCTGCTGACCTGCTGCGGGTCGACCCGCTGGGCCCGCGAGCTCGCGGCCCGGCGACCGTTCGCCTCGCCGGAGCGGCTGCTGCGGCGGGCGCCGACGAGGTGTGGTCGGCGCTCGACGACGCGACGACGTGCTGCGAGGCGTTCGCGGCCCACCCGCGCATCGGCGAACGGCGCCGCGTCCGCCACGCCGACGCGGCGCACGCCCGCTGGTCGGCCGGCGAGCAGGCCGGCACCGCCGCCGCGGAGGAGGCCACGCTCGCCGCGCTGGCCGAGGGCAACCGCGCCTACGAGGAGCGGTTCGGCCACGTGTTCCTCATCCGTGCCGCCGGCCGGTCCGCCGACGAGATGCTGGCGGCGCTCGCGCGAGCGGCTCGGCAACGACCCCGACACCGAGCTGCGGGTCGCCGCCGAGCAGCAGCGCCAGATCACCGCGCTGCGGCTGGACAAGCTGCTGCGCGAACCGCGCCCGACCTCGACGCTGACGCACCCACCGACCGACCGGAGCGACACCGTGAGCCTGTCCACGCACGTGCTCGACACCGCGACGGGCGTCCCGGCGCCGGGGTCGAGGTGTCCCTCGAACGTCCGCACGGCGACGGCTGGGACCGACCTCGTCGACGGCCGACCGACGCCGACGGCCGCATCGGCGGCCTCGTCGCCGGGCGGGGCGCTGACCGCCGGCGTCCACCGGCTGACCTTCGACGTCGCCGGCGACTGCGGCCGCGTCGCGGGCGGCACGACGTTCTTCCCCGAGGTGACGTCGACGTTCGCCGTGACCGCACCCGACGAGCACCACCACGTCCCCCTCCTGCTGAGCCCGTTCGGGTACAGCACCTACCGCGGGAGCTGACCTGATGACCGACCGCCGACGCCCGCCGGGGCTCGACTGGGCCCGAACCGCTACGGCAAGTCCGGCATCCGCCTGGCGACCGTCGCGCGCGACGGGGACCGCCACACCTTCACCGACCTCGAGATCGAGGTGCGGCTGGCGGGCGACTTCGACGCCGTGCACACCGCCGGCGACAACGCGCCGGTCCTGCCGACCGACACGATGCGCGGCACCTGCTTCGCGCTGGCCCGCGACGGCATCGACTCGGTCGCGCGGCTACGCGCAGCGGCTGGCCGACCGGTTCCTCGAGGCCTCGCGCGGCGACCGCGCAGGTGTGGATCCGGATCTTCGCCTTCCCGTGGGAGCGGGTGGAGGTCGACGGCGCGCCGCACGACCACACCTTCCGGCCCGGCGGCCGGCGGGCAGCCGGTCGCTCACCCTGACCCAGGACCGCGGCGGCGACGCCGGTCGTCGATCGGCGGCGTCCGCGGCGCGCGGGTCCTGAAGACGACCGGGTCGGCGTTCTCCGGCTACCTCGAGGACGAGTACACGACCCTGCCGCCGACCCGCGACCGCATCATGGCGACGACCATCGACGCCGACGTGGGGGACCACCTCGCCGCGACGTCGACCACGCGGCGCTCGCCGACCAGGTCCCGGCGACGATGCTGGCGCGGTTCGCGACCCACGACGACAGCGAGTCGGTCCAGCACACGCTGCACGCGATGGGCGCGGCGGTCCTCGACGCGCACGCCGGACGTGACCTGGATCCGGTTCCGCCTCCCCAACGAGCACCACATCCTCGCGGACCTGTCGCGCCTACGGGCTGGACAACCCGAACGCGGTCTTCCTCGTCGCCGACCGCCCGTTCGGCGTCATCGAGGGCACGGTCGTCCGCGAGGGCCACACCCCGGAGCCCGGCTGGTGAGCGCCGACGGGCGCGCTCGGACGCCGACGAGGTGGACCGCGCTGCTCGCCGGGGTCGAGGAGGCCGACGCGAGGCGGCGCGCGCGTGGCCGGGCGTCGCCGGCGACGCGCCAGCCGGTCCAGGTGCTGTACGTCCCCGCTCGACCGGATCCGCCCCGACACGGCCGAGCCGGCACGGCGACCGCGGCGCTGCGGCTGCTCGAGGCGCACGCGCCCGACGGGCCGACCCTCGCGCGCGGCCTGCGGGCTCGACGTCGACCGCGCGCTGGCCGACCGCGTCCACGACCGGGTGGTCGCCAAGCTCGACCGACGAGCCGGTCGAGGACCTGCGCTGCGACGCCGAGGACGGCTACCTCGGTCGGTCGCCGCGAGACCGAGGCCGCGACGTCGACCGCCGCGGCCGCCGCGCGTGGCGGCGGCGATCGCCGACGGGCACGCGCCCGCCGTTCGTCGGGATCCGGGTGAAGTCGTTCACCGACGGGCTCGCGCGGCGCAGCGTGGCGACGCTCGACCGGTTCGTCGGCACCCTCCTCGACGGCCGCCGGGGAGCTGCCCGACGGGTTCGTCGTCACCTTCCCGAAGGTCGTCGCCCGTCCAGCACGTCGCGGCGTTCGCCGGCGTGCTCGCCGCGCTCGAGGACGCCTACGGGCTGCCGGATCGGGCGCCTGCGCTTCGAGGCTCCAGGTCGAGACGACCGCCGTCGGTCCTCGGCCCCGACGGGCGGGTCGCGCTGCGCGACATCCGCGACGCGGCCGACGGGCGGCTGGTCGCCGCGCACGTCGGGGTCTACGACTACTCGGCCGGGCTCGGGCTGCCGCCGGCCGCGCAGCGGCTCGACCACCCGGCGCTGGACTTCGCCCGCCACCTGCTGCAGGTCACCTTCGCCGGCACCGAGGTGCGGCTGTCCGACGGGTCGACCGCGACGCAGGCCCGCCGACGACACGACCGCCGAGGTGCACCGCGTCTGGGCGCCGGCACGCGGCCGACGTCCGCCACTCGCTGCGCGCACGGGTTCGTGCAGGGCTGGGACCTGCACCCCGCCCACCTGGTCAGCCGCTACGCCACGGTGTTCGCCGACGTGCTGGCGGGCATCGACGACGCGCTCGACCGGCTGCGGGCGTGGGACGCCGGCGACGCGTCGGCGGCGGGGTGATGGACGAACCGGCGACCGATCCGGGTGCTCGAGGCGGCGGTCCAGCGCGCCGTCGACTGCGGCGCCATCGACCCCGCCGAGGTGCGAGCGCCGCAGCGGCCGCACCGTGACCCCGCGCCCGGTCTCAACCTCCACGCCGGCCTCCGGGGCGTCGGGGTAGCAGCGACCTCCACCTACGGATGTCGCTGGCTCCCGCGGCCATCGCGATGGCGGACAGCGTGAGGATCGGAGCGCTCCCGAGGCGGGCGGCCGGGGTGGTGGCATCCCGCCGGTGCAGCGTCGCGACGATGGCGCGCGGGACGTCGAGGGGAGCCCGGGCGGCCACGCTGCCGTCGGCGCGGACGAGTGCGGTCGGACCGGTGGAGCCGACGATCGCGAGGTCACGTCCGGTCTCGCGGGCACGCATCCGTGCGGCGGCGAGCTGCTGGGTCGGGATCTCGTCCGTCACGTACGAGGACGCGAGCGTGGGGACGACGAGCAGTTCCGCGCCGTGCGCGACGGCCTCACGGGCGATACGTGGGAACAGGTTCTCGTACGAGATCGCGACCCCGATGTCAGCCAACTCGGTCCGCAGGACCGGCGGGCCGCTGCCGGACGCCATGTCCCGTGGCACCAGCGAGAGGTCGACGATCGGATCGAGGATCCGCCGGAGCGGGACCCGTTCTCCGAACGGCACGGCCAGCTGCTTGTCGTAGCGGTCCACCGGGCCCGTCCCGTCGATCGCCACCGCGGCGTTCCGGAACCACCCGGGGTCGCTCGCCGCGGTCGAAGCGCTCGACGAGGCCGGTGACGAGCACGCCGTCGAGCTCCTCGGCGAGCTCCTGCAGCCGCTCGAGGTCCGCGCGTGGCAGCGGACCGCGGAGGGCCACGGCGCTCTCGGGCCAGACCACCAGGTCCACGTCGCGTCCGAGCTCTGGGTGAGTTCGAACTGGCGTCGCAGCAGCGGCGCGGGATCGCTCCGGAGCCGGATCTCTCGACGATCGCCGCCCTGCACCGCGGCGGCCTCGACCTCGCTGACCCGACCCGGGGGCGGTACCAGCCCCGCCGCTCCGACCACCGTCGCCAGGACCACGGCCGTGCTGAGCGCCGCACGACGACGTCCCGACATCCCGACGAGGGCGGCGCCCGCGAGCACGACGGCCGCGGTGACACCGAACGGGCCGACCAGGGGGCCGAGCGCAGCTAACGGCCCGTCGGCTGGGGTCAACCAGAGCTGGGAGAGCGGGTAGCCACCGAGGGGCCACCGGTTGCGCGCCCACTCCGACACGGCCAACGCTGGAGCCAACGCCCACGGCCACCGTGCTCGTCGTGAGACCGCCAGGGCGGCCAGACCCCAACCGGCCGCCTGGAGCGCGACCAACGCCACGGCACCGGGCGCGCTGAACCGGAAGGCCCACAGCGAAGTGACCGTCAGGTGGACGACGCCAGCGGCGAACCCGACGAACAGGCGTCGCCCCGGCGACCGTCCCTGGACGGTCCAGGCGACCGCCGCGCTGCCGACGACCGCGAGGGGCCACCATCCGGTGAGGACCGCGACACCGGTCGCCCCACCTCCGAGGCACGCGACGGTCAGGCGGCGGTCGTCGACCGGAACGTTGCTGCACGACGCCCACCAGACTGGCTCGCTCCTGCACGGAGGTCAGGACGCATCCCGTCCCCGGTCGCGCTCACCTCCCCAGGGCTCACGGCGCTCGGGCCGAACTGCGTGCGGCCGCGTCCGGCACGGTCCCGGCCGGCTCGGTGGTCGCGACCGGAGTCCCTCGGAGGTCTGCAGGACGGCGGCGCCCGTCGAGGCCGCATGCCGGGTGCGCCGCCCCCGTCTCCGAGGGGGTGCCGTACACCTCGACCCGCTCGCCGGCCGAGGTGTCTCGCGTGAGGATCCGGCCACCCTCGCGCAGGTAGACGACGCCGCTGCCGGCGCTGGCGATGCGCGTCCCACGTTCGATCGGGTGCTCCCACCGCAGATCGCCCTCGGTGTCGTAGCCGCGGAGCAGGTCGTGATCGACGGTGACGTGGACGCCGGTCGACGGATCGGTCGCGGTGTCCAGAGCGCCACGTGCGACGCGCCGGCCGGTGAGATCGAGGAGCGCGTAGCCCTCGCGGTCGCCGACGAACATCATCCCGTCGCCGGGAGTGGTGTCCGGAGCGGCCTGGACCGGCGAGGTGCCGCTCACGCCGAGATCGGTCAGCGGCAGCCTCCACCGGTCGTCACCGTCCGTGGCGTCTCGAGCCACCAGTTCGTCCGAGGTGGCGACGAGCAGGGTCCCGTGATGCTCGCCGACCAGACGATCGCCGCCGAGGTCCTCCTCGGTCGCGGCGACCGCGCCGGTCGCGGGATCGAGGGCGACGCGGGGACCGCTCGCGCCCATCGCACCTCCCTCGGGGATCTGTTCCGCGAACACCAGGCCCGGACCCACGTGCGGCCCGGGGACCTCGACCGGCCCCCAGACCTGCTCGCCGGTGATCAGGTCGTACGCGCTCGCGGTCGTGACCGCCACGGACCTGGTTCCAGGGGTCAGGTCCGCCAGGACCGCCAGCGCCCGATCGCCGTCGGAGGTGAGCGCGAACCCCGTGCAGGACAGGGGCCGCTCGGTGGTCCACAGGACGGTCCCGTCGGAGGCCGTGGCCGAGAACCGCAGCGCGTCCTCGGTGATCTGCCCGAGCCCGACGAAGACGCCGGCGGCCTCGTGCGGGACGGCGTCCCAGTCGGGGTCGACGACCTCGCGGTCGGCGAGCGGCGCTGGCAGGTCCCGGGGGTCGAGCGAGACGACCGTCGCCTTCGATCCTTCCGGCCGCACCGCGGAGTCGGGGCCTCGGGCGGACCCACCTCCGAGCGCGATCGGCGAGCACGCCCCGAGGAGCACGGCGGCGAGGGCCGTCGCCGCCACGCGCTGCGACGGGCGACTCACTCGTGACCTCCGGAGCTGGAAGCTCCGACACGGGTCTTCGGGTGCTCGGCTTCGGAGGCGGCGCGGCGGCGACGACGATCCCACACCAGCAGCGCGACCGCTCCGACGAGCACGACGGCGATGGCATCGAGCCCGGTCCTCGACAGGCGCCCGGCGAGCTCCTGCAGCCGCACCTGGACGTCGATCGGGACCAGCTCCGGGACGCCGACCAGGCCGTTCGTGGCCCAGAACACCGCGCCGAGCACGATGAGCAGGACCCCGGTGACCAGCGAGGTCGTGTGCCACGGACGGCCCGCGAAGGCGATCATCCGACCGCGCAGGAGCCGGTGGCCGCGGGCGCCGATCCGCTCCCAGCCGGCGGCGAGCGCCGCCAGCGGCAGGACCATCCCCGCGCCGTAGACCGCGAGGAGCAGCACGGCCGCGCCCGCTTCGCCTCGCGCGGCAGCGAGCGTGAGCACCGCTCCGAGGATCGGGCCGGTGCACACACCGACGAGGCCGCTCGCGGCGCCGAGGGCGAACGTCCTCGGCAGACCTCGGCGCGCCGCGGCCTGCTCCGGCAGCTGGTCCGCTCCCGGGAGCCACCTCGAGGGGTCGAAGCCGCGTCCGAGCGCCTGGATCACCCCGAGAACGATCAAGAGCACCGAGGTGGCGATGATGACCTCACCGCGGTAGGTGGCGAGGAAGCCGCCGATCGTCCCCGCGGCGAGGCCGAGCGGCGCGAGCGCCACCACCAGGCCGACGTAGAACACCGCCGCGTGACCGACCAGCCTCGCCGGCGTGCCGACGTGCGAGGCGAAGAACGCCGGCAGCAGGAGCGCCCCGCACGGGCTGAGCAGGGCGAGGGTGCCGCCGAGGAAGGCGGTGACGAGACCCGAGATCCACGTCAGCTGCCGGTCTGCAGCGCGTGCTCGACGGCCTCGACGAAGACCTCGGTCGGCTGCGCACCGAGGATCGGGGTGCCGCCGAGCACGAACGCGGGGGTCGAGAACACCCCGGCCGCCAGCCCCTCCTGGGCGTTGCGGTCGATGGCCGCGAACGTCTCGGACGCGGCCATGTCGTCGCGGAACCGGTCGGGGTCCAGATCGAGCTCCGTCGCGAGGCCGACGAGTCCGTCCTCGCTCAGCTCCGACGCAGCGCGGACGTCCCCGTCGGGGAACAGCAGCTCGTGGTAGTCCCAGAACCGACCCTGGAGCCCGGCGGCGTATGAGGCGAGCGCCGCGTCCTCGGAGACGTCGCTGATGATGTTCACGTCGCGCCACTCGATGCGCAGGTCACCGGCGTCGACGTACTCCTGCATCGTCGGCAGCGTCCGGTGCGACCAGGCGGCGCAGAACGGGCACTGGTAGTCGGAGTAGACGACCAGCGTCACGGGCGCGTCCACCGGCCCGGAAGCCAGCACGTCGCCGGGGTCGCGTCGCTCGAGCTCGAGCGCGGGAGCTGTCGAGCTCGAGCGCGGGAGGCTGCTCGAGCTCGAGCGCGGGAGCGGGTTCGGCCTCGGTGGGTGCCTCGGCGACCGGGTCCGTCGTGGTGCCGGCGGGCACCGTCGGCTCCTCGGGCTCGTGGAGGACGAAGGCGAGCAACGCCACGCACGCGGCGACGATGGCGACGGGCACGACCCACCTGCTGGCCGTGCGCGCGCTTCCGGTCGACCTCATGGGCGCTTCCTCATCCCCGCTCGGCAACACTACTATGAAGCATAGTAGTCTACTATCTCGCATCGTCGACTAGCGTCGCGGTCGGCGACACGCTGCCGACCGACCCAACGTTCAGGGAGTCCACCCGTGCCGACGACCTCCGTGCCGACCCGGGCCGCCACGGCCAGGACGTGGTGCTCAGCGGCGGGGACGGCGCTGCGCGCCTGGAGCCCTCGCCGGTGGGGCATGGCGGCCGCTGCCGCCGTGGGGGTGGCGGTGGTGATCGGGGTCCCGACGGTGTTGATCCCCAACTCGTGGTTCGGGCGGGACATCCCGACCGAGCCGTGGAACTACCCGGTCTGGATCGTCGTGTCCGTCCTGACGGGCATGCTCGTGGCGACCTACGTGCGGACCGACCGGGCGCCGGACGACGACCGCACACGCCGGGCCGGTACCGTCGGGACGATCCTCGCGTGGTTCGCCGTGGGGTGCCCGGTGTGCAACAAGCTCGCGCTGATGGCCTTCGGCTACAGCGGCGCGATCACCTGGTTCGCCCCGGCACAGCCCTACCTCGCCGCCGCGGCGATCGTGCTCACCGCCGCAGCGCTGGTCCGCCGGCTCCAGGGTGAGGTGAGCTGTCCGATCCCTGTCCCCCGTGAGGTCGTGTGAGTGAACGAGACGTCCGTACCGCAGCCTCCGCGCCTCGGGGCGCTCGAGCAGCAGGTGATGGAGCTGCTCTGGACGCACGGCGCGTCGACCATCCGTGAGCTCATCGGTCGTCTCCCGCAGGAACCGGCGTACACGACGATCTCCACGGTGCTCCGCAACCTCGACCGCAAGCAGATGGTCGTCCCGGTCCGTGAGCGCAACGCCGTGCGCTACCGCCCGCGACGCTCCCGGGACGAACACGCGGCCGTGCTCATGGAACACGCGTGGTCCACCAGCGAGGACCGCCGGACATCGATCCTGCACTTCGTCGGGGGGATGGACCCCGACGACCTCGCGCTCCTGCGCGACCACCTCGAACGCGCCGACCTCGAACGTGATGACCGTCAGGCCAGCTCGTGACCGCGGCGTCGGTACCCGCGCTCCTGACCGTCACGGTCGTGGCCGGTGCGATCCTGACGCCGTGGCTGCTCCGGCGCGCGACACCGGCGCTCGTGCGGACCCCCCGGTTGGCCGTCGCGCTGTGGTCGGCCAGCATCGTGGCGTGGCTCCTCTCCGTGCTGGCGATCGGTCCGATGCTGGTCTGGATCCTGTCGGGCCCCACGGTCTTCAGCGGGGCGGCCGGTGATCTGTGTCAGCGGTGCCTCGACCTCGCCAACCCGCTGTCGGGGCCGTGGATCACCACGCCGTTCCCGACGGTGGTGCTGCTGATCCTGCCGATCCTGGCCGGCGCCGTCGTCGCGGTGACCGCGACCCGGTCGTGGCGTCGAACGCGGTCCGCGACCCACCGGTCGGCCACCGCGCTGCTCGCCGACGCGACCGACGAGCGGGTCGCGGGCAGCCAGGTCTGGTGCGTGCCGGACGAGCGGCCGTACGCGTTCGCGTACCCGAGGCCCGTCGGCATCGTCGTCTCCTCCGGAGCGCTCGAGGTGCTCGACCGCGACGAGCTCGCGGCGGTGCTCGCCCACGAGCAGGCCCACCTCGACCAACGTCACCACGCCATCCGGACCGTCCTCGAGGCGCTCGCCGTCCCGCTGCGGTGGATCCCCCTGGTCGCCGCGGCGGTCGGCGCCGTGCCGCACTACCTCGAGATCGCCGCCGACGACGCCGCGCGCCGTCGGGTCGGGACCACCGCCCTCGCGAGCGCGCTGCTCAAGCTCGGCGAGGTCGGGGCGCCCGCGCTCACCGCGGAGGTCGAAGCCGGTGCCGCCGACGCTCCCGCGGTGCTCCACGCCGCGGGCCCCGACCGCATCCGCCACCTCGTCGCACCGGCACGCGCAGGCGCGAGCACCGGGACCGCCGGCGTGTCCGTGATCCTGCTCGCCGCGATCACCGCCACGAGCGCCATCGTCCACCTCCCGTACCTGCGGGTCCTCGCCAGCGGGTGCCTCTGACCTCAGGAGGCGTACCGGGCCGCGAACTCGACCAGCTCGGCGCGTGAACCCCGATCGAGCTTGGCACGCATGTTCGCGAGGTGGTTGCGGACCGTGCTCGGGCTGATGAACAGCGCCGCCGCGATCCGCGCGTCTGAGTACCCGCGGGCGAGCAGCAGCAGGATCTCCTGCTCGCGTGGCGACAGACCGTGGTGGGGGATCGCCAGCACCGTGGCGATGCGTTCGATCAGCTGGTCGCGATCCTCGCCAGCGCCTTCGACGATCGTCCGGACGGCGGTCAGCACCTCGTCGTGGGTGGTCTGGTCCCGGCCGATGCCCGCGAGCGCCAACGTCTGCGTCACGGTGGCGCGCAGGTCGCTGGCCACCTGCTCGCGCGCGGCCACGGCGGTCTGCCACCGCCGTTCCTGGATGCGGATCTCGGTCCCGAGGGCGGCCACGAGGAGCGCGACGGCGACCCAGAGGGCGATCAGCTCCACCCGCGGCTCGCCGAGTTCGAGCGCCTCGGTGCGTAGGTAGACGCGCACTCCCACGGCGGTGACGAACCCGAGGACCGCGGCTCCGGTCGCACGCCAGCTCCACCGGAGCGCGACGCCGAGGACGACCAGGACGAAGAGGGCGACGGGGGTCGCCGACGGGTGGCGCAGGTACAGCAGGAAGAAGGCGCCGGCCGCCACCGCGTCGGCTGCGGTCGTCCACAGCGCGAGCGCCCTCGCCGCTTCGAGGGTCCGGACCTGCTGCACCTGACGGTGGGCGAGGAGGTTGGCGGCGAGCAGCAACAGGACGATGACGGCGACCGCGGCGAGGTGACCCACCGGTGAGAACAGGGCGGCGGTGCCGACCACCGATCCGACCGTGAGGTAGCGCACACGCATCAGGAGCCGCTCGATGCGCCGCGCGCTCAGGACCGTCGGGCTGAGGCCCGACTCGCCCGGCACGGGTGGCTCCTCGCCGTGCACGAGCACGTCTCCCTCGCCGTCGGCCCACACCGGGACCGGAAGGTAGCCAGACCCACCCGCGTCCACGATGAACGGACGTATCTCGCGGCCGTGTCCATGGATAGTGGACGGGTCCCGGGACACCATCTGGCGTCACCTCCAACGGAGCTCCCGCCGTGTCCCGAACCGAGTCCCCCGCCTCCCGGGCCGAGTCCCCCGCCTCCCGGGCCGTGGCCCGCTACCGCAACCTCGCGATCGCTCTGGTCGCAGTCACGTTCGTGGCCGCAGCGTGGCCGGGAGGTTCCGGCCCGGTCGAGGGCGCGGTCGAGCTGGACCCGGTCGAGGACACCGGGTACTTCCCCGGTCCGCACCGGGAGCTGGCGCCGAACTACGTGGCTCGGACGAACACGGTGCAGTCCGTCGGGGCCCCGTTGCCACCAGACGGCGAGACGTGGAGCGGCCGCGGCTGGATCTTCGTCGCCGCCGAGGTCGGGCGGGGGATCGCCGTCCACGACCTCGAGACGCTCGCGCCGGTGGCCTTCATCTACAGCGAGGAGTCGGCGGTCCCCCACCACCCCTACCTCAGCCCCGACCAGCGCTGGGTGGTCGGTAACGCCCGGTTCGGCAACGAGGTCATCGTCATCGACACCCACAACGACTTCGAGGCCGACTTCCTCGCCTTCCCCGAGGCCGCCGACGGCGCCGACGTCGCCGGGCCGCTGCACGGCACGTACACGAGCGACGGCCGGTACTTCGTGGTCGCGCTCCAGCGCAGCGACCGCATCGGCGTGATCGACATGGAGGCCGAGGGCGGTCCCGCCATCGCCGAGGTGATCGACGTGGGCGACCGTCCCCGCGACGTCTACATCACGCCCGACGACGAGAAGGTGTTCTTCAGCATGCAAGGGGAGGACTGGGTCGGCGTGCTCGACGTCGGCACCTGGGATCTGCGCGAGGTCGAGCGGACCGAGGAGGACTACTCCAGCGCTGGTGGCGGCGGTGCGGGGATGTCGGTCGACGGCGAGCTGGTCGCCATCTCCAACACGCCGGAGAACGAGGTCATCATCATCGACACCGCGACCGAGGAGGTCGTGCACCGTGTCGACGACGTCCCGCATCCGGTCAACGCCGAGTTCCTCGGGGACACCCACATCGTGGGGACCGGGAACCGCTCCGACGGATCGGCGAGCTTCATCGACGGTGACACCGGCGAGCTGCTCGCCACCGTGGAGACGGGCGGCGGCGCCAACATCCCCTACCTCGGACCTGACGGCAACTACTGGGTGAGCCACAACGGCGCCGAGCACGTGAGCGTGCTCGATCCGGACACCTTCGAGATCATCGAGGAGGTCGACACCGGTGTGAACCCGCACTGGATCCACTTCCTGCCCTCGGGGAGCCGCGCGCTAGCGACCAACTGGGGCGAGAGCAGCGTCACGGTGATCGACGTCGCACGCTACGAGCGGCTCGGGACGTTCACGACCGGGCTGAACCCGAACGGCATCGTGGTCAAGACCGACGTGACCGCCGAGCAGGCCGAGGCTGCGCTCGAGCGGTACGACTCGGCCGGCAGGGACGTGCTCCTGTCCTCCGAGATGGTGCTCCCCCCGCCGGAGGACGAGCAGGAGGAGGTCTTCCTCAACAGCTGCGTCCAGTGCCACGACGTCGGACGCATCGTGCGCAACAACGCCTCCACCGAGGAGGAGTGGACCGCCATCGTCGAGCGCATGATCGGCAACGGAGCGCAGGTCTCCGACGCTGATGCCACCGTGATCATCGACTACCTCACCGAAGGCCGCCAGCAGGAGCTCGACTTCGGGACGAGGTACGAGGAGGCCCGCGCGGCCGGCTGACCTCACGGGCTTCGGATGCCTCGGCGCCGCAGCGGCCGACGGGCGCCGCGACGGCCGACGGGCGCCCCGGCGGTCAGCGTCCTCGGTTGGCCCGGACGATGTAGGTCGCGACGGCCACGATGGCGCCGGCGAGGAGCACCGCCCACGCGCCGAGCTGACCGGTCGCGACCTCCAGGAACTGACGGGTCTGCGACGTCGGGTCGGCGAGGACCACGGCCACGAACGCCGCGACGACCACCGAGATGACGCCCGTCGCGATCCTCTCCCACCGGGCGTCGTGCCCCCACCGCTCGCGGACGACGTTGCCCGCCCGGAGGATGCGCCGGACACGGATGATCCGGAGCGCGCCGACGGTCCGTGCCAGCCGCAGCAACTGCACCGGACCGACGGCGAAGACGACGGCGACCACGACGACGATCGTCAGCCCGACCAGCCACAGGTTGTCGCGTAGCCAGGCGCGCTTGTCGTCGGCGACCAGCAGCAGCACGAGCGTCTCAGCCACGAGGACCGCTCCCGACACCGCGTTGAGCACCTGGCCGGTGGTGCTCCATCCGCCCTCGAGCAGGGTGAGGAAGGTCGCCGGGATCGAGGCGAGCGCAGCCAGCAGCACCGGCCCGGCCAGCCGCTCGGCGACACGGTCCTCGCGAGCGGTGGAGCGAGCGTCGGTCGAGGTCACGGTGGCGAGACTCGCGGGGTGGCGTCGGCGGCCCGGGACCGTACCGAGGCGCGCCTCACCCCCGCTCGACCCGAGGGATCGGCGGGGTGAGGCGTGACGGTCGGCCGTGTCGTGACGGGCGATCAGAAGGGCAGCGTTGCTCCGGCGGGCTGCACGATCTTCGGCGGAGCGGGTCCGGCACGGGCGGCAGGTCCAGCGCGGGTGGTGGGTCCGTCCCGGGTGGTGGGCCCGTCCCGGGTGGCGGGTCCGTCCCGGGAGGCCGCGCCGGGCCCGGTCCCGGTCGGTGGTGGAAGCTGTTGGTCGCGGCGGGGCAGGGTGGTCCAGGTCCGGCCGCGTCGTCGGAGCCGTGTAGGTCCCATCCCGGTCGAGGGTCTGGTGCCACCCGCGCCGATGCACCAGGGTGTGGTGCCGGCGACAGAGAGACACGAGGTTGTGGACGTGGTGGTCACCGTCGACCGCATCAGGGGCGGTCTCAGCGGCGCGGGGGCGGACGTGGTGCACGTCGGTCCAGGAGACCGGTGCGGTGCAGCCCGGGAACCGGCACCCCCCGTCCCTGGCGGCGACGGCCCGGCGGGCCGCGGCGGTCACCTCGGGGGCGTAGCGACGGGCAGCGAGCAGATCGACCCCATCGCGTACCACCACGTCGAGCGCCGCGTCACACGCCAGCCGGTCAAGGGCCCGCCTGACGATCCGGGGTGGCCGGCTGCGGACCCCGGCAGCGATGTGGCCGGCGGCCCGGTCGGTGACCTGGTCGGCGTCCACGATCACGCTGAACCGCACCACCGACCCGACCGTCGTACCGGCAGGACCATCGGGGCGGGTGCACAGGCGAACCAACGCAGCGGCCAGCTGCTGACCCCGCGTCCGCGGAGTCTCTGCGGGGCCGTCCTGGTCGCCGAGGCACGGCGCCGCCTGGGGCGCGTCCGCTTCGGTCTGGAGACGGTCGAGGATGGTGGCGAAGTTCTCCGGCCCGTACTGGGCGTAGATGTTGCCCGACCCGTCGAGCTGTCCTTGGGCGGAGAGGAACTCGGTGTCGTGCTGCCGCTCAGCCCGACGTTCCAGCGTCTTCTCGGGCCGGTGGTCGTCGATCGCGTCCTCGACGGCCCACGACCGCCGTTCCGGGTCGAGGCGTTCGAGCTGTTCGGCGTGCTCGGCCAGATGCGCGTCGAGCGCTTCACGTGCCGGGCGGTCCAGCCGACGGACGCCGACCGTCAGCTGCCTGACGTGCCCCCAGGTCAGCACCCCACGAGCGAACAACGACGCGGCAGCCGGCATCGAGGCCAGGACGTCGGCTGCGGTCAGGATCATCGACACGTCCGCGCCGACCATCCCGGTGTGCAGCCGCAGCGCGCCATCGCAGGTCATCCCCTCCTCGGCCGCCGCACGCCGCCCATCCAACGCGCCCGCCAGCCGGACGGCACGGGCAGTCAGCCGGTCCGCCGCCCGCAGCGTGGCCACCAGCTCGGACAGCTCACCGTCCGGCACCGGCGGAGCCTCGGACCCGGCGTTGATCGCCGCGACCGCCACATCGACCGGTACCGCCACATCGACCGGTACCGCCCCTGCCCCCGGCCCGTGACCGGCCGCAGCGTCCTGGCGGTCACCGGACCCGTAGGCGGCGTGGTGTTCGCGGGCGAGGGCAGGCCAGGTCGGCCGGGTGTGCCGGTCGCGTCGCCTGGTCCGCATCTTCGGTCCGGTGTCGGGTTCCACACGAGTTTCGCCGACCCCGCACCCGATGCAAGTTCTCGTGCCGCGGCGCTGTGGAGAACCCGTGGACCCGTGCAGGCGCTCCCACATGTACGGGTGTCCGACCCGGTCGTGGCGTCAGCGGACCGGGGTCTGTTGGTGGATCGCCAACCGCCAGGCACCGTCCTCGGTGACGTACGTGCTCGAGACCAGTGCCTCGTAGGGCTGCCCATCACGTGCCGCCTCGACCCGGTAGGTGACCACCGCGGCGTCCGCGCCGAGCTCGGTCACGCGCTCGTCGTGGAGGGCGTAGGTGTCCCACGGGGCGCCGCTCATCGAGTCCAGGGCGACCGCGCGATCGTCGAGGACCATCCCGCCCGGCAGGAGCATCAGCACCCGGGCAGCGAGCACCTCGCCGTAGAACGCTCGGGCGGTGTCGCCGACGACCAGCCTCGCGGGAACGTCGGTGACCGGACGCCGGGGGCTCGGCTCGGACCCGTCCGGTACCCGTGGGGACCCCGCCACACTCGAGGGACCCGAGACGAGGAGCCGACCGTGACGCGACCCGACCCGAACGCCTCCGAGGACCCGACCGAGCGCGCTGACGACCCCGAGAGCCACGTCTCCGGGCTGATCGGCAAGCACGACGAGCCGGACGGTGACCGACCTTCTGGGGCGGACGCACCCGGCGACGGTGGCTCGCAGACCGGGAAGGCCATCGACCCGGACAGCTGACGAACGGTCTCGCCGTCGGGCCCCGACGACGAGCAGCGGCAGACCGGTCCCATCCACCTAGGCTCGCGCCGACCGGTGCGACGCACCGACGTGACCGAAGAGCTTCGGAGGGTGCGTGAGCGACGAACGTGAGGTCCTCGACTGGGCCAGCTACGGGGTCGCCGTCCGCGAGCTGGCGCAGCAGGTCGTCGACGACGGCTACCGCCCGGACATCGTGCTGTCGATCGCGCGCGGTGGGCTGGTCGTCGCCGCCTCGCTCGCCTACGCGCTGTCGGTCAAGCCGTGCTTCGTGCTGAACGTCGAGTACTACACCGGCATCGAGCAGCGCCGCGACGAACCGGTCGTCCTGCCGCCGCTGCTGAACCTCGACGAGGCCAAGGGCGCCAAGGTCCTGATCGCCGACGACGTCGCCGACACCGGCCACACCCTCCAGCTGGTGCACGACCTCGTCGCCGACCGGGTCGCCGAGGCGCGCACGGCCGTGCTCTACGAGAAGCCGGCGTCGGTCATCCGTTGCGAGTACGTGTGGAAGCCGACCGACCGGTGGATCGAGTTCCCGTGGTCGCGCGAGCAGCCGCTGGTCGACCCGGCGCTCGACCACCACGTGGCCGGCGCCGGTGAGCCAGACCACGACCTGACGTTCGAGCGGCGACCCGTCCGCCAGCCGTCGTCGGCCCTCGCCTAGCGTCCGCGCCATGCGCATCCTCATCTGGCACGGCTACCTGCTCGGCGGCACCGGCTCGAACGTCTACACGCGTTCCCTCGCCCGGACCTGGGCACGGCAGGGCCACGACGTCGTCGTGCTGTGCCAGGACCCGCACCCCGAGCTGACCCGACCTCGGCGGCGCCGAGGTGGTCCGTCCGCACGCTCGACGGCCAGCTACCGGTCTTCGTGCTCGACCGCTACGAGGACGCCGATCCGGTCCTGCTCGGCGAGATGGACGCCGGCGGCGAGGCAGCGCTTCGTCGAGGTGAACGCCGCGGCGGTCCGCGCGCAGCTGCCCGCCGACCTCGTCCTGGTCAACCACGTGCTGCTCGGCGCGCCCGTCGGCGCCGCGGCCGGGGCACCGTTCGTGGTCAAGGCGCACGGATCCGAGCTGGAGTACGCGATGCGCGGGCGCGCCCGACCTGCAGCGGTGGGGCCGCGAGACCCTCGACGCAGGCCCACGCGGTGATCGCCGGGTCCGACCACGTCGTCGACGTGCTCGACGAGGTCGTCGGACCCGGGCCCCACGCCGCGCGCGTCGTCGTGATCCCGCCCGGCGTCGACGTCGACGTCTGCGACCGCGCGACCGCGGGACGCGGCACTCGCGGGCGCTGATCGCCGAGTGCCGAGCTCGATCCGCCGAACCCGCCCGGACGACGCACGACGAGCGCCGGCCCGACGAAGGCAACGCCGAACGGCTGGCCGGCTTCCTCGCCGGATCCCGCGCCGACCGTGCTGTTCGTCGGCAAGATCAGCGAGGAGAAGGGCGTCCCGTTGCTGCTCGAGGCGCTGCGCGACCGTCGACGCGCGGGCGGTCATCGTCGGCTTCGGCCCCGCACGCGCCGAGCTCGAGCGGGCCGCCGGTGACGGTGTGCTGTTCACCGGCCCGCTCGAGCACCGCCACCTCGCGCACCTGTGGCCGCTCGCCGACGTGGCCGTCACCCCCTCGCTGTTCCCCGAAGCGTTCGGGATGGTCGCGGCCGAGGCGGCGGCGTGCGGGTGCCCGCCCCTCGTGGCACGCCACTCCGGGCTCGCGGAGATCGCGGCCCGCCTGGAGGCCGCGTACCCACCGGAGCTGGCGCACCTCGCCGGGTTCGAGCGCGGCGACGTCGAGGATCTGCGAGCCACGCTCGCCGAGCTGCTCGCTCTGTCACCGGACGATCGCCAGCGCATCGGCGAGGCGGCGCGGGCGACGGCCGTCGACGCGTGGAGCTGGGACCGCGTCGCCGACCGCATCGCCGCGCTCACCGAGACGTGAGCCGCGGTGCGGTCACGGCTCCTCGCGACCACCGAGGTGGCGTGGCCAGGAACGCCTCGGTCGCGGCGTAGAACCGCATCCGGTTCTCGGGCTTGACGAACCCGTGGCCCTCGTCCTCGAACAGCAGGTACTCGTGCGGGATGCCGCGCTCGCGGAGCGCGGCGACGAACTGCTCGGACTCGGCCTGCTTGACCCGCGGGTCGTTGGCGCCCTGGGCGATCAGCAGCGGGATCGACACCTGGTCGGCACGCGACAGCGGCGACCGCTCGCCAGAGCAGGTCGGCGTCGCGTTCGGGGTGGCCGATGCGCTCGTGGAACTGGGCGATCATCGGCTCCCAGTAGGGCGGGACCGACTCGATCAGGGTCCGCAGGTTCGACGGACCGACGAGGTCGACGGCGCAGGCGAAGACCTCGGGGGTGAGCGTCGCCCCGACGAGCGCCGCGTACCCGCCGTAGGACCCGCCGTAGATCGCGACCCGATCCGGGTCGGCGTAGCCCTGCGTCGACCGCCCACGCCACCGTGTCGAGCAGGTCGTCGTGCATCGCGGCGCCCCACTCGCGGTCGCCGGCGTTGACGAACGCCTTGCCGTACCCGGTCGATCCGCGGAAGTTGACCTGGAGCACGAGGTAGCCGCGGTTCGCCAACCACTGCACCTCGGCGTTGTAGCCCCAGGTGTCGCGCGCCCACGGGCCGCCGTGGACCACCAGCACCGTCGGCAGCCCGCTCGTTCGACGTCGACCGGGGCGGTCAGGTAGCCGTGCAGCTCGAGCCCGTCGCGGGCGGTCACCGTGAACGGCTTCCATCGGGGCGAGGGGGTAGCGCGGCGAGTGCCGGACGGTCGACCAGCAGCTCGGTGAGCTGTCGGGTCGCCGCGCGTCGTAGAGCTGGTAGGTCGCCGGACCGTCGTCGCGGTCGTCGCGCACCACCCAGACCTCGTCGGCGTGGTCGCTCGTCGAGCACCGTCACGTCACCGTTCGCGCGCGTCGGCCAGGGCCGCCAGGTCGGCGGTCACGTCGTCGGTCGATCGGCCGTGCTCGAGCCGTTCGCGCAGGAAGCTGACCCACCGGACCTCGTGGGTGTCGGGGTGCTGACGGACGTCGACGACGTCGTAGGTCGGGTCCTCGGCGAGCACCTCGCCTCGCCGGTCGCGAGGTCGTAGCGCAGCAGGCGGCTGGTGTTCGCGCCGACCGACGACAGCACGAACAGGCCGCTCGTCCGGACCCGGTCGAACCCGAGCGGTCCGGTCCCGAGCGCGTCCTCGTGCCGGTCCTCGAACAGGACCCGCCAGTCGTCGTCCTCGGCGTCGCGGACGTGCACCGTCACCCCGCCGTCCTCGGTCGGCGCCAGCGCGGCCCGGACCTGGAGATCGGCGTCGGCGAGCACGTCGATGAACCCGGGGTTGTCGAAGACCTGCTCGAGCTCACCGGTCGACAGCTGCAGCCGGTAGACGTCGTGGAGCGCCGGGTCGTCGCGGTTCAGCCCGACGAGGACCACGTCCGGGGAGGCGCTTCTCGAACGCGACCAGGCGGGCCTGGACCCCCTCGAACGGGGTCAGGTCGCGGTCCCCGCCGTCGTCGAGGTCGACGGCGTGCAGGTGCCAGTCCTCGTTCGCCGCCCTCGTCCTGGATGTAGAGCAGGTGGCGGCCGTCGTGCGCCCAGACGACCACCCGGATCCCGCGGTCGCGGTCATCGGTGACGGGTCGGGCATCCGCCAGGTCGACGCCTCCGACCCAGACGTTCATCACGCCCTCGTCGGGCGCCAGCCACGCCGAGCCGCGTGCCGTCGGGGGAGAGCGACGGGCGCGTCCCGCTCGGGGTCGCCGAACAGGATCTCGCGGGGGATGAGGGGGGTGTCGGTCACGCAGCGTCCTGGCGTCACGGGTGCCTCGGGCGCGGCGACACTACCCAGCACGCTGGCTCCCGACCGGGTGAAGGCGGAGCGGTGCGGATCGCGCGAGCGCGATGTCGCGTTCCTGCCAGCGCGGTCGTGATCCGCCCGCGACACTGGGACCCATGCACACCGACCACGACCGCTGCTACCGCGCCGTCCAGGCGCGCGACCCCCGCTTCGACGGGTGGTTCTTCACGGCCGTGCGCACGACCGGGATCTACTGCCGACCGAGCTGTCCCGCCATCACCCCGCGGGCGGGCAACGTGTCCTTCCACCCGACGGCCGCCGCCGCGCAGCGTGCCGGCTACCGCGCGTGCAAGCGGTGCCGGCCGGACGCGAGCCCGGGATCGCCCGAGTGGGACGTGCGCGCCGACGTCACCGCCCGCGCCGTCCGTCTGATCGCCGACGGCCTCGTCGACCGCGACGGCGTGGCCGGTCTGGCCGCGGCGCTCGGGTACAGCGCCCGCCAGATCGAACGCCACCTGCGCGCCGAGCTCGGCGCCGGCCCGCTCGCGCTCGCGCGCGCCCACCGAGCGACGACGGCACGCACCCTGATCGAGACCACCGACCTGCCGTTCGGTGAGGTCGCGTTCGCGGCCGGGTTCGGCAGCGTCCGCAGCTTCAACGACACCGTTCGGTCGGTGTTCGACCTCCCGCCGGGTGAGCTGCGGCGTCGGGCGGCCCGCACGGTCCCCACGGCGGCAGGACCCGGCGTGATCGGGCTGCGGCTGCCGTTCCGACGCCCGTTCACGTCGAACGGTGTCGTCGGCCACCTCGCCGCGACCGCCGTGCCCGGCGTCGAGGAGTGGCGCGACGGCGGCTACCGCCGCACGCTCGCGCTCCCCCACGGGCACGGCACGGTGCAGCTCACGCCTATGGCCGACCACGTGGCCTGCCGGCTGCGCCTCGCCGACCTGCGTGACCTGACCGCCGCCGTCGGCCGCTGCCGGCGGCTGCTCGACCTCGACGCCGACCCGGAGGCGGTCGACGCCGCACCTGCAGCGACGACCCGCACCTCGCGACCCTCGTGCGCCGCCGCGCCGGGACGGCGGATCCCCCGCACCGTCGACGCCGACGAGTTCGCCGTCCGAGCCGTCCTCGGCCAGCAGGTGTCGACCGCGGCCGCACGCACCCACCACGGGCCGGCTGGTCGCGACGCACGGCCGAGCCGTGGTCGACCCGGACGGCGAGCTGACGCACCTCTTCCCGACCGCCGGCCCGGCTGGCGGAGGCCGACCCGGCCACGCTCGGCATCCCGCGCACGCGGGCCGTCGCCCTGCAGGTCGCTGGTCCGCGCCCTGGCCGCGGGTGACCTCGACCTCGGCCCGGGCGCGGACCGCGCCGCGGCTCGGCGCGGCCTGCTCGCCCTGCCGGGCATCGGCCCCTGGACGGTCGAGATCGATCGCCATGCGCGGCCTCGGCGACCCGGACGCGTTCCCGGCCACCGACCTCGGCGTGAAGCTGGCCGCCGAGCGGCTCGGCCTGCCGCCCTCGCCTGCTCGCCTGCTCGACGCGGCGGAGCGGTGGCGCCCCTGGCGTGCCTACGCCGTCCAGCACCTGTGGGGTGCGCTCGACCACGCCATCAACTCCCTGCCGTCCGCGGCCGGGACCGACGCCGGAGCTGCCGCGTGACGCCCGAGACCGCGACCGACCCGCGGACCGTGACCGACCTGCAGTCGGCGACCGACCGGGTGCACACCACGTCGCCTCGCCGATCGGACCGCTGCGGCTGGTCGCGACCGGCGGGGTCCTCAGCGGGCTCTACATGGACGCCCAACGGCACCTGCCGGACGCGGCCAGCTTCGGCGGCCCGACCACGCCCCGTTCGGCGCGGTCGTGGAGCAGCTAGCTCGCCGAGTACTTCGCAGGGGAACGGACCGACTTCGACCTGCCGCTCCACCTCGCCGGCACCGACGTTCCAGCGCCGGGTCTGGGCCGGGCTCCGCGAGATCCCCTACGGACGGACCTGGTCCTACGGGCAGCTCGCCGCCCACGTCGGTTCGCCGGGCGCGTCCCGTGCGGTCGGGCTCGCCAACGGCCGCAACCCCGTCGCGATCGTCGTGCCCTGCCACCGGGTCGTCGGTGCCGACGGGAAGTTGACGGGGTACGGGGGTGGGGTGGAGCGCAAGCAGCTGCTGCTCGATCTGGAACGGGATCGGCGAGGCGACCGCCTCTTCTGACGGCGGGCCTACCCTGGCCGGTCGCGCCGCGGCCGCTGGCGCACCCGCCCCGTCGGAGGCCGATCGGTGACGACCACGCTCGACCGTGCGCCGCGTGTGAGCGCTGTCCGTGTCGGCACGATCATGGCCCTGACGTCGGCCGCGACCTTCGGGTCGTCCGGCGCGATGGGCAAGGCGCTGATCGAGACCGGATGGACCGCCGGCGCGGCCGTGCTGGTGCGGCTCGGGGGTGCCGCCGTCGTCCTCGGCGTGGCCGCGGCGATCTCGCTCCGGGGCAGGCTGCGGTTGCGAGCCGCCTCGCTGCGGACCGTCCTCGTCTACGGGGTGGTCGCGATGGCCGGCGCCCAGCTGGCGTTCTTCAACGCCGTCCGCACCCTGGACGTCGGCGTCGCGCTGCTGCTCGAGTTCCTCGCGCCGGTCCTGCTCCTCGCTCTGGTCGTCCGTGCGGACGCGCACCCTGCCTCGACGACCGACGGTGGCTGGCGCGGCGCTCACCCTCGTCGGGCTGGCGCTCGTGCTCGAGCTCACCTCGACGACCACCGTCGATCCCACCGGCGTCGCCTGGGGGTTGGCTCGCCGCGGTCTGCCTCGGTGTCTTCTTCGTGCTCTCCGAGCGGCAGCACGACGACCTCCCGCCGCTGGTGATGGCCGCGGGTGGGACGGCGGTCGGCGCGCTGGTCATCGCCGCGGCCGGCGTCGTCGGCGTCGTCCCGCTGGCGTTCGCGACCACCGACACCTCGCTGGCGGGTGCCACGGTGAGCTGGCTCGTCCCGGCCGCGTGGCTGGTGCTGGTCTCGACCGTTGCCGCCTACCTCGCCGGGATCGGTGCCGTCGTGCGGCTGCGGGTGCGCACCGCGTCGTTCGTGGCGTTGACCGAGGTGCTGTTCGCGGTCCTGTTCGCCTGGCTGCTGCTGGCCGAGCTGCCGGGACCGGCGCAGCTGCTCGGCGGCCTCTGCATCGTGACGGGGATCGTGGTGGTGCGTCGGACCGAGCGGGCCGACCCCGGCACGTCCGGTGCGACCTCCCTCGAGACGGTGCCCTCGGGGTGAACCGGCGGTGGCCCGCCGAGCGGGTGTGCACTCACGGGAGCTCGACGCGGCCATCCTCACCCAGCCGGAACCCCGGGTTGTGGGCGACCTCCCACAGGTGGCCGTCGGGATCGGCGACGTAGCCGGAGTAGCCGCCCCAGTCGGCACGCTGCGCGGGTCGGGTGACGCGTCCGCCGGCGTGGACGGCTGCTTCGAGCAGGTCGTCGACCGCGGCCTCGTCCGGGAGGTTGACGGCCAGCGCGACGGGTCCGGGTGCCGGCGCCAGGCTGGTACCTGCCTCGGCCTCGAGGTCGCTGCGACCGAACAGGCCGAGCGCGACGTTGCCGCCGCGGAGGAAGACGACCACACCGTCGACCGACGCCGAGGATCGTTCCCACCCGAGCGCCTCGTAGAAGGTGCTCGACCGGTCGAGGTCGGCGACGCCGAGCGTGACCAAGCTGATGTGCGGCACCTCGGGCCTCCTCGTGGAGCTTCGCTCCTCGCGGTCAGCGTAGGCAGCCCCCGCGGTCGACCTCCTGTGATCGACGGATCGTGGCGGACCGCGGAGCCAGGTAGCGTCCGGGCATGCTCACCACGACCCGTTCCCGGCCGATCCGCCTCGCCGCCGCCGCGTGCGCGGCGGCGCTGCTGTCCGCCTGCTCGTCCGGCGACGGCGCCGACGACGGGACCGGGGCCGGGCCGGTCGACGACATCGCGGTCGACGGGACGGACGGCGCGACCGCTGCCTCGCCGCAGCCGGACGTCCCCGGGGTCACCGGCGCCGAACCCGCCGACGACGTGCCGACCGAGCTCGGTGAGGCGCAGGTCCCGCCGCTGCTGGCTGTCGTCGACGGCTGGCCCGAGACCACGGTCGAGGTCGGCGCTGACGATCCGCTGACGTTCCGGGCCAAGGTCGCCGACGCGCCGGAGCGACGCCAACAGGGGTTGATGAACGTGGAGGCGCTCCCCGACGACGTCGGGATGCTGTTCCTGTTCGATGCGCCGCACGCCGGCGGGTTCTGGATGAAGGACACCCTGGTCCCGCTCGACATCGCCTACATCCTCGGCGGCGAGGTCGTGGCCGTGCTGCAGATGGACCCGTGCGGTGACGCCGACCCCTGCCCGACCTACGAGCCCGGTGTCGAGTACGACGCCGCGCTCGAGGTGAACCAGGGGGTCCTGGTCGACGCCGGGGTCAGCGAGGGCACGACCGTCAGCTGGTCCGAGCCGGTCGAGGTCGTCGCACCGTGATCGGCTCGGTCGGGTCGGTCGGGTCGGTCGGGTCCGTCGGGTCCGGCTCGGTCGTCCTGGCCACCTGCGCCTCGCGCGGCCCACACCCGTAGCGGCCCCGACCCTGGGGATTCCTCCAGCGAGAGCACGTCGTCGGGCGCCGGGAGTCCGAGTGCGTGTGCTGACCCTTGACGGTCGACCCCGCATGTGCGATTGTTCGTGCACCAACAGTGAATGGTGTTCGATGGTGTCGAACGATGGCGAGAAGCGGAGCCGCTCCGTCGAGCGAGCGCTCGCCGTCCTCTGCGCCGTCGCCGAGTCCCGACCTTCGATCGGCGTGAGCGAGCTCGCTCGTCGCACGGGGCTGCCCAAGAGCACGGTCCACCTCAACCTGCGAACGCTCCGCCACGCGGGGTTCGTGGATCAGGAACTCGGCTCCGACCAGTACGTCCTCGGCGTTCAGGCCATGTTGCTCGGCGTGCGCGCCGGCGAGCAGTCCGTCATCACGGCGGCGCTCGCCCCGGGGATGCAGGACCTCGCGGCCCGCTCCAACGAGGCGGTCTCGCTCGGCGTCCGTTCGGATCGCTCCGTGGTCTTCGTCAAGCGGTTCGAGACCTCGCACGTCCTGCGCACCAACATCCGCGAAGGGTCGAGCATGCCGCTGCACGCGTCGGCATCTGGCAAGTGCCTGCTCGCGGCCATGTCCCAGGCCGAACTGCTCGAGCTCTACCCCGACGCACAGCTACCCGATCAAGCCTCGGGGACGATCCGGGAGCGCACCGCCCTGTTCGAGGAGCTCGAGGTGGTTCGCGCCCGGGGGTACGCACACAACCACGACGAGTTCGTCGACGGCGTCTCCGGGGTGGCCGTACCGGTGCGGTTCGGCTCGAAGGTCGTGGCGGCGGTCAGCCTCGCCGGCCCGACGTCGCGGCTGCGTCCCGAAGACTGGGTCGATGATCTGCAGGCGCTGACGGCGTCGTCCGATCCCCGCGCCATCGCCACGGGTCGCGACCAGCACCCGTCTGATCACGTCCCACCGGAGGTGGAGGCGTGAACGATCCGATCCTCATCGTCGGCATCGGCACGCTGCTGACCGGCAGGACCGGTGCGGCGGCCCTCGAGGCCGACGCCGTGCTCATCGAGGAAGGGCGCATCACGGCGATCGGTGCCGCGGATGACCTCGGCGGGACCGGTCGGGTGCTCGATGCCGCAGGTGCGACGCTCGCCCCCGGACTCGTCGACAACCACGTCCACCCGGTGATCGGTGACTACACGCCGCGTCAGCACCAAGCGAACTACATCGAGGGCTACGTCCACGGAGGCGTCACGACACTCATCTCGGCGGGCGAGGTTCATACACCGGGACGGCCCAAGGATCGTGAGGGCACCAAGGCGCTCGCCATCCTCGCCTCGAAGGCCTTCGACACGCTGCGTCCGAGCGGCGCGAAGGTCCACGCCGGCGCGTTGCTTCTCGAGGAAGGGCTGACCGAGCAGGACTTCTTCGATCTCGCCGCGCAGGGTGTCCACCTCGTGGGGGAGATCGGCATCTCCGGAGTGCAGGATCCGGGAACGGCCGCACAGATGACTGCCTGGGCCCAGGCGGCCGGGATGACCGTGATGGCTCACGTCGGAGGGAAGTCGGTTCCGACGAGTTGCACCATCGACGCGGAGTTCGTCGTGACGGTGCGCCCCGACGTGGCAGCTCACGTGAACGGGGGGCCGACCGCTACGGGAACCGAGGACGTCGAGCGCATCCTGGCCGAGACCGACGCGTTCGTCGAGATCGTGCACAACGGCAACGTGCGGGCGGCGCGGGACATCGCCGAACTGGTCGCCACCCGCGGAGAGCTCCACCGCCTGCTCATCGGCACCGACTCCCCGGCGGGGACCGGGGTGGTGCCGCTCGGTGTGCTCCGCACGATGTCGTGGCTCTGCGCTCTGGCCGGGATCTCCGGGCCGGAAGCGGTCGCCGCAGCGAGCGGTAACACCTCGACGGCTCGGCGCGTCGAGGCCGGCCTCATCGAGGTCGGCGCGCCGGCCGATCTCATCATCGTCGACGCCCCTGACGGCAGCCGCGCCGTGGACTTCTGCGGTGCGCTCGCTGCGGGCGACACGCCGTCCATCGCGGCCGTCCTGATCGACGGCCAGATCGTCGTGCGTCGGAGCCGGAACACGCCGCCCCCGAAGCGCGTGCCCGTCCTCCCTCGGAACTGACGCCTACGCCCACCGCCACCCCGGTCCACGTGAGGTCGAACGTGCAGCTCAAGAACAGCTTCTCGGTACCGGCGGAACCCGACGATGCCTTCGCCGCGCTCCTCGACGTGGAACGGATCGCGCCATGCATGCCCGGCGCGGAGCTCACTGGTCGCGACGGCGAGGTCTACCAAGGACAGTTGAAGCTGCGGATCGGGCCGATCACCGTCGCCTACCAGGGCACCGTGACCGTCGAGGACTCCGATCACGAGCGCCGGCGAGCGCGGCTCAACGCATCGGGCAGCGAGATGGGGGGGCAGGGGGCGGCCAGCGCGATGGTCGTGGCCGAGGTCGTGGCTGACGGAGAGGGTCGCAGCCGGGTGGACGTCGTGACTGATCTCGACATCCGCGGCAAGGCTGCCCAGTTCGGCCGCGGAGCCCTCGGTGAAGTCACCCAGCGGATCCTCGATCAGTTCGCCCGCAACCTCGAGGCGACCTTCTCGATGGGCGACGGCTCTGCCCAGGTCTCGAGGGTGGCTGGCGCACCGCCCCGCTCGACCTCCGTGGGGCCGCCGACGGACGTCGAAGACCTCGATGTCCTGCGCGCCATGGCCGGACCGCTGCTCACCCGCACTGCCCCCGTGGTGGGCGCGCTGGTGGTCGGTTTCCTCCTCGGGCGCGCCACGCGGCGTACGCCCGCCCCGACGTGGGGTCCTCCACCGTGGTGGTCGGCCTCCGGCGCTCCAGGGATCCCCCCTGGGCGCGCGTGAGCACCGTGAGACCCCGGGCTACCCGGTCCGGAGTCAGTGCTCGATCAGCCGCACGATGGTCACGCCCGGCGAGACCAGACACCGAGAGGAACGTCATGAGGTACGCACGATCGCGGCGCATCGCCGCCGCGGCCGCGGCGAGCGTGCTGCTCGCCGCCTGCTCCGGGTCAGCCGTCGACTCGGGGGACGAAGGAGGGACCGGTGACCCTTCGGACGCCAGCGGCCAGGGCGATACCGGTGATGCAGGCGAGGCCTCGCAGGGCTCGTTGACCATCGGTCTCATCAACCCGCTCACCGGCCCCTACGCCGCACTGGGCGAGGACATCAACGCGGCACTCGAGATGTACGTCGATGAGCGCGGCGGGGTGCTCGCTGGCTACGAGATCGAGATCCTGTCCGAAGATGAGGCCAACGACACCGCAGCAGCCATCGAGGGTGTCGAGCGGATGCTCGGCGCAGGTGCCGACGTGCTCGTGGGCTTCGTGAACTCGGGCGTGGCCTACGGCGCGAGCGAGGTCATCCGCGAGGCGGGGGTGCCGCTGATCATCACGACGGCCGGCGCCGACGACCTGACGCAGCGGAACGCTGCGGACAATATCTTCCGCATCAACTACACCTCGTCTCAGGATGCCATGCCGTTGGCGGAGTACGCATGTAACGAGCTGGGGTACGAGCGGGTCGCGATGCTCGCCTTGGACTACGCCTTCGGCTGGGAGGCTGCCGGCGGTTTCGCGAGCGTCTACGAGGACGCCGGCTGCGAGATCGTTCAGGAGCTGTACGGGCCGCTCGGGACACCGGACTGGGCGCCGTTCGTGCAGCAGATCGATAGCAGCGCGGATGCGGTCTGGGTTGCCGCACCCGGTTCTGACGGGATCCGTCTGTTGCAGGCGTACGACGACTTCGGTGTCGACCTGCCGCTCATCGGACACGGTGCTCTGACCGACGAACAAACCATCGAGGCGATCGGTGCGAGCGGTGAGGGGGTCATCACGACCCTGCACTACTCCGGTGCGCTCGCCACCGAGGCGAACGAAGCTCACCGCCGAGCCTTCGAGGAACGCTTCGGGCGTCGGATCTCGATGTACTCCGAGGCAGGACAGGCCGCAGCTCAGGTGATCGAGGCCGCGCTCGAGAGGGCCGAGGACACCTCGAGCGAGTCGCTGATCGCGGCACTTCACGACGTCGAGGTCGAGGCGCCGCGGGGGCCGCTCAGCTTCGACGAGTACGGCCAAGGCGTCTACCCGGTCTACGTCCGGGAGATGGTGCAGGACGCCGATGAAGGGTGGGTCAACAGGATCGTCCACACCTACGACGATGTCTCGCAGTTCTGGACGTTCGAGGCCGAGGAGTTCATGGCCCAGGAGCCGCTCGCGGAGCGTCGAGGGACGTGGGCGGACTGAGCGGCGTGGGGGGCTGCGGCGACCTCGCAGCCCCCCGGCGCCGATCGTCGTCACACGTGAACGAGCATGTGGGAACCAGCTCTTCCATCCGCGGGATCCCGCGCGAACGCAAGGAGAACAAGATGTCAACCGACCCCGCGGTGGTGTTCGAGCAGGTCATCCCACCGAAGGCTGGTCTCGCCCTGGAGGCGACGGCTGGTCAACTTCTCAGAGTGACGGACCTCGAAGGGCAGCAAGTCGTCGACATGGCGCTCTTCAACCGTCACAACCTCCGTGAGAAGCTCTCCACGTCGAACTCACGGACCCGGTACGTCCCGCCGGAGGGCGAGGACTACAAGCCGCGTGACCACCTCACCGTCGGCCACGTCCTGCGGTCCACCATCTGCACCCCCATGGCGACGATCATCGAGGAGACACCGGAGGTCAAGGGCGTCCACGACGTGCACAACCGGATGTGCAACAGCTTTCTGTACGAACAGTACGGCTACGGCCAGCGGGACGGGTGCCACGAGATCATCAGCGGTGTGGTCGCCGAGTACGGGCTCCTCCCGGAGGATGTTCCGGACACCATGGACCTGTTCATGAACTACCAGCACGATTGCGACCTCGGCCACTGGGTGATCGGTGCGCCGGTGACGAAGCCGGGCGACTACATCGAGTTCCGCCTGGAGATGGACCTCCTCGTCGCGTTCTCCAACTGTCCACTCGACGTGATCAACGCGTGCAACGGCTACCACTGCACGCCCGTGAAGGTGACGGTCCTCGATGGCTGAGGTGCCATCGTCCACGACCGCCAAGGTCCATCGCCCGTCCGTCACGGGGAGGCACCGACGTGGGTGAACTGGTCGGCCACATCCTGAACGGCTCGTCGTTCGGGGCGCTGCTCTTCTTGCTCGCCAGCGGGTTGACGTTGACGTTCGGTCTCATGCGGACGGTGAACCTCGCCCACGGTGCGTTCTACGCGCTGGGCGGATACTTCGCCCTCGACGTGCTTCGACGTACCGATCGTTACTGGCTGGCCATGCTCGTCGGCATCGTCGCGGCGACCATCATCGGGATCGCGTTCGAGCGCTTGATCCTTCACCGGGTCGTCAACCAGGAACTCCCCCAGATCCTGATCACGGTCGGTTTCGCGTTCCTGGCCTCCGATCTGCTCCTCGGCTACTACGGCGGACGGCCGCAGTCCCCTCCTCGCCCGCCAGGCTTGGACGGCGTCATGCGGCTCGAGGGTTTCGCCTTCCCGCACTACCGCATGGCGCTGATCGCGGTCGCCATCGTCGTGTGGCTGGGGTTGCACCTGCTGATCACCAGGACGACCGTCGGGGCGAAGGTTCGTGCCTCGGTCGACGACGAGCCGATCGCACGTTCTATCGGGATCCCGGTACCGCTCATCTTCGTCACGGTCTTCGGTATCGGGACCGCACTGGCGGCGTTCGCTGGCGTCTGGGGTGGCGCGTTCACCGGCCTCCACCCGGGCGCGGAGTGGGAGATCCTGCTGCTCGCTCTGGTCGTCGTGGTGGTCGGCGGCCTGGGCTCGGTCGGGGGGGCACTCATCGCCGCGCTCGCCGTGGGCCTGCTCGACGAGTTCGGCAAGTGGCTCTTCCCCACCTACGCGCTGTTCACCGTGTACGCGCCGGTCGCTCTGCTGCTCGCGTTCCGGCCGCGTGGGTTCTTCGGCAAGGAGGAACTGGCGTGACTGCACAACTGCGGAACGGTCGAGCCGCCCCGGCGGTGAAGCTGCTGCTCGCCCTGGCCCTCGCAGGGGCCATCATCGCCGTACCCCTGTTCGTGAGCGGGTTCCAGACAGGCGTGGCGACGCGGATCGTGATCTTCGCGCTCTTCGGCGTCGCGTTCAACGTCGTCTTCGGAGCGGGTGGTATGCCCTCGCTCGGTCACGCAGCGTTCTTCGGTCTCGGGGGTTACGTCGTCGGTATCGGCACCCTCCGTTACGACGTGGGGTTCTTCACCGTCATGATCGTGGCGTTGGCGGCCGGTGCCGTCATCGGTGGATTGGTCGGCATCCTGACCCTGCGCACGAACGCCATCTACCTGCTGCTGCTGACGTTGGCGGTCGCGCAGGCACTCTGGGGACTCGCGTTCCAGCAGGTGCGTTGGACCGGCGGGGACAACGGGATGTCGGGGATCTCGCGCGATCTGTTGCCCGTCGGAGGTGGCAACGTCGCGACGTTCTACTGGGCGGTCCTCGTGGTCGCCATCCTCTTCGGCGCCTTGGTGTGGTGGTTCCAGCGCTCACCTGCCGGTGTCGCCATCGTTGCGCACCGCGAGAGCCCGTCGCGGCTCGCCGCGCTCGGTTACCGCGTGGGCTCCTACCGGGTGGCAGCGTTCGCCGTCTCCGGGTCGGTCGCCACGGTCGCGGGTGTCCTCTACGCCTTGCTCAACCGCTTCGTCGGGCCAGAGAACCTCGCCTGGCAGATGAGCGCGGCGGTGATGCTCTTCGCCATCATCGGTGGGGCGGCCTACTTCGCCGGTCCGGTCATCGGCGCCACCCTGATCGTGATGCTCGAGGTGTGGGCCAGTGGCTTCACCACGCGATGGATGTCCATCCTCGGGCTGGCCTACATCCTGTCGATGCTGTTCCTCCCGCAGGGCGTACTCGGCCTCGCTGACGACCTGGCCCGTCGTCGACGAGCCGGGCGTCCAGATGCGACCACCATCGCTGAGCCCGGGGGCGTCAGCGAGCCAGCGGCTGGGCCGATCGCGGAGGTGCAGTCGTGACATCAGACGCCGTGGCCACCGAGGATCTGACCGTCCGGTTCGGCGGGGTGACCGCCGTCCATGGTGTGAACCTGGCGGTCCCCGCCGGCCAGCGACGCGCCATCATCGGGCCGAACGGAGCCGGCAAGACCACGCTGTTCAACCTCATCGCTGGACAGCTGAAGCCGAGTGAGGGGCGAGTGCTCGTCGACGGCACCGACGTGACCTCGCAGCCGGTCGCGGTTCGGTCCCGCAACGGCGTCGCGCGGACCTTCCAGCTCAGCAACCTCTTCGGTGAGCTCACCGTCGCAGACAACGTACGGCTCGCCGTCGCTGGCGCCGACCGCAGCGTCCGGCGGACCTTCTGGCGACCGCTGTCCGGGTTCTCGCGGATCGAAGCTCGGGTCGAGGAGCTGCTCGAGCAGTGGGAGCTCGGGCACGTCGCCGAGGACCGCCCGAACGAGCTCGCCTACGGCCAGCAACGGATCCTCGAGCTGGTGCTCGCGACGGCTGGGCAGCCCAAGCTGTTGCTGCTCGATGAACCCACCGCGGGGGTCTCGAAGTCGGAAGCGGAGCGGCTCGCCGTCACGATCGGCGCGCTGCCCCGTGACATGACCATCATCCTCGTCGAACACGACATGGAGGTCGCGTTCGCGTTGAGCGACCAGGTCACCGTCATGGTCGACGGTCGGGAGCTGCTCACCGGATCGCCCGCCGAGGTGGGCGCCGACCAACGCGTCATCGATGCCTACCTGGGGAGCGACCAAGATGTTGCTTGAGGCGCAGGATCTCGACACGTTCTACGGTCCGAGCCAGGTTCTCCACGGTTGTTCGATCGACGTCGCCGACGGCGAATGCGTGGCCGTGCTCGGACGCAACGGTGTCGGCAAGACGACGCTGGTCCACACCCTCTCGGGGCTCATCGAGGCCCGACGAGGCCTGGTTCGCTTCGCTGACAAGGATGTGACCAAAGCCCCGCCGGAGAAGCGCCTCGCTGGCGGGATGACGCTGGTGCCCCAGGGCCATCGTGTGTTCCGTTCGCTCACGGTGGCCGAGAACCTGCAGGTCTCGGTGCGTGACGCGGACGTCGACGGCGCGTGGAAGCTGGCGGACGTCTACGACCGCTTCCCGATCCTCGATGAGCGCGCGAACCAGTCCGCGGGGAACCTCAGCGGTGGTCAGCAGCAGATGCTCGCCGTTGGGCGTGCTCTGGTCGGCAACGGCCGGCTGGTGCTCATGGACGAGCCCTCCGAAGGACTCGACCCGCAGCGGGTCGCGCTCATCGGTGACATCATCCGCGAGCTCAAGCAGCGCGGGACGTCGGTTCTCCTGGTCGAGCAGCGCGTCACCTTCGCGCTGCAGGTCGCCGATCGGGTCGCGTTCATGGTGCGTGGCGAGGTCGTCGAGACGCTGGACGGGGACCTCGTCCGTTCCAACCCCGGCATGGTGACCCGCCACCTCGGTCTCGTCGGCGCTTGACCAGCGCATCAGGAGGCACCGTGAAGCCCGCGCCATTTCGCTACCTGCGGGCCGACGACCGCGATGAAGCGCTGGCGTTGCTCGCCGAGCACGGCGACGAGGGCAAGGTCATCGCCGGTGGCCAGAGCCTGGTGGCGGTCATGAACTTCCGCCTGTCCCGGCCGGAGGTGTTGATCGACGTCGATCGCCTGCCGGGCATGAGCTACCTGATGCGAGACGGCGCCGATCTGCGCATCGGAGCGCTCACCCGCCACCGGCACGTGGAGCACTTCCCCGGCGATCTGGCGGGCCACGGCCTGCTCCGCGACGCGATGAGCTACGTCGGTCACTACCCGATACGCACCCGTGGCACGGTCGGTGGCAGCATCGCGCACGCCGATCCGGCGGCGGAGTGGGTGCTGCTCGCACGGCTCCTGGATGCCCGGATCCGCGTGGACAGCGTGCGCGGCGCTCGGTGGGTCGCGGCGGAGGACTTCTTCCACGGCTTCTTCACCACCGCCCTGGCACCGGACGAACTGGTCACCGAGGTGCGGTTCCCGAGAGCGCCGAGGTGTTCGTCCCTGACCGAGTTCGCGCGACGGGACGGCGACTTCGCGGTGGTCGCCGCGGCCGTCGCCTACGACATCGACGACGACGGTCGGATCGACGATCCCCGCATCGCACTCGCCGGCGTCGGCTCCACCGTGGTGCGGATAGACGCCTCCGAGCTGGTCGGGCAACGACCGGAGGGGGAGCTGTTCCGCGAGGTCGCCCACCTCGCTGCCGGTGAGATCGATCCACCGAGCGATCAGCACGGCGACGCCGACTACCGCCGCCACCTGACCCGCACCTTGGTGGCCCGCGCGCTCGAGGAGGCCGACGATGCAGACCGCTGAGCACCGCTGGATCGGGAAGCGGCTGCAGCGCGTGGAGGATCCGGCGCTGCTGACGGGTTCGGGGATCTTCACCGACGACGTCGCCCCCAAGGACGCCTTGGAGGTCTGCTTCGTCCGCGCTGACGTCGGCGGTGCCGAGCTGCACGGCATCGATGCCGAGGCCGCTCGGGCGCTGCCGGGGGTCGTCGCCGTCCTGACCGACGCCGACCTCGACGCCCCCGGCATGACCCCGACCCTGAACCGTCCGGACTTCGTCACGACCGAGATGCCACTGCTGGCGCGCGATCGCATCCGCTACGCCGGCGAACCGGTCGCGCTCGTCGTCGCCGAGAGCGCCTACCTGGCCGAGGACGGGGTGGACCTCGTGCGTCTCGACGTCGGGGAACCGACCCCCGTGCTCACCTTCGACGACGCGCTCGCCGGCGTCGGTCCGGTGCACGAGGCGGCGCCGGACAACGTCCTCCTCGACGTGCAGTTCCGCGACGACCCGGAGATCGACGACGTCCTCGCCGACGCTCCCCTCACGATCGAGGAGACCTTCGATGCGGCGCGGGTCACCGCTGCGCCCATGGAGGGTCGAGCCACCGTGGCGGTGTGGGACCGGCGGGAGGGCCGACTCCACGTGTGGACCTCGACGCAGGTGCCGCACCTGGTCCGGACCTGCATCGCGACCGCCCTCGACGTACCCGAGGGCCTCGTGCGCGTCATCGCACCGGACGTCGGTGGTGGCTTCGGGCAGAAGTGCGCGGTGTCCCGGGAGGAGGTCGTGGTCGCCGTCGCGGCCTACCGGCTCAAGCGTGCCGTCCGCTGGGCGGAGGACCGCCGCGAGAACCTGATCAGCGCGTTCCAGGGTCACGAGCAGCGGTACCACGTCCGCGCCGGGTTCGACACGGACGGCCGGCTGCTCGGCGTCGACCTCGACATCCTGTGCGATGCCGGCGCCTACTCCTGCTACCCGTTCACCTGCGGTGTCGAACCGCTCATGGCCGCCGGTGAGTTCCCGAACGTCTACAAGCTGCCGCACTACCGGGTGCGCACCCGGGGGGTCACGACCACCAAGCCACCGATGGCCCCCTACCGCGGGGTCTCCCGGCCGCAGATCTGCTTCGTGATGGAACGGCTGCTCGACATCGCTGCCGAGCGGCTCGGGCTCGATCGCGCCGACGTTCGCCGTCGCAACGTCATCCGCGAGGACGAGTTCCCCTACACCGGCGTGACCGGGATCGTCTACGACGACGCGAGCTACCTCGAGGCGCTCGAAGCAGGGCTCGACGCGATCGGCTGGGACCGGTGGCAGGAGCGTCAGTCGGCCGCTCGAGCCGAGGGGCGGCTCCTCGGGCTCGGCTTCTCGTGCTTCAGCGAACGCACCGGCTACGGCACACCGACGTTCGCGGCCCGGGGTATGGGGGTCACGCCTGGGTACGAGACCGCCCGGATGATCATGGATCCGTCCGGCCGGGTGGAGGTGTCGGTCGGCGCCAGCGCCCACGGGCAGGGGCACCGCACCTCGCTCGCGCAGGTCGTGGCTGACCAGCTCGGCATCCACCCGGACCACGTCCGCGTGATCCAGGGTGACACCGACGCCACGCCGTACGGGTGGGGCACCTTCGCGAGCCGCGGGGCTGCGGTCTCCGGAGGCGCGTGCAAGCGAGCGGGCCGTGAGCTCGCCGGCAAACTGCGCCGCGTCGCCGCTCACCTGCTCGAAGCTGCGCCCGACGACATCGAGTTGCGTGACACCGTCGCCCACGTTCGCGGTTCCCCCGACCAGCGTTACACCCTCGCGGAGCTGGCACGGATCGCCCACCACGAACGCCACCTCCTGCCGGTCGACGAGGAAGCGCGGCTGGAGGTCCACGCCGAGTTCGATCCGCCCGGCACCTTCTCGAACGCCGCGCACCTGGTCGTCGTCGAGGTCGACCCGGGGACCGGTGGCGTCGAGTTGCTCGACTACGTGGTCGCCGAGGACTGCGGTGTGGTCATCAACCCGCTGATCGTCGACGGCCAGGTGCGGGGCGGTGTCGCGCAGGGTGTCGCCTGCGCGCTCTACGAGGAGCTGCGCTACGAGCCCTCGACCGGCCAGTGCACGACCTCGACGTTCATGGATTACCTCGTACCGACGTCGAGCGAGATCCCACCGGTACGGATCGTGCACCTCGAGACACCGGCAACCACGACCGAGACGGGTGCGAAGGGAATGGGTGAGGGTGGCACGATCGGTGCACCGGCGGCGATCGCCAACGCCGTCGCCGATGCGGTGCGCGGTCGCGGCGTGCGCATCACCCGGTTGCCGATCCGGCCGGTCGACCTCGTGACGGCGTTGCACGCGGGACAGGAGGAGCGACCGTGACCGACGAACACACGATCGAGATCGAGGTCAACGGCCGGGTACGCCGAGTCGAGGTCGAAGCGCGTCGCACCCTCGCGGACGTCCTGCGGCACGACCTCGGACTGACGGGGACCCACCTCGGCTGCGAACACGGCATCTGCGGAGCCTGCACCGTGCTCCTCGATGGTGAGCCGGTGCGTGCCTGCCTGATGTTCGGCGTGCAGGCGGCCGACCGGTCGGTGGAGACCGTGGAGGGTCTCGCGGCAGAGGACGGGTCGCTCGACCCGCTGCAGGAGGCGTTCCGTGAGCACCACGGGCTGCAGTGTGGGTTCTGCACCCCTGGCTTCCTCATGCTCGCTACCGGGCTCCTCCGCGAGCAGCCGTCCCCGAGCGACGAGGAGATCCGTGACGTCGCAGCGGCCAACCTGTGCCGCTGCACCGGCTACCAGGGGATCCTCGACGCGATCCGTACAGCCGCCGGTATCGAGGTGACGGGCCCCGACGAGCCCGCATGAGCGTCCGTGGAGATGCCGTGCGGGTGGGCGCACCGGCCCAGGTGGCCATCCGGCGAGCCGCCGCGGTCAGCCGGAGCGGTCGTCGGCGCTGTGGGCGTCGGCCAGGCGGGCGAGCATCGCCAGGAAGGTCGCTCGCTCGGATGGTTCGAGGGGGTCGAGGGTGGCCTCGCGAGACGTCAGCGGCGACGTCGATGGCCTCCCGCGCCTCAGCTCGACCCGATTCGGTGAGGGAGACCAGCAACCGACGGCTGTCCGTGGGGTCGCTGTCGACGGTGACCAACGTCCGAGCTGAGAGTCGGTCGACCACACCCTTGATGGTGGCGGCGTCGAGCGCGATCTCACGGCCGAGCAGGTTCTGGGACATCGGGCCCTTCTCGAGCAGCTTCGCGAGGGCGGAGAACTGGGTCGGGGTGAGCCGACCGGGCATCCGTTCGCTGAAGATCGAGGTGTGCCGCTGGTGCGCACGACGCAGCAGGAAACCGACCTGGCGGTCGAGGTGGTACGCGGTCATCTTCGGCATGGCGGCCACCATAGTCGTGGGTCGGTACCCACCTGCTGCGCCTCTTGCGGTCACCCCTAGTGTTGGTGTACAAACAGTAGCTGCGGGAGGGACGACGGTGAGCGACACGACGAAGCGCAACGACAAGATCCGGTGCGAGGCCTGCCCGATCCGGTGCCGGATCGCCGAAGGCCGAACCGGGGCGTGCGACCGCTACGGCAACTTCGACGGTGTCCTGACGCGGGTCGACCCGCTCATCCTGCTCGAGCAACAGGGCCCTGAGGGAGCCGTCGTCCCGTTCGAGGCCAAGGAGTGGCAGGGCGACATCATCACCTCGCCGGCCCAGATCACCGGCATCGGTGCTGGGACCACCTACCCCGACTACAAGCCGGCGCCGTTCATCGTCGGCAGCGAACAGGACGGTGTCGACGTCGTCACGGTCGTCACCGAGGGCATCTTCAGCTACTGCGGCGTGAAGGTGAAGATCGATACCGACCGCCACGTCGGACCGGAACGGGGCATCGTCCGCTCCGGTGATGCGCAGGTCGGTCACGTGACCACCGCAGAGTACGGCTCCCAGATGCTCTCGCTCGGCGGCGTCAACCACCTCACCGGCAGCGGCCGCAAGAACGGTGTGGCCACCCTGCAGACCCTGCTCGACCTGTGCTCCGGCGAGGCCGTCGAGCTCCAGATCGAAGCCGGGTCCGACCTCGTCGTCCAGGCGGGCGCGCCGCCCATCGTCGACGGCGAGGTCGAGCGGCGCATGCGGGTCGGCTGCGGGTCCGCGACGATCGGCATGTTCGCCCAGCGGTGGGCGGGCGAGGTCGACGATGTCGTCGTGGTCGACGACCACATCACCGGCGTGATGTCCGAGCACCAGGCCGGAGCCGTGCTGAGGTCCCGCCGAGCGGGATCAAGCTCCGTGGTCGCAAGTCCACCCCCGGCCGCTACTTCGAGGTGTCCGAACCCGGCTCCGGCTGGGGAGGCACGCGGCTGAGCGATCCGCTGGAGGCACTGGCGCCGTTCAACGACAAGATCGCTCGTCCTGGCCAGACGTTGCTCATGACCAGCACCACCGGCGACCACGCGGCCTACTTCGTGCTGGACGACCAGCTCCGACCGGTCGAACAGGAGATGCCTGCCGAGCTCGCCACGTCGGTGAACCTGATCCAGGAGAACTGCGAGCCGGCGATGACCTCGGTGGTGTTCATGGCCGGAGCCGGTGGGTCGTTGCGTGCCGGCGCGACCAGCAACCCGGTACGCCTCACCCGCTCGATCCGCGATTCGCTCACCAAGGTCACCTGCGGGGGAGCGCCGGTCTACATCTGGCCCGGCGGCGGGATCACCCTGATGGTGGACGTCAGCCAGATGCCGCGGAACGCGTTCGGGTCGGTCCCGACCCCCGCCCTGGTCGCCCCCATCGAGTTCACGATGCCGCAGGAGGTCTACGAGGCGCTCGGCGGACACGTGGGTGCCGTTCGTCCGCTCGACCAGCTGCTACGCGAGAGCGTCGTCGGTGGCCGTTGGGTGGGCGGTCACGAGGAACCCGAGGATGGGGGGGCACGGTGATCCCACCCATCGCTCGACGGCTACCCGACGGCCGCCGCTTGCACCTCCAGCACGGCCCGATGGACGTCATCGTCGAGGTCGGCGGGACACCTCGCGCGGTCGCTACCGCCGAGACCTCGGCCGTCGCCCGGTTCGAGACCATCCTCACGGAGCTCGTACCGCAGCTGGAGGTGCTGCGTGCGCAGACCCGCGCGGACGCTGCGGTCACGGGGAGCGTGGCACGGCGGATGGTCGCCGCGACCACACCCTTCCTGGACGAGGTCTTCCTGACGCCGATGATCGCGGTGGCAGGGTCCGTCGCCGACGAGCTGTGTGACGTCATCGCGGCGGTCCCGGCTGTGACGCGCGCCTACGTCAACAACGGCGGCGACGTGGCCCTCCACCTGTGCGGCGACGAGGTGATCCGGGTCGGGCTCATCCCCTCGCTGGAGACCGCCGTGCCGGACGCACTGTTGCCGGTGACCAGCGACTCACCGGTCCGAGGGCTCGCGACCTCGGGCCGCGGTGGCCGCAGCTTCAGCCTGGGCATCGCCGACGCGGTCACCGTCGTGGCCACCTCCGCCGCGGCCGCCGACGCGGCGGCGACGCTCGTGGCCAACGCCGTCGACCTCCCGGGTCACCCGGCGATCGTCCGGACCCCGGCCTCCCAGCTCGACCCGGACTCCGACCTCGCCGACCGGCTCGTCACCACCGACGTCGGGGCGCTGTCGGTGGCCGAGATGGAGCAGGCGCTCGGTCGCGGCGCAGACGTCGCGCGAACCTTCACCCGCCAGCACCCGGACATCCTCGGTGCTGTCCTCAGGATCGGCACGATCACCACCGTCGTCGGCGAGCGGTTGGACCCGCTCGGGACCCCGAACCCCCAGGAGCTCGTGCATGCCGCCCGTTGACCGTTTCCGCGTGCGCCGCGAGGTGCTCAGCCTCGAGGAGGTGTTCCACGAGGGCGGGCCGATGCCCGACCGACCGACCCGTCGCGCCGCGATGATGGCCGTCGTGTCCAACCCCTTCGCGGGCACCTACGAGCCCGAGCTCGAACCCGTGATGCAGGAACTCGAACCCCTCGGGGAACGACTGGCCGCGCGGCTCGCCGAGGTCCTCGGCGGTCCGGATCGGGTGACCGGCTACGGGAAGGGTGCCATCGTCGGCGAGGACGGTGAACTCGAGCACGGCGCGCTCTGGCACGTACCCGGCGGCTACGCGATGCGCCGGGCGCTCGGTGAAGCGCTCGCCATCGTGCCGTCGACCAAGAAGGTCGGCGGTCCCGGTACGCGCCTGGACGTCCCGATCACCCACCGCACCGCGTCGTACGTGCGCAGCCACTTCGACGCGATGGAGGTCGGTCTGCCCTCCGGCCCGGCACCCGACGAGCTGGTGTTCGTCCTGGTCATGAGCGACGGGCCCCGCATCCACGCACGCGTCGGCGGGCTGACCCCCGACCAGATCACCGAGAGGGACGGACTCCGATGAGCACACCCGACATCCGAAAGCTCGTCATCCGCGTCGAGGAGACGCACGCCGAGGCGGGCAGCTCCCGGTCCGCCCCGACCCGGAAGGCTGCGGCGGCGGCGGTGATCGCCAACCCGTTCGCGAACCGGTCCGTCGAGGACCTCGAGCCGCTGTTCGCGATCGGTGAGCAGCTCGGGGCACTCCTCGGTGCCCGCGCCGTCGAGGCGCTCGGGATCGAGCCCGGTGAGGTGGAGAGCTACGGCAAGGCGGTCCTCGTCGGGACCGACGGCGAGCTCGAGCACGCTGCGGCCTCCTGCACCCGCGGCTCGGCAAGGGGCTGCGCTCGGTGACCGGTGGAGGGAAGGCCTTGATCGCCTCCTCCAAGAAGGTCGGCGGACCGGGACAGGCGCTGGACATCCCGCTCGGTCACAAGGACGCGGCGTACGTCCGCTCGCACTACGACGCGATGGAGATCTGGGTCAACGACGCACCGCGGCGGGCCGAGCTGCTGGTGGCGGTCGCGGTCACCGATTCGGGCCGCCCGTTCCCACGCGTCGGTGGGCTGACGGTCGACGAGGTCGTCGGCGAGGACGGGCTGCGGTGACGATCCCCGGACGATCCGACGGCGGGCCCTTGGCGGGGCTCGTGGTCGCCGACTTCTCCCGCGTGCTCGCCGGTCCGCTCGCCACGATGGTCCTCGCCGACCTCGGTGCCGACGTGATCAAGGTCGAACGCCCGGGAACCGGCGACGACACGCGCGCCTGGGGCCCCCCGTGGCGCGGCGGGGACAGCACCTACTCCCTGGCTGCGAACCGCAACAAGCGCAGCGTGACGTTGGACCTCACCGACCCCGACGACCTCGTGCTCGCCGGTCGGCTCGTCGACCGCGCCGACGTGCTGATCGAGAACTTCCGTCCCGGCGGCGCTGCCCGGCTCGGGCTCGGCTACGACCAGGTGAGCACCCGGAACCCCGGCCTGGTGTACGCCTCCATCACGGGCTTCGGGACCAGCGACGCGGCGTCCGGACTCGGTGGGTACGACTTCCTGATCCAGGCCGTCTCCGGCCTGATGAGCATCACCGGCGAGCCGGACGGGCCGCCCCAGAAGACCGGCGTCGCGCTCGTCGACGTGATCTGCGGGCTGTACACCGTCATCGGCGTCCAAGCCGCGCTCGCCGAACGCGTCACCAGCGGGCGTGGCCAGCACGTCCACGTCTCGCTGCTCGGAGCGGCGCTCGCGTCGCTGGTCAACCAGGCCAGCGCCTACCTCGGAGCCGGCGTCGTGCCGGGACGGCTCGGTGATCGCCACCCGTCGATCACCCCGTACGAGACGGTCCCGGCCGCCGATCGACCGCTGGCGCTCGCGGTCGGGTCGGACCGGCTGTTCCAGCGCCTCGTCGGTCTGCTCGAGCTCCCACATCTCGCCGACGATCCGCGCTTCGCCCGCAACGCTGACCGCGTCGCCAACCGTGACGCGCTCGCGGCGGAGCTCGGCGAGGCGTTCGGCGAGCGCCCCGCGGCGGTGTGGGTGGAGCTGCTCCGTGCGGAGGGCATCCCGGCCGGGCTCGTCAACGACATCGCGGAGGCGTTCACGGAGGCCGAAGCGTTGGGGCTCGACCCGGTGGTGACGGCCGCCCGGAGCGACGGTGACCGCATCGCGACGGTGCGGTCCCCCATCGACCTGTCACGGACACCCACCGTCGTCCACCGTGCCCCTCCAGCGCTCGGCGAGCACGACGAGCAGGTGCGCCGTTGGCTCGGGGAGGACGGATCGTGAAGCTCTCCAGCATCGTCGGTGGCGAGCTCGTCCACGGTGACGGTGCCGAGGTCCTGGACCTCGCACCTGCCTCGCCCGACACGGTTCTGGCCAGCTACCGGGAGGCCGACGCCGGTCTCGTCGATCGCGCGGCCGACCTGGCTCGTCGAGCGGCGCCCAGGTGGCGGGACACGCCGTTCCACGAACGCGCCGCCGTGCTCGCCCGCGCGGGTCGGCTCCTCGAGGCCCGAGTCGACGACCTCGGCCGCACCCTGTCGCAGGAGGAGGGCAAGCCGCTGACCGAGGGGACCGCTGAGGTCGCCCGTGCCGCACGCATCCTCGGCTACTACGCCGCCGAGGCCGACCGTGAGGTGGGTGCGCTGTACGCCTCCCCGCGTCGCGGGGAACAGGTGCTCACCAAGCAGGTGCCCGTCGGTCCGACGGCGATCATCACCCCGTGGAACTTCCCCATCGCCATCCCGACGTGGAAGCTCGCGCCCGCGCTGGTGTACGGCAACCCGGTGGTCTGGAAGCCGTCCCCGGTCACACCGATCCTGGCCACGCGCCTGGCCGAGGTGCTCTTCGAAGCGGGGCTGCCGGACGACGTGCTGCACCTCGTCCTCGGGGGCGCCGAGGCGGGTCGACGCCTCCTCGAACACCCGGCGATCCGTGCCTGCTCCTTCACCGGCTCGACGCCCGTCGGGCGAGCCGTCCTCGCTGCCGGTGCGGGGCACGGCACTGCCGTCCAGGCGGAGATGGGCGGCGTGAACGCGGCGATCGTCCTCGCCGATGCCGACCTCGACGTCGCAGCTGCGGCCATCGTCGAGGGCGCGATGGGCTCGACCGGCCAGAAGTGCACCGCCACCTCCCGCGTGCTCGTCGACCGCGCTGTGCACGACGACCTGCTCGATCGGATCGTGACCGCGTGCGACGCCCTGGTGACCGGTGATCCGCTCGAGGCCGGCACCGACCTCGGTCCCGTCGCCACCCGCCCGCAGTTGGCGGCCATCTCCGAGGCACTCGAGGACGTCCGGGAGGCAGGTGGTGGGGTCGTCCGCGACGGGACGGAGGGTCTCGAACCCGACGGTGGGTTCTTCGTCCGTCCGAGCGTCGTGGTCGGGGTCGCCGAGGACCATCCGGTCTGCACCGACGAGGTGTTCGGGCCGTTCGTGGCGGTGACCGCTGTCGCCGACGTCGAGGACGCCTTCGAGCGCGTGAACGCCGGTGCGTACGGCCTCACGGCTTCGATCTTCACCAGCGACCTCGCCACCGCGATGAGCGCCGTGGACCGCCTCGAGGTCGGCATCGTCCACGTCAACTCCGCGACGACGGGTGCCGAACCGCACGTGCCCTTCGGCGGGACCAAGGGCTCGGGCGCGGGTGGCCGCGAACAGGGCCGTGCCGCGCGTGAGTTCTACACCGAGACCCGCACCGCGTACCTCGCCTGACGCCCGCCCGATCCACCGGTAGGCGCCCACCCCACCGACACGAACCCATCGAGGGATGCTCCGATGACCACGACGACCAGCCACGCCCCGTCCGCGAGCCACGGTGTACCGCCGGCGAACGACTTCCTCGAGCTCGACCGCGAGCTCGACGAGGAGGAACGGCTCCTCCGTGACACCGTCCGACGCTACGTCCGCGAACGGGTCCTGCCCGGGATATCGGACTGGTACGACCGTGGGGTCTTCCCACGTGAGCTGTCCACCGAGATGGGGGAGCTCGGCCTGCTCGGCATGCACCTCGAGGGCTACGGCTGCGCAGGCACATCGGCCACCGCCTACGGGCTGGCCTGCATGGAGCTCGAAGCCGGCGACAGCGGGTTCCGCAGCTTCGTCTCCGTCCAGGGCTCGCTGGCGATGTTCCCGATCTACGCCTACGGCAGCGAGGAGCAGAAGCAGCGAGTGGCTGCCGGGCATGGCGGCAGGCGAGCTGATCGGCTGCTTCGGGCTGACCGAGCCCGACTCGGGTTCCGACCCGGCCAGCATGCGCACCACGCGCCCGCCGGGACGGCGACGACTGGGTCCTCAACGGCACCAAGATGTGGATCACCAACGGCGGCGTGGCCGACGTGGCCATCGTCTGGGCGCTGACACCGGCGACGGGGCGATCCGCGGCTTCGTGGTCCCGACGGACACGCCCGGCTTCACCACCAACGAGGTCAAGCAAGAAGCTGTCGCTGCGGGCGTCGGTCACCTCCGAGCTGGTCCTCGACCGACGTCCGCCTCCCGGCGGACGCGGTGCTGCCCGGCGTCGAGGTCGGCTCCGAGGGCCGCTGTCGTGCCTCAACGAGGCCCGCTACGGGATCCTCTGGGGCGCCGCCGGCGCCGCCCGGGCCTGCTACGAGTCGGCGCTCGACTACGCGCCGAACGCGTCCCCAGTTCGGCCAGCCGATCGCCGGCTTCCAGCTCACCCAGCAGAAGCTCGTCGAGATGATGCTCGAGGTCAACAAGGCGTCCCTGCTCGCCCTGCACCTCGGCCGCATGAAGGACGCCGGGCCGGCTCACGCCGGACCAGGTCAGCTTCGGCAAGCTCGACAACGTCCGCGCCGCTCTCGAGGTCGCCCGCACTGCCGCGCCTGTGCTCGGCGCCAACGGCATCACCGCTCGAGTACCCGGTGATGCGCCACGTCGAACAACCTCGAGTCCGTCTACACCTACGAGGGCACCGACGAGATCCACACCCTGGTCATGGCGGCAGGCGCTCACCGGTATCGCGCGCCTTCCGCTGATCACGGGGACCGATCGAACGAGTCGGGGTCGTCGGCTGTGGACAGATGGGCCTCGGCATCGCCGAGGTCTGCGCCCGCGCCGGACTCGATGTGGTCGCCGCGACCGTCGATCGCCAGGTCCGTCGAGCGGCGGCCGCCGAGCGCGCTCGATGCGTCGCTGCGACCGGGCGGTCGCGCAGCGGCAAGCTCGACGAGGAGCGGGCCGACGCAGGCACGCGGGCGTCTGCGGTTCGCCGACGACCTGGAGACCCTCGCCGACCGCGACCTCGTCGTCGAGGCCGTCGACCGAGAACGACGAGGTCAAGACGACGATCTTCCACCGCTCGACCAGGTCGTCGACCCGGATCGACGCGATCCTGGCCTCGCAACACCTCCTCGATCCCGATCATGAAGCTGGCGCATGGCCACCGGCCGGCCGGAGCACGTCGTCGGCATCCACTTCTTCAACCCGGTGCCGGTGCTCGCCGCTGGTCGAGCTCGTCCCGTCGCTGCTCACCGACGACGCGGTCACCGCGCGCGCGCACGGCCTTCGCCAGCAGGACCGCTCGGCAAGCGGGCCATCCGCGCCCAGGACCGCGCCGGCTTCATCGTCAACGCGCTGCTGATCCCCTACCTGCTGTCCGCGATCCGGATGTTCGAGTCCGGCTTCGCGATCCGCGAGGACATCGACACAGGGCATGGTGCTCGGGCTGCGCCCACCCGATGGGCCCGCTGGCGCTCGCCGACCTGATCGGCCTCGACACGGTCGCCGCCGTCGCCGAGTCCCTCTACGACGAGTTCAAGGAACCGCTGTACGCGCCGCCGCCGCTGCTGCAGCGCATGGTCGACGCGGGCCTGCTCGGCCGCAAGAGCGGACGCGGCTTCTACGACTACACGGAGGCTGCCGCGAACGACTCCAGGGCCACGTGATCGGGGGCCGACGTTCGCTCGGGTTGGTCGGTGCCTACCTCCTCGGCCTCTCCGTCAGTTGGAACCTCACCAACATCGGTGGAGCCCCGGACCTCGTGGCAGCGCGCCTCGGTGTCGGGCTGGCCACCACGGGCCTCCTGACGAGTTCGGTGTTCCTCGCGCAACTGCTCGTTCAGATCCCAGGAGGCCGGCTCGCTGACCGTTTCGGTGCGCGACGGGTCGGGATCGCCTGCCTCGCTCTCGTGGCCGTCGCGAACGTCGCACTCCTCGGTGCGCCGACCTTCCAGGCAGCCGTCGCGCTTCGCTTCGTCGTCGGTGTGGGGGCCGGTATCGGGTTCGTGGCGGGCGTCGCCTACGTGCGCGGCTTGAGCGGAACCGCACTCGCGCAGGGCTCGTACGGCGGCATGTCGATCGCGGGAGCAGGTCTCGCCGTGGCCACGGTGGCCACCCTGGCCGGGCACGTCGGCTGGCACGTCCCCTTCGTGTCGGCTGCGGCCGTGAGCGTCATCGGTCTGGCTGTTCTCCTCGCGTGTCCCGACCCTGCACGCGTCGACGAGGAACGACCGCAGCCGGGATCGATGTCGTCGGTGGTGCGCGACCCGCGGGTCTGGCGCCTCGCATCCCTGCACGCGGCGACCTTCGGGGCCAGCATCGTGCTGGGCAACTGGGTGGTCGTGCTCCTGGCTCGGCACGGCGGCTACCCCCGTGAGGTGGCGGGTCTCGTCGGGCGGACTCGTGCTCCTCGGCGGTGTGGTCGGTCGGCCACTCGGGGGTTGGTTCGCCGCCGCCCGACCGCAGCTGCGACGGCCTCTGGCGGTCCTCAGCCTCTGTACGTGCAGCGCGGCGATGCTCCTGCTGCTCGTTCCCGCCCGCTGGCGGTCGGCGTGGCTGCGGCCGCCGTCGTCGGGCTGGCCTCGGGGGCGCCCTTCGGGACCGTGTTCGACAGCGCCGCCCGAACGCGCCCGGAGGCCCCCGGGTTGGCGGTCGGCGTCGCGAACTCCCCAGCGATGCTGATGGTCATGCTCGGGACGCCTGCTCTTCGGAGCCACCTTCGCGCTCCCAGGGGACGGAGCCATCGGAGTCGGCTCGTTGGTCGTGATCCTGCTGCTCGTCCTGCTCGTCCTCCCCGGGCACGAGGCGTTCACCCCCGATGGGTACCCCCGAGATGCTGGACGCCAGGGTCTACGCACCGGGGCACGGCAACGGAGTAGCGTCGTGACACCGCCGATCCGAGCAGCGTCAGCAGAGGTGGATGACACATCACCGAGCTTCCGAAGGTTCTCGGGATGTCGTTCCTGCTCGCGACCCCCTCCCTGGCGGTTCCCGGATGAAGGACTCCCTCGTGCCGCTCGACACCGTTCACATCCGAGGTGACGAGGGGGTCGCCGTGCTCCAGGTGGACCCGGACGATGACGCCGTGCAGGTGTGGTCGTGATCGGGTTCGTCGGGCTCGGTGCGATGGGACGGCCCATGGCGGCCAACCTCGCCGCGGTCGCGCCGACCGTCGTCTGGAACCGCACCGCCGCAGGTCGCCCGGAGCACGCCGACCGCGCACGGCACCCGCGCGGTCGCCGACCTCGCCGACCTCGCCGACTGCGAGGTCATCGCTCACCTGCCTGCCGACGACCGCCGAGGTCGCCGCAGGTCGCCGGCGCGCTGGCACCGCTGCCTCGGCGCCGGGCACGGTCTGGATCGACCACACCTCCGGCGACCCGGCGGCCTCGCGCGAGCTCGCCGCCGAGCTCGCCGGTCGGGGCATCGCCTACCTCGACGCTCCCGTCTCCGGCGGCACCGACGGCGCGAGGCTGGCACGCTGACCGTGATGGTCGGCGGCGACGCGCAGGTGCGTCGAGACGTGCGCTGGTGCCTGGAGGCGGTCGGGAAGCGGATCGTCCACGTCGGCCCGCTCGGTGCGGGCCACGCGACGAAGGCGGTCAACAACGCGCTGCTGGCCGCGATCCCTGTGGGCCGCCGGCCGAGGGGCTCGCGGCGCTGACCGCGCGCCGGCGTGTCGACCCCGACCGCGCTCGAGGCGATCAACGGCAGCTCCGGGCGCAGCTTCGTCGACCGAGCGGCTGCTGCCCGAGCGCGTCGCTGACGCGCGCGTTCCCGAACACCTTCGCGCTGCCGTTGCTGGCCAAGGACGTCCGGCTCGCCGGCGAGGTGCTCTCCGACGCTGCGCGTTCGACGGCCCGGTCCTCCGGCTGGTCGAGCGGCTCACGGCCGGCGGCCGCGGACGACCTCGGCCCGGATGCCGACCACACGCGCTCTGGTCCAGGTCGTCGAACGCGCCGCCGGAGTGGAGATCACGTGACCTCGGAAACCCCCGACTCCCTCGAGGCCGCCGACGCGCCGCAACCGATGCCGGCCGACGCGCCGACGTTGTTCACCGACACCGGCGACGAACCATCGGTCAGCTTCGCCGACCTCGGACTCCGGCCCGAGCTGCTGCGGGTCCTCGACCAGCTCGGGTACGAGGAGCCGACGCCGATCCAGCGCGAGGCGGTCCCGCCCGCGCTCGCCAACCGCGATCTGCTCGGCCAGGCCGCGACCGGGACGGGCAAGACCGCCGCGTTCGCCCTCCCGGTCCTGCACCGGCTCGACGACGCCGGTGGCCGCGGCCGAGCCCCGATCGCCCTCGTCCTGGTGCCGACGCGCGAGCTGGCGATGCAGGTCTCGCAGGCGTTCCACCGCTACGGCAAGGACGTCGGCGCCCGGGTGCTGCCGATCTACGGTGGCCAGCCGATCGGGCGCCAGATCCAGGCGCTCGAGCGCGGCATCGACGTGGTCGTCGCCACGCCCGGTCGTGCGCTCGACCACCTCACGCGCGGCACGCTCGACCTGTCGGCGCTCGAGGTCGTCATCCTCGACGAGGCCGACGAGATGCTCGACATGGGGTTCCAGGAGGACCTCGACGCCATCCTGGTCGAGACGCCCGAGTACCACCAGACGATGCTGTTCAGCGCGACCATGCCGCCGCGCATCGCCAAGCTCGCCCGCGCCCACCTGCACGAACCGGTCCGCATCACGCTCGGACGCGAGGACGTGGAAGCCGGCGAGTCGCCGCAGATCCGCCAGAGCGCGTTCGTCGTCAACCGGGCGCACAAGCCCGCCGCGCTCGGGCGCGTGCTCGACGTCGAGTCGCCGACGGCCACGCTGGTGTTCTGCCGCACCCGCAACGAGGTCGACGAGCTCACCGAGACCATGAACGGTCGCGGCTACCGCGCCGAGGCGCTCCACGGCGGGCTGAGCCAGGAGCAGCGCGACCGGGTGATGGACCGGCTCCGTAGCCAGACCGCCGACCTGCTCGTCGCCACCGACGTCGCTGCGCGCGGCCTCGACGTCGACCACCTCACCCACGTCGTCAACTACGACGTCCCGTCGGCGCCGGAGGCCTACGTCCACCGCATCGGGCGGGTCGGTCGCGCCGGCCGCGAGGGTGTCGCGATCACGCTGGTCGAGCCACGCCAGCACCGGCTGCTGAAGGCCATCGAGCGACACACCGGCACCCGCATGGAGGTCGAACGGGTCCCGACGGTCGCCGACCTGCGTGCTCGTCGGCTCGAGCTGACCCGAGCGGCCCTTCGCGAGAGCCTGCTGCAGGACGAGGACGAGCTCGACCGGTTCCGCGGGGTCATCGAGTCGCTCGGCGACGAGTTCGATCTGGTCGAGGTGGCGCTCGCTGCCGTCAAGCTCGCCCACGAGTCGATGGGGGGCAGCGACGACGACCAGGTCGAGCTGCCCGACGTCAGCCTCAAGCCCGACGCCGGCGGGGGCAAGCCGTTCGCGAAGGGCAAGGGCGGCAAGGGAGGCCCGAAGGGTCGCGGCCCGGCCGGCGACAGCGCCCGCATCTGGGTGGGCCTCGGCCGGAGCGCCGGGATCCGCCCCGGCGACCTCGTCGGCGCGATCGCGGGCGAGTCGTCGGTGACGGGCCGCGAGATCGGCGCCATCGAGATCACCCACCGCTTCTCGCTGGTCGAGGTCCCGGCGGGCAAGGTCGACGAGGTGATCGCCGCGCTGCAGGCCACCAACATCAAGGGCCGTAAGGCGACCGTGAAGCGCGACCGCGGCCACAAGAGCCGCTGACCGGTCGGTTGGAGGTCGGCGCGGCTGGCGGAGTAGGCTCGGGCTGCGCACGTCCGGTCGACACGCCGTGCGGAGGAGGGTCCCGTGGAGCTGTGGCAGATCGTGCTGTTGGCCTTCTTCGTGCTGCTCCCGATGGCGCTGTTGCTCGACTTCTGGCCCGACCGTGAGCGGCTCACCCGGTCGGGGGCCCCGGTCGAGCGCGACTGGGTGCCGCAGATCACCCACGCAGCCGCACGACGAGCACCACTGATCCGGCGTGCTCGTCGACCTCGCCGCCGCCCCGAGGGGCGGCGGTCCGCGTCCACGACGCCGTTGGTCACCCGCGCCTGCTGGTAAGGTGAGCCACTGAGGCTCAGGTTCTCTGCGTCGGTCCGGTTCGCGACGTTGCGTGGAGCCGGAGCGGCCGTACCTTGTGCCGCAGCGACGCAGGGTCCGAGGACGGACCCGCGCCCCAACGTCCACGAGAAACCCACGGAACCGCGAGGAGGCCTCCCATGGCCAAGGCTGTCGGCATCGACCTCGGGACGACCAACTCGGTCGTCTCCGTCATGGAGGGTGGCGAGCCCACCGTCATCGCCAACGCCGAGGGCGCGCGCACGACGCCGTCGGTCGTCGCGTGGTCCAAGTCCGGCGAGGTGCTCGTCGGTGAGGTCGCCAAGCGGCAGGCCGTCACCAACGCCGACCGGACGATCCGCTCGGTCAAGCGCCACATCGGCACCGACTGGAAGACCCAGATCGACGGCAAGGACCTCACGCCGCAGGAGATCTCGGCGCGGATCCTGATGAAGCTCAAGCGGGACGCGGAGGCCTACCTCGGTGACGACGTCACCCAGGCCGTGATCACCGTCCCCGCCTACTTCGACGACGCGCAGCGTCAGGCCACCAAGGAGGCCGGCGAGATCGCGGGCCTCGAGGTCCTGCGTCTCGTCGCCGAGCCGACCGCCGCGGCGCTCGCCTACGGGCTCGAGAAGACCGACGAGCAGACGGTGCTGGTCTTCGACCTCGGTGGCGGGACCTTCGACGTGTCCGTGCTCGAGATCGCCGAGGGCGTGTTCGACGTCAAGTCCACCTCCGGCGACAGCGCGCTCGGCGGGGACGACTGGGACCAGGTGCTCATCGACTGGATGGTCACCAGCTTCAAGAACGACCACGGCGTCGACCTCAGCAACGACCGGATGGCCCTCCAGCGCCTCAAGGAGGCCGCGGAGAAGGCCAAGATCGAGCTGTCCTCCTCGCAGGAGACCAGCGTCAACCTGCCGTTCCTGACGGCCACCGACGCCGGCCCCCTGCACTTCGAGTCGACCCTGACGCGGGCGAAGTTCAACGAGCTCACCAAGCCGTTGCTCGACAAGCTCAAGGCCCCGTTCCAGGCCGCCATCCGCGACGCGGGCGGCGACACCTCCTCGATCGACCACGTCATCCTCGTCGGTGGCTCGACCCGCATCCCGGCCGTCCAGGACCTCGTCAAGGAGCTGCTCGGCGGCAAGGAGCCCCACAAGGGCGTCAACCCCGACGAGGTCGTCGCGGTCGGCGCGGCGCTGCAGGCCGGCGTCCTGAAGGGCGACGTCAAGGACGTGCTGCTCCTCGACGTGACCCCCCTGTCGCTCGGCATCGAGACCAAGGGCTCGATCACCCACAAGCTGATCGAGCGCAACACGACCATCCCGACCAAGCGCTCCGAGGTGTTCACCACCGCCGACGACAACCAGCCCTCGGTCGAGATCCACGTGGTCCAGGGTGAGCGCGAGATGGTCGCCGACAACAAGTCCCTCGGGAAGTTCATGCTGACCGGTCTGCCGCCCGCTCCCCGCGGGATGCCGCAGATCGAGGTGACCTTCGACATCGACGCGAACGGCCTCGTGCACGTGTCCGCCAAGGATCTCGGCACCGGCAAGGAGCAGTCGATGACGATCACCGGTGGCTCGGCCCTCCCCAAGGAGGACATCGAGCAGATGATCGCCGACGCGGAGTCGCACGCGGCCGAGGACGCCAAGCGTCGCGAGGCGGCCGAGACCCGCAACCAGGCCGACACCCTCGCCTACCAGACCGAGTCCACGCTCAAGGAGCACGGCGACAAGCTCGATGCCGGCGTACAGGCCGACATCGAGCAGGCGCTCACCGAGCTCAAGGACGCGCTGAAGGGCGACGACGTCGACGCGATCAAGGCCAAGGTCGAACAGCTCGCCGGCAAGAGCCAGCAGCTGGCCGAGGCCATCTACGCCGCCAACGCCGACCAGCCCGAGGGCGACGCCCCGGCGGACACCACCGGCTCGTCCGACGAGGATGACGACGTCGTCGACGCCGAGGTGGTCGACGAGGGCGACGACCAGCAGGCCGCAGGCTGAGCACCCGTACCGCAACAGAACACCAGAACGAGAGGAGGCTCGTGATGTCCACCCTGATGAACCCCCGCACCTACCGCGAGGTCGCCTCGATGCAGGACCCGGTCGACCGACTGTTCCGCCAGATCCTCGGTGGCGGCACGGACACCGCCACCACGGCGGGTGCCTTCGCCCCGGCGCTCGACGTCGAGGAGACCGAGGACGGCTACACCCTCCACGTCGAACTGCCCGGCATCCCGGCTGACGACGTCGAGGTCTCGCTCGAGGAGAACGTTCTGACGGTCTCCGGCGAGCGTCGCTTCTACGAGGGGCGCGACGCCGAGACGTTCCGCAGGATCGAGCGGCACGTCGGCCGGTTCCACCGCTCCGTGCGGCTGCCCGATCGGGTCCAGGCCGACGGGGTGAGCGCCAGCGCCCGGGACGGCGTGCTGACGATCACCGTGCCGAAGGCCGAGGAGGCCAAGCCGCGCCGCATCCCCGTCACCGCGGGGTGACCCTCCGGGGCGGCGGCCACGTGCCGCCGCCCCGCACCATCCGCCGCTCGTCGACCCACCCACCCGAACCGCGCCGAGGAGCACCGTGAGCCAGCAGCCCGACCCGGTGACCGAGCCCGACACCGCCAGCGACCCGACCGACGCAGAGGAGGTCGCTGCCGCGGTCGTCGGCGCGTTCCCGGACGACGACGTGGACGCTCGCGCGGTCGATGGTGCCGACGCGCCCGCCGGCGAGGGTGACACCGGTGAGGGGGGCTCCCACGACCCGATCCACGACCTGCTCGATGGCGCGGGCGGGGACGCCGGGCAGCAGGACGACCCCCGTACCCGGGAGGAGCTGCTCGTGGCCGTCACGACCGTCGAACGTGAGCGCGACGAGTACCTCGACGACCTGCGGCGTGCGCGTGCCGAGTTCGAGAACTTCCGACGGCGGACACAGCGTGATGCCGGCACCGCTCGCGACGCGGGCCGTGGCGACGTCGCAGCCGCCCTCCTCGACGTGCTCGACGACCTCGACCGCACGCTGGCCGCTGCCGAGGACTCGACCGACCCGGGGCTCGCCAAGGGGGTATCGCTCGTGGCCGAGAAGCTGACCAGCACCCTGTCGGGGATCGGCTTGGTCCGCATCGACCCGCTCGGTGATCCCTTCGACCCGTCGCTGCACGAAGCCGTCCAACAGGTGCCCGCCGACGAACCGACCGACGCCCCGCTCGTCGAGTCGACGCTGCGACCGGGCTACCGCCTCGGCGAGCGCGTGCTGCGGCCCGCGATGGTGGTCGTGCGCGGCTGACCGACCGACGATCGACCGGACGACCCGGAGGAGGTGAGGCCCGTGGCACCGCAGCGTGAGTGGCTCGAGAAGGACTACTACGCCGCCCTCGGCGTGGCCGACGACGCCTCCGCCGACGACATCAAGAAGGCGTACCGCAAGCTGGCGCGCGAGAACCACCCGGACGCGAACCCCGACGACCCGAGCGCCGAGCAGCGGTTCAAGGACGTCGGCGAGGCGTACGCCGTGCTCAGCGACGCCACCAAGCGGCGCGAGTACGACGAGCTGCGCCGGCTCGGCGCCGCAGGCTTCCCCGGTGCCGGCGGCGGCCGTCCCGGTGACCCGTTCGGCGGCGGGTTCGCCGGTGGCGACCTCGGCGACCTGCTCGGTCAGATGTTCGCCCAGGGCGGGGGACGCGGGGGCGGTCGCCCCCGTCGTGCCCGCCGTGGCCGCGACCTGCGCGCCGACGTGCACCTGACCTTCGAGGACGCGCTCGCCGGTGTCCGGACCACCCTGCGCATCACCGGCGATGGCGCCTGCGACACGTGCAAGGGATCGGGCGCGGCCCCGGGCACCTCACCGGTCCGCTGCGAGACCTGCGGCGGGCGAGGCCAGGTCACCGTCGACCAGGGCCCGTTCTCCTTCGCGCAGCCCTGCGGACGCTGCGGTGGCCGAGGGCAACGCATCGAGACCCCGTGCGGGACCTGCAGCGGTTCCGGCCGGGTCGTCAAGCCCCGACAGCTCACCGTGAAGGTGCCCGCCGGGGTCAAGGACGGTGCGGTGATCCGCGTCGCCGGACGCGGGGGGCCGGGCGCGGACGGCGGCCCGGCGGGCGACGTCCTCGTGACCGTGCACGTCGCGCCCCACCCGCTCTTCGGTCGCCGCGGTGACGACGTCACCCTCGAGGTGCCGATCACCTACGCCGAGGCCGCGCTCGGCACCAAGCTCACCGTCCCGACGCCCTCGGGGAGCACGCGGACCATCAAGATCCCCGCCGGGACCACCTCGGGCCGCACCCTGCGCGTCAAGGGCGAGGGCGGACCGAAGCGAGGTGGCGGCACCGGAGACCTCCGGGTGACCGTCCGCATCGAGGTGCCCTCGCGGCCGAGCCGCGAACAGAAGCGCTTGCTCGAGCAGCTCGCCGAGCTCGACGACACCACCGCGCGTGACGCCGGCCTGCTCGGCGCCGTCGCGCGGGACAGCTGAAGGGGGTGGTCGTGAACGCCACCGCGGACGGGCCCCTCGAGACCGAGCCCGAGGACCGCTCACAGCAGCGGTTCCTCGAAGCACGCGTGCCGGAACCCGGTCGCGCGTGGTCGTGGTCGACCCGACGTCGCGCCGAGGAAGCCGCGCAGGCGTCGGCCGCCGGTGAACGCTACGAGGCCGCCGACGACGCCGATGCTCCGGTCTACGTCATCTCGGTGGCGGCGGAGCTGGCCGAGCTGCACCCCCAGACGCTGCGCGCCTACGAGCGCGAGGGGCTGCTGACCCCCGCGCGGACCGAGGGCGGCACGCGTCGCTACTCGCGTCGGGACGTCGACCGGCTGCGGCTGATCAAGACCCTCACCACCGACGAGGGCCTGAACCTCGCCGGCGTCCGTGTCGTGCTCGAGCTCGGTGAGAAGCTCGATGGCGCTCGTCGACGCGTCGGCGAGCTCGAGGAGATGGTGCGGGTGCTCGCCGAACGGTTGGAGGCGCGCCCCTCGGCGGACCGGTTCGACCTGGTCAAGTCCCCGAGCCGGGACGTCGAGGTCCACCACCTGCGCCGGCGGACGGGCCAGCGCGGGACCCGGCCGTCCAACCGACCGGTGCAACGCGCGACCCCGATCCCGCCGCCGGAGCGCCGCGCCGCGGACGCCTGACCGCCCCGGACGCCTGACCGCCCCGGGCGGCCCCGTCCGTGCGGGGGCGTTCGCGGGTGGCACGCGTTCGTTCGCGTGCGGCAACCTCGGGGTCCGCCCACCTCGTCTGCCGGAGGTCCCCGTGTCCGAGTCCCGTCGCGTCGCCATCCTCGGCGGGAACCGCATCCCGTTCGCTCGCTCGAACGGTCCGTACGCCGAGGCGAGCAACCAGGACATGCTGACCGAGGTGCTCGACGGGCTCGTCGCCCGCTTCGGGCTGCAGGACCAGCGGCTCGGCGAGGTGGTCGGCGGTGCCGTGCTGAAGCACAGCCGCGACTTCAACCTCACCCGCGAGAGCGTGCTCGGCAGCAAGCTCGACGGCGCACGCCGGCGTACGACGTGCAGCCAGGCCTGTGGCACGGGCCTGCAGACCGCGTTCGCCGTCGGCGACAAGATCGCCCTCGGACGCATCGACGTCGGGATCGCTGCCGGCGTCGACACCACGTCCGACGCGCCGATCGCGGTGAACGACGATCTCCGCCGCTTCCTGCTGAGCCTCAACTCCGCCAGGTCGACGCCGGACCGCATCAAGCTCCTCGGCAACTTCCGGCCGGGGATGATCGGCATCGAGGCGCCCCGCAACGCCGAGCCGCGCACCGGCCTGTCGATGGGCCAGCACATGCAGCGGACCGCCGACCGGTGGGGCATCGACCGCGAGAGCCAGGACGAGCTCGCCGTTGCCAGCCACCGCAACGCCGCGGCGGCGTACGAGCGCGGCTTCTTCGACGACCTCGTCTCCCCCTACCTCGGGCTGACGCGTGACCAGAACCTGCGCCCCGACTCGGACCCGGCGAAGCTCGCCACGCTCGGGCCGGCCTTCCCGAACGAGGACGGGTCGGGGACGCTGACGGCCGCCAACTCCACGCCGCTGTCCGACGGCGCCTCCAGCGTGCTGCTCGCCAGCGAGGAGTGGGCCGATGCGAAGGGCCTGGCCCCGCTCGCCTTCCTCCTCGACCACGAGACCGCCGCGGTCGACTACGTGCACGGTGAGGACGGTCTGCTCACCGCACCGATCTACGCCGTACCGCGGCTGCTGGCCCGCAACGGGCTGAGCCTGCAGGACTTCGACCTCTACGAGATCCACGAGGCGTTCGCGTCGACCGTCCTCGTCACCCTGAAGGCGTGGGAGTCCGAGGCGTTCTGCCGGGAGCAGCTCGGCCGCGACGAACCGCTCGGGCAGATCGACCGGACCGAGCTGAACCCTCACGGCTCCTCGCTGGCGTTCGGTCACCCGTTCGCCGCCACCGGCGGTCGGATCCTGGCCAGCGCCGCCAAGCAGCTCGACGAGCGTGGTGGGGGCCGGGCGCTGATCTCCATCTGCGCCGCAGGCGGCAACGGCGTCGTCGCCATCCTCGAGCGCTGACCGGCGTACCCCGCCCGCACCGACCCCGATCCGAGAGGCTCCCGTGGCAGACCTGTTGCAGCAGCTCCTGACCAGCCCGATCGGCCGGCAGATCACCGAGACGCTGTCGGTCCCGACCCCGCCGGAGCTCCGCCGCTACGAGCCGGGTCAGCCGCTCGCGCACGGCCCGGTGCTGGTGCGTCAGCGCCGATGGGGGCGCCGTGCACGGTGCCGTCACCGAGCTCCTGACCGGCGCCGGGGTGGCGGTGGTCGCCTCGCGCTCGGGGCGCCCGGAAGGCGACGAGGTGACCGACGCCGCCGGTGAGCCCGCCGGTGACGGACGGCCCGAACGCTTCGCCGCGGTCGTGGTCGACGCCACGGGGATCGCCCGCAGCGACGACCTCGGCCAGCTCCACGACCTGCTCCACCCGGTGCTCAAGCGGGTGCTGCCCTCCGGGCGGATCATCCTGTTCGGGCGCCCGCCGGAGGACGCCTCCGACGCGCACGCTCGCGCGGCCCAGCGGGCGCTCGAGGGGCTGACCCGGTCGCTCGGCAAGGAGGCGCGTGACGGTACGACCGTGACGCTGGTGCAGGTGGCCGACGGGGCGGAGGGCGACCTGGAGGCTGCCGTCCGGTTCCTGGTCTCGGCCCGTTCGGCGTACGTGTCGGGGCAGGTGCTCCGTGTCGGCGCTCTGCCGTCCGGGGCGCCGGCTGCCGATCGACTGGGAACGGCCGCTCGCCGGGCAGGTCGCGCTCGTGACCGGGGCCTCGCGCGGCATCGGGGCTGCCATCGCCGACGTCCTGGCGCGCGACGGGGCGCACGTGGTGTGCCTCGACGTCCCCGCCCAGGGCGACGCGCTCCAGCGGGTCGCCAACGAGCGTGGGCGGCACGACCCTGCAGCTCGACATCACCGTCGAGGACGCGCCGCAGCGGCTGGTCGACCACCTCCGCGAGCGTCACGGCGGCGTCGACGTCGTCGTCCACAACGCCGGCATCACCCGCGACAAGACGCTGGCGAACATGGAACGGGGCTGGTGGGACGCGGTCATCGCCGTCAACCTCACGTCCCAGGAGCGCATGGACGACGCGCTGCTCGCGGAGAAGGTCCTGAACGAGGGCGGCCGCATCGTGTGCGTGTCCTCGATGGCCGGCATCGCCGGCGGCAAGGGCCAGACCAACTACGCCGCGTCCAAGGCGGGCGTCATCGGGCACGTCGAGGCGCTCGCCCCGACGCTCGCTGACGGTGTCGGGATCGATCAACGCGGTCGCACCCGGATTCATCGAGACCGACATGACCGCCGCGATGCCGCTGGTCCCGCGCGAGTTCGGCCGCCGCATGAACAGCCTCAGCCAGGGCGGCCTGCCCGTCGACGTGGCCGAGGCGATCGCCTTCTTCGCCTCGCCGGCCGCCGTCGGCTGCAACGGCACCACGTCTGCGGGTCGACGGCCAGCACCTGGTAGGTGCCTGACCATGGCGCCCACCACCGAACAGCTCGACGCGATCCCCTCGCTCGGGACCCTCTACGCACGCGCCGCCGTCGGCGCCGTGCTGCCCGGGGCCGCCGGCGAGCTCCCCGACCGCGAGCTCTGCATCCGCGGGGTGAAGGTCGACCGCGACCACCTCGCGGCCTACGTCGCGGGTGTGCGGCTACCGGCTCTCGGACGTGTTGCCGTCCACCTACGTCCACGTGCTCAGCTTCCCGCTCTCGGTCGCGCTCATGGCCGACCGCCGGTTCCCGTTCCCGCTGCCGGGGCTGGTGCACGTCGCCAACCGTGCCGAGACCCACCGCCCCGTCACCGCGACGAGGCGCTCGACCTCGCCGTCCGCACCGCCGACCTCCGTCCGCACCGCAAGGGCCGGCAGTTCGACGTCGTCGCCGAGGCCCGGGTCGGGGACGACCTCGTCTGGAGCAGCACCAGCACCTACCTGCGGCGAGGCGGCGACGGTGACGAGGACGCCATCGAGGCCGACCTCCCGCTGGAGCCGCCGGAAGAGGGCGCCGAGGGTGCACGGTGGCAGGTGCCGGCCGACACCGGTCGGCGCTACGCGGCCGTGTCCGGCGACCGCAACCCCATCCACCTCTCGCCGTTGACCTCCCGGCTGTTCGGGTTCTCGAAGCCGATCGCCCACGGGATGTGGACGGCGGCGCGGGCGTTCGCGGCGATCGAGGACCGCGTGCGCGCCGACCGGTGTGCAGACGCTGCGGTTCGGCAAGCCACTGCCCATGCCGCGGCACGGTGGCGTTCGCCGCGGCGGAGCGGCCCGACGGCTGGGCGTTCGCCGTCCGGGACCCGCGCTCCGGTGCGCCACACCTCCTCGGCACCGTCACCGAGGGGTGACGTGTGCTGCCGAACGAGCCGCGGACGGAGGTCGGCGTGGTCTGCAGCGAACCGACCACCATCGGGTGACCGGACCTTGCGTCACCGCGGTGCAAGCCGCCTGCGTCCCTGCGGTGCAGCTGAACTGAGCCCTCCGTCCACCGATCGGGTGCGTGGTCCGGACGGCGGCGTACCGTCGTGGCCGGTGAGGTGGACGCCGAGGTGGCGCCCGCTCGTGCAGACCGGGGAGGTGGCCGCACGTGGATCTCGACAGGATGACGCACAAGTCGCAGGAGGCGCTCCAGCGCGCCGCCGGGACCGCCCGTGAGCGGTCGCACCCGGAGGTCGGCACGGCCCACCTGCTGAGCGCGCTGCTCGAGCAGTCCGACGGCGTCGTCCTGCCGCTGCTCAACCAGCTCGGCGTCACCCCGGCCACGCTCCGCAGCCGCACGCACGAGCTGCTCGACGCCACCAACGCCGCGTACGGCGCGAGCGGCGACGTGAGCCTCTCGCAGGGGCTGCAGCGCGTGCTCGAGGCCGCACACCGCGAGGCGCTCCAGCTCGGCGACAGCTACGTGTCCACCGAGCACCTCCTGCTCGCCCTCGTCGAGGGCGGCGACCGGACCGCCTCGACCCTGGCCGAGCAGGGGGTCACCCGCGATGCCGTGCTCGACGCGCTGCGCGCGGTGCGGGGCTCGCAGCGGGTCACCACCCAGGACCCCGAGGCCACCTACGAGGCGCTCGACAAGTACGCCCGCGACCTGACCGCCCTGGCCCGCGACGGCAAGCTCGACCCGGTCATCGGTCGCGACGACGAGATCCGCCGCGTCATCCAGACCCTGGTCCGCCGCACCAAGAACAACCCGGTGCTCATCGGCGAGCCCGGGGTCGGCAAGACCGCCATCGTCGAGGGGCTCGCCAACCGCATCGTCGACAAGGATGTGCCGAACCTGCTGCTCGACAAGCAGCTCTACGAGCTCGACCTGTCGGCGATGGTCGCCGGGGCCAAGTACCGGGGCGAGTTCGAGGAGCGGCTGAAGGCCGTCCTCAAGGAGATCGAGGCGTCCGACGGCCGCATCATCACCTTCATCGACGAGCTTCACACGGTCGTCGGCGCCGGGGCGTCCGAGGGTGCGATGGACGCGGCGAACATGCTGAAGCCGCTGCTCGCACGCGGGCAGCTGCGGCTCATCGGCGCGACCACGCTCGCCGAGTACCGCCGGATCGAGAAGGACGCCGCGCTCGAGCGCCGCTTCCAACCGGTCCACGTCGACGAGCCGTCGGTCGTGGACACCGTCGGGATCCTGCGCGGGCTCCAGGAGCGTTACGAGAACCACCACAACGTGCGCATCACCGACGACGCGTTGGTGGCCGCAGCCACGCTCTCCGACCGCTACCTGACGGACCGGTTCCTGCCCGACAAGGCCATCGACCTGCTCGACGAGGCGGCCGCTCGGCTGCGCATCGCCAACGACTCGCTCCCGCCCGAGCTCGACGAGGTCGTGCAGCGCGCGAAGCAGCTCGAGATCGAACGCATCAGCCTCGCCCGCGACGAGTCCGAGTCGGCTCGCGGACGGCTCGCCGACCTCGACGCCGATCTCGCCGATCTCCGCGAGACCGAGGCGGCGCTGCGCAGCCGGTGGGAGCAGGAGAAGGCCATCGCCGAGCGTGAGACCGAGGCTCGGGCCGAGCTCGAGGCGGTCCGGAGCCAGGCCGACATCGCCGAGCGCGACGGTGACCTCGAGGCTGTCAGCGAGCTGCGCTACGGACGCATCCCCGAGCTCGAGCGGACGCTCGCCGCGGCGCGCGCCGACCTCGACGCCCTGCACGCCGAGGGCGAGACCCTGATGGACGAGGAGGTCGGGGCCACCGAGATCGCCGAGGTCGTCGGGCGCTGGACCGGCATCCCCGTGACCAAGCTGCTGGCCTCCGAGACCGCCAAGCTGATCGAGCTCGAGGACCACCTCCACCGGCGCGTGGTCGGGCAGGGTGAGGCCGTCGAGGCGGTCGCCAACGCCGTCCGGCGCTCGCGGTCCGGGCTCGGCGACCCCGACCGGCCGCTCGGCAGCTTCCTGTTCCTCGGCCCCACGGGCGTCGGCAAGACCGAGCTCGCGCGGGCCCTCGCCGAGTACCTGTTCGACGACGAGCGCGCCATGGTCCGCATCGACATGGGCGAGTACCAGGAGAAGCACACCGTCGCCCGGCTCATCGGTGCGCCCCCGGGGTACGTGGGCTACGACGAGGGCGGCCAGCTCACCGAGGCCGTCCGCCGCCGCCCCTACCGGGTGGTGCTCCTCGACGAGGTCGAGAAGGCCCACCCGGACGTGTTCAACGTGCTGCTCCAGGTGCTCGACGACGGGCGCCTGACCGACGGGCAGGGCCGCACCGTCGACTTCCGCAACGTCGTGGTCATCATGACCTCGAACCTCGGCAGCGGACACATCCTCGACGTGACCCTCGCGCCCGAGGAGCTCCGCGAACGGGTGATGGCCGACGTCCGCACCCACTTCCGTCCGGAGTTCCTCAACCGCATCGACGAGACCGTCATCTTCGACCGGCTCGACGCGCCGCAGCTGCGGGCCATCACCGACATCCAGCTCGAGCGGCTCCGGACCCGGCTCGCGGACCGTGCCCTGACGCTCGAGGTCACCGACGCGGCGCTCGACCACCTCGCCGAGCGCGGCTTCGACCCGGTGTACGGCGCGCGACCGCTGAAGCGCGTGATCCGCCGCGAGCTCGAGGACCGGCTCGCCAAGGCGCTGCTCGCCGGCGAGATCGAGGACGGTCAGGTCGTCACGATCGACGTCGCCGACGACGAGCTCACGCTCACGTCCACGGACTGACGCTGGTCCACCGCGACCGGCAGCCGGGGCTCAGACGGCCGCGATCCGCTCCGAGCGGTGGGCCGCCGGTAGGCGCAGCAGCGCCGTGCCGGCGATCGCCGCGATGGCCGTCGCGATCAGCGCACCCGTGAACCCCGGCTTGTTGGTCATCAGGAACACGATGGTCAGGTCCCCCGGGAGCAGGTACGACTCGACCAGGTGTGAGCGACGGTCGTGACGGAGCGTGTCGAGATCGACACCGATCGGCCCGTCCGGTGCGCCCTCGGTGGTCTCCACCAGCCGTTTCGCGGCGGGCTCGAGGAACCCGAGGGCGCCGACGCCAGCCAGGATGAAGAGGACGAGCGACACCTCGATCCACCCGGAGCCCCACCAGTCGCCCGCGAAGGCGAGGTAGAGGCCGGTCAGGAGCGTCACCGGCGCTGCTCGGCCCGCCCACTGGCCCGTGCGGAGCTTGACCCGCGCCCACTCCCGCAGCGCCTGGGTCGTCTCGGCACGGCGCACCCCGGCGCCGAACAGCGGGTCGAACAGGGTCGACCCCACCAGCGCGATCGCGCTGAGGACGTGGATGAAGACGGCGACGTCGTACGACGACACGGCGGATCCTCCGGCACCTCGGGCCGGCTCCCCACCGGCACCCCGGGGGCAGCCTGCGCCGTCTGCGGCGAGCTGTCCAGCGTGGTCGTGCGACCCGACGTCACCCAGCGGCACCCTGCGCACCCTTCGCCGGTGCGGTCAGCTGCCGGGGCAGGCATCCGACGGGCAGGAGGTTCGCCCGCCCGTCGGGAAGGGCAGTGGGTGGGTCGGACGCGCGTCGGCCACGAACACGATGCCGGCGTTCGACCTCGCGCTCGACCAGGGTGCCGACGTCCTCGAGATGGACCTGCAGATCACCGCCGATGGGGAGGTGGTGGTCCTCCACGACGGGACCGTGGACCGCACCACCGACGGCACCGGGGCGGTCCGCGACCTCACGCTCGACCAGGTGCGGGACCTCGATGCCGGTTCCTGGTTCGAGGCTCCCGACGGGTCGCGATCGTTCGAGGGCGGGAGCGTTCGCGTCCCGACCTTCGCCGAGGTTCCTGGCGCCCGAGCTGGCGCGCGTCGACGAGCACAGCTTCGGGCTGCCGTCCGGCCACGCCCAGAACGCCGCGGCGATCTGGGGCCTGCTCGCCACCGGGGTCCGGCGCCCCGTCGTGCGCGTCGGCCTGGTGGTGCTGGTCGCCTTCCTCCGCCTCGAACCCGGGTGGTGGCGTGGTGGGTTCGTAACGGGGACCTCGAGCGGGTGCTCGCGGGCGTCGCGGCGGGCCTCGCGTTGATCGCTCCGGCCGTGCTGCTGTCCGGTCGGCTCCAGGGGGTGAGCTTCGGGTGGGCGGGTCTGCCGGACGTGTCGTCGGTCGCTGGCGCCAGTGCCGTCGTGACCCCCGCCAGCGCGCTCGCCGGGTTCGCGGTCGGTGTGGTCGTGGCGGGGCGTGCCGGCGGGTCCGAGGTGACCGGTCCGCTCCGGCAGCGCGTGCTGCGGGTCCTCGTCGGGCTCGTCGGGGTCGTGCTGCTCTGGCAGGGGCTCGGCGCGGTGTTCCCGGGGGGTGAGGATCCGGCGTCGTTGCTGTTGCGTGCGTTGCGGTACGGCGCCGTCGGTGCGTGGGTCGGCGGCGTCGCGCCGGTGTTGTTCGTCCGGCTCGGCTTGGCCACGCGACCGGTGCCGACCACGGACTGACCGGGTGGCAGGCCCCGCGGGGTGCGCACGTCGTCGGCATGCGGCAGGCTTCGCCCCCCCGCATCCGGAGCACCCGTGGCCGCACCCACCGCCCGGACCGACGCCGTCGTCGTCGGCTCCGGCCCGAACGGGCTCGCCGCCGCCCTGACGCTCGCTCGGGAGGGCTTCCGGGTCACCGTGCTCGAGGCGGCGGACGAGATCGGCGGCGGGACGAGATCCTCGGACCAGCTCACCGTCCCCGGCGTGCTCCACGACATCTGCAGCGCCATCCACCCGTTCGGGGCCGCCTCGGCGGTGTTCCGCGAGATGCCGCTCGAGCGCCACGGCCTGCGGTGGGCCCACCCCGACGTCGCCATCGCCCACCCCCTCGACGGCGGCGAGGTCGCGGTCAAGTACCGCGACCTCGATCGGACCGTCGCCGAGCTCGGCGAGGACGGGCCCGCGTGGGACCGGCTGCTCCGGCCGATCGTGCGGACCTTCGACGACGTCGCATCGGACATGCTCGGACCGATCGTCCGGATCCCGCGCCATCCCATCGCGACCGGACGCGCCGGGCTGCTGTCGCTCCTGCCCGCGACCGTGACGGCCAAGGCGTTCCCCACCGAGCGCGGCAAGGTGCTGTTCGGCGGCATCGCCGCGCACGCGATCCAGCCGCTGCACCGGCCACTCACCACCTCGGTCGGGTTGCTCATGGCCGCGGCCGGCCACCGCTACGGCTGGCCGGCCGCCGTCGGTGGATCGCGGGCGATCGCCGACGCGATGGCCAGCTACCTGCGCGAGCTCGGCGGCGAGATCCACACCGGCGTCCGGGTCACCTCGCTCCGCGACCTGCCCCCCACGCGGGTCGCGCTGCTCGACGTAGGTCCCCGTGCGCTCGCCGAGATCGCCGGCGACGCGATGCCCGAACCGGTCCGGGAACGCAACGCCCGGTGGCGCTACGGCCCGGGCTGCGTTCAAGATCGACTACGCCGTCCGAGGTGGGGTCCCGTGGACCGCCGAGCCCGCCCGCCGCGCCGGCACCGTCCACGTCGTCGGCGGGTTCGACGAGCTGATCGAAGCGGAACGGCTGGTCCACGAGGGTCGGATGCCCGAGCGTCCCTTCCTGCTCACCGCACAACAGCACCTGGTCGATCCCGGCCGGAGCGAGGGCGACATCACCCCCTTCTGGGCCTACGCCCACGTGCCGAACGGCTACGCCGGCGACGCCGTCCCGGCCATGGAGGCGCAGATCGAGCGGTTCGCCCCGGGGTTCGGGGACCGGGTCGTCGCCCGCAGCGTCCGCACCCCTGCCGACCTCGAGGCCTACAACGCCAACAACGTCGGCGGCGACATCGCGGGTGGGGTGACCGACCCGCTCCAGCTCATCGCCCGCCCGAGGCTGTCGCCGGATCCGTACCGCACCGGCGTGCCGGGCTTGTTCCTGTGCTCGTCGTCGACACCGCCCGGCGGTGGGGTCCACGGGCTCTGCGGCGCACACGCGGCCCGGTCGGCCCTGAAGGTGCTCACGGCCTGAGGGGCGCCGTCGTCAGCCAGCGAGGGCCGCGAGCACCTCGATGGCTTCGGTGAGCGTCGCCACCGGGATCCGCCGCATCCCGGGCGTGGAGACCCCCTCGAGCGACGCTGCCTGTGCGGCGGGGTAGAGCAGCACATCGGCGCCGTCGGCGTGCGCTGCTTCGGCCTTCAGCCGCAGACCGCCGATGCGGCCGACGGCTCCCGTGAGCGGGTCGAGCTCGCCGGTGCCGGCCAGGACCCGGCCGGGCAGCAGCGGCTGACCCGTGGTGTGCGCGTAGGCGGCCAGCGCGACCATCAGCGTGTGCGACGCTCCGACGGGCAGGTCCCGCACGGGCTCGCGGAGCGCGGCGACGTGACCGAACGGGACCCCACCGGTGGTGAACGCCTCGACGCTGGTCTCCCACCGCAGCTGGACGCGCTGGAGCACGTCCGAGGGCGCTCCCGGGAACCGCTGTCCGTCGGTCGTCGAGAACCACCGGCCCTCGTCGGGGTGGAGGTCGCGAGCGCCGAGCAGGTCGCCACCGGTGCGGATCGGCCGGCCGTTGAACCGGTCGATGACCACGCGTCGGCCGTCGGGATCGACCCCGACCATCCGCAGCCAGATCGTGGTGTCCACGCCGGCCGCGCGCATGCCGAGCGCTGCGGCGACGGGCTCGTTGACGACGGGACGCAGCCAGTCCGGAGGGTCGATGTTCGAGCAGGTCCGCGGGGGCCCCGGCGGCGTCGTGGACGAGCTGGTCCCCGATCGCCTGCAACAGCGGGTAGTACCCGAGCACGGTCAGGTAGCGGACCGACGGGGTCTCGATCGTGACCCCGTCGATGCTGAGGGTCAGCTCCCGGCTGGCGCCGTGTCGCAGCCCCCCCTGCAACCACGGCACCGGCAGCAACGACACCACGACCAGGACCACCAGCCACCACGTGGCTCGCATCCGTCGCCGCTCCACGACCCGCTCCCTGTCCGGCCGCGCTCGGGCGGCCACCGTCGTTCGGACAGGGTCGGCCGCCGGCTCGGTCGCCGCAGCGCCCAGGGCCGATTCGCGCGGTCAGCGACCGCACGGTGCGTCGGGGGAACCTCGGAGGCCGACCGGCCTCGGGCCCCGCGGGACGGTCCTCGGGGTGATCGGGCGGTCCCGGTGCGGTGACGGGAAGCGCGGCGGTAGCCTCCGGGCACGTGTCCCCGCGATGCCCGCACGGAGGTGCCGTGAGCGATCGCTCCGCAGCCACGACCACCGACCCGTTCGCGCCCGTCGCAGCCTCGCCGCGCGGACGCTCCGTCCTGGTCGCGCTCGCCATCCTCGCTGCCGTCGCGGCGGCCATCGGCGGGTTGGCGCCGCTCGTGGGGCCGCTCGGGATGCTCCTCGGACTGGTCGCGCACGTGAAGGGCAGCCGCTACGGGATGCCCGCGACCGTGCTGGCCGGCGTGGCGACGATCGTCGGCTTCACCGTGGCCATGTTGCTGCGCTGATCTCGGAACGCGGTCACCGGGGCGGACTACCCTCCGCCCCACGGGCCCGACCGTCAGCGTTCGGACCGACGTAGGAGATCCGCGTGTCACTCGGTGTCGACGGCAGCCTGCTCGTGCTCTCGCTCGAGGCTCGTGGCCCGCGGCTCGGTGACCACGCCCCGGAGTCGGGCCCGGCGGTCGACAGCGACGTCCTCATCGAAGGGCTCGACCTGGCCCGCGACGCCGCCGGCCTCGACCCCGAGGGCGTCGCGGTGATCGCGAGCGACACCGACGTCGTGCGGGACCTGCGGGCTCGCGGGTTCGTCGTCGTGGCCCCGGTCGAGTCCACCGTCACGGGCACGCTCTCGTTCGCTCACGGTGATGGGTTCGGCCGCTCCGTCGAGGAACTCGAACCCGACCTCACCTCCGTCCGTGTCCGCTGGAACCCGGGCGACGACGCGGACGTGAAGAAGGAGCAGGCGCTCGGGCTGACCAAGCTCGCCGCCTGGTTGCACGAGACCGACCGCAAGCTGCTCGTCGAGGTCGTCGTCCCGCCGGGCGCGACGGATCTCGAGGCGGTCGGGGGTGACCACGGGAGGTTCGTGACCGAGCTCCGACCGAGCCTCAGCGTCGAGGCGGTGCGTGAGATCCGCGAACTCGGGACCGAAGCCGACCTCTGGGCGGTCGAGCAGGGGGCGGACAGCGGCGACCTCGGGTCGCTGGTCACCGACGCCGGGCGCGACGCCGTCGGGGTGCTGCTGATCGTCACGGGGACCGACCGACCGCTGGACCCGCCCGCGGACCACGTCCGCGGGATGCTGATCGACCGGTCGGCCTGGCGTGCCGGGCTCGCGGGCGCCCGCACGGTCGATGCCGACGCCGTCGCGACCGCCCTGTCCCGCTTCACCGAGCTCCACGCTGCTCGCCGGTCCTCCTGACCGGCCGGGAGCCGAGGTTCCCGCGCGCAGCCCGACCTACGAACCGTCGCCCGCCGGCGACGTCCGCCACCACCGGAGGGTGCCATCGTGGCCGTCATCAAGACCATCGACCTCGTGGGCGTCTCCACCGACTCCTGGCGCGATGCAGCGCACAAGGCCCTCGACGAGGCGACCAAGACCCTGCGCAACGTCGAGGGGTTCACCGTCCTCGAGACCTCCGCGGTGGTCGAGGGCACCGAGATCACCGAGTACCACACCCACGTGCGCGTGAAGTTCCGCATCTCGCGCTGAGGCGTCTGCCGGAGATCAGCCGGCGCCCGACCGGCGTCCGGCGGCTGCCCGCTCGACGGCGTCGGCCACGTCGCTGACCGCTCCCATGTGGACGATGGCCCGGGGCAGGCGCGAGGCGTCCGAGGGGATGAACCCGGCGCCGCCGAGGACGATGCCGGCACCGGGGAACGCCGGCTGGTCGGCCAGGAAGTCCTCGGCGGCCTCGCGGAAGACCGCGCCGACGAGGACGACGTCGGGCGCGAGCTCCGCGGACGCCCGCTCCATGGCGACCGTCGGCGTGCGAACACCGAGGTAGTGCACGCGCCAGCCAGCGTCGGCGGCGACCACGGCGGAGGCCAGGAGCCCGAGGTCGTGCTCCTCGCTCTCGGGCGCCGCGGCCAGGCAGACGGGTGCGGCGGACCTGGCGCGGGTGCGCAGCAGCCGCTGCAGGCGGGGGCGGAGCGTGTTCGTGGCGAAGTGCTCGCGGGCGATGACCCGCGGGTCGTCCTCCCACCCGTCGCCGAGGCTGCGGAACACCGGGAGCAGGACCGCGTCGAGCGCGTTCGGGATCTCGAACCTGGCGAAGGTGTCGTCCACGATCTCGTCCGCGGACGGCCCGTCGAAGCCGTCGATGGCCCGTTCGAGGCGCGCGACCAGCTCGGCCGCGGCACCCTCGGGACCGGTGCCCGTGATCGGGGTCAGTCGCGCCACCGGCGACGGTCCTCGGAGCGCCTCGCGGGCAGCGGCGGACGCGGTCCACCCCTCGTCGAGCAGCCGTTGCACGGCCCGGACACGATCGACATCGCGTTCACGGTAGAGACGGTGCCCCCCGTCGGTGCGATCGGGCGCGAGCAGCCCGTACCGGCGTTCCCACGCGCGCAGCGTCGGGACCGCCACACCCGTGCGGCGGGAGACCTCGCCGATGCGCAGCACCGATCGATCGTCGGACGGGGGGATCGCTCGCTCCTCTCGGTGCCGGTCGGCAGCCGACCACCGGTGCATGTTCGCACCTCCGCGCCGGCACGGACGGGTCCGCCGACCCGCCGGGGGCGCCCACCGAGCCGCGGCGACGGCCCGGTCGCCGGCACGAGGCGCGGTTCGCCGCCGGAGCGGACTTGGCCCTACCGTCCGTGACATGGACGAACCGACACCTCTCACCTCCCTGACCGCCGGGACCCCCGTCATCGTCGGCGGTGATCGGGTCACCACCGTGTCGCCCGAGCTCGCCGACGCGTTCGCCCCGGGCGACGCGCTGGTCGTCCTCCAGGAGACGGGGGAGCTGCTCCACGTGCCGGCGGCCGAGCGAGCTGCCGCGCGTCGCGCCGTGGATGCCGCGGCGGCTGCAGCCGCCGCGATGGGCGAGGTCGACGACGCCGCCATCGATGCCTTCTACGCCGCCTTCGCCGACCGGCTGGCCGACGACACCGCCTTCGCGCCGATCGCGGCCGCGAACGCGGCGGACGTCGATGCTGCTCGGGACCGTGGCCGGTCGACGACCCGCCTCGTGCTCAGCGACGCGATGCGCGCGGACATGATCGCGGGGCTGCGCGGCTGGCGGGGCGTGCCCGGCGGCCGCGGTCAGGTGGTCCGCACGATCGATCACGACGGGTGGCGGGTCGAGCAGGTCACCGATCGGCTCGGCGTGGTCGCGTTCGTGTTCGAGGGACGCCCGAACGTGTTCGCGGACGCGTGCGGCGTGCTCCGCACCGGCAACACGGTGGTGTTCCGGATCGGGTCCGACGCGCTCGGGACGGCGCGCGCGATCGTCGAGCACGCCCTCGATCCCGCGCTGGTGGCGGCCGGCCTCCCTCCGGGTGCGGCCGCGCTGGTCGACTCGCCGGCGCACGCCGCCGGGTGGGCGCTGTTCAGCGACCCCCGCCTGGCGCTGGCCGTCGCGCGTGGCTCGGGTCGCGCGGTGGCGCAGCTCGGCGCGGTCGCGCGACAGGCCGGCAACGCGGTGTCGCTGCACGGCACCGGTGGCGCGTGGATCGTCGCCTCGGACCACGCCGACGCGGACCGGCTCGGCGCCGTGGTCCAGGCCTCGCTGGATCGCAAGGTCTGCAACACGCTGAACACCTGCTGCATCACCCGGTCACGCGCCGAGGAGCTCGTGCCGGTGTTCCTCGACGCGCTCGACCGCGCGGCCGCGGACCGCGGCGTCACCGCCAAGCTGTACGTCCTCGAATCGTCCCGCCGGTACGTGCCCGAACGTCGCTTCACCGAGATGGTCGAGATCGCGCGTGCCGAGGGCGCCATCGAGGAACCGGCCGCGGAGTCGCTCGTCGAGGCGCAGCTCGGGATCGAGTGGGAGTGGGAGGACAGCCCCGAGGTGACGCTGGCGATCGTCGACGACGTCGCCGAGGCCGTGCAGCTGTTCAACCGCTGGTCGCCGCGCTTCGTCGCCTCGCTGGTGAGCGAGGACCGTGCCGAGCACGAGCGGTTCTTCGGGGCGGTGGACGCGCCCTTCGTCGGGGACGGGTTCACCCGGTGGGTCGACGGGCAGTACGCCTTCGGCGCCCCCGAGCTCGGTCTGTCCAACTGGGAGCACGGTCGTCTGCTGGCCCGCGGTGGGGTGCTCTCGGGCGACGCGATCGTCACCCTCCGCACCCGGGTGACCCAGCACGACCCGCACCTGCGCCGCTGAGATCAGCTGAGGGCGATGAGGCCGACGGCGCCGAGGCAGGCGACGACGGCGCCCCACTGCACGCGGTCGAGCCGCTCGCGGAGCAGGCTGTGCGCCAGCCCGGCGACGACCACCGGGTACAGCGAGGTGATCAGGGCCGCCAGCGACAGCATGCCCGCACGCACGGCTCCGAGGAACAGCACGTTGGCGATCATGTCCAGCGTGCCGGTGGCGAGGGCGAGGGCGAGGAAGCGTCCGTCGCGCGGCACCCCGACGCGACGCACGGCCAGGGCGGCGCCGAGCAGCACCAGCGACGCGGCCCGCGCACCGACGAGCGACCACAGTCCGGAGTCGGCCGGACTCGCGTCGAGCGCGACGAAGAAGACCCCGAAGCCGATGCCACCGAGCAGGGCGAGCAACGGTCCGCGGCTGCTCGCGCCCCGGCGGGCGCCGGCCGCGAGGTCGCGTCCGCCGACCAGCACGACCGCGGCCAGGCCGAGCCCGATGCCGACCATCGCGAGGGTGGACGGACGTTCGCCCGTGCTGAAGCCGATGGTGACGGGCAGCACCGCCCCGGCGACACCGGCCAGCGGCGCGGCGAGCCCCATCGGGCCGATCGCCAGACCCCGCAGGTAGAGCACCAGGCCGAACGCGCCGGCCACCCCGCCGACCGCACCGGCCGAGAGGGCCGCGGACGAGAGCGCACCGGGCAGGAGCAGGAGCCCCGGTGCGAGGACGAGCAGGCCCGCGGCCTGCGCGAACCAGGACACCGTGAGCGCCGGCGCGCGGCGTGCAGCGAGGCCGCCGGCGAAGTCGCTGGCACCGAAGGTCAGCGCGGCGGAGAGGGCGAGCAGAGCGGTCATGGCGGGGTCCGTGCGGGCGACGCGGCGAGAGCCGGTGAGGTGGAACGCACCGGATCGGTGCAGTTCGCGGTACCGTACCGACGAGGCCCTGACGGTGCAAGATGATGCACCACGCGGTCCGCTCTGATGGACCGCGACGTGGTGCGGCGGAGGGAAGGGACGGGAGGTGCGTGGACCCGAGGAGGTCGCCGGTTCCCTGGCGGCGAACCTGCGCCGGCTCCGAGCGCTCCGGGGCTGGAGCCTCGAAGCGGTGGCCGAGCGCGCGGCGGTGAGCAAGAACACCGTCATCCAGGTCGAGCAGGGCCGAGCCAACCCCTCGATCGCCACGCTCTGTCGGCTGGCGGACGCCCTCGGGGTGGGGGTCGCCAGCCTGATCGAGGCACCGGCGGGCCCGCGGGTGACGGTCCGGCGCGCGGCCGACACGCCGGCGCTGTGGACCTCGGAGACGGGCAGCCACGCGCTGTTCTGCCTCGGGACCGACCCACCGGACGTCGTCGAGCTGTGGGACTGGATGCTGGTCGCCGGCGACGGCTTCGACGGTGAGGCACACCCGCCCGGGACCGTCGAGCTGCTGCTCGTCCTCGAGGGGCAGCTCGCCCTGCGGGTCGGGGACACCGAGCACCACCTCGACGTCGGGGACAGCGTCCTGTTCGAGGCGGAGGTGGCCCACCGCTACGCCAACGCCGGTGACGTCCCTTGTCGGTTCACGCTGTCGGTGCTGCAGCCGAGCGGTGGCGCGGCGGGGCCATCCCCCTCCCCGAGCCACGAGGCCCCGGTCGAGGCGACCACGTCGGGCGGCCCACTCGATCCCTGAGTGGGCGTGTCACAGCAGGTCGCGGCCCGCCGCCCAGGCGGTCAGCTCGTGACGGTTGGACAGCTGCAGCTTGCGGAGCACCGAGCTCGCGTGGGTCTCGATGGTCTTGACCGACACGTGGAGCCGGGTCCCGATCTCGCGGTAGGTGTAGCCACGCGCGAGGTGGCGCAGGACCTCCTTCTCCCGGGTCGTCAAGCGGTCGAGCTCCTCGTCCGCGACCGTGCCGTCGGGGAGCTCGCCCGCGAAGGCGTCGAGGACGAAGCCGGCCAGGCGCGGGCTGAACACCGCGTCCCCGGCGTGGACCCGAGCGATGGCGTCGATGAGGTCGGGGGTCGCGATGGTCTTCGTCACGTACCCGCGCGCGCCGGCTCGGATGAGGCGGATCACGTCCTCGGCGGCGTCGGACGCCGAGAGCGCCAGGAAGCAGACGTCGGGTCGCCGCTCCTTGATGGCCTGCAGCACGGCCAGCCCGCCGCCGCCCGGGAGGTGGACGTCGAGCAGGACCACGTCCGGCCTCGTCGCCTCGATGCCCTGGATCGCCCCGTCGACGTCGCCGGCGTCACCGACCAGGGTCACGTGCGGACCGAGCTCCGCTCGCACGCCCGACCGGAACAGGTTGTGGTCGTCGACGAGGAACACCTTCACGGCGCGGCTGCTCACGGGACGTCCTCCTCGGTGGTGGTGGGCCCGGGGTCACGCGGCACCGTCAGCTCGACCTCGGTGCCCTCGCCCGGCGTGGACCAGACCTCGGCCCTGCCCCCGTGGCGCTCGAGCCGACCGACCACCGAGTCGCGCAAGCCCCGACGGTGGTCGCGATCGGTGGCCTCCAGGGTGGCGGCCACGTCGAACCCGATCCCGCGGTCGCGGACGAACGCGGTCACCTCGTCGGCCGCCTCGACGTAGACCGCGACCTCGTCGACCTCGGCGTGCTTGGCGGCGTTGGTCGTCGCCTCCTTGATCGCCCCGACGAGGGCGTGCGTCGCCGGTCCGACCGGGGCGTCGCCCACGACCACCACGTCGACGGCGAGGTGGTGCAACGCCTCGACCTCGGCGGCCGCCTGCTCGACGGCGTCGGTCAGCGTGCGGGGGTTCGTGCCGGCGTAGCGCCCACTGCCGTACAGCCAGGCTCGAAGCTCACGCTCCTGCACGCGTGCGAGGGTGGCGATGCGGCGGGGATCGTCGGAGCTGCGTTGGATCAGCGCCAGGGTCTGCAGCACCGAGTCGTGCAGGTGGGCCGCCAGCTCGGCGCGTTCCTCCTGGCGGACCCGCTCGCGGCGCTCGCTGCCGAGCTCGGTGACCAGGCGGCTGAGCCAGGGGCCGAACAGCAGCAGGGCCCCGCCGGCCGCGGCGAGCAGCGCCAGCGCCAGGTCCCTGAGGGCCATCAGCGCGTCGTTGGCGGCCAGGAACCCGGCGACGGCGACCGCGACGAGGACCGTCCCCACCACGATCCGGGCGGGGGAGGTGGGCGTCGTCGTCAACCGGGCCGCAGCACCGACCGGGCCGCGGCGGGTCGCGAGGCGCCCGAACCGGGTCTCGCCGAGCTGGCGGTCGGCGTCGTCCCCACGGGTCCACACCACCGCCGATCCGGCGGCCGCCAGCGCGATCGGCCACACCAGCGCGTCGCCGAACCACAGCCCGGCGCTGCGCAGCAGCAGCAGCGCGCCGAGCGTGAGCAGGGCGAGGGCCACCGCCTGCTGCACCGTCGGACGTCGGCCCTCGAGCGGTGCGTCGGCCTCGTCCGACGCCGTCATCCAGAGCACGCCGTAGACGACGGGACCGACGAAGCCCGCGAAGGTCAGGACCACGAAGCCGATGCGCACGATCGCCGGGTCGACGCCGAGGTAGCGGCCGAGCCCGCCGGCCACGCCGGCGACAACCCGATCGGTGCGGGTCCGTCGCAACCGCGTCGCAGGACGTCCCGGGGGCCGGAGACCGGTCCCGGGCGGCGCGAGTGGGGGCGGGGGCGGGGTGGTGATGCGGGGACCTCGTGACGGGACCGACCGCGATGGTGACACACCGGACCCCACCGCGACCCACGGGCCCACCCCCGTCCCTCGGCGTGGTCTCGGGGTCGGGTCAGGGTCGTCCCCGATGGTCGCCTCCTGGCGCCGGTGGGACGGTGGTGCTGGTCGATGGCAGCCCGCCTCGACCGACCGCTCCGGCCACAGGACGAACGATGTCCGCAGGACCCCCTCCCAGCTCACCGCCGCCGCCCCTGGCCCCACCACCGCAGGAGCACGCCCGCACCGGCTCGACCCCAGGACCTCGCCGCCTGACCCGCCAGCTCGAGGGTCGGCTGCTCGGCGGCGTCGCCACCGGCATCGCCACCTACCTCGGCGTCGACGTCGTCGTGGTCCGCATCGCGCTGGTCGTGCTCGCCTTCGTCCCCTTCCCGGGCTTCGGTGTCCTGGTCTACGTGGCGATGCTCCTGCTCGTCCCCGAGTCCGACGGTGCCGCCACCCCGGTGCCCAACCGGTTCGTGGACCGCAGCGCGGGCTTCTGGATCGGCATCGGGCTCGTCGGGTTGGCGATGGTCACCCTCCTCGGGCTGAGCAACGCCGGCCGGTTCGGGGGGAACCTGGTCCCCTTGCTGCTGATCGGGCTCGGGATCGCCCTCTGGGTCGACGCCGATCGCCGCGGGTCGGAGCGACGCGCCACCGGCGACGTCGGGCCTGCCACCGATCCGGTGAGCGACCGCTCGGCGGTGCCGACCGACACCATCCCGGTGTGGGCGGCGTCACCACCCGGACCGCCTGGACCACCCGGACCGCCGGCGCCGCCGGTGGTCCCGCCGACCGGACCCGCACCGGTCTGGCACGCCCCGCCCGTGGAACGACGCGCACGGTCCCCCCTCGGTCGCATCACGGTCGGGCTGGCGTTCCTCGCGGGCGGGCTGGCGTGGCTGCTCGACCTCACCGGTGCGCTGTCGCTGAGCGCGACGCGGATCCTGGCCCTGGTGTTGGTCGTGCTCGGCACCGGGTTGCTCGTCGGCAGCATCGCCGGGCGTGCCCGGTGGCTGGCCTTCCCGGTCGCGCTGATCGTGCCCCTCCTGCTGGTCGGCGCCGCGATCGAGGACCTCGGGATCGACCTGCGCGGCGGCGTGGTCGATCGCACCATCTCGCTCACCGACGCGGACCAGCTGGGCGACCGCATCAGCTACGGCGCTGGCGACCTGCGGGTCGACCTGACCGGCGTCGCGCGCCCCGGTGACGAGGTGCTCGAGGTCGTCCTCGGCGCCGGCGAGCTGACCCTGTACGTGCCCGAGGGCGCCGGTGTCCGAGGCACGGCCCGGCTCGAGGTCGGTGAGCTGCTCATCGCCCCCGACGGCTACACGGGCGGCGTCAGCCTCGAGCGTGCTCTCCGGATCCCCGCCGATCCCGGGAGGCCGACCTACGAGGTCGACCTGCGCGTCGGCGCCGGAGCGCTCCGCATCATCCGGTCGTCCGCGGACGGCGACGTCGTTCCCGAGCTCGAGGCCCCGGAGGTCCGCCGATGACCCGCCACCGTTTCGACACCTTCTCGTTCCTGGTCGGCGCCGTCGCGGTCGCGATCGGTGCCGTGGTCCTCAGCGGCTCGGTCACCATCCAGCTGATCGACCTGCGCGTGGCCGGCCCGGTGCTGCTGCTCGCGCTCGGGTTGGCGCTGCTGGTCGGTGGCGGTCGCCGGCAGGGTGCCGACGAGGACGCCGGCCCGGACGGCGTCCCCACCCACGACGCCGACGACACCGTCGTCAGCGGACAGCCGACCTGGTTGGACGACCCGGAGGCCACCGGCTCGAGCGCGCCCTGAGCCCCCGTCGGGCGGGTCAGCTCGTGGGTGGTCCGCCGCGGTCCTCGACCAGGTCGATCCGCCGGCCGTCGGGTGTCCAGAGCCGGAGTCGGTGACCGAGCTGGCGCCAGTGCGGACCGGCGCCGAAGAACTCGCCGAGCCACCCCTCCTGGTCGGTCAGGACCTCGTCCCGGCACTCGACGGCCGTCCCTCCCGCACCCCGGATCCGGAGACGGTCGCGCCCCACGGTGAGCTGACCCCCGTAGGTGTTGCAGCTGGTCATCCAGACCAGGTCCTCGCTGCCCTCCTCGCGCACGAACCCGACGTAGAGCGGTTGGTCACCGGCGACGATGGCGAACTCGTCCCCCTGGCGGAGGTGGTCGGCCCGGAACCACCGACCCCACAGGCGCGCGCCGGGCCCGTCCGGTCCCGGCGTGGCCTCGTCGGTGGCCATCGGCGGATCGGGCTCCGGCGTCGACTCCGGGGCGGGTGGCGCCGGGGGTTCGTCGTCGTCGGTCTCCCCGGCTCCGGGCAGCGGGTCGAGGTCCTCGGGGGCCGCGGGCTCCGGGGAAGGGTCGGCTGACGGCTCCGGGGTCGGTGAGGGCGCCAGCGGCTCGGTCCCGTCGGCCAGATCCGTGGTCGGTGGCGCTCCCGTGACGTCCGACGGCGCCGACGCGGTGGTCGTCGTGATCGCCACGATCGTCGCCACGAAGGCCAGGGCGATCACCGAGGCGATCGCCACGGGCAGGCGTGACCGCAGCCACGCGCTCGGCGACGGGTCGGCGGTGGCGCTCGGTGGGCCCTCGTCGGGCGTGTCCTCGGGGTGCACCTGTGGGCCTCCTGCTGGTCCGGGTCCTCGCGACGGGACGGCGCACCGGCCTGGCGGTCTCGCGGCGCACCCTCCCGCACGGAGGTCGCGGGGGTCAACGAACGCGGTGCGCGACGGGTGTGCCCGCGGGGCGTGGGGCACGACGCGACCGACCCGGTAGGGTCCGGACACGGCGGCCGCTTCCGGCCGCCGGAGCGACGCGATGCTCCGCCACCGCGGCCCGGGCCACCCGTGGACCGCAACCGAGGCGAGGAACGCACCGTGCCCGCGACCATCATCGTCGGCGCCCAGTGGGGCGACGAGGGCAAGGGCAAGGCGACCGACCTGCTCGCGGACACGACCGACCTGGTCGTCCGCTACCAGGGCGGCAACAACGCCGGCCACACCGTGATCGTCGGCGACCAGGTGTTCAAGCTGCACCTGATCCCGTCGGGGATCCTCTACCCGCACGTGACGCCCGTCATCGCCGACGGCGTGGTGGTCGACCCGGCGGTGCTGCTGCAGGAGTTCGACGGGCTCGCGGCCCGCGGCATCGACCCCTTCGAGCGGGTGAGGATCAGCGGCAACGCCCACCTGATCATGCCCTACCACCGCGAGCTCGACCTGCTCATCGAGCGCCGTCTCGGGAAGGCCAACCTCGGCACCACCAAGCGGGGCATCGGCCCGGCCTACGCCGACAAGGCGTCGCGCGTGGGCTTGAGGTTCCAGGACCTGTTCGACGAGAAGATCTTCCGCCAGAAGCTCGAGGCGGTCCTGGTCCACAAGAACGAGCAGCTCGCCAAGATCTACAACCGGCTCCCGATGGACGCCGACGAGATCGCGGCCGAGTACCTCGAGTACGCCGAACGCCTGCGGCCGTGCCTCACCGACACCACCGAGCTGATCCACAGCTCGCTCGAGGCGGGCAAGCACATCATCCTCGAGGGCGCCCAGGGGACCCTGCTCGACCTCGACCACGGCACCTACCCGTTCGTGACCTCCTCGAACCCGGTCGCCGGTGGCGCGCTGACCGGTGCGGGGCTCGGGCCGCGCCACGTCGATCGCGTCATCGGCATCACCAAGGCGTACGTGACCCGCGTCGGCACCGGGCCGTTCCCCACCGAGCTGTTCGACGAGGTCGGCGAACGGATGACCGACCTCGGTGGCGAGTACGGCACGACCACGGGTCGCCGCCGCCGCGTCGGTTGGTTCGATGCGGTCCTCGCCCGGTACGCGGAGCGGGTCAACGGCCTCACCGACATCTTCCTCACCAAGCTCGACGTGCTGTCGGGGTTCGAGACGCTCAAGGTCGCGACCTCCTACCGCTACGACGGCCGGGAGTACGTCAACTTCCCGCCCCACCAGTCGATCTTCCACCACGCCGAACCGGTCTACACCGAGGTGCCCGGCTGGGAGGAAGACCTCACCGAGGTCGAGCGCTACGAGGACCTGCCCCGGGCGGCGCGCGACTACGTCGACATGCTCGAGGAGGAGTCACGCTCGCGCATCACGTGGGTGTCGGTCGGGCCGAAGCGCTCCCAGACCCTGGTCCGCCACGACGTCCCGCTGGTGCCGCCGGTCACGCACTGACTCGCTCACGAGCGTGCGGTCGGTGGAGCGCAAGGTGCCAGCTCGGTCGCCTGCCGGTCCGGTGGGCCGCGCCAGTGTCGTGGACGACGGTCCCGTGGGCGACCGGCACTAGCCTCGCCGCCTCCCGGCACCGGAGCTCGCACACGTGGGTCGCAACGTCCTGGTCGTCGGCGGTGGCGGACGTGAGCACGCGCTGACCTGGCGCCTGGCCGCCTCGCCCTCGGTCGATCGCGTCGTCACCGCTCCGGGCAACCCCGGGACGGCCGAGTGCGGCCCGAACCTCGCCGTCGAGTCGACCGACCCGGTGGCGGTCGCGAACCTCGCCGAGGCCGAGGGGGTCGACCTGGTGGTCGTGGGACCCGAGGCACCGCTCGTCGCGGGCGTCGTCGACGAGCTCCAGCGTCGCGAGATCCCCGCGTTCGGCCCCACGGCGGCTGGCGCGCACATCGAGGGGTCCAAGGCGTTCGCCAAGGACGTGATGCAGGCCTCCGGTGCACCGACCGGTGGGTACGTCGCGACCGGTGACCGCGACGAGGCCCACGACGCCCTCGACCGCTTCGGTGGGCCGTACGTGGTCAAGGCGGACGGGCTGGCCGCGGGCAAGGGTGTGCGCATCTGCGCCTCGCGAGACGAGGCCCGCGACGCCGTGGACGACGCGCTCGTGCGCAACGTCTTCGGCGAGGCCGGCTCGCAGGTGGTCGTCGAGCAGTTCCTCCTCGGTCCCGAACGCAGCGTCTTCGGCGTGTGCGACGGGGACGACGTGGTGCTGCTCGCGCCGGCGCAGGACTACAAGCGTGCGCTCGACGGCGACGAGGGGCTGAACACCGGCGGCATGGGGGCCTACACGCCCGTGCCCGGCTTCGCGTTGGCTGACGTCGCCCACCTCCGTGAGCTGGTGTTCCTGCCCGTCCTGCGTGAGCTCGCAGCCCGCGGCGCGCCGTACCGGGGCCTGTTGTACGCCGGGCTCGTCGACACCATCGACGGCCCGCAGCTGCTCGAGTTCAACGCCCGGTTCGGCGATCCGGAGACGCAGGTCATCCTCCCGATGCTGGCCTCCGACCTCGGTGATCTGCTCCACGCCTCGGCGGTCGGATCGGTGCGCGACGTCGAGGTGTCGTGGCACGAGGGCGCTGCGGTGACCGTCGTCCTCGCCAGCGGCGGCTACCCCGAGGGCTACACGACGGGCGTCCCGATCCTGGGGGTCGACGAGGTCGCCCGGCACGAGGGCGTGACCGTCTTCCACGCGGGGACGACGCGTGATGCGGACGGGCGGCTCGTCACCGCTGGCGGTCGTGTCCTCGACGTCACCGCTCGCGCCGCCGACGTGGCCGAGGCCCGGTCTCGGGCCTACGCAGCCGCGGACCGGGTCCGCTGGGACGGCCAGCACCGACGCCGGGACATCGCCGCTCGCGTCTGACCTCCCGTTCGGGCGTGGCAGCTCGCTGCGTCGACAGGTGGTTGCCCGACTAGCGTCCGCGGCCTCCACCCACCCGCGAGGAGCGTCCCGTGAGCAAGCCCCTGGTCGGCATCGTGATGGGATCCAAGACCGACCTGCCCATCATGGAGAAGGCGTCGGCGCAGCTCGAGGATCTCGGCATCCCGCACACGGTCGACGTGATGTCCGCGCACCGCAACCCGGAGCAGGTGCGCGAGTTCATCTCCGGCGCCGACGAGGCGGGGTACCGGGTGATCATCGCCGGCGCCGGTCGCGCCGCCCACCTGCCGGGCGTCGTGGCCGCGCACACGCCGTTGCCGGTCATCGGCGTGCCGTGCCTGTCTGACCACCTCGGCGGCGCCGACGCCCTGTACTCGATCGTGCAGATGCCGCCGGGCGTGCCCGTCGCGACGGTGGGGATCGACAACGCCCGCAACGCCGCGATCCTCGCGGCGCAGATCCTCGCCGTCGGCGATCCCGACATCGCGGCCAAGGTCCGTCAGCTCCGCGAGGAGCAGTCGACCAAGGGGATGGAGCACCGCGAGGTGCTCACCGACGACGCGCCGGGTGACGCGGGGTTCGGGTTCCGGCCCTCGTGACGCGGACGGCCGCGGAACCGATCCGCTGGGCCGTCATCGCCACCGGCTCGATCGCGGGTTCGTTCGTGGCCGACCTGCAGGCCACGGCCGACGCCGAGGTGGTGGCCGTCGCGTCACGCTCCCGGCGGCGGGCCCGTGCCTTCGCGGAGCAGCGCGGCATCCCGGCCGCCTTCGACGACGTGGCGGCGATGCTGGCCGCGGGCGGGGTCGACGTGGTCTACGTCGCGACCCCGCACCCGCAACACGTCGCGCCGACTCGGTCGGCGCTCGAGTCCGGCGTCGCGGTCCTGTGCGAGAAGCCGCTCTCGGCCGACCTCGCGTCGGCGGCCGAGCTGGTGGCGCTCAGTCGCGCGCGAGGGGTCCTGCTCGCCGAGGCGATGTGGATGCGCTGCGACCCGCTGGTCGTCGGCGCGCGCGACCTCGTGGCCGACGGTGCGATCGGCGAGCTCCGGACCATCACCGCCTCCCTCGGGTTCCCCGCCGCCTACGACCCGGGCGGCCGGCTGTGGTCGGCTGAGCTCGGTGGTGGCGCCCTCCTCGACGTCGGTGTCTACCCGGTCGCCTTCGCCCGGGCGTTCCTGCCCGCCGCACCGACCCTCGTCGACGTCGCCGGCACCCTCGCGCGGAACGGTGTCGACGCGGACGCCCAGCTCACGCTCGAACACGTCGGCGTCCGGGTCGACCTCGCCTGCTCGCTCACGACGGCGCTGCCGTCGGGCGGCACGCTGACCGGGACCGAGGGGGAGATCCACTTCGGGGCGCCGCTGTACCGCACGGCCCGCCGGACCTGGACGCGCTCCGACGGGACCCGCGAGGTCGCCGAACTCGACCCGAGCGTTCCGACCTACGGGCACGAGATCGCCGAGGTCCACCGCTGTCTGCGGGAGGGCCGCACCGAGAGCCCCCTGCTGCCACTCGACGAGACGCTCGAGGTGCTGACCGTGCTCGACGCGGCGCGTCAGCGGCTCGGCGCCGGCTGACCCGGCCGCCGTGACCGATCAGCTGGCCGCGGCCTCGCGCTCGGCGCGGGCCGCGCGCTTGTGGTCGTAGTGCGTCGCCATACGGTCGAGTCCCGTGAGGAACTCGGACAGTCGCTCGCGCGCCTGCTCGGCCTGCTCGTCCAGTCCCTCGACGTCGAACACGCGCCAGTGGCGTAGGAGCGGCCACACCACGTCGTCGTGGTGCACGCGCAGGTCGTAGATGCCGGCCTTGGCGATCTGGACCGCCTTGCGGTTGAAGTCGCGCATGCCCGTGCCCGGCATCTGGAAGGCCATCACCTCGGCAGCGATGGCCTCGATGGCCCGCGACGGGTCGAGATGCATCGAGGCCGTGATCAGGTCGCGGTAGAAGATCATGTGCAGGTTCTCGTCCTTCGAGATCCGGGCCATGATCCGGTCGGCGACCGGGTCGTCCGAGTACCGCCCCGTGTTGCGGTGGCTGATCCGGGTCGCGAGTTCCTGGAACGAGACGTACGCCATGCCGCGGAGCGCGTCCTTCCCGTCCCGGTCGTAGCCGGTCATCATCTGCTGCATGCGCCCGCGTTCGAGCTCGATCGGGTCGATGGCGCGGGTGACGGTGAGGTAGTCGCGCAGCACGATCGAGTGGCGCCCCTCCTCGGCGGTCCAGCGGTGGGTCCAGTTGATCCACGCGCCGTCGCCGGTGCCGAACATCTCGAAGATCTCGCGGTGGTAGCTCGGCAGGTTGTCCTCGGTGAGCAGGTTCACCTCGAAAGCGATCTGCGCCACGCCGGTGAGGCGCGAGTGGTCGGGGGTCCACGGCTCGCCGTCGAAGTCGCGACCCTGCGAGTAGGGCACGTACTCGTGCGGGAACCACTCCTCGGCCACCTGCTCGTGACGGCGCAGCTGTTGGTCCGCGACGGGCTCGAGCTCGGCGAGCAGGTCACGGTCGGTCAGGCGGGTGGTGGTCACGCTCGGCTCCAGCCGGTGGGTTACGGAACCGTAAGTTACGCGAGCGTAGGTTCGCGGTCAAGGGCGCGGTCAGCGCTGCTGTGACGCGGGCCTGTGGGGATGCTCGTTGTCTGGCATAGTAGTGCTCGGAAACTGTCATCCCAGGAGGCGCAGCGTGCGGGACGGCGCGGGAGCGGACGCGGGGCTCGGACGTCGGGTCCGCCGCCGCCGCCGCGCCCTCGGCCTCAGCCAGGACGAGTTGGCCACCCGTGCGGGTATCAGCCGCCAGGGCGTCGGCGCGGTCGAGCGGGGTGATCACCTGCCCCGTGTCGATGCGGCGCTCCGGCTCGCCCGTGCGCTCGGCACCACCGTCGAGGAGCTGCTGGCGGTCGGCCCGCCGGAGGCGCTCCACGTGCTCGGGGGACAGGTTCCGCACGGGCGGGCCGTGCGTGCGTCCCGCGTGGGGGATCACACGGTCGTGGTGCCGGTGCCGGCGGTCGCCGACGGGGAGTCGTGGCCGGTGCCGGATGCCACGGTCGCCGACGGGCGGGTCGAGCTGCTCGACGGCGCGGACCTCGACGGGTTCGTGGTCGTCGGCTGCGACCCCGCGCTCGGCCTGCTCACGGGTCTCGCGCCGAGCCGGGGCCCCGGCCGCATCCTGCCGGTGCTCGGCTCGTCGGCGGCCGCGAGGCTCGCGCTGACGACCGGTCGGGCGCACGCCGCGGTCGTCCACGACACGCTGCCGCCGGCGCCGCGGCGGCCCGATCGGATCCACCGGCTCCCGCTCGCGATGTGGCGGACGGGCCTCGCCGCCCCACCCGAGCGGGCGCACGCGCTGACCGAGGCACTCTCGGGGAGGGCCCCGGTGGTCCAGCGGGACGCGGGGGCCGCGGCGCAGCTCGCCTTCGAACGGGTGCTCGACGCTGCCGGGGCCGCCCGCCCGGCCGGGCCCGTCGCGACGGGACATCTCGACGCCGCGCGACGGGCGACGGAGCTCGGGCTCGCGGCGGTGACCATCGAACCCGTCGCCGAGGCGTGCGGGCTGGTCTTCCACCCCCTCGAGACCCACGCCGTCGAGCTGTGGATCGACGCCGGGGCGGTCGACCACCCCGGCGCTCGCGTCCTCGGGGAGCTGCTGGCGTCCGCACGGCTGCGGGCACGGCTGTCGGTGCTGCCGGGCTACCAGCTGGCGGGCGCGCCGTGACCGGTCAGCATCGTGGTCGCCTCGTGGGTCTGGTCGTCCTGGCCGCCCTCGTCGCCACCTCGGCGTGTTCGGCGGGCTCGACCGGTCGAGCCGACGAGCTCCTCGTCGCGGCTGCGTCCGACCTCCGACCCGCGTTCGAGGAGCTCGGACGGCGCTTCGAGGCGGACACGGGTACCGCGGTGACCTTCGACTTCGGTTCGTCCGGTCAGCTCGCGCAGCGGGTGATCGAGGGCGCGCCGTTCGACCTGTTCGCGTCCGCCAACGTGACGTTCGTCGACCAGGTCCTCGACCAGGGTGTGGGCGATGCCTCGACCCGCCGGACCTACGCGTTCGGCCGGATCGTCATCTGGGCGTCCGACGACCGGTGGGCGGGGTGGGAGCAGCTCGAGGATCTCGCCGGCGACGAGACGATCATGAACGTCGCGATCGCGAACCCCGAGCACGCCCCCTACGGCGCTGCTGCCGAGGAGGCGCTGCGAGCGACCGGCACGTGGGACGACGTCCGCGACCGGCTCGTCCTCGGCGAGAACATCTCGGACACCCAGCGGCTGGTGGAGACCGGGAACGCGGACGTCGGGATCCTGGCGCTGTCCCTCGCGCTGGCGAGCGACGAACGCGGCGTCGGCAGGTGGGTGCTGGTCGACGAGGGCCTGCACGCACCGCTGGAGCAGCAGCTGGTGGTCACCGCCGCTGACCCGAGGCAGGCGACGCTTGCCGAGGCGTTCGCCGAGCTCGTCGCCAGCGAAGGCGGCAGGGAGGTCATGCGCCGCTCCGGCTTCCTGCTCCCCGGCGAGCGCGAGGGCGAGGACGACGAGGCCGAAGCGGGCGGTCCGTGACCGACACGCTCGCCGGCATCGACTGGGCGCCGCTGTGGCTGTCGCTGCGCGTCGCGTCGCTGGCCACGCTGATCGCCACGGTCGCTCGGCATCGCTGGCGCCTACGTCCTCGCGCGAGGTCGTTCCCCGGGCCGTCGCCTGCTCGAGGCGATCGCGAGCCTGCCGATCGTCCTGCCGCCGACGGTCCTCGGCTACTACCTGCTCGTCACGATCGGTCGCCGGTCGCCGTTCGGGCGCGCGTGGGAGTCGCCTGACCGGGCGGGCCCCTGGTGTTCACCCCGACCGCGGCGGTCATCGCCGCCGCCGTGGCGAGCACGCCGTTCTGCCTCCGGGCCGCCCGCGCCGCCATCACCGACGTCGACCGCCGCTTCGAGGAGGCCGCCCGGGTCGCGGGGCTCTCGCGAGCGGCGCATCGTGTTCGAGGTCACCCTGCCGCTCGCCCAACGCGGGATCCTGCGCGGGCATCGCGCTGGCCTTCGCACGCGCGCTCGGCGACTTCGGGACCACCATCATGGTCGCCGGCAACGTCCCCGGTCGGACCCAGACCATGCCCGATCGCGGTCTACGACCGCGTCCAGGCCTTCGATTACGCCACCGCGGGTGTCCTCGCCCTGATCCTGTCGGTCGTGGCGGTGCTGGCGCTGATGGTCGTCTCGCCGCTTCGAACGGGCCCCGTGGTGAGCCTCGAGGTCCGGGACGCAGCGGTCGATCGGCGAGCTTCCAGCTCGACGTCGACCTGCGCAGCGACGCCGCTGTTCACCGTGCTGATCGGTCCCTCGGGCGGCGGCAAGACCTCGACGCTGCGGGCCGATCGCCGGGCTCGACCGTTCCGACCGGCAGCGCGTCGTGGTCGCCGGGCGTGGTCGTCGACGAGGTCCGGCGCCCGAGGCGGACCTGCCCACCGCAGGACCGGCAGCTCGGCATGGTCACCCAGGCCTCGACGCTGCTGCCGCACCGCACCGTTCTGCGCAACGTCGCGCTCGCGGTCCGCGACGGCGACCGGCGACGCGCGGAGCGTCGAGGCCCGGGCCTGGCTCGACCGGGTCGGCGCCGGCGGCCTGGGCCGACCGCCGCCCGTCCGCGCTCTCCGGCGGGCAGCAGCAACGGGTCGCGCTCGCTCGGGCCCTCGCCGGGCGACCCCGGCTGCTGCTGCTCGACGAACCGTTCAGCGCGCTCGACGCGCCCGTCACGGACCGCGCTCCGCGGCCTCGTCCGCCGCCTGGCCGAGGAGACCGCGACGCCCGTGCTGCTCGTCACCCACGACCCCACCGAGGCGCTCACCCTGGCCGACCACCTCGCCGTCGATCGAGGACGGTCGGATCACCCAGCAGGGACCCCCGGCCGAGGTCACCGCCCAGCCCGCGGTCCCGCTTCGTCGCCGAGCTGGTCGGGCTGAACCTCCTCCGCGGGGTCGCGCCGACGGCACCGCTCGTCCACCTCGACGGTGGCGGGCAGCTGCGCACCGCCGACCCGGCGCACGGGCCGGTCGCGGTCACCGTCCACCCGCGGGCGGTCGCCGGTCCACCGCGCCCCGCCCGACGGCGTCCCGCGCAACGTGCTCCGGGGCGAGGTGGCCGACCTCGACGTCCGGGGCGACCACGTCCGCGTCCGCGTCGAAGGCGCCGTGCCGCTCGTCGCCGAGGTGACCCCGCAGGCCGTCGCCGACCTCGACCTCGGCGCCGGCGGCGACCGTCCACCTCGCCGTCAAGGCCACCGAGCTGGTGGTGCACCCGGACCGCCGTGAGCCGCCGGTTCAGGCGGTGGCGTCGGGTGGCGGGGTGAGGCCGACCCAGCGGTGCGCACCGTCCGCGGTGACCTCGCGCTTCCAGATCGGCACGCGGTCCTTGACCCGCTCGAGCGCGTCGCGGCAGGCGTCGAACGCGGCACGCCCGGTGCGCGGCGCACGCGGCCACGAGGATGGTGTGGTCGCCGACGGCCAGCTCGCCGGTCGCGTGCAGCAGCGCCAGACCTCGGACGTCGGGGTGCTCGGCGAGCAGCTCGGCGGCGATGTCGGCCAGCACCTTCTCGGCCATCTCCGGGTAGGCGGAGTAGTCGAGCCGCACGACCCCGTCGAGGTCCGGCGCGTGGTCGCGGACCGTGCCGAGGAACGACACCGCCCCCCCGACCGGCGGCGAGGTGATCGAGGCCAGCACCGCGTCGACGTCGAACGGCGGCTGCGGCCAGCCCGGTCACCACCCGCGGCGGTCGCGGTCGGCGTCGCCCGCGCCACCGGCGACCGGCGGCAGCACCGCGACCTCGCTGGCGCCGGCGAGCGGTCGGGTCGGCGGCGCGACCTCGAGGTCGACCGCGACGTTGACCCGCGGCAGCAGCTCGGCCAGGCGCGGGGTGGTCGGCGGCCAGCTGCGCCCGCAGGTCGGCGACGGTCGCGTCGTCGGCGCAGCTCGACCGGCAGCCGTCGCTGCCCACCGGCGCGTTCCCACAGGCCCCCGAAGAGGCGCACCTCGAGCTCCACGCGACCGCCCTCCACGTCGCCGCCGCGGTCCGACGCTATCCCCCGTCCGGACGGTCAGCCGACCGTCCGTCGCGCCGCGGCGCCCGTTACGGTCGTCGCGATGGCACCTGCTCACCGACCGCCGCGTCGGCGGACGCTACGAGCTCACGCGCCGCATCGCCCGAGGGGGCGGCGGCACCGTCTGGGCCGGCTACGACCACCTGCTCGAGCGGGAGGTCGCGGTCAAGCACGTCGAGATCCCCGACGAGCTGCCCGCCGACCGAGCGCGACAAGGTGCGCGCGCGGGTGCGCTCCGAGGCGCGCGCCGCGGCACGGCTGCTGCACCCGTCGGCGGTCACCATCTTCGACGTCGTGGCCGACGACGGCGACGTCCACCTCGTCCTCGAGCTGGTCGAGGAACCGACGCTCGACGAGCGTGATCGCGCGTGACGGGCCGCTCGACGAGGCGGCCGCCGCGGTCGTCGGGCTCGGGCTGCTCGACGTCCTCGTCGCGGCGCACGCCCGCGGCATCGTGCACCGCGACGTCAAGCCGTCGAACATCTTCGTCGCCGACGACGGCGCGGTGAAGCTCACCGACTTCGGCATCGCCTCGGTCGAGGGCGAGATGCGCCTGACCCGGACCGGCGCGACGATGGGTTCGCCGCAGTTCATCGCCCCCGAGCAGGCGCTCGGCCACGACGCCGCACCGGCCGCCGACCTCTGGGGCCTCGGCGCGTCGCTCTACCTCGCCGTCGAGGGCGTGCCCCCGTTCGAGCGCAACAACGCCGTCGCCACCGTCCACGCCGTCGTCCACGAGTCGGCCCGCGCCTTCGAGCGGGCCGACGCGCTCGCGCCGCGTCATCGCCCGGCTGCTCGAGAAGGAGCCGTCGGCCCGTCCGGAGCGTCGCCGAGCTCCGAGCCGGGCCTGGCCCGGGTCGCCGGGGTCGACGCGCCGCACCTGTCCCGGCGACCGCGAGCCCATCGGTGGCGCCGATCGACGCACGCACGCCGGAGCCCGCTGCGACGCCCGGCGACGATCGTGCCACCGCGCCGGCGGACGAGCCGGACGTCGCGCGCTCGCCGTCGTCCGGTCGCGCTGCGCCCGCCCGACCCCGGGGTCACCGGTCGCGAGCCCGTCCGCTCTCGGACGGCGCAGCTGGGCGCCGGCTGCGGCTGCGTGCGGTGGCCGTGCCGTCGGGCGGTCGCGCTGCTGCGTCGTGGTGGCCGTCGGCGCCGCAGGCGCTGACGACCGCGGCACGGCGGCACCGAGCCGCCGGAGGACCGGCGAGGACGCGGCGCCGACGAGGAGCGCTGGTGGGTCGACCCGACCCCGACGGCCGACCGACGACGCCGCGACCCGGACGAGGCGCCGACGGCGAGCCCGAGGCCGATGGCGCGCCCGACGAGGGGACCGACGAGGACGACGCCTCGGCGGCCGACCGACGTCCCCGAAGCCGACGTGCCGGACGACTGGCAGGTCGTCGACGGCCCCGCCTACCAGGTGGCCGTCCCGGCGGGCTGGGAGGTCGCGCAAGGCGAGGGCCGCATCGTCGACCACCGGGACCCCGACAGCTCGACCTACCTGCGCGTCGACTGGACGCCCGACCCGCGACCCGACCCGTACGCGAACTGGGAGGAGCTCTCCGCCGACCTCGCCGACCGGTTCGACGACTACCAGGAGCTCCAGCTCACCGAGACCACCTTCCGGGGCCAGCCCGCCGCGCTGCTCGAGTACACCTACACCGCGGGCGGCGCCGAGCTGCGCGCCTACAACCTCAACATCCTGGCCGGGGACCGCGCCTACGCGCTCAACCTGCAGAGCCACGCCGCCGACTGGGACGAGGTCGAGCCGATGTTCGCCTCGATGGTGGGCGGCTTCCAGCCGAGCTGATCCCACCGGTCACCGGCGCGGCACGGGAGCGACGGGGTACCGTCCGCGACGTGGGAGACACCGTGAACGCGCCGCTGGTCGACCGGCTCGGCAGGCCGGTCGAGGACCTGCGCGTGTCGGTCACCGACCGCTGCAACCTCCGCTGCCGGTACTGCATGCCCCGCGAGGTGTTCGGCCCGGACCACGCGTTCCTGCCACGCGACGAGCTGCTGAGCTTCGAGGAGCTCGAACCGCATCGTCCGGGTGGCCGTCGACCTCGGCGTCACCAAGATCCGGCTCACCGGCGGGGAACCGCTGCTGCGCAAGGACCTGCCCGAGCTGGTCGCGCAGCTGGCCGCCGTCGACGGGCATCGAGGACCTCGCGCTGACCACCAACGGCCTGCTGCTCCGCCACCACGCGGCCGCGTTGGCCGACGCCGGGCTGCACCGCATCACCGTCAGCCTCGACGCGCTCGACGAGACCACGTTCCGCGGCCGTCGCCGACACCCGGGCGTCGGTGCTCGGCGTGCTCGACGGCATCGAGGCGGCCCGCGCCGCCGGGCTCGGTCCCATCAAGGTCAACACCGTGCTGCGGCGCGGGGTCAACGACGACCAGCTCGAGGATCTCGCCGGGCTGGGCGCGCGACGCGGACGTGACCCTGCGGTTCATCGAGTTCATGGACGTCGGCACGACCAACGGGTGGCTGCGGGACGGCGTCGTGCCGGCGGCCGAGGTCGTGGACCGGATCGCGACACGCGTGGCCGATCGAACCGGTCGACCGCGCCCACCCCGGCGAGGTGGCCGAGCGGTACCGCTACCTCGACGGGGTCGGTGAGGTGGGGGTGGTGGCGTCGGTGACGCGGGCGTTCTGCCGGGACTGCACCCGGGCCCGGCTGTCGGCCATCGGCGAGCTCTACACCTGCCTGTTCGCCGCCAGCGGTCACGACCTGCGCGGGCTCCTGCGGCACGAGGCCGGCGACGATGCCGCGCTGCGCGACCGCCTGGTCGCGATCTGGTCGGCACGGACCGACCGCGCATCGGAGCTCCGTGCCGAGGAGGGCCTCACCGGCCCGCGCGTCGAGATGTCCTACATCGGCGGGTAACCGCGAGGCCGGGCCGTCACCCACTCGGCCAGCTCGGCAGGTGGCGAGGGCGCCCCCGTCGAAGACCGCGACCGACGGTGACCGGTGCCCACGCTGGGCGGTGGAGGCGACGACGTGGACACGATGGGACGGCGGAGCACGCCACGACGGGGGCGCCGGGCGCGGACGCGTCGGGCGGCCATCGCGTCGGTCGTCGTGGTCGGTCTCCTCGGCGCGACCGGGGGGACGGCCACAGCCCGGCCGGGCGGCGACGTCAGCGATCCGGGTGTCGACCCCTGGGTCCCCGTCCCGCGCGACGAGGTCGCCGAACGCTGCGGCCTCGACCCCGAGCTCATGGAGCAGGCCGACCTGGTCCTGTCCGCGACGGCGTACACCGTGGTCCGGTACGGGCAGCTGTGCTGGAGCGGCGGGTACCCGACGGGAACCACGACCACCCACCAGGTGTGGTCCATCACCAAGACCTTCGGAGCGCTGCTGGTCGGCATGATCGCGGCGCGCAGCAGCCTCGACGACACCGACCCCATCACCGACTGGGTCGACGAGGCCGACCTCGGCGGCATCAACCCCGACGCGACGATCGCCCACGTGCTCGCGATGACGGCCACGAAGCCGGACCTCTCGCACGGGGCGAAGGGCGCCTGGAGCTACGACACCCTCGGCGACCGCGAGATCAACGTCCTCGTCGGCGTGATGAACCGGGTCATCCGCGAGGAACCCGATGCGTTCCGGGGGATCGCCGACGTCCGGGAGTTCGCGCAGGTCGAGGTGTTCGACCGGCTGGGGATGGCCGGGTCGTCGTGGCCGGGGACCAGCATCGCCGGGACGATGTTCTCCACCTCGCAGGACCTGGCTCGGCTCGGGCTGCTGCTGCTGCGCCGCGGCGTCTGGGAGGGCGAGGCACTGCTCGACGAACGGTTCGTCTACCGCATGACCCACGCGGCGTTCGAGGACACCAACACCGGGTACGGCTACCTGACCTACGTGAACGCGGCCGAGAACTGGACCTACTCGACCGGCACGCCGGACCTGACCTGCTCACCGTTCGGTACCTGGCCGAGCTACCCGCACGCACCCTTCTTCGAGGCACCAGACGCCAACGGCGGCACACCGTTCGGTGAGCCCACCTACGACATCGGGATGACCTTCGCCGCCGGAGCCGGCGGCCAGCGGATCTCGGTGCACCGGGGCCTCGACCTGGTGATCACCGCGCGCGACGGCATCCTGTCCACCGACCCCGACGACCCCGGGCTGTTCGAGGGGCACAAGTCGATCTGGACCGCGATCCGTCCGGCGCTCGTGGCGCTCGACCCGACCTTCGCCGGCGATGAGGAGGCGTTCTGCGCCGCCTACCAGCGCAGCGCCTACGCGCCCGACCTGCTCGACCCCTGGTCGGTGGCGGCGAGCCAGGCGGCGCGGTCGACCGACGACGGGCAGACCGGCGGCGACCCGCCACCCACCGTCCAGGAGCCCGGACCGGATCCGGCGACGTTCGACCGCGGGTCGACCCCGGAGATCACCGGGTCGACCCGGGCTCCGCTCCCGGTCACCGGCGGTGGCGCGGGGGTGCTGGTCGGAGCGCTCGCGCTGGCCGCCGTGGTGCTGCGGCGACGCACCTGACCTTCGGCGTCAGGCCCCCATCGTGGCGACCAGGATCGCCTTGATGGTGTGCATCCGGTTCTCGGCCTGGTCGAAGACGATGGAGCGGTCGGACTCGAACACCTCGTCGGTCACCTCGAGGCAGTCGAGCCCGGTGCGCTCGTACAACGCGGCACCGATGGCCGTCTCGCGGTCGTGGAACGCGGGGAGGCAGTGCATGAACTTCGTCGCCGGGTTGCCCGTCGCGCGGACGGTGTCCATCGACACCTGGTACGGCTGCAGCAGCGCGATGCGCTCGTCCCACACCTCCGCCGGCTCGCCCATCGAGACCCACACGTCCGTGTAGAGGAAGTCGGCACCCTCCACGCCGGCGGCCACGTCGTCGGTGTGGGTGATCCGCGCGCCCGTCCGCTCCGCGATCGTCTCGGCCTGCTCGATCACGTCGGGCTCGTTCCACAGCTCGCGCGGCGCGACCATCCGCACGTCCATGCCGACCAGCGCCCCACCGATCAGCAGGGAGTTGCCGACGTTGTTGCGGGCATCGCCGAGGTAGGCGAGCGTGGTCTCCTCGAGCGGCGCGCCGCTGTGCTCGCGCATCGTCAGGTGGTCACAGAGCGTCTGGGTCGGGTGCCACTCGTCGGTCAGCCCGTTCCACACCGGGACGCCCGCGAACTCGCCCAGGGTCTCGACGTGGCGCTGGGACGAGCCGCGGTACTGGATCCCGTCGTAGAAGCGCCCGAGCACGCGGGCGGTGTCCTTCATCGATTCCTTGTGCCCGATCTGGGTCCCGGTCGGGTCGAGGTAGCTGACGTGCGCACCCTGGTCGAAGGCGGCGACCTCGAAGGCGCAACGGGTGCGGGTCGAGGTCTTCTCGAAGATGAGCGCGATGTTCCGCCCCGTGAGCCGCTGCTGCTCGCGCCCCGCCGCCTTGTCGGCCTTCAGCTCCGCAGCCAGGTCGAGCAGGGAACGCCACTCGTCGGGGGTGAGGTCGCGCTCCTTGAGGAAGTTGCGTCGCCGTAGGTCGGTGGGCACGAGCATCGCCTGTCCGGGTCGGTGGGAGCGCGCAGCATGCCGTAGGACGCGACGCCACGAGCACGGTCGGTGCCGAGCGCGCCGGTTAGCCTCCCCGAGGCGCCGAGCTGGAGCCCGGCAGGAGGGACCGAGGTGGGTATGGACGCCGACATCATCGTGGTCGGAGGCGGCCTCGCGGGGCTCGTCGCGACGGCCGAGGCCGCCGACGCGGGACGTCGCGTCATCGTGGTCGACCAGGAACCCGAGGCCAGCCTCGGCGGCCAGGCGTTCTGGTCCTTCGGTGGACTGTTCCTCGTCGACTCGCCGGAGCAGCGCCGCCTGCGCATCGCCGACAGCTACGACCTCGCCCACCAGGACTGGATGGGCACCGCTGGGTTCGACCGCGACGAGGACCACTGGCCGCGCAGGTGGGCCGAGGCGTACCTCGACTTCGCCGCCGGCGAGAAGCGCTCGTGGCTGCTCGAGCAGGGGATCAGCTTCTTCCCGCTGGTCGGGTGGGCGGAGCGCGGCAACGGGATCGCCACCGGCCACGGCAACTCCGTCCCCCGGTTCCACATCGTGTGGGGGACCGGTCCTGCCATCGTCGAGGCGTTCGCGCGACGGGTGCGCTCCCACGTCGAAGCCGGCCGGGTCGAACTGCGCTTCCGGCACCGCGTGGACGCGCTCACCACCACCGGTGGCGTCGTCGACGGCATCAACGGCGTCGTCCTCGAGCCCTCCGACGTCGAGCGTGGGGTCAAGAGCTCGCGCACCGAGGTCGGCGCCTTCGAGCTGCGTGCCCAGGCCGTGATCGTGACCTCCGGCGGCATCGGCGCGAACCACGACCTCGTGCGCGCGAACTGGCCCGACCGTCTCGGTCCGGTCCCGGCCAAGCTGCTGTCCGGGGTGCCCGACCACGTCGACGGGCGGATGCTCGGCATCTCCGAGGAGGCTGGCGCGTCGCTGATCAACCGTGACCGGATGTGGCACTACGTCGAGGGCATCGAGAACCACACCCCGATCTGGTCGCGGCACGGCATCCGCATCCTGCCGGGGCCCTCGTCGCTGTGGCTCGACGCGACCGGCAAGCGGCTCCCCGTGCCGCTCTTCCCCGGGTTCGACACGCTCGGCACGCTCGAGCACATCGGTCGCACCGGCCACGAGCACACCTGGTTCATCCTGACCCAGCGCATCATCGAGAAGGAGTTCGCGCTGTCGGGCTCCGAACAGAACCCGGACCTGACGGGCAAGGACGTCCGGATGCTCGCCCAGCGACTCGGATCGGGCGCGCCCGGGCCGGTCGAGCTGTTCAAGCAGCAGGGTGCCGACTTCGTGGTCGAGGACAACCTCGAGCGACTCGTGCGTGGCATGAACGCGCTGACGGACACGCCGCTGCTCGACTTCGACCAGGTCCGCACCGAGGTGCAGGCACGCGACCGTGAGCTCAGGAACCCGTTCACCAAGGACCTGCAGATCGCCGCGATGCGCGACACCCGAAGCTTCATCGGTGACAAGGTCATGCGGGTCGCCCCGCTGCACCGTCTGCTCGACCCGGCAGCCGGTCCGCTCATCGGGGTCAAGCTCAACCTCCTCACCCGCAAGACCCTCGGTGGGCTCGAGACCGACCTCGACGCGCGCGTCATGCAGCCGGGGGGTGACGTGCTGGACGGTCTGTACGCGGCTGGCGAGGTCGCCGGCTTCGGCGGCGGCGGGATGCACGGCTACCGATCGCTCGAGGGCACCTTCCTCGGTGGGTGCATCTTCAGCGGCCGCACGGCCGGTCGGGCCGCAGCCGCCGCCACCGCCTGAGCCGCTGAGGTTCCGGGGCGGGTCGGTCCGACGTCGACGTCACGTTCGGCGCACACGGTGTGCGGCCACGGCGCACGTCGTCCAGGTTCCCGGCTTCCGTCCGACGTGCGACGTGCGGCGGTCCTACGGTCGAGCGGTGTCGTCACCTCGGGAGCGGTGATGACACCAGCACCACCCGCTCGACGGTGGCTCGGGAGCGTCACCGGCGAGCGGGCGCAGCGGGAACCGACGGTCCGAGCCCCCGCCCCGGTTCTCCGGGGTGGCGCGGCCGACCACCCCCGGTCCCGCCCGCGGCCGCCTCGTCGACGAGGCGGCCGCGGCGACCCGGGGGCCGGGAGGTCACGCAGGGACGGTCGCGTGGCCCGTCGATCGGCGCCACGCGGGATCTCCCCGACGCGGCGCGCGCGACCCGGGAGGCATCCGTGACCCGCATCTCCATCACCGTCGACGGCGACACCTACGAGCACGACGTCGAACCCCGCACCCTGCTGGTCCACCACCTGCGCGAGACGTGCGGCCGGACCGGCACGAACGTCGGCTGCGACACCTCCAACTGCGGGGCCTGCACGGTCCACATGGGTGGCACGTCGGTCAAGAGCTGCACGATGCTCGCCGTCCAGGCCGACGGCGAGGAGATCACCACCATCCAGGGGATGGCGACCCGCGCGCCCGGCGTCGCCGACGAGACCGACGGCTGGCACCCGCTGCAGAGGGCCTTCCACGTCGAGCACGGCCTGCAGTGCGGGTTCTGCACGCCCGGGATGATCATGGCGTCCGCGGCCCTGCTCGACCGAGAACGCGGACCCGTCCGAGGATGAGGTCCGTCAGGGGCTCGAGGGCAACCTCTGCCGCTGCACCGGCTACGTGAACATCGTCCGCGCCGTCCGGCGGGCCGCCGCCGAGATGCGCGGCGAGCCGATGAGCTCGAACCCCGAGGAGGGGACGATGGGCGAGGCCGACGTGACCGAGCGGGCGGGCGACAGAGAGAAGCTCGAGGACCTGGAGGTGGCACCGTGACCGCGACTCGACGCCCCCCGCCAGGCCCTGAACGTCGGCCGCACGCGGCTGCGCAAGGAGGACGCGCGCCTCGTCACCGGGCGCACGCAGTGGACCGACAACCTGCAGCTGACCGGGATGCTCCACGTCGCGCTGGTGCGCAGCCCGATGGCCCACGCGCGCGTCACCAACGTCGACGTCTCGGCTGCGCTCGAACAGCCCGGCGTGGTCGCGGCGTTCACCGGCGCCGACCTCGTCGCCAACTGGGAGGGTGGCCTGCCGTGCGCCTGGCCGGTCACCGAGGACATGAAGGCACCGGTGCACCTGCCCATCGCCACCGACGAGGTCCGCTACGTCGGTGACGCGGTCGCGGTGGTCGTCGCCCGGTCGAGCTACCAGGCGGCCGACGCGATCGAGCACGTCGTCGTCGACTACGACCCGCTGCCCGGTCGTCACCGACATGGAGGCGGCGCTCGCGGACGGCGCCGACCTCGCCGACACCAGCCTCGAGTCGAACCGCAGCTACACCTGGCAGAAGATCGACGGCGACATCGACGCGGCCTTCGACGGCGCGGCGCACGTCACGACCCGGCGGTTCATCCAGCAGCGGCTCATCCCGCTCGCCATCGAGACCGCGGTCGGTGGTGTGCGCAGCCGCCGACGCAGTCGCGCGAGTACACGCTGTGGTCGGCGACCCAGGTCCCGCACATCCTGCGGCTGATGCTGGCGCTGACCTGCGGGGTGCCCGAGCACGAGCTGCGCGTGGTCGCCCCCGACGTCGGCGGCGGCTTCGGCAGCAAGCTCAACGTCTACGCCGAGGAGGCGATCTGCCTCGTGCTCGCGCGTCACCTCGGCGTGCCGGTGAAGTGGACCGAGTCCCGCTCCGAGGGCTTCCTGGCCACGATCCACGGCCGCGACCAGATCCAGGACCTGTCGATCGCGTTCGACGCGGACGACCGCATCACGCGGGCTCAAGGTCGAGCTGCACGCCGACATGGGCGCCTACCTGCAGCTGGTCACGCCGGGCGTGCCGATCCTCGGCGCGTTCATGTTCAACGCGATCTACAAGATGGACGCGCTGTCGTTCACCTGCCACGGGGTGTTCACCAACAAGACCCCGACCGACGCCTACCGCGGCGCCGGCCGGCCCGAGGCCACCTACGCCATCGAGCGGCTCATCGACGAGGCCGCCAACGAGCTGGGCGTGGAACCGTTCGAGCTGCGCGAACGCAACTGGATCAAGCACGAGGAGTTCCCCTACGAGACCATCGCGGGGATCACCTACGACTCGGGCAACTACGAGGCGGCGACCGCCAAGGCCAAGGAGCTGTTCGACTACGACGGGCTGCGGGCCGAACAGGCGCGCCGCCGCGAGGCGGACGACCCGGTCCAGCTCGGCATCGGCATCTCGACCTTCACCGAGATGTGCGGCCTCGCGCCGTCACGGGTGCTCGGCTCGCTCTCCTACGGCGCCGGCGGCTGGGAGCACGCCGCGGTCCGGATGCTGCCGACCGGCAAGGTCGAGGTCATCACCGGCACCTCGCCGCACGGGCAGGGCCACGTGACCGCGTGGTCGCAGATCGCCGCGGACCAGCTCGGCGTCGCCTACGAGGACGTCGAGGTGCGCCACGGCGACACCGCCATCGCGCACAAGGGCATGGACACCTACGGGTCCCGGTCCCTGGTCGTCGGCGGCTACGCCGTGGTGGCCGCCTGCGACAAGGTGGTCGCGAAGGCGAGGAAGGTCGCCGCCCACCTGCTCGAGGCGTCGCGAGGACGACCTCGAGTTCGACGCGCGGCACGTTCAGCGTGCGGGGCTCGCCGGACGCGACGCACGACGATCCAGGACGTCGCGCTCGCGGTCTTCGCCGCGCACGACTACCCCGAGGACATGGAACCGTCGCTCGACTCGGACGCGACCGTCGACCCGGAGAACTTCTCCTACCCCCACGGCACCCACCTGTGCGCGGTCGAGGTCGACACCGAGACCGGGCACGTCGCACCTGCGCAGCTACGTCGCCGTCGACGACATCGGCAAGGTCATCAACCCGCAGATCGTCGAGGGCCAGGTCCACGGCGGGCTGGCCCAGGGCATCGCGCAGGCGCTGTTCGAGGAGGCGGTCTACGACGCCGACGGCAACCTCACCACCGGATCGATCGTCGACTACTACGCGCCGTCGGCGGCCGACCTGCCGACGTTCGTGACCGACCGGACCGAGACGCCGGCGACGTCCAACCCGCTCGGGGTCAAGGGCGTCGGCGAGGCCGGGCACGATCGCCTCGACACCCGGCGGTCATCAACGCGGTGGTCGACGCGCTGCGGCCGATGGGCGTCAACGACGTCCGGATGCCGGCGTCACCACGCAACGTCTGGGAGGCGATGGAAGCGCCCGCGCCGGTCAGGGTCGCCCCGACCGGCGCAGAACGGAGGTGCCGCAGTGATCCCCGCGACCTTCGACTACGTCCGGGCCGGCTCGGTCGACGAGGCGGTCGCCGCGCTCGTCGAGCACGGTGACGAGGCCAAGCTGCTCGCCGGTGGGCACAGCCTGCTGCCGCTGATGAAGCTGCGGCTCGCCGCGCCCGAGGTGCATCGTCGACCTCGGCCGGGTCGACGAGCTGCGCGGCGTCAGCGACGGCGGTGAGCACCTCGCCATCGGCGCGATGACCACCCACGACGCGGTGATCAAGGACCCGCTGGTCCGCGAGCACTGCGGCGTGCTGGCCGATGTGACCGAGGACGGTCGGGGACGCCCAGGTCCGCCACCGCGGCACCATCGGCGGCGCCATCGCCCACGGCGACGCGGCCAGCGACCTGCCGCCGCTGCTGCTGGCGCTCGACGGCACGGTCGTGGTCCAGGGGCCGGACGGGCGGCGCGAACATCGCGCGCGGCCGACCTGTTCGTCGACTACCTCGAGACCGCGATCGGCGACGACGAGGTGATCGTCGAGGTCCGGGTCCCGAAGCTCGTCGGCGACTGGGGCTGGCACTACGAGAAGTTCGGCCGCGTCGCGCAGGCGTGGGCGATCGTCGGTTCGTGCGCCGTGGTGAAGCGCTCGCAACGGCACGATCGAGGACGCGCGCGTCGGGCTGACCCACATGGGCACCGTGCCGCTGCGGGCGTCGCGCGACCGAGGCGGCGCTTGCGCGGTGGGTCGGCCGACGCGCATCGCCGACGCCGCCGAGCAGGCCGCCGAGGGCACCTCGCCGCCCGAGCGACCTGAACGCCACGCCCGAGTTCCGCGAGCACCTCGCCCGCGTCCTGACGCGCCGGGCGCTGACGGCCGCCGCCGGGTGAGCGTCGACCGACCACGCGACGCGCGCGGGCGGCCAGGCTCCGCCCGCGCCGCCGCTGCTGCCCGACGGCGTGACCGATCCGGCCGGTCTCGCCGCCGCGCTCGAGCGTGCCGGCTACCTCGCCGACGACGGCCTGGCGACCGCCGCCTACCTGACCCTGGCGCTGCGCCGCCCGCTGCTGCTCGAGGGCGACGCCGGGGTCGGCAAGACCGCCGTCGCCGCACGCGCTGGCCGCAGGTGCTCGGGGCGCCGCTGATCCGGCTGCAGTGCTACGAGGGGCTCGACGCCTCGCAGGCGCTGTACGACTGGAACTTCCCGCGCGCAGATCCTGCACCTGCGCGCCGCCGAGGCTGACCGGTCACGGGCCGAGGTCGCCGGAGGCGCGCCGCGGCGCTCGAGGACGAGCTGTACGACCGCCGGTTCCTCGTCGCCCGGCCGATCCTCCAGGCGCTCGAGACCTCGCCGTCGGTGCTGCTGATCGACGAGGTCGACCGCGCCGACGACGAGTTCGAGGCGCTGCTGCTCGAGGTGCTCGTCGGACGTCACCGTCACCGTCCCCGAGCTCGGCACCATCCGGGCCGCCCAGCCGCCCGTCGTGGTGCTGACCTCCAACCGCACCCGCGAGGTCCACGACGCGCTCAAGCGGCGCTGCTACTACCACTGGGTCGAGCACCCCAGCTTCGACCGCGAGGTCGCGATCGTCCGCACCGCGGCTGCCGCGGGTCGGCGAACGGCTGGCCCGCGAGGTCGACCTCCGCGGTCCAGGCGCTGCGCGAGCAGGACCTGCTCAAGCCACCCGGGGTCGCCGAGACGCTCGACTGGACCGAGGCGCTGGTCGCGCTCGGCGCCGACCACCTCGACGCCGACCGGGCCGCCGCCACGCTCGGGTCGGTGCTGAAGTTCCGCGAGGACCAGGAACGCGTGCGGAGCCATCGACGTCGGCCACGCTCGTGATCCGCGCCGCCGCCGGCGGCGCGGACGGAGGTCGCCCAGCGACCGGAGGAGCACGCACGGCGCAGCAGGATGCTGGTGGTGACCCGGGTCGGGCATGCGTCCCGGGCGCTGACGGGTCGGCCGTCGGGTTCGCCCGCTCGCTGCGGGCCGCCGGGGTGGACGCGACCCCGACCGTGTCCACGCCTTCGTCGAGGCACTCGGCGCGCTCGGCGCGATCGATCGCGCGAGCCGTCTACTGGGCGGGCCGGCTGACGCTGTGCTCGCGGGCCCGACGACCTCGACCGCTACGACCGCGTGTTCGCCGCCTTCTTCGACGGGCTGACGGTCACCGGACGGCCGGTGGTGCGCCGCCGGGTCGCAGCTCGGAGCCGCAGGCGCTCGGGGACAGCGTGCGGTGACGCGCCACCGACGAGGACGTGCCCGAGGTCGACGCGCCGCGCCGTCACCCGCCAGGCGTCGCGCGAGGAGCTGCTGCGCCACCGCGACGTCGCGCGACCTCGACGACCGGGAACGCGCCGAGCTGCACCGGCTGCTCGCCGCGTTCGCGCATGCCCGGCGAGACCCGCCGCACCCGCCGCTCGGATCCGGCCCGACGCGGGGCGATCGACCGGCGCCGCAGCGTGCGCGCGCTGCTGCGGTCCGGGGGCGAGCTCGGCCGCCTCCACCACACGGGCCCCGCGTGACCGGCCGCGACGGGTGGTGCTGCTGGTCGACGTCAGCGGCTCCATGGCCGGCTACGCCGACGTGCTGCTGCGCTTCGCCCACGTCGCCGCCCGCCGGCAGCGGCACGCCGACCGAGGTGTTCACCCTCGGGACCCGGCTGACCCGCGTCACCGAGCCGATGCGCCACCGCGACCCCGACACCGCGATGCGGGCCGTCGCCGCCGCCATCCCCGACTGGTCGGGCGGCACGCGGCTCGGCGAGGGGTTGCGCGAGTTCCTCGACCTGTGGGGGCAGCGCGGCTTCGCGCGCGGCGCCGTGGTCGTCATCCTCTCCGACGGGTGGGAGACGGGCGACGTGACCGCTCCTCGGCGAGCAGGTCGCGCGGCTGTCGCGGCTGGCCCACCGGGTGATCTGGGCCAACCCGCGCGCCGGCCGGGAGGGTTTCGCGCCCACGCCGGCGGCATGGCCGCCGCGCTGCCCCACTGCGACGCGCTGGTCGAGGGGCACTCGCTGGCTGCGCTCGAACGGCTCGCGCACGAGGTGGTCCGGTGCCGTCGGACGGCAGCGAGGCGGCGCGGCGACGCGCGGCGCCGTACCGTGCGGCTCGGAGCGGGAGGGAGCCCACGTGCGTGAGGAGCTCGCCGACGCTGCGGCGCTGGCAGGACCGACGGCACGCCGGTTCGCGCTGGCCACGCGTCGTCGCCACCTCGCAGAGCGCGCCACGACCGCCCGGGGCGGTCCTCGCCGTGCACCCGGACGGCGACGTCGTCGGCAGCGTCTCCGGCGGCTGCGTCGAGGGCGCCGTCGTCGAGGTCGCCACCGAGGTGCTGGACACCGGCGTCCCGCAGCGGGTCCGGTACGGCATCTCCGACGACGAGGCGTTCGCGGTCGGGCTGACCTGCGGCGGCACCATCGAGGTGCTCGTCCAGCCGCTCACGCCCGACGACGTCGACCTCGACGCGCTCGGCCGCGGCACTCGACGCCGACGAGCCCGTCGCGCTCGCCACCGTCGTCGACGGGGACCACGCCGGCGCGACCGTGCTGGTGCGGCCCGACGAGCGTCGAGGGCACCACCGGCGACGACGGGCCTCGACCACGCCGTCGTCGCCGACGCCCGCGGGATGCTCGCAGCAGGGCGCGACCGGGACTGCGCCACTACGGCCCGCACGGCGAACGTCGGCATCGACGACGTCGGCGTGTTCGTCGCCTCGTTCGCGCCACGGCCGCGGATGCTGGTCTTCGGCGCGATCGACTTCGCCGCCGCCGTCGCGTCCGTCGGCCGCTTCCTCGGCTACCACGTCACCGTCTGCGACGCGCGGGCCCGGTTCGCCACCCCGGCGCGGTTCCCCGACGCCGACGAGGTCGTGGTCGACTGGCCGCACCGCTACCTGGCCGCCACCGAGGTCGACGCGCCGCACCGTGATCTGCGTGCTGACCCACGACCCGAAGTTCGACGTCCCCGTCCTGCGAGGTCGCGCTGCGGACCGACGCGGCCTACGTCGGGGTCATGGGCAGCCGCCGGACCCACGAGGACCGGCTGCGCGCGCCTCCGCGAGGCCGGGGTCGAGCGACGCGGCGCTCGACGCGGCTGCGGTCACCGATCGGCCTCGACCTCGGCGCCCGGACGCCGCAGGAGACGGCGGTGTCGATCGCGGCCGAGATCCTGCTCGAGCGGCACGGCGGTCGCGGCGCGCCGCCTGACCGACACCGTCGGGCCGATCCACCGCGACCGCGACGCGCGACGCGTGACCTCCGCGGCGCCGCCGATCGGGCCGCGGCGCACGACGCTGACACCGTCGCCAGGTCCGCGAGACGGCTGAGTCGGAGCACGTGGAGTTCGTCAACGAGTTCACCGTGCCGGTCGGCGTCGACCGCGCCTTCGAGATCCTCACCGACCTCGAACGGGTCGCCCCGTGCCTGCCGGGCGCCACCCTCGAGGAGGTCGACGGCGACGCCTACACCGGCAAGGTGAAGGTCAAGGTCGGCCCGATCGCGGTGACCTACCGCGGGCACGGCCGAGCTGGTCGAGAAGGACGCCGACGCCAAGCACGCCGTCATCCACGCCAACGGCAAGGAGGCGCGCGGCGCGGGGACGGCCACGGCCGACGTCACCGCCGACCTCGTCGTCGAGGCCGAGGACACCACCAAGGTGAAGGTCACCACCGACCTGACGATCACCGGCAAGCCGGCCCAGTTCGGCCGCGGGGTCATGGAGGAGGTCGGCACCAAGCTCATCGACACCTTCGCCGACCGCCTGCGCGCGATGATCGCCGAGGACGACGGACCCGGCGGGCGGCGGGGATCCCGCAGCAGCTGACGAGCCGTCGCCGGCGCACGACGAGTTGCCGCCGGCGACCGACGCGCCCCTGGCCGACGCCGCGCCGCCGACCACGGGGCGCCGAGGCGCGCGTCGGGGCGGCCACCGTCACCGACGAGGTCGCGCCCGGCGCGGCTGGACCGCGCCGCATCGCGCCGCCGGCCGCGAGCCCGAGGCGCTCGACCTGGTGGACGTCGCCGGTGGCGCCGTCGCGAAGCGCTCGCGCCGGTCGTCGTCCTGGTCGCGGTGATCGTCGCGCTGCGTGCTGGTGGCGTCGCCGCCGGTGACCGGACGCCGCCGGTCAGCTCGGTCGGCGCGGGCGGCGCCCTCGGCGGTGCTCGGTGTCGCCGGCGAGCAGGTCGACGGCGTGCGGGCAGCAGCCCGACGATCGCGGCCAGCGACTCGGTCGCGCCACGCGGGCTGCCGGGCAGGTCGACGATCAGGGTCGTGCCGCGGATGACGCAGACCCCGCGGACAGGTCCGCCATCGGGGTCGACGCCCGCCCCGCGGCACGCATCGCCTCGGCCAGTCCGGGCGCCTCGCGGTGGCAGACGTCGCGGGTCGCCTCGGGGGTGACGTCCCGCGGGCCGAACCCGGTGCCGCCGGTGATGCACACCACCGCGACCGCGTCCTCGTCGGCCAGCGCCGCCAGCAGCGCCGCGATCCGCGGCCGCTCGTCGGCGACCACCTCGCGCCGGACCACCTCGAACCCGTGCTCGGTCAAGCAGCGTCGGCGACCGCCGTCGCCCGAGCGTCCTCGCGGTGACCGGTGGCCACCCCGTCGCTGGCGGTGACGACCGCCGCCGTGCGTCGACCACCCACCTGGACCTCCCGCGTCCGCTCCTCCGCGGAGGATAGGCAGCGGTGGTCGCCGTGGTCCTCGCTGCCGGTCGGGCCACGCGGTTCGGGGCGACCAAGCAGGTCGCGCAGCTATCGGGCCGCCCGCTGGTCGGCCACGTGGTCGCCGCCGCGCAGGGCGGCAGCGATGGTCGACGGGGTCCTGGTCGTGGTCGGGCACGACGGCGACGCGGTCGCCGCCGCGGCCCCGCGGCCGGCCCGGCCGAGCGTCGTGGTCAACCCCGACCACGCGCGGGACAGGCCAGCTCGCTCCGCGTGGGCGGTGGCGGCGGCGCGCCAGCGCGGCGCTGGTGCGGTCGTGGTGCTGCTCGCCGACGAACCGGACGTCACCCCGGACGCGGTCGACGCCGTGGTCGGAGCGGTCGCGCCGGCGCGCCGCGGCGCGCGCGCGTTACGACGACGGAGCTGGCCACCCTGTCGCGTTCGCCGCGCCCGTGTTCGGCCGCTTGCTCGGCCTCGAGGGCGACCGCGGTGCCCGCGAGTTGCTGGCCGAGCTCGGCGTCGTCGAGGTCCCCGTCGCCGGACCGCGGCCCCGGGACGTCGACCGTCCCGAGGACCTCGCCGCCCGTGAGCCTCGGTAGGCGCGATCGGCCGTCGCACGTCTCGTCCCGTTCTCCACAGCCGGCGGGGACGGATACTTGCATCGAACATATGTACGAATAGACTGGGAGGGTCCGTCCAGCGTCAGGCACCCGATGCGAAGCCAGGTCCACCGGCACCCCACCCGCCGTCCGACCTCGCTCGTCATCGCCCGCGAACACCGCCCGAGCTACCGGCCCGAACACCACGAGGCGGTGGCCGGGACGGTGGACGAGGCGGTCGCCGCGATCAACGCCGACCGGACGGCCCGCCCGTTCCTGACGGTGAGCTGGCCGAGCTGGTGGCCACGTTGCGGGCGGCGGATCGGCTGACCGCCCGTGCGGTCCGGCTCGCAGGTGAGCTGGATGCCCGTCGTGTGGCGGCCGAGGAGGGCATGACCTGCGACGGGGCGTTGCGTCTGCACACCGGTCTGGTCGGTCGTGACGTGGCGATGGTCCTGACCGCAGCCGACGTCCTCGCGTCGATGCCGGCGGTCGCTGGTCTGTTCGACCGTGGGGTGCTGTCGTGGGGTCACGTCCGCCAGTTGACGGCGGGGTTCGCCGTCTCGATGCCGCGACCCGCACCGCGCTCGACGGCCATCTCGGCGAGCACGCCGACCGGCTCGAAGCTCTGGATCCCGAGCGGCGGGCGTGGGCGCTCGAGGACGCGGTCGACGACCACCGTCCCGAACGGACCTTGGAGCGGCGGGCCGACCGGCAGGCCGAGAGCGAGTTCCTGGCTGTGCAGGGGCAGCTCGACGGGTCCGGCAGCCTGTACGGCCAGTTCGGACCGGAGAGCTTCGCGACCATCGTCGGCCGGCTCGAAGCGGAGGCCGACACCCGCAGGCCACCCCGTGCCCCGGCGACCGGGACGGACCTGACGGGCCGCCCCCGTCCCGTGGTCGGCAGCTGGCCGACGCGCTGGTCCGCCTCTGCACAAGCCCGGCTGGTCGCCGCGGGGGGTCGGGTCGCCGGTGAGGTTCAGCGTGATCGTGGACGCCGACCGGGTCACCGACCGTGCCGCCGGCCGACATCACGGCCGGCGTCCGAGGACGGCCACCCCGGATCGTCCGGCGTGCGTTGGACCGGATCGCGTGTGACGCGGCCCTCGACGTGGTCGTCCGTGACGGGGTCGATCTGCTCGCTGCCCGCCGGTACGCCCCCGAGGTCACCGTCGCCACCCGCCGAGCCGTCGCCGCCCGTGACGGGGGTTGCCGGTTCCCGGGCTGCACCGCCCCGGTGTCCTGGTGCGACGTCCACCACGTCCGACCCCGCGCCACCGAGCAGCACCCGGAGGCGGTCGACGGCGATCACCACCCGGCCAACCTGGTGTCGCTGTGCCGACGACACCACACCGCCGTGCACCGCCGCGGCTGGCACCAGACCCTCGACCCGGACGGGACCTACCGGCTCCGCCGCCGCGGTCGGGCCTGGACCACCCTGCCCCGCACCGACCGACAGCTCCCCCCACCCCGCCACGACCTCCCCGACACCGTCCCCCGCGCCGGCCCGGCCGCCACCTCCCGCGCCGGCCCACCTGCTCCGATCTTGGCCGGACCCGACACCCCAGCCCCGGCTCCACCCGGGCTGCCGTTCTGACGTCGCCCGAGGTCCCGCACGGATCACCGCTGCCGTTCCGATCCGCCCCGGACGTGGGATCCACGCCCGCTGGGCAGCAACTCGCCTCACCCCGCCGGCCACCGTCGAGCGGGGTGGAGGCGCGAGCCTCGGTAGCCCGGCGGCGCGCCGTCAGCGACCATCAGGTCGCGTCATCGCTTCGGGCGTTCGCGTGCCGTCCGCAGCCGACGCACCGACACCTCCCGGTAGGTTCACGGCCTCCCGCCGCCGCACGAGGACCCGTTCGTGGCTGATCCGACCGTCCGTGGCCTGACGCACCTGCGATCGGGCAAGGTCCGCGACCTCTACGAGGTCGACGACGACCACCTGTTGTTGGTCGCCTCCGACCGCGTCTCGACCTACGACGTGGTCCACCCGACGCCGGTGCCCGACAAGGGCCGCGTCCTGACGGCCGTGTCGCGGTTCTGGTTCGACCGTCTCGAGGTGGATCACCACCTGGTCTCGACCGACCTGGCCGACCTGCCCGTCGAGCTCGACGCGTCGGACGCCGAACGGCTCGCGGGGCGCTCGATGCTCTGCCGCAAGGTCGACATCGTGCCCTTCGAGTGCGTGGTCCGCGGGTACCTCGTGGGCTCGGGCTGGAAGGAGTACCAGCGCGACGGCACGGTCTGCGGGATCGGGCTGCCGGACGGGCTGGTCGAGGCCGACCGGCTCCCCGAGCCGATCTTCACCCCGGCGACGAAGGCCGAGCAGGGCGACCACGACGAGAACGTCAGCTTCGAGGTGATGTCGGACGCGCTCGGTGAGGAGCTCGCGTCGCAGCTGCGGGAGGTGTCGCTGGCGCTGTACGCCGCCGGTGCTGCCCACGCCACGGAGCGGGGCATCATCCTGGCGGACACCAAGTTCGAGTTCGGGCTGCGCGACGG